>NZ_CP130748.1:1200000-2400000 GCF_030563405.1 Vibrio sp. SNU_ST1
GTACCGGTTGTTCCACCTGACAATTGGAAAAATGCCAGTTCAGATGCTTCTGCTTCTTGTTTATCGTCGGGTTGCCCCGTGAAATCATCAAGCGATGTGAACCTTGGATCTGCCAAGTCCGTAGCATCACAGCGAACGATGATATGTTCTAATTCATTACTTTCATCTAACACTTGCTTAGCTAAGGCTTGGTAATTAAAGCCAGTATGTTTCCCATCTACAATGTAAGCTTTGGCTTTGGCGTGTTGGCAAAAATAAGATACTTCCGAGAAGCGATGAGCGGGAAGAGCTAAAACGGGTCGAATACCTTTCTGTAACAAGGCAAAATAGCAGAAATAGAATTCGGCTACGTTTGTCATTTGTAATACGACATTGTCGCCCTTCATTAACCCTAAAGACTGAAAACCTGAAGCCATTTGAGACACTCTCTCTGCGGCTTGTAAATAGCTAAATTGACGCTCACCACAGATAAGAGCCATGTTGTTACCACACCGCTCAACTGAGTGCTGAAAATGATCGAAAAGAGTTCTGTCTTGCCAATAACCTAGCTCTCTATACAAAGAAGCTTGGGGTGTTGGCCAATCTGTATAATCCATATGTTCATTCGACATTATGAGTCTACCTATGCCGTCAACATATCTTTAAGTTGGATACCTGCTGCCGTTAAGATGGTGTTCATTTTGGCACCAGTTTCATCCAGTTCGCTTTGTGGATGTGATTCATCAACAATACCTGCTCCAGCAAAAACTTTCATTTGTCGTTTTTGGACCTCAGCACAACGGATCGTCACCACCCACTCCCCATTACCTCTTGAATCACACCAACCAACCATACCGGTAAAATACCCTCGGTCGAATTGCTCCAATTTTCGGATAGCTTCATACGCTTTCTGTCGCGGATAACCGCAAACTGCAGGGGTAGGGTGTAATTCAGCAGCGACTTCCAACACATTAGTGTGAGGGTTATTGACTTGACCCTCTAGTACCGTGGAGAGATGAAGCATGGTTTTTGTTTCTATGACTGATGGAATCATAGGTGTGTACAGATTGTGGCAATACTTGCTCATCACACGCTCAACTTCTTCTACAACTAGACCATGTTCGTGCAGATCTTTGTTGGTATTGAGCAATGAATTTGTTGAGCTTTGATTCTGTTCGTCCAGTTCAGAACGCGGGCGCGATCCTGCGAGTGGGTTAGAGGTGAGATAACTGCCTTTTTTTGCAACAAGGAGTTCTGGACTCGCCCCCATTAGCTTTTGGTTGTCATTGATATTCGCTGCGAACGTATAGCCTTTCGAGTTGATTGATAACAGATTACGAAGCAAAGTTTGCTGCTGAATATCAGCGTCTGTTTCTACTTCAATAGCCCGAGAAAGAACCACTTTTGAAAGCTCTGTGTTGGCAAACATATCAAGAAGGTCGGATACCCCTTGCTTATAATGGTTACCGCTTGGGGAAGAAATGACGTGCGCATCGGCAGAAGAAAGCGGATTTGAGTGTAAGGATCTTGTACTACTAGAGATGAATAACTTCTCTGGGATAATAAATTTAGTCGGGTTTTCTTCGTTAAATGGGACGACACCAAATAGCACTGGATTATCGGCTTCTGATTTTTTAGCCGCCTGGAGCATTTCGTTCGCCTTCTCGGCTAGCTCTGAAAATGCAATAGGCTGGTGGAACTCATTTTCAATACCTTTACCCATCATCGTATTACTGGGAGAAGCGAAGAAAAATGGAGATGACAATAGCTCTTTATCTAGCAGATCACTTTCCATTTTTGAATAGCCAATGACTTCACGTTTCATAACAGGTCCCTCTTTGTGTATAGATCGTTATGACGATGTGCAATTACTTACATTGATGTTCTTAAAGGAACTCATTTGTCATGCACTTCATCGGGTTGCTTATTTTGGTCAGTAAGATTACATTTACATTTATTTAAATGCTAATGATAATGATTTCTATTTGATGTAAATCGTCATTATTGAAGGCTGCTCACATTCTTCGATTTTTGTTTTATGTAAATGTATACAAAAGTCGCAATTTTGATTGTTTATTATTCGGTTGTTTAGGTATATGGAAAGATTTCTTGAAGGACAATTAGTGTTATTAACGGGTGCTGCAAAAGGTATTGGTTTTAGCACGTTAGAGAGTTTGTTGGACTCGGGAGCTAAGGTGCTTGCTACGGATATTGATAGCCAACTCCTCGCGACTAAATCTGAATCTCTAGCGAGAAAGTATCCAGATCAGCTCTGGGTTGAACCGTTGGATCTGTCAAAACCTGAGTTAGTAAAACAGAGTATTTATCATTGGGTAGCAGAGTATGGTGAGTTTGACCACTTAGTGAGTTGTGCTGGTATTCTTCATTTAGGTGCGCTGTGTGATATGTCATTCGAGCAGATAGAAAACACATTTATGGTCAATTCGTTTGGTGCTCTAGCCACAATGCAGGCGGTATCTAAGTGTATGAAAGCTCGGGGGAAGGGGAATATGGTTGTTGTCGGTTCGAATGCCGCTAATACTCCTAGAGCAAATATGGGGGCTTATGCTGCATCTAAGTCGGCGTTACACATGTTTGTAAAATCCATTGGTATTGAACTCGCGCCTTTGGGGATTCGTTGCAATATTGTGAGCCCAGGGTCTACACGCACAGAAATGCAATTGCAACTTTGGAATGAGAGTTATGGTGAGGAGCAGGTCATTGCCGGTGATGCAACGCAGTTTCGTCTAGGTATTCCGCTCAACAAGATTGCTGAACCCAAAGATATTGCTCAATCGATATTGTTTCTGATGTCTAATGCAGCTAATCATATCACTATGCATGACTTGCGAATTGATGGTGGTGCAACGCTCGATAACTAGACATTATAGAGTTATATGGCGCACAAGCGCCATATAAAATTTTAGGTTAAGCGACTGTCGATAATTTCTTATGAGCTGCCTCTACCATTGCATTTGCAAAGACATTGAGAATTGCAACGGTATCTTCCCAGTTTAGACATTCATCAGTGATGGATTGACCTCTGGTTAGTGGCGTCGCATCTATATTTTGCGCCCCTCCGACTAAGAAGCTTTCAGACATAACGCCGGCGATGTATTGCTCTCCTGAAATGATTTGCTCTGCAATATTTCGGGCTACATTGAGTTGATTTTTGGCAATTTTCAGACTGTTCCCATGACTACAATCAATGATGATTCGGGGGTTAAGGCCGTTTAATTCTAATTGTTTTGTTACATCACAGACGTGTACGTTAGTATAGTTTGGCTGTTTTCCACCACGTAAAATGATATGTCCGTTAGGGTTGCCATGTGTCATTGCAGACATGGGTGTATTACCAAAACCAGAGACATAAACTAGGTGAGGAGATTTCGCGGCGTGAATTGCGTCAATCGCGATCGTTACATTGCCATCCGTTCCATTCTTAAACCCAATAGGGCACGGGATGCCTGAAGCCATTTGTCTGTGTGTTTGAGACTCAGTGGTTCTTGCTCCAATAGCGCCCCAACAAATTAAATCAGATACATATGGGTACACGGTAGTGTCTAAAAACTCGGTTGCCGTTGCAAGCTCTAGATCAACAACATCTTTTAAGAATTTTCTTGCGACAAACAGCCCCTTGCTCATCTTATGGCTATTGTCTAAATCGGGATCGACAATGAGCCCTTTCCAACCGACGCGGGTTCGTGGTTTTTCAAAATAGGTTCGCATGACGATCAAGAGCTGGTCGCGATATTTGTTCTGTAGTTCGGCCAACTTACGAGCATACTCTAAAGCAGCCTCTGGGTCGTGGATGGAGCAAGGTCCAATGATAACGAGCAGACGGTTATCTTTCCCATTTAAAATTTCTGTGATTTCGAATCTTTTATCACGGATAAATCGTTCACTTTTTTCGTCTAGAGTGATTTCACTCGTTACATCAATCACACTCGGCAGTGGCTCTATCGTGGTTGAATTAAGTTGCTTCTCTAACTCTTGCATCCTTCCTCCTAAAACAAGTGTTCCTTGATGTTATGGCTTCATCAAATGCGCGGTCCAGGTATGATTTGGAAAACATTTAATTTCAATAAATGATAATTATTATCATTTAATTTTGAGGATTATTGAAATAGGAGCTAGGTGTTGTCAAGCTTATTGTTGGGTGATGTAGTGAGATCATGCCCAATACAATCAGTACATCAACTCATATTAGCCAGTATTAAACAAAAATGATAACGCTTATCATTTTTGTTTGAGTTTATTCTTAAGCTGGTGTATTACATTAGTTTAATAAGCCTCGTGGCACATTAAATGGATGAATGAGTGTGGAAATGAAGATGAGAGAATTGACGACTGTACAGGCTGCTTATTATGTCGGTAGGCAAACAGGCCAATCGATGGGAGGCGTAGCGGCTCATATTTATGCTGAATTTGATGGTGAAAATATCGACTCAGAAAAATTGGCAAGTGCGGTGAGGAAGTTGTACATCAATCATCCTATGTTACGGATGAAAGTTACTTCTGGTGGTCAACAAACCATCGCTCCTTTATCTTCTATTCATCAACTTATCATTGATGATATTGAACACCTTTCACCATCGGCTACCCGTGACTTTTTAATAGAGAAGCGCACTGCTATTACTGACCAGAAACTGGATTTAGACAATGGGCAGGCCGCGCAGATCGGTATCACACGTCATTCTAAAGTGCAGTGCCGTTTGCATATCGACGTAGACATGATTGCTGTGGATGCACAGAGCTTCCGAATCTTAGTCGAAGAGTTGGCTAAGCTCTATAGCGATGAACATCAAGGCAACGAGACACAAGAGAAGAATTCGTTCTTTGAATATTTAGATAAACAAGCGGCGGACAATTACCTCGTAGCTAAACGACAGTCTGATAAGACATGGTGGCAACAACGATTACCAGACATCGCTGGAGCACCTGAGTTTCCGTATGTTAATGGGGATATTGATCGTCAGCATGGGCACAGTCAGCGGTTCACACATCAGTTGACTCAAGAGCAACGGTCTTCGATCGAAGAGTTAGCCAAGAAACACCACTTAACCTTAACCCAACTTTTTCTAACGCTTTTCTCTCAAGCCGTAGGTAGCTCTTGTAACAGCCCTGATTTTCGATTGAATGTGCCGACTTTCCACCGCGGTTTCTATACGAACGATGCAGAGACAACGATAGGTGATTTCTCGAACTTGCTGATCTACAGCGCTAGCTTGAAAGCTCAAGAATCAACGCTTAATCATTGTCGTCGTACTGCCAATCAACTGAACCAATTACTCAACCATGAAAGCTATTCTGGTGTAACGGTGATGCGAGATTTATCGCGTTACTATGGGACCGTGCAAGCATCGCCTATCGTATTTACATCGGGAATGGATGTTGAAGGTGATGATTTATTCTCTGAGGCAGTCACAAAAGTCTTCGGAAAAATGAACTGGGTAATCTCTCAAGGTGCTCAGGTTACATTAGATGCACAAATCGCGCCTGCGTACGAAGGTATTTTTGTCAATTGGGATGTGCGAATGGACGTGTTCCCTAAAGGCTTTGTCGATACCTTGTTTAACAAGTTTATTGCGATTGTTCAATCTTTAGCTGACGAACCTAATAGCATACATAACTCTTTGGAAAGTACGCTCGCTCAGTTAGGTTATGCATGTCCTTCGTTACCCTTAGTTACCTCTTCTCCAAAGCCTTTAACAGAGCTACAAAAATCTTACCTACTCGGTCGCTCTACTCATATCCCTATGGGTGGCACTGCGATGCATGAATTCCGGGAATACCGAGGGAAAATAGAATCGAGCTTAGTTGAGTCTCGCCTCGAATCATTGGTAAAAAAGTACGATGCGTTACGGATGCACATCGATGAGAACAAGCTTGTTCAGCAGGTGTCGTCTAAGGTGACTTTGAATTTTGACTCCCACGACTTTCAACACTTGTCGATTGAGCAAGCGCTAGAGAGAGTTGGTAAAATTCGTCAAGTGAGTAATCACACGATGCACGACCTGTCGAAGTCGCCATGGCGTGTTTCTGTTATTCAATTGCCTGACTCTGATATCGGTTATCAGACCATTGTCTTTACCAGTTTTGATGCATTAATTGTTGATGGTAGAACACACTCCCTGATTCTTTCTGAATTATTGAAAAAGAATAGCGGGCAGTTGCATGAGCTCTGTGCTAACAGCACTGAGATTAATCACTTTGATAGTGAACATGATATTGCCAAAAGGGAGGCAGATATGTCGTTCTGGCAAAGTAAGCTTGACCCAGAGTGCGCGCCACCTTCACTTCCATGGAAACAGCGATTGGATCATATAAAGGCTTCGCGTTACCAGCGAGAAAGCATTGTTATAGACAAAACTGCATTAACTCAGTTAACGATGGCGAGTGCAGCCAACAGCTTGTTTTTGAACTCAGCACTCTCTGCTCTTGTTCTTGAAGGGATGTCGTATTGGACGACAGAACAAGAGATGAGAGTTGGTTTTCCGGTAGCGATCCCACAAAGCGATCAACCTCTTGGTAATGGTTCGACGTTCGTGATTTTGGAGTACCGAAAGAATGAAGGCAGCTTGCTAGAGCGAGCACAGGGTATGCAAAATGATATGTTTGAGGCGCTTGATCATCTCGACTTTTCTGGTGTTGATATCAATCGTCAGTTAATGACTTCGCGAACCAGTTCATTGGCTTTACCTGTTGTAGTGACGAATGGTCTAACTTGGGATGCATTATCCGATGACGATGAACTCGTCTTCTTTGATGGTATCACCCAAACCCCTCAAGTCGCGTTAGATATCCGCCTTAATTTTGATGAAAGGCGAAATCTAGTATTGAGTTTTGACTATGCGGTTGACGCACTAGATAAACGAGTGGTTGTCTCCATTCTTGAATCGATAGAGCGTCACATTGAGACCGTATGTGAGACCCATGATTTTGACATCCCTTCACATAAGGTACTCAACCTTGAACACTATAAATTGAACTGTGATGTAAAAGAGTTTGAATGTTCCAAGTTCTTATCCAAGATAGCGCGTAATCTTGCGGAAAAGGCGAGTGATGATATCGCGGTCATTTGTGGTGAACGGCATATCAGCTACAAGGCATTTGGGGAGGACGTCCATAAAGTGATGCAGCATATTGCTCACCTTGGCTTGAAGCAAGGTGATGTGTTGGCCATCTGTTTGCCAAAGAGCCCTGAGCATTTAGTGATGACGATTGCCTGTTCATTATCAGGGATTATATGGGTGCCTATCGATGCTTCATCACCAGAAGAGCGTTTGGATTACCTACTGAGTAATTGCAATGCCAATTTAGTGGTAACTAACCAAACGTCACAGCGTAAAAATTCAGTGCTCTATCAAGCACTATTGCAACCTGTTGAGCAGACTTATCCATCACTCTCCAATACGGACTTAGAGGTGCTTAGTCAAAGTGAGCATGGTGCTTATTATCTGTATACATCGGGAACAACAGGTAAACCTAAATGCGTTGTAGTGAACAGCAGAGCAACTTCCAATGTCATCGGGGAAACGTGTAAAGCTTGGCAAATAAAGTCTGAAGATGTGTTGATGTGCGTAACGCCGTTCCATCATGATCTCTCTGTGTTTGATATCTATGCTTCGTTTACTTGCGGGGCAACCATTGTATTACCAGAGGCTGGTGAAGAAAAAGACGCGATTCGTTGGAATCAATTGGTTGAGAAGCACCGTATTACTATTTGGCAGTCAGTTCCGGCATTGATGGAAATGTTGTTGTCTTGTATGCAGGGTGAAAAACTCAAATCTCTACGCTTAGTTTGCCAAGGGGGGGATTACGTTAAACCTAAAACGATTGATGAACTTAGAGCGCTGGAGCAAGATATTCGCCTTGTCTCAATTGGTGGTCCTACCGAAACCACGATATGGAGTATCTGGCACTTTGTCACCGACGAAGACAAATCGGTTATTCCTTATGGCAGGCCTTTCCCTGCAAACCAGTACTTTATTATGGATGGATTGGGTAAACATGTTCCACAAGGAGTAGCAGGTCGGATCATGACAGTAGGAGTAAACCTGGCGTCAGGGTATTTAGCTGATGGAGAGCTTACACAAACTGATTTTGTGACGATAATTGATGATCTAGGTAGTGAGGTCAGAGCGTTTAGAACCGGTGATCTAGGCTATTATCGTGAAGATGGCACCATTATTTTTGCTGGTCGGGTTAATGGCTATGTGAAGGTTAGGGGCGTCCGTGTGTCGTTACCCGATATTGAGAAAGAGTTAAATCGCTGCCCACTGATTGAGCAAGTTTTGATTGTCGACTATACCGAACGTAATGGAGACGTAGCGTTAGGTGCGATCTATAAAGTGGCGGATGGCCAAGTCGCTAATGCTGCTGCTATTCGTGACTTTGCACAGCAATGCTTACCAAACTCCCATGTACCTTCTCAGTTACTTGAATTAGATAAACTGCCTCTCTCTCGAAATGGAAAGTTTGACCGGATTCAAGCGCGAGAAGAGTTGGTTCGTTCAATGACTCAGACGGTGAGCTCTCCACAACTCGCTTCAGCTTCTGTTACTCAGAACAATGAGAAACCGAACAACGCTAAAACGACGTTAACGACATCAGAATTTGGGTCGATTATCGAAGCTTATGAGCAAGTGACGGGAAAACATTTAGAAGGTTTTAGCGAGGAGAGTGCGTTTCTGTCGCTTGGTTTAAAGCCATCTCACCTAAAAGGTGTAGCAGAGAAACTGAGTAAAACGTTTGAGCGTAAGGTGTTTACACGCAAGTTGATTAAATGTCGGAACGCAAAAGAGGTTGCCGACGAGATTTTATAATCACTTTAATAAACCTTCCAGAGAAAGCCGAGCGAATAAAGTTCGGCTATTTTATTTAATTGGAGGGTGTGTTGTCGTGTTAGCCCGGTAAGTTAATTTTTGTTGGTCACGAAATGCAAAGGTTACTACATGTCGATTTAACGGTGCGATGTACGTTAGTTGGGTTATTTAAGTTATTTACTTATAAATTGCTTAAAACGAAATTATGCTAATGTATCCGCTAGCGAAAACCGGATTTATCTTGATTGTTCTATATGAATATAGTTAGCATATGCTTAATGGCTTAATGGCTTAATGGCTTAATGGCTTAATGGCTTAATGGCTTAATGGCTTAATGGCTTAATGGCTTAATGGCTTAATGGCTTAATTCAGAAAAGTTATTCAGACTCAAATTCCCAGTAGCAAGACCATTTAATTCACTAAACGCAGACTAAATAAAGTGTAAATAGTAAATGAGAATCAATATAATTTTTAAAATCATTGTTGTTTTTTTGATTTCAGCTTCGGCTTCTGTTTTTGCAGAAACCGAAATGACATCTCAAAATACTTATCCCAAGACTTTCGTTAATGCGGATGGCTCACAGACAGTGATCCCATCTAAACCGACTCGAATCCTTTCTACCTCGGTGACGATTAGTGGGACGCTACTGGCGATTGATGCTCCTTTAGCCGCAACTGCACTCACTTATGAAGGGAAGTTTTTTAGTCAATGGGCAGATATTGCTGAACAGAGAAGCGTGGAAAAGGCATGGCCTGCCGGCAGCGTTGATTTAGAGTCTGCCTATATCTATGAACCTGATTTGATTGTTGTAGCATGGCGCGGTGGTGATTCGGCGAGAGATCAAATAGCTGAATTTAAGCAAATAGCACCAACCATTATTTTGGATTACACCGCACAATCATGGCAAGACTTGGCTTTGAGGCTTGGACAGGCTACAGGGTTAGAAGAACAAGCCCAACAAAAAATTAGTCAGTTTGAGTCGTTCGTTAACCAGAGTAAAAATAAACTACAGATACCCGAAGGCGAAACAAATATTGTGGCGTATTTTGGACCTGGAGCTACCAATGCTATCGCTTTAGAGGACGGCGTTCATGCGGACTTGCTCACTGATCTTGGTTTTAAAATGGAAGTGCAAAATCGTCAATGGCATGACAACACCGTGCCTTTATCAGACTTTATGCGCGTCCACTTTGAACTGCTGACTCAACTTAAAGCCGATACGACATTTTTGCTAGAAGCGAGTGACGACAGCGCTAATCGATTCATGCATGACCCAATCTTGATCAACCTTCCATCCGTCCAGAATAAACAAGTCTTTGGCCTAGGTGAGAATTCATTTCGTATCGATATGTATAGTGCCACTGAAATCGTTAACGACATTGTTCAGCTTTTTGAACGAGATACAAATGCAGGTTAATGGCTAATGTCAATGGAAAATGGGTAAAGGATGTCCGTGATGACAAGTATTACTGGTCCTGCAGAAGCATTTGAACAGATAAGAAATGGACAACGACGACGATGGTTGATGGCGGGATTCGTGTTGTTATTTTTTACCTCGTGTTTTAGCCTTTTTATCGGCACGCATTACATATCGCCGGTAGTGACTTTGGATGCGATTTTTTCTTTTGATCCAACCAACAGTGATCATCTATTGGTTGTCCATCTTCGAATTCCGCGCACCTTGTTAGCTTTAGTTGTTGGCGGTGCGCTTGGTGTTGCAGGCGTTATCATGCAAGGCTTAACTCGTAACCCATTAGCAGACCCTGGGATACTCGGTGTCAATGCGGGGGCGACAGTTGCCATAGTCTCAGCGATAGCCTTTCTGGGCATCCATGATATGGCCTATGTGATGTGGTTTGGTTTACTTGGGGCGACTGTTTCCGGAGCGGGTGTGTTTGCCCTTGCTGGGGTAAATAAAGGGGTTAACCCTGTAAGAGTTGTATTGGCGGGAACAGCTTTGTCAGTTGTGTTGCTTGCACTGACTCATATGATCACAATAAACAGCAATGAAATGGTGTTTGAACAATATAGACATTGGGCTGTGGGGTCATTTCAAGGGCGAGGTTACGATGTCTTGATCCCGGCTGCCATGTTAATAGCCATTGGATTAGTAATCGCATTTTCATTAAGTAAAGCCTTGGATACTGTCTCGTTAGGGGACGATATTGGTCACGCCTTAGGTGTTAACCCGATCAAAATATGGTGTTTTGCTTCTATTGCTATTGTGGTTTTAGCGGGGACCTCTACTGCGGCGGCTGGTCCTATCAGCTTTGTTGGTCTTACTGCCCCTCATATTGCAAGGATGGCGGCGGGGTCGGATCATAAATGGTTGATGCCTTTTTCTTTACTGATTGCATCCATTCTGGCGGTTGTCGCCGATGTGCTAGGCCGGATCGTCGGGTATCCCAATGAGATCAGTGTAGGCATTATGATTGCTCTAATCGGCGGGCCATTCTTTGTATTCTTAGTGAAACGTTGGAAGATATCTCCCCTATGATGATTGAGCCTTACACTCTTCAAAATTCTGGCTCGGGAAGTGTTGTACGCTTCGGTCAGTTTTCTTTCTGTTATCAACCGTCTCATATACTTGTCGCTTTGATTTTGTTGATATCAGTTTGCGCTATTGCAACTTATTCCATGACATTGGGTAAGTTTAATATCTCGTTGCCTCAAGTGGCCGATATCATTCTTGGGGTTGGAGAGGGGGGCGTAAAAGATCGAATAATTCTTAACATAAGACTACCTAAGGTTCTTACTGCGGTCTTTGTTGGGGCTGCGTTAGGCATTTCTGGTGCGGTATTTCAATCGGTATCAAGAAATGCTCTTGGTTCTCCAGATGTCATTGGCTTCACTACGGGGGCTGCGACCGGTGCAATTGCTCAAATAGTTTTGTTTGAGCAAGGGGCAATAGAAGTTGCAATCGCGGCGATAGTCGGCGGAGTAATCACGGCCGTTATCGTTTACTTACTCGCGGTAAAAGCAGGAGTGGTTGGAGGATATCGCTTAATACTCACTGGTATTGGGATCGGGTCCATTTTGAGTGCGCTGAACAGCCTGATGTTAGTTAAGGGTAATTTGGACAATGCCATTTTGGCTAATCTATGGCTTGCAGGATCACTGCATGCTAGGACATGGACACATGTTTATCCTGTACTTATAGGGGTATTTCTCCTCCTCCCTTTTATGATGATGCTAAAGCGTGCGCTTGCCATGATAGAGATGGGGGATGACATCGCAACTCAGCTGGGTATCCGAGTAGAGCGAGTCCGTCTTTCTATGATTTTCTTTGCTGTGGTCTTAGCCGCATTCGCGACAGGAGCTGCTGGGCCTATTGCCTTTATTGCCCTTGCTGCTCCTCAATTAGTTGGTCGATTGAGAAAGTCGCGAGCATTATCCTTGTTCTCCTCAGCTCTTATGGGCGCTTTGTTGGTCTTAACTGCGGACGTTTTAATTCAATGGTTGCCTTTTCAAGCAAGCGTGCCGATAGGCAGGATGACGGGTATTGTTGGTGGCATATATTTAATTTGGCTATTGACCCGATCTCGCCAGTTTTAAGCATCGGTACACATATATCAATCAACGCAAATGAGAATGCTTTACATTAAGCTTTATTGGGAATAAAGTAAGCCACTGATTTTAATAAGCGTAGAGCTTAGAGCCTCCCCCAGAATACTTGTACTTTAAAGGCAGCTTTAGCTTCAAAAAGGACAGTTCTGAATTCTTTCAGACAGGAGAAAGGAACATGATATTTAACTCGCATCACTCGAAGGAAAAGAGTGGATTTGGCAACGCAGTGACAGATTTTGAAGAACGAGTTTGGATGCACCATCAGCAGCATGAAGATTCTGCTCAATACTCAGCTGCTTACCGTCTAGCAGGGGAAGTCAACATTGGTCGCTTGGTTTCTTCGTTGAGTAAACTTTCTCAATTCGTCCCATCCCTTAATGTTTGTTATCAATTTGATGAGGATGCAGGTTTAGTTAAATTTCACGGTAATGAATTTTCTCAGACGATTAATATTGAAGCTGTTGATTCAGTTCAAGATGCTATTTCCCACCTGCAAGCTAATCAATCAACCCCTATAGCGCTGGAATCTCAGTCAGGAATCCAATTTACGGTTTACATTTGCGCAGAGCAAGATGTGGTGTTAGGTGTAGTTTCTCACCAAATTTTGAGTGGTGAAGTGTGCTGGAAAGAAATATTCGAAGTTGTGAGTGCTTTATATAATCATGGCCTTTGCACCATAGAGCAGAGAAAGCAGCCCACAAAGATAGGAGGTTTCACGCCAATTCAAAAGCTTGAAGCTCTTTCGACATCTTGTTTGCCATGGATTAAGCGTTCTACACAGGATATTGACTTAGTACAAACCGGTGTCAGTGAAAATGTTTGTTCGTATTTACAAGCATCAGTACCACGTAAGTTTACGACTTCTATTCAAAGAGAGACCTTCGAGAATCGCCTTGGTAGGACGATGAACGAAGTAGAAATCCTCGCAGCTACTGCGGTGCTGTTCGCTCGTTACATCACCGAGTCTAATGATCTCGATAGTCTTGATGTGTTCATGCCGGTTGATATCAGTCAGAAAAATCGAGAAATTAGTGGCGCGATGATTGAGACTGGTTTGACTTATCTCTGTTTAGGGCAGCCAATTTCAGACTTAGGCCAAGCTGTTGGCGACCTTACTATGAGGCTAACCGCTGCTCAGTCTCAGACCATCGAGTCAACAGAGTTTTCTCAATCAGCAGCTTTAGTGACTTGGCTTGTAGATCCGGCTGACTATTTGTCACTTGATGATGTTGAGGCTGTGAAATTACCGACTGCACCGCTTCATCCGAAGTTTGAAATCTCTCTTGCGGTTGGCATTAACCGACAAGGTGCCCTGTCATTTGAGTTAGTTACGGGGGCAACGGTTTCTCCTCACTTAGGAGCGTTTCTATTTGAGCAATTTATTGCGTACATTGATGGTCAAAAAGTCACTAAACCTGCATTGGCAAAGCAGGATGTAAAAGCAGCACCTTTGGTGAATGAAAATGCCGAGCCAGTTTCAATTTTTGAAAAGACAATACTCGCTGAATTTAGAGATGCACTTTCTATAGAAAGCATGAACAAAGACGATGACTTCTTTGATTTTGGTGGTCATTCGCTTATTGGTACTCGAGTCATTGGTCGCTTGTTGAAGGACCATGGGATTGAAGTGAGCATTGAAGACTTATTCACCTACCGAACTGCGACTGAACTGGCTAAGCACGCTAAGCCAATAAATCCCACGGTTATGCCGGCATCAGTTGAAGCATCAAGTCCCGTTTCTGAGATAAATTCTACTGCCGAACTCATTTTGGCTGAGTTTAAAGAGGCTTTAGCTTCGGATACGATGACCGCAACGGACGATTTCTTTGACTTCGGAGGGCACTCATTGATTGCAACTCGAGTTATTGGTCGATTACTGACTCACCATGGTATTGAAATCAGCATTAATGATCTTTTTGGCAACCCGACGGCTCAATCGCTTGCCGAACAAGCTGTGCCGAAAAGTACCGAGTTTCTTGAGTCTTCGGCATCTCTTTCCGATGTTGGTTCTTCGCTTGCTCCATTGTCACTCGCTCAGAATTCTCTGTGGAAGGCGATTCCCAAATACGCCAAATTTGGACTCAATACGATTTTTAACTTGCCGTTTGTTTTACGCTTTTTCGATGAATTGGATGAAGTGGCTTTTGGGGAAGCTTGCCGCGATATTCTAGTTCGTCATGCCACTCTAAGAAGCCATTTTTATGAACATGATGGTAATCCATGCCAACAAGTGGTTGATGTCAGTGACATCGGCAATTACAAATGGTTTTGGACTTCAGATGAATGTGAAATCGAAGATAGGGATGAGTTTCTTAAACAAGAGGCAATCCATCCCTTTGATTTAGAGAATGAGTTCCCTCTTCGAGTAAGATTCATCCGTTGCAAGGATACGGGGCAGCAGTTCTTGTCCTTCTTGTTCCACCATATTGTTCAAGATGAATGGTCAGTGAATTTGATGATGGATGAGCTTAATTTAGCTTATAAACTGCGCGTTCAAGGTCAATCACCGGAATGGAGACATGAAGCTCTTCCAATGCACGAGTATGCTCGTATGCAGAGAGGTTCTGGAACACATCAGAAGCACCTCGATTATTGGTTGGATAATCTAAAAGATGTGCCTTGGTCTACTCCTATATTCCCTAAGAATCACCCTTTATCAGAGAAAGCGGATCCTCAAGGGCCTAAAGGTGGTTGGGTTATCGTTGAAATTGAAGATAACGTAAGGGATGGGTTATATGCACTTGCCAAGCAGCAAAGCGCATCTTTATTCAATGTCGTCTATGCGTCTATTGCTGCGGCACTAAATGCTGTTGGTGCACCCAATAAGCTCATAGTAGGAACCTCGGCTTCGGGCCGACAAGACGTTGAGTATTACGACACGATAGGTTACTTCACCACCGTAGTGGCGCATTTAGTGAATTTTGAACGCGTCCGTACGGTGGCTGAACTGGTAGCCCAAGTGAAACATACGATTAATGATTCTATGCCATATGGAGATATTCCTATCGACCTTATTGAAGAAGGTTTGGTTGGGGGGGATCCCGATGTGGACGGGCACATGTTTGAAGTCTTCATTCAACTTCATGCTAAAAGTAAATTTAGTGGTGCTTTCGAATTGTCTAATGGTGACAAAATCAACTTCCAGCAGGTTGATTCAGATCGAAGCGAATCTGGTTTAGGACTTCAGTTCGAAGTGTTAGAAGAAACCGTCAATGATGAGCAGGTGCTACGTGTAATGATGAGCTACCTTACTGAAAACTACAGTCAAGCTCAGGTTGATCTTCTGTGTGACACACTAAGAGCTCTGTTTGCAGAATTTGCTTTGAGCTCAAAGGGTGATCAGTTGCTCGAAGCAATCAAAGACCGCGTGGTTGACCCCGCAATGTTATAAAACCGTAGGTAGATTACTCGTCCAAGAAACCATGCGTAACCTTGAGCAGCATCAAGTCTATTCTTGATGCTGCGCTTTCCTAAGTAACTGAATAGCTAGAGCTAATGAGTTAAGTAATCAAACAGCTAATTAGCTAAATAAGCAAATAGCTACAGGTTACTTAGGGGATATTGTTTAACTTAAATGAATCAGAAGTTTATGAGCCTATCGACACCGGTTAAATCCAACATTACGTCTCGACTAAACGGAAATAACCTTAAACTTGCATACGAGAATCGCGTTATTTGTGACAATCTCGAACTTCATATTCCTGAAGGTAAATTTACGGTCATTGTCGGACCCAACGGATGCGGAAAGTCTACCTTATTGAGAAGCTTGTGCCGCTTGTTGAAACCTTCTCAAGGTGAAATTTGTCTTGATGGTCAGAATATTCAAAAGGTGCCAGCTAAAGAGTTGGCGAGAGAGTTAGGGTTACTGCCGCAAAGCTCACAAGCTCCTGAAGGGATTCGAGTCGTTGATTTGGTGGCAAGAGGTCGTTACCCGCATCAAAAACTGTTTAAGCAGTGGAGCTTAGATGATCAAGAGGCGGTCTTCCAAGCGATGGAAGATACTGGTGTCACCGATTTGGCCGAGAGGCAGGTCGATGAACTTTCAGGAGGTCAGAAACAACGAGTTTGGATCGCCATGGTATTAGCACAAAAGACACCGATAGTGTTACTTGATGAGCCGACAACTTATTTGGACGTCGCACACCAGATTGATTTGTTGGAGTTGTTCCGTAGCCTCAATAGAGAAAAAAAACACACTATCGTTGCCGTGCTGCATGATTTGAATCAAGCCTGTCGTTATGCGGATCACCTGATTGCATTTGCTGGTGGAGAAATTGTCGCGCAAGGCGAACCTAAGTCTTTAATTGACGCCAAACTCGTTAAGCAAGTATTTGGCTTAGATAGCGTTATTATTGATGATCCTGTAAGTCATACTCCATTGATTGTGCCTCTGGGGAAGTAACTCGTATGACTTTTTTGTCAGGTTTGCAATTGCTCACCTTTGGCTCGCAAAATATTAAGGTTTGGCAGTACCACTTTGAACGACAAAGGTATACAGATTGCCTTTTTCAAGAACTTGACGTCGCGTTACCAAATGAAATGAAGCGTGCAGTAACTAAACGAAAAGCGGAGTTTATTGCCGGTCGCAGGGCGGCATTGCACGCATTACGCATTGAAGGGTGTGATTGCCTCGAACTGCCCATCGGTGAACACCGATCACCGGTTTGGCCCGAGGGTTGGATTGGAAGCATTTCTCATACCGATGATCTAGCGGTAGCGACGGTCAGTTCATTAAGTGACGTGAGCCTTGTTGGTTTGGATGTTGAAGAGCTCATCAACGAAAACCAGGTTATGTCACTCATGCCTATGTTTGTTAGCCCTCAAGAAATAAAGCACTTAGCCAGGACTCACCTTCCCATCCAATGGTTTGTCACCTTAGTGTTCTCTGCTAAGGAAAGTATTTTTAAAGCCATCTATCCCTATGTTAAGACCTATTTAGAGTTCAGCGACTCGAAGCTAATGAGTGTCGATATGGATAAAGGCGAGGCACATTTTCAACTGTGTGAACGCGGAGAAAAGGCGTTTGGCGAAGCACTAAATCTCTGTGTGTATTTCTTTTTTAAGCAAGGTAAAGTTTATACATTGGTACGCGAACCTCGCCAAGCTTGATTTGATCCAAGAAATTGTTTGTATATATTTCTAAGTCTTTTTGTACCTAAATGTGGACTATTGGCATTATTTTGGGCTCATGTGCCTTTTTCTTAAGATACATCTTGTTGATATCATTTATTTTTTCTAGCATGTAACTAAGAGAAATGGATTAGAGGCTCTAATGATAATCTGGTTACAACTCAAACGTTGGGTCAAAGCGAATATCTTTGTTTTGAATGGTAAAAACCTACTGTTTACTTTCCTCGGCTACGTGTTTTTATCATGGTCGACATTGTATTTAGCGGGTGAAACGGACTTAACCAACTCGTTTACTACATTTGCATACTATTTAGTCGTGACGGCTTCTACGGTTGGTTATGGCGATTTGTCCCCGACGACGGAAGTGGGTCGATGGATTGTTATTCTGTTTGTTATTCCAGGAGGACTCAGCCTTTTCGCTGCTTTACTGGGTAAGGTGGCAACAGAAGGTGTTGAATATTGGCGAGCGGGCTTGTTAGGTAAAAGGAGAGTTAGAGTGGAAAACCACATTTTGATGTTGGGGTGGAATGAACAAAGAACCATTCATCTCATCCGTATGCTGCAACATGAAGAAACGGGCAAGCGACCAATCGTATTATGTACGCGTTCAGATATCGAAAATCCGTTACCCGGTGAGATCAATTTCGTTAAGGTAAACAGCTACACCGATGGCAAAGAGATGGAGAAAACGGGTATTGAGTCAGCTAGCTGTATTCTTATTGATAATCCTGAAGACGACATAACACTATCTGCAGCGCTTTATTGTGCGAACCGAAACCCTCAAGCCCACCTTTTGGTTTACTTTAAAGACGAGGCGTTGAGCGATTTATTGCATCAACATTGCCCAAACTCTGAATGTATTCCGGCAGTGGGTGCCGAAATGCTGGCTAAAGCTGCGGTTGATCCCGGTTCAAGTGCACTTCATCAAGAGCTTTTAAGCTCAACCAGAGGTATGACACAGTATTCGACGTATTACCCTAAAGATGTCGAACCTGTAACCGTCGCGCCTATTTTCTCTGTATTTAAAGAGAAGTATAAAGCAACGCTGATCGCGATTGATACGGGGAGTGGTATAGAGCTTAATCCGGAGTTAGATCAAGTTGTCAGCAGCGGCACTAAGTTGTTTTACATTGCCGATGAGCGAATTGATCATTTCGATTGGAAAGGCTTTTAGACGTCTATTTAGTGTCGCCTGAAACGAAAGAAGGCCCCATTGTGAGGCCTTCTTACTATCGTTCGATATAGCGTAGCTTATTTCTCTTATATCTCTCGCTTTAGAGATAATGGAAAATTATTGAGCTTCGGCTAATGCGATACCGCGTTGCGTTAACCCGCAAAGCATCACAGGCACAGCGTTAAAGATCTCTTCAAATTGCTCGAGACCTTCAATGCCTTGCTCAGCAAGCGTAGCAATGGAAGTTTCTGGGTCGTAAAGCATGCTTAGTGAAAGCAACACGCCGCCGACCAATGCGTTGTCTTCGCTGTCTTCGGGCATCAGTGTTTCCCAATCATCACGGGCTATCTGCCAGCCTTGAAGTAAGCCTTCACAAAAATCGCGAGCTGCTGTATTTACAACTTCTGCATCATCTAATTGACAAGCTTCAGGCCATACCCAAGTACCTTCGATCAGTTCTGGGCGGGTTTTGTTCCAAAGCGCGATGATAACTTCAATGTAGCTTTCCAGCTGTTCACCGTCAGTAAAAGGTGCGACTTCTTCGCCACCCCAAAGGAACGGTAGCCATTCATGAGGGGTTAACACATTTGGAGCGGCTGCCATTGCAGTGACAAAGCCCATGGTTTTGTGTTCTGTGATTAGCTTTCCTTCCAACTCTGGAAGCGCAAGAATATCTTGTAAAGTCAAAGTGAGGTACCGTAAAAGGGAACATATTTGCGCTTATAGTACCAATGAACTTGCGCCAATCAAGCTTCAATCTAAAAACGCTTGATGTCATTAGTGATAAACACTAGGTTAAACAGAAAAGAAAATAACAAGATAATTATGCAAATACGGTCGTCTCTTAAGAAAAAAAGTATGGTAGCGCTTGGTGTATACCTCGCAATGTTCATCGCCATTGTCGGCAGTGTGACGTATTACGTCGTAGAATCACCTGTGCGCGCTAAGTTGCAGCAAAACCTCGACTTACGTACACAACTGTTATCGGAGTTGATTACAGAGCCCCTCAGTAATTCTGAAGGTTTTGTTGATAGTTTAGTTGGTTTCGCTCAGGCACAACGCCGCGATGCTGATGTCATACCGCTATTTATTAAGTCAATGTTGGCGGCGAGCGATGACACAATCGTCAGCGCCGGTATTTGGCCAGAACCACATACATTGAATCCTAATAAAATCCTTAACAGTTATTTTTTCAACAAAGCTGATGATGGAGAGGTTGATCAGCTATCTTCTTATAACAACCCCAAAAATACACCTTATCAAAACGAATACTGGTATACCTCTGTAGTAAACAAAGAGCAGGGAATCATTGCATGGAGTAATGTGTATATTGATCCATATACACATGTTCAAATGATCACGGCCTCTTCACCTTACTATTACGATGGTACCTTTGCTGGTGTCGCGACGGTGGATCTCTCGCTTGAAGAGTTACTGGGCTTTATTAAGAACCACGCGGAAGAGTACAACCTTGGTATTACGTTAAGAGACAAACTCAACCAAGTGTTGGTTTCTCATAACTTCAATCTCGTTGATGGGATTTATATTAGTAGTAACCAATTTGGAGGGTTTGGATGGCAAGTGGATGTCGTCAACTCAAAATCACGAGTAGCAGACGAAGTGTTTCGTCAGGTAATGAGCGTTGAAGGCGGTATTGTGCCGCTGTTGTTATTGTGTGTCATGGCAGGTTATTACTTACTGAACCGCTATTTGATAAGCCCAATCACAACGATTGCCGCCCAAGTTGATAGTTCTAAAGCGGGCGAGATCATTGATGTTGACTACTCTAGTGATGATGAAATCGGTCACTTAATCAAAACCTTCAATGAAAAAACCATCTATCTCGAAGCTGAGAAGGTTAAAGCTCAAGCATCAACCAATGCCAAAACGGCCTTTCTTGCGACCTTGTCACACGAAATTCGTACCCCGATGAATGGTGTATTGGGAACGGCTCAGATCTTACTAAAAACCCCTTTGAGTACTGAGCAAGAGAAGCATCTTAAGAGCCTGTATGACTCGGGTGATCACATGATGACGTTACTCAATGAGATCTTGGACTTTTCAAAGATAGAGCAGGGCCGATTAGATCTCGATGAAACACGATTCCCGCTTGATTCAATCATTGGCAGTATCAACAGTGTTTATTACACATTGTCTTCCGAGAAAGGGCTTCAATTCAAGGTGTACTCCGAAGTGCCTTCTGGCCGTTGGTACTTCTCAGACAAAGCACGCCTTCGCCAAATTTTGTTTAACCTGTTAAACAACGCCGTCAAGTTTACCTCTCGAGGCTTTGTCGAGGTGTACCTTAAAGAAGTCGTAGAGGGGAGTGACACCTACCTTAGTATTCGAGTTCGCGACACCGGAATTGGGATATCTAAAGAAGCACAAAAACGTATTTTTAAACCCTTTGAACAAGCTGAGTCTTCGACGACAAGACGCTTTGGCGGTACTGGTCTTGGATTAGCGATTGTAAAGAAAATTGCTCAGCTGATGGATGGCAGTATTAGCGTCACCAGTGAAGAAGGGATAGGCACAAGCTTCGATGTTCGCTTGAAGATTAAGCCTTGCCAGCCTGGTGAAATAGAGAGCTTACCGCATAAAAAGTTAGATTACTCTGGTTTGAAGGTCCTGATTGTCGAGGATAACCGAACCAATACCGTCATCATTGAAACCTTCATGAGCAGTAAAGGCTTCACTTGTAAGTGCGTCGAAAATGGTGAACTTGCGATACAAGCAGTGGTGGCCGAGCGCTTTGATTTGGTCTTGATGGATAATCATATGCCAGTGATGGACGGCGTTGAATCAACTACTGCGATTCGAGCTTTGATAGGCGAGATATCATCGGTACTGGTGTTTGGTTGTACGGCTGATGTCTTTAAAGAGACCCGCGAACGTATGCTTGGTGCGGGTGTGGATTATATTATTGCCAAGCCAATTGATGAGCGTGAACTGGATGATGCGTTGTTCCGCTATTCGAACAAGCTTTACCAATATCACGAAGTAAAAACTCATGATATTGATAGCCTGGACGTAGAAAAACACGATTCAAAAAATAAAAGTGAGTCATTACCTAAACCTGATCTGCGAAACAAAGATAACACCGAAGAGCTACTCGTCACACTGTACGTAGCGCTCGAAGATAATAACTTAGGGCTGATTAAGTCAGCCTTAGAGAGATTGCGTGTTCATGCTGAACCTATGAAAAATGCAGAACTCACAGATCAAGTTGATAAAGCCTTAGAGCAGGTTTCTCTCGGCTCTCTTCCTGATCAAGAGATCATAAATGTGATTACTGTAAGTCTTCCTATGGCATAACTGTTGTTTAATTACGGAAATGCAATGGTGAATCGCTCATTATTTGACCGCTTTGGGTTTTGCTGGTGGAAGTAACTGCTTTTAAAGTGGTTTTTGGTTGTTAATTTACAACTTCATTTTTAATTTGGAATCTATGACTGCTTATCTTGTGATTTAATAGTGACATTATCTGGCCGGGTGTGAGCTCGCCTTGTTTATGTGTTGCTAAATCACTAATTAAGTAGTGATATATTTTAGGTTTGTCGTCAATGAAGTCTCGTGGTCCATTCTGTATTCGAAACGCAGCTGCGGATACATTCGCTATGGTTGTTTTCTGTTTTATTTCTGGCATGATCGTTGAAGTGTTTATTTCTGGTATGACGTTTGAGCAGTCTCTTGCTTCTCGAACGTTATCTATTCCGGTAAACATAGCTATCGCTTGGCCTTATGGAGTCTTTCGTGATTGGTTCTTGCGTAACGGCGCAAAGCTTTCACAAAGCTCATTGATGAAAAACTTGTCTGACTTGGTGGCGTACGTGTTATTCCAGTCACCTGTGTATGCCGGTATTTTATTGGCAGTTGGTGCTTCAAGCGACCAGATTGTTACGGCTGTAACCAGTAACGCTGTTATCTCATGTGGTATGGGCGTGCTGTACGGTTATTTCTTAGATATGTGCCGTAAATGGTTTAGAGTTCCGGGCTACTATCAACAAGCATAAGAAAAGCAACAAGCGTAAGTACAACGATTGAATGAAATTTGGTTTGTTTTTGATCTAATGAGTTAATTTGTAATCGAACAAACTGAAAAAGGCACTTTTTTTGATAATGCCTCTTGACCAAAGCGAGCAGAATCAATAAAGTAGCGCCTCGTTGAGTGACAAGTTCAACGCACAATTTGTGGAAGGATGGCTGAGTGGCTTAAGGCGCTCGCCTGGAAAGCGAGTATACGTTTATAGCGTATCTGGGGTTCAAATCCCCATCCTTCCACCACTATTCAAAACCCTAGCAGAAATGCTGGGGTTTTCTCGTTTTAGAGCACCTATATTCTATCTCTATCTCTATCTCTATCTCTATCTCTATCTCTAGCCCAAAGTCCTTTGCCTAGTTATCACGTCTTCCTGAGCTATTTATGACCACTTGTTTACTGTGATTGGTATTACTCAAGTGAAAGCAGAATCACACAGATGCCCTGTCATCGAAAATGTTTCGTTAAGCGGTTTCAAACAGGGCTCTCTAAGCTCTTTCCATCTGTTTATCAAGAGTAGGTCGAATAAACGAGCATGAGCCTTTAGCTGCTTTGAAGTGACTCGGTGCACAAGTTAGTAAGTGTAAACACGTTCTTGATAAAATGGGATACATGTTCGCAGCCAATTTGTGAGACGCTTGATCTAGTGTCAGCCGAATCAAAAGGAAGTTGAATGCATCACTTTAATATCCGCGCTCTTGAGTATTTAAACGCGTTGTCTAAGTATGGCTCATTGCGTAAGGCATCCAAGATGATGAATGTTGACCCTGCTGCAATGAGCAGAATGCTGACACAGCTCGAAGCGCAAGCGGAAATGAAAGTATGGGAGCGCAACAACCGACAATCACTGTTGACTGAGGCGGGTAATGAACTGTTGCATTACTACCGTTCTATTGTTCGTGGAGAGGCTGCAGTGCTTGCTCGACTAACCAAGCTCAAAAACCTCAAAGGAGGTAATGTCAGTATTGCCATCGGTGAAGGGTTTATTACCAACTTGGTGTCAAAGCCGATGCAAACCTTCATGACTCGTTATCCTGATATCAATCTTTCTATTGAGATTGCTGGTGCATTGGATGCAGTCAAGATGTTGGAAGATCAACAGATCGATTTCGCGATTACTTATGCTTCTGCACCGCACCCTAAACTGCACTCACATGTTGAACGTAGCCATCCGCTCGAATTGATTGCTCCGAAGGGGCACTTCCTTACGATGAAAGAAGCACCAGTGGTAATGCAAGATATTCAAGAAGCGTCTCTTGCCTTGATCGATAACTCGACCGGTATGGGGAGGCTGGTAAAGCAGGCCGAACAAATTTCCCATCTTACCTTGCAGCCGAAGCTTCAAACCAATTCGGTCACTGCACTGACTAACTTTGTCTCAGCAGGGTTGGGTGTAACCTTTATGCCTAAGCTCACGGTGATCGATGAGATAAAGTCAGGACAGATTGAAGTGGTTGCGACCGAGTTGGAGATGCTATCGAAGGCGACGGTTAAGGTTCAATCTTTAAAAGGCCGCGCACTCACGCTACAGGCCGAAACCTTGTTAGATTTCTTACTTGAAAACGCCACTTTCTTGAGTCATGACGCTTACAATATCTAAGAATAGTAGATTTACTTAGCGACTCCTTCTAAGCGTCCAAATACCGCCAATATCACAGTTCCAAACTACCGAATTCGTTTTTAAGTCGAATTGAGTTTTTATCAACACCCCCTCTATTGTTAAGTCAACATGCGCGGAATAAGTTACAAATTATTAACGAAACGAGTTTTAGACTGACAGCTGTGTTCGAAAGGTTTTGGTTTTGTCGGGCATTAGGGGAAGAGAATGGAAGTTATTGTAATTGGCAGTGGTGTTATTGGATTGACTAGTGCTTGGTACCTGGCGAAGGAAGGTCACTCGGTCACAGTTATTGATCGTCAAGATAGCAGTGGTAAAGAAACCAGTTTTGCGAATGCAGGGCAAATCTCTTATGGCTATTCTTCACCATGGGCAGCACCGGGTATCCCATTGAAAGCGATGAAGTGGCTTACCCAAGAGCATGCGCCTCTAAAAGTGAAACCGTCACTTTCTCCGGAATTAGTTGCTTGGGCGACTAAGATGCTGGCCAACTGTAACGAAGCCAAGTACGCCATGAATAAGTCACGCATGTTAAGAGTGGCAAACTTCAGTCGAGAGTGTCTCACTCATCTAAGAACCAGTGAAGATTTGGCTTATGAGGGCAGGCAGAAAGGCACCTTGCAAGTATTCAGAAGCGAGAAGCAACTCGATGCTATTCAGCAAGATATGAAGCTGTTGAAAGAGAGTGGGATCGAGCACTCGCTGTTTGATGTTGACCAGTGTCTGTCAGTGGAGTCGGGTTTAGCGGACGTTAAAGACAAGCTGGTGGGCGGCTTATACTTACCTCATGATGAAACCGGTGATTGTCATCAGTTCTGTTTAACCTTGACTGAGAAAGCCAAGCAACTCGGTGTTCAGTTCGTGTTTGATACAGAAGTGGTCAAGCTCAATTATCAGAATCAAACCATTGAGAGTATTACAACGACTCAAGGCGAGTTTAAAGCGGACGCTTACGTGGTCGCATCGGGCAGTTATTCTCGAGACTTGCTTAAGCAAGTGGACTTGTCTATTCCTGTGTATCCAGTGAAAGGGTATTCGTTAACACTACCGATTGCGAATGCAGATAAGTCACCAACCTCGACTGTTATGGATGAAACCTACAAAGTAGCGATGACTCGTTTTGATGACCGAATTCGTATTGCGGGTACGGCAGAGCTTGCGGGTTTTAATTATCTTATCCCTGAAAAACGCAAAGCCACGATCGATATGGTGATAAAAGATCTTTTCCCACAAGCGGGTGACTTTTCTAAGGCTGAATACTGGACTGGATTAAGGCCAATGACGCCGGATGGCACGCCTATTATCGGTAAAACTCCGATTAAGAATCTGTTTACCAATACGGGCCATGGAACATTAGGTTGGACAATGGCATGTGGCTCTGGAAAGATCTTGGCAAGCGTCGTGAGTAACTGTGATACCAACATAAAAGTAGATGATTTGAGTATTTGTCGTTACCTTTAATTGCAACGGACTCAAAATTAATAATAGGCGATAGAAGCGTATACAAGTAGCCACTGCAATGGAGGGCAGTGACATGTAAAACTAGCGAGTGGCTGAGGTTTGTCTAGAGAGTCACAACAGGCGATCACCAATGCCCGTCGCTATTGCTGATACACATATCCGGATACTTACGCTGATAGCGTGGCAACATCGATTCATTGCCTAAGATGCCGCCTTGATGGATATAGATGACGGTTTTGGTTGGGTTGTCTTGTTGCCATTGTTCCAAGCATTGCCACATCAAAGGGTCATAGAGCAGGTCAAATTCAATGTCGGTTTGCTCTTGTAGATCTAACCAAGTTTGATAATCCTGTTGATACAACTTACCAAAGTGGTGCTTGGCCTTGAACGTTAAAATCTGCGGGTGATCGGTCTCACCAAGTTCATTGAATTGTTGCGTTAAGTACTCATTACCACCCACACACGCACAGGTTAACACCGGAATGTTGTGCACTTTTAAATGCTTATGAAGATAGAGAGCAGTACTGCCGGTGCCTGCTGGCAGTGCAACCACGAAATCGTGCTTGTTTTCGAAGCGCGTCCAGCTGAGTATTTCCATCGCCAGTTGCTTCACGCCATATTCAGAAAGCTGAGAACGCCCACCTTCAGGCAATACAATGCAATGAGAATCTGGCTGTCTTATTTGCTCAATATATTGTTGTGGATGAAGATCAGAGCCTGTTTCTTTGATTGAGATAACCTTAGCCCCAAGGTCTACAGCGCCACGGTAATTGCCGATTGGACGTTCTTGTAGCCATTGAGGAAGGTGGTCGACGTAAAACTCAAGCTTCCAGCCTTTGATTTTTGCAAGTGCGGCTAGCGAGAACAAGGAGTTAGCTTGAGCGGACCCATAGCTTATTAGAGTGGTGGTGTTTGGGTGATCGTCTTCGAGTAGTTTCATGAACTTTCTGGCTTTATTGCCGCAAAAGTGGGAGTGAAGCTTATCGTCTCGCTTTAAGAAAAAGGTGTGATCGTTGTATTGATGCTGAGTTACAGGGCTATTATTTAGTTTCATCGCACTTAGACAAAATGCTGACTCAGAGCCAGCATTTTTAAATCAAAAAGGACTACTGAGTATCTAGTAGCTAGCGAGCGCTGTAAACCAACTAAATCAAGTTTTCATCGGGTATTGAGCTTCGTATTATGAGTTTGCTTGCTTTAATGTGGATAAGGAGGAATCTGTCTGAAAGGCGATTCTTGCAGTGCACCCTCCAGAGTTGCGATTGACCAACTCAAACTCCCAATGGAAGCGTTGGCACAAGTCGTCGACAATCAATAAACCTAATCCATGACCGTTTGGGTTGTACTGTTCCTGAAGGCCTTCGCCTTGGTCTTCAATCACAATACTCTGTTCGGACAGGGTAACCGTGACAGTGCCACTATTGGTCGCTGCAATGGCATTTCTCAACAAGTTTCCGACCAACATGTTCATTATCGCGCTTGTGGCTTGAATTATAGGCTCAGATTGAATGTGAAGGGATATCTCGACTTGCTTCTCATCTGCTTGTAATGAATTCTTGGAAACGATAGCTTCCAACTCTTGCTGACTAAACAAACGCAGCGGTGCATCGTCACTGTTTCTTTCATAACGGACTAAACCGAGCAGGGCATCGACCATTTCTGACATCTGGATAATGGCTTCATCAATGCGTTCGACCTGACGAGATTGAAATTCCGTTGTTTCGCTTCTTAATAGCAATTTATTCGCACCACGAGCAACAGTTAGTGGTGTTCTTAACTCATGGCTGGAGTATCGAGCAAAGGCTTGTTCACGCTTGAGCAAGGAGTTGATCTCTCGACGATACTGATTCAGTTGATCTGTTAGCTGACGAAATTCAACTGCCGCATCATCACTCACACCAAACTCTTCGTTGAGGTTGAGCTTATTCGATTCAAGCTGCTCAGACAAAGAGTTGAATGGCTCAATCAGTCGTTTTGACAGTCGATAGAGCAGAGCACCAAAACTAAAAATTAAGATAGAAAGTAACGTGAGCACGAAGGCGGTCGCGTACACAAGTTCAGAAATAGCAAATTCAACACGGTCTATTTCGGAAAGTAGGATTATTGGGTGGGTTTTTCCTTTGTCAGAATATTCACCTACATAGACCATTCGTGACTCTGGCTCTTCGCCGATCTCTCCGAGAAAGCTCTCTTTATTTGCAATGAGCTTATAATATTCGGGAGGTACGAATGACGGATCGTTATAGGCGACGGTCAGGTCATCAATTCTTAACTCACCACTTTCTCCGGCTTGGAATAATCCGACGGCGTAATTGCGGTCAATCAAGATGCGTCTTTCACCGACTCGATCTTCAGACATGTAGAGCGCGGCAACAAAAACCACATAGACGAACGCAGACACAATCACGGCCATTAGCCCAAAGAAAACAGCTAAGCGGCCGGTGAGGGTTTTAGTGCTTGTCAGAAAGTTGGAAATCAATTCGATGACTCCAAGCGGAATCCTATTTTAGGAACCGTAATCAACATCTGATTGTCAAAAGGCTTGTCGAGTTGATTTCGTAATTGATAGATGTGACTGCGCAGCACATCATTATTGGGTTCATCTTCTTCCCATAATTTGTAGGAGATATCTTCACGAGTCACCACTTCCGGTGCGTTTTGGCAGAGCATCTCAAGTATGGTGTAAGTGGTTGGGTTTAGCGCAAGAAGCTTGTCTTGGCGGTAAGCTTTACGGGTTTTTTGGTCGATGGTGAGTTCACCGAACTGAAGTTTTGAAGAGGCTACTTTTCCGCGGTAACGACGAACTAGTGCGTTCATTCTGGCTTCCAAAATATCCAAATCAAAAGGTTTGGTTAGATAGTCATCGGCACCATGCTCAAACCCTTTCAACATATCATCGCGGCTATCTAGCGCGGTCAGCATCAAAATAGGTGTCGCGTTGCCTTGGTCTCGCAGTTTATTACAAACCGTGAGGCCGTCCATTCTTGGCAACATCAGATCCAATATGATGATATCAAATGAGTTTTCCAACGCGAGTTGCAAGCCAAGTTCACCATTGTCCGCGTAGTCGAGCTCCATGCCAATACACTCAAAATAATCAAACAAGACACCTGCGATTTCACGGTTATCTTCGACTAATAGAACTCGTTTCATTTTGATTCTCATACAGAAATAGACGGTAACATTATCCTGAGTGAGCGTGAAAAATATGTCAATAACATAACTTTCACTTGTGGGAGGGTAGATTGGCTTCAGATTAAAAAATAGAAGAACGTATTATGTCTGAACTTCATATTAGCCGCCCTAAAATCTCCACATCACGGATTAATCCCACTGTCTCACTATCGCTCATTGTACCGTTTTACGATGAACAAGAGGTGTTAGAAGTGTTTCATTCTCGCCTCACTAAAGTTCTCGATAGCTTACCGATTACGAGTGAGATTGTTTATGTTGACGATGGCAGCAAAGACAACAGCTTGGACTTGGTGAGTTCATTCACTTCAATCAATAGCTCAATCTCGGTGATTGGTTTAAGCCGCAACTTTGGTAAAGAGTCAGCGATGAGCGCTGGTCTTGAGCATTGCCGTGGACAAGCGGTGATTCTGCTAGATGCAGACTTACAAGATCCGCCTGAGCTTATCCCGCAAATGATCGCTAAATGGCGTGAAGGCTATGATGTAGTCAATATGCAGCGCAGCCAGCGTGATGGTGAAACGTGGTTTAAGACGTTTTCAGCAGCGAGCTTTTACAAACTAATGAATGTGGCTGCGAAGATTGATGTTCCAGAAAATGTGGGTGATTTTCGACTGTTAAGCCGAGAGGTTGTCGACCATATTAACCAACTACCTGAACGTAACCGTTACATGAAAGGCATCTTTTCTTGGCCGGGCTTTCGACAAGCAACGATTCAGTTTAAGCGCGATGCTCGCTTCTGCGGTGAAACCAAGTGGAACTACTTGAAGTTGATTGGCTTGGCGATGGATGGCATCACATCATTCTCTATCCGACCATTGCGTATTGCGACGGCCGTTGGTGGTTTAGTAGCTCTTACTGCTTTTGTGTATGGCGTTTTCATCGTATTCAAAACCATGATGTTTGGTGAACCAATCATGGGTTATCCGTCAATGATGGTCGTGCAACTTGCTCTTGGCGGCATTCAACTGTTGAGTATTGGCTTAATGGGGGAGTACATAGGTCGTATTTTCATCGAAACCAAGAATCGTCCTTTGTACCTGATCCAATCGGTGGTCGATACGCCCGCATTGAAAACACATTTTAAATTAGAGGAATCAGCATGAGCCTGAACAGAACGCACCTATGGTATTTGTTGGCTTTTGCACTGGTTTTAAGGCTCTTATCTTTGGCGACTTATCCGTTAATGGATACCACTGAAGCGCGCTATGGAGAAATGGCGCGCTTGATGGTAGAAACTGGTAATTGGTTAACCCCTCAGTTTGATTACGGTATTCCTTTTTGGGGTAAGCCACCGTTGTTCACATGGATGAGCGCTATCGGTATTGAGTTGTTTGGCTTGAGTGAGTTTGCGGTACGTGCTCCGCATTGGTTAGCAGGTTTCGCGACGATTCTATTAGTCGCGTATATGGCGAAGCGCAAGGGGCAAAGTGCCTTAGTGGCGGCTGTTGTATTGGCGACATGTGGAATTTTCTCTATCGCCGCGGGTGCTGTGATGACCGACATGGCGTTAACGTTAGCCATGACTATCGCGATGCTGGGCTTTTATTTATGTTGGCTCGGTGGAGAAGACTGTAAAGCCGAAGGAAGTGAGAGAACCAATAAAATATGGGGTTACGTTGGATTTGTAGGCTTGGCGTTGGGCCTGCTTGCAAAAGGGCCAGTTGCGATTGTGATCATGGGTATCGCAGTTTTCCCTTGGTTAGTATTACAACATGGCTTGTCTGGGGCTTTTAAAGTGTTGTGGCAACGCTTTCCACTGTTGTCAGGTTTAGGTGTCATGCTGGCGATTGCCTTGCCTTGGTACATTATGGCTGAAATGGCAACTCCAGGCTTTATTGATTACTTTATCGTAGGCGAACACTTTAAGCGTTTTGTTGTGAGTGGTTGGGAGGGCGATTTATACGGTTCTGCTCATGATGAAACCAGAGGCATGATCTGGGTGTTCTGGATTCAGGCTGCTGCGCCGTGGTCGATTGTATTACCTATTTTAACTTTCGCTCGTCGCAAGAAAATTGTGGAAATTAACGCTGAGAATAGTGGGTTGTTTTCATTCCTTGTCTGTTGGTTGATTTCGCCACTGCTTCTTTTCACTATGGCGGGCAATATTCTCCCTGCGTACGTACTGCCGGGGATTCCAGCTCTTGGGATGCTGGTTGCTATACTTGTGGTGGAAAAAGATAAGAAGTGGTTTTCGAGTGTGGCTTTGGTGCTACCTGTGTTACTGATGATTGCTATGGTTTACCTGAACCTAGGTAAGGCGAACGAGAAAAGTGACCGTATTATTTTTGAACAGATTATGGATTCTGCGCCAAGTTTTTATGTGGGTAAACGACCATTCTCAGGGCAATTTTACAGTCATGGGCAAGCGAAAAAGCTTCTTGATATCGAGCAACTAAATGGCATCGATAAATTCTATTTGATCGGCCATAAAGCGGAAGTGGAAATTAAGATCAAAGAGAACGCATTAACGTGTATTCTGGAACCGACGGTCAAGATTAAGCGTGCTTTGTTCAGCTGCCATAACCAGAGCAACACACCAAATTTTTCGTTGAATCATATTGAAAGTGAAAATGATGTTCAGCGCTAACTCAAGGCTACGAATGTTCAATGACAAGCTTCAAACACATAGCCAAAGACTACAGTCCCACCACAAGATGGTTCGATTTGCTGTAGTTGGTGTTGGTGGGTTTGTTGTTGATTGCTTGGTTTGTTGTTGATTGCTTGGTTTTTGCATTGCTGCATTATGTTGTTGGGCTGCCTTTAATGGTTGCACGAATTGGCTCCTTTATTGCTGCTGCAACGACGACGTGGTTGGGTAATCGTATACTGACTTTTGAATATAAAGGGCGAGGTCATTGGTCTGAGAAGCTGATTCAGTGGCAAAAGTTCATGTTTACCGCATCGATATCGGCGGTACCTAATTTGCTGTGCTTTAAGCTGATGACGGAATCACTTCCTACATTTATCGGATCTGTTTTTATCGCAATGGCAGTGGGGACTCTGGTCGGAATGGTCACCAATTACCTATTTAGCCAGTATTGGGTGTTTACTCGTTAGACAAGTCAGTGAGACTTTTGATGAGTTGGCAAAAATAAAAAAGCGCAGCTAAATAGCTGCGCTTTGTGTTTTTATCATAGCGAAGTCAATGGGTTCGCTATATTAACGTTGTGCTGCGCGTTGGCGATTCTTGCCGTTACTCGCAGGTTTACCACCTTGACCATTACTCGCTTTGTTACGGTTTGGTTTGCTGTTTCCACCGCCATTACCTTGCGATTGCTGACCACCTGGACCTTTTTTAATGAAGCCAGTCGCTAGTTTACGACCGTTACCATTGTTGTTACCACCAGCGTTTTGGTTGTTGCTGCTGTTAGCATTACCTTGGTTACCCGTTGGCTTCTTGCCGCCCGGTTTAGGTTTATTGCCACCTGGCTTGTGGTTGCGTGGGCTTTCGCCACCAAGACCTGGCTGAGACTTACTGTGTTTAGTCGCAAAGCGCTGTGAACCGTGACGACCAGACTTACGACGCTGTGCCGGTGTCTGAGCTTCAAAATCTTCTTCTGGTACTAGACAGTTTGCTTTGTCACCAATTAGGTGCTTTTTACCCATGCTGATCAGCGCTTCACGGATGATCTTCCAGTTTTCCGGATCATGGTAACGGAGTAGTGCTTTATGCAGACGACGTTGACGATCGCCTTTCGGCACAGGAACATCTTCACGTTTCTTATATTTCACGCGCTTCAGAGGATTGGTCTCTGAGTAGTACATCGACGTTGCATTACACATTGGCGATGGGTAGAAGTTCTGTACTTGGTCACACTCGTAGTTGTGCTTTTTCAGCCACATTGCAAGGTTAAGCATATCTTCATCTTCTGTGCCCGGGTGAGCCGAGATGAAGTAAGGAATTAGGTACTGTTTCTTGCCAGCTTCAGCGCTGTACTTCTCGAACATTTCTTTGAAGCGATCATAAGTGCCCATGCCTGGTTTCATCATCAGATCCAGTGGACCTTTTTCAGTATGCTCAGGAGCAATCTTCAAGTAACCACCTACGTGGTGAGTTACAAGCTCACGAACGTATTCTGGAGATTCAATTGCTAGGTCGTAACGAACACCAGAAGCGATCATGATCTTCTTAACGCCCTTGATCTTTCTTGCAGAACGATACAAATCGATCGTGTGTTTATGGTCGGTGTTTAACTTGTCACAAATCTTAGGGAATACGCATGAAGGTCGACGACAAGTTGCTTCAGCCTTAGGAATCGAACAACCTAAGCGATACATGTTGGCTGTCGGACCACCCAAGTCAGAAATTGTGCCGGTAAACCCTGGCACTTTGTCTTTGATGTCTTCAATCTCTTCCAAAATCGATTCTTTCGAACGGTTTTGAATAATACGGCCTTCGTGTTCGGTAATCGAGCAGAATGAGCACCCACCAAAACAACCACGCATGATGTTAATTGATGTCTTAATCATGTCGTATGCTGGGATCTTCGCTTTGCCGTACATTGGGTGCGGAACTCGAGCGTAAGACAGGCCAAATACGTGGTCCATCTCTTCCGTTGTTAGAGGAATCGGTGCTTGGTTAACCCATAACTCACGGTCGCCATGGCGCTGAATGAGTGCTCGGCCTGAGTGTGGGTTGGTTTCTAGGTGTAAAATACGACTAGCGTGTGCATACAAAATACGGTCGTTTATCAGCTTTTCAAACGCAGGTATACGAATAGCGGTTGTTTTTGAGTCGTGGCGAGATGGACGAATGACGATTGGTTCTGCTTTTGGCTCTTCGTCCTTCTTGGTATCACATTGAGTTTCCACTTCATATGGATTCACTGGAACGTAAGCTTTGTTCGGCTTTTCGATACGAGAAGAGTCGATGATCTTGAAGCCTTCAGGGGCTGCAGCGATATTAATTGCAGTACCACGGATATTGGTCAGCGTAGACATGTCTTCGCCGTCAGCAATACGGTGTGCCACTTCAACTAGCGCGCGCTCTGCATTACCAAAAAGAAGGATGTCTGCTTTCGCATCGAACAGTACGGAACGACGAACTTTATCTGACCAGTAGTCGTAGTGAGCAACACGGCGCAAACTTGCTTCAATACCACCAAGCACGATTGGCGTGCCTTTGTAGGCTTCGCGACAACGTTGAGAGTAAACCAGAGTTGCACGGTCAGGACGCTTACCCCCTTCATTGTTAGGAGTGTAAGCATCATCGTGACGTAATTTGCGATCAGAGGTGTAGCGGTTGATCATGGAGTCCATGTTACCCGCTGTAATGCCGAAGAATAGGTTAGGTTTACCTAGCTTCATGAAGGCATCTTTATTGTCCCATTTTGGTTGCGCAATAATGCCCACGCGGAATCCTTGAGCTTCAAGAAGGCGACCAATGATAGCCATACCAAAGCTCGGGTGATCGACATAAGCATCACCAGTTACAATAATAATGTCACAGCTATCCCATCCAAGAGCATCCATCTCCTTTCTACTGGTAGGCAAAAAAGGTGCAGTTCCGTAGCACTCGGCCCAGTATTTTTTGTGTTCGTGAATAGGAGTGATATCGCTGTACATATTTCAACCTCTGATTTTTGAGGCGGGAATTATAGCGGCATGAGACTAGACTAGCCAGTAGAACATGCCCCTGTTAGTTTTGATGTCTTTCGTATTTTTACGGTACATGGCGACAGAAGAGCCATACATCAGCATAGTTGAAGCCTTGAATAACGTCGCTAATTTGTGATTTTGATTAGTGTTCGCATCAGTTTTTGATATTATTCGCGAAAATAAGTTTGAAGAAGTAGATCCACAATGGTCGAAACGTTATTAGTACAATTTGCTCCGATGCTATTAGGAGCCCAACTGATCTTAACCCTCATCTTAGTGAAAGGGGATATTTGCCCGGGACAACGTGGCCGCATTCACAAGATGTTGCCTGCAATTGGCGTGCTTTGGCTTGCTGTTGCCTCATTAAGAATTGAAGCATTTCTTGTCGTGTTCGCGATCTTTTATTTCTATTCTCAAGTTCAAACCAAGAAGACTCGAGATTCTGGCCCTATTTGGGTGATGTATTTAGCTTGTGGTTTAGCACTGTCATACGTTGCTATTCAAGCGACGGAGCAAGCAACCACTGTCGGTATTATTACCACTTTATTACTCGTGGTTTTATTGGGGGCTGCGTTTGGTCATTTACTACTGACGATTGCAAGAACACGCTTACAGGCTTTTCACCGTGTTCTGCCTGTTGTTGGTGTGCTGACGGGGATGTTGGTGGTTTTGGCGACGGTCATCAATGTTTACTCTCTGTCTGAAGCTCAATTGGAGCCAATGATTTCAACTCTGCTGTTTAGCTTTGCTTTGCTAATCTCAGCTATCGTGGTGTGGTGTTGGCATCTATTGTTCGTCAAAGCCCCTGAAAAGCTTCAGCTAACGATTTCGCTGTTGATGTTATTGGCGGCTGCTGTGGGTTTAACGCCAGTTTGGGCGCTTTAGTCGTGCACTTTCATTCATTACGTACGATCATTAATCACGTACTCTCATTTATCAGGTACGCTCGTTAAGAAGTGTGACCTGTTTTTTAGCATGGCGTTGGTAAGCGTTCTAAACTTAATTCTAGTCGGTGTGTTCGTAAGGAGTACGAGATGGATTTAAGCAACGTCAAAGGTTTCGATAGCATTATCTTGCTTGGAATCGTGAATGAAAAACTTCGCTTAGAGTGCGATAGCTTTGAAGAGCTGATCAGTATGTATGAAATGGATATAGAAAGTGTCGTGGGCAAGCTTGATATGTTGGGCTATCAATACGACCCATTGACTAACCAGTTTAAGTCTTATCCAAGATAAACAGCAAACTAGTGCATTTTCTATCGTGAGTAAGCCCGTTATCGTTAATGAACCAATTCTCATTAATCAGCAGGGACTGCGAATGAATAGTACCGTTAATGAATAAGTATCGTCATCTTCGGTACTAACGCTAAAATTAAAAGAAAAAGTCACAGATAACCTGTGACTTTTTTGTTTTTGGCGCTGGCCTATCAAATTCATCGTAGGTTTAAATTCGCCCAACAATGAATCTCTAAACGACTTCAATGCCGTCTAGGTGGCTCTTACTTTGCTGTCTTGCTGTGCTAAAGAACGCCTGTAGATATCGCTTGTCTTTCTCAGAATTTCTTACCGCTGCAAACAATCTTCTTGAAAGCCCTTTGCCCAATGGCTTGCTGGCTATCAAGCCTTGTCTTGAAAACTCACTGATCGCCCAGTTTGGTAACGCTGCAACCCCCAAGCCGGCCGATACCATTTGCACCAGCATCAATGTGTTATCTGCTTGTTTCCATTTTTTTGGTTCAACGCCACCTGGTTGTAAAAAGTGCTTCACTACATCGAGACGCTGTTTTTGAACTGGATAAGAGAGCATGGTTATATCGCTAAGATCTTGCGGTTCTATGCTCTGTTTTTCTGCCAAAGGTGAGTTGATTGCGGTGATCAAACGCATCTCAAAATCAAAGAGTGGTTCGTAGTGAACCTCAGAGCGAGGCTGAATGTCTGATGTGATTACCAAGTCGAGTTCGCCTGCCATTAGTGCGGGTAGGGGTTCAAAGCCAAACCCTGACGAAAAATCAAGGGTTACACTTGGCCAAGCAACTTGGTACTCCTTCAAAGCGGGCATTAACCATTGGAAGCATGAGTGACACTCGATCGCCATGTGCAATCGACCATTCACATCTTCTTTTAGGCTTGCGAGTTCGTTTTCAGCTTTGGCGATTTGTGGCTGTATCTCATCAGCCAGTTTTAACAAGATTTCGCCTTCCGAGGTGAATTTAACCGGCCTTGTTTTACGCAAAAAGAGCTGACCGCCAATACGGGCCTCAAGGTCTTTCAATTGGTGAGAAAGTGCCGACTGAGTCAGATGAAGAGAAGTTGCAGTTGCCGTTAGCGAGCCACTGTCTCTCAAGGTGGTCAATGTTCGAAGGTGTTTAAGCTCTATCATGAGTATTCCTCATATTCCCTAAGCCAGTTCAATATTTCTTAATAATCACCCTACGGTGTTTTCTTCCGTTTGTAAACGTCTGGATGTCCAGATGGATTTAATAAATTAGCGGCTAGATTATTAAAGATGAAAATTATTAATAAACAAGATGAATATTTGGACCTTGTTCATCGTTCAGATTAGAGCGATAGTTTAGCCATCCAGACGCCTCAGTTGAAAGTTAAAACTACGAACTAAACCGTCTGACCGGAAATTAAAATTATCGAATAAGGAACAGACTCATGACGACAACAACGCATATCCTTGGCTACCCACGTATCGGTGAAAAACGCGAACTCAAATTCACTCTCGAGAAGTACTGGCGTGGTGAGATTGACCAATCAGAACTTAAGCAGCTCGGCAGCGAGTTAAGAAATCGTAACTGGAATGTACAAGCTGAGGCGAATCTAAGCTTTGCAACTGCGGGTGACTTCGCATGGTATGACCATGTACTAACTACGACTCTACTTCTAGGCCACGTTCCCAAGCGTCATGCTGGTGGATCTGAAGATGAAAAAGCCTTCCCTGATTTAGATACTTTATTTCGTGTCGGTCGCGGCCAGTCTCAAGTTCAGTCTACTTGCTGCGGTGGTACGCATACGTCTAATGACGGCACTAAAGACAGTTCGGCTGCTTCCGACATGACCAAGTGGTTCAACACTAATTATCACTACATTGTTCCCGAGTTCAGCAAAGATGACTCTTTTGAAGTAAGTTGGCCTCAACTGTTTGATGAAGTGAATGAAGCCATTCAAGCTGGGCATAAGGTCAAGCCAGTCCTTCTTGGCCCGTTGTCTTACTTGTACTTGGGTAAAGAAGTAGAAGAGGGCTTTGATCGCTTAGCCTTACTTCCACGCCTTCTTACTGCCTATCAAGCGATTTTAGCTAAGCTTGCCAAGTTGGGTGTTGAGTGGGTGCAAATCGACGAACCTATTCTGTCGCTTGAGCTTGAAAAACAGTGGGCCGATTCATTCAAACTGGCTTATCAAGTGATTCAAGGCGATGTAAAACTACTACTTACCACTTACTTTGATTCGGTAACGGACACGTTAGATAAAATCGTAGAACTGCCTGTCAACGGTTTACACGTCGACTTAGCAGCAGCACCGCAGCAACTCGATGAAGTGGTAAATAGGCTACCTGAAGATTGGGTGCTTTCTGCGGGAGCAATCAATGGACGCAATGTTTGGCGAGCTGATTTAGCCGCGCAGCTAGAGTTGTTGCAACCTGTGAAAGATAAGTTAGGAGATAAATTGTGGGTCGCAAGTTCATGCTCGTTACTGCACAGCCCGGTTGATTTGGAGTTAGAAAAAACGCTCAGCGAAGAAGTGAAGAGTTGGTTTGCCTTCGCAAAACAGAAAGTGACCGAGGTGAGCTTGTTGGGTGCGGCGTTAGACGGCGATCAAAATGCCATTTTGGCGTGTGAGACTTACAGCCAACCAATTGTTGCTCGTAAGAGCGCGACTCATGTAAACAAGCCCCAAGTTCAGGCTCGTATCAATACCATTACCAAAGCGTTAGCAGATCGCAGTGCACCCTATGTAGAGCGTGCACTGCATCAGTCAAAGGTGCTGGGTTTACCCTTGTTACCAACGACAACCATTGGTTCGTTCCCACAAACCGGGGAGATTCGTCTTCAGCGTAGTGCTTACCGAACTGGCAAACTGAATGAAGCGGAATACACAACCGCATTGAAAGGTCATATTGCTGATGCTGTTAAGCGCCAAGAAGCCTTAGATTTGGATGTGCTTGTGCATGGTGAGGCGGAACGCAATGACATGGTGGAGTACTTTGCAGAAAACCTAGCAGGCTTCCAAACGACTAAGTTTGGTTGGGTACAAAGTTATGGCTCTCGTTGCGTGAAACCGGCGATTGTGGTTGCGGATATCGAGCGTGAAAAACCAATGACGGTAGAATGGTCGACCTACGCCCAATCACTGACTTCTAAGCAGATGAAAGGCATGCTGACAGGCCCTGTTACTATCTTGTGTTGGACATTCCCACGTGAAGATATCACGCGTAAAGAGATCACTAACCAATTGGCGTTTGCTCTGCGCGATGAGGTGTCTGATTTGCAAGATGCTGGCATCAACATTATTCAAATCGATGAGCCTGCAATTCGCGAAGGATTGCCACTGAAAAAGCGTGACCATGCAGAATACTTAGAGTGGGCTGTGGATGCCTTTAAGATTTCAGCGGCGAGTGCTAAACCAGAAACTCAGATTCATACCCACATGTGTTACAGCGAGTTCAACGAGATTATTGACTCAGTCGCGGCATTGGATGCGGATGTGATTACCATTGAGACTTCTCGTTCAAACATGGAACTACTGAAAGCGTTTGAAGAGTTTAATTATCCGAATGCGATTGGACCGGGTGTTTATGACATTCACTCACCAAACATTCCTTCAGAAGAGTGGATTGTTGATTTACTTAAGAAAGCGGCAGAAAAAATTCCAGCAGAACGTTTGTGGGCAAACCCTGATTGCGGGCTGAAGACACGTAACTGGGCAGAGACAGAAGCGGCGCTAGCTAACTTAGTTTCGGCGACGAAGACACTACGTAAGGAATGGGAGTCAGCTGAGGCATAATTCAGTCTAAGGTTTTGATTGCTTCATAAAACAAAGGCCTCGCATTTGCGAGGCCTTCTGGTTTTATGCTTGTTCGAATTTCTAATTTCGAATCTAGTTACTGCTCTGACACGTCTCTTTACTGATCAGCTTTTCAACCATCAGTTGTCCGCGAGTGTTGCGAATCTTGATGTTGTAAGCCAGTCCCATATCGAGGTTTGCTCTTACTTCAGAGTTAGTGCAGTAGCTATTTACGCTCATGTTTACAACTTGGTTTAAAGGCTTAGCACCTTTTGCATCTTGGTTGTAGATCATCATGATTTCGACAACGGTGTTCTTAGCAAGCACACGCATGATAGACAGAGGACCATACTCAATGGGTAGGCCTGCTGATAATACGCCCGCACGGTGGTGAGCCATCATCTCTAACTGTCTTTGCTTATCTTGTTCACTTGTTGAGCTACAGCCTGCGAGTAGGGCAATAGCCAGTGAGCTTATAATCCATTTTTTCACGTTAAAATACTTTTTTGAATGGTTTAACAATTACATTTTGGTAGACACCAGCATCAATGTACGGGTCAGCGTCAGCCCATGCTTGAGCGTCTTCCAAAGAGTTAAATTCCGCGATCACAGTTGAACCTGTGAAGCCAGCTTCGCCAGGGTTATCTGAGTCAATTGCTGGCATTGGACCTGCGGTTAACAGTCGGCCTTCATCGTGAAGTGTTTGTAGGCGTTCTAGATGTTGTGGGCGAACACTTAGGCGTTTTTCTAATGAGTTTTCGACGTCTTGAGAAAAAATCACGTACCACATGTTGAGATATCCTTATGTTACTTCACTGAATTAGAGCGATTAAATTAGTTATCTGGCTAATTTACGCGAACTAATCGGTATTGGAAGAGTTAATGATAAGAAATTGTGAAATGGTGCGAGAGAGCAGTATGGTCGTTAGGGCGTGTTGACCTTTTGTGGTTAAATTTTGTTCGAGGTAAAAGCGTTTTAATCGCGGCGAGGGGGAAGTCGCCTAGTCATTCTAAGCAAATCTCCCTCAACAAAGAGTAAAACGCTTTTAGCTGAACCCTTCGGGCAGCGTTTGCTGGTTATTTCTACTACGTTATCGGCTTCTTATGGAGGCTAGCTACACATCAAAGCCTCTGTCTTGTATAAATACCCAGCAATTCGCTGCAAAAATCAGCTCGAAAGGTCAATGCGCCCTAGTAATTTCATTTGCTGAAACTAAAGACCACTTACATGGATAGCTTAGTGAAAAGTACTATTTGTTGATTGGGCGAGGTTTACCGCTTTCGCCCACAGCAACGTAGTTGAATGTTGCGCCACACACCTTGTAACGGTCACCGATACCGTGATCAAGTACAGGCTTAACCCATACTTCTAGGTCGATATTCATCGAGCTACGACCAATCTTAGTGCAGTCACCATAAACACACACAACATCACCCACTGAAACCGGCTGTTTGAACTCGATACTTGATACTGAAACAGTGACTATCTTACCGTTAGATATCTCTTTCGCCAGTATGCCGCCAGCAAGGTCAAGCTGAGACATTATCCAACCACCGAATATTTGGCCTGCTGCATTAGTATCAGAAGGCATCGCCAAAGTGCGAAGAAGTAAAGAACCAATCGGGTTCAAAGTTGATTGAATAGTCATTGTTGTACTCTTAATGGTATTGATTGTTTTAAATTTAAATAGATGTGTTTGTGGGGCTCGCGGTGGTTATATTTTTAACGTATTCACCGAACACAAACAATCAGTGGCCAATGATCACGAGTATCATTGGCCACTGTTAAATCGCATATTGATAATAATTGTATCAAAAAGGGGATGAGGACTCATCCCTAAGGGTTATTTCTCGTCGGTATTTTTACCTGAGAGCTCTTGTTGCTTATCGTTTTGTGTTTCTTGGCCTCTTTGCTGAAGCTGATCTTCTGGTAAATGCTGGTCTTTTGGCAAATGTTTATAGATATAAACACCCGTTAACAAGGTAAACGCGAAGGTTGCGATGAGCAGACCAAACACTTTGAAGTTGACCCACACATCCAATGGCAGGTTGAAAGCAACGTAAACGTTGAGAACGGCACATAGAATAAAGAACAAAGTCCATGCCCAGTTGATCTTGCCCCATACCGCGTCAGGTAGTGATATCTCTTTACCCAACATACCTTTAATCGCTGACTTGCCCATGATGTGACTGACCGTCAGGCCGATAGCAAACAGTGTGTAAACGATGGTGACCTTCCATTTAATGAAGTTGTCATCGTGCAAAAATATGGTCATGCCACCAAATACGGCAACCATTAGAAAGGTGATGATCTGCATTTTTTCTACTTTCTTGTAGATGAAGTACGTCAAAATAATTTGAACTGCAGATGCAATGATCAAAGCACCGGTCGCGGTATAGATGTCGTGCATCTTATAAAGCGCAAAGAAAATAATGAGAGGAATGAAATCAAGAATTTGTTTCATGTGGACTGAATATCCGGTTAGTTGAGTTACCGACAGTCTAACTAAAATTGTCTCGATGCTAAATAGCCCGAGACAATTGGGTAGTAAACAGATTTAAGTTGGTAGAAGCTCAACGCATCGACGACGTTTGGTAGCGAGGAATTAACTTCTTAATATCTTCTAAGTAGCCTTCACTTTTTAGGTTATCTAAGGTGTTTTCCAATTCTTGCTCGCTCATGGCAAAGCATGTCGATTTTCCCGTCGTAAGGTCTAGATATTCGTGATATTCACGCTCTGTAAAGTGACCAATTCTGTCGATCAACAGAGTTTTAATTCCGTGGTGAATTAAGCCGTAATACGTATGTCTTTGTAAGGTCATAGCCTATCCTCCGTGACAAGCTGCAGTGAAACTGATGCAACCTGCTGTATATTGGTTGGGTTATCTATGACAAAGCAATTCGAATGCCATTTAATCCATTGGGGTAGAATTTGTGACGTAAAAAGTTTAATTAATCTTCTTTTCAACTAGTTAAAGAAACGTTCGTTCTATTCTCAAAATACAAATACGCAGCGAGCGTAAAATAGTTTCATTTTGAGAATGGTAAAATTCTCATTATGACGGTCTATTAAAGCTATCGTGGGGGCCTACCAAAGATGATTGCCGCTAATCGACAAGCCAATCGACTAAGGTTGATAACGACGTATTTTGACGATTCTTGGGTTGCAGTAAGAAGTAACCATTTCCAGAGAAAACACTACCTTCACTCACTTTCACCAACCTACCTAAATCGATGTCTTGCTTAGCGAGAGTGATATCGCCAATCGCAATCCCAAAGCCCTGTATCGCGGCGTTCATCGCTTGATCGAGTGTCGCGAATTGCTGGTTTTTCTTGCTTGAAAGGTCATGACTTCCAATATGTTCTAACCAAAGTCGCCAATCACTCTGCTCATTGTTGGCGTGTAGCCAAGTGTATTGAGCGAGTTTATGTGGCTTGATTAGAGAAGAGGTACCACTGGTAAGGTGACTGGGTTTGATGCTTTGCGCTTGGCAGACGGGCGCCAGTTGCTCGTTGAACAAGAGTTGGCTAACAATCGATTGTTGGCTAGGCTTCTTGCCATAGGTAATGACGGCATCAAAAGGGTCAAAGCTTGGTTCAAAAACGTGCTTGATAGTGGACGTTAGCTCGACATCAATCTCAGGATAGGCTTGCTGAAAAGACATTAATTTAGGTAACAGCCAAGAGGTAATACAGCTGGGAGCGTTGAGTTTGATCTTAGAGGGAGAACTTGCGACTTGATTGAGAGCCGATTGCAGTTGATGAATCGTTCCTTGTATCAGGGGAACCAGTTCTTCGCCTTTCGGCGTTAAAGACAATCCTCGAGCATGTCGATAGAAGAGATCACAGCCAAGGCTTTCTTCAAACGACAATACCTGACGACTCACTGCGCCTTGCGTAACATTGAGCTCATGTGCCGCTCGCGTAAAGTTGAGGTGCCTTGCCGTCGACAAGAACGCGAGCAAGGTTTTGGTTGAAGGAAGAGTGCGATTCATATCTTTACCTATGATTTTTAATCATGGCTATTATGTGATTATTTCGATTCATTTATCAATAGTGTTCTGTTTGAATGTAAATACTTAGTCATCATTTGTGATTCAATATGTGTATAGGTTGCATTTTTTGAATATAGAGGCAATGGTGAAGGCGTTGTGATTTTGTAAAAGGGATAGCTTCTTGACATCTTTTATCGATAGCTTGGTACCTCAGGCTGTAAAAAAATTAATACCTTATCAATCGGCAAGAAGAATTGGTGGTGATGGACGAGTCTGGCTAAACGCCAATGAATTGGAAAGCTCGCTGTTTCAAGGAGAAGCAAGCCACAATCGATACCCAGATTTTTTACCGCAAGATATTGCCAAAGCTTATCAAGCGTATTGCGGAACTGCTGCTGCAACCGTTGCGGTTCGTGGTGCAGATGAAGCGATAGACTTACTGATCAGAACATTCTGTAAGCCGGCGAGCGACAATATACTTATCTGCTCTCCAACGTATGCTATGTATGAGTTTTGCGCCGATGCATTGGCGATAAATACCTTGGACTCTCCATTGCAGGAAGATTTCAGTCTTAACGTCGCTGATATCGTGAATAAAGCGGAACTGGCTAATATCGTGTTTCTTTGCTCACCAAATAATCCAACGGGCAATGTGATCCCCAAATCGGATTTGATTCAGGTGCTGGAAGGGACAATCGGGAAATGTCTAGTGGTGGTGGATGAAGCGTATATCGAATTTGAACCACAAACTTCAGCGGTGAGCCTTATTGAGCGTTATCCGCATTTGGTTGTGATTCGCACCTTGTCTAAGGCGTTTGGACTGGCTGCGGTGCGATGTGGCTTTATCTTAGCGAGTCAAAATGTGATGCAGTATGTCGCTAAATTAATTCCACCGTATCCAATGCCAGATTGCTCATCTCAAATAGTGCTAGACGCATTGTCTGATGAGCGAGTTTCAGTGATGGAAAACGCGACTCTAAAATTGGTCGAGCTACGTAACTGGTTTGCTTGTGAGTTAACGCAGTTTGATTTCATCGAGTCTGTTTACCCTTCATCGACGAACTTTATTTTGCTGCGTCAAAAACCTGGGCATCAAGTGTTCAGTGTATTGGCGAAGGATGGCATTGTGACAAGGAATCAAAACCATGAACCTGCTTTGCGTAACTGTGTTCGAATCAGTATTGGTGGCCAAGAGAGCATGCTAGAAGTGATAACGTCACTGACACGCTACCAAACCGAGTTACAGCAGACTCAACAAGATCAGCAAAAACGACAGCATCAACAAGATCAACATATAGAAACTCAATCTCAACTCGATAAAGATCATATCTAGGATGGCAATGATGAAAAAGATAATACTAGGACTCGCTTGTGCGGCCGCTTTACTTGGTACAACGGTACAGGCGAAAGAAATCCGTTTGGCGTCAGACTTTACGTATCCACCATTCAACTATAAAAACAGTGACGGTGTGCCTGTCGGGTTTGATATTGAGATAGCTGACGCTTTGTGTGAGCAGGCTAAGCTAGACTGTACTTGGGTTTCACAAAGTTGGGACTCGCTAATTCCAAGTTTGTTGGCAAGAAAGTCAGATGTGATTATGGCTTCGATGCGTATTACTGAAGAGCGTAAGCGCAAGATCTTGTTCACGGATAAGTATTACCAAACGCCAGCTGTATTTGTTGCTGCCAAAAGTGCGGAGTTCAGTGTTGATGAGACGGGTCTAGCAGGCAAAACCATCGGTGTTCAGCAAGGTACGATTCACGATCGCTACGTAACCGACAAGTTTGGCGATATGGTAAACATTAAGCGTTACACCGGACAAGATGAAGTTTATCTGGACCTGCAAAACGGCCGCCTAGATCTAACCTTCGGTAACTCAGATCAACTGTCATTGGCTTTCTTAGACAAGAAAGAAGGTGAAGGCTTTGAATTCAAGGGTAAAGCGGTAACCGACAAAGCCTACATTGGTGAGGGGACGGCGTTAGCACTAAGAAAACAGGATTCAAAATTGGCGAAACAGTTCAATGCCGCTATTGAAGAGATCAGAGCGAATGGTACCTACGACAAGATTGCAGCTAAGTATTTCACTTTTGATATCTATGGCAGTGATCTGTAGTCGGCCTAGAATCTAGAATCTAGAATCTAGAATACGGAAAACGAAATCCGAGAGCTGTGAGGCTCTCGGATTTTTATTGTTCCTTCGAACTTAATACTTAGATACTTAGATACTTAGATACTTAGATACTTAGATACTTAGTTAGGAAAGAGGAAGTCGAAGTACAAAAAAAGCCACTCTAACGAGTGGCTTGGGGCAGGACATTAAGGCAGTGTCTTGCGATTAATTGTATTCGATGATCTGATTAGTATATTTTATTCCAATCAGCAAGAATCACATCGCTATTGTCGTAACTGATAGCTTCTGCAGTAACCTTAGATATTTCATTTAACAATTGAACATCTTCTGCGTCCGTCACTGTGACAGGGGCAATAACTTCTGAGCTGTCACTTTTTTTCAGTATTGCGTAAGAATTATTGGTTAGAGTTGTTTTAACTTCCAAAGATGAATGGACGTTGCTTTGATATAGCGGTTTTGAAAGAGAAAATTCACCAACTAAGTTTGTTGCTTTTAGCTGTTCAGCATTGAATTTAACGCCATTAATCCCATCATGATAATAACGACCATGGATCAATGAGTCTTCGAATTTGAAAGCATCGATATATAGAGAGGTAGTTTGGTTTGGAGTCTTTGCTTCATAGTTTACTTGAACAAAGTATTCGGTTTCGGTTGAATTTTCACTCACAAAACCAGGGATTAACTTACCTCCAGATTCGACTGCACTTGAAGCGACCGAGACTGTGCCATAGCCAAATTCAGCACGGCTCTCAACTTTAAATTTCTCGTCGTCACTATTACACTTTTGACATACTACATTAGTGTACTTTGAAAAAGAGTCTGCTGCGTTAGCGGAGTCTTTTTTAACTTGAGCACGCCTAAACAAGCCAGTTCCTGGAGTGTCATCACTTGATGTTTGATAGAAAGTAAAAGATTCATACTGTTCTTCAGGATCATCACTAAAGTTATAACTGTTTTCAAGAATGTAGACTAACTCACCGCCACTATTACCTACGCTAGAGCTGTAAGCAATAATTTCTGATGGGATAGAAGATTCAAAATCTGATTTTGTTGTGTTCTTGGTTAACTTATTTGCCCAGTTACTTGGATCTTGACATTCGCCTTTAAGAGCAAAATAGATAATAGAGACGGGTAACGTAGTAATACTATTTGCTGAACCATATTGATCGACGACATAATCAATACCAGGCCAATCTTTTGCCTCTATGTTTTCGGCAATACAAAAATCCATCACCTCTTTATCGACACCTTGTGTCTTAGGGTTTTTCTTTAAGTAGTCGACAACAAAACCAACTTCCTGAGAAGCATCGATTAGCTCTTGTCTCGTTTCTAATGGAAGCTGAGTATTTTGGGAACCGGTTGTCAAAGAAGTCAGCAACGCACTTGGGGACGTTTTTAATTGCTTAACATTTGTCGCATCCATGTAAAGTGCAGCAGAGTCAAAAAATGAGGCTTTAAGCTTAGTTGTAATCATCTCATCTACGCTACTACGCATGTTCTCACCGACTTCATGTGCACCATTGTAGTGGGCGTTAACGATAGATGAAGAGAATAAGCTTATACAAATGGTTGAAGCTAAAACTGTTTTTTTCATAATACTAATCCTTCAATATCTATTGTTTAACTTGACTGAATTTAGTCGGTGTCGAAATAGATAGACTCGTCTTACCGACTGGTAAGTTCATAATCGTATCAACGCCTTCAGAACTCAGTTTTTTTGATTGCAAATCTACCGTGCTCAGTTTTTGATCTAGATTGGTTTTAGTAGGAGTCACTTTCTGAGTTTGAGTGGTTGTCGTTTTCTTTGAATTGTTAGAGCTATCACCTCCACAACCGATTAAAGCTATGGGTAATATAATTGCGCTGATTTGTAGAAATTTAATCATAGTGATGGAACCTCATATAACATCGGTGAGACCAACCCAGTAGCCGATTGGATTATTAATGTTTGTATCAATTAGTTACACTTCATTTATAATTCAGGCACTCAAAGAGTGGCAATCGATTGCGTTAAACAAAACTTATATATTGTTCAGTGCAAATTAGTGAGTCGAGACTGTTAATAAGATATAAGGTGCATTGATAAATAAAACTCTAGGTTATTCATGTTCCGCACTTTTAATCTACTTTCTCTACTTATTCTTGCTTTTTCCGTATCCTTTAATGTTAAGGCCAGTGGTTCCATTACGATCGGAGTTCAAACATCAGGCTTTTCTCCATATGTCGTTGTAGAGGGGGGGGAGGTTTCGGGGCTGTTGCCAGAATTAACTAACTTCTATGCAAGGGGGGAGTTGAATGGCTTGGAGTTTGTCGGTTTTCATTCGCCTTCTGAGTTAAACAACGTACTTAAAACGGAACAAGTTGATGCCATTATTACGGCTGAACAAAATGTTTCTAGTAGCGGTGTTATTTACTCTAAACCTATCTTATCTAGTCGAATGGTTAGCCTAAGTAGTGAGCCTATTGAAAGCCACTTATTAATGAAGGGACGAAACCTCGCTTATTTTGAAGACTCGAGTAACGCGTCTTCTGTGAAATCGCTTCTCCCATTTTCTTCTTTTAAGTCATATTCATCCTATCAAACCGCGATTGCTGATGTTGCTCGAGAGAAAGCGCTAGCAATTGTTGATGATGGGGTATTGTTACACAGTAAGTTGATGAATAGCCCATATGAGTTGTTTTTATCTGTTAACTTACATGATGACTTACCGTTAAATAATTATGTTATTGCCTTGCTTGACACTCCTGAAAATAGGAAGTTGTTGGGGATTATCAATGCCTCTATAAACCAAGAACAATCAAGCAAACTTGTTAATATTCGTAAGAAATGGCTGAATGAAATACAAAGACGTTTGCTGTTAGTCGTTAGTAAAAATAAGCTGCTATTAACTGAAAAAGAACAGCAGTTCCTCCTTTTTAATCCGAACATATATGTATCTGCTACGGCTGACTCTAAGCCTATCTCTTTTGTGAATAGTGAAGGCAAGCACGATGGTATTTCAATTGATATATTGGACGAAATATCCCGACTCACGGGATTAAATTTTATTTATGAAAACGATCTAGATTTACAGGGCAACCAAGCTCACCCGTTAACTCTACCCGTAATTCATACTAAAGCGACGCCTTCTGCTAGCGGCGATCAGCATCACCTCTATTCTAAACCTTTCATGGTTGAGCCATGGGCACTTGTTGGTAAAAGTGATACGAGTAAATTGGCGGTGTTCGGTGAATTAACGAAGAGCTCCATTATTGGCACCATAAACGACAGTGTCGGTATACAGCTTGTGAAGCGTTATTGTGAGGCTTGTCCGATTAAGACATATGAGTCGGAATCACTTTTACTGAATGCAGTGGATAAAGGAGAGATAGATTCAGCGATGCTTTCGCTCTATTTAGCGTCTCCTTTATTACAGGGTCAGTATTCAGGGTACTTGCGCGTAACAAGCCTGCTGTCTAAAGACAATGACGTTCCAGTAACCTACAGTGTCGAAGCTGACCAAGAAGTGCTGAATAATATTATTAATAAAGCACTGTTCGCTATTCCCCATCACAAGTATCAGCAGATCAAGAAGCATTGGTTAGATGTGTCTTATGAATCGGGTGTGGATACGGCAGATGTTATCTTGGGTGCTGCAATTTTGGTCTCTGTAGCATCGGTTCTCATTATGCTTGTTATGGCTTGGAGCTGGAAGCTAAGACGTGAAGTTGAAGACCGGAAGCGAACTGAATCCGCTCTCAAACATCAAGTGGAGTTCGAGCGTTCGCTGCTGAATGCAATGCCGTTCCCTATTGTTGTGCGTAACTTGGATAACCAGATAATCAGCCTGAACAGTGCCGCGCAGCAGCTTACCGGCTTTGATGTTATCGAAGGAACCATCGTTAATAACTCTGATGAAGACACAATGATTCATCACGGGGTTGTTTTACCTCGCCTAGAAAAAGAAGTGACTTCGCCGCTAGGTATTAAACACTACGCGTATTGGAAGTGCCCTTATATTTCTAACGGGAATATCGAAGGTTCAGTGACAATTCTTGATGATCTTACTGAGCTTTACGAAGCTAAGAAAGTAGCTAAAAGTGCCGATGACCGAGTGCAGAAACTGGCCAATAATTTACATGGTGCTGTTATACAACATATTCAGCCAAAGCGGAGTCTTCATGACATTGAGTTCGTGTTTATCAGTAATGGCATAGAAGAGCTGTTGGGGCTTACTCCTGCTCAACTGCGCCGGTCTCCAATAAGTTTTTTTGCTCCGCTCAATGCTCAAGACCGTCGAACCTTAATTAAGAGGGTACGTAGCGGTAATAAAGAGGGGAAACTAAGCCTTGATATTGGGGTTAATATTGATAATCAAAATCGATGGCTCAATCTGCAGAGCAAGATTTCTGATCTTGGCGATTATTATGAATGGGACTCTGTTCTTACTGATATTACGGAACTGAAACAACAGCAAGAAGAGCTAACACAAGCAAGACAAAGTGCAATAGCTGCCACAGAGGCAAAGTCTCGATTTTTGGCAAACATGAGTCATGAAATCCGCACTCCGTTGGGGGGGATTGTTAGCTTATTGGAATTGTCTGAGCAATATGAAGTTGGTCATGAAGTTCAAAAAATCCATACAACGCTGAGCCAATCTGCGAACAATCTACTGCATATTGTTAACGATATTCTCGACTTCTCAAAAATTGAAGCGGGTAAGTTGACCCTAGATTATCAGCCAGCAAGCCTCGATACATTGACTCTTAGAGTGACTCAGTTACAGGCAAGGCAAGCTCACGCCAAGGGGTTACAGTTTAAGTTTTGGTTAGACCCTGAGTTGAATGATTCGGTATTGATGGATGACATTCGTATTGGGCAAGTGTTGAATAACTTGTTGAGTAACGCCATTAAATTTACTGAATATGGAACGGTTGGCTTAACGGCAAAGTTAATCAGTGTGAAAGGTGATCAGCAACAAATTTGTTTTGAGGTGTTTGACAGTGGTATCGGTATTAGTGAAGAGCATATTCGAAACCTGTTCCAACCTTTTGTTCAAGCCGATGAAGGAACTACGAGGAAATATGGTGGTTCAGGCCTTGGTTTGACTATCTCCAAGCAACTTATTGAACAAATGGGTGGCAGTCTTAACGTAACGAGTAAGATCAACATTGGTTCAACGTTCTCTATTACGCTGCCGCTTAAAACACTCGCTGAAAATAACAGGGCGGACATGAATGGCAAGGTGGCGCTACTTACCAAAACGTTCATGCAGCAATCTGAATTGGAGAACTATCTAACATCTTGGGGTATTAAGGTTATCTCAAAGAATGTTCAGGCGACTAAAGATCTCGCACACTGGGTCGATACCATTGAGCCTGATTTTGTGTTTGTTCCTCATGAGTTAGATCAGAGCATTGATACGTTCGCCGAAAGCGTACAGTTTATTTGTGTCAGCGAGCAAGGAATGCTTTCGCCTGCACCTTGTAAATTGGGTTGGAACCTATCTGCAAACCCATTGCTGCCTTCACAGTTGATGCACTGTTTACACAACTGTCCTGCGTTTGTGGAAGATGTTGTCCAAGATAATAATAATCTAAAATTGAGTACTGAGTCGCGCGAGTCCGCCAAACAGAATCAAAGACTTATCTTAATAGCGGAAGATCACCCAATCAATCAACAGATTATTCTTCAACAAATTGAGCAATTAGGTTTCCATGCCGACATGGTAGATAACGGCAAGGAAGCACTTGTTGCCTTAGACAATGAAGATTATGGGCTGCTAATTACTGATTGCCACATGCCAGAGATGGATGGGTATGAGTTAACAAGGCAGATCCGAGTAAAAGAGCAGAGCCAAAACCAACCTCGTCTTCCGATCATTGCGTTAACCGCAAACGCTGTGCAAGGTGAAAATGATAAGTGCTTTGAGATTGGTATGGATGACTTCTTATCAAAACCAACCAAATTAAGGGTGATTGGCGACACCATAATCAAACATCTTGATAAGGTGCAATCTGTTGTCGATAAGCCTTGTATTAGTTCCTCGGATCCTAAAAGTGAGCCGAGCTCTGCTCCGATTGATCTAGCCAACTTAACCGAATTGTTTGGTGACCAAGAGCTCGTCATGCAGATCATCACTGACTTTATCAAGAGCCATCAAGCAGACATGCCTTTGCTTCAAGCTGCGTGTGAACAGCGAGATCTCGAAGCCATTAAACAGGTTGCTCATAAGATGAAGGGAGCTGCAAAAATGGTAGGCACAGAGGAGATTGCCAATCAATTGCAAACAATGGAATTGGTCTCCTTAAGTGATTTAGATGGTATTCAAGCACATTACGATAACCTCGAACAGCTGACGAACCAATTGAAGACTTATTGTTCAGAAACAATCAAACCAGTTAAGGAGCTATCATGAACCAGCATGTTGTAGTGATAGAAGATCACCCTTTTCAATTGAATGTAATGGTGATGGTTTTAAAGAGTTTAGGCATGGAGAATGTCCAGCCTTTTGAATGTGGATGTAAGGCTTTAGAGTTTATCGAAACCTCTTCTGTCGATCTGATCTTATGTGATCTGAATATGCCGATGATCGATGGTATCGAACTCCTAAAACGCCTTGCAGAGGCAGACTTTCAAGGCAATATCATCATCACTAGTGCGGAAAGCAAAACAGTACTCGATGCCGCAAGAAAGATGTGTAAAGCGTTTAATCTGAATTTACTTGGTGTTCTTGAGAAACCAATAGCAAAAGAGTCTCTGTCAAAGTTAATTAACCTTAACTCTAAAAAAGAAGTCACAACTGTTAATCCCAACAGTGAAATCGTTATTACGGATGAAGAGATAGCAAAAGCGGTAAGCAACCAAGAATTTATGTTCTATTACCAACCGATAGTGTGTATCCATAGTGGTGAATGGCGAGAAAGTGAATCGCTAATTCGATGGCAGCACCCTCGTTATGGTGTACTCAGCCCTTTTTTCTTTTTGTCTCGGTTACTTGAGTCAGGAAAAATGGGAGAGGTGATGAAGTATTTAATCAACCAAGCGATCAATGAGAAGTCATTTCTCGGAGAGCGGAGATTTGCAATAAACCTAACAGCTAAAGATATTATTGACGGTGATATTGTTGATTATATCTTCGCTTTGATCGACCAAGGTGAACTTGAGACAGAGCAGATAAAATTGGAATTAACAGAATCTGATTTAGTTGAAAGTGTCGCTCTTGCTTTAGCGTCCACCACGAGGATATGCATGCGCGGTATTCCCCTGGCGATTGACGACTTTGGAACAGGTTACTCTTCACTCAAGCAATTAGATGACCTGCCATTTTCAGCACTGAAACTGGATATCGACTTTGTGAAAAACATTCAAAGCAGTCGTTCAAGCCATGCCATTGTTCGCGCTACTCTCTACTTGGCTCACTTATTAGAACTGAGTACGGTGGCAGAAGGGGTTGAGGATCATTCTCTTTGGGCGGATATGCGTGAAATCAGTAATGTTGACACATTGGTTCAGGGCTACTTTATTGCTCGTCCAATGCCTGCTTGTAAGCTATTAGAGTGGAAAGAAGACTGGGACAGAAAAATTAAAGAGCTCAACTTAATTAAAGAAATTAAATAAGCGGGCTTTGAACATAATGGTAAATTTGTTTAGTGAATGTGTTCGCTATTAAAGATGAACAAACGTTACCATCAGCTATAACCAGCGCTAATAAAAAAAACTTATGCTATTGTCTCGCTATATCAACATTAAAGTACAGTTTATTGTACTGCTCTCAATAATTTCTCTTAGCTTAGCTGCCATTATCTCAATAAATGTCTTTATTCATAATGATAATAGCCAGCGCCTCAAGCAGTTAGAGTCAAGTTACTACCCTGCACTAGAGCATGCGACGAAAATATATTCTCTTTTACCTAACGTGAAGCAACAGTTTGAAGCTGCCGTCGTTATGGAGGATGAGCAAGCTCTCGATTTTGCACGCCAAATTTCTTCCGAACTACAAGTTGAAGCGAGCCGTGGTGCCGATGTTTTATCTTCGCAAGCGACAGCCTTTAATAAACTGTCACAACAACTAGCAAGATATACGGATTCTGCATACGCGCTGAGCGAAGATTTTATTAATCTGAATGATTCTTTCGAGAATCTGACCTCCAGAGCGAACCAACTTAGTACTGAATATGATTCATTAGTTGCGTTAAGCGAGACGTTACGTTCATCGGCGAGTCAGAAGGTAGTAGAGACCATCTTGCATTCTGAAAAAGCCGCAAACGATGCTGCGAATCAATCTATTTGGTTAGGTGTGTTCTTTTTAATTTCTGTGATTTCTGTTGGTTACGCAATCTTCAAATCGGTTATTAGCTCAATATTACTAGTGACAGAAAAGATGAAGGCGATTGCGACAGGGGATGGTGACTTAACGGTGCGCATCGACTATGCAGGAAAGGATGAGATATCAACACTTGTTGAGAGCTTTAATCAATTCATTGAAAAGCTACAAGGTATTATCGCGAGTACGCTAAGCATTGGGCATGAGCTCGAGGTTGTCAGCGACAAGATTCGTAGCGAGTCGAATCAAACCTTGGCTCTAAATAGCACTCAACGTGATCACATCGAAGAGGTTACCGAGGCGGTCAATAATATCATCGACCTCATTGAACAAGTTGTTAACTTTGCATCGCATGCAGATTCTCAAGCTCAAAAAGCCAATTCTAGTGCTCAAACAGGAACACAAGTGGTTCTTAAAACGAGTAAAGAAATTGAAGAGCTTGCGACAAACATCCGTGATACGGCCTGTAAGTTGAAAGAACTCGATCAGAATGCAAGCAATGTTGGTTCAATACTAAACACAATACAAAGTGTCGCTGAGCAAACGAATTTGTTAGCACTTAATGCTGCAATTGAAGCTGCGCGAGCTGGTGAACATGGCCGAGGCTTTGCTGTTGTTTCCGACGAAGTACGCGTGTTAGCGAATAATACTCAACAATCCGCAACAGAAATTAATGCCTTGTTGGTCGACCTTAAGTCTGGCTCGAACGCTGCTGTTGGCGCTATGGACCAAGGCTTAGCGAGCTCGTCACAGGCGGTTGGAGACGCGCAAAACGCGGGTGACTATCTATTAGAAATTAGTGGCCAGGTAGAAGAAATTACCGAGCTCAACAAACAAATTGCAAGTACTACAGAGCATCAAGCTCGTGCTTCAAAACAAATCCACACCCATATGGATGATTTTAGACAGTGCTCTCATCAAGTGTCTCAGTCGACAGATCAACTCGAAGCTCTAAGTCACCAACTGAGTGGCATCGTTACAGAGCTGAGTAAATCAACATCACAATTTAAAGTATAACGGAGAACAACAATGACTAACTCCTCTTTTCGCTTATTGCCGTTAGCGGTAGCACTTGCGACTTCATTCGCTGCACACGCTACAGATGAGCAAAAATTGGCTGAGCTTGAGAACAAGGTCGCTATTCTTGAAGCAAAAGAACTAAATTCAGTCGCTGATAAATTTAGCTTCAATGGTTTTGCGTCTTTGAACATGCAACTTGGTAACAATAGCCATGGTTTCATGAAGTCACAAAACAAAGTACGCTTTGATGAAGGTTCTCTAATTGGTTTGCAAGGTGAGTTTGAAGTTAACGACTCTACTTCAGCTGTAGTGCAAATGGTTGCGCGCGGTAACAAGAAAGAAAACTGGACACCGGATGTTGAGTGGGCATTTCTAAGCCACAAAGTAACACCAAATTTGACAGTCCGTGGCGGTAAGCTACGTCTTCCTCTGTTCATGTACTCTGACTACCTAGAAGTGGGTTACGCTCAAACAAGCGTTCGCGTTCCTAGTGAAGTTTATGGTTCTGTGGTTCTTACGTCACTTACTGGTGGTGATTTCATCTATGACGTTGAACTAGACGACAGCACAGTATCATTCCAAGGGTTCGTAGGTTCACAAAAGCTTTCAGCGTCTAAGCATAGCTACAATGCTGATACGCAGTTTGATGATATCGCTGGTGGTGTAATCAACTGGACAGATGATACTTGGACGCTACGTGCGGTATACGCTCAAGCTGTGGTAAGCTCAACGACAAACTGGAACACAAACAACAAGTCTCTTCTAAATACAACGTTTAACGATGAAAAAGCGAAGTTTTACGGCGTTGGTGGTCGATACGACAACGGTAACCTAGCGCTTGTTTCAGAAGTGACTCGTACCACGGTTGAGGGTTTCTACCACGACGTAGATTCTGCTTACCTTACCGCTGCGTACCGTGTTAACCAATTCACACCTTACGTAACTGTAGCGCACATGGAAACGACGGACGATGCAGAGCGTAACAACCAAGTAAAACGTGCAGGCGCAAACTTTAAACAAAAACCCACTCTATCAGCGGCTTATGCTTACGGTTCAGCTGTAAAGGTTGCGAGCAACATGAATATCCAACGCACAACTTACAGCATCGGTACTCGTTGGGACTTCATGCCTAATATTGCGCTTAAAGGTGATATTAGCTACCTAACTAACTTCGGTTCAACGAATGGTGGTGTTAACGCACTATACAAGAACGAAGACAACATCTTGTACACAGTTAAAGTTGACGCTGTATTTTAAGGAAGAGAATTATGTTTAAAAAAGCATTGGTAGCCGCTGCTCTTCTTAGCAGCATGAACGCTTTCGCTGGTTTGGTTGTTGTTGGTAATCCATCAATGAGTGAGCTTGACGCTTCAACAGTTAAAAAACTGTATCTAGGTAAAGCAAAGTCTCTACAGATTGAAGCGGTAGACTTGGAAGACGGTCACCCACTTAAGGGTACTTTTCACCAAGCAATTACAAAGAAGACAGAAGCACAGCTTCAAGCTTACTGGGCAAAGCGAGTATTTACGGGTAAAGGTCAACCACCTAAAGCTGTAGGTCAAGAAAGCTTAGCGAAAGACATGGTAGCTAGCTCTTCAAACAAAATTGCTTATATCGATGACTCTTTAGTTGATAGCTCAGTTAAGGTTCTTCTAAAGCTCTAATCTTGAACTATATAGCACAAGCTTGAGCTTTAAAGTGAAGGCTTGAGCTGTAAAGTGAAAGACTGACGTGTGGCGCTCAAATTGGGCGCCATTCTTACATTGGCTTACATTTGGCTGAAACTCTCTTACTTACCGCTTACACTTTTCCCTTAATATCCTATCTCATTGTTTTAAAAGGCGAACTTGCTGGTTGTTTTTTGTCCGGCATTCTAAAAAAACCAAATTTTTTATATTTTTATGCATTTTACTTATTTGATGTAAAAGTGGGCATATTGAGATTATTGGTTTGGGTTATAGAATGGGCGGGTAATATAAAAAAGTAGGAGGGGATACAATCATGATGCTAAATGACAAAAGAACGAAAATCTTGAGCTCAGCAGAAAAGCTATTTATTTCTCAGCCTTATAGTAAAGTCTCAATTCGATCTATTGCTAAGTCTGCGGGTGTTAGCCCCGCGTTGATTCTTTATTACTTCAATAACAAAGAACAATTGTTTGATCAGCTCATCGAAGAGCATACAAGTCGCTTTCAAGACCAGTTCTCAAAGTATCAGAGAGTGGATGGAATACAACTACAACACTTACTTTCTGAACTTATCGAGTTTTGGGAAGCTGCGCCTAACATCTTTTTATTATTCACTTTTGGCGGTAGCTCGTATAACTACGACAATGTTCAACGACTCAAAGAGTCAAAGTTCGGTTTCACCTATAACAAAACTCTCGAAAATCTCCTTTATTTAGTTGATGGCTGTAACGAGTCGAATTTTCATTATTACCAGATGTTGGTTACGTCGCTAGTCTCTCAACCATACCTAGCAAACAGGCAACAACAATACAACAATGACAGTTCTGCGTTTAACCTTATGCAATACCAAGAAGTTATAGCCAGCTTATTTAAAGAAGAGACTCGCTTTGCTTACTAAACAACTGCTTATTAAATAACTGTTTATTAAGTAATTGCTCACTAAATGATTCTTCATAAGTTGTGTTTTGGGTTTTAATGGCTAATTCTTAGAAATACGTTATGAAAAAAAGCGCCGCTCATTTGAGTGGCGCTTTTTTATGAGGAATACAGCCTCTAGTCGGGACTGTTAACACATAAGCAATAGGCTACTCAGTTTGATTTTTGAGTGTCTGAAACCCAAAATAAATTCGCATGAACGTAGTTAGCCAACACGCAGCACCAAAGGTGTAAGCGATAATCGCAAAGTGTTGAGGCCAAATACAGAACGCGATGAAACAGGCGATGGTTTCTGTGCCTTCGGTTAGCCCTGACATGTAATAAAGAGACTTATGTTTATAAACTGGGTTTTCAATGCCTCGTTTGCCAGCCATAACCGCAAACGCTAAAAAGCTGCTGCCTGTGCCGATAAAAGAGAAGATCAAAAATGCACCGGCAATGGCGTTGTGTTCTGGGGTGGCTATGACAAATCCAAAAGGGATCAGCGAGTAGAATAGGAAATCTAAGCTGATGTCGAGGAAACCACCCGCATCACTGATGCCTTGGATTCGAGCCAATGCCCCATCAAGCCCGTCACACACTCTGTTGAATACAATAAACCCTAAAGCCCATTCGTATTGCTGAAATGCCAACGCTGGAAATGCTAAACACCCGATCAGAAAGCCAAATAGAGTGGTTTGATTAGCAGTGATACCGAATTGATTCAGTAACTTTGCGGATTGGTTCAATGGCCACTTAATGACCTTGATGGAGTACTTATCCAGCATTATGACTTCTCCATGGCCAAGACAGTACTTGCGCCCCTTGAGGTACATCTATTTCGTCGTGCGTCACCATTAATGTCGGGATATTCGCTTTCGTCAATTGTTCAAACACCCAGTCACGAAATTGTGCTCTTAACTCTTGGTCTAGTTTGCTGAACGGTTCGTCAAGCAGGGCTAGCTTAGGCTTTGCTAACAACATGCGAGTTAAGCTTATTCTTGCACGTTGGCCACCAGATATTTGATCGGGGAATGACTCAGCTAAGTGAGTTAGCTCTATGTCTTTTAGTGCAGCCATCGCTTGCTGTTGACGAGCCGAACCCTTAACTGAATTAGGCAGAGAGAACGCTAAGTTCTCCCATATCTTGAGGTGAGGGAACAGTAAGTCATCTTGAAATAGAATACCGACTTCACGTTGATGTGATGGCAGGTCGTCTAGCTGAATGTCGTTCAAAACAACGGTACCAGAGTATGAGAACTCATCATTAAGGTGACCCGCTACGGCGTCTAACAACGTCGACTTTCCGCAGCCACTCGGTCCCATCAAAGCCAGTACTTGGCCAGATTCTAATGTTACGTTTAGCGCTGAGAACAGCGTATCTCCATCGGTTTTACGGATGGCGAGGTCGTTGAGGTGCAGACTCATTCGTTAGAAAACCTTTAAAAGTAAGACGGCGATATCTGAGTTGAAGTCGGCTGACCAATATCGCTAAAGAGAAAAAGAACAGAGGCAATAAGGCTTGCCAGATAGCATAAATTGCAGTCACCCTGCGGTCGAAACCACTGGTAAGGGTAACGGCTTCTGTGGTGATTGTGCTAATACGGCCCGCGCCGAGCATCAAGGTGGGTAAGTACTGAGCCAAACTCACGCTGATCCCGACCGCCCAAGCAAAAGCAACGGCAGGAAGTAATATCGGGAGCTTGATGGAATACCAGCTTTGAAATGGTGATTTACCCAAGCTCAACGAGGCTTTTATCAGGCCGTCATTGAAGCTTTTCCAAGGGCCATCCAAAGACAGATACACAAACGGGAAAGCAAAGAAAACATGCGCCCAAATTACCCAAAACTCATAGGCGTTGCTGCCTATGTATAGGGTGGTGACTTGCATGCCGAATAATACCGAGAGTTGAGGTATCAACATTGGGATAGCGATAATGAAGCCCGGAACTTGCCACTTGTATTTTATTCGGTATTCGTGAGCAACCAACGCGAGTAATAAAGCAACGGAAGCGGCAATCAGACCAATCCATAAGCTTTGCCCAACAGTGCTCATGATGCCATCCCACTCAAACTCCCAGAAACGCATGCTATATCTGCTAGGGAGTAGGTCAGGGAAACGCCAACGCCGCGCAAAACTCCAGAAAATCATCAACGGAATGATCATCAGTGACAAAGCTGCAAGAGCTGTGAATACAGTTTTCCCCGGCAAGTTAGCCCCTGTTCTGCCCGAATATTGCCAAGTTCGAAAGTACTTAAGAATTGCCCACTCGATTAAACGTGCTAAGGCGATGATCAACGAAGCTAAAGCAAATAAAACGATCGCGCCAGCTGCCGCTCGTGGCAATAGGTTAAGGTCAGGATCGTTGAACCATTGCCATACCAAAACGGCAAAGGTCGGCGGGTTGGTTGGGCCAATGATCAGAGCAATATCGACAACCGACACGCTGTAAGCAAGCACCGCCAACATAGGGAAGCGAAGCTTGGTAAACCATTGTGGGAGAATACACTTCCACCAAATCTGAGCACGGCTGTAACCGAGTGATGCACTGACCTTAGTGATACGTTCTACATCGATTTGCTGCAGTATCGAAATGCTCATCAGCAACAAGAAAGGAACTTCTTTGAGTGCGAGCATAATGATCAGGCCAAACGCATACGGATCTTTTACTAGCAGCGCTAATTGAGAACTCGTAGCCGACTCGCCAAGTAAATGATGTACGGCTCTGGCACCGAGACCCGTAGGGCTAAACAGAAAAGCAAAGCCGATAGCGAAAGCCACATGCGGAATGGCAAGCATTGGCGATAGCGTTAGCTCAATTTTTCTCCAAAACTTGTTTCCCCAAGAAGCCTGAAGAATGCAAAAGGTAAGAAAGCAGGCGATGTAGCTGCTTGCGATCGCTGATCCTAGGCTTAAGCCAATAGAGTGCCAAGCCCCTTCCCATTGAAAGACTTGGCTAAAACCGTTGAGTGTTGGTTCCTCTAAACCTAGGGGCGGGATGAAACTCAGTGACGAAGCCACGACTCCCGCTACCCCAGGAATGGTTGGGATAATGCACACAGCTATAACAACAAAATATAGAGCGCGTAGCATGAATTTTAGTTACCGTATCGCTTAAGCCACTCTTTCTCGAGCGCGTTTTGCCAGCTAGGGTGTGGTTCATCAATCGATTTAAATTGCTGGGTATTTTTAGCGCTACCGGTCAGGTATTTGCTGCTCAACACTGAAGGATCACCCCAAACATTGAGGTCGCCTTTGCGCGATTGTGCTTCTGGGCTCAACAAGAAGTTGATGGCTACCTGAGCGCCAGCGGTTGCATTGGCATTCCAAGGAATCGCAAGGAAGTGAATGTTAGACAGAGCGCCGCTTTCTACCGCATAAGCCTTGGTGGTTTCCGCTAATCGGCCGCTTGCTTGTGCTGAATAGACAGAGTTTGGGTTAAAGGTAATCGCTAAATCGAGCTGACCATCATCCAAAAGTTGGATACTTTCCGATGTGCCTGCTGGGAATTGTTTGCCACCGCGCCATGCCACTTTATGGAATTTATCTAAGTAAGCCCAAAGTGGTGCGGTAACCTCTTGGAAGTCCTCTTCCGAAACAGGCTGAGCAAGCGCAGGGCTGTTGTTTGTTAGCTCAATCAGTAGAGACTTAATGAAGCTGGTGCCATGAAATTCAGGTGGGCGAGGGTAGCTTAAGCGGTTCGGGAAAGCTTGAGCGTAGCTCAACATCTCTGAGAACGATTGTGGCGGATTGTGCAGCGTCTCTTGGTCGTGTATGAACACAAGTTGCCCAACACCCCAAGGTGCCTCTAAACCTTCTGTCGGCTCTGAGAAATCGACATCAATTGGCAGAGACTTATCAACATATTGCCAATTTGGAAGTGACTCAGTGAATGGCCCAAACAACAGCGCATTGTCTTTCATCGAGCGGAAGTTCTCACCATTAATCCAAACGATATCGACACTGCCTTCACTGTTCTTGCCTGCGGCTTTTTCTGCAAGTAGTCGAGTAGTCGTTTCAGCAATGTCGGTTACTTTTACATGTTTTAAGGTCACACCGTAGTCACTTTGTAACTCCTTGCCTGCCCATTGTAGGTAACGATTGATTTCTTGGCTTCCGCCCCAAGCGTGAAAGTAGACAGTTTGTCCCTCTGCCTGCTGTTCTATTTGGTTCCAGCTACTGGTTGATGTTGCTTCATCTGCGTAAATGCTTGCGCTGTATGCAACGGTTGCCATGATTCCTAACGTACTTACTATCTTGTTCATAAACTTTTCCATTTGGTAGTGAACGGGCAAGAGCATTGTAATTTCAAATCCCCTAGGGCGTGTTGGCCTTTCGTGGCTAACGAAAGATCAACACGGCCTAATAGTTATTCTATCTGTTTCTGAAATAAATTCTAATTCAACAGTAAATTCAATCAATTACTTAAGGGCTCTTACCATCCTAGCAACAGACCGTTGAACTGATGAATTTATTGCACTCAAATGATAGATTTTTTAGGTTTATTGGGGTTTGGTACAAAAAGTAAGCGATGCGTGTCAGTTTTGAAGGCGTCATGAGTGTAAGAAAGCAATAAAAAAGGAGCCATCAGGCTCCTTTAATCAATATTTTGTACCGTCCTAAATATGGTTGACACATTTCCAACATGAAATTGGAGAGTGTCATGAAAACAACAAGTAGACGTACTCAACGAGATTATTCTCTTGCCTTTAAATTGGCAGTCGTAAGCCAAGTTGAAAAAGGCGAAATGACTTATAAGCAAGCTCAAGAACGTTATGGGATCCAAGGTCGCTCTACCGTTTTAGTTTGGCTTCGCAAACATGGTCAACTAGATTGGTCTAAAGGAATAGAACAATCGAGAGCGTTAGGAGCGACTATGTCAAACTCTTCCTCAACTCAAACCCCAGAGCAACGAATCAAAGAACTCGAGCAGCAATTAGAAGAAACTCAGCTCAAAGCTGAGTTCTTTGAAGCGGTTGTAAAAGTCATGGATCGAGATTTCGGAGTCCGAATTTCAAAGAAGCGCAAGGCCGAGTTATTAAGGAAAAAACGGTCAGAAAGTTGACCGTTACTAAAGCTTGTCACTTCATAGGTATTACACGACAAGCTTTCTACAAGCGCTGTGTTGCAGAAATTCATCAGACAAAGAAAGATGAATATGTGCTCGGTTTTGTGAAGGAGCAAAGGATGATGCATCCTCGAATAGGGGCTCGTAAGATCAAGTATTTACTTGCTCAGAACGATATTGAAATCGGGCGAGACCGCTTATTCTCTCTGCTGAGAGTGAATCGATTATTAGTACAGAATCGAAGGGCTTACCATCGAACCACAAACAGTAATCATCGCTTTTACTGCCATCCAAATCGAATCAAAGAAGGCTTAATACCGGAAGGACCGGAGCAATTATGGGTTGCCGATATTACTTATCTAGCAACGCGGCGTGGTAGTACTTATCTCAGTTTAGTGACGGACGCTTACTCAAGAAAAATCGTGGGCTATCACATAAGTGATGATATGAAAGCTCACACGGTCAAGCAGGCCTTTTTAAACGCGCTGAAAGGGCGGAAGAATACAGGTGAGCTTGTCCATCACTCAGATAGAGGTGTTCAGTACTGCTCTGTTGAATACCAAGAGTTGCATCGACAGTATGGTGTATCTTGCTCAATGACTGATGGCTATGACTGTTATCAGAATGCGTTGGCAGAGAGGGTCAACGGAATATTGAAGATGGAGTATCTGTTGAATAAGCCTAATGATTTAGATGAAGCAAAGAAAATGGTCGCTGAATCAGTAAAAATCTATAATGAATATAGGCCTCACACAGCTCTAAAATACAAAACGCCCGATGAAGTACATCGAGCGTTTTAGTCAATCAAGTGTCAACCCATATCAGGACGGGTCATTTGGTTTCGATGACGAATTAGTTTACCCAGTCACGAATTGTGTACGTTAGCGTGTGTACATCGTTTTTCAGTACTAGCGTATCGTTTGTTAGTGTTACGTCGCTCCACTCGCTTAGAGTAGCAGAAACCGATTGTTCGATTTCCATCGCAGAGCCGTGACACATTTTCATTGTCATGCCCATTTGCTTAATGCGGAATTGACCGTCTTTTAGTTCGCCTTGACCGAAGAAGTTGTTACAACCAGCCATGCCGTTTGCCGTCATCTTTTCGCCGATCTCTAGACGAGGTGTCGCTTGGTGTTCGCTTTTCTCAATGTTCTTGCCATCAATTTGAGCAAGTTCCCAATTATGGTGCTGTAGATCGGTTGGTGTTACTTGCATCGCGTTATCACCTGTTGTTGTGCATGCTGCTAACATCATAGGTAAAGCGGCTACTGCTAGTAATTTTTTTGAACTAAACTTCATATTATAAGGCTCCAAAGGAAAGAACGAAGTTACCGAATAAGTGTAACTTGATGGGTTCAAAGTATAGTTTACAAAACACTATATGTGTCAGTATAAGGTCATAGTTTAGTATGGATTTCATGAGCTAGGCGACAAATTAATCGCTTATTTTTGAGATCGTAAGCGTAATTTTGAATGTGTAAGGAGGCGCGGTGGAGCAGTTAGAGTTTTTCCAAGTTCCAAGCCCTTGCGTTGGGGTTTGCTCAAGCGATGACAAAGGCTACTGCAATGGCTGTATGCGTAAAAGGGAGGAGCGCTTTAATTGGATGCCGATGACGCCGTCAGAACAGTTACACGTCATAAAGCTGTGTCGTCAACGCTATAGAAGAAAAATAATGAAGCAAAAAAACTTGGTTGGTAAGTCGGTCGACGAAGAGGGAAATACAAGTCCCCAAAGAGATCTTTTCGGCTAAAGAGGAAGTATTGAAATTTTATTTAACCTAGAGGTAACCATTACTTTACATAATGGTTGGGGTGTAATATTAAGGTAGGTACCTTTGTACCTGAAGGAGTGGTTTCGGTATGAATAAAAAGAACGTAAAACTCAAAAAAGAGCCAGTCAAAGCACTGGATCGTAAACCGATCGGGGCGAAAGATGACCCTGAAGAGGCTCCGCGTGATTGGCATTCGATGTCAGAAGAAGAACGAATGGAAATCCTTTCTCACCTTTCAGACATGCCTTTTCAATAACACCATTGGTTCTTCAGAGTCTTTCTTAACCCCCTGCTTTCTTAAATAAACAGGTTGCTAAATAAACAGGTTACTAAACAAACATGTGATTCGCTTTCGTTACACCACGATGATACGTGCAAAATGTATCATCGGCTTCGGTGGTTTTACTGTGAATTTTAATGTTTGTGATCACTTCTACAGCTCCTGCATCGTAGCAAGCTTGCTCCGCTTTTTTAACGATATCGAGCAGCTGATTGAGTTCACCTTTCATCGTGGTTTCCATCGCACCGACTTGGAAAGGCACATCGGCAGCTTTCACAACTTCAATGGCTTTATCAACCACTTCGAAGTTGTTGCCTTCTTTAACGCGAGGGATCACTTGGAAGGCAACCATCACTTCTTTTTCTCTTTTTAACTCAGACACTTTCTGCTTACTCTAGGATAGGGAATTGTTGCAGATGATAGGTTAATGCAGATATTAATTCTACAGCTAACGATGCTGTTCTATCGACTATATCAGTGACTAGAGGTGTCGGCTTACTTGCTACCCCAATGGTCGCTAACCCAACCACCAATATGTTCATCAAAATGACTGCCACTGAATCTCTGGTTACGCTCCACCGAGGTGTCACAGTCATCTTTGTTGTCTATTAGGTTTTGTATGTAGTTTGCCATCGGGTCATTAGAACGCTGACGATCTCGGCGAGTAGCCACTTCCTTAATCAGTTGTAATCGATATGTAGAGCTTGCACGTTTCATTTCAATGACCTCCTGGTTTTTAGACACTAATAGAAAAATCTAGTTGTCAGATATAGGGGCGTCAACGTGATTTCAGAGTATTTTTTTTGAGCAACCAAGAATCAATACCTTGGCATCATAATTCATAAAAGTGTCATTTAGGTTGGTATATTTATGGAGGTTTGAGGGCGTAAGTTTGTATTTTGGTCCTGCTAATATGAGATGAACCATAAAAAAGCCCAGTGCAAACTGGGCTAATCGATTTTCTGTGGTTACTTTGAAGAACTTGGTTTGCTCTTAAATTGCTTAACACTCTTCTTTTTTGCGGTTCTTCGGTTAGCCATTTTGTCTTTAGGCGGACGTTTGCGAGCTGTTGCTTCAGATGCAGGCTTGTCTGTAACAGGGAAACCTTCTAATGCTTGTAGCACAAGAGGTTTATTGGTTAGAGTACGAATCGAATTCAGGTAGTCAGTTTCGCTGTGGCTAACCAGAGAGATCGCGCGACCAGTGCTTCCTGCTCTTGCTGTGCGACCAACTCGGTGTACGTAAGTCGCCGAATGCGATGGCAAATCAAAGTTAATTACGACAGGTAGTTGATCAATATGGATGCCTCTAGCCATAACGTCGGTGGCGATAAGCACACGAGTCTTGCCATTTTTGAAACCCTCTAATGCTTGCTCTCGCTCTTCTTGGCTCTTATTTCCGTGTAGCGCATTCACACTGATTTTGGTTTTATTCAATCGCTTGGTTAATGCATCTGCATTGTCTTTTACGCCAATAAATACCAATACTTGCGACCATGTGTGCTGATTGAGTAGGGCGATCAGCGCTTGAGCTTTACTGCCTTTGTTCACTAAGTACAGAGTTTCTTCAATAGCCGCGACCACGCTGTTTTCTTGGTGTGTCGTGACTTTAACTGGATTAATAAGAAGCGCCTCAGTCTGACTGATCAGCTCTTTTGGAAGCGTAGCCGAAAACAGCAGTGTTTGATGCTTTTTAGGAAGAGCAGAAATAATGGTTTGAACATCGGGCCAAAACCCCATGTCGAGTAAACGGTCTGCCTCATCAAGAACTAAAGACTTGCATTGGGTTAGATCTAGCTTGTTCTCTTGAATAACAGCATGTAGGCGGCCAGGAGTTGCGATCACGAGTTGTGGCTTTTCTAACAATTGCTGTTGTTGACTCTCGATATCAACTCCACCAGTCAGTATCACCGTTTTGATATCAAGTGTGGTTGCGATGGGTTCTAGTGCTTTGGCTACTTGAGACGCAAGTTCTCGTGTTGGAACGATAACAAGCGCTTGCAGTTCATTTACATCATGCTTGATGTTGTTCAGCAAAGGTAAGCCGAATGCCAACGTTTTTCCGCTACCCGTTTGAGCCAACGCCAGCACGTCTTTCCCCGCAATAATTGTAGGAATTACCGCTTGTTGTATCTCTGTCGGTTGATCGAATAGAGAAGGGATGGCTGCGACGGTTTTTGGGTTAAGGGTTAGGTTATCAAATGACATAAATGAACCAAGTATCAAAAGGGAGGTGGAGTCTAACAGGGCTACAAATGTTAGAAAATCAGTTTTGTAACGTTACACGATAAACACTCTCATTATATGCGTGAATTATGTATGTTAGCCATACGTGATAATTAAGCGTTTATCATATTGTAATAGCATTGAATGGACGTACAATGTCCGCCCTAAAAATGTTCATGAAATGAGTTCTAAATGAGTTGGGACAGTATATCGCTGTTTATTGTTATCGTGTTTTTTATTGCCATTATTCCAGGCCCTAACGCTTTGCTGGTATTAAGTACAGCCTTAACTCAAAGGAAGCTATTTGCATTTGTGAACGTGTTGGGCGTGTCATGTGGTTTCTTTTTTCACGCCTTTATCTCGGCCAACGGCATAAGTTTGTTATTGTCGAACACCCCAATGGCCTTTGAAGGGCTTAAGTGGGCTGGGGTTTTGTATCTTGTCTGGCTTGGGTATAACCATTTTTGCGCGGCAATGCGTGCTCAAGAGGGCGTACTTTCTGTGGTCGGTGCATCGGGAAGTAAGCTATATAATCAATTTTTCAAAGGGTTCCTCACTAATCTACTGAATCCTAAAATCGTCCTGTTTTATCTTTCTATATTTCCTCAATTTGTTTCAAAAGATATGATTGTGACAGACAGTCTGGTGCTTGGTGGGATTCAGGCGACAGTAGTGTCGATGTGGTTCTTGATTGTGATCTTAATGGCGGATACGTTCAAGCGCTTGTTGGTTCAAAAGCGAACCTCACAAATGATGAACATTGTTTGTGGTGTGCTATTTGTGGGCTTCAGCATTCAACTAGCATTGTTTCAGCTCTGAGGTAGTGTTGCTAAGAATTGGGCATATACCATACTCCATCCAGCTCTCATTTTTTACTGAATCCTCAAGAATTTTAGAGTCTCTTAATAAATGGCTAAAGCATTGCTATGTAAAGTCGATATAATGGACAGTCATCAATTGGATGAATGTGTATGTTTCGAGCTTAGATTTGAAACAGAAAACAACGGATAGTTAGCTTGTTCATTTTTACCAAGAAACAGAAACATGAAACAAAGATAGGAAGTCATCGATGAGTGAAGAGTCATTCACCCAGAAACGTGAGTATTACCGCCTGAAATATCCCAAAAAGGCGCGCCCGGTGATACGAATCAAAGATGAACTTTTTCATGTCAGTGAAGTTTCTGAAAAAGGCGTGCGCTTGATTATGAGTAACATCATCCCGGTCTATCGAGGCTACTCCATGACAGGCACTTTATGGTTGCATGGTAATAACAGCATTGATATTCGTGGTTCTGTATTGAGACAAGAAGGTGATGAAGTGATCGTTCTGTTATCACAAGGCCCGAGTTTCAAAGATATGGTGGCTGAACAACGATACATTAGGCAAAGGTACCCGGTTTTCTTCGCGAATCTCAGAGTGGCATAAGCAAAGCATCTAAACGCCTAAAACCCAAATGACTCATAGTTATCTGATATAAAAAGCCCAGCACTTTGACGAGTGCTGGGCTTTGTCATCTATATGAACAAACTACTTCTAAAGACAAACTAATGAGTTTGCTTTGTCTTATAGCTCGTCTACTGTTGCCCAAACTGCTGCTAGCATGTCGTGACCAAATGCAACACTGCGCTCTGGAGACCAACCGTACAGTTCGTCAGCGTGGCTGATGTGATCTTTAAATGGCATTTCGACAGTGTAAGCCAAACACTTGAACTGTTCGCCGATCCAGTTTGTACCGACTGTCATATTTGCCTTGCCTGGTTCGTCTTTATCGTAACCAAATTCATCTTGGAACTCTGGCGTGATAGTCAAAAGAGCTTGCTTGAAGTGATTCTCTAGTTTTGCAATACGCTCATTGTATGAAGGCGTACCTTCGCTACCAGCAACAAAGTTATATGGAATCGCTTCGTCACCGTGAATGTCTAGACAAAGGTCAACGCCAGTTTCTAGCATACGCTCGCGAACAAGGAAAACCTCAGGGCTGCGTTCCATAGAAGGTGACTGCCATTCACGGTTTAGGTTAACGCCAATACCGTTAGTGCGTAGGTGACCACGGATGCTGCCGTCTGGGTTCATGTTAGGAACAACGCGGAATACAACGCTGTCTAGAAGTGAGCGACCAACTGTGTCTGTTTCATCAAGCAAGCGTTGTAGCAGACCTTCGATCAGCCATTCAGCCATGGTCTCGCCCGGATGTTGGCGACCAATAACCCAGATGTTTTTCTTCTCTGCACTTGGCTCACCGATGGTTAGCAAAGTGATGTCGTTGTTATCTAACGTATGGCCCAGAGTTTCTAGCTTACAAGCAGGGTGCGTTTGAGCACTGTGCAGGAGATCTTGATGACGATCGTGTGAATACGGTGCGAAGTACGCGAAGTACATTGAATCGTGTTCAGGGATGATATCAAAGCTTAATGTATCGCCATCGAATTGAGATGGAATGCGGAACCACTCTTCACGGTCATACGATGCAACCACATCATAATCTTTCCAGCCTTCAGGGTAGGCAGATGTTGCCAATTGGCCGATTTCAAAGTGGTGAGCTTGTTGAGCTTCACTTTCTAAGCGGAAATGAAACCATTGTGCGATTTCAGTTTGGTTATCCGCTGGAATAGTCAGTTGAATGTTTTGTGGTGAATCTGCTGAAACGACGTGAATGTTGCCGCTTTCGAAGTTGCTGAAAATTTTCATTGTAGTTTTTATCTCGTAGTTGAGTTGCCGTAAGGTTAGCACACTTTTTTTCGAGCAAACCACTAACTAAACCGTAATAAGATGTTATTTCAACTATCTATTTCTTTGTTATCTATGTTTAAGCGGCCTGATTTTTAACTAGCGGCGCTGACAAGTGGTACATCCACGACAGGCAGAACGTGTATAGCGATCCAGCTTACTGCGTTGCACCTTACAGTACGCGTTTTTCAGCGCTCTTCTTCCAGAAAACCAATCATCGGGTTTTGACAGAATCAGATAACCATTGAAGCGCTTCACAAGCTCTATTCGATTTTGGTTGATGAACTTGCTATCAAAGCCAATTTCGAAGTAATCAAGCGCTTGTTCAATCGAAGTAAAGCTCGCTATTTTTTGTTGGAACTCTGTTTGGCTCATGAGGAGTTTGTTTGTGAACTGGTGGCAACTATTATACCGAGTTCACGATTTGTGTTATTGATTTTAGTTATGACTTACCTGGGTATGAACCGTAGACTTTCTTAACTTGAAATGATCTTTTTAACTCTTTGAGGATTATAGATAAAGTACTAACGAACAGTAACAACTACCCAGCCAGATAGGGGAATCAATGAATCAATCCAAAGAAACTACTTCGCAGTAAATGGACGGCCGTTAGCCCAGTAAAGAAAGAAAAGCACTTTATGATCACGGAGGTCGAATTCGAAGAAGAGGAGGTCATTCGTTGTTTGATAGAAGCGGTGATGACCAAACGAGAAGAAGACATTAACTGGCGCGATCTAACCGATAAGGATCATTGGCTTCCTAGTTGGAAATAAGTGTATCAAGTAGAGGCGATCTGCTTGATACACTTGTATTAATTACCCGACGCAGCACGCTCTTGCCAGTATTTGAGGCCTTCTAACACACCCTCAGCATGCGTTGCTCTGCTGGTGTATACGTTATCTCGATCGGACAGGTGAGCGATCTCAGGGTAATGATTCGCGACCAATATTGAATTTACGCCATCTATGGTTAGCATCGAGGTGTCGTTCGCTGAATCGCCAGCCACGCACACTTCTTCAATGCTTAACTGATGTTGTTTAAGTAGATGATGAATCGCTGTGGCCTTGTTGACACCCTTAGGCGTGATATCGAGGTACCAATCGTGAGAGTAGGTGAGGTGTACATCTAATCCGTGCAATTCCAAGCTCGATTCGATCAGCTCATGTTGAGGCTCTGAGAGTTTTCCTTCGAAAGTGATCTTGTAGTCTCCTTGATGGCTTTCTAAGCGTTCTCCCATGAAATCGAGCGGGGCAAGTGCGGACTCAACCTTTGACTTGTTCCAAGACGCTTCTAATTGATTGTGCCAGGTGTGATCCGGTGTTTGGGAGTGTTCGTGGTGAATTCTCGTGCCTACGTCGCTGATAATCGTGTGTGGTTTCGGGTAGTTGTCAGAAGCTAAACCCACACGAATTGAGGGCAGTGTTCTACCTGTCGCGATGATAAAGCGGATATCCGGTTGCTTTGTTAAGTAGTTAAACAACTGCTCAACCCCATGAGACGAGCCGCCATCAAGCGTTCCATCAAAGTCACACACCAGCATTTTTATCATTCTAATACCTGTCCTTTTATCCGTCCGAAAGAGTGTCCAGTCTTTAGATAAAGAATGGATCGGCAATGTGTACTCTACAAGTTGTCTTACGGCCTGGATAATCGACTTTTGACAGTTTGCAGCAAGTATCACAGTTGGTGTTATGTCTTCTGTGTAGGAGATGATGGTATCAATCCGGACTGTGCCTAATTGACGGATTCTATCCAGATAGCCCTTCATATGTGTGTAAAAGTCATTAGGAATGCAAGCCTCGTAATGGCGTTAATTTACCGGTCTTGGTTGCGTTTAAATTCTCTGAAATGGTTTGTATTCGAATTATTTGTACACGAACTATTTGTGCATATTCTTGGTCTATTTAGCCTATTAATTGTTCTGATGTAAAATAAATATTCAATAATCTATCAGTAAGTAATACATAATATTGCAGATGTTGTTTGTAATTTAAATTTCTTTATTATCAATATTTTGCGTTATATGTGTTTAAAGGTTGACCTTTGTTTTGGGTGGTCTTTTAACAGTTTTGTGTGTTTTTCACAGAACGACACCCCTTGATTTGCATGGGTTAATTGCTTAGAGTGCTAATCGTTTTTCGGGTTTAAATAACCATTTTAAGGTTTAAACAACCGTTTTTAAGTTTAAATGATCGGTTTTGAGTTTAAATAACTATTAGTTTAAATAACTAAGAAAGGATTAGATTACATGGATCCCATACTGGAAGTTAAGGGACTGTACAAGGTGTTTGGTGAAGACACCGACCGTGCTTTTACAATGATTAACGAAGGCGCGAACAAAGATATAGTTTTCGAGGAAACAGGTTTAACGATCGGCGTTAACGATGTTTCTCTTAGCATTCAAGAAGGCGAGATTTTCGTAATAATGGGACTGTCAGGATCTGGCAAATCAACCCTAGTACGCCTTCTTAACCGTTTGATTGAACCTACCAAAGGTAATGTGCTTCTTCGAGGCAAAGACATTGCCCACACCTCAGAAGATGAGCTCCGCGAAGTCCGTCGCAACAACATCTCCATGGTTTTCCAAAACTTCGCATTGATGCCTCACATGACAGTTATTGAAAACGCTGCGTTTGGTCTTGAACTAGCGGGTGTTGAAGTCGATAAGAGAAAACAGTCAGCATTTGAAGCGTTGGAACGAGTCGGTCTCGGGCCGTATTCAGAATCTTACCCTGATGAATTGTCTGGCGGTATGAAGCAGCGTGTTGGTTTGGCTCGAGCTCTAGCATGTGACCCTGATATTCTGTTAATGGACGAAGCATTTTCTGCACTCGATCCTTTGATTCGAACTGAAATGCAAGATGAACTGATTCGTCTTCAAAATGACGACAAACGAACCATTGTTTTCATCTCCCATGATTTGGATGAAGCGATGCGAATCGGTGACCGTATTGCGATTATGCAAAACGGTGAGGTGGTTCAAGTGGGTACCCCTGACGAAATTCTTAACAACCCAGCGAACGATTATGTCGAAGCTTTCTTCCGCGGTGTGAATGTAGCAAGTGTTCTTACTGTGAAAGATATTGCTCGTAAGAAGCCAGCTGCGGTATTTAAAAAATCAGAACACGACGGCCCAGCGTCCGCTCTACAAATCTTGATGGATAACGACCGTGAATACGGCATTGTTGTTGAGAAAAGCAGTCGTTACTCCGGCATTGTCTCTATTGATTCCCTTCGTAAAGCACATAAAGAGAACAAATCACTCGTCAGCGCGCAGCTCGATGATGGTTTAACGCTGAACCCTGATTTACCAATCAACGATGTACTTGGCCTTGTTGGCGGTGTGCCTTACTCCGTTCCTGTTGTGGATGAGCAAGGTAATTACTTTGGCGTGGTAACTAAGTCGCGACTGTTACAAACATTGGATAAGGGGTAGATCATGTCGTCTGAACAAACAAATAATGACCCATGGTCGCAAGCTGCTCCCGCTACTCAGTCTGCAAGTGATCCTTGGGGTCAAGCCGCGGATACCTCACCATCAGCAGATTGGTTAAGCAGCGAAATAGTCGAAACGACACCTTTTGATCCACTTAACCCTTTTGCAGATGCAGTGTTGCCCGTCGACACTTGGGTAGAGTCTGGACTGAATTGGTTAGTTGAGCACGGACGTCCATTGTTTCAAGCAATCCGTGTGCCTATCGATTTCATTCTAAGTTCATTTGAAACGGCGTTGGTGTCGACACCTGCACCATTCATGTTGATCATCTTGTTTTTAGTTGCATGGCAGTTTTCAAACCTGAAGCTTGGTTTGGCTACAGCCGTTTCTTTGACTTTTATTGGCTTGATTGGCGCTTGGTCTGAAGCGATGACCACGCTTTCACTGGTCATGACATCGGTATTCTTCTGTCTGCTGATCGGCTTACCCATGGGGATATGGCTCGCCCGCAGCAATACCGCGGCTAAATTCGTACGCCCAATTCTCGATGCCATGCAAACCACGCCAGCCTTCGTTTATCTTGTACCCATCGTAATGTTGTTTGGTATCGGTAACGTTCCGGGTGTGGTGGTGACGATCATATTCGCACTTCCTCCTGTTGTACGTTTGACTATCTTGGGTATTCAGCAAGTACCGGAAGATCTGATCGAAGCAGGTCACTCATTCGGCGCAAGCAAAAAGCAGATGCTTTATCGAATTCAACTGCCATTGGCACTGCCAACCATCATGGCGGGCGTGAACCAAACACTGATGTTGTCGCTATCGATGGTGGTTATCGCATCAATGATCGCGGTAGGTGGATTAGGTCAAATGGTACTGAGAGGTATTGGCCGACTGGATATGGGATTGGCCGCTGTTGGTGGCCTAGGCATTGTTATTCTTGCAATCCTACTTGACCGCATTACCCAAGTTCTTGGGGTAAATGCAGGTAATACAAAATTACGCTGGTATCACATGGGGCCTGTTTCCCTTGTGCTAAAAGCTTTAAATCGCGGTAAACAATCAGAACTACAACTAAGGAAAAACACCAATGAATAATTCATGGAAGAGTAAGCTAGCCGTTAGCATCGTTTCGACACTGGCTGTATCAACGAACGTGTGGGCTGCAAGCTTGCCGGGTGAAGGTGTATCAGTTCAGCCTGTTCAATCTTCAGTTGCTGAAGAAACGTTCCAAACACTGATTGTTAACCGTGCTTTAGAAGAGCTTGGTTATGACGTGAAATCAACGCAAGAAGTGGACTACAACGTAGCTTACACTTCTATCGCAAAAGGTGACGCGACGTTCCTAACAGTAGGTTGGTTCCCACTACACGCTGACAAATACAAAATGGCGGGTGGCGATGACAAATTCTACCGTGAAGGCCAATATGTAAGTGGTGCGGCTCAAGGTTACCTTATTGATAAGAAAACGGCTGAAAAATACAACATCACTAACATTGGTCAATTGACTGATCCAAAAATCGCTAAGCTGTTTGATGCTGACGGTGATGGTAAAGCAGACCTGACAGGCTGTAACCCAGGTTGGGGTTGTGAGATGGTCATCGAACACCAAATTTCTGCATTCAAATTGGACGATACCGTTACTCATAATCAAGGTAACTATGCAGCGATCATCGCAGATACAATTTCACGTTACCAAAAGGGCGAGTCAGTCCTTTACTACACGTGGACACCTTATTGGGTGAGTGGTGTATTGGTTCCTAACGAAGATGTAGTTTGGTTAGAAGTTCCATTCTCTTCACTACCAGGTGAGCGTGCTAATGTTGATACGACTTTGTCTAATGGCAAGAACTACGGCTTCGAAATGAATTCGATGCGTATTATTGCGAACAAAGAGTTTGCTAAGAACAACCCATCTGCGGCGAAGCTTTTTGAAATCATCAAACTTAACATCAATGATGTAAGTGCTCAGAACATGATGATGAGTAAAGGTAAGAACAGCTCGGCTGATATCGAAGCGCACGTAAACGGTTGGATCAAAGCGAACCGAAATACGTTTGATGCTTGGATTACAGAAGCGAAGAAAGCGGCACTATAACGGTTGTTTTTCGTAAGCAGTCGATAACCAAAGTGGGTATCACGAGCGTGCTTTCTGACTGTGTAGAGTCAAAGGGTAGATGCACATCATGGTGATAAGGCTGTAATAAAGAAGAGAAGGCCGGTAGTCTGATTCAGACTACCGGCCTTTGTTTTTCTAGCGACATAACTATTGTTATCGCATTATTGTTATCGCATTATTTTTTAAAGCGGCTTGTTCTTTTAAAAGCGAGCAGGCTAACGTTCGCCTTGAACTTCAAAATCATCGCTGACTAAACGAGCGCAACCATCTGCTTCTAGTGCCCAGTGCTCACGATGCACAACACCAAACGCTTTGTTCATTGTCCAACTAGCCGTCAAAATGTAGCCGCCTTCTGGGTGCTCTTCCCACGTAACGTCTGTGTAATCAACGTCTTTGAAGCCTTGGTCGATGATGTTTTGCCAAAATGCTTGAATCGCTTCACGCCCTTCAAAAGTACCAAATGGACGCGCTTCCATTACACAGCTTTCAGCATATTGATTCGCACAACCTTTCGCATCTTGGCTGTTGAATGCTTTCTGCCACGCGTTAATGCCTTGCTTACATGCTTCTAAAATTTGGTTGTCTAACATTGTCTTTCTCCATAACAGTCTTCTTTCAAACACTGTGTCTTTGATTTGGTTATCTCGATAAGTTGGATTTAGTTTAGCCTTGGAAATTAAATTGAAAAACAGAGATAATAGAAAATACTGTATGTAAAAAGAGAACAATAAGATGAGTAAGCTAAAGCAGATGTCGATTTTCGCTCACATCGTTGAGCAGGGCTCAGTATCAGCTGCGGCTGAAAAGCTTGAGTTATCCAAGTCCGTCGTCAGTCAGCACCTCAAAATTCTGGAACAAGAACTAGGTGCTTCACTTCTCAAACGCACAACACGGAGGCAATCTCTGACCAGTATGGGTGAGCGTTTCTATTTAAGTTGCAAAGACATTAACGTGATTGCTGACTCGGCTTGGGATATGGCCAAAGCTGAGCTAGAAGAGCCACAAGGGCGGATTCGAATCACGGCTCCAAATGCATTGATGGATTTGCTGGTTGCGCCTGTTATTGCGGAACTAATGAAGCAATATCCGAAGCTAAACCCAGAACTGATAAGCGACGATCAGCATTTAGACTTCATGGAACACGATATTGATCTCGCAGTACGAGTGGGCAGCTCGCGTGATAGCAACTTAAAGCAGAAACGCTTAGGCGAGTTTAAAGACGTGTTGTGTGGCGTTGAAAGCATGCGTTCTCGTGAACTTGACGCTATTCCCTACATTGCTAACTCATGGCAAGGTAAGCAAGTATCTCATCACTTTACTTCTCAAGACGAACAAGATTTTGTTTACCAACAACAAGCAAGCTGCACTACGAACTCCTTTCATAGTTGTCTCGCCTTGATCAAATCTGGCGTTGGTATTGGTGTAATTCCAGACTTCTACCTTCATCAGCTATCAAATGAAGTGGTCGACATCTTGCCAAGTTTTCAACTACCCACTAACACAGTTTATGCGTTGAACCCATTCGCTTCAAATACACCTATCGCTATCAAACTGTGTGTTCAAGCGTTAGAAGAGAAGCTCAAACAGAACTTTGTTTAACTGTCGCTTCGATAAGTCAGCGATCTAGTCAGAGGGCTGCAAAGCAAATTCGGCAAGAGATTAGTTTGAGTGACGGTACAAAAAAAGTGAAGGTGTAAAAAAGCCCGAGTATAAACTCGGGCTTTGAATGGTTTTCTTTATAACTTATGAGAAGCTAGATTGCCTGACGAAGTTGGAAGTAACGTCCTGCTTCGCTTAACAGCTTCTCATGAGAACCATGTTCAACAATCTCGCCTTGTTCAATCAGAACGATAGAATCCATCGATTCCAGACCAATCAAACGGTGCGTAATGAAGATAACAGTCTTGCCTTCAAAGTGCTTCTCAAACAGTGCCATGATGCTCTGCTCGGTTTGCTTATCTAAGCCTTCTGTCGGCTCATCAAGAAGCAGAATAGGGGCATCATGAAGGATTGCACGTGCAATACCAATACGGCGCTTCTCACCACCAGACAGTTGACGACCACCGTCACCCAACCAGCTATCAAGACCATCATTCTCAAGCAGCTTTTCTAGACCAACGTCTTTAAGGATGTTAGCTAGGTGCTCATCGTTGGCATCTGGTTTCGCAATCAACAAGTTGTCGCGTAGGCTGCCATTCAAGATGTCGACACGCTGGCTTACCACACTGATTGATTCACGAAGCTGTGATTCATTCCACTGCGTCAGTTCAATACCCGCGATTGAGATGTAGCCCTTTTTAGGATCCCAGTAGCGAGTCAGAAGCTGAATCAGAGTCGATTTACCTGAACCCGTTTGACCCACAATCGCAACCTTGTTCGTTGCCGGAATTGTTAGCTCAACAGCGTTCAGAACACTGCGCTCAGAATCAGGGTAGTTGAAAGTCACGTTTGAGAACGTAATATCAAGCGGCTTGTTGATGTCTAGCTTCTCTTCAGCGAACTGAACTTCAGGTTCTGACAGAATCACTTCGTTCAAGCGACGAGCTGAAGACAGAGTTTGACCTAAATGCTGGAACGCGCCTGCGATAGGCATCAGAAGTTCAAAACTTGCCATAGTAGCGAATGCCATTAGCGCGATGAACGGATCTGGAGCATTACCGCCCACGCCATCTGCCGCAAGCCAAAGCATAAGAACAAGCGTTAAACCGTTGAACAGCATTAGCGCTGCTGAAGCCATACCGGTTAGGTTAGCGTTCACAAACTGGTTTGCCATCAGCTTACGTTGTGTCTCTAGAATCGCATTACGGTAACGTTCTTCAGCACCGAACAGAGTCAGTTCGCTGTAGCCTTCAATCCAATCCAGAGTGGTAATACGAAGATCTGCTTTGTTTTGTGTTAGCTCACCACCGTTACGTTTACCCAGCTTGTAGAACAAGACAGGCCAAACCAGCAGCATGATCAGAAGAATAGAGCCTAAGATAAGCCCTAGCGAGGTATCAAACCACATCAAGAATAGAGTCAGGAAGAAGATACCAAACACACCAACCGTCACAGGGCTGACTAAGCGCAAGTACACGTGATCCATGGCGTCGACATCGGCAACCAAACGGTTAAGTAGGTCAGCGTCACGTAGATTTGAGATACGACCTGGGATCAGCGGAGCCAACTTCTTGAAGAAGAAGATACGTAAATCAGTTAACAGTTTGAATGTCGCATTGTGGCTGACAACACGTTCACCCCAACGACCCGCAGTACGGCTCATTGCTAAACCACGAACACCACCGCCCGGCAGCATGTAGTTGAAGGTTTCACGCGCAATCGTAAGGCCTGCAACTGCAGAAGCTGAAATAAACCAACCCGATAGCGTTAACAAGCCGATAGAAGCCGACAGAGTAGCAAAAGCCAGTAGCATGCCTAGCGATAGGCCAAACCAATGCTTTTTATAGAGTTTCAGGTAAGGCAGTAAATCACGCATCTAAATTACCCTTATTGTCTTGTTGAGCTAAGTTCGCGTTTAGCATCTCTTCGAATAAACCACCCGCAGTCGAAAGCTGAGAGTAATGACCTTGTTCAACAAGACCACCATCGCGCATAACCAGAATGTTATCGACCGATTGAAGAGGAGCCAGTTGGTGCGTCACAAGCAGGGCAGTGCGACTTTCGATGTTGCTATTAATGCCTTTCATCACCAACTGCTCACTGCGAGTATCTAGGCTGGCAGTCGGTTCATCGAGCAACCAGAATTGGCCGTCTTGAATCATTGCGCGAGCCAAAGCCAAACGCTGAGATTGACCAACAGACAGGCCGCCTGAGCGATCAGAAATCATGTAATCCAAACCATGCTCGTTTACAAACTCGTTAGCAAAAGATTGCTCTAGTGCGTTTTGAACAGTTTGGTCAGTGATATCTTGCTTACCTAGAGTGACGTTGTCACGAATGCTGCCGTGAAGCAACAATGGGTTTTGGCCAACCCAGCTGATCGTCTTACGCCAAGATGCCAAGTCTAAGTCACGCAGTTCAATACCATTGATTTTCAAGCTTCCTTCATAAGGCATGAAACCAAGGATGGCGTTGATCAAACTTGTTTTACCCGCACCACTTGGGCCAACTAACGCAGTCGATTGGCGAGTGTTCAGTGCGAACGAGATAGGACCAACTAATTGAGTACCTTCAGGGCTTAACACTTTTAGCTCGGTAGCTTCAATATTGATGCCTTGAGCCGGATCGAGTTGAGTGTCACCTGATTTAACTTTAGTGATGTCTGTTTCTAGGAACTCGACAATACTTTCGGCTGCGCCAACAGCTTGTTGCTTCGCGTGGTAGAAAGTACCTAAGTCACGTAGAGGTTGGTAAAACTCTGGCGCCAAGATAAGGATGAACAAACCTGCGAATAGAGTAATGCCAACACCGTAGTGACCGAAGTTCAGTTCACCGATGTAAGTGAAACCAAAGTAAACCGCGGTCATCGCGATAGAGATCGACGTGAAGAACTCAAGTACCGCAGAAGACAAGAAAGCAATTTTCAACACATCCATGGTACGCGTTCTGAACACTTCAGATGCACCTTTAAGTACTTCTGTTTCAGCGTTGGTGCGGTCAAATAGACGAATGGTCGTCATTGACTGCAAACGGTCGTAAAAGTGACCCGAAAGACGCTGCAGCGCTTTGAAGTTTTTACGGTTTGCATCGGCCGCTTTCATACCAACAAGTGCCATGAACATCGGCACCAGTGGAGCAGTCAGTAAGAAGATCAGTCCTGCAGCCCAGTTAACTGGGAACACCACAACCAAAATAATGAATGGAATCATTACCGACAGAGACATTTGAGGCAGGTAACGAGAGAAGAAATCTTGCATGTCTTCTACTTGTTCTAGTAACAGCGTTGCCCACGTACCCGCAGGTTTGCCTTTGATATAAGCAGGGCCTAACTCGCGTAACTTATCAAGGATGAGTTGCCTGATGTAGATCCGTATCTGTTCACCACAGCGATAACCTGCGATTTCACGTCCCCATGTACAGCCAGCTCGGCCAACGACCGATAATGCCAAGCCTGCGAAATGACCAACCAGTTCAGATTTATCGACATTTTCGATGATCAGCTGGTGAAGAATAGAGGCGAGAAGAGCTGCTTGAGCAATTAAGAACACGCTTGAAAGTACGCCAAGGCCAATCGCAATCATAAGCCAGCGTTTCGCTAACTTACTCTGTTGCTTAAGCCACTTGTTCAAGCTGCGTTGTTTTTTCTTATCCATTATGAAGGCTTAATGATAATTATTATTTGTTGAGGGCGGCTAGTATACAAAAGAAAGCCCAGTGGATATACCACTGGGCTCTAGGGATTTACAACAAAATGTGATGACGCCCTGCATCTACTGAGGCGAGAGCGCCGATAATCAAATCTGCAATCTCAGATTTACTTATCGTTAAGGCCATCTAGGAAGCGTTCAGCATCCAGTGCAGCCATACAACCTGTACCAGCAGAAGTGATTGCTTGGCGGTAGTTGTGGTCCATTACGTCACCCGCAGCGAATACGCCAGGGATGCTTGTTTGTGTCGCGTTACCTTCCAGACCAGACTGAACGATGATGTAATCGTCTTTCATGTCCACTTGGCCTTTGAAGATTTCAGTGTTTGGTTGGTGACCGATAGCAATGAATGCACCCATTACTTCGATGTCCTCTGTCTTATCAGACTGAGTATCTTTGATACGAACGCCCGTTACGCCCATGTCGTCGCCTAGCACTTCGTCTAGCGTGCGGTCAGTGTGAAGAACAATGTTGCCGTTCTCTACTTTGTCCATTAAACGCTTCACTAGGATCTTTTCAGCGCGGAAAGTGTCACGGCGGTGAATTAGGTGAACTTCAGACGCGATGTTTGATAGGTACAGTGCTTCTTCAACAGCGGTGTTACCACCACCTACAACTGCAACTTTCTGGTTGCGGTAGAAGAAACCATCACATGTTGCACAAGCAGAAACGCCACGGCCTTTGAATGCTTCTTCAGAATCTAAACCTAGGTACTTAGCTGATGCACCCGTTGAGATGATCAATGCATCACACGTGTACTCGCCAGAATCGCCTTTAAGACGGAAAGGGCGGTTAGATAGGTCTACTTCGTTAATGTGGTCGAACAGGATCTCTGTTTCAAAGCGCTCTGCGTGCTCTTTCATGCGATCCATTAGAGCAGGGCCCGTTAAACCTTCAGCATCACCCGGCCAGTTTTCCACTTCTGTCGTGGTTGTAAGCTGACCACCTTGCTGCATACCGGTAACCAGTACTGGGTTTAGGTTTGCACGAGCAGCGTAAACTGCAGCTGTATAGCCAGCAGGGCCAGAACCAAGAATCAATAAATTACAGTGCTTTACGTCGCTCATGAGGACTCCGAAATTGAAATTGTTTTTATTTATAATCGCTTAGGATTGTATGGAAAATATGGAGGCAATAAAAGGTTAAACAAGGGCTGAAGTGTAATTAATCGTTATACGTTAGAACTTAATGGAGACAAACGTTTTCGTGGCTGGAAGATCGGTGAAAGCGCTGTCTTCTTCAACGATTGTTGCTGCCGCCTTTTTGTGCATTTGCAGATGGTTAATCGTCTTTTATTCCATAAAACTTGATCAAACTAAAGTTTTATGGAACGCGAAAAATAATCCACATGATTAAAAAGCCGTCGTTAGAAAGTCAGAAGTAAAGATGGAGGACTGATGTACGTTTTACTTGATGAGTTACGCTATAGCTTCATTGTGTAAAAAATTTACATTTTAGCTGTTACTTGTACGTGAGTGTCTTGGAATTTCGTTCTTCTAATTTCATTATTAGGTTATGTTTATGTAATGAAATGTGGTGGTGGTCCATGCTAAAGCGTTATCGTCATCAAAATCTCACCTTTTTTCAAATTAAGTGCTTTCTTATTAGTTACTTAAGATAGTAGTCTGTTCCTAAATTATTAATAAATGTCAGTAAGGCTAAATATGCAAAAATATTCTTTTTGGAACAATAAGGGTGGGACTGGTAAAACTAGTCTCGCATTCCAAGCTATAACAATGTACGCAGAAAGGAACCCTGATGCTCGCATACTAGTGGTAGACCTTTGCCCTCAAGCAAATTTATCCGAGCTATTTCTTGGGGGGTTGATTGGAAATGGAAGTACCAACTTAAATGAGATACAAAATCAAAACCCAGCTTTAAGATGCAGTATTGGTGGCTACTTTCAAGAACGCTTACCGGCCCCTTACACTATGCCTACAGCGCTCGATGTTCATAACTATATTTCTTTTCCGTCTCATTATAATAGACACATTTCAGAAAATATTCATTTAGTTGCAGGTGATGCGTTAGTTGAATTACAAGCTAATGCAATGACAACTCTTGCTAACACTCAAATTCCCGGTACAAATACATGGCTATCTATCATTGATTGGCTGAATAACTTTTTGGACCAAATTGAGGGTGAATATACTCACGTTTTTGTTGATACTAACCCTAGTTTTTCGATCTATACTCAGATCGCTTTAGCAGCTACTGATAAAATGATTTTACCTGTAATGGCTGATGATTCTTCACGTAGAGCTGTTCAGAATGCTATCGCTTTAGTACAAGGTATCAATTTACCTTCTGCAATTTACCAACAGCATAACTTCGCGACACAACTAATTTCAGCTGGTCGACGACCTCCACGCTTTCATTTATTCCCGAAAAACAGATTAACTCAGTACATGGGGCCTGCTTCAGCATATCATTCGGTTTTAACTGAAATTGATGAAATGGTTGAAAATGTTTTAACTAATCACCCAGATGTTTGTAGTTTTTCTCAAACTCAGCAATCGTTTGCTAGTATTCGAGATTTTCAGACGACAGGAGTTGTAGCTTTTGCTCACGGAATGCCATTTACGAGAATGACTTCGACTCGTTATCCAATGCCGGGGCGAGATGCTGTATTTATAAGAGCCGATTATCTTCAAAATTGCGTTACCGCTATGAATGATTTAGTTAATAAAATGTAAGCACTATTGGTTTTCAGTATTTTGATGTAGCTTTGAACAATGTTTTAACTCTCGACACTCTTCTTTTTTATGGGTGTCCTGAGTTATATTTTTATTCTAAGTTTGAAGAGTAAATATGATGGTTTCTATCTTAATGCTCTCGCTTGCTAGCAACCATTAGATAAATCCTTTCTCAATTGCCAATTCAAGCATTTCCGAAGCTGAGAGAACAATCAACTCGCTCCCTTAAAAGACGGTAAGCCATTTGGGGCGGCCGAGTTCCCCCCGAACTCGGCCTGTTCCAGACGCGCAAGCAAAGGCGTTTGGTTTCTGGCTTACTGATAAATTAACCAATTTCAGTTTGTTGTGTAAATAATCAATAGTTTGGCAACTGATAGGTAGATCGTATTTCGATGTGCAAATCATAGAAATGAATGATGGCAACCGTGGTGCCTGAGTTCATGCAAGGAGGCTGGCGTATTGAAGTGAAAGGGCCGACACAATATGAAACTTGTCTTTCTAGTTAATAATATCGTTATTATTTAAATTGTAGGTATTTATAACTAGCTAGTGGAGTGTGCTAGTTTTAAGAGTTGGTCATCTTTTATTCTGGTGTTATACACTGCATTTTATTTCTCGGTTAGATTTAGTGTCTGAATTATTAAATCTGACGGGATAAATGATTGTTTAATGTTGATTTGGCAAGATCTTCAAGTATCCTTTATGTAAATAAAACGTTAAATATAGAAAGTTAATTAACAATCATTAAGGAGTCGATGATGTTACATGCTCACGAAAATACCCTACATATTACCCACCTCAGTAACCATGCAGTTAAGGAGTTGTCACCTTCATTCTCTAAGCTACCAAGCACAGAGCATGCGGATGGCCAGTTCCGATTGAGAAGGTACTCAGTGGTTGAATTCAGTAATGGACAAGTCGTTGAGCTAGACAAACATAACTTTGTTCAGTCTGAAGACATTAATCACTTTCAAGGTGACGTTGTTCGTCAGTTCGAGCCGATTGAAGCACAAATCCTAAGCAGCGAAGGCATGCAAGAGATGTGTGAACTGTTTATTGAAACCAACGGGCTTGAAGACGGACAAGAAATCGAAATCCATCAAATCCGCATTGCCGCTATTTTTGAAGAAACTCAGGTTGCACCAGAAGGTGTTCACCAAGACGGCTTCGACCACATCGCGATCATTGGTGTTACTCGTCACAACATCGTTGGTGGTGAAGTGATGCTTTATCAAGATAGCCACGAAGCACCGTTCTTCAGAAAAGTGTTAGGCGATGGCGAAGTGGCAATGCTTGCTGATAGTAAGCTTTGGCACAATGCACAACCGATTCGTACCATAGACCATGGCGAGATGGGCTACATGGATGTGTTTGTATTAACGGCTAAGGATGCGCGCAATGTCCTTCACTCTTAATTATGTGCGCCAACAGTTTAGTGCGTTAGGCCAATATCATAATGGCAAGCCAGTCACTTTCTTTGATGGGCCGGGTGGTTCTCAGGTGCCTGAGAATGTTTTAGCTTCAATGACTGAATACCTAGGGCATTTCAATTCAAACCTAGGTGGCCACTACTTTTCTAGCCAAAAGACGACTAGCTTAATGCAGCAAGCGCGAGAAGCGGCGCAAGCACTGCTTAATGCGGAATCTTCTGGCAACGTTGTGTTCGGTGCAAACATGACGTCGTTGACCTTCCAATTGAGCCGAGCGATCAGCCGCGATTGGCAAGAGGGCGATGAAGTTATCGTCACTGCGCTAGATCATTACTCAAACGTGTCGAGCTGGCAGCAAGCGGCAGACGACAAAGGCGCGATTGTTCGCCAAGTTCGTGTAGACGAGTCGGATTGCAGTTTGGATATGGCACATTTTGAATCGCTGCTTAACGAGAAAACCAAGCTTGTCGCGGTGACGTTTGCCTCGAATACGACGGGCTCGATTGTCGACATGGCAAAAGTGATCGAGCTTGCACATCAGCATGGTGCGCAGGTTTATGTCGATGCCGTGCATTACGCACCGCATCACTTGATCGATGTTCAGCAACTGAATTGCGATTTTTTAGCGTGTTCAGCTTATAAGTTCTTCGGCCCTCATGTTGGCATTGCTTATGTTGCGCCTCAATGGCTACATACTTTAAAGCCTTACAAGGTTGAGCCTGCAACCAATATCGGCCCAGGTCGTTTTGAGACAGGTACGCAAAGCTTCGAAGGCCTTGCCGGTGTGATTGCGGCGGTGGATTATTTGGCGCAGTTTGGTGATCCAGACGATTCATTGCGTTCTCGTTTAGAGCAAAGTTACGCATTGTATAATAAGCATGAAAGCCAACTCAGTGAGTACTTTCTTAAGCGCTTGTCCGATCTTGAAGGAGCAAAGCTTTACGGGAAAACCGAGTTTGATTCAAACTTAAGAACCCCAACCTTTGCGGTTACCTTTGATAGCTACTCTCCAGAGTTCATCGCTAAGAAGCTGGGTGAGCATAATATCTGTGTGTGGAATGGTCACTTCTACGCATTAGGGCTGGTAAAGCAGCTAGGTATTGAAGAGCAGGGCGTGGTGCGTATTGGCTGTATGCATTACAACTCGATTGAAGAGATCGACTTGTTGTTTAATGTGCTTGAAGGGATCTTGCGAAGCCACTAGCACTTTAATAGCCACAGAATTAGAAAAGAGCATACTTCTCTCAATAATATTGAGTAGGAAGTATGCTTTTTTTGTTTTATTAACTTATATCTGTTTAGCAAAGTCTACTAAGCTAAAGTCGCTAGTCGCTAGTCGCTAAAGTCCGTGATTTAACTAAGATAACTGCTTAACGAGAGCTACACCTACTGCGTGAGCACTGGTTGGGTTTTGGCCAGTAATCACTCGCTCATCAACAATTACAAGCTCATGCCAAGGTTGAACCTTGTTGAAACGTGCAGCGCTGCGCGCAAGAGACTCTTCCAATAGGAATGGAATGTCGTTGATGGTGCCAAAGTCGATCTCTTCTTCACGTGTAAAACCAGTCACAGATTTAGAGCTCAGTAACTTCTCGCCATTGCTTAGAACAATCGGAAGCAGTGCTGCTGGACCGTGACATACTGATGCGATCACACCGCCATCTTCATAATGTTTAGCGGCAATCGTTGCGAATTGCTCGTCGGTTGCTAAGTCAGAAAGTAGGCCGAATCCACCTGGGTAGAAGATAGCATCGTAGCTTTCTACGTTAACTTGGCTTACAGGAATCGTGTTGTTAATGCGGTTCTGGAAGTCATCGTCAGCTAAGATCTCGGCGTTTACTGAATCACATTCAATATCGGTCCCATACAGTGGACCTTTACCACCCTTGATAGACGCGATGTCGTACTCAAAACCCGCAGCAATGATCTCTTTCAGTGCATGAGTCAGTTCTGGAGCGTAAGTACCGTTCGCTTGGTCTGTATCGCCTAGTGTGGCGTGGTTAGTCACTGGGATTAGTATTTTTTTCATGATTCGTTCCTTTGAGCACTTTTGTTTGGTTTCAGCGTCGTGGCTTTTATTTAGAAAACCAAAGCTTTCAATTTAGATACCGCTGTTTCGTTACCTGTAATACTAGTAGTAAACCATTTGAGTGATAATATGCCGAATGGACAAAACATTATTGCTATATAGCAATAGTGAGTGAGGGTTTGTCGGATGTGAATTCGTTAGATGTAAACAGGTGAAGTATGGATAGCTTTGAAGGTATTAATGAATTTGTGGCGGTAGCGGAGTGTCACGGCTTTTCTGCGGCCGCGAAACAACTTGGGTGCAGTACCAGTCATGTCAGTCGCCAAGTGTCGAGGTTAGAAGAGAGAGTGGGTGTGGCTTTACTTGCTCGATCCACTCGTATGGTGAGTTTGACTGAGTCTGGGCATACGTATTATCAGCAATGCAAAGATCTGGTTATCGGGCTGCAACAGGCGAATGAACAAGTGACGTCTCAACAAGCTCAGCTTAGCGGTACTTTACGCGTGAGTGCGGCGGGTGCGTTTGCCGAGAATCATGTCGCTGCGGCGCTGATGGAATTTTCCAAAGACCACCCTGATCTGACTATCGAGATGAACTTCAATACCAAGATGGTTAACTTCATCGAAGATGGTATTGATTTCGCGATTCGCTATGGTCGATTGGACGATTCAGGATTGGTGGCAAGAAAGCTGGTGGATCGCCCTATGGCAGCGGCCGCGAGTCAGAACTATATCGATCAATTCGGTTCTCCAACACAGCCTGAACAGTTGAAGTTACACAGCTGTATTATTGCCAACAGTGATCAGTGGTTGTTTGAGAAAGATGGAAAACCGTTAAATGCAGTTCGAGTACATGGGCGTTGGAAAAGCAATAACTCGAGTGCGGTACTTAAAGCTTGTGAAGAGGGGCTTGGCATTGTTTATCTTCCCAAAAGCAGCTTCAACGGCGGTCTTGCCAATGGGAAGCTCGTTCCAGTGCTAGAAGAATATTGGGGAGCCGGTACAAGCAGTTGGATCGTATATCAAAACCGTCGCTTCCTTCCACAGAGAGCACGACTCGCGATTGATTTCTTGGTCTCTTATTTTTCCGATTGGAATGAATAACCGAATAGATAATGCTTACATAGCTATACAATATCCTTCGTGTTTTTTGACGTGCGTAACAAGAAGGTGGTATTTGTCTACTTTTGATGACTTACGCTTACGCTTACGATTGAGTTGTAGAGAAGCCTAAAGCAGTACGATATACTAGATATCATATTAATGTCCCTAACGCGTGATAGATTGTGTGGAAGCGTTGGCAGGATGTGTTGTTATGCTTCGGCTTATGAAGTGTAGCGAGAATGCGGAGTTGGCAATGTCTTCAATAAATTTCGAATCCACGTACGGTGTAATAACGATTCAAGATATGAATGTAGTGAGTGTTGACGCTAACTATGCTCGCATCTATGGATACCAATCACCGGAAGAACTACTTTCTGATATCGATAGCTTTCTAGACCTCATCTCAGAAGAGTACCATGTTTTAGCCTATCAAAATTACCTTGAAACGGTCAGTGGTCAACGAGACCCTCAGGTTCACACCTATACCAATATTGATCGTAATGGCAGAGAGTTCACCGTGTTTTCTATCGATCATGTGACGGAGTGGCAGGGAAGACCTGCACTGCAAGTCACGGTTATCGATCTTTCCCCTGCGATTCAGCTGCAAAATGCAGTGCGTGAGCAAGATAAGATGTATCACGACATGATCATGCAATCAGGGCAGGGCATCTTGGTGCATCGAGATTTCAAACCGTTGATGGTCAATCAATCCTGGGTAAAACTGCAAGGTGGATCTTCCATAGAGCAAGTCTTAGCGCTGGATTCGATTCTTGACTTAGTGCCCCAGCAGAATACTGATGGCATCTCTAAACACTATCAAGCGATCGTGTCGGGTGAGCTGTCGGGAACCAGTACCGTGGTTGAAAACATTGGCTTTGACGGTGTTCATCGCTTTTTTAATATTTACGATAATGCTATTACTTGGAAAGGTCAGCGGGCCGTTCAAGTGGTACTCGAAGATGTGACTCAAAAGGTGATGTTGGAGAAGCAGTTGGTTCACCAAGCGAATTACGATGAAATGACGGATCTGCTTAATCGTAGGGCGATTTATGAATGGTTAAGAGAGCACATGTTCTTTAAAAACTACCTTGTCTGTATGCTACTAGATATCGATGACTTCAAGTCGATCAATGATACTTATGGTCATATGGTGGGTGATGAGGTAATTTGTGCTTTGGCTAGTATAACTAAGCGCAATGCCGAGAAAGTTGGTGGAGTAGCAGGCCGTTGGGGTGGTGAAGAGTTCATTATATTTATCCCAAATGCGTCTCTTGAAACAGCTCTCGAAGTTTCAGAAGAGATTCGCCAACAGTTCAATCAAGTCGAGTTCAAAGTGGGTGAACAAATTCGTTTTAACTCTAGCGTGAGTATCGGAATCAGTGATAGCCGAGCGTGTGAAGACGGTGTCACTATTGACGCACTCGTGAATTTAACCGACCAATCTCTTTATCGCGCGAAAGCCAATGGCAAGAATTGTGTAGACGGAGATGTAGTCGCGCTTTAACGCCTAAAACCGTCATCGAAAGCGAATAGAATCGACAACAAAAAATGCCCTCAAGTCATCACTTGAGGGCATTTTAGTTTTTGGCTATTAACTGAACGCTTCGCACTATGAGAAACGCTTAAGTTCTATAAATTAGGCAGACACTTCCACTTCGTAAGAGCCAAATTTACGGATGTTAATCACACCAGTATCCAAGATAAGGTATTGGCCTTTAATGCCTTGAAGTACGCCCGTCACTTCTGGGTTCTTATCAAAGTTGTGCGATACAATTTTCACTGGGTGCTGTTCAACTGGGTAGCTCAATGAAGTAATGCTCTCACTGAGCACCTCGATAGCATCATCACCAAACTTCGCTCTGATCTCTTGGATTTTATCTTCAACCAATGGCAATAGTTCTTTGGCTTTCTCTACCAACTCCATATCGTCGCCGTCACCTTTAAGCAGTGTGCGCCAGTTGGTTTTGTCAGCAATGTGCTTCGCTAATTCGACTTCAATAAGACCAGAAATCTGACGCGTTTTTACCTTCAAAATAGGTAGGCCTTGAGTGGCACCTTGATCAATCCAGCGAGTTGGAATCTGAGTATGGCGAGTGATTCCTACCTTAAGGCTTGATGTGTTCGACAGGTAAACGAAGTGATCGACGAAGCAATTTTCTTCACCCCATTGAGGCTCACGACAAGTGCCTTGATCGTAGTGGCAAGTTTCAGGCTTCATGATGCACATGTCGCAGCTTGCTAGCTTTTTCATGCACACAAAGCAGTGGCCTTGAGAGTAGCTTTTCTTGGTTTTCTTACCACACGAACAACAAAAAATATTACCAGTGTGGGTAAGGTTGATGGTTTTACCAATCAGAGGGTTTAGCTCTACAAACTCTTCCCCTACAGGTAAACGGTAGGTAACCGCACCATCAAGGGAAGCACTCATTTTCTTGAGTGTTCCTTTTGCTAATAAAGACATGACATTACTCGTTGTATTTTGATTATTATTTCGTCGACTCGAACGCCTTGTAAGCAGTCGCTACGGTTAACGATGATTATGCGATGAGTATAACAAATAGAACCTCTATTTATACGCAATATTACTTGATTCATGCAGTGAATAATTGACTGGAAACACGCCATCTAAATTATAGTATGACATTTCGTTAAGGTGTGATATAACGTTTTTAAGTCAATTGTTAGTATGCAATCTAATGATTAATTTATATCGTTAAATCCCAACTATAGGGAACAAAAGCCGGAAGCTTAGATGTGAAGTGGATTCATAAAATTGTTATCTTTCTAGTTATCGCAACACTTGCCATTGTGCAGTATTACCAGGTAAGTGGAAATCGTGTGATAACAACGATTACTCCTGAACAATATGAATTTATCGCGACCAGCGATCAAGTTGATAGAGGAGTCAGTACCTCCCAATTGTCCTATAAAAATGGGCAGTATATTCTCGATTGTGAGCTTAAAAAGTCCGAATATCCTTGGCCTTATTGCGGGCTATCGATTCGTATTAACCCAGATATAACCACTGGCCTTGACCTTTCGCAGTACCACACCTTTAGAGTCAATATTGATTACCATGCGAAGGCTGACTCTAGTGGTCGTCTGAGAACGTACCTACGCAATTACAATCCTGCTTATTCGGTTCCTAATGATGAGTACACACACAAGTACAACGGGATGGAGTTCTCTCCAGGAATCGATGGTGGCGTGATCGAGATCCCGATCAAAAACTTGCAAGTCATGACGTGGTGGTTAGCGGATAACGACATTGCGTTAGAGCATTCAGCCCCCGAGTTTTCAAATGTGAACATGGTTGAGTTTGCTACTGCTTCTGGCGCTAAATTAGGTCACCATCGGATAATTATTCGAAGTATTGAGTTTGAGGGTTCGTATATTTCGGCTGAAAGCCTATTCCTGATCTTGCTGTTTATCTGGGTGGGTACCGGCACTGTGTTCCTGCTTTCAGAATTACACCGCTCAAGAAAACGTATGGCGATCGCTGAAAAAAGACATCATCACTTAAAGAACGTCAATCGGGCATTGAGAGAGCAAAACTTTGAGTTCTCTGAAAGGGCTCATCGTGACGAATTGACTGGGATACTTAACCGACACGCGATTCGTGATTGGTTGAAAATGCAGTCGCAACAGGTGAAGCAAGGCCACGGCAAGTTAAGTATGCTCTACCTGGACATTGACTACTTTAAGAGTGTGAATGACAAATACGGACACCAGATGGGTGATCATATCTTGCGTGAATTCAGTATGGTGGTTGGCAGTTCTATCAGTGCGACGGACAAACTTGTACGTTGGGGAGGGGAAGAGTTTATTGTTTTTTGCCCTGAAACCGAAGCTGGCGAAGCGCAGAGAAAGGCAGAGAAAATCCGACTTTTGGTTAGCCAACATCTTTGGATTCATGGGGATTCTCTCACTTGCAGTATCGGCATTGCCGAGATGAAGCAAGAGAGGGTGACAGAGACGATCGCCCGCGCTGATGAAGCCTTATATCAAGCCAAGCACTCAGGGCGAAATCAGGTGATCTTGAGTCACTAATCTTATAATTGTGTTGATTACTTTATAAGCCATGCGTGCATATGTGACGTGTGGCGTTTTTATGGGCGCTATATGAGTTTACCCTCTAGAGCCTGTCTTGGTTTGTTGGATAACGTATTGAAATGATCTCACTGTTTTTTAAATGTTTGCTTGGTGCGGCTGCCGTTTTACTGATTGCGCTGTTGTCGAAGAGTAAGAGCTTTTACATCGCCGGTTTAGTGCCGTTGTTTCCCACTTTTGCTTTGATTGCTCACTACATTGTTGGCACTGAACAAACCATGGTGGAGTTACGCACTACGGCGCTATTTGGCTTGTTTTCGCTTGTACCATACGCAGCTTATCTTGGCGCGGTTTATGTGTTCAGTTATCGCTATAACTTGGTATCGACACTTTCATTAGCCACTGTCGTTTGGGTTATGTGTGCTTCTATGCTGTTGTTAGGTTGGACGCGCTTAGTACCCAATGCAATTTAATCATGGGTGAGCTGGTGGATTGATGAAGAGAAACAAAAAAGGTGGCGAGGAGCCACCAAAAGGGAAAAGCGTTTTATTGTTTTTTGAATGCCTGCTCAGTGACTGCTTCAAACTGAGTAATAGTTTCACACTGAGCGGGCATTTTGTACTGGTTGAGCCGGGGGAACTACAACCAGTTTATGTAGAGCCTTACTTGTAACACTTGTCTATAAACATCAGTCTATAAGGTGTGAGTGCTTACCAGAAGATCCAAGCGAACAGAGTCAGCACTAGGATACAAACTAGGTTCAAAACCATACCGATTCGCATCATCTCTCTCTGCTTGATATGGCCCGAACCAAATACAATCGCGTTCGGTGGTGTTGCAACAGGCAGCATGAAGGCACAAGATGCGGCCACCGCAATGAGTGCAGACAAGATAACAGGCGACATACCCAGCGCTTCAGCAATAGTCGCAAATACAGGGACAAGCAATGCTGCACTCGCGGTGTTACTTGCAAATTCCGTTAGGAATACCACGAAGGCTACCACGGCTAGAATTGTAAGAAGTACACCTGCCGTCTCTAAAAATCCGCTCAGTGAGTGTGCTAAAAATACGCTTGTTCCTGTCGCTTTCAGAATGTTACTTAAACAGATACCACCACCGAACAGGATAAGTACACCCCAATCCGTTGTCTTCTCAACGTCTTTCCATTCCACGGCTCTAGAAGCGCCAAGTAGTACAATTGCGCCAATCGCTACCAAGCTATCAAACTTAGAGAACCCGCCAATCATTGCGTTGATTGGTTTGCCGAATATCCAAAGCGTTACGGTTAAAAGGAAGATAGACAGTGTGATTTTCTTGCTGTTTGTCCACTCGACAGGTGCATGGTCTAGCTCGAATTGGTGGTCAAGTTTTGGCTTAGTCATCACGTACAAAATAATCATCGTAATTGGCAGTAAGATCATCGAGATAGGTAGCCCAAGAGCCATCCACTCTGTGAAGCTTAAGCCAACTTCTGCGGCAGCAATGGCGTTTGGTGGGCTACCAACTAAAGTTGCGATACCACCGATTGAAGCACAGTAAGCGATACCCAGTAGCACGAACACGTAGGTATTGCGGTCTTCACTTTGGTCGACTTTGTTCATGATACCAAGAACGAGAGGAAGCATCATTGCTGTGGTGGCGGTGTTTGAGATCCACATGGATAAACCCGCACTCACACCGAACAACATGAACACGGCGACCGACATTCTGCCTTTTGCTATCAGCAATACTTTGTCAGCTATCGCTTTATCCAGCTCTTGCTTGTTCAGTGCGGCTGCCAACGCGAATCCGCCCATGAATAAGAAGATGATGGGATTCGAAAAGTTAGCCAGTGCTGCGGGCGTGTTGAATACACCAAACAAGACAGCCAATAGGGGAACGAGCAAAGCGGTGATGCTGACGTGGATAGCTTCTGTTAACCATAGAATGGCAACGAACACGAGAATACTTAAACCCGTATTCACTTGCGCTTCGAATGGTAGGGAATTGAGCAAAACTGCAAATAGCGTGAAATTACCAATTAATATCATGCTGTTGCGGGTAAACAACCAGTGTTTCAGTGTAGTAACAAGTGCCGTCATAAGACGCTCCTTTTTTTATCCTCGTTTTATTGGTGCACGACTTCGTTGAGCGGTGCTTATTATTTTCGAGGTATATAGACTTGATGTAGGGTCAGACTTTGTTGGGAGAATGTTACTCAAGTTAATAAAGGAGTGTTGGTGTGTTTTTGCTTAACAATGGGGAAGTGTGAGGCAACAAATTCAAAATGTGTAGTTTTCTACACATCGGTCTCTGTTGGTTCTAAAATAGGGCTTACTGAAGGAGTTGCAATCGGATTTTCAGTAGGGTTTGCTGTGGGGTCTGCTATAGGATTTACATTGGGATCAGTAATAGGGCTAGGAATCGGTAATGATTCTGGTTTTGGACTGGGTTGGATAGGCTCTTTAGGGCCAAGGAATTTTGGCGTAGTACCAATAATATACAGGTCAAGAAACGCTTTGGTACGTGCAAATACTTCACGTAAACGTATTGAGGTTCCCGAATGGTGGGTTGGTCCTGAAACCGCCAAACACTGCGCATTAATATCGTAAGAGTTAGCGATAAATAGCGCTCTTTCACAGTGGAATTTCTGAGTGATGATCAGGAAGTTATCGGTATCGAATATCTTTTTGGCGCGAACAATCGAATCTAGGGTTCTGAACCCCGCATAATCTAGATTGATGCGTTCATCGGGGACGCCCGCTTTTAACAAGTCGCGTTTCATCGTCCACGGTTCATTGTAAGAGCGATGAGCGTTATCGCCACTCAGTAGAAATTGATCTACCTTTTCACGATCGAACAGCTCAATTGCCGCTTCGATTCGGTGCTTATAATAGTCGTTGAGTGTTCTACCCAAATATTTGCTTGTGCCAAGCACAACGGCGACCTCAAGCTCGGGCACTTCATCAATGTCGTAGATGATGCGATCTTCTGCTTGCCATGAAACCCAATAATCGATCGCAATAACCGCAGCGCTGCCAACTAAGAACACGAGGAAAGCGCCAAACAGAAAACCTTGCAGCTTTTTGTAAGCTTTTAATAAGTGGCTACGGAAAATGTGAGAATCAAATTTCACTCTCGGTATGGTCCTTTGACTGAGCATTAATTTTTGAGTGCTCGATAATACCAAATAAAAATCAGAAAAATCAGTTAAAAAGACAAGACAGTGTAAAGAAAAAAGCCCCCGCAGTTGCAGAGGCTCTTGTAAGAGTAGTTAACACTCTTTATTCCAAGCGCAGTACCTTTATTCCAAGTACAGTACCTTTATTCAGAGCGCAGCACGTTTTATTAGAATGCAGTACGCTTGTAGCGACGGTAAACCGGCTGCCAGAAGTGCTGGTCAATCGCTTGTTGTAGTGCTTCTTCAGTGATCTCTAGAGCAACACCTTGCTCAATCGCTTTTTTACCAACGGCAAAAGCAATCTTCTTAGATACGGTGTGGATCTCTTCCAATGGTGGAAGTAGAGCACCTGAGCCATTGATAGCAAGTGGAGAACAGGTTGCAAGTGCTCGGCTTGATTCCATTAGCATTTCGTCAGTGATGCGTGAAGCATTCACAGCCAATACACCAAGGCCAATACCTGGGAAGATGTAGCTGTTATTACACTGAGCGATTGGGTAAGTGGTGCCGTTGTGAACCACTGGCTCAAACGGGCTACCAGTCGCAACAAGAGCTTGGCCGTCAGTCCAACGAATAATATCATTTGGTGTTGCTTCAACACGGCTTGTTGGGTTTGACAGTGGGAACACGATAGGACGCTCACAGTGCAGGTTCATCTCTTTGATGACTTCTTTGCTGAACAGACCCGGCGCACCAGATACGCCAACCAATACCGTAGGTTTCGCGTGACGAACAACGTCTAGTAGAGAGAAACCAGTGCCGTCGCTTTCCCAATCTTTGGTGTTCGCGTTGGTTTGAACTAGACGCTGTTGGAAATCAAGCAGGTTTTGCATGCCTTCCTGTAGCAGACCCCAACGGTCAACCATGTAAACTTGAGAGCGAGCTTGTGCATCGCTGATACCTTCAGACACCATTTGAGCAATGATCGCTTCAGCAATACCACAACCTGCAGAACCCGCACCGAGGAAGGTGATGCGTTGGTCTGACAGTTTGCTGTTCGCTGCTTTACATGCTGCAAGTAGAGAACCAACCGTTACAGCGGCTGTACCTTGGATATCATCGTTGAAACAACAGAGGCGATCTTTGTAACGTTCAAGCAGTGGCATTGCGTTCTTTTGTGCGAAATCTTCGAACTGAACTAATGCGTCAGGCCAACGGCGTTGAACGGCTTGGATGAATTCTTCAACAAATGCATCGTAATCAGCACCCGTGATACGAGGGTGACGCCAGCCCATGTACATTGGGTCAGCAAGACGCTGCGGGTTGTTTGTACCCACATCGAGCACGATTGGTAGCATGTAAGCTGGGCTGATACCGCCACAAGCTGTGTAAAGTGCTAGCTTACCAATTGGAATACCCATGCCACCGATACCTTGGTCTCCCAAACCAAGAATACGCTCACCATCCGTAACCACGATAACTTTAACGTTGTGGTTTGTCGCATTGTTCAGTAGGTCATCGATACGATCGCGGTTCGGGTACGAGATAAACAGACCACGGCCACGACGGTAAATATTTGAGAAGTTCTCACATGCTGCGCCAACCGTTGGCGTGTAAATGATAGGCATCATTTCAGAAATGTGGTTTTGAACTAAACGATAAAAAAGCGTTTCATTAGTGTCTTGGATGTTACGAAGGTAGATATGCTTATCCATATCACTTTCGAAGTTACAATATTGCTTGTATGCACGTCCTACTTGCTCTTGGATTGTTTCGGTTGTTTCCGGTAACAAGCCTTCAAGGTTGAAAGAACTGCGCTCTTCAGCAGAGAATGCGCTGCCTTTGTTTAGAAGAGGGGTACTTAGTAGAGCAGGACCAGCATAAGGGATATATAGAGGGCGTTTATCGTTGTTCATTAGATGCCTAATATGGGAGAAAGGGTAACCGAAAAATGATAACGGTTTAGTTATTCAATTGTAAATAGTTTACCTCCGATCTTTGCAAACAAAATGATATTCTTACCCATGTCCCACACTTATCGAATTTTAGCACCATAATTCGTTATACTTTGCTCACACTTTTTCGCGACGCCTCTTTTTTATGTCATTACTTCCCATCGATGCTTATCAAAACGTATTTCACGAACAAATCGCTAATTCTCACCTAGTAGTAGAAGCGGAAACCGGGTCGGGTAAATCAACGCGCTTACCAATTTGGGCTTGCCAACATGGGCGAGTGCTTGTGGTTGAACCAAGACGAATAGCTTGTACCTCATTAGCTAAATATCTCGCCCTACAATCGGGCGAAAAGCTTGGTGACAAAATTGGTTATGCGATCAAACTTGAGTCTGAATACAACGAGAAAACTAACGTTGTTTTTGTGACGCCCGGTATCGCGCTGCGTTGGCTATCTGAAGATGGGCTTGCTGGCTTTGATGTCATCGTAGTCGATGAATTTCATGAGAGGCGCTGGGACATTGATTTGCTGGTGGCGATCCTCAAACAAAAAGCGAGTCATCGTTTGGTGATCACTTCAGCAACCATTGAAGGTGAGCGCCTTGCTCATTATTTGGATGCGAATCGAATCAGTTGTGAAGGCCGAACTTATCAAGTTGCTATTGAACACCGAGCGAATGAGTCAAGAGCATTGCCCGATATTCGACACCTAGAGCAACGCATTGCCGAAGAAGTGAATCACCAACTGATTGCATCTTCTGGTGACATGTTGGTTTTTCTGCCGGGTAAAAAAGAGATCGTGCAATGCGAACAAGCCTTAGCGAAAAATCCAGATATCCAAGTCGTTAAATTGCATGCGTCAGTCAGTGATAAAGAGCGAGATTTAGCGTTATCGGGTCGTAATATTAATACTGAAGGTAATGGCCTGAGAAAAGTCATTCTTGCAACTAACGTTGCTGAAACCTCATTAACCATTCCTGACATTGGCGTGGTGATAGATTCAGGATTAGAAAGACGCACCGTTCAACGAAACGGTAGAACGACTCTGATGCTTAAATCGATATCACGAGCCAGTGCCAAGCAACGAGCTGGCCGAGCGGGTAGAGTGATGGATGGTGTTTGTGTGCGTCTATATGGTGAGCATGCGGCGTTAGAGTTAGTCACACCGCCTGAATTGCAGCGTGAAGAGCTGACCGAACCTATGTTGGCCGCGGCGTGCTGTGGATCTCCGCTTGAGAGTTTGTCTTTCCTCGATCCTATTCCGGAAAAATCACTAAACAGTGCGACTCAAACCTTAATGACGATGGAAGCGATTAACGCCGACCATCAAATTACCGAGCATGGCAAAAAGCTGTATCCGTTGCCGATTGACGCTTTGTATGCCGATATTGTTACTCGAATTAAATCCAAAGCATTAAAAGAGGCGATGGTCGATCTCACAGCGGCGCTGTCCGTTCCTGCTCGCTTATATCAGTTATCAAACAATGCAGAACATCTAGAAGCTCTGGCGCAAAAAGAGAAAGAAGGGTGTGATTTAAGCCTGTTAATTCAGATTGTGCGTGGTCGCGAATATCCGCATTTAGAAATAGACCAACAGGCACTGAATGAAGCACAAGGACTGGCTAAGCAAATGCGTGAGGTGTTTGAACTTCCTCAATTAGAAGTCTCGTCACGTTTACAGCGTATTGAACTGCTTAAGATCATTGTGAATCTGCATCCTGAACTGGTGTTTGTACGCAGGTTGAGAAGGAAAGAAGCTTTTGCCAATGGAGCGTTAGAGGTAGTACTCGGCCGTCAGAATCGTTTCCCTGACAATGCACAAGCGATGTTGGTGTTAGACACTCATAGTTTGCCGGGAAGAGGCGTTAAGCAAACACTGACCTTAGCGACGGTCACGGCCCCCATTCCTCTTGAGCTTATCATTGATGCTGAGCTAGGAGAGTGGGAGCAAGGTGAAACGATTGTGAATGATGAAGGCGTCTATACTGGGATGGCGTTGGTGTATGCCGGCCGCACGATCACGACTAAGCTCGTGGCAGCGGAAGGGCAACTATCGCTAAAGCCCATCGTCGATCTTGTATCGAATGGGGTTCAACTTCCCGGTTTTGCAGAAGCTCGCACTCAACAAATCAAACATTGGCAGCTGTATGTGAAACTCGGTCTCGATGAGCAAACCAAATACACACCAGAAATTGAGAATATTAACTTTGAGCTATGGTTGATAGAGCAGCTTGAAGTGTTAGGTGTCACTGATGTGAGCGAATTGGAAATGTTCGACCATGCTGATATTCCATTCGATGGTATCCCGACTTGGCTCTATTCAGAGTTTTCGGAAAAGTACCCGTTTGCATTGAGCCTTGCCGACTTGCAACTCGAAGTCGAATACCTGCCGGCACGCAAGCTGATTTACGTTCATTATCAATCGGGCAGTCGAAAGTTATCGCCAAAACGTTGGGAGCTCCCGACATGGTCTGGCTGGCGTATTCAGTACAAAAAAGCGAGTCGGATAATTGATATCAAATAGATGGATTAGTTTTATCTCTAAAATATTAATCAAATAGGTGCATATATGTTTTTTCAGTACTTATTTTGTTACAAGTTTGATTTTTATATGCCTTTTTAACCAATCAAAAGGTCATAAAAGACTATTCTTCTATATCCTATTGCTATATAGAAAGAGTTGATAGATATTGAGTATATTGTGTTGTCAAAGTGTCGGGGGACATCATGGATAAACAGACAGAGACGCGTGTAGAGTTTGATTACACAACATTTCTTGGCGCCTCATGCAGTAAAAAATGGACTTTTCTGGAAGCACTAACCACGATTGCGCCAGTATTCAGTACCGTCTGGCGAGATAGCATTAAAGAGCTCGCAAGCCCTGAAGATCGTTTATGGCAGATGGCATTGAAATCGATGTCGACGCGTAAAAGTGATGAGTCAAACATTGTTACCTTACTCAAGCTAGCCAAGCTAGAGGGGATCAATGAACTCAAAGTTGCTATGCCATATTCTCTTGAAGAAGAGCAGATCGAGTACATTGAATCGCGCAGTCATTTGGTGATTGCCGAGAATTCTGGAGAAGAGTTGACTATCAAGCTTTAATCTATCAGTAGAGCTTAGAGCTTAGCTCAAATAAGATTAAAACGTACATGTAAGAAGGGCCTCAATAATGAGGCCCTTTTTGTATTTAAGTAGCTCTTGTATTTGAGCAGCTCTTGTACTTAGGCAGAACGCGATATCGAACCGCGATTAATCGATTAGGCCGTAGTCGGCACGCAATATATCGATGATCTCTTGCTTAGGGTTCTCACTCAGTACGATTTCCGCGCCTGTAATCTTCGCCGCGATATCAAGATAAGTACGTGACAGAGACATTAATGAATTCAATGGAAGTTCATTGTCACGAGCTAACGCTTCACGCTCTGGCATGCGTTCTTTATTCAAAAGAATGTCGGCATCAGGGAAGTAGTTAAGCAAGAACTGACGGAAGCCTTCTTTTGAATTCTCAACGATGTTGCCGTTGTTGTATTCCTGAGTATCCCAAATGCGAGATGAATCTGGAGTACCAACTTCGTCCATGTAGATAAGCTTTTCTTTGCCTTGAGCATCGTTCACATAGCCGAACTCAAATTTCGTATCGACAAAGGTTTGATCGACTTTTGCTAGCGCTTGGCTAATTACGTTGAAGCCTTCTTTTAGCAGTTTCTCGTAATGCGCAATGTCACTTGCTTGAGTAAAGTTGAACGCTGCGAAGTTATCTTCGATGTTGTTACGTGTGATGTTCACATCGTCAGCTTCTGGAACACCAGGAATCCCTTTCAAAATCCCTTTTGTAGAAGGCGTGATCAGTAGCTCAGGTAACTTTTTGTCTTTCTCAAGGCCTTCTGGCATCTCGATACCGCAGAATTCACGTTCGCCGTTTGCGTATGCACGCCACATTGAACCTGTGATGTATTGACGACAAATTGCTTCGATCATGACTGGGCGAGCTTTTTGTACAATCCATACGAACGGGTGAGGGATATCAAGAATATGACTGTCAGCGAGGCCGTTGTCTTTAAACAATTTGAACCAGTGGTTAGAGATAGCATTCAGAGCGGCTCCCTTACCTGGAACACCTTTTAGATTCCCTTCACCACGCCAGATACAATCAAATGCAGATATACGGTCACTGATCACCATGATTGCTAAAGGCGCATCTGGTGCTACATCGTAGCCTTTCTCTTTAATTAGTCGTTGGCTATCTTCTTCAGTTAACCAGTAGACTGAGCGAACCTTGCCACTGTGGACAGGTTTATCAGTACGGATTGGTAGGTCATCATTTACGGCAAGAACTTGATCAGCAAGGCTCATTTAGACATTCCTATCTTTTATCAAACGTCATACAGAGAAGTGCGGTGTGCACATGATTAGACGGGCATTATACCCAATCTACTATTTGCTTCCAGAGAAAAAGCAAACGATTGCTAAATCTATTGTTTAAATAAAAACCCCCGCCTAACAATCTGCTAAAAAATTGGCGAATTGTAGGGCAGGGGAAGGGAGTATATTTGGACTGTGTTTTGGAGCTATGATGTCAAGTTAACTTAAGTTTGTTAGCTAAAAGATTAAGCTATGTTTATGGGCTATGTTTATGAGCCAACATGTTATTAAGCAAGGTGGTCTAGTGAATACGCTCTGAATTGGCATCAATAAAGAAGACTTCACACTGAAAGCGCATTCCTAATGTTCTTAGGTATTGCTGACTGAATTGATCAATCGAAGCACTCGCAACAATCGCGCTCGCATTCTTAGATCGAATGGCTTTCTCGACGGTTTCTACTTCTGTCATTTGATTAGAGGCTTTCATGTGAATAACACGATCACAGCAAACATTATGTTGCTGCAGCTGTTTAGCCGATGGTCTTGGTGTTTGAGCCGTAAACAGTAACCACTGATGTTGATTGGACAGCAACGCCATTTTGGCAAACAACGCTTCTTCGTTTGAACTTTTTGTTTCACGAGAGACGGATGTAAATACGCAGTGAGTTAGCGGGCTAGAGTGTTGTGCTTTAACGTGTGCTGGAATCATTTTGCTGTCCTTATATACATGCTGTATGTGTATACAGTAGTTTTTGTTGCTTATAAGATCAAGCGTTTTTTGAGGGATTATTGGACGATCTTGCTTGGTTATAGATGCTGCTTTTGTTTAAGTTATTGAAAATGGTATAAAAATTAAATTTGAATGAATTTGTTGTTTTGTCTCATAAGTTGAAGAAATGTGAGCTTTATACAGGTGTATACAGTGGTTTTGACAGAAAAGTACTGTATATACCTGTATAGAAGATAAGAAGATAAGAAGATAAGAAGATAAGAAGATAAGAAGATAAATCTCAGATACAAAAAAAGCGCCTTAGGCGCTTTCTTATATTTCAACGGTGTTGCTTATCTCAATGTCGCTTGGGAGAGTTTTGCTCTCATTTCCATTTCACCAATATTGAACTGGCGAACATCAATGGTTGCCATATCATTGCACTCTTGACATGCATGATGACACTTACCATCTAGGTAGTCGTGCTTTTTAACTAGGCTTGGCTTTTTGCACCAATCACAAACGCCTTCTATTGTGAACATATTCTCTCCTCACCTGTTTAAGTCAGGTGTATTTTCGGCGCAAATTATGACACAAGTAAGACTCATTAGTTAATAGTTTGTTACCTGTTTTTGAGAGGGGGATCGATTGCAGTACTAATAAAATCGATATCTTTGCGACTTTGGAAATCGAGTTTGCTTGGTTGTTTACGTTTTTGCAACACTCTTAAGGATGGTTTTTAGCGAATTGTTCAAACGTTTCATCTCTTCGTCACATCCGTAACCATCAGGGTGGTAGATTTTGGATAGCTGTTTATATCGAATTTTAATGCTTTTTTGATTCGGAATTGAGCTAGGTGTATACCCAAATAGAGCGCAGGCTACTTGTAAATTGTTCAGGCTGTTGTCACTTTTCTGTTTTTTTAACTCATGGAACATGGTGTGCAGCTGACGTTTTTGCTGCTTAATAGTGAAGTCCTTCGAGCTAAGCTGTGCTTCAAGTGTCTGCTTTTGTTGCCCCAATTTACCAGATTTTAGAGCGTGTCTTCTTTTTGATATCACCAGAGTCAAGATAATGCTGACAATTGAAATTAACACGGCTAAGGCTGCGCCAATCAGATAGTCTGAATACGTTAGGTTAGAACGTGTTGCCTGCTCTCTAGGGGGCTGAGAAGAAGGGGAGTGACTTGCTCGCTCTGGATTAGATAGCCTCTGATTCGTGCTGCTTTCAGCAATGACGTTGTCATTGAGCTTCTCAATCGAAGAGATCTGCTTGGCACGTTGCTCGTTGAATTGCGCTTCCAGAATGCGGTTATAGCCATCTTCGGCTTTTGGATTGTTTTTTAAGGCCGCTTCATACCATAGTTGTGCTTCATCTAATGGTTTTAGGAGCTCTTGCTCAAGTGAGGATTCGTAGAGCTTTGCGACTTCGATAGGCGCGCGCTGATTTCCTTGTAGCGCTGATTTAATAAACCATTCCAACGCAAGCTTATTGCTTTGTTCCACATCTGATCCAGCCAAGTACCATTCCCCCAGCCTAAATTGCGCATTTGCATTGCCGTTTTCTGCGGATTGCGAGTACCAATAAAATGCATCGCTGGTGCTCAAAGGGACATCAATACCTGATTCATAAGCTTGGGCTAGTTGGTATTGAGAAACTGGATCTTGAGGTTCTATCGAGAATGCAACGTTGCTTTTGGCATGAACGAAGTGTGTAGTAGAGAACTGTATTGTGGAAAATATGAGGGAAAAAAATAGAGTTCTGAGAATTGATGATGGCAGAAAGTTGTATAGGATAAACAATAGATAAGTCTCGTAAAAAAGCCCAGAGTCGGTATATCAGTATGAATATGACTAGTCGTGTGATTTTGAACAAGCAACTATATAGAGGTTAATTCAATAGATAAAGACGAACTGGGCTTTAATCGTGCTACTTAAGCGGCAAGATTTGAATTTCTACGCGACGGTTACAAGCGCGACCTTGAGAGGTGTTGTTGTCACATAGAGGGTAACGCTCACCGTTACCTCGAGCAATGGCACGGCCTGCAGCAACGTCTTGAGAGATCAAGAATGCACGAACCGATTCAGCACGACGCTCAGAAAGAACTTGGTTAGAAGACTCGCTGCCTGTGCTGTCAGTGTGACCTTCGATCACTAGGCTAGTGTCTGGGTATTCAACTAAGATGCGCGCAACGCCGCGAAGTGTTTTGTGAATGTTTGATTCTAAAGCGTAAGAACCAGAAGCAAAACCGATGCCGTTCTCTAGGCGAAGTAGAAGTTGGTTCTCACCAACGCGCTCTACTTGAACGCCAGAGTTCATGAGTTCTTCACGAAGTGCAGCTTCTTGCTGGTCAAAGTAGTAACCGATACCACCGCCAACTGCGGCACCACCTGCTGCACCGATGAGTGCACGCTTGCGGCGGTCTTTAGAGTCGTCACCCGTAGCAGCACCAGCAACAGCACCGGCAATTGCACCAATTAAAGCGCCTTGAGTTGCGGAATTAGTCTCAGATTCGCCAGTTGTAGCGTTTTGGCGTTGTGTCGCTTGACAGCCCGTTAGAGCAACAGTGAGTGCTAGGGCTAGTGTGATTTTTTTCAACGTATTTCTCCATCATGTACTTTTGTCAAACGCATAAATTACGAAAGACAACAATAAGTCCTATCGGTGGTTTTTATCAATACGCTGAAGTAATGTAAAGTGGCTCTATGATTTAGTTATCTTTTTAACGGCTTGAGTTCCGCCAACTGGTCGATTTACAGACAGTTTTCGACCTTTCTTCAAACCAACTTCATAGTCTGCGGTGAGGTTTTTCATCGCTTCTCTGAGTTGTTGTTTGAACGTTTCGCGGTCGATGTTTTGGAACTCTTTATCAATGTAGTTATTGATCTTGTTGTTTGACTCGTCGTCTGGGGTGATAACAGGTAGTTTTTCAAGCGCACCTTCTACCCAACCCGAAACGTAAGAGTTTACGCGACGTGTTACTTCTAGTGTCCCTGTTCCCGAGCCCGCGAAACTGTTTCTGAATTGGCCAGTGTGCTCATTCAGTTCGCGATAAATAATATCGAACGCAAAAGCCGCGAAGATAGCGCGATCGGCTTCACCAATGAATTCAACGCGTTTAAGGCCTTTGTGATTCAGTAACACGGCTTCTACGCCAAACTTGGTGTTAATACCACGAATAACACGCAGCAGTGTAGAGCTGATATTTGCAGGTAACAGGTGACTGGATTGAGTTTTTCCCATCTTGATAAATTCAATATCGTCCTTTTCGAGACCATATTTCAGCATCAAGTTATGCGCCATTTTTATCGCATTGGCAGCTTCATTGACGTTCGCAGAATTTCCAAGTTCAAGACACTTGGCAATTTTCTTTAGGGCTTTTTTCTTATCCATCGACAACTTAATCATTACCGCAAATTTTTAAAAGTCCAACATTTTACATGTTTTGGCGAGTAACAGCAAAGTCAAAAGTCATTTGTAGGAATGTGGTGAACTATTGTGAAGGATAAGGATAAGGATAAGGATAAGGATAAGGATAAGGATAAGGATAAGGATAAGGATATAGGAAGGAAGCGGCGGCTCACTGACAAAACAAAACGCCATCAAGAGGATTGATGGCGTTAGTGGCACGATTTTTAGGAAGTGCTAGAGCTTTCGCAAACTAGATTCCAAGTTCATCGAGTAGATCGGCTGCAGAATCGTTGACTGAACTTTGCTCTGACTGTTTTGGTTCTTGCATTTTTTTCTGAGTCGCTTCAAGAATGCTATCTGGACATTCGTCTTCAGCAACTTCAAATTCTTCCAATTGGATGAATTCTGTTTTGTCCATTGCAAGCTCAAGGTAGAAAATGTTGTTGTCGGCAGTAGAGAAAGTAACACGACGAGCTTGTGGGCGATCTAAGTTAGTATCAACAGAGAGGTTTACTTGCTTGTTTAGTGCCAGCATTTTCGGTTGGTTTTGGGTGATGTTAGTTTGCAGTTCTTTACGGATCTTATTTGTGAAATCTCCAACCAACTGGTTCATCAACTCACCCAATACATCACCCACTTCGTCTGAAGTATGAAGTACAGCGAGCTCGTCTTCAGGCATGCCCATGTTACGCATGTAATTTGTGTAGATCTCTAGTGCGGCTTTCGACGTAAAATTGATAACAACAAGACCTGAAAAACCGCCGTCGAACAAGACGAAACAACCAAAATCAGGCTTAAGGCTTGTCTTGTTGATCTTTTGAACCATCGCTGAGTAGGACACCTGTGAAGCCGTCGCTGAAGTGAGTACGCTTGAAACTGATTGGCATAGCTTAAGAAGAATATCTTCAGTTGTGACTGTTTTGCTTTTTTTCATTGTGATTTGCTCGTGGAGATGTCGTAAAAAAGTTATCTACTATCTTACTACTGAATTAAGACGAAAGTGACTATTTCTCCATTCTTGCACCGAGATTCTTATTTGATCACCTTTTTATATGATCTTAATAGTAGTAAAGTGACGAAATTCAAAGAAAAATATTAAAAACCTCAGATAACCCAATGCTGATAGGATCAGCGAAGTAGGGGCAGGAAGCAAATGTTACCAAGACTTCAACTCAATGCTGATGTCGATCCAGTTGTCGTACGCTTTTTAGATGAACTAAAAACAGCGGGCTTTACTGGCGACATCGAATCTCAATATTCTAGCCGTTTGGCTGTGGCGACTGATAACAGTGTCTATCAGCAATTGCCGCAGGCAGTCATTCTTCCTAAAACAACTCAAGACGTTGTGTTGATAGGTAAAGTGGGTGCAAAATCTGCTTACGAACGCGTGACCTTTTCCCCTCGTGGCGGTGGTACCGGGACTAACGGACAGTCTTTAACAAAAGGTGTCGTGGTTGACTTGTCTCGTTATATGAACAAGGTTCTTGAGATAAACGAGCAAGAAGGCTGGGTAAGAGTTCAGTCAGGTATCGTTAAAGACCAATTGAACGATGCTGTGCGTCCGTATGGTTACTTTTTCTCTCCAGACCTTTCTACCAGTAACCGAGCAACCTTAGGCGGCATGATCAATACCGATGCTTCGGGCCAAGGGTCATTGAAGTACGGTAAAACGTCTGATCATGTGTTGTCGCTGCAAGTGGTCTTCGCAGATGGTTCATGTCTCGAATCCGATTTATCACACGGCTTACCTGCTGAAGGTGAATTTGCTCACCATGCACTTGCAGTAACTGAAGCCGTTTGTCGAGATAAGCGCGCTCAAATCCTCAACAAATTTCCTCCGTTAAATCGATTCCTTACGGGCTACGACCTGAAGAATGCAATAAACGAAGAAGACGATAGCTTTGACCTGACTCGTGTTCTATGTGGTGCGGAAGGCTCATTAGCGTTTATCACTGAAGCAAAGCTCAACCTAACGCCGATTCCAAAAGCACGAACGTTGGTTAACGTGAAATACAACACGTTCGATTCTGCACTGCGCAATGCGCCGTTTATGGTAGAAGCGAAAGCGCTGTCTGTTGAAACCGTTGACTCAAGAGTATTGAACCTAGCGAAACAAGACATTGTTTGGCACACCGTGAGCGACTTGCTGATGGATGTTCCAAATAAAGAGATGCTTGGCATCAACATGGTTGAGTTTGCAGGCCAAGATGAAGCGGAAGTTGAACAACAAGTTCAAGCGCTGACCGCACAGCTTGAAAGCATGGTAGCAACTGAAGAAGCGGGTGTGATTGGCTTCCAAGTGTGCAGTGATTTGGCGAGCATTGGCCGAATCTACAACATGCGTAAGAAAGCTGTGGGTCTATTAGGTGCGGCGAAAGGCCGAGCTAAGCCGGTCGCTTTTGCTGAAGATACTTGTGTACCTCCAGAAAACTTGGCCGACTTCATCTCTGAATTTAGAGTACTGCTCGATTCAAAAGAGTTGAACTACGGCATGTTTGGTCACGTTGATGCAGGCGTACTACACGTTCGTCCTGCTTTAGATTTGTGTGACCCGATGCAAGAAGCATTGATGCATGAAGTCTCTGATGAAGTGGTTAAGCTGGTGGCGAAATACGGCGGCTTGATGTGGGGTGAACACGGTAAAGGCTTCCGCTCTGAGTATGGTCCTGACTTCTTTGGTGAAGAGCTGTTTACCGAATTAAGACGAGTTAAAGCGGCATTCGACCCGCACAACAAGATGAACCCAGGCAAGATTTGTACGCCGTTAGAAAGCGATGCTGAGTTGGTGAAAGTCACTGATACCAAGCGTGGTTTTTACGATCGCCAGATCGACGTACAAGTCCGTGATAGCTTCAAGCAAGCGATGGAATGTAATGGTAACGGCTTGTGTTTCAACTACGATACGAGTTCGCCAATGTGTCCTTCGATGAAAGTCACGGCTGACCGTCGTCATTCACCAAAAGGCCGTGCAGGCTTGGTTCGAGAATGGTTGCGTCAATTGACTGAGCAAGGCGTCGATATTCTCGATTTAGAGCAAGAAGCGCTGAAGGACAATACTCCGATTAAAACCATGGTGGAACGTGTTCGTAACACGATGAACAAACGCCATGAGTACGATTTCTCGCATGAAGTTCATGAAGCGATGAACGGTTGTTTAGCGTGTAAAGCGTGTGCGAGCCAGTGTCCGATCAAAGTTGATGTACCAAGTTTCCGTTCTCGATTCTTAAACATCTACTATTCGCGTTACCAGCGCCCAGCAAAAGACTATTTAGTCGCTAACATTGAAACCATGCTGCCGCTGATGGCGAAAGCGCCAAAAGTAGTGAACGCTGCCTTGGGTCAAAAGTGGATACAAACCGCAACGGCTAAAACGGTCGGATATGTTGATGCACCTTTGATGTCGGTGCCTACGCTAAAAAATCGTCTAGCGAGCAAAGAACTGCAACTCTTCGACTTACAGTACTTAGAAGGCTTGTCTTCTGAAGAGAAGAAACAGCATGTATTGATCGTCCAAGATCCGTTTACTAGCTTCTATGATGCCGAGGTGGTTGAAGACTTCGTCACTCTGGCTCAAAAGCTTGGTAAAACTCCGGTGTTGTTGCCGTTTAAGCCTAATGGTAAAGCGCTGCACATCAAGGGTTTCTTAAATCGTTTTGCACGTGAGGCTAAATCGACGTCTGATTTCTTGTCGATGGTCGCTGATATCGGTATTCCTTTAGTGGGCGTCGACCCTGCACTAGTGCTTTGTTACCGCGATGAGTATGTCGAGATCTTAGCGGATAAGCGTGGCGACTTTGATGTGCTCACCGTACATGAATGGTTAATGCCGTCGCTCGGTGACTTTGAAGCGCGTTCAGCAAGCGAAGAGATGTGGTACTTGTTCGCTCACTGTACCGAGAAGACCAAGATGCCAAACGCTGAAAAAGAGTGGGGCACTATCTTCAAACACTTTGGCGCTGCACTTACCAGCGTTCCTGTCGGCTGTTGTGGTATGGCGGGTACCTTTGGCCATGAAGTTGATAAATTGCAAATGTCGAAAGACATATACGGTTTAAGCTGGAAGCCTCAAATGCAGGACTTACCAAAAGATCGTTGCTTGGTGACGGGTTATTCTTGCCGTAGCCAAGTGAAGCGTTTTGAAGGTGAGAAGCTTGCTCACCCATTACAAGCGCTAGCAAAAATTCTTTAATACATTTAGCCCAGCAATTGCTGGGCTTTTTTCTAAACTAACAAAGGAATGTTAATAAGGAAAAGTATGAAATTTCTAGAATTAAAAGTACCACCCGTTGCACTGTTCATTATTGTATTCGTAGCATCATACTTCTGCGCTCAGCAGTTGAGCCAAGGGACACTGGCATTACCTTATGGAGTAGTTGTGTTAGGTATCGGAGTTGCATTGAGTGGTGTGATTGGAATATCCGGTATATTGGAATTTCGAAAACAGAAAACCACCGTTAACCCGATCAAAGTCGACACCGCTTCTGCAGTTGTGGACAGTGGAATCTTTGGCTACACGCGAAACCCAATGTATCTAGGGCTATTCATACTATTGTTTTGCTTTGGTTACTTTTTCCAAAACCTGTTCAGTGTTTTACTCAGTTTTGTATTCGTAATGTACATGAATCAGTTCCAAATTAAGCCAGAAGAGCGAGCACTAGAACAGCTATTTGGTGCAGAGTATGTTGACTATAAACAAAAGGTTAGGCGCTGGATTTAGTATTGACTTGAGTGCAGGCTTAGAGCTTAGGGTAATTAGTCATCGAAATAAAAAAGCCCAGCTTGTGATACCAAGCTGGGCTTTATTGATCTCTTTTGAGAGCTTATTTACATTGAGATGTGTAAATAAGGATGCTGATTAAGCGGCAGCTGCGAACTGAGCTAGAAACATCTCTTTACGTTCGTTGAAGCGGTTTACTAGGTCGTCTACAGAAGCTTGGTCGTATGGCTTAAGGCCACTTGCTACCATGCGCTTTACGCCTTTACCGACTACTTCTCCGTCTTCTTTGAAATCAAAGTTTAGTGTCACGATACCGCGCTTGCCTTCAACATCAAAAGTCGCACTAGAGAACTCAACTTCTGGGTGAGATAGGTCTAGGCGAGTAAATTCAACTTCCATGCTCTCGTAAATCACAAGAGGACGTTGGCAGTTGATCATCATTTGCTGTTCTTCCATAAGAGGAACCATTATGTGCGGGAAGTTCATACCAGAGAACTTAACGTAGTTTGTTACTACGTGTTCGATGAACGCTTGATCGTGGCTCTTTTCACCTTCACAAGACATGTGTAGGTACTCTTTGCCTTTCTCGTCAACCAATGAGCTTTCTTTTTCACATTTGTTGTCAACGCTTAGCGCAATACCGTTACCCACCATACCTGAAAAATCAAAACGCATTTTTTGGCTGATGCCTTCTTTTTGCAGAAGTACTGCAAACAAAAGATCGCCAGGCACGCAGAAGCGCTTGTTGTCTTCATCGTGAATTGGGTTGAAGTCAGCGGCTACTTTTTTTGCAAAGTGGCTAGCTTGTTCACGAGTGAATTGAAATTGATTGTCTTCAGTAGAAAAGTAAGGTGTCAGAAACATAGTATCGCTATTAGTCATCAAATCTGGCGGGGATTATAGCTAACTAACTTGGTTTTAATGGTCTATCCAGTTTACGGAGGCTAAAAAAAGGGAAGACTGGTGAAGAGGGGGATTGGTGATGGAAATAATTAAGGTCTAGAAAATCTAGACCTTCATTTATATAAGCTTATTTTTTATTAGGGAAGAACCACTTATCTAAATAATCACTCATTGGTGTAAAAGCAAGGTTCGCATAGTTAAATGGGTAATTAGCTGTTGTTGTTTCACCACTTGCAATTTTACCGACCGCAGTAAAGCCTTTTGGCTGGTTTGCGTCTTTGAGCTCGTTCGGGTATTTACCGTTAGCAGGGTTTACTTTGTATTCATACACTAATCCTAAAAATGCACCTGGGTTGAGGTTCTTTTTGATAGTGTGGGTATAGTCTAACTTGCCGTTTGAAATATCATCGCCTTCGTCGTTAATGCTCGTACCATTATTTGCTAGGCATTTACTTGGAGTGCCATCAATACGATCTGAACCTAATTGTCCGTTACCGTAATTACATTCGTTATATTTTAGGTAACCTAGAGCTTGTGTACCGGTTCCTATCTTCTTATTAACAAGAGTTTTGAAGCCTTCGTAGCTTTTGGTTAATTCAGCACCCACGGCTGTATTGTTATCACCATCAACGTAGTAATCGAAGATTTGCAGCAGTTTTTGATATGTCGTGGTACTTTGCGTTTCATCTATCCCCGATCTTGTAGTGTAAATCAATTCTAAGCCATTGATATTAGGGCTGCTCGCATAGATGTTTTGTGCAAGTGCAATAATGAACTTACCGTGGGCTGTTGATGGATTTGGCTCTTCTTCGGAAATACCAATGAGTATTTTTTTCTGGCTAAACTGTTTTCTCACATCATCATGAGCCCATTTAAGCAAATTTTCGACTTGCAGTTTTACGGCATCTTGCTGAACTTGAGTAATGTTTGGACCAATCGGCAGAATGTAAATACCTTCTTCAAAAGCACAGTTTGGCACTTCAGCTGCTGTTGAACAGTTTTTAATGCTGGTATAGGTCGCGACTTTCGTTAGCGTTGGAGTCGTTGGAGTCGTTGGAGTCGTTGGAGTCGTTGGAGTCGTTGGTTTTGTTGGTGCTTTATTGCTTGAGTCTGATCCACAGCCGGCTAAGAATAAGGTGCTGATAAGGGCTGTTGTAAGTAGGATTGGGGATTTTTTTGTTATCATTGGTAATGAACTTTCCGACGGTGAGTGATGATTTTTCGGATAGTATCACTCCTATCAATAAGTGTATTCATTTTTATAGATAAGTGGGCTGTAACGAGAGTACAGCCCAGTATACGGAAAGTACTAAAAACTTGACAATGTACCTTCTGGCATTAGGTGGTTATGAACGGATAACTTGAGTAATAGGTTAGCTTGTTCAATATCCGGTGCAAAATATCGGTCTTTATCGTAGAAGCTCACGTTCTCACGCAGAATCTGCTTTGCTTCTTCCACACGAGGAGAAGATAGATTCGGAGCGCGGAAGTCTAGCCCTTGTGCTGCTGCCAAATATTCGACTGCCAATATCCCACGGGTATTTTCAGCCATGTATCTAAGTCTACGAGCGGCAAAGGTAGCCATTGATACGTGATCTTCTTGGTTTGCTGATGTCGGAAGGCTGTCTATTGATGCCGGGTGAGCCAGGGTTTTATTCTCACTTGCTAATGCTGCTGATGTTACTTGAGCAATCATAAAGCCCGAGTTCACGCCGCCGTTATCGACTAAGAAAGGCGGTAGTTTGCTTAGCGCGCTATCAATCAACAACGCCATTCTACGCTCTGACAAGCTACCGATCTCGGCAATGGCTAATGCAAGGTTATCGGCTGCCATTGCGACAGGTTCTGCGTGGAAGTTACCACCTGAAATGATGTCGCCATCGTCAGCGAAAACAAGTGGGTTGTCGGATACAGCATTTGCTTCAATGTTTAAAGTTTCTGCTGAGTTACGAATTTGCTGTAAACATGCTCCCATTACTTGAGGCTGACAACGCAGTGAGTAAGGATCTTGAACCTTTTCACAGCAAGTGTGTGATTCACCAATCTCACTTTTTTGATCAAGCATATGGCGGTAAGCAAGTGCTGCATCCATCTGGCCTCGGTGACCACGAACGCGGTGTATACGAGGGTCAAACGGACGACGGCTACCTAGAGCCGCTTCTACAGACATCGCACCACACACGGTTGCAGACGCAAACAAGTCTTCAGCTGCGAACAGACCTTCTAACGCGAATGCTGTCGATGCTTGTGTGCCGTTTAACAGAGCTAAGCCTTCTTTAGGTGCTAGCGTTATAGGCTCTAAGCCTGCGATCTGCATAGCTTCTAAACCTGTGATGATTTTGCCGTTGTGGCGTGCTTGGCCTTCACCTAGTAGAACTGTACTCATATGTGCAAGAGGAGCGAGGTCTCCAGAAGCGCCAACTGATCCTTTTTGTGGTACACACGGGTAAACCTGCGCGTTTACTAGATCGATAAGAGCGTTGATTACCTTGAGTCGGATACCCGAGTAACCACGAGACAAGCTGTTAATCTTCAGCACCATCATCAAACGTACAGTCTCATCCGACATGAATTTGCCGATGCCCGCTGCGTGAGAAAGCACGATACTTTTCTGTAGTACTTCTAAATCCTCAGGGGCGATTTTGGTATTTGCTAACAAGCCAAAACCCGTATTGATCCCATACACAGTGCGATCTTCAGCAATCACTTGTTCGACAACGTGCATGCTCGCTTCAATATCAGGAATCGCTGCTGGATCGAGTGATAAGTTCACAGGGCTACGGCTAATTTTGCGAAGTTCAGGCAGGCCTAGAAGTCCTGGTTTAAGTAATAAATTCAACATGTTTTCTCCAGACATTAAAGGCGACGAAGTTCTTCGTTTAGCATTGGTAAATCAAGCTTCTGCTCTTTAGCACACTGCTTGGCAATATCGTAACCCGCATCAGCATGACGCATAACGCCGGTTGCTGGGTCGTTGTGAAGTACGCGAGCAATACGTTGTGATGCATCGTCACTGCCGTCACAACAAATCACCATACCTGAGTGTTGTGAGAAGCCCATGCCAACACCACCACCGTGGTGCAGAGAAACCCATGTTGCGCCGCCTGCAGTATTTAGAAGGGCGTTCAATAGAGGCCAATCTGATACAGCATCTGATCCATCCATCATGCCTTCCGTTTCACGGTTCGGGCTTGCTACTGAGCCTGAATCTAGGTGGTCACGACCGATAACAACGGGTGCTTTAAGTTCGCCATTCTTAACCATTTCATTGAATGCTTGGCCCAAACGTTCACGACCTTTCAAACCAACCCAACAAATACGAGCTGGTAGGCCCTGGAACTGAATGCGTTCACGTGCCATATCTAACCAGTTGTGCAGGTGTGGGTTGTCTGGAATCAGCTCTTTTACTTTTTGGTCTGTTTTGTAGATGTCTTCTGGGTCGCCAGATAGGGCAGCCCAACGGAATGGACCGATGCCTTCACAGAACAGAGGACGAATATAAGCAGGAACAAATCCTGGGAAATCAAATGCGTTTTCCACGCCTTCTTCCAGTGCCATTTGGCGAATGTTGTTACCGTAATCTACGGTCGCAGCACCACGGTATTGTAGATCTAGCATCGCTTGTACTTGAATAGCCATTGATTGCTTAGCGGCTTTCACCACCTTAGCTTCATCAACTAAACGTTCTTGAGCCGCTTTCTCCATCGTCCAACCTTGTGGCAAGTAGCCGTTCAGTGGATCGTGTGCAGAAGTTTGGTCAGTCACTACGTCTGGCGTGATATTACGTTCAACAAGCTCTGGGTATACGTCTGCTGCGTTACCAAGTAAGCCAACAGAAATTGGCGTGTCTGATTCTTTAATCATTGCCATCGCTTCATCAATGCTGGTGGCTTTTTTGTCGACATAGCCAGTACGCAAGCGGTAGTCGATTCGTGATTCGTCACATTCAACCGCGATCATTGAGAAGCCAGCCATAGTTGCAGCAAGAGGCTGAGCGCCGCCCATACCGCCAAGGCCGCCAGTTAGAACCCACTTGCCATTCGCTTCACCTTGGAAGTGCTTCTTCGCGATAGCGACAAAGGTTTCGTAAGTACCTTGAACTATGCCTTGAGAGCCAATGTAAATCCAGCTGCCTGCTGTCATTTGGCCGTACATCATCAAGCCTTCTTTATCGAGTTCGTTGAAGTGCTCCCAGTTCGCCCAATGAGGAACAAGGTTAGAGTTAGCGATCAGTACGCGAGGTGCGTTCTTATGAGTCGGGAACACGCCCACAGGTTTACCAGATTGAACAAGTAATGTTTGGTCGTCTTCTAAACGTTCTAATACTTCAACAATCTTGTCATAACATTTCCAATCACGTGCCGCACGACCGATACCGCCATACACAACCAGTGCATGTGGATGTTCTGCCACATCAGGGTCTAGGTTATTCATCAACATACGCAGTGGTGCTTCTGTTAACCAAGATTTAGCGCGCAAAGTGGTGCCATGAGGTGCGCGAATTTCGCGAGTCGTGTCGAGACGAGGGTCACTGTTGTGGTGTTCCGTCATTTTGGAATTCCTTCTGTTTCACGTTATATCGTTGTAGTTGTAGTTGTAGTTGTAGTTGTAGTTGTAGTTGTAGTTGTAGTTGTAGTTATCGGTATAGCTGGATTAGTCGCTGGCCATTGCACTGGCTATGTCCCAACACAAACGTGCCGCTAATCGAGCCGTTTGGCCATCGATGTCGTAGTCTGGGTTGTATTCCGCAATGTCCGCGATAATGAGTTTTTCACTGTGTTTGAAAATCTGTTCTAGAAAAGGAGCGAGTGTTTCATAGCTCACGCCTCTTGCTGCTGGTGCACTTACGCCCGGCGCGGTGGCTGCGGGGAAAACATCAAGATCAATGGTGAGATAGAGGTAATCACACTCGGCGATGAATTTTTGCAACTTAACCAGTTGAGCGACTTGGTTCACTTGGGTCATGTTGCGGTCGTGTTCATACCAAACGCCCAGTTGGTCGGCTTTGTTGAACAGTGCTTTGGTATTACTGGCCGCGCTAACGCCAAGACAAGCGTAATGAAACGGCCATTGATGCGTTTGGCAGTAATCGCTGATCTGGTTAAAAGGCGTGCCTGAGCTCGGTTTAACGTCGGCGACGTCGCTTTCAAATTCACGAAGATCAAAGTGAGCATCAAAGTTAACGATGCCTATTTTAGGTTTGCGCTCTGGTTGAATTTTATTTAGGTGCTCAGCGAGGCCTTGGAACGATGCCCAAGCCACTTCATGACCACCGCCAAGGGTAATCACTTTGTTAGTTGATAGAGCATTGGCAATCACAGAAGCACACTGTTTTTGGCTGACTTCGAGCTGGCCATCATTGCACTCGATATCACCAAGGTCCGCGATGTGAGCGTCACTGTGCCAAGCCATATTAGCCAACGCTTGACGAATCAGGTTGGGTGCTTGCTTCGCGCCCACTCGTCCTTTATTTCTTGCCACACCTGCATCGCTGGCAAAGCCTACTAAAGCGATAGCGCCATCAGTAAGTTCGTTGCTTAAATCACTACTTTGCACTTGTTTGGTAATGTGATGTACGCGTGTGCCGAGTGAGCCATCTTCAAGATCATTGCGCCCAGCCCACATAAAGTTATGCACGGTTTTTACGTTCTCTTGAATACCGTTGGATTTAGATTGAGTCATGACACACCTCGCCATTAACAATGCGTTTATGCAGATGAGGAACACCGACTTGATAGCTTAGATCGGCAGGGTGCTCGATATTCCAGATAGCCAAATCAGCGGCATAACCCACTTCAATTTTACCTTTGGTTTGTGACTCGCCAATGGCTGCCGCAGCATGACAAGTTACACCGCGTAGCGCTTCTTCAGGCGTCGTACCAAACAGAGTGCAGCTCATGTTCATCATTAGTGTTAAGTCAGCAAAAGGAGAAGTGCCGGGGTTTAAGTCGGTCGCTATCGCCATTGGAATGTTGTGTTCACGAAGTAGGGCGACGGGCGGCTGTTGAGTCTCTTTCAAGAAATAGAAAGCACCCGGTAATAAGGTGGCAACTGTGCCTGATTCCGCCAGTGCCTTGACTCCAGTTTCATCAAGGTACTCAACATGGTCAACAGAGAGTGCGCCGTATTTTGCTGCAAGCGCGCTGCCACCCATATTAGAAAGCTGTTCGGTGTGGCCTTTAATCGCGAGCCCATGTTCTTTGGCTGCTGAAAATACACGTTCGGTTTGTTCAAGGTTGAAGCCGATAGATTCGCAGAACACGTCAACCGCATCGGCTAGGCCTTGTTCAGCCGCTTTAGGGATGATCTCTTGGCAAACCAGATCAATATAGCTGTCCGGCTGCTCTTGGTATTCGGGCGGCACAGCATGGGCAGCAAGGAGAGTGGTGGTGATCTTAATACGGCGGTGATTCTCCAACGCTTTCGCCGCGCGTAACATCTTGAGTTCATCATCAAGCGTTAAACCATAGCCAGATTTTACTTCGATGCTGGTTACGCCACTTCTTAGCAGGCCATCGAGTCTAGGCAAAGCCATTTCAACCAGTTCAGACTCTTGCGCTGCACGTGTTGCGGTGACTGTCGCTAGAATACCGCCGCCTTGCTTGGCGATGTCGGTGTAAGACACACCATTCAAACGCTGTTCAAATTCATTGGCCCGATTACCCGCAAATACGAGGTGAGTGTGGCAATCAATTAACCCAGGTGTTACTAGCTTGTTCTTGCAGTCATAGGTGACGTAATCCAAAGAATCATCAATGCTTGGTTGCCCTAACTCAGAAGCAAGTGCCTCGTGGTTTGAACAAGAGATGGACACGATCTTACCGTTTTCTATAACGATATCTTGCGGGGAAGAAGGCTGATAACCATTGGCTCCCGAGCTCATCGAGACCACTCGTGCGTTTTTGAGGATCAAATTCATAATCACCTAGATCTTTGCTAAACATTAAATGTATATACAAATAAATAGGCTAAACGCTGACCCGAATCAAGTTGATGTTGCAAAAATGTGATCGGCGATCAGGATGATGTTCTTTAATCTAGAAGTATCTTGGAGCTTAATTTGTACTTAGAGCCAGGATGGTAGAGCAATGCAAAGCTGATTAGGCGTTCTTTGCTCCATGTTCTTCTATTCAAAAGTAGGCAAGGCTCTGATTCAGAAAGCTTTAGTGACGTTCTTATTTGAGAGTCAGGAATAATGGCTTCAACCGTGTGTTCGATAGCACTCAACGGGCAACTTTTTGAAAGGTATTCGTTGGGTGTAGAGGTTGAAAAGTCTTGCTCTAGGTATTTGGGAGCAGCTAGCGAGTTCACCCAACGCGCTTCCAATTGTATCGGTGTATTGTCGGCAAAGTGTATGATTTCACTATAGAACACTTCTGCGTTAATCATCACACCTAACCGTGTAGCCGTGCTTTCATCAGCCTTGATACTATCGTGTTTGATAACTTGGCTAGTATACGTTTGGCCACGGTCTTTGATCTCTTGGGCGATGTTATTGATATCAAGCAGGGGAGATTGCGCTTTTTCGTCTAGTTCACAAACAAAAGTGCCCAGTCTTGGCTTCCTAATGAGCTTGCCTTCAGACACCAGATCTCGAATGGCTTTATTCACTGTCATTCGACTCACTTTGAACTGCTCGGTGAGTTCGAGCTCTGTGGTTATCTGGTAACCCACTGGCCAGTGACCACTGGTGATATTGTCGTCTATGAACTGTTTTATCTGAAGGTAGAGCGGCGCTTTCGACATAATGAAACCTTATTTGACTATACAAATAGAGTAACGGATTTTTTCATGATTTCAACATTTCCTCGGGCAATGTGACCTTATTCAACATAGATGGGGCAAATTACTTGATTCTGTGAGGCAAGTGTCGCAAATTGTCATGCAATAACTATTCGTAAATCAGATAATTAGAAAGGGAAATAATATGTTTAAGAAATTAAAGGCCTCGTTGGGCATCGGTGCAGCAAAAGTTGATACCGTCTTAGATAATATTGAAGTTTTCCAAGGTGGAGAGTTGTCTGGCAATGTTCACATTATTGGCGGCGACGTTGAGCAACAAATCGACCTGATTAACTTGGTTCTCAATACAGAAGTAAAAGTAGAAACGGAAGACAGCACCAGTTACGAAACCTTTTCACTGGGTCGTATTCAAGCTGTAGAGCCTTTCGTTATTCAACCGGGTGAAACCAAGCAAGTCCCATTTCGTCTTAAGCTAAATGATGAAACGCCGGTCACAGCATTGAATGCACAAATGAACCAATGTCATGTGTGGGTTGAAACCAACCTAGATATCGGCTTCGCGATTGATCCTAAAGACCGCGACTTCATCTCCGTACACCCATTGCCAACAGTCGCTAAAATCATCCAAGGTGTGGAAGCATCGGGAATGGCAATGGTGAAAGCTGATGTAGAGAAGGGCTTCTTGAAAGGCAATAGCTTTGCTTCTCGCTCAGGCTGTTACCAAGAGATTGAATTTCGCAGCGGCGGTTTCATGAATAATAAAGAGATAGAGCTGTCATTCATCGTTGAAGGTTCAATGGTTCACTGTCTAGCAGAAATTGACCGCTCAATGAGCTTCCGCGGCGACCAATACATCTCATTCAGCTTGCCTGCCAATGCGGCTGACTCAGACATTCGCAACGCAGTATCAAGAATCATGAGTGCGTAGTTCCCTTTCTGTTAGTAGCCGCTTTTTCTATTAATAGAGACAAGATAGTGCGATTTCTAAAGCCGAACTTAACCGTTCGGCTTTTTTATAAATAAAGAAAAAGGATCAATCATTGAAAATTAGGTCTGGGCGATAGAAGGACCTATATAGAAGAGACATTTCGGTTAGGCGTTGTTGCCTAAATTAGTTGAACCTTTTTCAAGTCCTGCGATCTGATCCTTTGTGATGGTTAGAACGGTGGTGATATGGGTAAAGCGAAAAAGAAGATAACTAACTGGGCGGAGTACAACAAAGCTCTTTGCAATCGTGGTTCAGTTACGTTCTGGATAGACGATTTAGCCATTGATGTATGGCGATGCAAAACCCATCATGGCAAGCGGGGGAGAGGCTTCCAGTACTCTGATACAGCGATTGAAACTGCCTTAATGATTAAGGGGATCTTCTCTCTGCCATTACGTGCTCTTCAAGGCTTTATCGACTCCATCTTTGAGCTATTGGATGTTCCGCTGACTACACCTGCATTAGTAAACGCTCGAAGACGGTTCAGGTCAAATATCGCAATAAGTCTATAGGGGCTATTCGCCATATAGCCATTGATTCGACTGGCCTCAAAGTCTTTGGTAAGGGTGAATGGAAAGTGAAAAAGCATGGTGTAGAAAAACGCAGAACATGGCGCAAACTGCATTTAGCTGTAGCTGTAGCTGTGGATACTCACGAAGCTATTAGTGCGGAAGTCAGCCTTGTAAATGTAGGCGATGGTGAAGTGCTACCGACGTTGCTTGACCCACTACGCAGAGAGGTCACTGCCGTATCTGCCGATGGAGCATATGACACAAAAAATTGCCACGAGACTCTGAGAAACAAAGGCTGTACGCCGTTGATACCGCCTCGAAAAAATGCAGCACTTTGGGAAGACGGCCATCCCAGAAACGAAGCAGTAACAGCTCTGAGAAATGGGACTATAGTGGATTGGCAAGTCGAGTCTGGTTATCACTATCGCTCAATATCTGAGACGGCAATGTCCCGATATAAAGGACTAACAAGCGGCAAATTGAGCTTGAGATGTTATAACGCTCAAGTTGGTGAGGCACTGGCAAATGTCAAAGCAATGAACAAAGTCATAGGCCTAGGTATGCCTGTTAGAAGCTAACGGCTAGTCATATATAGCGTCGTTGATCTTCAAGCTGATTTGATCAACAACGCCGTTTATCGCTGTAACTTACTAGATCATTGAGCGTAAAGCTCTCATGAGCGCAGATAAAGTTAATCGACCTATATTCATTGTGGTTGATTTGAGAATATATATCTGGGGAGTCAATAAAATGTTGAGCTAATGCTGATACCACACCCAAATGATCTTACATCATCCCGAAATTTACCTTTCCACTCGACCTATCGATTTCTAATAAAAGCTCCAACTTGATCAAACCCTCCAGCATCCGAAGGTATCTATCGACAATACAGATGCGAGGACAAAAGGGAAACCATCAGTTTTCATTTCTCTTACCCAATAATGAAGAGATCTATGATCATTCTATGTGTAACACTATGGTTGGTATTTATGGTATTACCACACCCACTTATTGAGGAATCAAGAGGGTAGGGGCCCCCTATCTATGTATAAACATCGTGTAATTAAGACTCCATATCTCATCCTAGTGTTTGATCTGAGTATATACATATAGGATTAAATAATGTCACTCACGTACACAAAGTTATAGGCCTCATAAGTATGCCAGTTAGAAGATAATGATTAGCCATATGCGGAGTAGCTTTGTATCCAGATTGTTTTGATCAATAACGCCCTGCATTTTTAACTCATCTACATTTTCTAATTTAAGCAATATCAACATAAATGTAATCGTTTGTAATCATTTGTTACATTCTTGTTGATAATGAGTCACAATAGCGTTGGTGTTACAAGTGAAATGGTTACGAAGGTGGTTCGATGGAGCTATATAACAACAGGTTGAGAATTATATTTAAAAGTCTTATCTTTATAGGATCTATATTTTTGTTAGTTACGGGTGTTAATGCTATTTTAAATGACTATAAACTAATATCAATAATAGTTCTCTCTATGTTGGCTTCAACGTTATTTAACTATTTCTATTATTTATTATCTGATGATATTGAAAAGTCTTGTTTTTATTTAGGTGTTAATATTACAATTCTTTGTTTATTACTAGTTATTTCTGGTGGGGTTAAGGGGAGTGGAATGTTTTGGGTTTACCCTCTTTTATCTGTTTTGATATTTATAAATCCAGTAAAGAAGGGGGGATGTTTTTCTTTTTTGTTTGTTGTTCTTGTCAGTTTGTTTTTATTTTCTCCTTATAGATATTATGATTACACTTTTCACTTCTCAATAAGATTTATTGTTTCACTAATTGCCACATGTGTAGTTTGCTTAGTTGTTTGTTATATCAATGAGTCGTTGATATTAAATTTAAAAAAATCAAATAAAGATTTAGATGAAATAGCGAATGTAGACGCCTTAACTAAACTGTTTAATAGGACTTTTTTATATAAGAATATTATTTTAAATGATCGATTTGATGATTTATTATCAGATAATAGCGTTGTTTTATTAATCGATATTGATTGCTTTAAATCAATTAATGATAAATATGGGCATGATGTTGGAGATGAAGTCCTTCGTCAAGTCTCATCTATATTAAAAAAGCACACTCGGGATGCTGATATTGTCTCCCGTTGGGGGGGTGAAGAATTCCTAGTCATTTTACGCGATCTTAACATCAATAAAAGTTATAAAAAAGCAGAATTAATACGGAAATCTATTGAAGAACATCGTATTTCTTTTGGTATGTTTAATGGTTCTGCCACAGTCAGTATTGGAGTATCTGCTGTTAAAGCTAGATTGTCTGCTAATCAGATAATCAAAAAAGCAGATGAACGGCTATATCTAGCAAAAAATCAAGGACGAAATAAAGTATTCTAGTAGATTGATATTCCAAAGGAACAATTACTGGTGATTTTATCGATGGCAATGTGCAGCCTCCCCCATACTCTACGTTTACCATTCATCCGGTGTTTTTTGACTTTTCATTCACCTTCACAATAAAACTTAAGGCCTCCCGTACTCACTTTGTTTACTTTGCGGCAAACTACTTACCGCTTTTAGAACAATCCAAAAGGTTAGAGAGCCACGGTTAATAAGTGATTGGTTATATTGCTTCCAGTTAATTGTCTTGTAATGAGGCTTAGTCATAAGACTACGGGAGGTAGTTGATCTGATTGTAGGTTATGCATTAAGGCGCATTAAATTGCGCAACAAAGCTTTTCGGTTATGTAGTTTTTGTGGCGCTGTGGGACTAACATTGTCATTTCATATAATTTCGTTACAATGTTCGGCTACTCACAAATGGGGCATCTGTATTTGCTTCTATGTGGGTATCTTTATTATGCATATATCTCCGATCAACATACTTGTTGGTTGAAAAACATATATTAAACATTTTCATGTGTTGCTTGGTGTGCAACACCACTGTAAAGGACAAATAATGCCAATTATTACTCTTCCTGACGGTAGTCAGCGTCAATTTGACAAACCTGTATCAACTCTAGATGTTGCCCTATCAATCGGTCCTGGTCTTGCGAAAGCAACTATTGCTGGTCGTGTAGACGGCGAGCGTGTTGATGCTTGTGATCTTATCGAAAACGATGCAAGCCTAGAAATCATCACTGCTAAAGATGAAGTTGATGGCCTTGAGATCGTTCGTCACTCTTGTGCTCACCTTTTAGGCCATGCGGTTAAGCAGCTTTTTCCAGAAGCGAAAATGGCGATCGGTCCTACTATCGATAACGGCTTTTACTACGATATCGACCTTGAGCACTCTCTGACGCAAGAAGATCTTGAAAAGATTGAAAAGCGTATGAAAGAGCTAGCGAAGACCAAGTACCAGGTTGTTAAGAAGAAAGTTAGCTGGCAGGAAGCGCGTGACGCATTCGAAGCTCGCGGCGAGACTTACAAGATTGAAATCTTGGACGAGAACGTTTCTAAAGACGATCGTCCAGGCCTGTACCATCACGAAGAATACATCGATATGTGTCGTGGTCCACACGTGCCTAACATGAGCTTCTGCCAGCACTTCACTCTACTTAACGTAGCGGGTGCTTACTGGCGTGGTAACAGTGACAACAAGATGCTTCAACGTATCTACGGCACTGCATTCCACGACAAGAAGGCGCTTAAAGCCCACCTTGTGCGCCTAGAAGAAGCGGCTAAGCGTGACCACCGTAAAATCGGTAAGCACTTAGATCTATTCCACATGCAGCAAGAAGCACCAGGCATGGTGTTCTGGCATCACAACGGTTGGACTATCTTCCGTGAGCTAGAAGTATTTATTCGTCAGAAGCTGACTGAGTACGATTACCAAGAAGTAAAAGGCCCATTAATGATGGACCGTGTTCTTTGGGAACGTTCTGGTCACTGGGATAAGTACGCTGAAGCGATGTTTACGACTTCTTCAGAGAACCGTGAATACGCGATTAAGCCAATGAACTGTCCTGGTCACGTTCAAATCTTCAACCAAGGTTTGAAATCTTACCGTGATCTACCGCTACGTATGGCTGAGTTCGGCTCATGTCACCGTAACGAGCCGTCTGGCGCACTTCACGGCATTATGCGTGTTCGTGGCTTCACTCAAGATGATGCTCACGTATTCTGTACTGAAGACCAAGTTCAGCAAGAAGTGAAAGCTTGTATTGAAATGGTTTACGATACTTACACAACTTTCGGTTTCGAAAACATTGTTGTTAAGCTATCTACTCGTCCAGAACAACGTGTAGGTTCAGACGAAATGTGGGACCGTGCAGAGGCCGATCTTAAGCAAGCGCTTGAGGCGATGGAGATTGCATACGAGATTCAAGAAGGCGAGGGTGCGTTCTACGGACCTAAGATTGAATTTACTTTGCATGATTGTTTGGACCGTGCATGGCAATGTGGTACAGTGCAGCTCGATTTTGCATTACCAGAACGTTTAGGTGCAACTTACGTTGGTGAAGATAACGAGCGTCATACGCCAGTTATGATCCACCGCGCGATTTTAGGTTCACTAGAACGCTTCATCGGTATTCTTATTGAAGAATACGCTGGCTTCTTCCCGACGTGGTTGGCGCCAGAACAAGCAATTGTTATGGGCATTACAGACAAACAGTCTGAATATGTACAAGAAATTGCGAAAAAACTGCAAAAAAGTGGATTTAGAGTCAAAGCAGACTTGAGAAATGAGAAGATTGGCTTTAAAATCCGCGAACATACTTTGAAACGTGTACCGTTCATGCTTGTGTGTGGTGACCAAGAAATGGAAGCCGGCGAAATTGCAGTACGTACACGTAAAGGTAAGGACCTTGGTAAATTTAAAGTGGATGACTTTATTTCATACATCCAAGCCGAGGTTTCAAACCGTAAGCTCAATCTGGAGGAATAGCTATTAAAGGCGGAAGACGTGGCCAACAACCGGCCAAACAAAACCAGCACCGTTTAAACGGTGACATTCGTGGCGTTCGTGAAGTGCGTCTAACTGGCGCAGACGGCGAAGCTGTTGGTGTAGTAACAATCGCAGAAGCGATGGAAGCTGCAAATGAAGCTGGTATGGATCTTGTAGAGATCAGCCCTAACGCCGAGCCGCCAGTTTGTCGTGTGATGGACTACGGTAAGTTCCTCTTCGAGAAGAGCAAAGCTGCGAAAGAGCAGAAGAAAAAGCAAAAGCAGGTTCAGATCAAGGAAATTAAATTCCGACCTGGAACTGATATTGGAGACTATCAGGTAAAACTACGCAACCTGACTGGTTTCCTTGAAGACGGCAACAAAGTGAAGGTAACAATTCGCTTCCGTGGCCGCGAAATGGCTCACCAAGAAATCGGTGTTGACGTTCTTAATCGTTTGAAAGTAGATACTGAAGAATTTGCAGTTGTCGAATCTTTCCCAACGAGAATTGAAGGTCGCCAGATGATCATGGTGTTGGCCCCTAAAAAGAAGTAATTAACGGCTTTACAAGTAATTAAACCTTGCAGTCCTAGGCTGTAGGGTTTTATTCGCCCTAATTACTATGTTATTAACAACTCAACAATGCGGAGTTATTCATCATGCCTAAGATGAAAACCAACAAAGGTGCTGCTAAGCGTTTCCAGAAAACTGCTGGTGGTATTAAGTTTAAGCACGCTGGTAAACGTCACATCCTGACTAAGCGTACTACTAAGAACAAGCGTCAGCTTCGTCCGAACTCGATCCTTCCTAAATGTGAAGTTGCTCAAGTTCTACGTATGATGCCATACGCTTAATTCTTTTTAGTTTATAAATTCGTTTAGTTTAGGAGAAGCATAATGCCTCGCGTAAAACGTGGTGTACAAGCTCGTGCACGTCATAAGAAAGTTCTAAAACAAGCTAAAGGTTACTACGGAGCACGTTCACGTGTTTACCGCGTAGCTTTCCAAGCAGTTACCAAAGCTGGTCAATACGCTTACCGTGACCGTCGCAACAAGAAACGTCAATTCCGTCAACTTTGGATTGCACGTATCAACGCGGCATCTCGTCAAAATGGTCTATCTTACAGCCGTTTCATCAATGGCCTTAAGAAAGCATCTATCGAGATCGACCGTAAGATTCTTGCTGACATCGCAGTATTCGACAAAGCAGCATTTGCTGTTCTAGTTGAAAAAGCGAAAGCATCTCTATAATTTAGAGTTAGCTTAAAGGTTTAAGAAAAGGAGAACTTCGGTTCTCCTTTTTTATTGCCTGTAATTTGGTTCTTGATAGAGATCCCCTATTCCTTCCTTCGTCAGTCTAGGGAGTGACGAGATAAAATTCAGTATCTAATTTTTATTCGCTTGAACAGGCATTCTGGTATATAAACATCTACCTAACCTCTAATGTTAAGCGACTGAGATAAATGACTACACCTACCACTATGACGTTCTTCGAACGTTTTGAGACTGACATCCTTTCTGGCAAAAAGACGATTACTATTCGCGATGAGTCTGAACGCGACTACCAGCCAGGTAGCGTTGTGGAAGTATCGACGCTAGAACAAGGCCGTGTGTTTTGTAACCTTAAGATCATCAGTGTTGAACCAATCCTGTTTGATGACTTAGGTGAATTCCATGCTCAGCAAGAGAACATGACGCTGCAAGTACTCAAAGACGTGATTCAAGATATCTATCCGGGTATCTCTCAGCTGTATGTGGTTTCTTACGAGCTTGTGTAGCCGGCTTTTAATTGAATTTGTTGATCAATACAGTGCATAACGCTTGAGCAATAAGAAAGGGAAGTCATAATAACATTCACTCTGCGGTTGAGTATAAGAACGGCGAGCTGCATTCGTACCTGAAGTTGGTGCAAGCTGAGCACTAACTCTTTTCATCGAGCTTGATTAAGCTAGCGACTTTCCAAAAAGCAAAAAGCAAAAAGCAAAAAGCAAAAAGCAAAAAGCCAACAGTGATGTTGGCTTTGTTGTTTTCAATTCGATTGAGTAGTTTAAGCTATTAAGCTTCGAAGTTCGCCAATCGAGTATAGAGCTCGCTGCCTTGATCTTGTTTTGCACATACGGTCAATAGGTCTTCAATAAAGTACTTCAGTGCACGCGCTTCAATTCTACGAATGCCTTGTTGCTGCTCTTCAGTCAGATAACCGTAGATAGTCGCCGCTCCGAAGTCACCAAAGATCATCTGACCTTGCTCGTTAACTAAAGTGTTGTGTGCGTATAGATCACCATGACAAACCTTATTGGCATGAAGGTGTTCAAACACATCAATCATCTGTTCGGTAATGCTATTGATCTGAGCAATTGAAAGCTTAAAGCCTTCGTTGAACGTATCGCGAGTGCAGCTTTCAAGAGTAGGGGGCAAACCTAGGTTGTAATAGTTGCTCGGAATCAGTTCCATGACTAACGCTAGGTAGTCTGACTCATCGACTTGAGCGATAGACTTCACTAGGTTGCTATGATAACCAGCCTGCAAGCAAGCTTCTAGTTCATCGTGTGGGTAACCGTCGCTTGTCACTTCACCTTTGAATACTTTAACGGCCACTTCTTGTGGGAAATCAAAGTCACGGTTCAACCAGTTAGCATGAGAAATCACACCAGACGCACCTTGGCCCAGCACTTGATTGAGTGAGTAGCATTGCGAGCTTACGGCAGGCACGCTATCTAAGCTGCTTGGATGTTTGCAAAATGGGTTACCCGCAAACGCTAACCAAGCCAGTTTTGGTAGCTTGATAAGGAACTCTGGGAATTCAGTAAGTTGGTTTGCAGACAGACGAACCAGTTCAAGGTTCGATAGGTTTTCCATACTTTCTGGTAAAACACGAATCTTGTTACCTGCCAATGCGAGCTTTTGCAGGCGTGGTCTTTCACCTAGTGAGTGAGGGAGAACCTCGATTGCATTGTCTGTTAGGATCAACCAACGTAATTGAGCAGGTAAAGATTGCTCGCTGACGGTTTTAATTTGGTTAGATTTGAAGCCAACCATTTCGAGCTTAGGAAGAGTACCGAGAACATCAGGAAGGTGCGTGAACAGGTTATTCGACGCGAAGATGATACGCAGGTTAGTCAGCTGTGATAGCTCGTCTGGTAAGCTTGATAGCTGGTTTCCATAAAGGTCTAGAACCTCTAGAGAATCGGCAAGCTCTAAGATCTCTAATGGAAAATCGGTGAGATCTGCTGACAGTTTTAAGTGCTTAATCCCTTTAAGTTGCCCTGATTTAAGTTGTTCTAGAGTATGCAAACCTTAGCCTTATGAATAGATGTTCGAGGCGTGTAGTTTACTTGTCTCAATCAAGAAAGGCGAGCCTCTAGAAGAGTGCTCGCCTAATGAATTTAACTTACTTACCTGGGTGTTTGTCTGCTTTATCAAGCTGTGGCAGCTACTTTGCTTGCCCACCAACGGCTCGCCAACACATATCAAAGCTATCATTGATGTACTCGGCTGACTGCTCTGGTGGTAACTCATTCTGTTCAATTAACCAGTTTGCACAAATCAAAAAGTGGCTGTGGATGAAGTGCCTAACAAGGTTGATGTCTAACACCATCAGCTCACCAGTTTCTTGTCCTTTCAAAATGATCTCGTCTAACGATGCGAACATTTTTGAAACAATCACTTCTCGAGTTTGAGTCGTTGGATCGAAATGAACATTGGTGAAGAACTTCATCGCAACTGGATTTTCTAACGCCCATTCAAGCCCTGTGAACCACATGAACTTAAAGGCTTGGTAGCGATCTTGTTCAGCGATTTCTGTGTGCTGGTCAAGCGTAGAAAATAACTCTATTTTCAGTTCACGAAACAGTTCATCAATCAGTAGAGATTTGTTCTCAAAGTGATGAAACAGTGTCGCTTTTGCTACGCCTGCTGTTTTCGCTATTTGTCCTGTAGATGTGCCCTCTAGCCCTTGTTGAGAGAAAAGCAGGAGTGCAGCATCTAGGATTTTTTGCCTTTTTGTGATCATCTATTGAGTACTTTGAACATCAGTTTTTTGATTGGGTTGTTGTAAGGAGGATGCATTAACTTGGTGAAATTAATTTTTCCTCGACTTAGAACGGTTTTGGCATGACTAAAGGTCTTGAAGCCTTCAATGCCATGATAGTGTCCCATGCCTGAAGGGCCGATGCCACCGAACGGCGCATCTTCTGCTGCCACATGTACTAGCGAGTCGTTAATACAAACACCGCCAGAATGCGTACTCGATAAGAACTGTTCTTGGGTCTGTTTATCATGACTCATCAGATACAGAGCAAGCGGACGTTCTCTTGCTGTGATGTAGTTGATCGCTTCTTCGATTGAATCATAAGGTAAGATTGGCAGTACCGGGCCAAACAACTCTTCTTGCATTGCGACCATGTCGTCATTCACTTCGGTAAGAAGGTGCGGCGTCATTCTGTGGTTCACATCATCTTGTGCTTGTTCTGTCACGGTGTGAATAACCGCACCTTTCGATTGTGCGTCTTCAATTACACCTTTCAAGCGATTGTACTGGCGCATGTTGATTACAGAGGTTAAGTCCTTGCTCTCAATACCTGCTTTATACAGTTTTTTGAAGTAACGCTTATAGGCTGTGATGAAGATGTCGACTTTATCTCGTGGTAATAAGATGTAATCGGGCGCGACACAAATCTGGCCAGCGTTTAGGCTTTTTGCAAATAGGATGCGTTCAACGGCGTCAGCCACATCAAAGTCAGGGGCAATAATCGTTGGAGATTTGCCGCCTAATTCCAAGGTTACGGGTGTTAAGTTGTCGGCTGCTGCTCTCATTACGTGCTTACCCACAGAGGTCGACCCTGTGAATAGAATATGGTCAAACGGGAGCTGGCTAAATTTCGCGGAAACGTCAGCTTCGCCTTCGATAATCGCGACTTGATCTTCACTAAAGCCTTCAGCCAACATTGCCTTTAAAACCCGGTTAGTCGCTGGAGTGAACTCAGACATCTTGAGCATTGCAGTATTACCGGCCGCAAACGCCGTGATGAGAGGACCTAAAGAGAGCATCACCGGGAAATTCCAAGGAACAATGATACCGACAACACCCACTGGCTGATAATGAACCGTGATCTTCGCTGGTGTCAGCATTAAGCCTGCTTTTCTTCGAGATGGCTTCAACCACTTCTTAAGGTTCTTCAGGCTGTAATTGATCTGGTGAAGAGAAGGGGTGATATCAGCAATCAAGCTGTCGTGTTTTGCTCGATGGCCATAATCTTCAGACACCGCATCAATCAATTGCCCTTGGTAGCGTATTAGCAACGCTTTCAATTCCGATAGGTCTTTTCTTCTCTGCTCAAGCACCGGATTAACATTACTGCGGTAGTGATCTTTTTGTCGGTTGAATATTTGCTCCATGTCGTTGGTGTTCGACGTGGTTGGTTCAAGGTCTAGATTATGGCTCATAGTATCCCCTAAATTCGGAAGCTGACCGATTGGTTGGTCGGTTAGAATTACAAGAAGATCGAACCGAATACAAGATATGTGCAAGAAAAGTTCAATAGTTGAGCGGCGACAACATTGAACTGGGCGAGTTTTAGTAGGAAGAATGAAGTATTAGTAGGTATCGAATCGCGGGATACAAGTAGTGTTTGTGATAGCGAAAATTCAGATTGGGAAGTGCTCATATTTGTCACAACGTTGACTTAATCTCACCCAGTTGGCTAAGAATTTTGTGTGCCTTTGGTATTTTATTCATCTTATTTTTTGTTAGAAAGTGCTTTAAATCTAATGCGCTTCAGCCTGTTTTTTTGCCTAAAACCTTGTAATACCTTACCTGTCACTTTAAGTCGCATCGTCGATAAATAAACGTAATCGTAACAACAAATATCAATGGTTGGACTCACTCTTCATTATATCGGTTAATGCAGCCAACAAATCGTTTTTGAACGTTTTTTGTTGGGTTATACCTCGCTATTCCCAAGAGGTATCTTCTGTCGATGGCCCTATAGTGTGAGGTCGCTAGAATTGGAAAATTCGGTTAATTTGGAACGCATCCGTGCTGAGTATAATGTAAAGCACTGGAGCCAAGGTTTTTATGGCATTGATGACAACGGCGAAGTGTATGTATCGCCGAGCGAAACGGATCATCAAGTCCCACTAAGTAAGATCGTAAAACAGTTAGAGCAAAGAAATATTGGTTTGCCTGCTCTTGTGCGTTTTCCTCAAATAGTGCATCAACGTGTGCACAATATCTGTAACGCATTTAACCAAGCGATCGACGAATATCAGTACGACAACCGTTACCTGCTTGTTTATCCGATTAAAGTTAACCAACAGAAAGAAGTGGTTGATGAGATCTTAGCGAGCCAAGCTCAATTAGAGCAGAAGCAATTGGGTTTAGAAGCGGGCAGCAAACCTGAGCTATTAGCAGTATTGGCGTTGGCTCAAAAAGCAAGCTCAGTGATCGTGTGTAACGGTTACAAAGACAGAGAATACATCCGTCTTGCGCTGATTGGTGAAAAGCTGGGTCATAAAGTATTTATCGTTCTAGAGAAGCTATCAGAGCTTGATCTTGTTCTTTCTGAAGCGAAAGCACTTGGCGTGGAACCTCGTTTAGGTTTGCGTATTCGTCTTGCTTCTCAAGGTGCTGGTAAATGGCAAGCAAGTGGTGGCGAGAAGTCGAAGTTCGGTTTGTCTGCATCACAAGTGCTTACCGTTATTGAACGTTTAAAAGCAGAAAATCAGCTAGATGCTCTTGAGTTAGTGCATTTCCATCTTGGCTCACAAATGGCCAATATTCGTGATGTGCGAAATGGTGTAAGCGAAGCGGCTCGTTTCTATTGTGAACTGCGCGATATCGGTGCTCAATTGAAGTACTTAGATGTTGGTGGTGGTTTGGCGGTTGATTACGATGGTACACGCAGCCAGTCTTCAAACTCAATGAACTACGGCTTGCTTGAGTACGCTCGTAATATTGTGATGACAGTAGGGGATATTTGTAAGCTCTACAATCAGCCACAACCTGTGATCATTTCTGAATCTGGTCGTTCGTTGACTGCGCATCACGCTGTGCTTGTTACTAACGTGATTGGTACAGAAAGCTATTCTCCGGAAGATATGGCTGCGCCTGAAGCTGACGCACCAATGTTGCTAAACAACATGTGGAAGAACTTCTTAGAGCTAGACGCAGGCAATGATGACCGAGCGTTGATCGAGATCTACAACGACACGCAGAGTGATATTGCAGAAGCGCACAACCAATTTGCCACCGGTATGCTGAATCTTCAACACCGTGCTTGGGCAGAGCAGATGTCTTTGCGTATCAACTACGAGCTTAGCACTCGTATGAGCACTAAGAACCGTTACCACCGTCCTATCTTGGATGAGTTGAGCGAGCGACTAGCGGACAAGTTCTTTGTGAACTTCTCACTGTTCCAGTCATTGCCAGACGCTTGGGGTATTGATCAGGTGTTCCCTGTATTACCACTGAGCGGTTTAGACAATGCGGATGAGCGTCGTGCTGTGGTGCTGGACATCACTTGTGACTCTGACGGTACGATTGACCAGTATGTTGATGGTCAAGGTATTGAAACAACCTTGCCAGTGCCTGCGTGGAATCCAGATGAACCATACTTGATGGGCTTCTTCCTAGTAGGGGCTTACCAAGAAATCTTGGGTGATATGCATAACCTATTTGGTGACACGCACAGTGTCGTGGTGAATGTTGATGAGAGCGGAGAGGCGAACATTGACTACATCAACGAAGGTGACACAGTAGAAGACATGATGCGTTACGTTCACATTGATATGGACCTAATTCGTCAGAACTACAAAGAATTGGTAACGGCTAAAGTACCAGCGCAAGAGCAGCAAAGTGTACTTGAAGAGTTAGAGCAAGGCTTGATGGGTTACACCTATCTTGAGGATTTTTAATGAACGATCTATTTACCAAGCCAGATTATTCGCTGTACTCCAATGCGATGACGTTTATGCGTCGTCCATTGGTGCAAAACCCTATTGATAACGATGCTGATGTGGTTGTGTTAGGTGCGCCGCTAGATATGGCGACATCTGGCCGCCCGGGTGCTCGCATGGGACCTGATGCTATTCGTCGTGCATCGGTAAATTTGGCGTGGGAAGGTAAGAAATTCCCGTGGGACTTCAATGTATTTGAACATACCTCGGTGATTGATGCTGGCGACCTTGTATTTGATTGCGGTGATGCTGAAGATCTGACTCAACGTTTAGAAGCGGCGGCTGATGCGATTTTAAGCAGTGGTAAAACGCTGTTAGGTTTAGGTGGCGACCACTTCATTACACTGCCTCTACTACGAGCGTATGGTAAGAAGTACGGTGAGATGGCGTTAATTCACTTCGACGCACATACTGACACCTACAACCAAGGCAGCCGTTACGACCACGGCACTATGTTCTACCATGCACCAAACGAAGGTCTTATCTCGCCAGGACATTCGGTGCAGATCGGCATTCGTACCGAGTACAAACAAGAAGGTCATGGCTTCAACGTCATCAATGCGATGCAAGCCAATGACATGAGTGTGGACGAGATCATTGCTCAAGTGAAAGATATTGTTGGTGATAAGCCAGTGTATCTGACGTTTGATATCGACTGTCTTGATCCTGCTTTTGCACCGGGTACTGGCACGCCAGTATGTGGTGGTTTGAATTCAGATAAAGTGCTGAAAATCATCCGTGGTTTGCAGGGTATCAACATGGTTGGTATGGATGTGGTAGAAGTGTCCCCAGCCTATGACCAAAGCGAAATTACGGCTCTAGCTGGTGCAACTATCGCACTTGAGCTGCTTTATGTTTGGACTGCAAATCGCTTAACAAAATAAAATAGTTAGCGAGCCATATTGAACGTGACAATCTCGTTTTACGGATAAACACCATCTTGCGGTACATTACCTTCTAAAAGCCGCCCGAGTTCAACTCGGGCGGCTTTTTGGTATCTATTGTTTTGTCCTAAAACGTATTCCATTTGACATGTGTATATCCAATGATAAGTCATGGCTATTGTTCCTCCATAGCACCTTAATATGTTGATGGGTATATATAAAACTGGCGAAATATACGCTTAATAAATGGTTTCTCATCCGCTTTGTGCTGAACACTGTCTCAAATTTGGGACTGCTCTCTGCTTTATTACCATCGCATCGTTTGCCTCAAGCAATGTCTTATATTCGCTCATGATTTATCTACTTTATTCCTGTATATCTTTATAGGATTAAAGAGATGCAATATCGCTGTGAGTTTATGTGCATATAAATCAATGCACTACTAACGTTTAATTTGTGTTTTAGAAACTCATAGAGAATAAGTGAATTTGTGAAAAGGAGTCTCTTAGCACAGACATGGCATTTTTTATGGGGAAGACTAGGCTTAACAGTAAGTAAACTATAAAAAAACAGGTTAAATACTTATCTCTTTTCAACTCGAAGAGGCACAACAAAAGATTGGCCATTGATGAGGGGTAAGTATGAATTTGATTAAAGCCTGTAATGATTAGCAAAAATAATTTATACAGCTCTAGATAAGAGTGCTTGTGATAACGGGGGATATATGGATATTGAGGTTTCGCGCCAAGCTGCGGTTGTTGAAGCAGTAAGTGGGGATGTGGTTGTAGTAACACCTGACGGCAACCCAACAAAAGTTCTAGTTGGCGATATCATCCGTGAAAATGAGATAGTCATTACCGCAAATAATGCAGAACTTGTATTAGGTGCTCCAAATGGTGAGGTTCTGGTTGGCGATAATTGTGTTGGATGTATTGATCAGGAATTGTCTTGGGTTGATGCCCCTATCGCCGGAGAGGTCAATTTCGATCTAGAGCAGTCTGACGACGGAGCCTTTACTGACGATGATATTGCGGCAATCCAAGAAGCTATTTTAGGCGGCGCCGATCCGACTGAAATTTTGGAAGCAACGGCTGCTGGTGAAGGGCTAGGGTCTGCAAATGCTGGCTTTGTTACGATTGAATACAATAATATTCAAACTCAGCCCTCGACATTCTTTGAGACATCAGGGCTTGCGAAAGAAGAGGTAGAGGAAACTCGAGAGGAATTTAGAACGATCACCCGTTCGGCTGGTGGTCAATCGATCAGCGAATCAGTCACTGAAGGTTCCATTTCTGGCAATACCTACCCCCAATCTATTACGACCACAGAAACGATTATTGCGGGCAGCTTAGCTCTAGACCCAGACTCTTTTGTCCCAGACACACTCTCCCTTGCTTCACTCCTAAGTGAGCTTAATAACGACATTACATCAAGCGGCCAAGTTGTCACGTTTACTTACGACTCGGTGACGAATTCCATTGTTGGTGTCCAAGGTACTGACGAAGTATTACGTATCGATATTGATGCTACTAGTGTTGGCAATAATATCGATATCTCGTTAACCACCACGATTTCTCAATCTATTGATCATGTTCCGTCTATCGGTGGTGGGCAGGTCTCTTATACTGGCGATCAAATTAACTTTGCTTTTGATATTCAAGGTGAAGACTCCGCAGGAAATCCAATAGCATCACCCATTAATGCGCTGGTTACTTTATTTGACGGGGCGAATCCGTCTGCTGAAAGCGTTAATATCAATAATGTAGAAACGAGTAGTGCACCTATTGAAGGCACTTTTTCTAATATTGGAAGTGATAAACTTCAATCTGCAGTCTTTGATGCAAGCGCGTTAGAAGAGTTTGATGGGTTGCTCAGTGATAACCAAAATACGGTTGCAAGACTGTCTGATGACGGAACAACGATCACTCTGTCTATTCAAGGGAGAGGTGAGGTTGTTCTCACAATCTCCCTCGATACCGATGGCACCTATAATTTCCAACAGTTTAAACCAATAGAAGAAGTGAGCTCCGACACGCTTTCATTCTCTCTACCGATCACGGTTACCGATTTTGACCAGGATGTCGTAACGAATACGATTAAGGTAGATATCTCTGATGGCGATAGCCCGTTCATTATTAATGTTGATGGCATTGATGTTGATGAGTCAGGCATTGTTGGCGGCTCACAAGAAGAGACAGCCCCAGTAGGTGGTGTTGGCAGTATCACAGCAAGTGTTTTTGAAAGTGACATTATTGACCATTATGAACTTGAACCGACTGAATTTAATACAACGGGCTCCTTGGTTTCTAATGGTGCTGCCGTTCAATTAGAGTTAGTTAGTCAAACCAATGGTGTGAGAACGTATGAAGGTTATGTTGAGGTCAATGGATCTCGAATTACGGTCTTTGACGTTAAAGTCGATAGTCCATCATTGGGAAATTATGAATTTACTCTGTACGAATCGCTTTCACACCAAGGTGCTGAAGGTGAGTTACTAACCTTTGTATTGCCCATTTATGCGGTTGACGCGGATGGTGACCGCTCTGCACTATCTGGTGGGTCAAATACACCAGAAGCTGCTGAGATCTTAATCAGTGTAAAAGATGATGTGGTCGAACTCATCGATAATGTCATTTCCGTCGATGAACCGACTTTGGCGGGTGATACTGTTGTTTCTTATAATCTATTCAACTTCGAGGGCGCGGATGGTTCGACAATCCAATCATTGTCTTACGATGGGGTTGAATATAAGTTAGACCAAAGTTTACTTCCAGATGCGGGACAAACTTTCCCATTTACAGAAGGGGTTGCAACGATTTCACTCAATGGTGATTTTAGTTTTGAAGTCGCTCGTGATATCAACCACTCAAGCAGCGAAACCATAGTAAAACAATTTGCCTTTTTAGCTGAAGATGCTGATGGAGACGAGAGTTTCTCTACGCTTGATCTTAGTATTACTGATGGCCAAGATCCGGTAATTAACTTAGTTCCACCAGTGACGTTATCTGAAACGAATCTTGGTGATGGATCTTCGCCAAGCGGAAATGCGGTTAGCGCCACTGAAACGATTACGTTTACAGCCGGTAGTGATGATGTCGCGAGTTTTCGAATTGATCCAAACTTGTTTAATACTAATGATACGCTCAAATCGAATGGGCTTGTCGTTGAACTCAAGGAAGATCCTCAGAACTTAGGTACTTATATAGGTTTTGTTAACGACGGGGTAAACCCTGATGTCCCAGTATTCACGATTAGCTTCTCTACAAGCACACTAGGTGAATATACCTTTACTTTGTTTGAAGCTCTGGACCATGTGGATGGTTTAGACAATAACGATCTGAGCTTTGAACTACCAGTGTATGCCGTTGATAGCGATGGCGATAGTTCGCAAATTTCCCCGCTTACAATGATCATCGGTGATGATGTGCAAATCATGAAAGATGGTGTGCTCAATATTATTGAACCGACGGTTGCGGATTTGGCTGCTGGTAAGGTGACGACTGCCACCATTGATGTGATGCCTGATCAGAGTGCTGATGGCGCGACCATTACCCAGATCACGTATGATAATACCGTTTACACCTTGAATCAGGGCTTAACGGGAGAGCAGCTTATTACTGTACCTGAGGGTAAACTGTTCGTTACCCTTGAAGGTGAAATACGCTTTGAGCCCAATCGTAATTTAGATCATACAAACAACGAAGACATCGTTAAGACGATAGTAGTAACTTCAAGTGACTTTGATAAAGATCCGGTGACATCCACCGTCACTTTGACCATCACCGATGGCGATATTCCAATCATAAATGCCATTCCAAGCGTGTCTCTATCAGAATCTAAGCTTGCAGATGGCTCAGCAGCAAGCAACGCCCCTGTGAGTCAAACGGAGACGATTCAGTTCACCAATCAAAGTGATGATGTAGTCAAATTCCGTATCGATCCTGCTCAATTCAACACCAACGACACGCTTAAATCGGGTGGGTTAGCCGTCGACTTACGAATCGATCCACAAAACAGCAACCAGTACATAGGTTTTGTGAAAGATGGAGCCAACCCAGAGATTCCGGTCTTTACTATTAGCTTCTCTACTAGCACGGTTGGTGGGTATACCTTTACGCTACTTGAAGCATTAGACCATCCTGATGCAGGCAATAAAAACGACCTAAGTTTTGAACTGCCGGTGTTTGCTGTCGATCGTGACGGTGACGATTCACTGATGTCTCCATTGAAAGTGACGGTCAGCGATGATGTTCAAGGCATGCAAAATCAAACGCTGAGTATTACAGAGCCAACGGTTGCAGACTTAGCTGCCGGTGTTGTTACGACAGGCACTGTCGATGTGATGCCAGTGCAAAGTGCAGATGGCGCGACCATTACCCAGATCACGTATGATAATACCGTTTACACCTTGAATCAGGGCTTAACGGGAGAGCAGCTTATTACTGCACCTGAGGGTAAACTGTTCGTTACCCTTGAAGGTGAAATACGCTTTGAGCCCAATCGTAATTTAGATCATACAAACAACGAAGACATCGTTAAGACGATAGTAGTAACTTCAAGTGACTTTGATAAAGATCCGGTGACATCCACCGTCACTTTGACCATCACCGATGGCGATATTCCAATCATAAATGCCATTCCAAGCGTGTCTCTATCTGAATCTAATCTTGCAGATGGCTCAACAGCAAGCAACGCCCCTGTGAGTCAAACGGAGACGATTCAGTTCACCAATCAAAGTGATGATGTAGTCAAATTCCGTATCGATCCTGCTCAATTCAACACCAACGACACGCTTAAATCGGGTGGGTTAGCCGTCGATTTACGAATCGATCCACAAAACAGCAACCAGTACATAGGTTTTGTGAAAGATGGAGCCAACCCAGAGGTTCCGGTCTTTACTATTAGCTTCTCTACTAGCACGGTTGGTGAGTATACCTTTACGCTACTTGAAGCATTAGACCATCCTGATGCAGGCAATAAAAACGACCTAAGCTTTGAACTGCCGGTGTTTGCTGTCGATCGTGATGGTGACGATTCACTGATGTCTCCATTGAAAGTGACGGTCAGCGATGATGTTCAAGGCATGCAAAATCAAACGCTGAGTATTACAGAGCCAACGGTTGCAGATTTAGCTGCCGGTGTTGTTACGACAGGCACGGTTGATGTGATGCCAGTGCAAAGTGCAGATGGCGCGACCATTACCCAGATCACGTATGATAATACCGTTTACACCTTGGATCAGAGCTTAACGGGAGAGCAGCTTATTACTGTACCAGAGGGCAAACTGTTCGTTACCCTTGAAGGTGAAATACGCTTTGAACCCAATCGAAATTTAGACCACACGAACAACGAAAATATTGTTAAGACGATATTAGTGACTTCAAGTGACTTTGATAAAGATCCGGTGACATCCACCGTTACTTTGACCATCACCGATGGTGATATTCCAATCATCAACATCATTCCAAGCGTCACTTTATCCGAATCTAACCTTATAGATGGCTCGGCAGCAAGCTCCGTGCCAGTGAGTCAAACCGAGACGATCTCGTTTACCAATCAAAGCGACAATGTGACTAGTTTCCGCATTGAGCCAAGCTTATTTAATACCAACGACACACTTACGTCGAATGGGTTGGTCGTTGAGCTTAAGGCTGATCCAAACACGACTGGTGCGTACATCGGCTTTGTGAAAGATGGAGCCAACCCAGAAGTTCCGGTCTTTACTATTAGCTTCTCTACTAGCACGGTTGGTGAGTATACCTTTACGCTACTTGAAGCATTAGACCATCCTGATGCAGGCAATAAAAACGACCTAAGCTTTGAACTGCCGGTGTTTGCTGTCGACCGTGATGGTGACGACTCATTGATGTCGCCATTGAAAGTGACGGTCAGCGATGATGTTCAAGGCATGCAAAATCAAACGCTGAGTATTACAGAGCCAACGGTGGCTGATTTAGCTGCCGGTGTTGTTACGACAGGCACTGTCGATGTGATGCCAGTGCAAAGTGCAGATGGTGCAACAATCACTCAGTTCGTTTATGACGGACAACTTAGAACATTGGTTCAAACAGATACTGGTGAGCAGCGGTTCGGTTTCACTGAAGGGACGTTAGTCATCACCCTGCAAGGTCAAGTGCGCTTTGAGCCCAATCGAAATTTAGATCATACAAACAACGAAGACATCGTTAAAACAATCGTAGTGACGTCAAGTGACTTTGATAAAGATCCGGTGACATCCACCGTTACTTTGACCATCACCGATGGTGATATTCCAATCATCAACACCATTCCAAGCGTCACTTTATCCGAATCTAACCTTATAGATGGCTCGGCAGCAAGCTCCGTGCCTGTGAGTCAAACCGAGACGATCTCGTTTACCAATCAAAGCGACAATGTAACTAGTTTCCGCATTGAGCCAAGCTTATTTAATACCAACGACACACTCAAATCGAATGGGTTGGTCGTTGAGCTTAAAGCTGATCCAAACACGGTTGGTGCGTACATCGGCTTTGTGAAAGATGGAGCCAACCCTGAAGTTCCTGTCTTTACGATTAGCTTCTCTACTAGCACGGTTGGTGAGTACACCTTTACTTTACTTGAAGCATTAGATCATGCTGATGGCCAAGCAAAGAACGATCTGAGCTTTGAACTGCCCGTTTATGCGGTAGACCGGGATGGTGATGATTCATTAATGTCGCCATTGAAAGTGACGGTCAGCGATGATGTTCAAGGCATGCAAAATCAAACGCTGACTATTACTGAACCAACGGTGGCTGATTTGGCTGCTGGTGTTGTTACGACAGGTACTGTCGATGTGATGCCAAACCAAAGTGCCGATGGGGCAACGATTACCCAGTTTACTTACGATAACAACGTGTACACGTTAGTTCAGGGGACAACCGGAGAGCAGGTTTTCCCTGTTGCTGAAGGTAAACTGTATATCACTCTAGAAGGTGATGTCCGTTTCGAACCTAATCGCAACCTCAACCATTCAGGGGGCGATATTGTTAAGACTATTACGGTCACGTCTGAAGATAAAGATGGTGACGAAGTCACGTCGACCGTTACGCTTACCATTTCAGATGGTGCTCCACCTGTTATTGATAACATACCACCAGTCGCCTTGGCTGAAGCAAACTTGCTTGATGGCACCTCTCCGAGCATAACGGTCACTCAAACCGGAACAATGACGTTTACATCTGGTAGTGATGATGTGAACCACTTCCGTATTGATACTGCGCAGTTCAACACAACTGGGGACCTAAAATCGGATGGTCTGGTTGTTAAGCTAAAAGAAGATCCTCTAAACAGCGACAATTATATTGGCTTCGTAGAAAACGGTGGTGTCCAAACGGACATTTTCACCATCACTTTTGATAGTTTGGTGCTTGGTCAATATACCTTCACATTGTTAGAAGAGTTAGAGCACCTGCCAGGACAGGGCAATAACGATCAAATCTTTACCTTGCCAGTTATTGCGGTTGACAAAGACAATACTGATTCAGTAATTAAGGCTCTTACGGTGACTATTACTGATGATGTACCCGTCATTACGGATACAACAGTCGCGAGTACGTTTGTTGTTGATGAAGATGATTTAGGCTCTGTTGTGGCTCAAGCGACAGGTTCGCTTGTGACCACAGAAGGTGCAGACCAAGTCGAGGTTTACGAACTGCGTAACGTAGCCACTCTAGAAACTACTCTGACATCAGGCAACGAAGCGATTTCGATCACTGAGGTCACAGGGGCTGCGAACACAACCACCTACCAAGGTGCGACCACAAGCGGGACTCCGATTTTTACTCTTGCGCTGGGTAACGATGGGTCATACACATTCACTTTACTTGGCCCTCTAAATCACGCTACTGGATCAAATAACCTAACCATACCATTTGATGTTGTGGCGGTAGACGGTGATGGCGATGATTCCAACCAGTATCAATTACCAATTCAAGTCATTGATGATGTTCCGGTAATGACGCCGCCGACGGGCGAAACGGTTGTCGATGAAGACGATCTTTCTGGTATAGGTTCGGATCAATTTGACGACACTATCATCAATGGACTGTTCACCGTCGATGAAGGTGCCGATGGCGTTGTGAAGTATGAACTGGTTGATGAAGATTTAGTCTTGACCGGTTTAACCTCCGATGGAGAAAGCTTAGAGTGGCTAGCTGTTTCACAAAACGGCACAAAATTCACATACGTTGCTCAAACGGTGACGAGTAATGAAGCGGTGTTCGAGATTATTTTCGATACCTCTGATAACAGCTATCAATTCGAATTATTTAAGCCACTGAAGCATCCTGACGGTGCAAACGAGAACGCGATAGATCTTGATTTCTCAATCGTTGCTGAAGATTTTGACCAAGACCAATCGAATGCGATTGATCTCAAAATCACGGTTACTGATGATGTTCCATTAGTGACAACACAATCGATTGCTCGTGTTGAAGGTCAGGGCTACCGCGGTTCTATAGTCGATATGTTTGCTGATGCCACTGATGTAGGCGCTGATGGCGCTGAACTGAGCAAAATTCAGGCCTTTGATGGAAGTGGAATTGTTTTCCGTTCTGGGAACAGTGGGCCTTACAGTAGTGACTTCGATTTAAATAGTGGTACTCAAGAGGTACGAGTATATGAGCAGATCAATGGCGCTGTTGATCCTCGAGAGCTGGGTCGACTGAAAATAAACTCAAATGGTGAGATAGAGTTTAGAGCCAATAATTACTTAGAGCACGTTGGCGATGAAATCAAATTCTCTATTAACGTGATTGCGACCGATAGCGATTTAGATACCTCTGAAACACCGTTAGATATCACCATCACAGATCGAAACTCGTCAAGAATCGCACTGACAGTGACCACCTTCGAGGATGCGGGTAGAGATTCAACGATACCATACGCCCCAGGTGATGCTCCGATTCTTGAGAACATACAAGATAACCAAAGTGGCTTGCCTAATGCACCAGCTCAAGTTGCGCTTCAGGTTAACCTGAATGACAGGGATAACAGCGAGTCTATCGGTCAACTGATTATAAAAAACAGTAACCATAGAGGCACGTTCTATTACTTTGAGGGTGGTGAGTATCACAAGTTAACGCCTGAAACTAACGGTCAAATATTATTTGGACCGCCTCAAATGCAACAAAGCTATGCTTTAAACCCAAGTGAAGTAAGACAAACCATTGCAACCATCGAAAACCTTTATTTCGTTCCTGACCAAAACTATGGTTCAGATAGTAATGGCGTTGAGATCCGCTATCAATTGGAGATCGATAATGGAGGCACTCTTGACCACAAAGTAAACTCAAGCTTCAAAATCGAGATTGAAGCGGTAGCGGATATTGCTACTTGGGATGATGGCAATAGCACTTATCAGTATCAAGTCAATGAAGATGAAGACAATGTCACATTACAGCTGAATGCAGAATCACAAGATAACACTCAAACTGAAACGATCACCTATGAGTTAGAAGTTATCGAAGGCGACGGGAAGTTTGAGCTTCTTGATAAAGACGGCAATGTGCTTACTCTGACGGCGGATGGTGTATATAAAATAGCAGCAGAAGACATTAACACCACCGTGGTTAACCCTATTGATAATTTCTCGGGTCAGATTAAATTTAAAGCAACAGCGGTTACAGAAGAAACACTGAATCCTTATGAAGATACTACCAACGGCGGAGCAAATGATAAAACTGAGGCCCGTTCTGTAGAGCAAAACATCATTATTGATGTCACTGCTGACGCGGATGCTGGAAAGTTCAGTGTTAATCGTATTCAGATTAACGAAGACAATATAGATGATCCTGATTACATGGGTTCGCTAGCTAACAAAGATGCATTCACGTTAGATGAAGTCATCACCATGACAGGATCGGTAGATACGGATGGCTCTGAAGAACTGTTTGTTCGTATCAGTAATATTACAGAAGGCGCAGTGCTTTACTTTGTAGGTACAACCACGGTAGTTCCTATTGTCAGTGGTACCAATTACCACGAAATAGCGTATTCCGATTTGGCTAATGTTGAGGTGGTTCCAACTAAACACAGCAATGTGGATTTCACTTTTGATGTTACAGGTGTAGTGAAGGACACTGCAAACCTGTCAACCAACCCACAACAAGTCGATGTAGAAATACTCGGTACTAAAACGGTTAACGTTGAAGTGAAAGGGGTTGCTGACACACCGTATGGTGGGACGAATGGTACCGATTGGACCGCAATTACAGATGGTACTGCAAGCGGCGTTCAAACTACGATTCAAGAGAGTCAAAACGGCGACAGCTTTGCTCTGCTTGACTTCACGGTATTGTCGGGTGAGAGAAAGCCTGATACAGGCACTACACCATTACCGGACGATGGTTCTGAATCAATAACGGTCATCTTATCGGGTATTCCTGATGGCGTTATAATCGAGGATGGTGACGGTACGGTTATTGATCTTAACTTTGTGGGTTACGAAACCGGGCCGGGTGGAAGCCCTGATTTATCTAAACCGATATATGAAGCCAATATTACAGAGGTGGGTAGAATCTCAGGTATTCGAATTAGACCCGTCGACTCTTCAACTGAGAATATCCACATTCAAGGTAAAGTCATCGTAACTGAAAACGACGGCCACACTCTGACTTTTGATCAGGAAATTCGAGTATTGGTTGAGCCTATCATCGACACCTCTGCAATCTACAACAACGTCACAAACGGGAACGAAGATACTGCTATCAACATCGATTGGCATCCTGAAGGCGTTGACTATATCGACTCTGATGAGCACTTCACTTCAATTAAGATTTCCGGTATTCCACCGGGTGTCACACCCACCGTAAATGGCGATGTGACTGTTGTGAATGATGGTGTGGGTACGTTAACTATTACCCCTAAAGACGCGAATCAAACGCCGGAACAATTTACCCAAATTGCATTGTCGAATAACTTTATTCAAATGACTCCGCCAACTGACTCTAGCGTTGATTTTACATTGACTACAGAGGTAGACGTTGAGGAGCGTGATCACGAATATGTGGACTCTTCTAACCCTGGTGAGGGTATTGTGACTGCGACGGTTACAGGTACGATCGATGTTATCGTAAGGCCCGTTGTTGAGCCTCATGACGGTATCGATAATCAGCTTATCGTCGACGACGTGGCGGGAACTGGCTCTTTGGCAACCGTGGCCGCCGATCCTCTTACTGGTGTACTTAAGTTTACAACCAACAGCGACAATCCATCCGCCACGGATGAATTTGTTATTCGATATCAAGAAACCGATGCATCGTCTGCTATTGAGGAAGTTGACCAACTGGTTATTCAATTAACGAATAATGACATGAATAAGACTCCATTGTCAGATGACGTATTGAATCAATTACTCGTTATTGGCGCGGCTTATGAAGGCGATGGTCGTTGGGTTGTGACGAATGAGGACTTGTTTAGCATCAGTGCTCCGAATGGTCTTGTTTTTCCTTCAGGAAGTAACGGGGCCAACGGGCTTAATGATATCAATATGGACATCTTTAGCACAGTAATTGACCGAGGTGATGGTGTTGAGGTTGAAGCATCTGCAGCGGCTCGTAGAGACGGGCAAGTAACCCTAACATTCCCTCAAGTCGTTTCTGGGAGTACACAGGTTGCTGCAGACATTGCGATGACACCAAACAGTGTTGTCGACGCTATCGAGGACACACAACTAGATTTGGGGTCTGCTCTAGATAGTTTGATCACTTTCTCTGGAGAAGATGCTTCGGTAGACCAAGTGACCATTATCATTGATGACTCCGTGACCATTAACCCAGGAGTCACTTTCCCAATTAGTTTAGCGGGAAGCAGTGAAGTCGATTTTGTTAATGGGAAGTATGTATTCGAAACAACCGTTGAACAGGGCGTTCCAACTGATTTCTCAGGGCTGTTACTTAACTTGCCGGCAGACTACTCTGGTGACTTTAGATTACCACTAACAATCGTGACCAAAGATACGCTCTCTGGTGATGAGAAAACTTTAGTTACCGAAGTCGTCATCAAAGTAGCGCCAGATGCGGAGACGGACCCTACGATTGAGGTGAATGTCGTGGGTTCTCTTGATGATGCCTTTAACCCAGTCGATAACGATGGTCAGGCTGGACAAGATCCGGTGGGTTACGAAGACACCTACATTCAACTCGACTTCAATTCGACTATTTCGGATCAAGTCTCAGGCGTTGAAGGCGGTCAAGAAGCGTTTTCGTCTATTACCTTGACATTGGATGACCCCTCAATAGGGGCATTCTATGACAATACGGGCACATCACTCGGTACTTCAGTAACGTTTAACCAAGCTGAAATCGCGGCGGGGGCGCTCGATAATGTACTCTTTAGGGCGATAGAAAACTACCCAACTGGAAATGATATTAACCAAGTTCAGGTTAATGTTAGTGGTATCGTCACAGATACCGCAACCTACAATGATTCAGCCTCTCCGGTAGGCACGGCAAGTGACTCCGATATCTTTAATACAAGTGTTCGTTTTGATGTTGTTCCGGTTGTCGATGATGTACTTGTCTCTGGGCCGGGTAGTGATCCTGATGTAATCGAGATTACTGGTAACGAAGACCAACTTATTTCCTTGTCAGGTACAGGACCTGTATCGATTGCACTGACTGACCTTGATGGATCAGAACAGTTTGTATCGATTAAGTTCACCGATGTACCTGATGGCTTCCAGATGCGTGTAGATGCTGGCTCAGCTTACACTGTGAAAAACAACGGTGGCGGTGAGTGGAGTGTTCAATTGCCTCAAGCTTCTGGGCTTTCATTCGACTTAAGTGAAATTTCTATTTTACCGCCTAAAAACTTCAGTGGTACTGCTGAGTTTGGTGTTGAAGTGTTCACTCAAGAGTCGCTACTTGGCGTACCGACTGCGGCTGCAAACTTACCAAGCTTCAAACTGCATGTGGTGCCAGTTGGTGACGATGTTGATACTAACCCGACGGATACTGTCACTGGCAACGAAGGGCAGAATATTGATATAGAAATCAATGCGACTATTTTAGATAAAGAGTTGTCGGCCACAGGAAGCGGAACGTATACCGAAAATGCACCCGAAACCCTTCGAGTCGAAGTGGCAGGTGTTCCTCAAGATGCTTCTATCTTCTATCCTGACGGAACGTCCTTGGGTAGTTATGATCCAACTACACAGCTTTGGACTCTAGATGTTCCAGCTCAGTTGCTAGATAAGATCGTATTTAACTCTGGCGAACATAATAGTGATACAGGTAATGCTTTGGGTATTAATGGTCCACTGCAGATTACCGTTCGTTCTGTGGATACAGATGCTGATAACACGGAGTATTTAGGCACACCAACGAGTTTCAATGTTGATTTAGTGATTGATCCTATCAACGATCAACCGACCTTTGTCAATGTCACTAACCTTGAAACGACAGAAGACTCTAATGGGGTCGCGATTAACAACTTTAGTATCTACGATATCGACGCTAACTTTGATAATCCAGATGCCCCGTATGTACTGACGCTGAAAGTGGACCAAACACTGCCGGGTGCGCAGGGCGAGTTTGTACTTCCAAGCTCTCAATCCAACGGTGTGACATTTATATTGCAGGCTGATGGCTCACTTGTCATGACAGGTAAAGAAGCTGACATAAATGCGGCTCTAACTAATGGCGAGGTTACGTTCAAACCGGACCCGGATCAGAACTATCTCAATCAGGGTGGGTTAGTGACCATTAATGCTACGATCGATGACGGTGGTAATAACGGTTTGATTGATGCAGGTGATCCGAATACCGCTCAAACGAATCAAGCTACCTTCACTATTAAAGTGACGGAAGTGAACGACCAACCCGTGGCAACCGATATTGATTTGGGCACCATGCTTGAAGAAGGTCAGCTAATCATCAAAGCTGAAGACCTGATTACAGCGACGACAGACCCTGAGGGACATGCCATTACGGTTACTCAGGTCGCTATCGACCAAGGTCAGGGGCAAATTCAGAAATTTGAGAACGTTGGTGGGGCAGATGACAACTCGATTAATGGCCCATACTGGGTATTCACGGCAGCCGATGATTACAATGGCGATGTTACATTCACCTATACCGTAGAAGATAACGGTACAACCAATGGCTCAAATGATTTTTTAACGGATACCGCGGAAATTAGCGTTGTGGTACAAGGTGTTAACGATACACCTGTTGTCAATGGTGACGGCGTCACTGATCTTATTGATGAAGACGCGGGTCAGCTGCTGAGTGGCATCAATGTCAGTGATCCTGATTATGTTGAGTCATTTTCTAATGACCTCATGACCGTCACGCTGACAGTGGATTACGGTACATTGAATGTTTTACTTCCGGCAGTGACGACGGTGATGGTTAATGGCAACAACACAGGTTCGGTCATCTTAGTAGGTACTTTGAGCGACCTAAATGCACTGATTGACACACCGACTAGCCCTGCGGGTGTTTATCTGGATGCGAGCTTGTCTCCAACCAATAACATTGGTTTGGAAGTCATCGCGAAAGATAGCGGAAACCCTTCAGGTATCGTCATAGAAACCACACCTGTTATCTATGATATCGCAGTGACATCTGTGGCGAATTCGCCGACCTTGTCGATTGATACTGCGTCTAACTACGTTAGAAACATCACCGCTAACCAGTCAGTAAGCGCTAGCGGCGTTCCTTTGGTTGGTATTATTGCTGCCTTGACCGATATTACGGAAGAGCTAACGCTACGCATCAGTGATGTGCCTGTTGGTGCTCAAATTACGAGTGATGTGGGTTCAGTGACTGATGTCGGTGGTGGTGTTTGGATTGCTACGGCGGATGCGATTGACACTGTGAAAGTGGTCGGGCTTTCTGAAACGCCGGGAAGCTACACACTCAAAGTGGAGGCGGTTTCAGAAGAGCTAGATAACAGCGATACCGCAACATCGGCTTCGATAGACCTCAACTTGAACATTGTGTCTAACGGTGTTGATATCGATTTAGCTACAGAAACCGACGATGTTCAGTTATTGGCAGGGGCTGGCAATATCGACCTGACAGCGGGATCTGGAAATGATCGTCTGGAAGGTGGTTCGGGTGACGATACGTTAGTTGGCGGCGATGGTAACGACACGCTCATTGGTGGTGGCGGTTCCGATATTCTGACTGGTGGCGACGGTATGGATTCGTTTGTATGGTTCAACATCGAAGATGGTGTTGAAGATACGATTACCGACTTTAGCCTATCTGAAGGAGACCAACTCGATCTAAGAGAAGTGTTACCTGAGCTCAAAAGTGCCTCACCAGATATAACAACACTGCTGCAACACATTGACGCGAAGGTCGACGGGGATGATATTGAACTTACGATTAACCCTGATGGCTTAGGCACTACAGAGCAAGTGATTGTGGTTGAAGATCTTGCACCACAGCTGACGTTAAATGGCACCATGCCTTCTGATATTCTGGATGCGCTAGTGCAGCAAAATGTCATGACTCACGGTTAACGCTCAATTGATAAGCGCTAGTGATTAGAAGTGAATAATTAAACCATAACGAAATAGGCCAGCAATGCTGGCCTATTTTTTATTAAATCTTGCTGAATGAGCCCGATAAACCAATAGCCTCGATAAACTAACAGCCTCGATAAAACAACAAAAAGCCCATGCTGTCTAACAACATGAGCTTTAACCAGCGAGGTTGACCAGTTAGTTACTATGATTGGAATTAGTTACTACGATTGGTACTAGTTTACGATTGGTATTAGTTAGTAACTGACTCAACGGCATCACGAATAAGCTTTCCGAGTTCTTCCCACTTACCGTCATCAATAAGACTCGTTGGAACCATCCAAGTACCGCCACACGCAAGCACCGATGAGATTGACAGGTAATCATCGACATTGTTCAAACTTACACCGCCAGTGGGCATGAATTTGACAGGGTACACCGCTGTTAGTGCTTTAAGCATAGCAGTCCCGCCCGAAGGTTCGGCAGGGAAGAATTTCAATGTGCGAAGCCCCATTTCCATGGCTTGTTCAACTAGGCTCGGGTTGTTTACTCCCGGAACGATAGCGACACCTTTGTCGATACAGTATTGGACAGTACGTGGGTTAAAACCTGGGCTTACAATGAAATCAACGCCCGCTTCGATCGACGCGTCAACTTGCTCGTTAGTCAGCACAGTACCTGAGCCGATAAGCATGTTTGGGTACGCTTTGCGCATGATGTGAATTGCTTCGATTGCACATTCAGTACGTAGTGTGATTTCGGCACATGGCATGCCGTTTTCAACCAGAATTTTTCCTAGAGGAATAGCATCTTCAGCACGGTTGATGGCGATTACAGGGATGATTTTTAATTTTGCTAATTGTTCATTTAATGTAGCCATGAATTCTCTCCCAAGTTAATGGTGGGCTTGTTATCAATTCAGCAAACCCTTGATTACTAGTTAAAGTGCGTAATTATAGAGTCTGATCAAGCGCGGCTACTATAGGAATAATTGTACTTGGATGCTGAGTCACGGTTCCTACGATAATACGGTGCGAAATTGGCGATAGAACTCAACTTAAGATTTATATTTATGCAGCAGATCCCAAGGGATATTGCACAAGTGGTGATCCTCAGGATATTGGCTTAGGTGATGCTGGTGGATCTCATCACTCGCGACATAGTGAGTTAACGGCAATATCTCGAGTGCGATACGGTCTGCGTCGTCACGAGATGCAATGTAGTTCGCAGCTTCTGATAAGTGCAGGGCGCTAGTGCTGTATACACCCGTGCGGTATTTCTCGCCGACATCAACCCCTTGTTTGTTTACGCTGTATGGGTCGATGATCTCAAACAGATGCTCCATCAAAACCGTGACTGATGTGATGCTCGGATCAAACTCAATTTGCACACACTCTGCGTAACCATCGTAATCGCTTTGTGTGCCATTACTTTGTGTTGTTCCGTTTTCTGTTAGCTGGCCGCTGCCATTGGCACGGCCTGCTTCTGTGCTGATGACTCCGGGTACATATTTGATGAACTCTTGTACGCCCCACAAGCAGCCACCAGCTAAATAAATTTGTTCCATATTTCTCTTTGAGCTCTTCGTGTTTGTTATGTTCGTGAATTCATACGATGATACCCGCACGTATAAAAAAGCGTCTATAAAAAATGAACGCGTAAATAAAAATAAGCGCTTAGGCGTTGTTAACCAGAGCAACTGAGTGGGTATAAGTTAAATATGATTTGAGATTATATAAGTCAGTATTGCTTTGTCACCAACCCGAATCCCAACATCAAGTGAGCGTTAGTCTAACCATGCTTGATCAAATAAAAGACTTCATAAATCTGAGCAAGACAGATTCAGTTTAACACCAACCAAGTAGAAAAGGTTTGGAGTAAAGGACTTGAGTCGGTAGCGGTCGATTTGAAGTCGATAACAACGCTATATCTAACAGCGAAGCGGCTTACAACTATGACATATTGTTAGAAAAGCTGATCTGAATTCTGAATTGTTAAGCACGTTTACATGTTTAGTTGGTAAACATAAACCAGTACCATGGATGGCAAAGACGTGAACCCAGTATCGTATTTGTCTCGAAGGAATTGAATATCGTTTTGCTAAATAGTGAGATCACTTGCCACCTAAGCATTGTTTAGCAATGATACAATTTGGCTCTCGGCTATATTTGGACATCAAAAGCCCCCAATAATTGGTGTCCAACTATTGGAGGCAGTTCAGTTCCTCTACAGGCTTTATGGCTAATCTCTACGCTTTATGGCGAGAGTATTGGTTGAGTTTGAGTTAGCCATCGACATTCATAATACTCAGCTGATCGATCATTTTCAAAATGATTGTTTCTTCACTCGCGGAAGTATTACTAATACCCAGTTTATTCCACCCCACATCGTTAAGTATTACTTCGCTTACGCCACCATTTTCATCTGTAACCGATAGGGTAGTGTTTGGGTTGTCAGTGAGGTCGCTGGTGTCATCGGTAATGGTTACATCAATATGGTCGAGCAGATCTTGTGTTGTGGGCGAGTCAGGAAGTAAATCCGATAGATCAATTACATCATTATTTACATTGAAATTCATGATGGTATCAGTTGTTGGGTTGGCACTACTGCCTGCATTTTCATCAAGAATGCGGAAGGTGTCGTTGCCCATGCCGCTTCTAAATACATCGTCACCGGGTGTACCACTAAGAACATCATCACCTTCATGACCGTAGGTATCAGAAATAAGGAGCTTCTCTTCCGAAACAAGATGACTGAGCACTTCGGCATCGGACATTCCCGCCGTATTGGTTCCTGTTAAGTCATTGATAGCAATGCCGTCTAGAGTGATGGATTGAACTAACTCATCGTTATTGTCTAACAGGGATATTTGCGTATTGCCATCCACTTCGGTGAATTGCACATTCTGAGCGATATCGGTTGAGCTCCAAACTGAGCTTGCAGCGACAAAACCACGCAAATCTATGATGTCTTGGCTACTGTCGAACGTATCGATGACAGCACTACCAGGATCATCGTCTGTTCCCACCGTATCACTCGACCACGAATAAGTGTTGTCTGTCGCACCAACATTGATATTGACCGTAGCGGTATCACTGCCACCTTGCGTGTCTGAAATTGTGTACTCAAAGGTCGCTTTGCCTACATAACCCGAGCTTGCAGTAAACTCGATATCTCCGGAGCCATTAATAACGACGGTCCCACCAATTGCATTTTGTACGGATGTAATGGAGAGTGTTCCACCATCTATATCGCTATCATTTTCAAGTAATGCAGATGCTGCAATTATCAGGGTCTCGCTCTCTTCGACGTAAAGTTCACCTTTGGTAATGTCGTTATCGATCAGTTTTTTGTCGCTCATATCAAGCGTTACGTTTGCGTCGTCGTAGTTTAAATCAAGCGCAACATGATTGGGTGTTTCCGAGTTATCGGCTTGTATGGTGGTGAGTATAAAGGCATCAGCTAAGGTTTTCGAAATAACCATGTTTTGCACCACATATGTACCGTTACTGCCTGAAGTCGTTAACTCAAATGTTTTTACTGGGCGATCGGTGGTAAAGGAATAGTAATCTTCGTAAGAACCAGACTGGCGATAGCCGGATTGGGTATCAATCAGATCGCCATTTTCATCAAAGGCGGTAATTTTTACTTTGGTCGCGTTTGGCGAGGTTTCATCAAAATAACTACCTAAGCCACTGAGACGGAAGGTAACTTCGTTAATATCTTCCCCATCAATAGTAATAGATAGTTTTTCACCCTGGCTCAAACCACTATTATCATTATCCCCAATCCCAGAGCCTAAGTGACCATAAGTGTTGTAGGCGGTAAGTGGGCCGCTTGAGCTTTTAGTGGTGATCGTAGTGCCATTTTCTTCAAAGACTGCAGTTTTCCCCGAGACAGTACCCCAGTGGCTCGTCGAAATCGGGCCGTTGAACTCGGGCGTATTGGGATTTGCATCAAAGCTGCCGACTTTGATATCACGGGTCATGGTTTGAATGGTTGCTTCATCAGGTACGAAGCGAACTTGGGCATTGGCATCATATTCTTCACCCACCACCATGTCTTGCCAACCTTGGTTATCCACGTTGTATTGCATCGTTCCGTAATCTGGAGCTTCGTCGAGTCTAATTCGAGGATCTTGCGTCACTTTTGAGTCATTCATAGCATCAGGGATTTCATTGATACCGTTAATAGTGACAGTAATATCGTGAGTTGTTCCGTCAATCGAGGCGACAGAGAAGACTTCTTGTTTGGTTTCTCCGGCTTTGAGATATTGCACGTCGGCATTATCGACTTGGTAATCCCAGTTGCCATCGGCATCGATGGTGAGCGCACCGAGTGCTCCTGCTGGCGTCACTACGCTAGCAGGGTCGAATTTGGCTTCACCGGTGTCGGCATCCGTAAGCGTTAACACGCCCGAGTCAGTCAGTACCGGATCGGTCTCATCTTCAGTGACTGCACCAATTGCATCGCCAGAAATCACCGCACTGTCGTTCACGCCGGTAATGGTGATCACGATGTCGTGCGTGGTGCCATCCACTGAGGCAACAGTGAAGGTTTCGACCTTGGTTTCGTCTTGCGCGAGATATTGCACATCGGCATTATCGACGTTGTAAACCCAGTTACCATCGGCATCAATGGTGAGCGCGCCCAGAGCACCTGTAGGGGTAACAACACTAGCAGGATCGAATTTGGCTTCACCAGTATCAGCATCAGTCAGGGTTAATACGCCCGAATCAGTCAGTACCGGATCGGTCTCATCTTCGGTCACTGCGCCCACCGCATCGCCAGAAATCACCGCACTGTCGTTCACGCCGGTAATGGTGATCACGATGTCGTGCGTCGTGCCATCGATTGATGCGACGGTGAAGGTTTCTACTTTGGTTTCGTCTTGAGCAAGGTATTGCACGTCAGCGTTATCGACGTTGTAAACCCAGTTACCATCGGCATCGATGGTGAGTACGCCAAGAGCACCCGAAGGGGTAACAACACTAGCAGGGTCGAATTTGGCTTCACCGGTGTCGGCATCCGTAAGCGTTAACACGCCCGAGTCAGTCAGTACCGGATCGGTCTCATCTTCAGTGACTGCACCAATTGCATCGCCAGAAATCACTGCACTGTCGTTCACGCCGGTAATGGTGATCACGATGTCGTGGGTGGTGCCATCGATTGATGCAACGGTGAAGGTTTCTACTTTGGTTTCGTCTTTCGCCAGATATTGCACATTGGCATTATCGACGTTGTACACCCAGTTACCATCAGCATCGATGGTGAGCGCACCGAGTGCTCCTGCAGGGGTAACAACACTAGCAGGGTCGAATTTGGCTTCGCCTGTATCAGCATCCGTTAGCGTTAGCACGCCCGAATCCGTCAGTACCGGATCGGTATTATCTTCAGTGACTGCGCCGATTGCGTCACCAGAAATGACTGCACTGTCGTTAACCCCAGTAATGGTGATCACGATGTCGTGAGTCGTGCCATCAACGGAGGCGACGGTGAAGTTTTCGACCTTGGTTTCGTCTTGAGCAAGGTACTGCACATCCGCGTTATCAACGTTGTAGACCCAGTTACCATCGGCGTCGATGGTGAGCGCGCCCAGTGCACCCGCAGGGGTAACAACGCTAGCAGGATCGAATTTGGCTTCGCCTGTATCAGCATCCGTCAGCGTTAGCACGCCAGAGTCTGTCAGTACCGGATCGGTATTATCTTCAGTGACTGCACCCACCGCATCGCCAGAAATGACGGCACTGTCGTTCACGCCGGTAATGGTGATCACGATGTCGTGGGTGGTGCCATCGATTGATGCGACGGTGAAGGTTTCTACTTTGGTTTCGTCTTGTGTCAGATATTGCACGTCGGCATTATCGACTTGGTAATCCCAGTTGCCATCGGCATCGATGGTGAGCGCACCGAGTGCTCCTGCTGGCGTCACTACGCTAGCCGGGTCAAATTTGGCTTCACCGGTATCAGCATCGGTGAGGGTTAATACGCCTGAATCCGTCAGTACCGGATCGGTCTCATCTTCAGTGACTGCACCAATGGCATCGCCAGAAATGACTGCACTGTCGTTGATACCGGTAATGGTGATCACGATGTCGTGGGTGGTGCCATCGATTGATGCAACAGTGAAGGTTTCGACTTTGGTTTCATCTTGCGCCAGATATTGCACATCGGCATTGTCGACGTTGTAAACCCAGTTGCCATCGGCGTCGATAGTTAAACTGCCCAAAGCACCCGCAGGGGTCATCACACTAGCCGGGTCGAATTTGGCTTCACCGGTGTCGGCATCCGTAAGCGTTAACACGCCCGAATCCGTTAGTACCGGATCGCTCTCATCTTCAGTGACTGCACCAATTGCATCACCAGAAATCACTGCACTGTCGTTGACGCCGGTAATGGTGATCACGATATCGTGCGTGGTGCCATCAACGGAGGCGACGGTGAAGGTTTCTACTTTGGTTTCGTCTTGCGCCAGATATTGCACATCGGCATTATCAACGCTGTAAACCCAGTTGCCATCAGCATCAATAGTGAGTGCGCCGAGCGCTCCTGCAGGGGTAACAACACTAGCAGGGTCGAAGTTGGCTTCACCGGTGTCGGCATCCGTAAGCGTTAATACGCCTGAATCCGTCAGTACCGGATCGGTCTCATCTTCGGTCACTGCGCCCACCGCATCGCCAGAAATCACTGCACTGTCGTTCACGCCGGTAATGGTGATCACGATGTCGTGGGTGGTGCCATCGATTGATGCAACGGTGAAGGTTTCTACTTTGGTTTCGTCTTTCGCCAGATATTGCACATTGGCATTATCGACGTTGTACACCCAGTTACCATCAGCATCGATGGTAAGAGCGCCCAATGCGCCAGCCGGAGTGACCACGCTGGTCGGGTCAAATTTGGCTTCACCGGTATCAGCATCGGTGAGGGTTAATACGCCCGAATCCGTCAGTACCGGATCGGTCTCATCTTCGGTCACTGCGCCCACTGCATCGCCAGAAATCACCGCACTGTCGTTAATACCAGTAATGGTAACAACGATGTCGTGAGTGGTGCCGTCCACCGAGGCAACGGTGAAGGTTTCTACTTTGGTTTCGTCTTGCGCCAGATATTGCACGTCCGCATTATCGACTTGGTAGTCCCAGTTACCATCCGCATCGATGGTAAGAGCGCCCAATGCGCCAGCCGGAGTGACCACGCTGGTCGGGTCAAATTTGGCTTCACCAGTATCAGCATCAGTCAGGGTTAACACGCCCGAGTCAGTCAGTACCGGATCGGTCTCATCTTCGGTCACGGCGCCCACCGCATCGCCAGAAATCACCGCACTGTCGTTCACGCCGGTAATGGTGATCACGATGTCGTGCGTCGTGCCATCCACTGAGGCAACAGTGAAGGTTTCGACCTTGGTTTCATCTTGAGCAAGGTACTGCACATCGGCATTATCGACGTTGTACACCCAGTTACCATCGGCATCGATGGTAAGAGCGCCCAATGCGCCAGCCGGAGTGACCACGCTAGTCGGGTCTAACTTGGCTTCGTCAGTATCGGCATCTGTGAGGGTTAATACGCCCGAATCAGTCAGTACCGGATCACTCTCATCTTCAGTTACTGCACCAATTGCATCGCCAGAAATCACCGCACTGTCGTTCACGCCGGTAATGGTGATCACGATGTCGTGGGTGGTGCCATCGATTGATGCGACGGTGAAGGTTTCGATTTTGGTTTCGTCTTGAGCCAGATACTGCACGTCCGCGTTATCGACGCTGTAAACCCAGTTACCATCGGCATCAATAGTGAGTGCGCCGAGCGCTCCTGCAGGGGTAACAACACTAGCAGGGTCGAATTTGGCTTCGTCTGTATCAGCATCCGTCAGCGTTAGCACGCCCGAATCCGTCAGTACCGGATCGGTATTATCTTCAGTGACTGCACCCACCGCATCGCCAGAAATGACGGCACTGTCGTTGACACCCGTAATGGTGATCACGATGTCGTGGGTGGTGCCATCGATTGATGCGACGGTGAAGGTTTCTACTTTGGTTTCGTCTTGCGCCAGATATTGCACGTCCGCGTTATCAACGCTGTAAACCCAGTTGCCATCAGCATCAATAGTGAGTGAGCCAAGAGCACCTTCAGGGGTAACAACACTAGCAGGGTCGAATTTGGCTTCACCGGTGTCGGCATCCGTCAGCGTTAGCTCGCCCGAATCGGTGAGCACGGGATTGCTCTCATCTTCGGTTACGGCACCGACTGCATCGCCAGAAATCACCGCGCTGTCGTTAACCCCAGTAATGGTAATAACAATATCGTGAGTCGTGCCATCAACGGAGGCGACGGTAAAGGTTTCGACTTTGGTTTCGTCTTGCGCCAGATATTGCACGTCAGCGTTATCGACGTTGTAGACCCAGTTACCATCGGCATCAATGGTGAGCGCGCCGAGCGCTCCTGCAGGGGTAATAACACTAGCAGGATCGAATTTCGCTTCACCGGTATCGGCATCCGTAAGCGTTAGCACGCCAGAGTCTGTCAGTACCGGGTCGGTATTATCTTCGGTCACTGCACCAATGGCATCACCAGAAATGACCGCGCTGTCGTTAACCCCGGTAATGGTGATCACGATATCGTGAGTCGTGCCATCGATTGATGCGACGGTGAAGGTTTCGACTTTGGTTTCATCTTGCGCCAGGTATTGCACATCCGCATTATCGACGTTGTAAACCCAGTTACCATCAGCATCGATGGTGAGCGCACCGAGTGCTCCTGCAGGGGTAACAACACTAGCAGGATCGAACTTGGCTTCACCGGTGTCGGCATCCGTCAGCGTTAACACGCCTGAATCCGTCAGTACCGGATCGGTATCATCTTCAGTGACTACGCCCACTGCATCACCCGAAATCACAGCACTGTCGTTAACCCCAGTAATGGTGATCACGATGTCGTGAGTCGTGCCATCAACGGAGGCGACGGTGAAGGTTTCGATTTTGGTTTCGTCTTGAGCCAGATACTGCACGTCCGCGTTATCGACGTTGTACACCCAGTTACCATCCGCATCGATGGTAAGAGCGCCCAATGCGCCAGCCGGAGTGACCACGCTGGTCGGGTCAAATTTGGCTTCACCGGTGTCGGCATCGGTGAGGGTTAGCACGCCCGAATCCGTCAGTACCGGATCGGTATTATCTTCAGTGACTGCACCAATTGCATCGCCAGAAATCACTGCACTGTCGTTCACGCCGGTAATGGTGATCACGATGTCGTGCGTCGTACCATCCACTGAGGCAACCGTGAAGGTTTCGATTTTGGTTTCGTCTTGCGCCAGATACTGCACATCGGCATTATCGACGTTGTAGACCCAGTTACCATCGGCATCAATGGTGAGCGCGCCCAGAGCTCCTGCAGGGGTAACAACACTAGCAGGATCGAATTTGGCTTCACCCGTATCGGCATCCGTCAGGGTTAACACGCCTGAATCCGTTAGTACTGGATCGCTTTCATCTTCAGTCACAGCGCCAATGGCATCGCCAGAAATCACTGCACTGTCGTTCACGCCAGTAATGGTGATCACGATGTCGTGCGCCGTACCATCCACTGAGGCAACCGTGAAGGTTTCGATTTTGGTTTCGTCTTGCGCCAGATATTGCACGTCAGCGTTATCGACGTTGTAGACCCAGTTGCCATCGGCATCGATGGTGAGAGCTCCTAATGCACCAGCTGGCGTCATCACGCTAGTCGGGTCGAACTTGGCTTCACCGACATCGGCATCGGTGAGGGTTAACACGCCCGAGTCAGTCAGTACCGGATCGGTCTCATCTTCGGTCACAGCGCCAATTGCATCGCCAGAAATCACCGCACTGTCGTTCACGCCGGTAATGGTGATCACGATGTCGTGCGTCGTACCGTCCACCGAGGCAACGGTGAAGGTTTCGATTTTGGTTTCGTCTTGCGCGAGGTATTGCACATCGGCATTATCGACGTTGTAAACCCAGTTACCATCGGCATCGATGGTGAGCGCGCCCAGAGCTCCAGCAGGGGGAACAACACTAGCAGGATCGAATTTGGCTTCGTCTGTATCAGCATCCGTCAGCGTTAGCACGCCCGAATCCGTCAGTACCGGATCGGTATTATCTTCAGTGACTGCACCCCCCGCATCGCCAGAAATGACGGCACTGTCGTTGACACCCGTAATGGTGATCACGATGTCGTGCGTGGTGCCATCGATTGATGCGACGGTGAAGGTTTCCACCTTAGTTTCATCTTGCGCCAGATATTGCACGTCCGCGTTATCAACGCTGTAAACCCAGTTGCCATCAGCATCAATAGTGAGTGAGCCAAGAGCACCTTCAGGGGTAACAACACTAGCAGGGTCGAATTTGGCTTCGTCTGTATCAGCATCCGTCAGCGTTAGCACGCCCGAATCCGTCAGTACCGGATCGGTATTATCTTCAGTGACTGCACCCCCCGCATCGCCAGAAATGACGGCACTGTCGTTGACACCCGTAATGGTGATCACGATGTCGTGGGTGGTGCCATCGATTGATGCGACGGTGAAGGTTTCTACTTTGGTTTCGTTTTGCGCGAGGTATTGCACATCGGCATTATCGACGTTGTAAACCCAGTTACCATCGGCATCGATGGTGAGCGCGCCCAGAGCTCCAGCAGGGGGAACAACACTAGCAGGATCGAATTTGGCTTCGTCTGTATCAGCATCCGTCAGCGTTAGCACGCCCGAATCCGTCAGTACCGGATCGGTATTATCTTCAGTGACTGCACCCCCCGCATCGCCAGAAATGACGGCACTGTCGTTGACACCCGTAATGGTGATCACGATGTCGTGGGTGGTGCCATCGATTGATGCGACGGTGAAGGTTTCCACCTTAGTTTCATCTTGCGCCAGATATTGCACGTCCGCGTTATCAACGCTGTAAACCCAGTTGCCATCAGCATCAATAGTGAGTGAGCCAAGAGCACCTTCAGGGGTAACAACACTAGCAGGGTCGAATTTGGCTTCGTCTGTATCAGCATCCGTCAGCGTTAGCACGCCCGAATCCGTCAGTACCGGATCGGTATTATCTTCAGTGACTGCCCCCCCCGCATCGCCAGAAATGACGGCACTGTCGTTGACACCCGTAATGGTGATCACGATGTCGTGGGTGGTGCCATCGATTGATGCGACGGTGAAGGTTTCTACTTTGGTTTCGTTTTGCGCGAGATATTGCACATCGGCATTATCGACGTTGTACACCCAGTTACCATCAGCATCAATAGTGAGTGCGCCGAGCGCTCCTGCAGGGGTAACAACACTGTTTGGGTTGAAGTTAGTGTCACGCGGGTTGTTATCTGAAATTTCTAGAATCCCGGAATCCGTAAGCGTAGGTGTGGTCGTATCCTCTATTGCTGAACCGATATCATCACCACTAATCACGGCACTCAGATTAATGCTTTTACCGGAGTCGTCCTTTTGATTAAAAAACAATTGAGAGGTGGTATCACGGTCGTAAGCAGAGGTTTCAAAGTGCGTTGCAGCAATGCTTTCTAAATTATCTCTATCTACCGTTGTTAACAGCATTGGCGCTGAGGCATCGTCTACACCGGCAGATGGTTCATATGAGTTTTGTTGAGTTGGATCCAACCCTTGTTCAATTAGATTGATCACTTCTTCAACGTCATTTGGACGATTTCTAATATTATCTGTAGTTATAATTTCAACGTTTGAAAGTAGCCCAAAGTCTTGCTCTGAATAAACGATATCGCCAATCTCAGGTTCAATACCTTGAGCTAGAGCTCGCCATTCACCCTGTTGGTTTAACGCTAACTTTCCGCCCTCAGGAATTCGTATGACCTGTTTCATGGTGTCTCCTTATTCTTATAATTTACCGTATTAATAAGACAAAACATTCATATTGATATAGAGACAACAGCAAGGTTTGCACCAACTATAGATTTTACAATATGTGACTTTAAATCAATGGCTTATGTTTCGTTTTTATTGTGGGGGAAGGCGTTTGGTAAAATGAGAATCAAAATAGAAATCAGAATGATGAATTGGGGTGATAATTGGAGGTAATACAACTATTTCTGATGAGTACTGAAAATAACTCTTAATCACTGTTGGGGGATTCGTGAATGATATGGTCGATGAATATTGAAAGTAACCAACCGCGAAAGTCATTCTTGCTTGAAGAGGAGCAGTTTAAGTTTTGGAAAGCTGACTTGAAAAATACTGCAATGGGCGTGGTTGTAAGGGGCGGAAAAGTTCTCGCCAAAAACGCTTTAGGTATGGCCTTTGAATTCCCTAGAGGTTCAGTTTATCCCGGAGAGTCGGGGTGCAATATCAGCTAGAGAGTTGTGGGAAGAAACAGGCCTTAAAGGTTTACAACTTCTCGTCACTCATCAAGATCTAAACGACTTCGGTGGAGAGATTCACTATGTAGTTTTGTGTGCGGATCAGATTGATGAGCCTAAAATGGTCGAGGTAGAAAGACAGAAAACTTTCTATTGGCTAGAGCCCTCAGCGCATTTGCAGACGATGTGGAAAAATACGGTGCGTTCCCGCCAAACATATCTCACGAAGAACACCGCTTTGCCTTTGCCGAATTCCATTTGGGAAATCGACTGTGGCAAGGTTTCATCAAATGTTAGATGACATCATTGTGTTTGATTACTCCCTGTAATTAGGTTCTGAGTAGATTTCTTGTGTTTGACTTACCTTCGATAATGAAGAGTTAGGGCCTAGCGATTAAGCCCTAACTAAATAAGAAACGACTTACTCTGTCGGCGAGATAGTCACAGGGGCAAACGATGCAACAGCATTACCGCCAGCACCCGGGCGATCAACATAAGGAGTGTTTTGCATTAAGTTGTAGTACACGTCTACGAAGTCATCGTCATTCACTAATACGCCATCAGGAATCACATCGATAATCTTGCCTGTGATCTGAGGGATAATCGCATACCCCTGAACTTCTGGATCAGGAATCATCTTGAGTATCTCTTCAGCAGCTTGAACCAAGAGCTTTGCTAACGCTTTATAGTCAGTACCATCATCCTGCTCCATCAAAATCATGTCCGCAGCACCCCAGCGGTAGCGAGGCCAGAAGATGACGGTCTGGTTTGGGTAGTACGTCTGTTTGTCGTAGTCCAGATAAGGCATATCAACGAGATCGATTTGTGGTTCTAAACGACTTGAATCGACGCCCGTTACAATGGCGTAGATTTCCGCTTTACCAGAGATCCAAGGTTCTTGGTCGACGGCTAAACGGATTTTGGTTAATTGTGTGGTATTCAACGGCTCAGGTTCCGACAAGGCCACCGAGCGACGTGCCCTGTTCATCAAAGACGGTTTTTGAGGTTTACTCTCGGCGGCATTGGTATCGCTATCGGCATTGATTTGCGTTGTAGTACCCAGCTTTTGCATCTCTGCCTGCATCGCCATTAGGCCTGCTTTGAGCTCTTCTGCGCCGTTACTATCAATGACAAATACAGGAACGTCTGGCATTTGGTACACATCTAGTTCATGAACCTGTCCGTACACGTCATACGCTTCAATATATTGCCAATTCGAATCATCGCCTGATGGTTCAAATGCAAACAGCGGGTTTTCACCATTCTTCCAAGCTTCGATCATCGCTTCATCAGCCATGCGAATCTCTAATATAGAGTCGCTGAAGTCGTTGATCCCTTTCATCTTACGATAGCCAAGATCCGCTCTTTGCATCTTGCTTGAGAATGCGGAGTAGGGCTGAGAAGAATTCAGTTTATCTATTGGCGCGGACAAACTCTTTTCTGAGATTTGCTCTTTTAAGGAAAGCTCAAGGTTGGAATAACGCTCGCTGATTTGCAAAGCCAAAGATTGCTTTTGCGCTGCGCTACTTTCTGCAATACCTAATGACTCAGTTGTCTCAATATTTTGCGCAAAAGACTGGAAGCCAACCACCGTCGTTGCAAGCACCATACTGATAGGAAAAGATGGTCTCATAAATAATCCTTATTTTAATTTTTATCATTAATAGAGCTTTTGCCCTATAAGGATTAACCTATCAGTAACGTGAATGTGTTCAAGAGTTAGTCAGTTATTTTTGTTTCGTTGTGCAGCACAGGATCTCAATTTAAACTGTTTTTATAAAATAATGCATAGACAACCTTGATATTTATAAATTAATAAACGTATCAGTAAATAACTTACAATATTATTAGCTACTAAGGTGTGTCATAAAAAAACCTACTCAAAGTGAGTAGGTTTTTATTTCGCGGTTAACCGCTAGTTCTCGATTTACAACTTGTTTGAGAGGCTCGCTCTAACTCAATCTAAACGCAATGTTAGGCCAGAGTAGTTCGAGTATCCGCGCAGTAACACATGATAAGTCACGCCCGGTTGCGCGCTCACACTGCACTGTTCGTTGTTTCCAGTACGATAAGGGCGACAATCGTAACTCGATGTCGTTGGCTTGCTGCCTGATTTCACGTAAAGATCGGCATCGCCTGAACCACCAGACATTGAAACCGTCACGCTGGATGCAGAATCAACGGTGAACGTGTAGAAGCTCTCCGAAGATTGATTCCCGCTTAGGTTCGCAATCGGTGTGCCTTTCGTCAGTATATTGCCAGTTGGAGGCGTGACACCACAACTCGCATTTACGCCGACGGTATTGAAAGCATCTTCAACATCGGCAACCATATAGCCCATGTCTGCTGCGGCTTTCGCTACGCCACAAGCTCCGGCATCAAAGGTACTGTTTGCCGTCCAATACAGTTGGTTTGCGACCGTGAATATTTCAAAGCCCTTACGTACATTCCACCCCGATTTGTTTGCTAAAAGGTAAAAGGCGCGGTTATAAACACCGCTAGACAAGTGAACATTCAAACCGTCGTAGTATTGAGAGGCATGATCAATCGAGCGGCCATCTTTTGAAGGTTGATCAAAGTAGCGCAAACCACCTTCCGATTTAAATATATCGCTACCGACCACCCAATCCACACTGCCACGTAAGTAGTATTCAGCCGCTTCGCCCGCAATATCGGAGAAGGCTTCATTGATACCGCCCGACATGTTTTGGTACACAAGGCCGGAGTTCTGCTCTGTGAACCCGTGGCTAACCTCGTGAGCACTCACGTTGATATCGACCAATGGGTAAAAGGTGTTTTTGCCATCCCCAAATGTCATGGATGAGCCATTCCAAAAGGCGTTTTCATAATCGGTACCGTAATGAACGCGCATCGTCAGCTGGAAAGTTAAAGGCGACGTGTTCATCCACTCTTTGTACATATCGAATACGACATTACCAAAATAGTGCGCATCGTTAAGAGGCGAGTATGCCCCGTTGATGTATTTATGATCGGTGTAGTTGGTGCCGTCGGCACAGTTGTAACTGTAGGCTGTGCTGCCAGAGGTTCCGTTCCTCAAATCGACTGTCTTAACTGATTCATTTTCTAACGTACAAGTCGTGCCTGTTTTGTCGATGGGAAAGCTAGGGAAGTCACTGCCATATTCATATCGAGTGGTTTTGAGGTTGCCTCCTGGGCCAGAACCTAATGCTTTAGCGTGGTTTAGCCCATTCCATTTTTGGAGCACATCGCCAGTCGTGGCATCAATAAAGTAGAAAGGGCGCTCTGGCATTGCGGACGCGATAAAGAAATCGACCAGATACACCACTTGGGCGACTTGGTTCTCATCCAATCTCACCATGAGTTTCGCGTTTTTATTTTCAATCGACTTTTTGCCGACAGTAAACGAACGGTGAGAGGAAATCGCGGCTTCAATCGCTTGTTCCTGATTCAGTTTTGGCGCGATGCTAGATAGGTCACCACTGATCCCTTGTGCCATTGAGCCAAATACCTGAGTGGGTTGGTTCTTGGAAAGGGTGGCGACAACGGAGGTATTAAAGACGGGTAAACCTAGGTGAGTTTGTTGATAGCGGACTTTTGTTTTCCCATTGGGCAATACCACCCGTTTAACTTCAGAAAAACCTAATTCTAGTGGGGCAACACTCTTCGACTGCGCGACGAGGCTTTGTTGTAGCAGTGTATCATTATCGATTCTGACCATTTCTGCAGCGTGTGCAGTAAAGCCGAAAGACGTACCTAGAATGGCTGCTATTTTCCAGCTTAGTTGACGTTGTTGGTTCATTTGTCGTTCCTGATTTTAATATAAACTCCTTCTTCCCAACGGCTTTATAGGAAGCCTATATGCAACACACTAATGCCATGTGTTGCGAATCAAGATTGGAAGAGCATTTCGGCTTATGGCAAGTTTTTATTAGAGATTAAATTTTAGAGTATGTAATTCAAAGTTTACAAAAGCGCTTATTGATCAAATTGTTTTTATAAAATCTAATTTTATTATTTATCGTAAACGTATGAAGCGACGGAAGTTATTAAAACCCGCTTTGTTTTAATTTATATAATAAAAATATCTAAGTTAAATTCGATATTTTTTGCTTTTTATCTTAACTACAAATTAGTAAATAACCGGGTTTTTTGAAGTGAAATATTGTCTTTATTATCAATAGTAAACTTGTTTTAACAATACCACTAAGCACAGATCTCATCTTTTCTACATTTGAGCTTGTTAGACAGAAAAAGATCTACATTTTCTTGCTCAATCACAAACTAAGAACGATAAGTCATTGTTATGGATGGAGTAAGTCGCTTAAAATAGGCAGTATAAGAAACTAGATAGAAAAATTCTGCATTTAAGTACAGAATTTCTCTGTCTAATAGCTGTTATATTTTTATGGAGATCTTATGAAAGTTGTAAGGTTAATTTTGTTCATCGCAGCTCTTCTGGCTGCGGTTGTTTTATCCACTTTTGTACATAAATTTGGTATTGGATACTGGGAAACGGTAGAAGAATGGGCGCAAACAGGGGACTTTTTTGGCGGAATATTAAACCCAATATTCGCATTCTTCAGCTTGATACTAATTGCTTACACATTATTCCAAAATAAGACAGCTATTGAGCAAAATAAAGACGCATTACATGCAAGTAATGAAGAACTCAAACTTAGCCGTATTGAGCACTCAAAATCAGTTGAGGCTTTAAAGGGGCAAGTCGAGCAGTTTAATTTTCAGCGGTTTGAGAACACATTCTTCAATATGCTCTCACTGCAGAATGACATTCTGAATGAGTTAGAGTTTAAGACTGAAAACTTAAGCTCATCTAAAAATCCTAATGAAGACTCTACACGTTCAAGGTATGTGTTTGGATCTATACTTCGCTGGATCGATGGTAGTGTTGATGAAAGTAACCCATTTGATAATTACGATGACTTTCAGGTTAACGAAAATCAAGTTGTTGGACATTATTTCCGAAACCTATACCAAATCCTTAAGTTTGTTGATGAGGCAACTTTATCTGATGTTGATAAAGTAAAATATGCGCGAATACTTCGAGGGCAACTCTCATCTGACGAAATAGCGGTTTTATTTTTCAACTGCCTCTCCTCCAAAGTTGATAGTGGTCAGTTTAGAAAATATGTTATTAAGTACAAGATGTTAGAGCACATTACTGTTAGCATCTCTCCTTATTCTGACGATATGACAGTTTCGACACATCTAATCTTTGTTCCATTAACTGCATTGGATTCCTATATCAGCGAGAATGAAAGTGCATTTGGTGATAACTCAGTCATTAATGACTATCTGAAAACAAAAATATAACAAAGCGTTTAAGACAGATTCCCAACGCTCGGCATTTTGAGTTTGGGTTAGCTTTGGTGTTTAAGGTGGCAAGGTTTTTGGTAGGGTGGCGGCGTTGCTCACTACTTAACGCGGCTACATGGATTCCCCCGGTTGTCAAACATCCGCTAAACTTATTTTGATGGGTTTTGGACTGCCGCTCTACATTCGGCCTACTTATCGACGATTCGCATACGTCGTGGCCCTGATGACTTGCGCGACTGCGGTGCCTTATTCGTTAGATGACATCTAGTGTGTCCGCCGCATTAACAGGCTCTCCGCAAGTGGTCTTAACCTATCTCCATCATTAGCGTCTGCAATGACCCGGTGGGTTTAACTCTTTATGCTGCTTAGTTTTTTACTTAAGCAGCATAGTTTTCGTATTCTGTTTGATTGTGTAAAAGCGACCATATAATTCGTGCGTTCTTCGCGGCAAGTGCCACTATTGCTCGGTTCATTCCTCTTCGTCCCAGAACGCCTCTGCACCACTGACTTAACTTATCTTGCTTGTCGCCAAGGTTGGCAATTACGGTCCTTGCGCCATGAACTAATAGTGTTCGTAAGTATTTATCGCCATGTTTGGTTATCCGACCTAAGCGTGGCTTTCCTCCCGTCGAATATTGTTTTGGTACGAGTCCTAGCCAAGCAGAGAAATCACGGCTTTTATCAAATTGAGAGCCGTTACCTATCGAAGCAAGTATCGCAGTAGCGGTTTGCGGTCCAATGCCCCGAACTTTCATCACTCGTTGAACATTAGTGCTGACCTTAGCAAAAGAGTCGAAGACTTGTTCAGTATCGGCGATACGTTGATTCAATTCTCCAAGGTGGTGATAAGCATCGGCTATCACCGTTCTTGCGAGGTGTGGCAGTTCATTTTCTACGTCTTCGAGCATTAAGGGAACCTGTTTCATCAATGAAGAGCGACCAACAGGAATGATTAATCCGAATTCAGAAAGCAGGGCACGCATGCGATTCATAAGCGCGGTGCGTTCACGAACCCAATGCTCTCTTATTCTATGTACCGATAGGATGGCTTGTTGCTCGGGGGATTTTATGGGCACAAAGCGAGTCGATGGACGCTGAACAGCTTCGCAGATAGCGACTGCATCATTAAGGTCGTTCTTCCCTTTAGTTCGATAAGGAACCACGTATTTAACAGCCATAATGCGGGTGTCGTGACCGAGTTTATTGAGTGTTCTTGCCCAATAATGTGCGCCACCACACGCTTCAACGCCTATACGCATGAGTGGCATATTTGCTATTGTAGTCAGTAGTTTAGAGCGGGTTACTGACTTATGAAGTAAGACTTTACCATTTTGGTCTACGGCATGAAGGCTAAAGTGGTTTTTAGCTAGGTCGATACCGCAGAAATAAGAATAATCAGACATGGTGCCTCCGGTGCAATTAAGTACCACATAAGTGTGGCAGACCCTCGGTAGGGGGAATCCATGTCATTCGTTATAGCTAAATATTAATTTCGGAGACAATTTGAACGTTTCTAAACATTTAAACAAAACAAACATCATGTGGTGTTGTTTGTTAGTACTAGTGTATTTTGTGACTCATGGCTTTGTTAAATATGGGCTAGAGCACTATACCGATAACCTATTACCAGAGTTTACAGGCGTGTTTTTTGAGCTTTTTGTCGTTTTACTGGTTTTCAATAAATGGCAAGAGCGGGAAGCATCAAAACAAAAAATAGCCAAAGAAAAGCGCCTTAGAGAGTTTTTAATCTTCATAATAAATGAATTCTCCAATTTTAAATCAATGCCAGAATCGTTTAGTTTTTATGGTCTTTCTCATACTGAAAATCAAACTGTTCTAAATCGATTAAAGTCAGAATTTACAAGTGAGAAAAGTACTCCAAGCTCATTTCGCCATAGTTTTATCTATCATTGCCAAGTTGATGTAGATGCTTTAACTGCGCTTTTGCCAGTGGCTGCTGATTTATCTGAAGAACACTTCAAGTCATGGGCGCGTATAGTTTACTACATCAAAAAATCAGCCATGCTTGATATTAGTGTTCGTGAAGACTTTGAGCAGTTTGATGAGTATATAATTAAATTAATTGATTACATTAGACGTTTTGATAAAGCTTCATTTGACAATAAAATTTATCACGGTGCGATTTAGCTATAACAAAGCATTTAGGAATGATTCCCAACGCTTGGTATCTTAATATCATCGTTGGGTTTGTATATATGAGTAATGGTTTAGGTTCGTGGTAGTGCGTTAAGTAGCAGCTCGTAAAGAGTACCTCGATACAAGCTGCACAGAAAGTGTTAAGCTACGTCGGCGTTACACCACTCCGAAATTTCATCAGCTAACGAATCTATCTCCACATGCGAACCGACATGAAAATTATGTGGTTTCAGAAGCCAGATGAATTTGTCTAATTCGTTCTCAATTTCGATCTGTGTTTCTCTTTTTAGTGAGTCGTCAGGTAACATTAAAAACACAGCATTTGCATTGGTTTTTAGGTGGTTAGAGGCAATATCTATGTCTCTATAACCATCAAACAAATTGCACTTCACTCGTTGAACGTCTGAATAGGCTGTAGATACAAGCGTTGCTGTACCGTTTGCTTTCTTATAAGGCAAAAACAGGTTATGTATTACGTTTCCTTCACTAACCGTTTGATATGGGTTTTCAGGTACATGCATTGAATATGTAACGTCCAAATTAGCTTTGAGCTTTTCCTTTAAGCTATTGTAAACATTATCTCTTGAGGTTGACGAAAATCGATTGGTAGCGACTTTTCGCACTTTCTTACCCAATGGGATAGTGTTCTTGTATAAATTGCTCAGTACGTCAGCAACGTCTTTTCCTTGGGCAAAACCAATCCGTTTTAATGTTATTTGTGGGGTTAGGTTTTGTGAGTCATTTAGTTCTTTTCTAAAAACCAGTTCTCGCGCAACGTTACATGCTAACTCAAGCTGAAATTGCATTTCTTTACCGTAAAAACAATTTATGCGCTCGTAATAGTCAAGCATTTGTACACTGAACTCACCAGATTGCTCTTTGAATCCTACACCTATGTTTAGTGTTTCACCCGTTGAAATATCTGGTGTCCACTGAAACTGGTACCAGTTACCAGAAACATTTGTAAAACGGGTGGTGGAATTTAAAATATCGTTTAAGGTATCCATCATTTATGCCAACATTCTCAAGCTTTCGCAAACACGTTCATTACCTAAAGTTGCTCTTGTTTCAATAAATGTTTCAAGGGCTTCACGTCTTTCAAGGTCTTTAGCAAGTAAAACATCCCACCAATAACATAGTTCTTGCCTAATGTTATTGTAGACCTCTTCATGAGCGTTCGTTGCATGAGCAACCATCGACTTTACTGGTAATGGTGTGCAGTTTAAAGCGAAGAGGTTGTTAGTTAAAACATTTTTTGCTACGTGGTTAGGAGCTAATTGGCTAGCTTGCCAATTTAACGTAATAGGTAAATTACTATGGTCAAAAAGATAAATTCGGTTTTTCCCCGCAACCATAATATTGCCTAGGTGTCTGTCTTCATTGGCAACCCAGTCATCAAATGCAATTGCATCAGAAACTTTATCCCAGCCAGCAACCAAATTCATCAAGGTCGTACATTCTTTAATATCTTCAACTTCGTAGAAGCTACCTGGGGTTGTACCATCAAGGCTACTGACAACGAACGCCCAGTTTTCATACTGGTTTGTATCATCATCAAATTGTTGTGGAGTAGTATTAATTAATCCAGCATGTTGCGGGACAGGTAAACCACAGTGTTTGGCGATGATATAACCTGTTATTTCGTTTACTAAAGCTAATGTACGTGTTTTGCTAAAACGTTTAACAAATGCTTTAGAGTTTTTTCCATCGTTCCAGTTGATGCCACAAGAATAAGTTTGAGCCATCAAACCAGAAGTTTGCTGTGCATAAATTGCCGATAGTTGCTCGGAGGAGAGCACTTCAATGCATGTATTCATTATGTTATATAGAGCCAAGTTTCATATTGTGGGTAGTCTATGCTAATGGTGCCTATGGTCAACAAGATAATTTTGCTTACGTTAGTCAGTGCACGCAATTTGAATGTTACTTAACAAACAACTTAAGAGTGATTCGGCACGCGTGGTATTTTTACTATGCGTTGATTTTAGTGATTAAGGTGATATGTGGAGGCATCGGTATTGCTTCCCTCATACCTTAATTGGGAATTAGCTATGTTAACTAGGGATATAGATAATGATTGATGGTGTGCAGGAGACTCCTTTGTGGGTGGTTAGCATGTATACAATTCTGGCTTTCTTACCGCTTATAAAACTTTTTCACCACATACTGCATTCTAATCGTTCTTACAAAGTCCAAAGTTTAGAAGCTCTTTCTAAAGTGTTAAGTGGAACTGAGAACATTAGTAACAGACTCATCGCTGAGCAGCTATTTATTAATCAATTCAAGGTGCGTGTTGATTATGAAACCATAATAGCTTTACTTGCTTTTGAAGCACCGACAAAAGCTATAAACCTATACCGAAACTCAAACAAGTATTTGAAAACGGCTAAAGGTCGACTGGTTTACGAAGATAAATATCAATGCTTGAAGAAAAGGCGTTTGGAAAAGTACATAAGACCAATTCGAAATCTTATTTTATATTGGTTCTTCGCAATGATTGCTGGTTTTATTGGGTTGTATGTATATCGTTCGTTTAACATAGATACAATTTTTCACACCAATTACGTACTTATCAATGGGGTACTTTGGGCACTTTGTTCGTTAGCTAGCCTTATTTGCGTAATTTTAGCCGTAAAGTGTCTTACGGATACTACAAGTATCAAAGATGCAGAGGCTTTGATAAGTATAGGCAATCAGTATAAAAGCACACCAAAATGGTATTACTAAAATACACTAACAAGTAGTTTAGCTAGTTTAGCTTGATTCACAATGCTTGGCATTTTTTGCTTGCAGAGTAACAAGGAAAGCCACATGAAAAACATAGCTATGGCCGTGGTTGTAAGAGAAGGGAAAGTCTTAATCCAAAACCGTTTTAGACCTCGCCAAGGTATGGTATTTGAGTTCCCTGGAGGTTCAGTTGATCCCGGTGAGTCGGGTAGCCAAGCTGCAATTAGAGAGTTGTGGGAAGAAACAGGTCTTAAAGATTTACAACTTCTCGGCACTCATCAAGCTATCAATAACTTCGGCGGTGAGATTCATTATGTAGTTTTGCGCTTGGATCAGAATGATGAGCCTAAAGTGGTCGACGCAGAAAGACAGCAAACTTTCTATTGGCTAGAGCGCTCAGCGATTCCTCTTGATGACTTTTATCGTGCAGATATCGAGTTTATAGAGAACCATTTGAGTCGATATATCTCTCAAAGATGCTAGTTTCATAACCACCATCTCTATTCATCGTTAGTTTCACGGAGGAAGCATGACAAGCGACCAATTATTGGAAAAGGCACTTTATAGCAGTGCCAGCATCCATCAACCCCCAACGAGCTTGTTCAGCGCTTTTATCAGAAGTGGTCCTTAATTTATGGACGTGACTTTAAGTGACTGACCTGTTCTGACAGTATCTAGAATAACTGGAACGGATTATGACTAGGAACGTAGAAACCACTCACCTGAATTTAATTGCAACAATAAATGACATACAAACGTAGAGGTAGCGCACAGAATCGAAAAAGGGGATATCGTGATCACGTAATCATTGATCTAGCCGATAGTGAGGTAGTGATAAGAGTTCGATAATTCGTTGTCGGATCCAAATTAGAACTGTAAATCTAATTTCTAAGTAATTGTTATCTCGGGAAGAGTTTTTGTGCTATGCGCCCCTATATTAAATACATTATCCCTATTTTAATTCCTTTCATTATCCTCGTAATGCCGCTATCAGCGTTTCCATTTGAAGGCCTTACGATTATTCAACAACGCGTTATCGCGATCTTTTTATTAGCGGCATTGTGCTGGGTGTTCGAGCCTATCCCGATTTACGCGACGTCTGTTGTTATTATCGTTCTGCAACTGTTGATGTTGTCGGATAAAGGGCTGATCTTTTTAAGGTTTGAGCATGGGGAAGAACATTTTGGTGAGCTGTTAAAATACAGCGATATCATGGCGACATTCGCCAGCCCAATCATCATGCTGTTTTTGGGTGGTTTCTTCTTAGCGATGGCTGCCACTAAATATCGATTAGACGTAAACTTAGCTCGCGTGTTGTTGAAGCCATTTGGACAAGATCCAAAGTTTGTGATGCTCGGCTTAATGTTGATCACTGGCATCTTTTCGATGTTTATGTCTAACACGGCAACAACGGCAATGATGCTATCTATTTTAACTCCGGTACTGGCTGTGTTTGGTCCGAAAGACCCCGGTCGTGTAGCGTTTGCGCTTTGTATTCCTGTTGCTGCTAACATCGGTGGCATTGGCACCCCGATAGGAACCCCTCCGAACGCTATCGCACTTAAATATTTAGTTGGCGACAACCTAATTACGTTTGGTGAATGGATGGCATTTGGTGTGCCGTTTGTCGTTATTATGATGGCGTTAGCGTGGTTTTTAATAGGCTTTATGTACAAAGCTGACCAAAAGAAAATCGAGCTAAGCATCAAAGGTAAATTCCTTAAAACGCCCAAAGCCATTGCGGTATACGTTACTTTTGCGCTGACCATCATTCTTTGGTTAATGGGCTCAAGCCATGGCATGAACTCTTATACCGTCGCCCTGATTCCTGTCGCTGTGTTCTCACTCACAGGGATCATCAATAAAGAAGACCTGAAAAAGATTTCTTGGGACGTACTGTGGCTTGTATCAGGAGGTATTGCGCTTGGTTTAGCTCTCGATAAAACTGGCTTAGCAAAGCTTGTGGTACACAGTATTCCGTTTGATACCTACTCACCCTATGTGGTGTTGTTCGGAGCGGCGTTCTTGTGCTTGGTAATGGCAAACTTTATGTCCCATACCGCAACGGCTAACTTGTTAATGCCAATTATGGCTGCTTTAGGTTCGTCTATGGCTTCACTCACGCCACTAGGCGGTGAGTTAACGTTAATTCTGGTTGTGACTTTTGCCGCTTCATTAGGTATGTCGCTGCCAATCAGTACGCCACCGAATGCGTTGGCTCATGCCACTGGTCATGTGCAAAGTAATCAAATGGCCAGAATCGGTATTATTTTGGGTGTGGTTGGTGTGCTACTGAGTTTTGTTATGGTGTGGGTGCTACATTCAATTGGTCACATAGGATAACGATACGTGTATCAACAAAAGGTAGAAGCACTTATCGATCGTTATTTTAATCAGACAGAACGTCGGGTGACGTGCCGTGCCGGTAACACCATTATTGAACAATCAGCGTTAAACACTCGTTTGTATTATGTGTTTAGTGGAGAACTGGAAGGGTTTTATTCTGAAGCGAATACACCGCAAGTGCGAGTATTTAGCGCGGGTAGTGGGGCTTTTATAGGCGTTCATAGCTTCTTTTCAGGTAATTGGACAGCATCTTCAACGGTTGTCGCTAAAACCGATGTTGAGTTAGCGTGGATCGATAAAGACACGCCTGCAGAAGATGAACGTAAGTTTGGTCCTCTTACCGCACAGTTCACACCTGTGATTGTCAATGAGTTGTCGCGTCGTCAACGCCGTGCAACACAAGAAGCGATAGCGAAACAAAAAGCGCTAGAGAAGTTACATACTGCTGAGCAAATGACGACCTTGGGTCAATTGGCTGCAGGGATTGCCCATGAGCTTAACAACGCTATTGGTGTAGTAAATAGTAAGTCTGGCCGACTTGAAACGGTCATCATGGATCTGCTCGAAGAAGTGCATCCAGAAGCCAGTCAATTTTTCGATTTTGGGTTAATGCATGGTCAGAAAACGTCGTCGTTAGAAGCACGAACACGTGGGCGACAATTTGAAAGAAAATATGGTTTAGACAAAAACATTGCTCGCTCTCTTGCAAAGGCGATTCCAATTGACGCTTTATCTGCAACAGACGTTATTTCAAAGCATTGGCTGAAAAACCCAGAAGAAGCGATTCGTTTTTGGCAGATGGGCTGTGATTTACATGATTTACGTTTGGCATCTAGACACACCGTCGGCATCGTAAAATCGGTTAAACAACTTGGCAGAGTTGATATTGACACCGAAGAAGCGGTTGATATTAATGACTCCATTAACCATGCCTTATCGTTGTTACAAAGTGAGTTACGTAGAGTGTCTGTGCGATTGAGCCCTGCAGATTTGCCGACTTTTAAAGGCTCGAAAACAGAGCTTGTTCAGATTTGGGTCAATATTGTAAAAAATGCTTGTGATGCAATGTCGAATTCAGACGATGCTGCAATAGAAATTCAAACCAGATTAAGTAAGAAAAGAATATTAGTTACGATCACGAATAACGGCCCTGAGATAGACGAGGTGACTCGTAGAAAGGTATTTCAGCCCAACTTCACCACTAAAAAAGGTGGTTTATCGTTTGGATTGGGCTTGGGTTTATCAATAGTTAAGCGGATTGTGGCGGGTTATGGCGGAAGTATCGTTGTGAAAAGTGATGCTTCTAAAACTGTATTTAGAATCAAGTTACCAATAGAGGGTGAACATGGAGAAGCTTAATTTAATCTGTGTCGATGACCAGAGAGAAGTACTGAGCGCAGTGGTACAAGATTTAGAGCCGCTGGCGAGCTGGCTGAATATTGAAGATTGTGAATCAGCACAAGAAGTGCTTGATCTCATTGATGAACTTGACGCAGAAGGCGAACACATTACCGTCATCGTGTCTGATCATGTGATGCCAGGGAAAACGGGTGTCGAGTTACTCACTGAAGTGTTCCATGACCGCCGCTTTCCGAATACAAAGAAAATTCTTCTTACGGGGCAGGCCACTCATACCGATACCATCAATGCGATTAATGCAGCAGGCATCGACCGTTACTTTGAAAAGCCTTGGCAAGCAAGCACGTTAGTTGAATGCATTCGTACTCTTGTCACTGAGTACATATTTGATCAAGGGCTTGATTACACGGACTATCAGAATGAGCTCGACCAGCAGGTTGTGTTGAGACGCTTACGTTAGGCTCTTGCGTTAGCCATTTACGTTAGTCATTTATGTCAGTCGCTTGAAATTGTATGCACCGAAGGACGCTTTCTGAAGGATTTTTTCTTTGAAAGCTGTAATCTTTCGGTGCATATATTACCTATCTCTTTTAGTCGTTCAGGCTTTAGTACTCAGTGATTAACACACGGGTTGCTGACTTAAGTTGAAAACTCATACGCTACGCCAGACCAAGACCAAGACCAAGACCAACGGATGCATTGTGTCTTCTTCACGAACGATTCCCTGAACATTCTGCAGAACTAAAATGTGTCGCAGAGTACCAGTGTCGTTTGTTAGAAAAGTAAGTCGAGATTATTCAAAAGTGATTCCTAACGCGTGGTATGTGAAGTTCTAAGTCAGATCGGTACTTACAACGTAAAGGACTAGGCTTTTCACCTCTTAGCATGAAAAGTACGGCGAATGCGCAGTCTTTACTTTTCCCTATGGAGTCTGTGTTTGAAAGCTATGTTGCGTCGATATTACGCAGGAACTTAGCTGATGGCGTTACTCTTAGCACGCAAGTTAAGTCTGAATATTTAGTTCACCAAATGGTGAACGCCAGTTCCAACTTCGCCCTGATTTAATGCTCACTAAGTCTCCTAAGTCGCCAGAAACGCCAGAAATGATAGATACCACAGTGATTTTAGATACCAAATGGAAGCTTATTAACCTAACCGCTTCTAATTACGGTATATCGCAGTCTGACATGTATCAAATGTTTGCCTACGACAATAAATACCTAGGGGGAGAAGGGGATCTGTTTTTGATTTATCCTGCTCATGATGGTTCTGATAAGGCGGTTGAGTGCAGCTTTGACTTTGATAAATAATCGCCACCTAAGCTTACGTTATGGGTTGTCCCGCTTACTTTAAAATCTGAAAACGAGAATAGTGTTATTTGGCCAGAAGTATTTAAGTCTAAAGCTAATGAGCTTATTGGTTCGCTAGCACAAAGGCTGAAGCATGAGAGCTATGCTTGATCTTGGTAAGTTGGCGATTTTATTGGCAGTGTGAATGGTTTATATTTCCATAATATCTATGTGCTAAAGGAAAATGTTGCGCTGGTACAATGCGTTACATAAATGGGCACTCGGTCGAAAGTATATGAATTAAGGATAATTATGCCGGATATCTCCCTCCAACTTGAACTTGCCAGCACTGCCGATATCCAACAGTTGCAGAGGTCCGCACTCAGCGCATTTGCAGACGATGTGGAAAAATATGGTGCGTTCCCGCCAAACATAGAATCAACAGAGTGGTTCCAAACTGAGGTTAGTAAAGGCAACTTTTATAAAGTGCTGTACAACAGCGACTATGCTGGGGCAATTTGCGTAGAATGTGGTGAGCAGAGCAGTATTGAGATCCGATATTTCTACATTGATGTTCAGTATCAAAATAAACATATTGGCTCTCAAGCCATGAGCCTTATTGAACACCAGTATTCGCATATCGCAAACTGGACTTTGTTCACCCCTTATCAGTCCTACAGAAACCACCATTTCTACGAAAAATTAGGATATATCAAAGTCGGTGAAGTTCAGCCAGACCAATCAGACGATTTCAAATTGTTTGAATATTCAAAGAGCCATTTAAGTTGAAATAGAGGCATAACAAACGTACACGGCATCTATAACTGATGATTGCTGCTCAATTAGATGTTTTGGTATAGGGAAAATTCAGCTAAGGGAATTAGATGAGTGAAAAAGTGAAAGTAGCACTGAAGTGGCTCAAAGAACTCTTGGATGCTGATGGTGTTGAGTATCAAATCGTCGGAGGGCTAGCTGCAACGATACATGGTGGCAGTCGTGAAATCGCAGACATAGACCTTTATATCCACAACTTCGACGCAAATAAGGTTTTGGCTCACGTATCGCAATTCATATCTAAGCCGTTAATTCACTATGCAGAATACGGTTGGGATCTCGAGTATTTCCAGTTGATTTACCAAGATCAAAAAATTGAAATTGGTTTATCTCATAATACGAAGATACAGTCGGCTCTAGATGGATCTTGGCATCAACTCGAAATCGATTTTTCAGAGTCAGTCATTAAAAGCTATCTCGGTATCGAGTTGCCAGTTATCCCAGTTCATCATTTAGTAGAGTACAAGCGAATATTAGGTAGGGAAGTCGATCTAATTGACATACAAGAACTGACGTTAGCCACTTAATTTGATGTTGTGTGCATAAGGAAATGAGTATGAATTACGATGAGTTTAACCATTTTTGCGGGACATTTACTGGGACGAGTCATGTCGTTCAATGGGGTAATTCAGATGTCTGGAAGGTGGGTGGTAAAGTCTTTGCCATTGGTGGTTGGAGTGATGACAAAAAAGCGGCATTCACTTTTAAGACATCCAACTTAAATTACGACTTCCTCAGTGATTGTGAGGGTTATAAACCGGCTCCGTACTTTGCTAACCGTGGGATGAAATGGATACAGCAAGTTGAGACTTCCGGTCAATTAGACGATGACCTAAAGTATTACTTGTCTGAGTCTTATCGTATTGTTGCTAGTGGTTTAAGTAAACGTAAACAACGAGAGTTGGGTATAGAACACCTATCATAACGAGTGGAGCACAATGATAGGTGTTAGAAACTGCAATTTTTCATTGTGTTAATTTTTAATTTTAGAGTGGTGTTGCCATTCGTATCAGATGAGGCGATATGAAAAAAGGATATGTGATAGCAATATCGATTGGCTTTATCGTGTTCTGTCTCGTTGGGCGTGAACAGCAATGGTTCGGGGCCAATAATTCCGAGTCGTTTCCTAAACTTCCTGATGGTCCCCAATTTGTTCCTTCTACCGATTTCGACGGTGAGTGGCTAGGTCGACGTATTAATACTACGGGTAATAATATGTGTGAACGTACCACCATCACAGGATCTATTCGTGACGGTAAAGCCACGCTCAGGCTTACTTACAACGGAACTCCGTTACAAGGTTGGGTTTCTGAAAGTGGAGACTTACGTTTATATGCCAAGCATCGCCAGTGGGATTATCGATTTTCAGCACATGGCAGTAGCAATAGATTTGATGGTCGTTGGCATTTAACCAATGGCCCGTGTAAAGGCACTTGGTTTATAGAAAAAGCCAATGACATGTAGGGCCATAAACGCATTATATACTTGGAATAACTTAAACAATATCCACACGCATGTGTACGATTTAGTTTAAACGTATAGATAGGGAAACCCATGAGGATTGTGATTTTTATCGCTACAGTGATTTTAGTTAAATCAATTGAAGCAAAGTTTGGGCACACCTATAACATATTTTCAGATCCACTTGATATCAAGTTAGCCGCTCTTGATTTTGTCTTGTGGGTTTCAGTCTACTTTGGTTTATCTCTTGTTTATGAGAAGGGCAAAGGCATCCTGACTAAAATAGGTAAAGTTAAGAACCCTTAATGGGTTGTATGAATTAGCCGAACAAGATGTTTATGGTAAATTCTAGCTATCAATGAAGTTGTACATGGAGGTGCAATGAACATCGGAATCTATAGAAGTTCTCGACTTCTCTGGCCCATTTGAAGTTTTTAGCACTGCAAAGCGTTTAGGTGCTGAAGATCTAAATGTATTCTTAATCTCCGAAAATGCGGGACCCGTTATAGCTCGTGGCGGTTTCAAGGTATTGGCTGACTATTCATTAAACAATCATCCAAAGATCGATTTATTAATGGTCGTTGGTGGTGTGCACACTGACGAAATGAACAAACGAAATGTACTCGATTGGTTAGCTTCTGTTTCAGGTTCAGCCTCGCAAGTAGCGTCTGTTTGTACTGGTGCGTTTCTTTTGGCTAAAGCTGGTTTACTTGAGGGATTAGCAGTCACTACTCATTGGGAAGATATTTCTGACTTAGCGTTACAGTTTCCATGTTTAAATGTGATCAGTGATAAACGATGGGTGACATCAGGTAAATTCACAACTTCTGGAGGGATTTCTGCAGGTATAGATATGAGCTTACATTTAGTATCAGTACATTACGGTCTGCAATTTTCCTCGAAAGTAGCGCGTCAAATGGAGTACAGTTGGCATGAATGTACATAACTAACCTTTCTAAAATGATTCAACATATGTGGCATTTTTCAATGCAGTACTCAGGTGTGATTTAAAACAAGGACAGAGTATGGAAGTAAGGTTAGTCAAAGCCTCAGACCCTAAGTTCGCTGAATCAATCACCAAAACGAATATGGCGAGTTACTATCAGGCTCGTGGCATCGCTTGGGGTCATCGTCAGTTTTTACGCAGCTGGGATGAACTGGATAACTATGAAGTTTATGTAGGGGATAGCCGTATTGGTGTTATCCGCTTCAGTTACACTAGTGATACAACGTTTCTTAGGGACTTGCAGATATTAGCTGAATATCAAGGTAGAGGCTTTGGTTCGAAGTGTCTGGATCTAGTTATTGAACATGCGAACAATCAATCATCGGCTCAGTTAGTGTTGCGCGTGTTCAGTGAGAATCCCGCCATTAAGCTTTATCAATCAAAAGGTTTTACTCAGTTGTCTGAAGTGAAAGGACTCGTTGAAATGGAACTGATTTTAGGAACACATTTCGAGTAAGTATTTTTAAGTGGCTTGGCGTTGTCGAGGCATGCCCTATGGGGCTTTGAATTGAAGCCTAAGCGCTGATGTGCGACTTAGGCTTTGAGAGCTAGTTTTGATGACCAGATAAACCGTTACTCTGAAAGTTCTTTACGAACGATCTCTGCGCCAGCGCTTAGCGCATTGAGCTTAGCTGAGGCAATTTCACGAGGAAGGGGAGCCATGCCGCAGTTGGTGCACGGGTAGAGCTTATCGGCATCAACATACTTCAGTGTTTCTCGTAGAGTGTCGGCAACTTCTTCCGGCGTTTCAATCGCATTGGTTGCGACATCGATAGCACCGACCATGACTTTCTTGCCTCGAACGAGCTCAAGTAATTCAACCGGTACATGAGAGTTATGACACTCTAATGAGATGATATCGATATTCGATTGCTGAAGCTTAGGAAATACCTCTTCGTACTGGCGCCACTCGGTACCTAGTGTCTTTTTCCAATCGGTATTCGCTTTGATGCCGTAGCCATAACAAATATGAACTGCAGTTTCACACTTAAGCCCTTCAATGGCTCTTTCTAAACAAGCAATACCCCAATCATTCACGTCATCAAAAAATACGTTAAACGCAGGCTCATCGAACTGAATAATATCAACACCAGCAGCTTCTAACTCTTTTGCTTCTTCGTTAAGGATTTTTGCGAACTCCCATGCTAGCTTTTCACGGCTTTGGTAATGCGCGTCGTAAAGCGTATCTATCATGGTCATTGGCCCCGGTAGAGCCCACTTAATTGGTTGATCCGTTTGCTGGCGTAAGAACTTAGCATCTTCGACAAAAACCGATTTTTGACGAGAAACAGGGCCAACAACTGTTGGTACACTAGCATCGTAACGGTCGCGAATTTTAACTGTTTCACGCTTTTCAAAATCCACGCCATTCAGGTGTTCAATGAAGGTTGTTACAAAGTGCTGACGTGTCTGTTCGCCGTCACTCACAATATCAATACCGGCTTGTTGCTGGTCTTGAAGAGAGACACGTAGCGCATCTTGTTTGCCGTCGGTTAATTCGTCGCCTTCTAGTTTCCATGGAGACCAAAGTGTCTCTGGCTGTGCTAGCCAAGATGGCTTAGGTAAGCTGCCTGCTGTTGAAGTCGGTAATAATGTTTTCATAATTAATACTGCCTATCCTTGGTGATTTAAGAGCGTAATTGCTCGATTAAAGCGCGTAGTTGGCAGACCAGTTCTCTAGAACTGACTGGTATGGCTTAATGAAAGTCTCTTCTGCGAATTTACCTTGTTCGATAGCTAATTTGCTTCGTTCTTCTCGGTCATACACGATTTGAGTTAGCGAGTGGTCCAAGTTTTTCAAGTTTGGTTGGTAGCAGTTACCTGCAACCGCATTCGCGTTGTAAATCTCAGGACGGTAGATTTTTTGGAATGTACCCATGGTGCTGATGGTGCTGATAAGCTCTAGGTTTGAGTAATCGTTCAGTAGATCACCAAAGAAATAGAAAGCTAGAGGTGCAACACTGTTTGGCGGCATGAAGTAACGAACTTGTAACCCCATCTTCTTGAAGTATTGTTCAGTCAAAGAAGACTCATTCGGTTGGTATTCAAAACCTAACACAGGATGTTGGTTCTCGGTTCGGTAATAGGTTTTATTATCTGAAACACTTAAACAAATAACAGGTGGTTTATTAAAGTTCTTTTTGTAAGCTTCAGAGTTAACGAAATATTTAAAAAGCTTGCCGTGTAAATCACCAAAACCTTCTGGAATAGTGAATTTATCTTGGCCTTTATTATGATCCAACAGAAGTACGCTAAAGTCGTAATCTCGAACATAGGAAGAAAAGTTATTTCCGATAATACCTTCAATACGCTCGTTGGTTTTACGGTCTAGAATATTGGTTTTCAGCACTTCAATGGAAGGGAATGCTTCGCCGTTGCTTTCAATGTCCATATCAACAGAAATGATTTCAAGCTCTACAGAGTAACGGTCGCCCTTTGGGTTGTCCCAGTGTGCTAATGCGTTGAAACTGTTGTCTATCATCTGCAGTGCATTGCGCAAGTTTGCTTGGCGGCTGTCACCACGCGCCAAGTTAGCGAAGTTGGTGGTGATACGTGTGCTGTCCGCAGGTTGATAGTTCTCGTCGAGGCTAATGCTCTTAATTGTAAAATTAAATTCTGTATTCATGTTGATCTGATATCCCAATCTGTTGTCTGACTTTCTCGGTCTTTAGAATTAAAATTGCTTTTATTTTTGCTTGTGACCGGATTAATAGTTGAAGGCAATACTGTATGAAAAATTAATACGGTATTAAGTTAATCGCTTGGTATTTTTATACTTGGTTCGACAAATGATTAACAATGGTATTCCTTCACATTCAACATGAGGAATATTCATGATCTATTATGTTTGAAAATATTAGGTGGTGTCAGTTATATTAATTGGCTTGATGGAAATATAACCACATTAATAGTGCGTTATTTAAGACAATTAATTTAATTAAGAGATGGACGAAATGAGTGAGTTGCTGTTGTTGATTTTATACTGTGCATTATTAGGCAGTGGTGTTGGTTTTCTTGCCGGGCTTTTGGGGATTGGCGGGGGGCTTATCATTGTACCTGTGTTAAGCAGTATTTTACTTCACTTAGAAGTTTTACCTGCTGACCAAGTGGTCGTTGCAGCGATTGCGACCTCCTTGGCATCAATCTTGTTTACCTCGACTTCTTCTGCGCTTGCTCACCACAAAAATGGAAACGTGCCTTGGGATTTGGCACCTTGGATCATGTTGGGTGTTGCTCTGGGTGCATTGATTAGTGGCTTTATAGCGGCTCTTTTACCGGAAAAAGTCGTTCGTATTGTGTTTGCCGTGAGTGTGGTTCTTATTGCGATCAAGATGTTCTTAAGCAGCAAAAGCGATACGCCTAAAGAACGAAAACTGCCGAACAAGGGCGTACTAACGGTTCTTACAACCATTACGGGTGGTTTGTCAGCCATGATAGGCATTGGTGGTGGAGCATTGCTGGTTCCACTATTGACGTTCTTCTCTGTCGATATGAAAAAGGCCATTGGTTGTGCGTCGGCTTGTGGCATTGTTATCGCGTTGTTTGGCTCGATAGGTTACATCAGTTCAGGCAGCAGCCACTTTGCTTTAACCGACGGTTTTGCTGGTTTTGTTTATTTGCCTGCGCTGCTGGGTATTGTGTGCACGTCTTGGTTTACAGCTCCGCTAGGCGCAAAAGCAACTAATCATTTACCGGTTCCAACGATTAAGAAGATCTTCTCAGTACTGTTGGTGGTTATCGCAGCAAGCATGGTTGCGCGTTAATGATGGTTAGCGACCTTTCCCCGTTCGTAATATGAACACTTGATGAGGTGTCCATAAACGAGTAAAGAGCAGTCATCAGGCTGCTCTTTTTTGTTTGCCAGTCTACATTTATACGATTATGTCTATGAGTATGTTGACAAAATCTTGTTGTTTAGCCGGATTCACTGCTATAGCTAAATGTACTTGTTTGATTCAACGGAATGCTATCAGTGAGTGATTTATGGATCCTTTAACGCAGGGCGTGTTAGGCGCTTCTTTGTCACAATCGGTAAGCAAAAAACAACATGTGGTTGTTGCTGGGGTATTAGGGCTACTCTCTGGATTGGCTCCAGATTTAGATGCACTGATTAAGTCTCAAAGTGACCCTTTGTTGGCGTTGGAATTTCATCGACAATTTACCCATTCACTCTTCTTTATCCCCATTGGCAGTTTGATCTGTGCCTTGGTTCTGCATCACCTGATTGCAAAAAGGCGCGGGCTTACTTTCAAGAAAAGCTGGCTGTTTTGTACTTTGGGTTATGGCACTCATGCACTGTTAGACGCTTGTACCACTTATGGCACGCAGTTACTTTGGCCTTTGACTAATGCGCGTTTTGCTTGGAATACCATGTCAATCATCGATCCTGTTTATACGCTGCCCATCTTAGTTTTGCTTGTGTTTGCAACGTTGAAACGAGCACCTTGGCTAGCACGTGTTGCGTTTGCTTGGGCTCTAATTTATCCAACATTAGGGATGATACAAAGAGATAGGGCAGAGGCGATTGGGTGGCAATTAACACAAGAACGCCAACATACGCCGATTCGATTAGAGGCAAAACCGAGCTTTGCTAATATCTTGGTTTGGAAAGTGGTGTACGAAACAGAGGCTCATTATCATGTAGACGCAGTGCGGGTTGGTACATCGGTAAGCACGTATCCCGGAGAGTCGATCGCTAAGCTGAACGTTAGCAGTGATTTACCTTGGCTTGATCCTGATTCTCAACAAGCCAAAGATATTGAACGCTTCCGCTGGTTCTCTAATGGTTATATTGCTCAAGATCCAACAGACGAGCTGCGTATTATCGATGTTCGATATTCAATTGTTCCGAATCAAATACAAGCACTTTGGAGTATCAAGTTATCAAAAGTTGTTGATGCCAATTCGCATATAAAATACGAAACTCATCGAGACAACACTCCAGAGTCGAGACAGATTCTCTTCGATATGCTCATTGGCGATAAGTGAGCTAATTGTGCAGAATAAAAAGGCTGAGTCAGATAATCTGCTCAGATTTTTTATTCGTTTATTTAACAGGTCGATGTTGTATTGCTTTACATCACATATATTAATAAAACTGACAGTGCTTACATTTATAAGTGTGACGTACATCTCTATTCATCTTTTAAATACTTTCTAAGCTTAGTTGGTTTTTTATCTAATTAAACAGAAGGTTATATGATAAATAGAATAATAACACTAAGTGGCGTTGCATTACTTTGTTCAGCGAGTGCGCATGCGCAAATGCAAAATGGAAGTTTCGAAAATTGGGAAGGAAACGTACCATCTGGATGGAGTGTGATTGACTCCGGCATTGCAGTTTCACCCTCTAACGTTCCTGTTAATAACGGCAGTTTCTCTGCGCAAGTAACAGTGAATACAGGCACTCAAAGTAATACCGATTTTCTGCAAACGATAAGTGTTGAACAAGGGAAAACTTATGATTTCTCTGTCGATGTTTACCACACGGAAGGTAACGTGAAAGCTCGCCTTTTTGTTGATGGCTATTTAGGTTACTCGAATAATGGTTTAACGAATCAGTGGCAGGCATTGACTCACTCGTACAGTGCTACTAGCACCAAAGATATCGTTGTGGGCGTACGATTTTATGATGATGCAGGTTTTGATGGTTCGGAAGTGGTGTATTTAGATAACTTTCAGCCGACGGAAACTCCACCAACACAAAGCTGCAATGACACAAGTGCCGCACTCACGCTAGTGACGGATAACTATGGTTCTGAAACCAGTTGGTCTCTCAAAAACTCAGTTTCTCAAACTCTTTATTCTGGTTCAGACTATCAAAATAATACCACCAATGAAGTGGAAATGTGTTTAGCGGATGGTAGCTACACCCTAGAAGTCTCAGACTCTTATGGAGATGGAATGTGCTGCAGTGTGGGGAATGGTTCATACAGTTTGTCGGTAAACGGAACCGTTGTGGCATCTGGTGGTGATTTCCAAGCAAGTCAGAGTACAGAATTTACGATTGGTGGTTCAACTACACCACCAACTGAACCACCAGTTTTAGGTGAGTATTACAAAGACGCTGAAGGCAAAGTGGGCTTTGCGTTAAAAACGGCCTTATATCAAATTATTGATAATCATAGTAGTCAGGGTTACACCGCTATTTGGACGTTGGTGTCTGAGGCTGACCTAGACGCATACTATGACACCGATGGGTCGATTCTCGATATGTATTCGGAGAAACCCTCAGGCTCAGATTCAATCCAATTTACTAAGGTGGCCGATCAATGTGGCCAATACAGCAAAGAAGGTGATTGCTACAACCGTGAGCACTCATTCCCGAAAAGCTGGTTTGGTGGGAAAGTCGAGCCAATGAACTCTGACGGTCACCATTTATTTGCCACTGACGGCTACGTTAACTCGAAACGTAGTAATTGGCCATTTGGTGAGGTGAGTAGCGCGACATACACATCAAGCAATGGTTCTAAGTTAGGCAGTGCAGCGAACTCTCTTGGTTATGTGGGTACGGTGTTTGAGCCAATTGATGAGTTCAAAGGTGATTTCGCAAGAGCATATTTCTACATGGCAACACGCTATGAAAATGAAATCGCTAATTGGGAAGGGAACTCTACAAGCTCTGATGCCGTTCTGGATGGAACCAATACAACCGTTTTTGAACCTTGGCTACTTACTATGCTAAAGCGTTGGCATTCTGAAGATCCAGTAAGCCAAAAAGAAATCGACCGAAATAAGGCAGTACATGATTTTCAAGGGAATCGTAATCCGTTTATTGACCATCCAGAGTTTGTAAGCCAAATCTGGGGAAATTAATCGGAATATAACCACCATGACAATTGCTTCATGATTATTGAATTGAGCCCAATCCTTTGTTTGGGCTTTTTTATTGAGAGGCATTAGAGAGCATGATTTTAAATATTTGAAAAAGCATATTGTCTGAAGAGCCGTATACTTGTCAGTGATCTACACCATCAATACTGGACGCTACGTTAAGCGACTTAGTTATCTCTGAATTGCTAATTTAGGGGAAGCTGTAGATCATTTATGCCCAAAAGTGAGCCAGAGAGGGATCGAACTCAGTTTTAAACCCTGCAACTTGCCTTACTTTTCCTCATGCCTAGAGATCCAACAATGTAGCTAAATTTTCTAATCCACAACAGACTGATCTTAAATCACAGTTACGCACGAATATGTTGTTCAACTATTTCTCGGCTATTGAATAGTAGAGAACTAAAGGGAAGTTTTTGATTGATAACGTGCCTTGAATCGGAAGCAATGTGTGCTGGCACGTTATTAAAATGTTATATTTTTATCTCTGGTATGATTTGCAATCTTCACTTTTTAGTATAAATTGCATTTTAATAATTTATAACTATATGAAATTAACATGAATCAAGAAGCCTCAATTGCTGGACAAGCAGTTTACTCGAAGAAAGTACTATCAATATACGATTTCTGGGTTTTAGGAGTATCAAACAACTATTTTTGGAAATGCCCAACTAGACTTATTAGTGAGCAATTTTCAATGTTAGTTTCATCTAATCATTTAGATGTTGGCGTTGGCTCAGGTTATTACCTTAAGAATTACCTACCACAAACAACAAAACGTATCGCTTTGCTAGATTTGAATGAAAATAGTCTTGATACAACCTCAAAAGCAATTAGTCATTTTCAACCTGAAGTTTACTGTGGGGATGTACTTGAGCCTCTTGAATTAAGTATCGAAAAATTTGACTCAATTAGTGTTAATTATTTACTTCATTGTTTGCCTGGAAATTTAATTGGTAAAGGCATTATGTTTAAGCATTTAAAAAGCCATATGAACGAAGGTGGGGTTTTGTTTGGTAGTACAATTTTAGGTAAGGGTACGAAACTGAATTTTTTCGCTAAAAAATTGATGGGTGTATACAATAAGAAAGGCATATTTAGTAATAACAACGATGATTTAGACTCATTGGTGACATCGTTAAATGAACACTTTACTGATGTAAAAGTGGAAGTTATAGGGTGTGTTGCATTGTTCTCAGGTAAAAAATATAACAAATGATCTGCTCCAGTGATACTGGACACTCACGTAAGCGACTTTTTCCATACTTTCAATAATTCATGCTTTGCTATATTAGCAAAAGACGCAACTCGGAATTGTCCAATTCCGTGCTAGTAGGTACCAGAATATTCCGTGATTGTTAAGTTCGATGAAGGGATAAAGCCTTCAAATCAACCTAAGTATGTTTTGAAAATGTGATTAAAAAGGCTGAATCAATAAACTGATCAGCCTCTATCGATTTACTCCATTAAAGGTAACGACTTCTCAAATGATCTTTGAAGTATTGCGCATTCAAGGTTTCACCGGTTGCGCCTTTCACCAAATTGTCGGTGGTCAGCAGGCTGCCCTTGCTCCAAATGTTCGACTCTAACCAAGTGAAGATAGGTGATAGGTCTCCACTTTCAATCACAGAGTTCACATCCACCGTTTTCTTCATTGAAGCCATGAACTGAGCCGCGTACATCGCACCTAGTGTGTAAGAAGGGAAGTAACCGAATGCGCCGTCTGTCCAGTGGATGTCTTGCATACAGCCGTTAGTGAAGTTGCCTTGAGTGCTTAAACCAAGGTAAGACTGCATCTTAGTGTTCCAAAGTTCAGGGACATCGGTGTGTTTGATTTTGCCGTTAATCAAGTCACGCTCAATTTCGTAACGTAAGATAACGTGTGCAGGGTAGGTTAGCTCATCGGCATCGACACGGATGAAGTCTTTCTTCACACGAGTGTAGATCTTCTGGAAGTTATCTTTCTCAAATTCTGGGCCTGAAAATTGCTGACCAGCTAAGTTTGCTAAGTGTCCAATGAACGGGTCGCTGCGGCCAACTTGCATTTCGAAGAACAGAGATTGAGATTCATGGATACCCATCGAGCGCGCTTCACCCGCAGGTTGGCCTGCTAGGTGTTTAGGTAAGCCTTGCTCGTAACGAGCGTGTCCAGTTTCATGCACAATACCCATCAAGCTTTGAACGAATTCCGCTTCGTCGTATCGGGTTGTGATACGCACGTCTGAAGGTACACCGCCACAGAATGGGTGAACACTTTCATCCAATCGGCCGTGTTCAAAATCGAACTGAAGCAGCTTCATGACTTCTAAGCCAAGCGCTTTCTGCTTCTCGGTCGAGTAGATGCCAGATGGCGTATTAAACTGCTCACTTGACTGCTTTTCGATTACTTCGTCAATCAGGCTTGGTAGCCATGTTTTAACATCTGAAAACAAGACATCAAGTGAAGCAGAGCTGGTGCCTGGTTCATAGATATCAAGCATGGCATCATAAGGGGTTAGGTTCGCCGCATCGGCGCGGATCTGAGCTTCTTCGCGAGACAGTTCAACCACTTCTCGCCAGTTCTTTTCGAATCCAACCCAGTCGTTGTTACCACGTTGGCTACGCCATGCATGTTCACACTTTGAGCCTGCTAGAGATTTGGCTTCAACCAGTTTTTCTGGAAGTAGGTTAGCTTGTTGCCATTGGCGTTTAATTTCACGCAGAGACGATTGTTGTTCGTTGTTCAGAGCTTCGTTTTCAGCGTCTGCAATCCAATCTCCAAGCTGTGGTTGCGTCATTAATCCGTGGATATGAACTGAAAGCTCGGCCATCGCTTCACTACGAGCTTGGTTACCACCGGCTGGCATCATTGAAGCTTGGTCCCAACCACAAATAGAGGCTAGGTGTTGAAAGCGTGAACATTTTTGAGAGTGCTCGACTAGTTTTTTGAATGCGCTCATTTGACTACTCTTAATTTGGTTTCTGTAAATGAATCTTAGGACAGCGTCAGCGTTAAGGTTCATTTCTCATGTACTTTGATTATGGCTCTACTTTTAAAAGACGCTGACCTTCGGAGTCGAAGATATAGCGAGAAAAGTATGAGGCGGTACGATGCCTTGAATTTACTATTTCTTAACAAATTAAACTGTTCTATTGTGCACAAAATCAGTGAGTTGTATAGCTGGTGGCAATTGTTGCTTGCGAATTGTTCAGATACACGGTATTGATGATAGATCGCTGAACAAGAATGACAATGATATGGATATTTTGAACTTTGAGGCATTTTTAATTGCCATTACTATTTTAACGCTAACGCCGGGTTTAGATACGGCATTGGTGATTCGTAACACGAGCCGTTCTGGCTTATCTGACGGCGTGATGACGAGCTTTGGTATTTGTAGTGGCTTGTATGTACACGCGTTTTTCTCTGCTGTGGGTATTTCTGCAATCCTTGCCCAGTCAGCTGACCTCTTTCAAGCCGTTAAGATGGTGGGTGCGGTTTACCTGATCTGGCTTGGCTTAAGCAGTTTGCGAGCATTGATGAAAAACGGTGGCGGTTTGAAGGTTGGTGAACAAGCTCAGCAAGCATACAGTGCAAAGCGTTCTTTGCGTGAAGGCTTCTTGTCTAACGTTCTTAACCCAAAAACGGCAGTTTTCTATTTGGCCTTTTTACCTCAATTTGTAAACCCTGAAGGTTCGCCTTTATTGCAATCTATGTTGATGGCTTCGGTACACTTTATGATTGCGATGGTGTGGCAATGCGGTTTGGCAGGGGCACTTAACTCGGCTAAAAATTTGCTTAAGAACGCGAGCTTTATGAAGTGGATGGAAGGCGTGACTGGTATCGTGCTGGTGGGGCTTGGCGTTAAGCTTCTAATGGAAGAGCCTGCGTAGTTTTCCTTTTCTGTTGCAGATGAATAAATGAATAGATGAAAGCCCACGACGTATCGTGGGCTTTTTGTTACTGGTAAACCGAGTGTTAGATGTGAGCCACTGTGTTATTCAACAACGCTAATGTTCATCTCAGCGCCTTCGAAACCTAAGTCACTCAACTCATCCGCATTAAAGTTGGTAGTAACTTCGATATCGCCAATGATCTCAGTGGTTTCGTTGACTGAATCAACACTTCTTTTGCTACGAACACTGCTGGTAATTGGCGTTGCTTGTCCAATCTCAATGGTGCCTGCAAATTGAGATTCAGCGTTAAAATCGCCAGATACGTATGAGTGGAATGGGCGCAAGCTTCCCCCAGTCGCGTACTGCATACTTGATAAACCGGCTTCTTTGATAGCCCAGCCCCAGTCCCACCATTTCGTTTCTCCTGGGATGTATCGGTGATCCCATTGGTAGCGAATATCGGCTGATTCGTTGCTGCTACGGCCTATTGTGAAGGTATGAGCTTTGTAAGGGCGGTTGTCTGGGTGGGTGTGCCATGCGTTACCACCCCAACGAAGGAAGCCGTTAAATTCAACATCGTAACTGATGTCGGCGTTGAATCGGTAAGGATAAGAGATGGTTGAACGATATAGCTCAACTCGAATCGGCAGCTCTGAATTAGCTGGAACCATAGGACGAGCTTGAAGTGTTACTTGTTCGCTAGTGGAGTTGCCGTTGGTTTCAGCAAAGCTCTGGTTCGCTTCTAGCTTAATCGTTAGCTTAGTCTCGCCAACCAAAGGCCACTTGAATGTATTCTCTGTTTGAACACTTTCGGAGAATCCATAGCTATTCGTTTTCGACCAATTTGTAGATTCATCGACTTTGAGATCGACAACGACTTGTTGCGCGATGTTACTTCTGTTTCTTGCCGTTGCATAAACGGTCTTAACCAGTTCGCGATCGGACTCGACGACATCGCCGTGCCAAAAGTTATTGTCGTTAACGGTGTAGGTGAAGTTGTCGACTGTGATCTTAGTCTTTTCGTTACAGCGATAACCATCACAAGAACCACTGTTGTTGCCTTGTATTACCCAAGAGTTACCTGAGCGGTTAATCGTCATGTCCTCACCAACATACTGACTGTTGTTACCGCCAACCCATGCATAACCTAGGTTATGAGCTAGGTAGCTAAGAGGGCGTACAAAATCATTGCGGTTGTTCACTAAGTCATATTCAACGTCTATCTCGCTGCCTTCTGGAACGGCTTTAGCAGAGTAGTTTGGAATTTCAGATTGGTCATTGTTTGGATAGCAGAACGTTGCCCCGCTGTTTGATTGTTTAATTTCACCATGATAGCCAGGCCCCATGATTACCCAGTTTCCTTTCAGCCCTGTGATCTGCCAAGTACCCATACGAGCGAGCAAAGCACTCTTTTGTTCTTCAGCCTCATAGCGGTCTAAAGGGCGATAGCCAGAGCGACATACATCTTCACCAAGTTGGTCTAACACTATTTGGTCTGGATAAACCTTTGCGTTTACACCGGTAGATAGAACAGACAACACTGCGGTTGCCAAGAGACTTCTGTTTATACTAATCATTAACAATTCCCTCGTTTGTAATTTCTCTATTTTGATAATGTTTTGTGCGCCGTGCAGTTAACAAGACCAGTTCACTTTTTCATGTTGATAAATAGATAGATACTGAAAAGGATTGAATTAAATTACCTCATTAATTCAATGGCTTGTGTTGCTAGAAGTGTTTTTATGGTGAAATTGTATGCAACTGGAAGTGAATTTTTTGATGGGGCTCAAACCGTTTTTAGAAAAATGAGGCATTATTATCGCTACTTTAACGTCAAATTATTTTGATGTTGTTTAATTACATGTAAGGTTAATGACTAAGTATGATAGGAGACATATTATTCACATCGTTTTTATTTGATGTAAATATCAACAGTGAAGCGGTAAATGAGACTGGATGCTTAAATTTAATCCGTTGTTTTAAACATTCGATTAATTGAATATTAAAAGATCGAGAGAAATTTATTGATGCAGTAATAAATATAACCATCCATTTCTTATGTGTAATATTCAGAACGATGTTAATTAAAATAAAGTGAATTTAACTGTTGGCCAAACGGCGACAAATTATCGTTTAGCCAACAGTTGTGTTCTTCCATTATTACATGTCCGAATGATAGCAAACAGATCATTTGAGCTTAATATATCAACCTTCAGTGTTAAAGGGTCATTGTTGATAAGCAGGTAGGGTGACAATAAGCTATCATTCATCGCTTTATTTATTTTTTGCACGGAGAGTAAGTCGATAGTGCCAGCTATTGAAAAGAATAGGGATTGAGAAGAGCCCGCCTCACCTCTAAACCGTAGAACAATCGGCTCGGGCATGCTGTCATCTTGGATAGACATTAGGTGTAGAACCTCGTTATCACTTATTTTGGTGAGTCCATCGGTTCGTAATACATTTCCATCTAACACAAGATCTACCACGCTATGCTGATAACGGTGCTCTTCTTGGGGTGGAGAAGAAGGAATACTCCATATACCAATCAATAACGCTAACGAGGAAAACAGAGCTACAAATGGCATCATAATTGGCCTCTCTTTAGGAATAATGCTATCTCTTCACTCGCTCGATCTAATTGCGTGGCTGTGTAAAAGATATTGATGGACTGACGTGTCGTCTTGTTGAGTATGGAGAGTTCTGAATAGCCGGGCTCATCGCTGATGTATGCCACGCAATCACATTGGTATTTGTAGAGAATAGCCTCTAGTTCTGGGCTCATCGCCATTTCAGACTCTTGGAACACTTGAACCTGACCAACCCACTGTTCATTGAGTCGGTTTACTGAGTTGATATCGGCAAGGCTCCTATCGTGCACCTTAGCAAAAGCCAATAGCGCCGATGCAAATAGCAAACAACCAGTTGTGAAGTAACACAGTCTATTTCTGTATGATCTGATTTGCTGGTGAGCAGGCGAAGCTGGTTTAGGTATAGATTCATGGCTACTTGCAATAGAGGCCGCAATACTGCTGTTATCGAGTGGAACTTGATCGCTCACTGGAGTGAGAGGAATAGTGATTCCGCTTTGTGGTTGCGATTCGATAAAGACGCAATCATCGATAAGGCGGTAACCAACCTTTGGTACCGTCACGATTGGCGTCTCTTTAATGCCGAGCTTAACGAATCCTTGGCGGAGTAAACTGATGCATTTCGCAAGTGATGTATCACCAATGAATTCGCTTCCCCATGCGAAACTAATGATATCTTGTTTGTTCACAATCTCTGGTGAGTGTTTAAGTAATAACTCTAAAACGCGAGTCTCACGATATCCTATTTTAATAGAACGTTCGTCGTTATAAATACGGTTTTTAATTGGGTCGAATCTGATCATATAGCCAACGTTTATTTTTATTAAAATTCTCTCAACAATGTAGATGACTATAAACTGACTATTATATGAATTAAAGTTACATGTTTTATTCTGGTGTTTTTTGTGTGGTTGAAACAAAATGCTGTTTATTCGTTTATGACTAAAAAACGGTTATTTATACATGCTCTGTTAAATATAAGTAATATCTAATTAAGGTGTTGGTTTTATTAGTGGCCTTTTTGTTAGCATATCTATCAGGTATTTTAATTCGCACAGCGGCCTAATTAATATCTTTTTATATGTAAGGGTATAAGTGCTAGTCATGATTTTTTTCAGTTTAATGTTTGAATAAATATCAAAAAGCCCGTATTTGAATACGGGCTATGTATTCAATCAATTCAGGTTAAGCTTTAACGGCTTCACAATCATTTGAAGAAGTTAAAGGTTTGAAGAATAGCTTGGTTTCTTCGATAACAACGTGTCGCAGTAAGATAAGCCCAATTAGGTTCGGAATTGCCATTAGGCCGTTCACGATATCCGCCATTATCCAGATCATGTCGAGCTTTAAGAATGCACCAGAAGCAACCAAGGCGATGAAGATGATCTTGTAAGGCAATACTGCTTTGGTACCTAGTAAGAACACAACACAGCGCTCACCGTAGTAGTTCCAACCTAAAATTGTGGTAAACGCAAAGAAGATTAAGCCAACAGAAACCAACATAGGGCCAAGGGTGTCTGCATTCAAACCAACAGCGAATGCATGAGTGGTCATCGCAGCACCAGACAGGTCAGTTTGCCAAGCGCCCGTTAAGATAAGCGCCAGACCTGTCATCGTACAGATGATGATGGTATCGAAGAAGGTGCCTGTCATAGAGACAAGCCCTTGTTTCACACATGAGTCTGTTTTAGCCGCGGCTGCTGCCATTGGTGCGCTACCTAGGCCAGATTCGTTCGAGAACACGCCACGAGCGATACCTGATTGGATAGCAAGCATGATGCTCGCGCCAAAGAAACCACCGGTTGCTGCTGTGTTGGTAAACGCAGAGGTAACAACAAGGGTAATGGCATTCAATAGCTGGTCTGCATTTGAAACCAGAACGCTTAAACATGCGACGACGTACATAACCGCCATAGTAGGAACGACTTTCCCTGCCACCTTAGCGATAGCTTGAATACCGCCAAGGGTTACAACCGCCACTAATATTGTGAGAACAACCGCTGACATCTCACGCGAAGCGCCAAATGAGATTTGAGTTGCGTCTAAGATAGCGTTTACTTGTGGGAAGGTACCAATACCGAAGCAAGCAACACCGAGCGCGAAAACAGCGAACATGACCGCTAAGATTCGTGAGCCCACTCCGTATTGAAGATAGTACATAGGGCCGCCAACCATTTCGCCATTGCTATCGGTTCTGCGGTATTTAACGGCAAGTAGACATTCTGCGTATTTGGTCGCCATACCAAATACAGCGGCAAGCCACATCCAGAATAGGGCACCAGGGCCACCAATCTTGATTGCGGTCGCTACACCAACGATGTTACCTGTACCAATAGTTGCAGAAAGCGCTGTACACAAAGCGGCGAAGCTTGATACGTCACCCGTACCGGATTTGTCTTTGCTGAACACCATTTTTAGCGCGGTTGGGAGGTGTCTAAACTGGAGTAAGCCTAAGCGAAAAGTAAAGTAGATCCCCGTTCCCACTAGCAGAATAAGCAGTGGTGGTCCCCAAACGAATTGGTTGATAGTTTGAAGTGTAGCTTGTAGATGGTTCATGGTTTCCCCTTAATAAATATAAAATTTAAGGAGAAGAGGGAAGGCAGTGCGGATCTCAGGGATCGGGAGCACTACTTAATACATACGGATTTCTAGATAGAATTCTTTTGTTAATTAAGGCTGTTGCTTTCCACTCCTCTGTCCTTTTGCCTGAGAGTTTCACTTAGCGAATCACTTATAGATAAGTAACGGGCACTAAGCTTGCTCCTTCGGCGACCGCTTGCTACAAAAAAAGTAGTACGGTTCTCTCCAGAGGTTCCTCCAACGACAGTCCTCACTTTTCTGGATTTCTCCAGCATAAAGAACCTGAAAGATTTACTTCTTCGGCGGGTCAATCTAACTAAATGTTATTATTTAGTTAAAAACCACTCTCCTGCAGTCTTCATCGGAACAATTACCTAAATAATTAGGTAATCTGTAGGCGTATCCTAGATCATATAAAATGTGATGTCAGCTACAAAATATCTGTTTGCTTAAATGTTGTTCAACTAAATGATCAAACAACGAGTCTCTGACGTAACTTGCTTATTTAAATGGTATAAAATAGAGAAACAAGGAGGAGTTATGACTCGACTAATAGCGATTGTTTTTTTATTGGCTTTGGCATTTGTACTGTTTCGTTACCGGACGAACGAAAAACTGCAAAAAGGGGTAGTGATAGTTATCGTTAGTAGCTTCCTTTTGTATACTGCCAGCCTGATGATTTCGGAGTTAACTCGTTAAACCTATCTTTGAGTTTTGAGTTTTGAGTGTTGGGATGAACGTGTTAGCAAAGCTCAAGTGCTTCTGGCTTGGGCAATAGATTTAATTGAGCTTACTGTATCAGTATCAGTATCAGTATCAGTATCAGTATCAGTGACCGTGTAACGTTAAGCAAATTTTTGGGAGTACCCGCTAGTGAACCAGCAATCTGGACAAGGCGAACAAGATGAAGTGGTTGTTATTGAAGAACGTGATAAACGTAGTCAGCTATATATCGGCATTGCTGCGGTTATCGGTTTAGCGTTAGGCGGCTTAATCGGTTCTACAGTCACGGCTTCGAAGTGGGAGTCCACTTATCAGGTACTCGAAATTCGTTATCAAGAACTGCGTGATAGTAAAACTCAGCTGGTGACATCAGTTGAAGAAAAAGTGGCAAAAGTTGATACCGAAATTGATGCGAAAGTAGAAGCTGCTCTAGTGAAACAGGCAGAAGAGCATCAAAAAGAACTCCAAGATTTAGCGAAACAATCTGCAGTTTTAGAGAAAGCAAACTACTCGTTAGAGCAGCAGTTAAACGAACAGAAGCAAACGTTAGAACAAACTCAACAAAACAATCAAAAGTTGAGCCGTCAAGCTGATATGCAGTCGACTTTGTTTGAACGTTCGCGTGAGCTGTTCCGTAAAGAATTACAGATATCTCAAGAGCTTGAAAAACTCGAGAAAGAAAGAGATGAACTTGAACAGAATCTTGGTTCTTTGAAGAAAGCGTGTGATGTTTTCTTAGACGGCACGTCATGGGATGCGAAATCTGACGCTTGCGAGAAGCAGGATAACGCTAACTCGCGCTTGAGTGACATCAGACAAATGATTGAAGTTCACACCATGGATATCAAGCAGATCAAAACTCTCACTGAAGAGATGGGTCTATAAGCCGAAGGCTTTACCTACCTAACATTAGTTTTGCCAGTAAATACTGAAACGCCCACATCACACAAGTGATGTGGGCGTTTTTCGTTGTACTCAGTTTTTCGAGAGTAAGTACATAAAAACGGGTCTGATATTAGGCTGAGTTGTCAAAGTTTATAGGCGTACTGCTGATTTTCTCTTCAGGCATAAAAAATCCCTACAAGCACAGCTTATAGGGATTTTGTAAGTTGCAGTACTGTTCTCGCTTTCTCAAGCAAAGGGTCTTACAAAAATTTTTAGAACAGTGTTATTCGACAATAAATTATTGACGAGTCACTATTTTTCGTAGGTTTTGATTTCACCTGATTTAACGCGAGCAACAAATGATTGCAGTTCTTTCTTCACAACAGGCATTAGGAAGTACAGGCCTAGAATGTTGAAGATAGACATCGCAAAGATAGCTGCGTCAGAGAAGTCGATTACCGCGCCAAACTGAATCGTCGCACCGATAACAACAAACACACAAAACATCACTTTAAAAATCAGTTCCGTTGTTTTTCCTTCACCAAATAGGTAAGTCCACGCCTTAAGACCGTAGTACGACCAAGAGATCATGGTAGAAAACGCGAACATGATTACCGCTAGAGCGAGTGTGTATTTGAACACTTCTGCCGTTTCAGTAAACGATGCAGCAGTAAGCGTTACACCCGTTAAGCCTGAACCATCGAATGGACCAGTATTTAGGCCTGCAATAGTGATAACCAAGGCCGTCATTGTACAAATGATGACGGTATCAACGAACGGTTCTAATAGTGATACTAGACCTTCGGTGATTGGCTCTTTTGTTTTAACCGCTGAGTGAGCGATAGCTGCTGAACCTACACCTGCTTCGTTTGAGAACGTTGCACGTTTTAGACCTTGGATTAAGGCACCAATGAATCCACCAACCACACCTTCACCAGTGAACGCACCTGTAAAGATTGCACTGAACGCAGGACCCACTTGATCAAGATTAGAACCGATAACAATCAGAGCCATACCGATATACAGAGCAGCCATCCAAGGAACAACTTTCTCTGTCACCGATGCGATAGAAGGCATACCACCAACAATTACAGAGAAAACTAAAGCGGCGAGTACAAGGCCAGTGATGACTCCGTATTCACTTGGTACATCGAATGCGTAAGTTAACATGGCATGTGCTTGGTTAGCTTGGAACATGTTACCGCCACCCAATGCGCCTAAAATACACATTAATGCAAAACCAATAGCAAGGGCTTTACCTAGTCCACCTAAACCTCTTTCACCAAGACCTTGGCTTAGGTAGTACATTGGACCACCCGAAACGACACCTGAAGGTAGGATAGTTCGGTATTTCACACCTAATGTACACTCACAAAACTTAGATGCCATACCCAGAAGACCACACAAGATCATCCAGAATGTCGCACCAGGACCACCAATTGCGAGTGCAGCACCTACACCGGCAATATTACCAAGCCCAACAGTTCCAGAAAGCGCGGTTGTTAACGCTTGAAAGTGAGAAACTTCCCCTTCGTGTTTGGAGTTAGGGTCTGTGTACTTACCTTTAATAATGTCTATGGCCATCCCGACACGTTTAAATTGAACAAAGCCAAAATAAACAGTAAAGATGATCGCAGCGAGCAGTAACCAGCCAACAATAATTGGGAAGTTTGCTTCACCTACCGGTACGCTTTTAAATATCAGTCCAACGAACCAACCTGTATATTCGTTGAAAAAACCATCAACACTTTGACTTAAGTTACTGATAGCTTGATTAAATGATCCTTCTTCTGCAAATGCACTGGAACTAAATAATAATATAAACCCAAAAAATAATTCACGTATGTTTTTCATGGTTTTCCCTGTCTTTTTATTAAATTATGTTTGTTGCTGTTGTGTTTTTTCTATCTGATTTTTTACATTTCAGCGACTTATTTATTGCAATTCGACGGCAACATAAACGGCTGTAGCTAGGTCGAAAAATGAAATAAATATGAGTACTGATCTTGCTTTATATGGATATCCTTTTGGTATGTGCACCAATTAGACTATGGCATTCGGCCTGCCAAGTCCTACTGATAATCCTATACACAAAAATAATACCATCAAAGATTTTTTTACAATAAATTTACAATTGTTCGGGTTTTGTCATTGTTTAGGAATAAGCAGGTGTTTTTTAGGTTAGAAAAAGCATATGCAGTGGCTGTTATAGCATGAACTAAGGTGAATGATAGTAGAGGTGCATAGGGAAGTCGGCGACTTTTAATGTTCAATATGTTTTTGGGAGGTGTTTAAACAATTGATAGCTGAAGATGTAATCAAGCTAAAAGACATTAAAAAAGCCCTTTATCAGAGCTTTGTTAATGGTTTCAATGAGCGTGAGGTTTAGTGCCTGACGAATAGAGACTAGAGTTAAACCGGTCCAATGATACGTTTACTCGACTTGTGGTAAAGCTTAAGTGCTAATAACGAACCCCATAAAGCGACTTGTCCCCATAGCAATGTCCATTGACACGCCACTTCTTGCCAAGATGCACCCATCTGATTAAGAGCTAAGAAACCTTGAATTGCAGGTGTGCTTGGGAAGAGCTGCGACAACAAGACTAACCACTGAGGCATCATTTCAACGGGCCAGATAAACCCAGAGGAAAAAATCAGTGGCATTGAACTGATTAACACCACCACAGTGACCAGTTCTCTTCTTGGTACTAACTCACCAATAAAAATCCCGATCAAACAACTGGCCAATAAGAAGGGCAGCAGTAAAGTCAAAATCTGTGTCGTTGAGGCGAGCAAGCTTATTCCATACATCGAAAAGCTAGCGCCGAAGTAATACATCGACAACAAGTAATAGATACCGACTAAGGTACAACAACGAGCAAGAATCAACTTCGCTGGAGAGGTTTTACTCCAGTAGCCAAACGTTGATTGAGCGTTTTGGGTTGCCCCAACTAAACCAGAAGCCATGGCTAAGGTTTGTTGCAGGATCAACACAAAGACGGCTGGAACCACGTAATCGATGTATCCCATTCGGCTATTGAAGGTTGGCTTTAGGTTTAAGCTGAATGCGCTGTAGTCTTTGGCTGCCGATTCTAAAGGTACTCCTTCTACTAACAAGTGGCTGACCTTAACTTGAGCAGCTAACGTGCCACCAGCCTTGCTAAGCCCTTCAACAATGGTTCCGTAGACCAAGAAGTAAGATGCGTCACCGGCGTAAGAAAGCGTCGGGCTCTTACCTAGGAGCAAGTCTTTGTAGAAGTTCTCTGGGATGATGATGAACCCACCAATCTCTTGATTAAGAACAGCTTGCTTAGCATCGGCGATGGTGGAATCGCGGCGTACCAAGTCAATTTGAGACGTGGCATCTACCATTCTTTCTAATTGGTAGCTGCTTTGACTCTTGTCCAAGTTTACTACCGAGGCTTTAAGCTGTTGAGGAACTTGGTGCGCGTAAGGCAGCGGATACAAGAATGAATAGAAGACTACACCACCGAATACCGTAAGGAGCACGACAGGGTTGCGAAGCACCGCTAAGAGTTCTTGTTTGAGCAATTGAGTAAAGTTCATCGTTTTACTCCTTGTTGTGCTGATGCTTCTGGTTGTGTTGACGGCGTTGTTTTTGCAGATAAAGCTGCTTCTGCTGATTTAGCTGATAGAGCCGTTTGTGTAGATAAAGCCATTTGTGCAGATAGAGCTGACTGCGCCAAGTGTTTCTTAATTAATAACATCACCACGAAAGCAGGAACTGCGTACCACAACATTGAGGAGAGGCTGATAAGTGACTGTGCTGCGCTCACGCCATAACTAGACTGTGCCGTTTGTACTTCGATGTAATGACTCACGGGCAATAAGCTTCTCCAAATTTGAGCTGCCGCGTTCATGTCGGTTACTGGAAAAGTAATACCCATGAACGCAAAGCTTGGTGCTGTAAAGGCGCCAGCGAAACTCATCGCCCTTGCTGGATCAAGTGTTAAGAAGAAAAACAAACAACCCATGATGATACAACTGATGACGGTTAGCAGTTGAGCAATGGTTAATACCACAAAGCTGCCGTTAAATGGCCAGTCTAAGAGAACATAGAACCAGAAGCTAAACGCGATACCAAACATCAAAAACAAGACAAGGTAGGGCGTTAATGTTGATGTGAGTGACTTCATAGGGGCGTTGGATAACCAAGCATGAAGGCCTCGAGCTCTAACGTTCGCCGTCAAAATCAATATAGTGCCCACCACAATCATGATCTGCCACAGTGCTGGAATAACCGCAGACACCAAGAACTGAGCATAGCTGGTGTTCTTGTTAAACAGTGGCGTAATCTGACTTTGTACCGTTACCGCTTTCCCCAATGCAGATTGTACCGTGGTATCACCGTTCGAGAGCTGTTTAATCACTTCGAGTTGCGCGTTGAATGTCCCTTGAGCCTGCAGCAACGCAGAGTTCACCAGCTTACCGATCAAGATAAACTGGCTGTTGTAGAAAACAGATACTTGTGGGTTTAACCCGAGCAGAAGGTCTCGGTCGAAGTGCCTTGGTATCACAACATAACCATAGATATCGCGTTCAATCATCGCTTTCGCCGCATCACTCGCAGAGCTGTATTTCTGAGTGACTTGCAGCGTTGGTGATGCATCAACAAGACGAGTGAACTGTTGCGAGATTTGACTGTGCTCAAGGTCGACAACTGCAACCGGTAAGTCGCGAGCGATTCCTTGTGAAAAAATCAGCCAGATACTGGCAGCAAGAAGCAACGGAATCCAAGTTAGGCAAGACAACAGCCATTTGTCTTTGCGGACAATCGCCCACTGTCTAAGCAAGGCATTCTTCGCTCTATGATGTTCAGGGGATTGCGAGCACATAGATTGAGAGCTTCTATATTGCGATTCTGTAGATGGCGAGCTTATAGATCGAAAGTTAGCAGACATACGTCACCTAAAGCTCAACCACTAGGCTCATGCCCATACGCAGTGTTTCGTTGGTATCGACAGGGTGCGCTTCTACTTCAAAAGTGCGTAAGTCGAAGCCTTGTGCTGCATCCGTTGAACGCCAAGTCGCGAAATCACCCATTACGGCAATATGAGCAACCTGAAAGGTTAACGACTTATCCAGAGCTGGAAGGTAAGCTTCAAATTGGCTGCCTTTCTCAAAATGCTTAAGCATGTCTTCACGTACATTGAGCACGGCCCAAGCATCTTTGGTGTCGATAACAGTGACAACAGGGAAGCCTTGTGGTGCGAGTTCACCGCTGCTCAATAGAACCTGGGATACTTCGCCATTAAACCAGCTGTGGATCTGTGTGTCTTTAGCGTAAGCTTCAACTTCCGCTACTGCGCCAGCTGCCATTAACGCTTTTTGAGCTGCTGCTACCTTGGTTTCGTCACGAGCACCTTCTTGCGCCAATTGATACATTTGGAACGCAGCGCTTTCGGTGTACTTTGCCGCTTGCCACTGAGTTTTAGCTTCATCACGCTTTTGCTCGGCAACCACACCATCGTTATAAAGGTTGTTTACACGTTGGTAAGTTTTGTCCATCAGATCGGCTGCCGCTTTCGCTTTCAACCACTGATCTTTAGCGGCTTGGATTTGCTGAGTACGAGCACCATTCTCTGCTTGTTTTGCTAAGGCACCAGCGGCTTTTTGACCGGCTTTTGCTTGCTCTAATTTAGCGTCAATTTCTGGGCTAAGTAGGGAGAAGATCAATTCGCCTTTTTCAACTGAATCGCCTTTACGCACGAATATTTCATCAATTCTGCCGGGTACTTTCGATGAGATGCTGTATTGCTGCGCATCTATTTGACCTTGAAGCTTAACAGGCTGTGGTTGGTACGCTTGGTAAAAGCTGTACCCAACCCAGCCAATAATGCAGATGCCAACCAGAGAGAGAATAAGTGGTTTAATAGGTTTCATGAATTATCCTTTTGACTGGCTAGCGGTGTCTGCTTTTGAATCGAAGTCAGACAGGACAGAAGACGTTAAGTAACTTGAATAAGCATTCATTTCACTGGTGAGTGCTAACAGCTTATTAAGAGAAATTAGGTATTTGAATCGAGCAGCAGATTGCTGTGTTTTAATGCTTGCTAGATAAAGCTCAGCATCAACCACTTCTAACGAATTAGATAACCCTTGAGTGAAGGCTTTTTTACGAAGTGAAAGGTTTTCTTGAGCTAAAGACAGACTTGAGTTGAGGCCTTGAACTTCTTCAATTGCTTGGTTCGCTTCAAGATAGGTCTTTTGTACCAAAACGGTTAAGTCTTGCTTGGCTTGCGACTTAAGGAACTGGACTTGAGACACGGCGCTATGAGCGGCAGCGACTTTGTCGGAACGACCTGATGTGTTAAGTAGCGGTACATTTACCCCAATACCGACCAACCAATCGGGTTTCATTTCACTGGCTAGCGAGTCATCTTCATACAAGCTGTAATCACCGTAAAGGTAAACCTCTGGGTAGTATTTACCTTTCTCTGCTTTAATTAAGCTGCTCGCTTGTTTCTCTTTTGCATCAAGAATCTTGAGACCAGGGTAGGTCATGAGTGTTTGGTCAATGAATACGTCCATATGAGGGAGGTTCTTATTGATAAACAGTTGCTCTGAGGGTTCGACACTTTCACTTTGACCAAGGATCTGAGTCAGTGCTAATTGAGCAATCTTAAGATCGTTCTGGGCTTTAGTACGCTCGACAACCGCCTTATCTAAGGAAGCATCTGCTTGCAGACGTTCTACTCGAGCAATTTGTCCTTGCTGTTCAAGCTTGATAGCGAAATCACGGTGTTGAGTTAAGCCTGCTTCAACGGCTTGACGTGTTTTGACTACGTCTTCCGCTAAGATCACCGAGAAGTAGTATTTGCTTAAGTCTTCGTAACGAGCCTGTTTCTCCATCAGCAGTTGGCTTTGCGCTTCTTCGCTTTTACCTTCGGCAGCATTTTGCGCAGCGGTAATTCGTCCGCCAGTAAAGATAGGCCAAATAGCACGGATGGAAGAGCTGAAGATGTCTTGCTCGGTGATGGTTGAGGTAACACCGCCAAGCCCACTTAATATAGGTTGAAGAATACCTCCAACTGCACCTAAATTTGGCACGCCGCTTAAGCTATTTTTGAATTGTTCACCATTAATCGTCACATCACTATCAAGGTGCGTATAGTTAGCCCCCAAGGTGATCGAAGGTAGATTAAGGCTGCTTGTTGAATTCTGAAGGTGCTGATAACGTTCAACGTTGGCTTGTTGAGCCGCAAGTGAGTTGTTGTTCTCTTGCAATATTTGCCACGCTTCAGAAAAAGTGAGCGGGGCGGACAAAACTGGCGAAGCAAATGTGCCGAGAAGCATACTGGCGAGCGCAAGGTATCGGAATTTTGGTTTGGTCATCTGCATTAAATACCAAATTAGAGTATTGACTCTAATGTTAGCAGGGTGATAGTCATTTGTCTTGAGTTGATTGTCTCATATGTTCAGAAACGCGCATAACTCGTTAAGTTAATGTAATAAGATACGTGATGCGGGCAGCAAAGATCACTGAAACGAAAAGAGCACGACAAAGCGTGCTCTTTAAGTTCAGTATAGAAGTGTTCTTACAAAATGAAGTGGCTTATTTAAAGCTAGGACAATGGTGATCGGCGCGCCACACCAATTGTCTTGAACCTTGCATTGTTTGTAATAAATCTCTGCCTGACATTTGCGGGAACGCTAACAATACCTTGAGATCAAGAGGAGAGGTTCCGTCTTTCTCATAGGCTCTTACGTGAGTAAAAGTCGATTGTAAGTGTTTGAACAACATAGCCTTAGTAAGGCAGATTCCAAAGTTATCGCGTTTCATTGCCTGGTTTCCTTTTCAACAATGTTTATACGTTATGTTTTTATCCTGTTTCTATTGGACGTTGCCACTGATCGATACTTCCTGCTCATCAATGTTTTATTATTGGGCGCTGTTTTATCAGTCACCTCTGAGTTGTCTACTGGCCTGCCGCGTAAATAGAGATGTATGAATGAGGTTAGGTAGGTAACCTGTTTGTTCAACAACCGTAGCGGCGAGCGTGCAACTTTTAGTTATAGATACGTCCAGTAAATGAAGGTTTGTTGCCTTTTTGTTAATCGAAATTTCGATTTAAAGCCCAGTCTGAAAATCATGACTTATGGCTTGGCAACAATGAACTTCTTCATATGCAACTATTATAATCGTATTTGTTTTAAACAACCTAAAAAACACCTAAAAGCTTAGTGATCTAGCTCAATATTTATTCGTTTATTTTGCTTTTTAAGCTAATGCGTTCTAAAAATGAACGATTAATTGGAATGAACAACGTAAAGGATTATCAATTAACAATCTGCTCAATTATTTAGTTGAGTAACAGTCACAAATTCGCATACCTAGATAGGTCATGCGATTAACTTGGTGTTAACATCATTCGTCTAACATTAGGGATGGTGGAATATGAAATGGAGCAGTATCAGTTTCCGTAAAAGGTTACTGATTATCATGACGGTCACTGGCCTCGTTGAACTTTTGATACTTTCAGCGGCTGGTTTTTACTACATCAAACAATCTCAAGAGCAAGAGATGGGTTTGAAAGCGTTAGGTGTTGCTGAATTTCTATCTGAATCGCCACTCGTCACCAGCATTATTCAAGAAAGCGGAACGATAAACCCTATTGGTGTTCCCTATGTTCTGTCTGAAGAAACCCAAGTCAAATTTCGCAACCTTACTCAGCTCATTGGCGCGGCGTTCATCGTTGTGGGAGATGAAAATGGTATTCGCTTGATTCACCCTTATGATGACAGGCTTGGAAAGCCTATGCGTGGTGGTGACAACCAAAAAGCGCTGATCTTAGGCGAGTCTTATGTGTCGACGGCTAAAGGTTCACTTGGCTTCTCTGTCCGTGGTAAATCTGCCGTAAAAGACCAAAACGACAATGTGATTGGTGTAGTGTCGGTTGGCTACCTCTTGGATTCTTTACAAGATCGAATTGAACCTTACTTAGCCTTTTTGATTGTGATGGCCTTGCTGGTGGTTGCAGTTAATGCTGTGATTTCAAGCTATGTATCTCGTCGTTTTCAACGCGCTATTTTGGGTTTTGAGCCTGAAGAGATTGGCCGTTTATACGTAGAACTTGATGTGACCATGAGTACTGTGAAAGAGGGCATTTTAAGTATCGATAAGAGCGGTATTTTGCGATCAATAAACAAAAGTGCCTGCGATATCTTGTCTATTGACAGAGAGTCAGCACTCAACCAACAGCGCCTTTCTGATGTATTAGCGGGCAGTGACTTAGAACAGCTGCTATCGACTGGCGATACCGATCACGATGTTGAGCTGTACCTGAACAATAAGCGAATCATTGCCAACCGCAGCCCAATAGTCGTGGCAGGTGAGGTAGTTGGGGCGGTATCCAGTTTCCGATTACGAGATGAGATAAACGATTTAACCGATCAGCTTTCTCAAACTAAAGAGTATGCAGACTTACTTCGTTCGCAAACACATGAACACCAAAACAAGCTCAATACGATAAGTGGCTTGATTCAAATGGGTGAGCTGGACTCCGTTCAACAATTGATTGGTCAAGAAACCGCTCATTACCAGAGCTTGATTGAGTTCTTAAGAGAGACAGTGAAAGATCCACTGATTGCAGGCATGCTTTTAGGCAAAACAGAGCGAGCACGAGAGATTGGTTTAGAGCTTAAGGTCGAAGAAGGATCAAGGCTTGAGGCATTACCATCTTGGTTAAACGCTGAGGATGTCGTGACGATTCTTGGTAACCTCATCGATAACGCCTTTGATGCCACGATGATGGCGATCAAACAAGAAGGGAAAATTGCACCAGCTCGCCGTGTGATCGATGTGTCGATCAGTGATTTTGGCAATGAAATCATCGTGGAGGTTGAAGACAAAGGGTGTGGTCTGCCAAAACACTTGGCAACCAATGCACTCACCGAAAAAGGCGTATCGAGCAAAGCGAAGCAGAACCGAGGTGTCGGTTTGTATCTTATTAAGCAGCTTGCTGACCGATATCAAGGACAGCTTGAAATGGTCGACAACCACGATTTTGGTACGCGAATGACGGTTTATTTGCCAAAAGAAGAACAATAATAATTAAGCGCGAAGTGATCGAGTAAAGATCATCGTGATGGAAAAAGCATGGTTAAAGGAAGAACATAAATGAACGCAATCACGAGAGTCATGGTCATTGAAGATGATATTGCGATTGCAGAGCTTCACCATCGTTATTTAGAACAGATGGGAGGCTTTGATGTGGTCGGGATTGCGACCACACAGTCTGAAGCGTTAATGCAGTTAGATATCTTAAAGCCTGATTTGGTTTTATTGGATGTGTATCTGCCTGACGGATGCGGACTTGATATTTTGAACCACGTTCGCGGCAGCAATCAGGGCTGTGATGTGATTCTGATTACCGCAGCTCGAGACGTCGACACCCTTCAACAAGCAATGCGTGGTGGAGTCGTCGACTATCTACTCAAACCTGTGATGTTTCCTCGCTTGGAAGCAGCACTGAAAAAGTATCAGTCGCAGCAGCAAGAGTTTGAAAGTGTGTCGGATCTTAACCAAGGTTTGGTCGACAAGATGCTGCAAGCGAATGCTAAGGCCGACTCTCGAAAGGTTTCTACGTTACCGAAAGGGATCGATGGCGTAACGCTTGATAAAATTAGAGCCATTTTCCAACAAGCCGACATTACTGATATTACAGCTGATGAGGCAGGTGAACGTATTGGAGCGAGCCGAACCACCGCTCGACGCTATTTGGAATTCCTTATCACGACTGGCGAGTTAGTGGCTGACTTAAATTACGGGTCAGTAGGTCGCCCAGAACGCTGTTACAACAAAGCTAGAAGATAGATTTAGCGACAACAAGTCACAAAGATAAACGCGATGCTATGAAATAAATATAAAGCCAGTTGAGTAAGCTGGTTTTGGTTTTTTCTCCCTTTCTTATTGCTCACTCCACCGACCAGATACCGTTCTTTCTTGACTACAATGTTTGAGAATGCCGATTTGCTTCTTCTTCCGGATAGAACAGCTGAGTTATCGATTATAATTTGTTCGAAATCAGTCAATATTTAATCGATTGCTTTCACAGTGGTTGATGTAAATCAAATACTCATAGACAATACTGTCCCGAATAGAGGTGATAGCTTTCACCCTCGTTTACCAAACGCATTCTCAAGTGTAATAGGCACTCGCTATTGATGTAATAGCCAAGACCTATTATCTATTTTCGTATGTCGCTGATACCTTTGGCGAATACTAAAAACCTTGTTTTTATAGGAAAGATGATGGTAATACCTGAAAACAGCAGCATCGTTATTTTTGGTGCGTCGGGAGATCTAACTTACCGCAAGTTAATTCCTGCTTTGTACCACCTGTATGCTAGCAATCAACTTCCAGAATCCTTTGCGATTCTTGGAGTGAGCCGTACTGAGTACAGCGACGAGTCTTACCGTGAGAAGCTGAAGAAGTCTCTTCAGGAAATGGAAAAAACTGAGCCAGAGACGCTGAATGCATTTATTGAACATCTGCATTACCAAGCGATCAACACTTCAGATGTAGACGATTACGCTCGTCTAGCACAACGTCTGGATAAGCTTGAGCAAGACTACCAATTCGAAAATCATAACACATTGTTCTACTTGGCAACCCCGCCAAGCCTCTACGGTGTGATACCAGCAAACCTTGCTGCACATGGCCTGAACGATGAATCGAACGGCTGGCGTCGTCTGATTATTGAGAAGCCATTTGGTTACGATCTAGCATCAGCTCAAGCGCTGGATGAAGAGATCCATCATCACTTCCAAGAACACCAGATCTACCGTATCGACCATTACCTTGGTAAAGAAACGGTACAAAACCTTCTAGTGCTTCGTTTCTCAAACGCGATGTTTGAACCTCTGTGGAACCGTAACTTCATTGACTACGTTGAAATCACAGGTGCTGAGTTCCTTGGTGTTGAAGAGCGTGGTGGATACTACGATGGTTCTGGCGCAGTTCGTGACATGTTCCAAAACCACTTGCTGCAAGTGCTAGCAATGGTTGGTATGGAGCCACCTGCTCAAATCAATGCAGATTCTATTCGTGACGAAGTGGTTAAAGTACTTCAGTGTCTGAAACCATTGGAAGAAGACGACCTGCGTAAAGATTTAGTATTAGGTCAATACACAGCATCAGACGTCCGTGGTCAGCACTTGCCTGGTTACCGTGAAGAGCCGGGTGTAGCAGATGACTCTCGTACTGAAACGTACATTGGTCTTAAAGCACACATCAACAACTGGCGTTGGAATGGGGTTCCTTTCTACGTACGTACGGGTAAACGCTTACCAACGCGCGTAACGGAAATCGTGATTCACTTTAAGAACACGCCTCACCCAGTATTTGGTCAAGATGCACCAGAGAACAAACTGATTATCCGTATCCAACCGGATGAAGGTATTCAGATGAGCTTTGGTTTGAAAGAGCCAGGTGCAGGTTTCAAAGCAAAAGAAGTGAAAATGAACTTCTCTTACTCTGATTTACCTGAAACTCAAATGCTAACGGCTTATGAGCGTCTTCTTCTTGATGCACTGAACGGTGATGCGACTCTGTTTGCACGTACCGATGCAGTAGAAGCATGTTGGAAGTACGTTCAACCAATCTTAGATCTCAAACAAGACCCTCAAGCACTGTTTGGCTATGCTTGTGGTACTTGGGGCCCGCAAGAAGCCGATGAGCTTCTGCAACGTGATGGCCGCGCATGGCGTTTCCCATGTAAAAACCTAACAGACACGGATTACTGCGAACTATGATCAATCACAAGATCTTTGCAACGCCTGAACTGGTCGTTGAAAACCTAGCAAACGAAATGAAAGCATACAGCGAGCAGGGCAAACCTGTGCACATTTCATTGTCGGGTGGCAGCACGCCAAAAATGCTTTTCAAGCTTTTAGCGGAGGCACCATACGCGGAAGGTATTCAATGGAATAACCTTCATTTCTGGTGGGGCGACGAACGTTGCGTGGCACCTGATGACGCTGAAAGCAATTTCGGTGAAGCGAATACGTTACTTTTCTCAAACGTAAACCTTCCTGCAGAGAACATCCACCGCATCCGTGGTGAAGATGAGCCTAAAGCAGAAGCAGAGCGTTTTGCAAAAGAGATGGCAGACGTGATTCCAACAGAAAACGGCACGCCTGTATTCGATTGGATCCTGCTAGGTGTTGGTGCAGACGGCCACACAGCTTCACTGTTCCCGGGTGTAACTGACTACCAAGATGAGAACCTATCTGTATTAGCTTCTCACCCAGAGTCGGGCCAGATCCGTGTTTCTAAAACAGCGAAAGTTTTGGAAGCAGCGAAACGAATCAGCTACCTAGTACTGGGTGCAGGTAAAGTTGAGATCGTTAAAGAAATTCATACAACTCCTGCTTCAGAACTGCCTTACCCGGCAGCGAAAATCCAGTCTAAAACTGGCGAAACAGAGTGGTTCCTAGATTCAAATGCAGCAAGTGCTATCGCATAAGTGCGAATAGCCGCAAGGAGATAAAATAATGAAAGGTGATATCGGTGTAATTGGCCTAGCAGTAATGGGTCAGAACCTTATCCTAAACATGAACGACCACGGCTTCAAAGTTGTGGCTCACAACCGTACTGCTGCGAAAGTAGACGAGTTCCTAGAAGGCCCAGCTAAGGGTACTAACATTGTTGGTGCTTACTCTCTAGAAGAGCTAGTTGAGAAGCTAGAAGCACCACGTAAAGTGATGCTTATGGTTCGTGCTGGTGACGTTGTAGACACGTTCATCGACAAGCTTGTACCACTTCTAGACAAAGGCGACATCATCATTGATGGTGGTAACACTAACTTCCCAGACACTAACCGTCGTGTTGCTGCTCTTCGTGAGAAAGGCATCCACTTCATCGGTACGGGTGTTTCTGGTGGTGAAGAAGGCGCTCGTTTCGGTCCTTCTATCATGCCAGGCGGTTCTCCTGAAGCTTGGGAAGCGGTTAAGCCTATCTTCCAAGGTATCTCTGCGAAAACTGACGCGGGTGAGCCTTGTTGTGATTGGGTTGGTAACGACGGTGCTGGTCACTTCGTTAAGATGGTTCACAATGGCATTGAATACGGTGACATGCAGCTTATCACTGAAGCATACCAGTTCATGAAAGATGGTCTAGGTATGAACCACGACGAAATGCAGGCTGTATTTGCTGACTGGAACAAAACTGAACTAGACAGCTACCTAGTAGAAATCACGGCTGACATCCTTGGCTACAAAGATGAAGACGGTGAAGCGCTAGTTGAGAAGATCCTAGACACTGCTGGCCAAAAAGGTACAGGCAAATGGACAGGTATCAACGCACTAGACATGGGTATCCCACTGACTCTAATCACTGAATCTGTATTCTCTCGTTGCCTGTCAGCACTTAAAGATCAACGTGTTGAAGCTGAGAAACTGTTCGGCAAGACTGTTGCTCCAGTTGAAGGCGACAAGCAAGAGTGGGTTGATGCAATCCGTCAGGCTCTACTTGCTTCTAAGATCATCTCTTACGCTCAAGGTTTCATGCTAATGCGTGAAGCGTCGAACGAAAACGGCTGGGATCTAAACTACGGTAACGTTGCACTTATGTGGCGTGGCGGTTGTATCATCCGTTCTGCATTCCTAGGCAACATTCGTGATGCTTACGAGGCGAACCCAGAGATCGCATTCCTAGGTTCAGATGCATACTTCAAAGGCATTCTAGACAACTGCATGGGCGCTTGGCGTAAAGTTGCAGCTAAGTCTATGGAATCAGGCATTCCAATGCCATGTATGACTTCTGCACTAACGTTCCTAGATGGCTACACTACAGCTCGTCTTCCAGCGAACCTTCTGCAAGCTCAACGTGACTACTTCGGTGCTCACACTTATGAGCGTACTGACCGTCCACGTGGTGAATTCTTCCATACAAACTGGACTGGTACAGGCGGCGACACTGCTTCTACAACTTACGACGTATAATCGTTAGTTAGAATCAGTTAAGAACCTTTTTGTTCTGTAAGCTGTAAATAGAAAAAAGGATGCCAATGGGCATCCTTTTTTGTTGGTTTGCGCTCTATTCGATCTAGATAACAAAGAGTTTATATCTTAAGCCGTCATTACATGTGGTTGAGCATCGTCGTTGTATTGCTCCCGAATTGCCATAAAGTCGTCTAGGTTCTGTTTAAGGGCCTCAACACATTCTGGGTCGAACATTGAACCGTTGTGCGCTTCAATGTATTCCATCACTTCATCGAGTGTCCACGCGTGCTTGTAGGCTCTTTTACTCATCAGTGCATCAAACACATCGGCTAACGTCACGATGCGTGCTTCGAGCGGTATCGATGTGTTACTCAAAGCATCGGGTAACCCTGTGCCATCAAACCGTTCATGATGATGACGCACGATATTCTTTATGAACTGTATTTCGTCAGAACACATAGAGCTATGGCACGATAGAGCAACCACGTCATTGATCATTTCTTCACCGTATAAAGTGTGATTGTTCATGATGGCTCTTTCTTCTTCATTAAAGCGCGCGCTACTGAATAACACCTTATCTGGAATTCGATATTTTCCTATGTCGTGAAAGGGTGCGTACAGCCGAATTCGATGAATGAATTGGTGTGTAATTTCCCTTCTGGTGTGCGACAGAGTGCGAGCAATTTGTTCACTGTATTTACCCATTCGAATCAGGTGTTCTTTGGTTTCGGGATCTCGAGCATGACCCATATTTAAAGCGATCGCTAAAGAGGATTGAAAGTGACGCTGGCGTTCAAACCATTGGACGAAAAGACTGGAGATTACTTGAGTGAGATAGGCGATATCACATTGAATATGCTGGTTCGCAAAAAATCCCGTTGATGAAGCATTGATAAACACAAACCCAAGATTACTTTCTTGATGATGAATAGGCGTTGTGTAACTGCTTTGGTGGCCGAGTTCGAGTAGGTGAGATATTTGTTTGGTCGGGCTTATCGTGGTGAGGTCGTTGATGATTCGAGTATCTAAAGATTCTGCCATTCGAGATAAAGCCGATTCTGGCTTAAGTTCTTGTTCGATATAGCGGTGTTGCGCTTCTTGGCAGAGCGTGTCCGAAACAAAGTAATTTGATGCTCTGTTTTCACTGCACAGCACGACTGAAAGCCGAGATAATATGGGGTAATGTTCGCGAGCTAGCCGAAAAAGATCATCAACGATGGCGATAATATCTTTATCTTGGGCGGCTACTCTGCTGATTTGGGAGTAGTCAAACATGGTCAAAGCCAACCTTTATTTATAGTTATATCATTGTTTAATATCGTTATTTATAGGTTTCTATACCATTTCTAACATAACACCTTACTGTCAATTAGCAACACTGCGTTCTAATAATTTTAAATTTCATTGGTAAAGTAGGGATATTTCATTCTTCTATCATGGTTTTTGTTAACTTAAGCGAGTTTGGTGGATCTTTAAGAGAGACCCTTTTAGGAGGGGCGGCTGTATTAGACGCAACATCAGGGTGGTAAGTGACCATTTTAAAATTAAATTGAAAGATAAATAGGATAACGAGCATGCTTTATGCCATCATAAAGGCATAGATAAGGGCAATGGATGATATGCCCAAATGATTGAGCTAGAAGCGGTCAGTGATGACGGTGTTCTAGAGTAAATTCAAGGCCTTTAGTTGCCTTGGAAAAGGTAATATTATGACTGAAGAAGAAAGAATCGAACTGCAACAAAACAACCCTCTGCATGGCTTAAAACTAGACACCATGATCACTGAATTAGTGGATCATTACGGTTGGGAAATTTTGGACGCAGCAATGCGCATGAACTGCTTTAACACAAAGCCAACCGTTGCAAGTGCCGTTAAATATTTGAAAAAAACAGAGTGGGCTCGTGAAAAGGTTGAAAACTTCTACCTTTACCGTTTTAAGCGTATGCCTAAAGCGTCGGACATCGAATACCAGATGCCTCCGCGTTCGCGTACATTCCGTCACGGATTAGAGCCTCGTGAACCAATGGAATTGACGGTAGAGTCTATCCACGCTTCACAAGCTAAAGCTGCATCTGCATTTAAAGAGCGCCGCGGCGGCAACGGTCGTAATTTTCGTCGCTAGTAAAGGGCGTCGTTAATAGAAAGGCGTCGCTAGAAAAGCCGTCGAAATAGCCTAATCAACTAAAGCGATAAGCATAAAATGCAAAAGGAGCCTAAGCGCTCCTTTTTTAATGCGTGTCGCTTTAGTCGTTTGCCTTAAGCTTCGCGGTTCTTTCTTTGATTCTTCCAAAGGTCAACGACATAGACAATGGCGCTGATCAGTAAGAATAGCGCTGACACAGAAAACAGAGCGGGCATTTTGAGAATCCACGCGAATGTGGCAGCAAGAAAAGCGACAAAGCAAATGAGTCGACTTGATGACATGACATGACCGAGTTTAGTGTTCATAACGCCTCCTAATGAAGTCTCATTTTCGACAGGAGAATTATCCCACCTTTGGCAAAGTAAAGGCTAAAAAATAGTCTAAATTGTTATCAAATTTGCTAATTTAAGGACTCGTCTCACATATTTAGCTCTGGCTATTTTATAAGCAATAAAATAGCCAGATAGGCATCGAAAGGGAAAGTATTTTCGGTCGGTATTTCCAGCTGCAAGTCTTGTTGCACTGAATGTTTAGTTCGCATAAAACTTAGTTTGTATAGTACCTACATAGCATAGAGCCTAGTTGGTATGGAATCTACTTAGCATAGAACCTAGTTGGTATAGAAAAAGTAAGCGGTGATCAAAAAGCTCGCGATGATCACTGTGGTACGGACATATTGTTGAGGGATGCGGCGAGAGATTTTTGCTGAATAGTAACCTCCGACCAATGTCCCAAACAAAACGGCCATACCTGACAGCCAATCTATCGAACCATTTACAACAAAGAACACGATTGCCGCGAGTGATGCGCATGCCGATACCAACAATTTGATGCCATTCATCACGTTGATATTGGTATACCCAGCCAGTGCCAAATAACTCAATGTCACAATGCCTAAGCCTGCATTAAAATAACCACCATAAACACACACGATCAAAAGTAATACGGCTGAAAAGAACGCGCCTGCGCTGGTGGCGTGCTTATGTTTAGCGGTTACTTTCTTTAGCCATTTATTGAGTGTGCCACCAAACGTGAAAAGCAAAGCAGCGAATAGCAGTAGCCAAGGTACGGATTGAGTAAATAGCGCTTCTGGTGTGTGCAGCAGTAGAAATGCTCCGATGCCACCACCAATTACACACAAACCAATGGTCAGTTTTAGTTGCTTAGTACCAGATTGAATTTCGTGGCGTAGAGCGTAGGCTCCGCTGATATAGCCTGCGCATGAAGCAAAGGTATTGGTCGCATTAGCTGCGATAGGTGGAACTCCAGTGAACAAAAGAGCAGGGAAGGTGATGAAGCTACCACCACCCGCAATGGAGTTAAGTACACCGCCAATTACTCCCGATAAGAATAGAATCAACCAATCCATAGTTTAGAATCCAATGCGTTAAATGATCGTTTACCTTACTTGATTTCGTTACTAATATCAGTGTCACGTGTGTTGTAAAGGTAGGTTTGTGAGTTTGCTACCATCTTTAACCGTTTGTTCAAATTGAGCACCCAATTGAGAAAAGGAGCCAATGGCTCCTTTGGTTGAGAGTTAGTTGATTTGCTAGAGTTTTACACTTCTACAGGCTTTGCTCTAAAGCTCTTGAACAGCTTAACTAGAATCGGGCTTGAAAGAACCAATACTGCCAAGATAGTAAACGTCATCGTGATTGGGCGTTCCCATAGGAAGCTGAGCTCCCCATCGCTGATCATCAGTGCACGTCGTAGGTTCTCTTCCATCAAGCCACCTAAGATAAAGCCAAGCAATAATGGGGCAAGTGGGAAGTTAGCTAACCTCAACGCAATCGCAACCATAGCAACAATGAGCATTACAAAGACATCCATCGTATTGAAAGATACCAAGTACACGCCTGTGATTGAGAAGAAGATAATCATTGGCAGTAGTACCGTTCTTGGTACTGCTAGCAGTTTAGAGATGTAAGGGATCAACGGTAGGTTTAAGATAACCAGCACGATGTTGCCAAAGTACATAGAGATAATTACCGACCAAAATACATCTGGATGTTCAACGAACAGGCGAGGACCCGGCTGGATACCGTAAGCAATCAATGCACCTAACATGATTGCTGTTGTACCAGAACCGGGAATACCAAGCGTCAGTAGCGGTACGAATGAACCACTTGATGCCGCATTATTTGCTGATTCAGGTGCAACAAGACCACGAATACTGCCTTTACCGAACTCTTTCTGTTTGTCTTTTGGTGCAAGGCTACGTTCCATGCCGTAGCTTAGGAATGCCGCAATAGTGGCACCTGCGCCCGGTAAAACACCGGTAAAGAAACCTAGAATAGAGGAGCGAATAGAAACTGGCGCGACTTCTTTGAACTCTTCTTTGGTGACCTTCATGCTACCAATGTCTGACATCTTTTTGCTTTCTTCTGTGCTGGTGTCTTGCTCTGGCTTAAGAATACCCATCAAGGTCTCACCTAAAGCGAACGTTGCCATCGCTAATAATAGGAAGCTGAAGCCATCCATCAGATCCGTTAGGCCAAACGTGAAACGCTCAACGCCAACGCCTTTGTCGATACCTACTGTCGATAGCATCAAACCAAGAATGGTCATCATCCACGCCTTGATTACTTGACCTGGGCCCGCAAACGCCGCTACAGCTGATAAACCTAATAACATTAATGCAAAGTAGTCTGAAGACTGGAAACTCAATGACACACTTGCTAGAGCCGGAGCCGCAATTAAAAGCATGATTGCTGAAAGTGTACCGCCAGTGAAAGAAGAGTAAGCCGCGAGAGCAAGTGCTTTACCAGCTTGTCCTTTTTGTGCCATTGGGTAGCCATCGAATGCGGTTACTACCGTTGAAGAACAACCCGGAGCATTGATTAAGATTGATGATGTAGAGCCACCAAATACTGCACCGTAGTACACACCAGCCATCAGGATTAAGCCTGAAGAAGGGTCTAGGCCGTATGTAATAGGGATCATTAATGCGATTGCTGAAATTGGACCTAACCCCGGAAGCATACCGATGAAGGTGCCAACGAAACAGCCCACAATTACCATCATGATGTTCATTGGCATCACAGCGGTCGAAAGTCCTTGTAAAATTCCGTCTAACATAATGTTATCCCTACCAAAGAGTGAAAATTAAACCAGGCTCTAGGTAGATATCTAAGCCTTGAGTTAATAAAAGAAAGAACGCGATAACAAAAGGAAACGACGCGCCAAATAAAACAGCTTTACGACGCTCACCCAGTAGATAAAAGCCCGCAAGTAAGAAGAAACTGGTTGCTAAAACAAAGCCAAGATAAGTCAGCCCAACACCGTACAGTGCCATTAACACTAAGAAGCCAATCAGCAGTTTCCAGTTCAGGGGCGTTGTGTCGCATGTTACTTTCTTATCTGGTTGTCCTGTTATCAGCAGGATCAACGAAAGGCCAATGCCGATAAACGTCAACAGAGTAGGTAAGGTTCTTGCGGTAAACGGTTCATACTCGTCACCGGGAAACAAAGGAATCAGCGTGGTTTGGTAGCCATAGCATAAGCACGCCAACATAAAGATCATTGCGCCGAGGCGATCTTTAGAAAGCAGGGATTCCTTACTCAGAAATTTGGTTGGTAAGTCCGACATATCCAACTCCATTTGGGGTGGTATAGAAAAGTAAAAAAACCGTACATGAGCGAGTCAATGAAATGTCTGGGATCACTAACCAAAGGTAAGCGGATTACGGTGCTGGTTTATCAGCCACTTGCGTCTACAACGAATCAGCAAGCGTTAGTAATACGTCTACGAATAAACAAAGGAGTTTGAAGTTAACTCATGTACGGCGAAACAAGGAAAGAGTGAGAGGGTACGAATACTCTCTGCCATTGTTGGTTATTTCAAGAAACCAAGCTCACGCATAAGGTCGCCCATTTGTTTTTCTTGGTCTTCTAGGAACGCGTAAAAATCTTTGTCTGCTTTGTAGTTATCAATCCAACCGTTACGGTCACGAACTACTTGCCATTCATCGGTCTTGTACATTTTGCCCAGCGCTACATTCCACTCGTCGATTTTTGCTTGGCTAGTGCCTGGAGCTGCGAAGAAACCACGCCAGTTGGCAAATACAGTTTCGTTGCCGTACTCAGTCAGTGTTGGGATATTAGGTGCAGCGTCAAGACGCTTTGGCGCCGTCACAGCAAGCACTTTTACTTGGCCAGATTTAGACATTTCTAGCACTTCACCAAGGCCAGTAGAAAGCAGCTGTGTTTCGCCTGAAAGCAGTGCTGCCATCGCTTTACCGCCAGCATCGTAGGCAATGTAACGTACTTTTTTAGCATCAAAACCTTCGCCTTTGAACGCTGCAGCAACTACAAGGTGGTCCATGCTGCCACGAGCTGAGCCGCCAGCAATTTTTACTTTACGTGGGTTACTTTCGAACTCTTTAACGACGTCTTCCCAAGTGTTGTACTTAGAATCCGCAGACGCGACGATTGCGCCGTAGTCGGCAATAGTTGCTGCAACTGGTGTTAGATCTCGGAAAGATTGAGGGAAGATACCCGTTAGTGAACGAACAACGATAGGCGTTGAGTTCACCATTAGCGTGTCTTCTTGGCGTTGAGCCGTCTCGATTAGGTGAGCGATCGCTTTACCGCCGCCACCACCAGAAAGGTTTTGGAAAGAGACATTTTCTACGATGTCTGATTTCACCAATACATCACCCGTACCACGAGCTGTCATATCCCAACCGCCGCCAGCGCCGCCAGGGATTAGGAAGTGGATTTTTTCTACGTCAGCAGCAAAAGTGTTGAAAGAAAAGGTTGCTGCGATAATAGAAGCCGCAAGAGTAGGTTTCAGTGCCTTGAACATGGTTCACGTTCCTTATGTAGGGGATCTCTTCAATGGAGAGAAACTTATGGTTTATTTCCAGCTACTAAACAGATGAGTAGGATATTGCTTAGCAGATGAAGCTAAAGTTAACGGTGTGTTAATGAAATGTCTGTAATGCGGAGATATTGAGAATAAAGAACATTGGATTAATATTGTTCATAAAGTTCACGGCAAGGTGAGGGTGCAGTTATTGTTAGAGACAGATGAAAAAGAGAGCCACTTGGGCTCTCTTTAACAGTTTGTAAATTATGACATAGTTAGCATTCTAAGCTTATGATGAGCTGGCTAGTGTTGAGCTTTTTAGCACTTCAGTCGCAGTCTCGAAGTCAAACTCTTCTAGCGAGCTTTCCAACCTCTTAAACTCAGAAGGTGTTAACCCGACTATGGCTCCGTCCTCAATGTTAAGAATAATGTTGAGTGCTTCGGTGTCATCATTGGATACCGCCTCTAATAATTGGCCGTATAGTTCAGTACTTGGCTGATTAGGCGAATCCTCGGGTTTTGCTTGCTGGTCACGTGTATTCTCGGTTGCGGTTGTTGTGTGGAAGATTGCGTTAGCTATCTCTTGGCTGAGTTCAATCGTGGTTTTGATGACCTTGTCTTTTAAATCGGTATCCGTGAGTTCGGATTCCAGCTTTTCACATAGACTATGCAAGTCGCTAGCCCCCAAGTTACCAGCGACACCTTTGAGTGTGTGTAAGTAACGCTGCTGAGCACTGCTTGATAGTTCGGCGGCTAAAGTTTCTTCGTCAGAGTAAGCTTCAAAAAATCGCTTTAGTAGTTTTAGGTATAGCTGGTGATTGTTGCTTGCCCTCATCAATCCCATGTTGGTATCAAGACCACCAATGACAGGCAACGCCTCGGGTTCTTTTTCTGCGTTGTTTTCTTCTTGTAGAGTATTGGTGGACTCTTGCAATGAAACATTGAACTGCACGGGGCTAGACGGTGAAACCCAATTTGCCAAGGTCGCGAACATAGAGCCGACATCAATCGGTTTTGCGATAATGTCACTCATCCCGCAGTTGAGTGCTTTCTCTTTATCTCGCTCCATTACGTTTGCTGTCATCGCAATGATTGGGGTTTGAGTGTCTTTTATCTCGTTGCGGATATGCTCAGTTGCTTCATATCCGTCCATGATTGGCATTTGGCAGTCCATCAAGATGCCATCGAAAGGGGTATCATCAGCAATGGCTTGTTGATAAAGATCGATGGCTTGTTGTCCATTTTCAGCAATGGTGACTTTAATCTGTTGGCCTTCTAACAGCTCTGTCGCGAGCTCTTGGTTTATCTCGTTGTCTTCAACCAACAAGATGTTAGCACCAGCCAGTTGTTGAACATTCGCAAGCTGATTCTGTTGTTCCAATTCGCTACGAGAGACGCGATCTGAATCAAGCCCATAAAGAGACACGATGGAGTCAAAGAGGTGAGAAGAGGTAATCGGCTTGTCTAAAATACTCGGGACCTCAAATCCTCTTTTGGTAATGGCTTCGGCTAATTCTTCTCGGCCATAAGCGGTTAGCATCATTATTTTCGGCTCTTTGCTCAGTGATAAGCCGAGATTGAGTGCTTCTAACAGATCAACACCGTCGCGTTTAGGCATTTTCCAATCCGATATAATCAGATCAAAGGGTTTATTGTTAGCATCTGCGGTGTGCAATTCCACTAACGCTTCATCAACAGAAGCACTTAACGTTGGAGTGAGTTTTAGAGATTCTAAAATATCGCCAACGATCAAGCGTGCACTAGAGTTGTCATCAACAACCAATACTTTCAAATGATTAATCGAAGCGGGAACCACCACTCGGTTTTGGGTTATTGAGTGACTAACGCGAGTTGCGATCGTAAATGAGAAGGTTGAGCCTTTACCAAGTTCCGTTGAAACGTGAATGTCTCCACCCATTAATTGGCTGAGCTCCTTACTGATCGCTAAGCCCAAGCCCGTACCACCATATTTCCGAGTGGTAGAGCTATCGGCTTGAGTGAACTTATTGAACAGTTTAGCGGCTTGCTCTTGTGTCATACCTATTCCGCTATCAGAGACAGCAAAATTCAGTTTTATGTCGTCACCATCTCTTTCTTGAACAGAGATAGAAATTTTGACTTCGCCTTTCTCTGTGAATTTAACGGCATTATTGCTGAGGTTAATCAAGATCTGGCCAAGCCTTAGCGGATCACCAACAAGATTGGTTGGCACATCTCGGTCTACTTGGATTAGAAGCTCTAAGCCACGCTCAGAAGCTCGTAGGCCAACCAAGTTAGTAATGTTGTCTAGTACGTTCTCGAGATGGAAATCGACGTTTTCTATGTCTAATTTACCCGCTTCGATTTTAGAGAAGTCGAGAATGTCATTGATTAGCCCAAGTAAGGTGTCTGAAGAGAGTTTCACTTTGTGGATGTAGTTACGTTGTGCCTTAGTTAAATCGGTTTTTAGTGCCAAATAGCTCATACCAATGATGGCGTTCATCGGTGTTCTGATTTCATGGCTCATGTTAGCTAAGAAATCGGATTTAGCATGATTGGCGGCATCAGCTTCGTCACGTGCAACGGCTAAGTTTGTTGCAAAGTGCTCAAGGGCTGAATGCGCTTTGTTGGCTAACAGGCCCATCAACAAAATGATCAAAAAGAATATTAAGCCACCAATGGCAAGGTGTGATGAGACGCTTGAAGAGTCTTTTACATTATCACTTTCCGCCATATAAGCATTCACAACTAAGTCATGCAGTTGAGTGAAATTAGCGTTCATCTCTTTCAATACTTGATGGCTAAGCAGTTGAGCTCTGGCTAGGTTAGAAAATTCGGCTTCATAAAATGTCACGTGTTGATCAAACGCGGTGATATTCATTTCAGGTGAGTATAACGTCAGAATGTCAGCCGCTGCGAGTGACACAGACTGCATTTCACCGATCAAAGTAAAGACTTGTTCTGATATCACCGATTGATCAGCAGATTTCGCTAACGAAAAATCACGATTGAGCTGCTCTGATTGGCTTAACAGCGTTTGAATAATCAGCAGATTTTCACCGATTGAAAGCTGAGATGAAAGGCGAGATTGAGCATGCCCTATCTGTTTGTTGAGGTCGGTTAATAAACCTTGTTGCTGTGAGTTAAGTATCGTTGAAGCGCGTGATAGCTCAATACCGCTGCGAGATACTTGCTTGGTGATTGATATTTTGAGTTGTACTGCAGAGCTAGACAAGCCTTGTAGCTGAACTAGGTTAGTGTAGTAGCGGTTCTGAGCTTGTTGGACAGTTTGTAGTAACTTCGTGCCTTGTGGGTCTGTGACCTCGTTTATCAGCTGAGTAATTAATGCTGATATCTTCTGGATTTCAATCTTGGTTAACGTATATGTTTGTGGCGAACCAGTCAGCAGAAATTCCTTTTCTAAGTTTTGAACTTTGGCACTGAGTGTTGTGAGCCCACCAATTTTCATTACTCTATCAGCTTGATCGTCACTTAATATTCTAAGTTGTTTAACGTCTTGGCTAACCGCATTGATCGTGTCTTTGTGAGCACTTTGCATTTCCGTAAGCAGATCAGTGGCCGCTAGCGATTTTTGGTTCATTCGATCACGAGCTTTCTCGCTCAACTCAATCAAGTCAGCGTATTTGATGAATTGATTTATATATCCAGTGAGCGATATTTCAGCGTGCGGGTTTTGGTTATGAGCAGCAAAGGCTTCGACCAACTCCTTTGACTGTTCTGCTTCTTTGTAGAAGAGTTGCGCAGATTGCGGTATACGCTCGTTACTAAAAGAGAGTTCGTGAACGCGAAGCTTGTCGAGGGAGGTAAGTAATTGAGTACTGACCGCGTAGTCTTCAATGCCGACGAAGCGATTGTTTAGGTTAAACCATGCGGCAACCGCCACCGAGAACAGCACTATGGTGGCAATAATAAAAGAGATGAGTATTTTTTTAGAATCAGATGCGAATCTGGAAACAGTATTCATAAAGTACCTGTATTTAAAAAGTACCAGCGAACTTAGTGGTCTTGTTCATCAGTAAAAGAGACCTTGATGGTTAACATCTCATCAAGCTTGCTAATGAAGATAGGAACTAAGTTAGGGTCAAAGTGAAGGCCAGCTTGTTCTTGTATTAGCTCAATCGCTTTTTCAATTGGCCAAGCTTCTTTGTACGGGCGCTCGCTAGTTAGGGCGTCGAATACGTCTGCAATTGCTACAATACGAGCACTTAGAGGAATGTCTTCGCCAGACAATTTATGAGGGTAGCCGCTGCCATCCCATTTCTCGTGGTGGTATAGGGCTATCTCTTGAGCGAGTTTCAGTAATTTGGAGTCGTTGTCTCCAATGATGTCTCCGCCAATGGTGACGTGTGTTTGCATGATTGCCCATTCATCTGCATCAAGCTTACCGGGTTTGCCTAATATGCGGTCGGGGATGCCAATTTTTCCAATGTCATGCATCGGTGCTGCTTGGAACAGCAGTTCAACCCATTCTTCACCCACGTCTAACTGCTGAGCAAGTATCTTTGAGTAGTAACTCATTCTAACGACGTGCATTCCGGTTTCATTGTCTTTGTATTCAGCGGCTCGGCCAAGCTTACGAATGATCTCAAGCCGGCTCATTTCGAGCGCTTCTGTTCTTTGTCGTACCTTGCGAGACAGTGCCAAGTTTTGGTCGTAGAGGGAGATTTGCGTGACAACACGAGCTTTCACAATTGGCGGGCTAACTGGTTTAGTGATGTAATCAACAGCACCTAGCTCAAAGCCCCTTTGTTCATCGACCATATCGGTTTTTGCGGTAACAAAAATTACAGGGATATTGGCGGTGACTGGATCATTTTTAAGTCGGCGACACACTTCATAACCATCCATTTCTGGCATCATTATATCGAGCAGGATCAGGTGTGGTTTTGGATGTGAAGAGGCAATCTTTAACGCTTTTTGACCTGATGTCGCAGCTTTAATTTTAAAGTCTTCATTGAGGATACCTGACAGGGTGTGGATATTATCCGGGATGTCATCAACAACCAAAATAATAGGTTTATCTGTCGCAATTTGATTCATTTTTGTCCCTAAAAGAGTTAAGCCAATGGCGATACACCACATAGTTAAAGCGTAGTGAGTTTTATTGGAAATGCATGGTTCTGAGGGGGAACTTTTGGTCTTGAAATCTAGAATGTAAAGTGCGGTTCCATATGTAATATGAATGAATATCTTATATGATTAACCATTGCATAACAAAGAATAACTTTATATATGGTGTAGTCTCGGGCTCATACTATTCTAGCTCCTACATTTCCTTAACAGCATGTGATACCTGCTAGGTAGACTTATGTATTGGAAGGACTGTTTTGAGCTACTTTTGTTATCAAATTGGTCAAAGTACTCTTCTAGTATCACTGCAAGAGCGAACCAGTCATCGAATTTGCCTAAGACTGAACTAGGTGTTGAATACCTTGGTGTATAGCTTTCAAAACGTAGCTCGGAACGTATAGTTCCGTTCTTTATGACAGAGCCGAAGTCAATTAAATGCACTTGCCCTTGAGGAGTCAATACGATGTTAGATGGTTTAATGTCACCATGAACGAAACCAAGTTTGTGGACTTGATGAATCGAGCGCTCTAGCAAGGTAATCCAGTTGGCAGGGAAGTTGTTTGACTTAGAAGGCTCGGTTTTGATTTGTAATAGTGTTATCCCACAAATGTGGGAAAGGACTAGATAGTCACTCTGCTGGTTAGAGAAATAATCGCAATATTCTGGCCAGAGAGTACTGGAATTGGAATAGAGAAATTCTGCTTCTTGTTTTAGAAAGTGACGGTGCTTTAATGTTTGAGCATATTTTATAGTAACCAAGCCCCAGTTAGGGTGCTTGGCTTGAAACGCACGTGTACTTAAACGAAAAAGATTAGTGTAGCCACGGTTAGTTAACTCCTGCTTGAGCTTTGCGTCGTCCGAAAATTCTCCCTTCAAAGCAACTTTGCCAGAGTGTTAAAACTAAAGGAAGAGCAACTTATTGACAGAGAATTCTTGTCATAAGATGGAGCTCGCCTCGATGTACAAAGCGAGCTGCTTAAGGGGACTTTACTAAATATCACTTGGTAACGAGAATCCAGAGAAGAAGCCGGGAACAAACGGGTTCGACTGACCCTGAGTTTTGATGGTCAGTTTTACTTTACTGTCACCATACACAAACTCAACTTGTGTATCTTGAGCGGATGAAAAACTCACGTTTGGACCGAATAAGCGGAACCAACTCCATGTACCTTTGACTGTACTTTGGCCAATTGTGGAGTCTTGTGTGTTCAACTGGACTCCTAGTTTCTCGATAAACTCGGAGTCTCCTTGCCAGGATTGTTGACTCCATAAGGTCGGCCCGTGACGGTAAGTGAAGATCGGTTTGTCCGAAATGATTGAAAACTCGGTAATGTTTGGTGTCATATCAACAGCTTTTACTTGGAAATCGATCTGAATGTTTGATGGATCAGCTAGGAAAAGAGCGTTTTTGATATCAGAAGCTTTGTCCATCATTGTCCATACATCTGGCGTGATAGATAGCGCAGTACCAGGTAACAGCCCAGGTAAGTAAGGTGCTTCTTCGTTGTTTTTAACGAATCCATTGAGGCGATTTTGAGAGAACTTATCAACTATACCGTTTGTGACGAAGAAGGCCTTGAGATCAGCAACGCTCGCATCCAGTTTGGACTGTCGGTTGAATGGATAAAAAGACGCTAATCGTTGTTGGTATGGTTGATAAACTTCGTTTGACCATGCTGTATTAAGGTGGTCATGAGCCAGCGACATCACCATTTCATTACTTTGATGCACAATCTTACTTATCACTTCTTCAGCTACAGCTAAATGATCGTTTGATAAGTTCGATAATGATGCAATAGGGTTACCAGCTTGCAAAGTCACAGACAAAGTATCGAAGGCTACCTTTTGAGGTTCTTTGGTTTCGTAAAACTTGTCTGCCCATTTATTTGCGTTAATAACCGCATTCAGCAGATTGTCTATTGGCTTCTTCCCTTGATCGTTGGCAGAGACCTGTTTTTTGTATGCTTGAAAGCTTACAGTTATCTGGCGTGCAGATTCTTTTTTATCTTGGTCTTGAATTGGTATGGTCGCAGGGTCTTGCGATTTACCCTCGTTATCCGGTATTTCGAGTTCCACATAGGTGTACTTAGCGACGGTTGAGTACAGGCTGACCAGTGGGTTACTGTCTGCACTTGATAGGCTAGCGAATGCTTTTTTTAGTTGTTCAGGATCCGCTATTTCATTGACTTTTACATTGCTAATGAGATCTCGCCAATAATTTATGTAGTCATTTTGATAAGTTTGCTTTAGTTCACGGCTGATTCTGTGCATTTCGAGTGCACTCGGATAGGCCCCTGCAACCCCTTCATATGATTGTAAGGCTGCTTTTAGAGTCGGTGAGTTGACGGATAAATCGAGCTCATTAAACCCCGTTGGTGTATAGATATATGGAACCAAGTAGCCCACATAACTTGTTGGGAATTGCAGAACTGAACCCCAATTATCGCCTAAATCACTTCGAATATCGACGCGCTTTGAGTAGGTTTCTGAACTTTGAATGTGTTCATACAATAGAGTTCCGATACCTGTTTGAGTGATGACTTTCTTCGCTAGGTTCTCTAAATCGTGATTTGATTTCATTGGTGTTAGGTTGCGCGCGAAGATGTCATTCAGTAGCACCTCTAATTGAGCAATATTGACACTATCTGCTTCACCTTGATCTTGGAATGTACGCATGTAGTAGTTTTTAAGCTCATGAAGGTTAGTCCTATTTTTACTAAACAATAAACGGTAGTTATTCAGTAAAGCTAGAGTCTGAGATTGATCTTCGAGATTAACGTACACAAATAGGTCTTTCTCTAGGGTATTTTCCATAGAAGGAATCAGTACTTTCTGTAGCGCTGCAAAATATGCTTCTTCGACCTCTCTTTTGATACTAGAGTTTGGCATAAATGGCAGCGTATACCATGGCTCAGGCTCATTATAGAGGTTATAAATTCGCTGTAATGAAAACAGATTAGGTATGTTTTCAGCCATGTTTTCGATGTCGTAAGGAGATGCTGATATCGCTTCTTTATAGCGCTCAAGCATTACATCGGCTTCAGTTTCTCGTTGATTCTGGAAATCAAAGTCAAACTTAATCACAAGTAATACGGCGGTTAGTAAGCTAGCCCAAGATAATGTGAAAATCACTTGGTTAACTAACAATGCGTTTTCTTTACGCTTGTTTACCCCAACCAGTTCGTGTTCGGATAAAATCACGTGTGTCATAAGGTATTGAGCAAAAAGGGTCTGGTTAACCGGGATCTGCTCATTGTGTTGATAATGCTCATGACCTACCGAATAAGATACAGTGCTCGCCAACAAGTCAGACTGAGCTGAACTTTGACCATCATGAGTAAAGTAAAATCCGCGGAATTGAAGAGCATCACTAAGCTGCTCTCCACGGTACAAGCGGTTTAGGAACAACCAAAGGTTTTGTTTCAATAATCCAAACTGGAAAGGGGCGCTAGCAATTGAGTTTCGATAATCCTGGTTGAGTTGACCTGCAAGGGCGTTGCTCATGTTGGCTATCAACTCACTGATTAAATGATCGTATTCATCATTAAACCAGTCTGCGTCGATACCACCGTGTTTAGAATAAGGAGCCGTGGCACCGAATACTTCGTCTCTTTTTGATTCGTCAAATGCTGAGAAAAACTGACAAAAATCGCTGATGCTACCCATGTTAGAGATAACGTTATAAATAGGTAAACTGACCCCAAAAGCCTGATTAAACGTTTTTATTGTCGATTTTAGTTCGTCAGCTTTTTGTGTTATTTGTTCATTATTTTCCAACAATGAAGCTACGTCAGTCGTGAGCAATAAACCATTCGCGGCCTGCCTCGGGCGCCATGCTGTTAGGGACTGACAGAGTGTTTTTAGGTATTCTGGTTGTTGATCTTCGCCAGTGCTTACCGAAACTAAAATAGAATGTTCGCTGACCCAAAATAGAATTGGGAATTCAATATCACTACCAAAATGGTCGAGCTTATATGACTCATAACCCATTTGAGTGATGATACTTTTGTCTTTATTCGGATTTTGACTCAATAGTAGGTAGATTGGCAGGTCGTAACGACTTGTTAAGCGAGCTTTTGGTCGTTGCTTGCTGACCATACGTTTGAAATGGTATGCCAGTTGCTTTTGTCTTTTCTGAATCAGCGATTTGTCGAATGACTCTTTTTGTGATGGTTCACTACGGTTGATAAGAACCCAGTAACATACTAAGCCTACAAGTGTAGATATAATTGCGGTAGTAGCTAAAGCCCACGTCAAATATGCGTTGAGAGGTGTTAGTAGAATTATGCTAGAGACGACGGTAAAAAGGGCAAAAGCTACTAGGATCGAGATACCTACTGTTTTTTTTGTATTGCCCGATTTGTTTGATTTAGTTTTCGGCATAATCAGTTTGATTCTTCCTTGTTTAAGTCAGGCGCAGAAGTACGAACAATAATGGCGTTTATTTGGTCGTTTTCTACGTACCATTCTTTGGTACTTCTTGCTTCTTCTTTTGTGTTTGCTCTTAATATCACTCGGTAATATTTTTCATAAGGAGAAGAAATAGGCTGATAAACTGACGGTGACAGGTTATCAATAAAATCGTCAGCGCTTTGCTTGCTGGAGAAAGTCGCAAGTTGCACCAACCAATGTGATGAACTTGGTGTTAACTTGTTGCTTTGCAACACTTCTACAGCATCAACTTTACTTGCGTAACGAGGAGGGGTTGCTAAGTCTTTATCTTCGCTTATAAAGACAATATCTTTTACTTCGCCGGATACGATGTAACGCTGACTGAAATTAGGCAAATACGTAAAGTCACGAGCTCGTTGAGCGTGGGTGTTCGTATACCAGAAATCGGTTAAGCCAATGCTCGTTGCGATTAAACAAAAGAAGAAGAGGCTAGTGATTAAGTAACGTTTACGCCTTGTTGGCTTCCTTACTTCTGGGAGCTTCACCTTGATGCGGCAGTAAACGCCACTAGTATTGCGATATTGGCTGATAGTTTGTTCTAACTGATAGGTGAATGCTTTCAATTGGTCAGCGTTACCTTCACGATATTGGCCTTTGAATCCAATATTGATGAAGAGGTAAATTATCTCTAGAAGGTCAATCAGTTTGTGAGGCTGTCGTGCTGCTTTTTCTGCAACAGAGAAAAACAACTCACCACCATTGCGCATGCCGAAGAGCTCGCTAAGCAGTGTTTTGTTTTCCCAACCGTTTTTTTCTCCCCACTCGGAGTAGATGATGAACTCATCAATGACCACTGCATACAAAAAGCAGAGTTTATCGATAACAGCAATAGGGTAAGTAAGCTCGGTTGCTTGAGCTTTTATGTCGTTTATACCCTGTATAAACTGTTCCCTAAAAATCGTTAAATCTTCAGGTTCAGATAAGGTTGAGAGCTTGAGCGTTTTGGTTAGTAAATCACTACTGATATTGAATAATTGATTCTCTGCCTTATCAAAGTGTCGCAGAAACTCTTCTTGGGCGCTGGTAGAATGTACAGCGATCAATTTAGAGGCTACCTGATCAGTTTCGGTATCCTTAGAGCCTTTTGGCGCTTTGTCGATGATGAGTGTTTCTTCATCTAAATAATCCATAACCATTATCTCAACGCATATAAAACGACTTCAAGGGTTGGTATACGAGCATCGACATGCAACGCGATGGCATCACGAGTATCGAGCATATCTAACCAGTTTCTATCTTTGGTATCGACTTCAAAGTAAGCTACACCTTGCATTGGTTTGAGCTCACTTGGCGCAATTGGTAAGGGTTTCAAAGAGATACCTGACAGAGAGCTTCTTACTAATTCGACAATTTTATTATTACTGCTTAGCTTAGCGGAAATAGGAAATAGCTCATTGAGCTCAGTGCTACTGATATCAGATTTAACGCTTAGAACGAAACGTCGGTTATAGACGCTACTAGGATCTTTGATCAACGTACGCAGTAACCTACGCTTTTCAAACAGTGATATATCCCATTTGAATTCAATAACAGAGTCTTGTTGAACCAATGTTAGCAAGTTTCTAAGACTAGAAAACAGCGGGTTAAAGTTGTCGTATAATTTGTCATACTTTAAGGGCGGGCATGCATCAGGAATAGCAGGTGTTAGTGCCATGACCTGAGCCTCAAACTGCTTCAATTTAGAATATAATTCGTGAGTCGGGTATTTGGTGTTGCTGATGGTCAATTCGAACCACGGTAACCATGAACTCAGTGTTTGAAGCCATAAAAAGTCTTGCATCATAGATTGTGGACTTTTTTGATCTTGTCCGGCTTCAAGACGTTTCAGAAGGTTTTGAGCTCGGTTACTGACGAGTGCGTGAATCTCTTTAACTCGCTCGACTAGCAGAGTTGAAGCTCCGTAATGTAGACATGCGGGAATAAAAGATCTGTCATAGATCACTTCGTCTGAATCACTGATTTCTAATATCTTAGCAACAGGAATCAGAGTAAAACCAGATGTGTCTTCGCCGGCGAATTTTAGCCCGATATTTAGCTGTGCGACATCGACTTCAACGGTAGAGTTTTCAGATGTTGATGTGTCAAATACATTGATTGATTGGGTGATATAGCGACTTTGTTCCTGCCCATCTTCACAATAATCATTGTTACCTTGTAAAGAAATCGGTAATGCGAGGTAAACGATGGTCTCTATGGTGCCTTGAGGTATATCGACAACGATTTCTTGCTTAAGGTTGAACTGAGTTCCATCGGGAAATACACCGGAGCAGCTCGGTATAGACAGTTTACCAATCTTCAATAGATCGTGATTAAGTACTAATTCGGTGATGCCATAAAAAGGAGAGAAACCAGCTAATGTCTCTATATTCTGACGAATGTAGTTCTGCACATAGCGATCTTGTTGCTGAAAGTGCTGAGGTGCTATAAACATTCCTTCTTGCCACACTACTTTTTTGAAAGCGTCCACGTAATGTCCTTTTCTATTATTTTATATATTGGCTTGTGCATTTAAAGATTTACCACCAGCCGGAGTCGGGCTGTATTGCGGCTAACTCCGCTTTCTTACCAGTAATCGTTAACTCTAAAGTTTGCTCTGGATCTGCTGGCATCATTAAAACAGTTTTCGCTGTGCTGTTTTGGTAATCGGCGAATTCAATCAATGCGGCAATATATTGAGTGTTCTTGTTAATATCTAACGTCAGTTGTTGCTCTGAGTTGGGCAGCACAATAGGTAATACTTGTTTTGATACTAAGTTTGCAGCCAACAACTGTAGATCATTATTGTACAAATCAATAAAAGGCAATTGTTTAAACAGTTGCTGATCTGTGAGTTGGTAAAGCCTAACTACAACAGGGTTGGCTTGAGCATCATTGTATTGGTTGACCGTCGTATCCGCTTTAACTGTCAGTGAGTATTGGGTAACAGCAGGGGCGGAGTCTGACGATGAGCACGCCGTTATCATTAAACAAAGAGACAATAGCATTAAACGTTTCATTCTTGCCTCTCACTTTGCTTTTGCATATTTTCCATAAATAGTGCTTTGAACTGACGTCTGAAGTCCCCATTGTCTTGACGGTGTTGGAAGTGCTTTCGATAGATCTTCCAATATTTTTTATCCTTGTTGGAAAAAATGCCGTCACTCACGTATTCGCTAAACTGGTTTTCAAGTTGCTTAGGTGCAAATTCGTTTAGAAACTGGTCTACCGTTTGTTCCAATGCCTCAAAAAGAGCTTTTTGTTGTAGCTGTGGGTTCTGTAAGTATTGTTGGTTTTTTTCCGTCAGTGTGATGAGTTTGTCTATCGACTCTTCAATTCGTGTGTTGTTCTCGGTATTGACAGGAAAATATTCCAACTCAGCAGAGGGCAGGGAGCCACCTCTGTTGTGAACGACTTCGTCTACTTCAATGTTGGGAACGACTTTATCGCTATCTAAATCTTCAAAGGGGTCTGACGAGAATGGGTCGTCACTCAGAACATTCGTTGAAGAGAAGTTTGAGGCTTTCTTAACTATCGTGACTTCAGGCGTAGTATCCAAAAAGTCTGTGTCATTGTCGTCAAGCTTTAAGTTGAAAGGTTCTATAAAAAGATCATCCTGATTGGTGTTATTCGTAGCGTCCACTTTAGGTGCGCTTAACAGGCTAACTAACAGTGTGTAGTGACCTAATTTTATAATATCGCCATCGGAAAGTATGTATTCTTTCTCTTTTATCAATGATTTATCGTTTAACGTGGCACCATTATTACTAACGTCTTTGATGGTGTATCCGCGTTCAGTCGGGTAGATCTGGCAGTGAGTTCTTGAGACCCATTTGGTTTGGTCAGGTAGCGCAATATCACATGATGGCGAACGACCTAAGCTTCCGCCATTTTCAGACAGGTAAACGACTCTAGAGGTAACGACCTCTTCAGCAGGTATAGAAATCATGTGGACACTGATAGACAATGGTTACTCCTTGCACTTGGATATAGCTGAGTTAAAACTATCTAAAAACCCGGAATAGGTTTTAAGGAATCGATTTGAAAAGTAGACCCCCATATTTTTGGTATCTAAGTTCATCGAGTTGAAGTAATCGAGTGGCAATGAAGCCTTCTCAAGTTCTCTTTCAAAGACTAAACCATCTTCTAGAACAACATCAATTTCCCTTTGCTTTAAAAGCTTTAGTAGTACTTTAGCATCTCGTGGCTGCATTACGACGTTAAATCCATTTCGTTTGAGCCAAAACCATTTACTAGAGCCAAATTTTGCAGAAAAATTCAGATTTAATTTTGATAGTTCATTAATATCAGGCTTTACGCCTGGGCCAAAATACCAATTTAAAGTCTGTTGCGCGATTGGTTCTGAGAGTGTTGCATACTCGTCACGTTCGGAGGTTTGGGTCGCAACGAAGAAACCGTGTTGTCCGCCCCCATGAACACGTAGTTGTGCGTCAGACCAAGTTGTCATGGTCAACTGATAAGGTTGGCCCATTACACCTAATGCACACTTAACCTTGTCTAAAGCAATTCCTTGCATCTCGGCATTTTCATAGGTTTGGTAGGGAGGCCAATCTTGCGTCGTGAGCATTAATCGAGATGGTCCAATTTGAACTTTAGCAAAAGTATTCATTGACCAAAAGGTAGCAATGAGCAGAGTTGCCAATGGTAATTTACTTGCAGAGGCTCTAGTTAACATCATTAGAGTGTCCTATTAGCTCAGAGATTTTCAAGATAGATACTGGCGGGTAATAATCGAGCTTATGTGCAGCCTCGATATTAACAATATATGAATATTGGCTTAGTGATTCTATTGGAATGTCCGAAGCTTTTTGGGTTCCTTTTAATATGTTTTTCGCTTTGTAGCCGACGAATTGGCCAACATTGTAGTAACGGCTAACAATGCCAAACAGGGCTTTATGGTTTCTTATTGGGCTTTCGGTTGCTGAGAATGTGGGAATACCTTTTGAATGTAGCCTTGATACTACCTCGCCTCCTTGCGCAATGATATATGAATCAGGCGGCAAATATGCCATATCAATACCTTCTTGTTTCATATTATCAATTGTGAGGCTAATTAGGTTGCTGTTTGACCTGATTTTATCAATATTTAGAGGGTACAAGATAACACGCTTGTTATGAATTTCCGATAACTCAAGCATCTTATTTGCTGTGATAATCGAATTATTTTCTTCGGGGTTATATATCACCCCAATACTTGAAACGTTAGTCAGCTTTTCAATCGCTTTAAATTGTATTTCATGAGGTACGATATGAGATACCCCAGTAAAGTTTCTTTCTTTAGAAGATAAATCAGTTACCAATTTAGAACCCACAGGGTCGGTGACAATACTGAACACTACTGGTGTAGAGTTAGTCTTTCTAAATTCGCTTGGTTCATTATAAGTGCCTAGTAACTCACGGGTGATAGTAGTACCGAATGAATAAATAAGATCAGCTTTCTTATATTTTAAATCTCTAATATTTTGTTTAAGTTGAGCCTTATCGCTGCTTGCATCGAGAACCGTGAATCGCACATCAACGTGTTGTGATAAATAGTCCATAAAACCTTGCTCTGCATCAGTTACTCCACGCCACAATAAAAGGACAACGTGTTTTTCATCACTTTTGGCAAAGGTGAAGGGAGTCATCAAAATAAAGGTGATAACGAAAACTAAAAATCTCATGATTGAACCCCTAATTTCTGTTTATCGGATTCTAGAAATAATGAAAAGAATAGAATTAGACTGAATGAACTCACGAGTAATGAAACCCCAAATATAAGGATGGTATTATCGTAACCAAAAATGCTCAAACATACGCCTGCTAGCATAGGCCCTGCAATATTACCGATGCGCTCGGTGAGCCTGAAGATACCGATAATTTTCCCTTTTTCAATGCCTTGGCCGGAGAGTAGTTCGATGACCAGTGGTATTTGAGGCGAAACACAAATGCCATGCGCAATGCCGATAATGATAACGATCAGTAACACTCCCAATGTACCTTGGAAGAAGTAAAAGTTGAGTAATGCAAGAGAAGAAAGTAGCCCACCGATAAAAATGAAAGCCATTTTGTTTTTGAGTTTGTCGACTAGAATTGCGCTCAACGGTGAAATGACGATGATTGCAAGACCGTAAGCCATAATTACGCGGCCAGAAACAGAGCTACTTTCGCCCAAGAATTGTAGATAAACCGGGCAAATATAGTAAAGGAAACCAGTAAGTACGATCTTCGCTGGTATCGCACTGAATATCGTGATTAATGCAAAATATTTGTTACTTAACAGTTGTTTGAAATCTTTTAAATTGAGAGGTTTACTTGAGTTAGTTGTGCTCGATTTCTCAAAAAACACATAGACAAGTAAGACACTGAGCGTTGCGATCAATCCAGCGAGCATAAACGTCTCTGAGTATCCAAGCTTCTCCGCAAGGATCCCACCAATCGCGGCTCCACATAGAGAGCCAGAGAAAAATGATGACAAGAAAGTCGCCATTCCTTTAGTACGATTAGAATCGTTGGTGGTATCTGACACATAACCCTGTGCGGAAATAAAAACGATACCATAGCCAACCGCCGTGAATGCACGCGCTATTAATAAGAATTCGAGGGATTGAACGAAAGCAGTAGCGACTAACCCTATGCTCGTGATCAGCCCTCCTGTCATTAACGAATGTCTTCTGCCTACTTTGTCTGACCAGTATCCCGAAAATGGTAGTGAGATCGCCCAACACAGCATGAACAGTGAAATTGGCAGACTAGTCACTAGGTTGTCAGGAATCCAACCCGTTATGTTGTCCAGTGAAGACACGAACCTAGGAAAAAAGGCTAGTGAAGACGCTTCCGAGAGGACCAATAAAAATAGTGGTAAGCGAATGAATCGAAAGTCTTGTTTATCAATATCTTGTGAAGGTTGAGCTGGCTTTAGCTTAATAATTGCTTGGTTAGCTAGATGAAGCAGTTTGCCAAACTCGTCTCGAGAAGAGGTTTTTGCCAAGTGATTGACGATATCTCGGTTCACAAGCATGAATACTTTCTTTAATTGGTTCCAAGGTGAAATAATCATGAAGTTACACATGAATAGAATTATTTCGGCGACGACAAGGCAAGAGGCGACCAAAACGGTGATCATATCCATGACGCTTTCTTTCAGCATATTCATGATCAAGTTGTTGTCGGTAGTCACCTTCAGCTGCATTGTGTGACTTAGGCTATTACTGTTATTGTGGTTGTCGATATTGTCGCTATTAAATGGTGTAAACGTTGATACGCGTATAGATGCGTGTTTAACATTTCCCTCAGGATAGTGATAAGAGCTACCAGACTTCCCGTTAAAAGTAATAGATAGAATCTCACTGTGGTTATCAACGAAGAAAGCAAATTCGTCTTCTAAGCCATGCAGTCTGTTGTCTGGAACGCCTTTATTGAGTAACCCTTTAATCATCTGATTTAGTGAGTCACCAATCAGGGTTGATTTCTGCTCGAGCTTAACTTCATAAATCTGCGAAAACTTGTCCAGAGATTGATAAGAAACACCTAAATTAGCAATAATCGTTAACAGGATAGCAAGAGAAATGATAAACACGGGAAAGTGTTTTGTTTTCAATTTCTCGAACTTGGACATTGAATCGGGAGATTGCAGTGCCTTATGTGCTTGAGCTAACGTTGGAAGTAAATCGCTAGCTCCATCAGAAGTTTCAATTATCTCAGTTGCACCTTTAACACGGTCTACAATCCCTTCTAACAGATATTTCAAGGCTATAAAGGCAAATGCACAAGACAGCACTATCCATAAGGCTGAATACAAGAATTGATCCTTTAGCAAGGACGCTTTCTGTTGGTCTAATAGTGTCGTAGAGTAATAGAGCTTTATTTGGCCTTCAACTAAACCAAAAGAGTTGGTTATATCAAGTGATAGCTGACGATCGTTTGCTTGGTTGTGTACACCTGTGCCAAATAGTTGTTCACCAGAGGTAGACACCACCATTAATGCAGTAATGCCATCAACAAACTTTAGCCTACGATCCAGTATACCTTGTATGTTCGATATAGCTGGAAGCGGCAGACCTAAACTGATCGCTTGATTGATATCATTATGTGTTTCTTCTAAAACGATTCGATAGGTAGAGTCGGAGGTTTCCGTCAGCCTTTTCTCGAAATTGAAATAGTTTAGTGTTGCATTTAACGTGATGGAAAACAGCAAAACCGCCATGATGGCGAACATCAATTTGACCCTAAGTGATAGGCTAAATGATGTCGGATTGGTGGAGGTTTGGCTGGTCTTGCTGTTCATTGGTTAAGGCCTACTTAATAGATAAATCGAAGTCAGCACTGTTGTTCGTTGCGCTAACTGTTACTTGAGTAATGGGTTCGCTGCGGCTTAATCGCCCGATACATTCTTCGGCTAATCTTGGCATCAGTGAACGGTTAATAATTTGTTCTACAGCGCGACCGCCAGTGGTTGGATCGGTATTACGGTCGACCACGAACTGAATGAAATTCGTATCCCAAGTGAATGAAGCTTTATATTGCTCTGCAAGTTTCTTTTTGATTCGATTTAGCGATATTTCTGTGATTTTCGCCAATTCTTCATCGTTAAGTGGGTAGTAGGGAACAATGGTAGTTCGGCCTAAAAATGCAGGTTTAAAGTATTGTTGCAGATCCGGACGTATTGATTCGAGTAGCTTGTCATTATCGATGCGATCGGTAGTCTGAGCACACACATCACAGATAGCTTGGTCGGCAGCGTTCGACGTCATAATAATGATGGTGTTCTTGAAATCGACGGTTCGACCTTCGCTGTCTTTGATATGACCTTTATCGAAGATTTGATAGAACAGATCATGTACGCCAGGGTGTGCCTTCTCCATCTCATCCAATAGCAATACAGAATAAGGGTTGCGTCGAATCGCTTCCGTCAATACACCACCTTCACCAAAGCCCACGTAACCTGCTGGTGAGCCGAGTAGCATGGAAATTTTATGCTCCTCTTTAAACTCGGTCATGTTAATAACGGTAAGATCGTTGCTTCCTCCGTACAGTTGCTCCGCAAGTGCCATTGCAGTTTCAGTTTTACCGACACCACTTGGGCCACACATTAGGAACACACCAATCGGTTTACGATTGTCCGTTAAACCCGCTCGGGAAATACGAATTGCTTTTGCTAGTTCGTTCTTTGCGACATCTTGTCCTATCACTCGAGTATTAAGTTCATCTTCCAAGGTCAGCAGCTTAGCGATTTCATCGCTCATCATGTTACCAACCGGGATACCAGTCCAATTCGCAATCACCTGAGCAATAGTGTTATCGTCGACCATGGCATAGACGAGGGGCTCCTCACCTTGTACGTTTGCTAACTCGATACGTAGGCCGTCGAGTCGCTGCTGCTTGTTGGAGTCAACCGCATTTAGCTCTTGTGCTTCAGTTATCTCTTGCTGAACCACTTTAATTTGGTCTACTAATTCAATCTCTTTTTCCCAACGCGTGTAATACGCAGCCAACGTTTGTTGGTTCTCTTCTATCGATAGTGTGAGCTCTTTAATCAACTCAGCGCTGTTGGAGAACAGTGCCTCTTCTTTTTCTAATGCTGATTTTTCGTTTTCTTGATAACGAATCGTCTGCTCTAGTGTTTCCAATACTTCTGGCTTCGCGCCTTGTGTCAGTGCGATTCGTGCACTGGCAGTATCAAGTAGGCTAATGGCTTTGTCTGGCAGTTGGCGACTTGGAAGGTAACGGATCGATAAGTTGACCGCTGCTTCAATCGCGGATTCAGCAATAAAAGCGCCATGGTGAGCTTGCAATGAAGCAGCCACACCACGAAGCATTTGCATCGCATCTTCTGCGTTAGGCTCTTCAATGGTCACAACTTGGAATCGGCGTGTTAGAGCCGGATCTTTTTCGAAGTACTTTTTGTATTCCGCCCATGTTGTCGCAGCGATGGTTTTGAACTCACCACGCGCCAAGGCTGGTTTTAGAAGGTTTGCCGCGTCGTTTTGTCCAGCAGCGCCGCCCGCACCGATAAGGGTGTGAGCTTCATCGATAAATACAATGATGGGTACTTCTGAGCTTTTTACTTCATTGATGACGTCTTTTAAGCGGTTCTCAAACTCACCTTTAACGCTAGCACCGGCTTGCAGTAAGCCAAGGTCTAAAGAGTGGATCTGTACGCCTTGTAGAGCACTAGGGACTTCATCGGCTGCAATTCTTAACGCTAATCCTTCAACAACAGCGGTTTTACCTACGCCTGGTTCACCGACCATAATCGGGTTGTTTTGGCGCTTACGACACAAGATATCAATCGCTTTTCTTACTTCTGCATTACGGCCTGAAATTGGGTCGATGTTGCCATCAATAGCCTGCTGAGTTAGGTTTACTGTGTATTTGCTTAGAGCGTCGTTACCCGCGGGGGTACTATCGACAGCGCCATTAGCTGAAGGTGCTGAAGAGTTACGTGCTATAGGGGTTTTCTTGATAAGACCTTGCAGAGACTCAAGTGAAACATTGCTTAATGATTCAAGTTGTAAGGTCGTCACACCTAATACGTTTTGCTGCATTAGAGCTTGAATAAGGTGTAGGCTGACGATCTCTCCATGCCCGTAGTTTACTGATGCAATCATCCAAGCGTCTTTGATTAATTCCGTTAACCCGTGGCTTAACGTCGGTTGACCTTCATTGCCTTTTGGGAGCATAGATATTTTCTTTGTCAATTCATTGACTAAGGCATCTATTGAAAGTTTTTGAGATTCACACAATGTCATTAGCATTGGGTCTTTCTGGGAGATAAGTTGAAGAACCCAGTGTTCAACCTCTATAGCTCCAACACCTTGGTTCATTGCTGAACCAGCAGATGCTTCGAGCGCCTGCTTTAGGGTAGGTGCTAGCTTGCCTACTAAGTTAGTGAGCGTTACTTGTGTCATTGTTTATTCCTTATATTTCTATAATCTACACGAACCATATTGCGAACTATAAAAGCAAAATGTTTACACTTTTATTAGGACTATGCTGAGGGGCAAGATAATCAATCTCTCCTAGGCGAGCTGCAATAGAAACGTTGCTTGATAAACGGGGTTTGGTTAAATATGAACGCTTAACGTTCAAATAGATGGCAACAGGCGTGTTGTCTTTTAAGTAATGCTGAGTCAAAGACCACATGGATTTCGCCAATTGGTCATCTTGCTGAATTTCTAGGAATTCACTTCTGCTTTTTGGAGTAACAAAAATACTCAAGTTGTTGAAATTAACGAGGCAGGTTTTTCCTACTAAGAAACCTTGGCCTAAACGGCTATTGAAATCCCGATTTGTACCTAGTCGTGTCAATGAATCTGTAGGCAATAGGCGACGTTCAAATGCCTTACATTCGACATTGATTGAGTAAGGAAAAAAATCATTGAGTATCTTTTTTAGCGTTGTAAGGCTACGGCTTTGTTGGCTAAGTAATAGTGAGTATTGCAGGTATTCTTTGTGTTCTTTCCCAAGTGCTGAAAAATGATTCAATAACGCCGTTTTTTTGGAATTCTGCTCGTTTTCAACGAGTAACCAACGTTGCACATTAGTTCGATAGGTGATTTCAAAGTGGCGTTGATTAAACACATCCAGAAAGTCTTGCAGTGAATGATCGTCGTTGTGTATCGCGCTTAACAACTCTTCATAAATATAATTGGGAATTACCCCTTTTACACCAGAAAGCGCTTCTTTTGCCAATCTCAGCTTTGCCTTGTTTCCCTTTAGCGAAAAGTACTGAATTTCTTGAGGGTTCCCGGTTGGCATTGCCTCAGACTTCAATTGGATTTGTAGCTGAGTAGAGCTGTGAGACTGGAGTCGTTCCAATAGTCTCATTGCTTGCGAGAAGTCGTACTTTTCGGGTTGAGTCGTTAGATCTTCGATGAAATGCTTCATATCGGCTTCCTATAACGATCGATCCAATTGTGCTTATTTTGTGGAGTTACAGGCACAATTGACTACCGTGAATCTTAGGGTATTTTTTTATGAAACCATCTCGCCCATAGAGACGAATCTTAAGTTGGATGTATCTATCAAAACTGCAAAATTGCTGGAAGAAGCGATTCAACACATCGGCAAATGCTAGATAAGGTGAGGTGGCATCAAGCGTAAGTTCAATCTCGGTTCCGGGCGAGAACACGTTCTTACCCAACACACGAATTGCAGAAACTTGCGAATTGAATGTAATTGAGTGAATCATCTGAATTTCTGTGCTTGATACCTGGTCGCGACTGCACAAACTCAACATATGTTTGAGTTCAGCTACCGGGTTGCTAGATTGCACCAATGATGTGAAGTTGGTGTTCAATAAGCTAATAAATTCCCAGTGGATGTTTTGGTCGATTTCTTTTTTAATCGGCGCAGAGGGCGGGTAAATAGGTGAGAAATCACCGGGTAAATCAATACTCTCTAAGCATTCCAAAGTGCCGATTACACCACAAGCTTGCTTCCCATTAGTACACAGTAACTTGGTACCAAGTAGCTTGCTAAATTCTGTATTTGTCGTGTCCGATAACGAAATCGCTATGCTTACTTCACCAAAGTGATCGTGTTTACTTTGCCAGTAGTCGTAACTTTGGTTATGTGAATACTTTTCTTTAAAAAGTGGAATTAAAGGGACCTCTCCGTTCGGAGTGATTTCATAGACGTTTTGAATTTCAATAATTTCTATATTGTTGTCACTATGAGCGTCGGCATTAACTGGAACGGATAGAGTCCGGTGGTCATATGGGATCGGTTCGCCAGTTTGCTCAAATAAATTAATCGCAGGCACGACATTGAGCTTGAATACGTCTCTATTAAATAGACGAATGAACTCTGATGGCAATGATGACATAAACAAATTAATCACGATTTCAGACTCGTCAAATTTGTTCGCGTGTTCAGCAAAGTTTTTTAGTCTAAAGAACTGTCGCTTCTCTTTGAAAAAGAAGAATTCATTGATCAGTTGATAACCGGTGAATTGATTTCCGTGTTCAGGCAAGAACTTAAACTCGAGATCACTGATTCGATTTTTTAGTTGAAGGTTATCAACGGTCGAGTGTTGGGCACACTCGGAATCGGAAATGGAAATCGACAAGGTATTGTTGAGAAGCAAATCGACGAGAGAGTCAGCATTATTTTCGAAGCCTTTGACGAAGAAATCGAGATCACCTAATTCTAAATGGCTGAAATAAACATCCGGATCACCAGTACTCAGAGATATCTGAACAACCGCGGAGCTTTGGTTAGCTGTTGAAGGTCTGTTGAAACTAAACGGCGCACTCAATGCTCTGGCATTGCTTAAATTAAATGGTGCTATATTGAGTTCGTCAACGGTCTTAAATAGGCACTCGTTTTTCGTGTTTGTACTTGAAAAAAGTGAGCCTTTAGGCAAGCTGCTTGATTCAATAGGACCGTCTTCAGTATGAAGTTCAAGATAAGCAACACTAGGAACAGTTTGAATATAAGAAGGGTAGAGAACACTCAAAATACCTTCGATAACTTCAGGCAACTGTTCAGATAGTTTTTTTTCTACCTTTGCGTTCAATAGTGCTACACCGTCGAGTAAGCGAGCCATGCTAGGGTCTTCGATCTTACCTTGATGAATATTGAGGTTTTCGGCATGAGTAGGGTATTCCTGACCGAACTGACCTAACGAACGGCGCACAAAGGCCAGTTCTTGCTCGAAGTAACGCATAATGGGCTCAGTCATAGCTATCTTCTTCTATAGATGTAGTTAAATCGCTTAGTGCGATTCTTGAATCAAAGATTAGGTCTCGTTCACCATTATTGGTCTTCACTTTAGCTATGATGTTGAACGATAGTGAATTATCACCTTCTTTACGCTGCCCGAGCTCAACAGATATGTCGTGTAATCGTGGCTCGAAGCTTTTTATCCAAGCCTCGATACGTAAAGTGATCTGAGTGTTTTCTAAGGTTGCGCTCAGTAAATGAACATCTTCGATACCAAATTTAAAGTTCGAGCGGTTTACTTCAAAGAGCCTATTATCAATTTCTGTCAATGAAGCTTCTGCCTCTAACAGCTTGGTTAGGTGGAACTTAATATCTTCAATCTCGGCGTCCTGATAGGGCTTTGCATTGCTGATAAAGGTTTTCCAAAAACTCATGATGCTACCTCGTTTAGATCGGTAGTCAGCACAACCTCGCCACTAAAGTAATCAAATTGGTATTGAGGAACGATACGCAGAGTGCAGGCAAAACTGCCAGCTTGAGAGCGAGATTCTTTGACACTAACTTTGGCAAAGCTCAATGGATATTTGGACAAGGTTTCTTCATTTGCAAATGAGACATTGCTGGAAAACTTTTCGATCCAGTTTGTTAAAAACAGCTCACACTCGTTGGCACTGTTGAAACTACCGACCATCTCACGCACTTGCACTTTTAGATAATGGGCAATTCTGCAAGACATTAGCGTAGTCTGAATCTGAGTTAACACTTTGTCATTATCGTTCTGCCCACACTGCCAAATAGAGTTATTGCCATTGAAGTAAAACTTATTGGTTAAAGGGCTTTTGGTTAATGGAATAAAGCCACTTTGCGCGTAAAAATTAGACAGTTGCCCGAATAAACTAACATCCGCTACTGGTTTTTGCAGGTGGCTGTCAAAATAGTGGCTCGCAGGGAGGTTAATAACAGAGCCTTGCAACTTGTCATTCCAGCGGGACTTCAGAAAGCCGAACCAGTTCACACGATGAAATTCCCGCATGATTGTAGTGGCTAGTACCATATTGGCTAAGCCCCATGAGCCTTTGCCTTGTTCATTATAAACAAAGCCGACTCGTCGGTTTTTGTATGCATCACGAAGACGAACCTGAGGTAACGCCATGCCAATAAAGCGTGAACTTGGTTTACTGCGTAGGTCTTGCCACGCTTTGAAATCAGGACCGGATAGAATTTTGTTGATTCGCGTTATATCAGAGAGCCAGTCTGCACCACTTTCACCAAAAAAGGTTGGTGTTGGAGAGAAAAGCATCGGGCAGAGCGTCGCTTCCCCTAATTTACCTAACAGTTCTACGGTAAATAGGTCGTCATAATTGGCATCAAAATCGATATCCATCGCGATGGGGTGGCTAAATGTGATGCATCCAAAGGGGTGACCCCCTAAAGTATTGAGCTCGCTATTACCTATCTTGTTATACAAGTCGCTGGATTTTGTTGAGTACGCTTGATTAACATCACTGGAGATCTCAGCCCAATTCATATCGAGTAATTTTACATGAGCCCTTTGGTAGCTGATGGGTAAAGATACAAGTTGCTGAAGACTCAACCAGTTGCGTTCTAACTTTTGAAAATCAGGCTCATGAATGACAGCATCGAGCTGTAAACTGAGTGTAGTATCAATCTTCGATATTAGTGTGGATATCAATGAAATCAATGAGGATTTAGAGCGCAAAGAGTGTTGGTCTAGCTCAGATAATAGAGATAAAGCCTCTTTTATAAAGGTATTATCTGTATTATCTAATTGGTTAAATTTGTTTTGCCATTCCGTATCTAACTTCATACAAAAATTTTGGCCGGATTACTCCGGCCAAATCCCTATTAGCCAGGAATCTTAGCAACCATTCGAACTGAGGTTGTCAGCTCTTCAAGTTGTAACCAAGGTCTTAAATGAGCGACAGCTGAGTATGCACCCGGCTTGCCTGGTTGCTCAACGACTTCAATACGAGATTCGCAAAGAGGTGTTTTCGCTCGTTGCTCATTACCAATTGCACCAGCGTTGGTGTATTGGTCGATCCATAGTTGCAGCTCTCGTTTGATATCAGGAGCTTCAAGGTTTGAACCTAGCTTGTCTCGACCCATTACTTTCAGGTAGTGGGCGATACGGCTACTTGCCATGATGTAAGGTAGGCGAGCAGATATCGCAGCATTCGCTGTTGCGTCTGGGTCTGTAAATGTTTTAGGTTTCTGAGTTGTTTGGCCACCGATGAACACAGCGTAGTTAGAACTTTTATAATGAACCAAAGGAAGGAAACCAAGGTCTGAAAGCTCTTTCTCGCGCTCGTCAGTTAGATTCACTTCTGTTGGACACTGCTGAAGTAGATCGCCAGCTTCAGACTTGTAGGTTAGGTTAGGTAGATTTTCTACTTTACCACCGTTATCAAGTCCACGGATAGATGTACACCAACCCGAAGCAGTATATGCTTGAGTCATTTTAAGACCCAGTTCATATGCAGCATTCGACCAAACTAATTGGTCATTGCTGGTTGGCTTTGGACTGCCATCCATATCGGTTGCAAGCTCTTCGTATGCGAATACATCAGTACTTAGACCTTTATCACCATAAGGTAGACGAGCAAGAGTGCGAGGCAGTGTTAGTGTTACGTAACGTGCATCGTCACTTTCACGGAATGAATTCCATGCTGCGTATGCAGGAGAGTCGAAGCCTGCTGCTACAGGTTTGCCTTCAGAGAAAGTTTGGAAGCTGTTGAACTCGAACATTTCAGCATTTGCAGCGGCAATGAACGGTGCATGACATGCTGCAGCAACTTCACCCATGTAGCGAAGTAGAGCAACGTCTTCATCTTTTGCGCTAAACTCGTAATCACCAATGAAAGTACCGTAAGGCTGACCGCCAGCAGTACCAAACTCACCTTGATAAACCGCATTGAATAATGGGCTTCGGTCAATTGCCGGTGCGTCTTCAAATTGGTCAAGCAGCTCTTCTTGTGTGAAATCAACCATTTTAATCTTTAGATCACGGCCAAGTTCACTCTCTTTAACAAGCTTTTGTAGACCACGCCAAGAGCCTTCAAGTTTCTGTAAGTCTTTCTGCTGCATGACTTCAGATAACTGTTGAGATAGTTTCTTATCTATCTCAGAGATTGCATTTTCAATCGTCTTAGTAACGTTTTTGTCCCACGTTACTGTTCCAGAAAGTGCTTGCTCTGTAAGTACAGAAAACAGTTCTTTCGTAGTATCTGCCGGAGTTTGAGTGGTTGCTTCAATCGCTCGGTCTAGAAAGCTGAGTGAGCCTTCTGTCGCTTCTGCTTGCGCTTGATTCTCTGTTTCAGTACTCATTACTCAGCTCCTTCTTCTTTTATGCCTAGCTCATCAGAAAGCGCATTAATCGTGTCAGCACTTTGTAGAACTTCTTTAAGCAGTTTTTCTAGGTCGCGAGAACGATCGGCTTTAGAAAGAAGTACTTTCAGTTGGTTACGGGTTTCAACTAGTTTTTTTAGCGGTTCAACTTGCTCGATGATTGCTTCAGGTTCGAAATCTTTCATCGAGTCAAATTTAAGGCTTGCTTCAAACTGGCTGTCATCACCTGCAAGTACGTTGTCTACTTTTAGGGATAACTCAGGGCCAACGCGCTTCATTACAGTATCGAAGTTGTCTTTATCAACGTTGTAGAAAGTGCGATCTTCTACTTCTTCTTTGTCTTGCTTATGGCCTGAGTAGTCACCAATAACCCCAACAACAAAAGGGAGCTCTTTGGTTTCTACAGCGCCATTAGTCTCAACGTCATAGGTAATACTTACGCGGTTCTTACTTACGCGTTTATGTTGGGAATTTAGTGCCACGTTAACTCTCCTTGATTAATTACTTAGCAGTTGAAGTGACTTTAGCTGTAGTCGCGTCGAAGCCAACTTCAGGACCTTTCTCGATCTTACCGCCGTCAGCTTCAATGTAGTAAGCCTTAGAAATTTGAGTGTAGGTTAGGCTGAAAGATTCGCTAGGAAGTGAACCGTCTGTACCTGACATATTGTAGCTAGACATACGAGCCATTTTCATCGTTAGAATTAGGTATGGATCTGCACCAGAACCTTCACGGTTTGGTTTTGTCATAACGATTTCAACAGTGCGACCTTCTGGACCCGGAGCGTACAAGAAGGTAGTTAGATGTGGCGACGCACCATCACAGCCACGAGAAATGTTAACTTCGCCAAGAGCAACCATGCCTTGGTCAGCATTGTTTGCGTTACCTACATCGATGCCAACACCACGGACAGCGCTCCAAGAAATACTATCGAGTGCGAAGAAACCATCTTTGCCCCCGATTTTTTCTACCGTTGCTGCACCTTTTGGTGTCGTACCTTCAATTCTCATAAAAATAGAAGCCATAGTGTTTCTCCTTGCTTAATGCAATTAATGGGCTTTACCACTCAAAATCTTGCATGCTGCCTGATGATGAGTTGGAAGTAGATTCAGATGCTTGGTTGGTATCTGCTGTGCTATTTGGACTAATAGGAACTGGCGTTACTTTAGTTGGTTCCTCAATAGTCGGTTTCGACACCGGAGCAAACTCTGGTGCTGAAGTTATTACTGGGACGGGCTTGCCTGACAAGTCCAACTCGTCTAGGTTATCCATCCCGGTCATTTGATTAATTTGAGCGATCACACTTTGCTCATTACCAATCATTTCTTGGAGTAGTTCTGGGAAGCTCATGTAACCCCAACGAATTGAACGCTCCAATAAAAAGGCGATTGGGCTATGAGGTTCAGTCTCTTTAAAATACTCAGCAATTTTTCTAATTTCCTGAAACGCATGATCACGATTAACAATACCGTTAATACTCGACACGTTTTGAACAATCGTCTGAGTTTGGGTTTGAGAGGGTTGGCCATTTGATGATTGAACCTGACCGTTATCTACTACGCTCCCGTTACCTTGATTAACTGGCTCTGAATTATGGCCTGTTCCTGAAATAGGTTCATTTTTGACGGCAACCGTCTGTTCCGATGCCGAAGGTATTGAATCGCTTTGCTCGCGCGTTTCGGTTGAGTTTTGGACAACGTGGAAGTTGTCGTCCAAAGGCCAAGGAGCGAATTTTTCTCCAACTAGGAAATGAATCGCTTTGATCAGGTCACGTACGTTGGTTTTGATAAAGTTGAAACTGATCACAGAGGCGCCAACAGCTTGGCACTTTTCAGCCAGGTTTTTCTCTGCCATTTCCAGATCACTATAGATACTGGCTAAATGGAAGAGTGTTTCTGAAACGCTTTGATCAAATGAGTTCAAGGCTGATTCTTTCAGCTCAGCGATGTTACCTTTTCGTTCGGCTGTGAGGTAATCCCCAAAAGTCACACCTGAACAAAAATCAAGCATTTGAAAAGGTATGTAAAGAGAACTGGAGTCCAGGGATTCACCAACTAGCTGAAGTAGAGCTTTAGCTCTGAACTCAGTGATTTCCTTTGCTTTTCCTGCATCATCAGAAGCTTTTAATTTAGCGTCTGGCAGCATTGGATTTAGCGTATCCCAAAATTGGTTGATGAAAAGGTTTAAAGCCGGGATAGCTGTAGCAAGGTTATGAAATGGCTGTGAAGTAAAAAGCTGGCTAGTGATGTACCAACCTAATATTTCTAAATCTTTAGACTGGGAGGTGAGTGTCTCTTCAGAAATTTTTCTTAGCTCAGCCCAGTTTTCAGTATTAGCGTCCACAATTGCTGGGTCAGAAGATGCATCAGGTGTTTCAACTAACTGACGAAATGAAGATTGAGCGCTATTGTAAACGTTTCTTAAACTGCGGTATGCGCTTCTATCCAATTTCAGGTAAGAGCCGGAGGGTTCATTATCCGAGATTGGAGTCAGTAAATGAGCAATTTCTGTCATACACGTCCTGTTAAAGTTCTTTGATATCTCGATCACATAAAGTGGTATTTCTAATAGTTATTACTTATGTTTCATATAAAATATTTAACATTTATATATTCTATCGCTTTTTCTTAAAAAGTCCTATGTAAAATAGATATTTACTCAAAAATTTGAACTTTATCCAACAAAATTACCCAATAAGCCGACTTTTCGAAACCTTATGAAATGCAAGGGTTTTATCCTCCAACCATTACGGTAGGCATACCCAAGACAATAGTACCCCCGTGGGCGGTTGTATCTCCCATACGCGCAGCAGGCTTATTCATGATAAGTACAGTAGCACTGCCTTTGATGATGCTATCTGGGGGACCAACACAAACACACATATCCCCAAGCGTTGCTGCAGGCATATTGCCAATGAGAACCGTCGGTACACCAGGACCAACGATTGGGCCACCGACATGGGGGATTGGTGGAAGTGCGGGTGTCTGCATCGGGCAAACATGCATGTCAGTTAATCTTGCGGCTAACGTCATCGGCCACTCCTGTCATCTGTAACTTTATGATTGGCTGCCTTTGGCAAGCTCGAGAGCAATACCAATGGATTTCTTATAGTACTCGTTGGTTTTATCCCAATTGGGTAAGGCTGCGGAATGGTTGATTGCGCCCGCTACCGCTTTGGAATATAAGAAAGGGTCGGGAAGAACATTGGGTAAGTCAGGTGCAACAATACTGCCAGATCCGTTCCAAAATACGGCTTGAGCTAGCCAAGATGGCCCACAATTTAGTTGGAGCTTATTCGCAAAGAGTTCACTCTTTCTTCTCTGTTCTTCTGAAGGAGACTTGACCCAATCTTTGGCTGTTGAAATACATTGTTTTTGCATTGTAGACCACACATCACTTCTCGCATCGAGCGTATGTGCGCCCCACCAAATGGCCTCTCGAACAGGCAATCCGTGAGCAAGGAGCTGAACTAAGTCGAAATATAGCTCGCTTTCCAATAAAGCTTGAATAGAATCATCAATGTTGAATTCGTCATTAATCAGTGCTTGTGCTTCGTCGGAGCTCGAGAATCTGTCGAGCAACTGTCTGCCAGTTTGATATGGAATTTTTTTATACATGTTTCTGTCTTACCTGAATTTGTGCTTTAGTGTGGTTTAAATGCTAGCTATTGAATTCACTAATTCACCTTTACAATAGCACCCTTTAATTCACCAAGTACGCCGCCATTAAAAGTACCTTTTAGGCCTGATTTAAACTCGGCACTTAAAGAACCCTCAGCTGTGAGTGTGGTATCCGCTTTAATCGCGACACTGAGTCCTTTAATACTGTTGGAGCTTGTCGCTTCGAGAGCGGTTGTTACACCTGATATCTTGTTCGCGGATGTCGCCTTACTTGTTACGTTCATGCCTTCAAGGTTGAGTGCGCTACTAGCTTTGATATCAATGTTACTTGCTTCAATACTAATAGAAGATGAAGACATAGTGATTTTGCTGGACCCAACCTTTAGCTCAATCTTGTCATCCGCTTCTAGGGATATAGATTTACCTTTGGCAGTGATAGCTTTGTCTGAGTTGAGGGTGTAATTATCTTCTGTTGAGACGTTAACTTGTTTGGTGGTTTTCTGGATCAGTTCACCTTTAATGGTCTCTGTCAGGTTGTTCTCTATTTCTTTCGTGAAGTCTTTGGTTGCATGCATGTACAAGAGCTCATTGTCTTTCTTATCGTCAAAATAGAGCTCGTTAGCCAATCCGCTTAACTTAGTGCTAATGCCTGTTTTCGTTGAGTTAGCTTCTTTGTAAGGTGGTGGGTTTTTACTGTTATAAACGCTTCCTGTGATAATCGGTTGGTCTGGGTCACCATCAATAAAACTGACCAGTACTTCTTGTCCTACTCTTGGAATAAACTGAGCACCATAACCATTGCCAGCCATCATCTGAGCAACACGCACGTAGCAACTCGTTTTGTCTCCGGATGTTTGTGTATCCCAATGAAATTGAATGCGAACTCGACCTTGTTCATCTTGATTAATCTCACCTGCGGTATTGCCGGCTACGATGGCGCTTTGTAGTCCGTGTATTTTTGCCTTATCCGTCGGTGAAGGATAATTAGGAGTCGACGTGTCAAGAAGGGTGAGACGTGTTTGACAATGGTTTTCGGTGCTATAACTCGTGTGAAGTTCTGTGACTAAATAGTCACCGAGTTGATCTTTGTCTAAATGGGATGATAGCGAAAACCACTTGCCCAATTCAAATGAATCGTGTTGCGCTTCGGCTTCTACGGTTTGATAATTTTGCTCGAGCTGTTCAATGCGTCTTTTCACTAGGTTACTGGCAAGGTCTTCCATCCCACCAGTTATACCAAGGTTAGGGTAAAACTGTTTCGTTAGCTTTGTGTTGTTAGCTATTTTGTGACCGGATTTTTTCTGTTTGCTGCTCACGAGTTTAGTTTGTGAGTAATCATAGCTAGTCAGTTCGATACTGGAACCATGAAATTGACCTTGTGGCATCCATTTATCGATCAACGGATTGTTGCCTGAAGGGACTTCAATCATGTCCAGTTTACCGATATCTGACTTTTTATAAGGGCTCTGAGCGTCCTGTAGCATCATCACGTGATCTGAGTCGCTGTGTTGGAAAAAGTAATGAACCCCTTCTTCAGCAAGCAGGCGAGTTACGAAATCAAAGTCGCTTTCATCATATTGAACGCAATACTCTCGTTTGGATGAGGGCATGGTGCCAGCTTTAAACGAGCCACTGAAACCTGCTTGGGTTAACACATCTGAAACGATATCTTTAGTCGATTGGTTTTGATAAACACGGAAAGAGTGAGTGTGTATCAATAACCAAAACCACGGCCTTAGAGTGATGCGATAACTAGAATACTGCAGGTTACTGTCCATGCCCAATAATTGAACTTGCGTAACAATGCCGTTGAATACACGCGTGGCTGCTTGGTTGTTAGTGTCGTTAATAAAGCGTGTTATCGAAAGCTTTTGACCAAGCTGGTCATCAATTGAAAAATTTTTTGATATGAGTGTTAGTTCGATTTTAAAAGGCTTCGATAGGTACTCAGAAATAGCAAAATCGCTGACTGCATGCTCATTGCTTTTAGAATCTTTTGCCACAATCGCACTGGCAGAAGGGGAGAAATTATCCGTCATAGGCTCGCCTGATAATGCTCGAAGATGTTCTGATATTGTGTGGTATCAATATTAATGAACTGACTTGATTTGGAATTATGAGTCTAAATTTATAGCATAAATTTGATAATATATTAAGGTGTATTATAGCTTTCTTTGGAAGGCTGCTTCTTAATTTAGAAGTAGCCTGTATACCGAATCAACCTGAAGATGCAGGCTTGAGTACCAAAAATTACCGATTCATTCTCACCACAGCTTGCCTTAAGAGCTTCATCAGTCTCTATGAATCTAATTATATTTGCGGCAGAGCGATATTAGCCGATTGTGACAAAAGAACAGATATGGCAAACTATATTAGAGTACATAGAGTTTAATTATAATCGGGCGATAAAGCTCAATACTCTAGGTGTCTAAGCCTAATTTAACTTTGAAAAAATAATGCTCAATGTGTTGTCCTTTCTTGCAAAAGCAGAACACTTTCGTTTCTGAACTAATACAGCTAAATAATAAGAGTTTTATACATGCAAAATCAAAATCCAATGTACGCTGATATGTTGAGAGTATTCTCTAAAGCGGAGCTTGAAGGTGGATCTCTCTTTTCTAAACTTGTTGTTGTTGGCAAAACTGCAGGTCAACTAAAGGAAGTTAAAGGGGTAGTAGATAAGAGTATCGGACTTGGTAAGGCTCTTAACTACGCTGGAACTCACGGATTGTCATCAATCAATTCAAGTGCCGGCTACAAAATAGCGTCAGGCGCTGTTAAATCAGTTGCTAGCAGCGCTGCTATGAATAGCGATGAAAACTGGTTTATGAAAATCGTGTCTACTTTAAAGCAAAAGTTGACTGAATTTTTATCGTCGATTACAGATTTTGGAAACGATTTAAAGCAAAAGCTATTCGCTCTATTACCTGATGTTGTATCAAAAACACTAGGCGAAGTTTTACAGCATGCTGGTAATATTAAAGCCGCATTAGAGTCAGCGTACAAGACCATTACAAAAACAATGCACTACCTAAAATCTGACGGTATGACTATGCTAGCGACCAACAAAGTTGGTTCTTACGTAATTATATCTATCAGAGAGCAAATAAAAGGTGCAGCAGTATCAAGTTCGATTGCAACCCTGCAAAGTGGTGGGACGATATTAGTGAACTCTCTGAGTGCTGGTGTTGGTGCTGCAGTAACAACTATCGCTAACGCTATTGTGTCCATTTTCAAATTTTTTGTCTCGCTAATCAAAAAATGGAAAATGGAAAAAGAATATAATGAGTTCAAGAAAAAATGTACGACTTACCTAATTAACGTTCAATCAATGAGTGATGAAAGGCTAGAACAGTTCTTCGCGGAACACATACGTAAAATCCCGATCTTGGCTGCCTATATAATTTGCATCCCTAGATATGGTTCACCTTATAACTTTTTGAAAATTCTTGATGTTACCCCGCCAAATGCACACAAACGAATCAGTTTGAGCCGAGGAATACGCAAGATAAAGTCCAAGATATTAGGCACAACACTTGACAGTGATAAAGTGGCACATCAAAAAAACATTCTCTCGTCTTTTGAACTATTAAAAGAAGAGTCAAGAGAGTTTATTAAGGAATGTCCGATATCTCTAGAGAGTAAAACTCCAGGTGTTCTTGAGGTGTTAAAAGCAGCGAGAAGCCAAATGAACTTTCTTCCCGGTAGTGATTTGGATGCGAGTAAAGTCGCTCATGCTTTACATAAAAGTAAATTGAGTAAAATTCATGCAGGAAAAGCCCATCACGTAACGGCACGTTTAGATCTCCTAATACGTTCTGACCGCTGGGCGTAAGAGGCTGTCCTAAATTCTGTGTAGCTGTCTAAGCTTAAATCGTAATAGCGAAGGGTAGACAACATGGATAGGAAAACAGTTGGAAGTTTTTGTTCGTGAAGTTGCTACGTTATATTAGTTCTGACTAGTTCTGACTAGTTCTGACTAGTTCTGATACTTCGATTCGTAGAGAGTTACCCACTTTGATTAAAGGAGTTAATCCCATAATCAAAGACAATAAGGGGTAACTCTCATGTTTCATACTAGCTACCCAATCATCAAACACAAAGCCGGCCTCTCAATCTGGATTCGTAATGATTAGAAAAGCTCAAGACGCGTCTTATTGCCTTGATGGCAATGGCGTAGGTGTTTCCATTTTATGAAAACTAATACCATTAAATTAACTAAGGGATTAGTTTACTGACGTATATAGTTAATTATCATTTAAAGACATGATTATTGAGATTCAGGACAGAATGTCAGGAGAACTTAAATTATATATAGAATAATGTGTTGCTAGGGACGGTAGGGCGTAGTAATAATATAAGTATTGTTGGCGTGTTACGTTTTTAACTAGTGATTATTCAAGGATAGAATAATGGCAAACACAAAAATCTCGTTGCGGTTTACCGTTGGAGGGATGTTTCTACTTGCGACGGTGCTGACGGCGATCGTGGCGGTTTCACTTCAATATTACTTCAGTAATAAAATGGCGACAGAGCATACCTTGTCCAAGTTGACCATGGTATCTCAGGACTTGAGCGACTATATCGGTAACGTCGACTCAGACGCGATAAATACCGCTCGATTACTCTCTTCCGTACATCGCTCTATTAGCCATCAAATTTCTCGCGAAGAGTCGCGTGGGATCCTCTCTGAAGCCATAAAAGATAACCCTCTTTTTTACAGTATTTATATAGGCTCTTCTAACGAGCGCTTCTTCCAAATTATCAATCTAGAATCTTCTCCTTTAGTGAGAGAAAAAATTGGTGCTGATAGCTCGGACCGTTGGGTTGTCATTGAAATTAGCGACAGAGAAGAAGGGCGGATTCGTACGACTAAGTATTATGACCTAGAGTTTAACCTCAGAGATTCAAAGTCTGAACCAAGCAATTACTTTCCTACGACACGGCCTTGGTATGTCTCTGCGAATACGGAGACTGTTGAAAAAACACAGCCTTATCTTTTTCAGCATCTTCAGATTACGGGGCAAACTTATTCATTAGCTTTTGAATCAAAAGCCGTTGGTGACACGCAACATGTGATCGGCATCGATATCGTCTTATCTTCTTTAGCGAGTAAGTTGTCCGCAAGTGCGTTGGGTTTAGAGGAGGATAGTCAGGTTGAATCCTTCTTATACTCAAAGTCAGGTAACATTATTGCGTCTAATCGAAATACTGAAATGGGAAAAGCACTTCCTCAAGCAAGTAAAATCGATTGGTCTGCTCAACAAAAAGCCGTAATTGAGAGCGCGTCTCCTTTGTTATTCTCTAATCAAAGCGATTGGGGACCAATGGATTTCGCAGTGTCTGGACAGCCACACGGTTATGCGATTGATCTTCTGAAAATGATTAGCGAGATGAGTGGTGTTAAGTTCGAGTTCGTTAATGGCTTTTCTTGGGCTGAGTTAACGGGCAAGTTTCATGAGGGAAGTATCGATGGTTTGCATTCTATTCAGAATTACGAAAGTAACGGGGTAAAAGGCTTATATACGGATGCTATCTACGAGTTGCCTTTCTCTGTTGCAACCCAAAAAAGCGCACAAGTCGTCTCAAACTACGGAGACCTCAGCGGCAAAAAGGTGGCGATTTTATCTGGATGGTCGGTTATTCCTCAACTAAGAAAAGATTTTCCAAATATTGAACTTGTTGAATTTCCTAGTATGGAATTGGCATTTGACGCAGTTGATCGTGGTGAGAGCTTTGCAGTACTCGACGCAAAGCCAGTGCTTGAATTTTCTTTGGATAAATTTTTCCATGCAAGATTGAAAGTTAATGAAGTGCTGTTGGACCTCAAAGCTAATTACCCAAACCAGTTCCACATTGTGTTGCAAAACAAACATCAGCAGCTCTTACCTATCCTAAACCAAGCGATTCGCGCACTCACAGATGAACAGAAAGCAGTGTTATCCCAAAAATGGTTTCATCATCATGCCCTTAATTCCGGTACAACCATTCCTTATGCTGAGCTTTATGAACGAACTGCAACGGCTACGACCGAAGGCGAAATGGTTAAGATTTTGCTTAAAGGCGAGCCCAAGCGCCTTTATCTGAAAAAAATTGAGACAGGTGAGCACTATTCTGAATATTTTGCCGTTGCGATACCTGAAGAGGAAATCTACAGCGCGGTCAACAAGCGACTTGTCACGTCTATTGGTGTGACAGTGCTATTGATGAGCTTAACTTTGCCTGTAGCTTGGATATTTGGTGCGCCAATTGTTCGACCTATCCGTCAACTTAAAGCCGAAACTCAAAAGATTAGGCAGCGTGATTATGACAATGTTTCAGTACTTAATACGCGAATTAAAGAGGTATGGGAACTGTCTGTTGCGGTGAAAGGTATGGCTGCAGAGATTAAGCGGCATGAACAGACACAAGAAGCGTTTGTGGAGTCGTTTATTAAGCTTATCGCTCAAGCTATCGATGATAAGTCTGCTTATACGGCTGGGCATTGTAACCGTGTACCAGAACTGGGCTTGATGTTGGCTGATGCGGCTGAAAAATCACAGTCTGAGCACTTCATAGATTTTAAGTTTGAAAATGATGATGAGCGCCGTGAGTTTAGAATTGCTGCGTGGCTTCATGATTGTGGCAAGATCACGACACCGGAACACATCGTCGATAAAGGTACGAAGCTAGAAGCTAACTATAACCGAATTCACGAGGTGAGAACGCGGTTTGAGGTACTTTGGCGTGATGCGGAAATTACGGCTTTGAGGAAACAACTTGAAGGCACGCTACCAACGCAACAGATAACCGATGAGCTTGCAGCGACGAAGCAACAACTACAAGATGACTTTGCTTTTATCGCGACATCAAACGTTGGTGGCGAGTTCATGAGCGATGACAAAGTCACTCGTATCCGCGCAATAGCTGAGACGACTTGGACGCGTAACTTTGATGATCAACTTGGTCTATCACCTATCGAGGCGTTGAATCGAGAGCCAAGTTTAAGCTTGCCAGCTATAGAGCCACTGTTAAGTGATAAGCCTGAGCATATAGTGAAAAGAGATCGACCGTTAGAGTTTGACCCAAAACATCAAATAAAAATGGATGTTCCTGAGCACTTATACAACTTAGGTGAAGTCTATAATCTGAGCATTGCACGCGGCACGTTAACTGCTGAAGACAGATTTAAGATAAACGAGCACATGCTTGGCACGATTAAGATGCTTGAGAATCTACCATTCCCTAAAGAGCTAAGCCGTGTTCCTCGCTATGCATCGACGCACCATGAAACACTCAAAGGTACAGGCTATCCAAGGAAGTTGACTGGTGACGATCTTTCAATCCCAGAACGCATTCTGGTGATCTCCGATATTTTTGAGGCATTAACCGCTGCGGATAGGCCTTATAAGAAAGCGAAGCCAATCAGTGTTGCTGTCGACATCATGTATAAAATGGCGTTGGACGAACATCTCGATATAGAACTGTTTAGATTGTTCTTAACCAGCGGTACTCACCTGCGTTATGCAGAAGAGTATTTGAAGTCGGAACAAATTGATTTCGTTGATATCAATAAATACCTAGAAGTTACCCGTCAGATAGCTTGATTAAAGCTTGCTTCGTTAGAGCGAGCTCTATGAATGAAAGGCGCACATGAGTGCGCCTTTTTTATATCTTCGGTTTGGGCTTAAGCGAAGAGGAGGAGTGCTGATACCTATATCTTGGTTGAGAACATTGATGGATGGATCTGCGTTTGAAAGTTGACTGTCAGTTGTTGACACATTGTTTTCGAGCAAATTTTGGATAGGCAAGGGTTTGAAGCTTGCTCACGATTTAACTGATTGAATAACATTTGTTTATTTTCCTTTGTTGCTTCATTTTACTACTTCTCTACCGATTAATAAAAATACTACCTTAGTCTAAATTGTCGACAATTCTCTTGATTGTCGACAATTTCATCGTGTATTTTATGTTCATGTTATGAAATTGTTGACAGTTAGGGTCAGCAATCAGAAGTGAGCAGCCTGAATATGAATACTGCGATAAAAGATCTCACCTTAAGTGCAAACACGAAAACACGAGTGAGCGATAAAGAAAATACCAAATCGGAAAGCCTGACTGAGTACCTCGTTGAGGCGATTGTTAACGGTGAATTACCACTAGGCAGTAAGATCTCGGAGCCTGAACTGGCTAAACGCTTTGAGGTAAGCCGAGGTCCACTACGTGAAGCGATAATGCGTGTGGAAGGGCTAGGCCTGATAGAACGCATTCCTCATGTCGGCGCTCGAGTTATTACTTTTTCGGCAGACAAACTGCTAGAGCTTTACGCGGTGCGAGAGGCATTGGAAGGCATGGCGGCTCGCTTAGCAGCGCGACATATCACACAAGAAGAGCTTATCGGGCTTGAAGGATTATTGTCGACACATTCGAAGCACATTGATGAAGTCGAAGGTTCTTCTTATTTTCATCAACATGGTGATTTTGATTTCCATTACCGCATTATCAAAGCGAGTCGTAACAGCAAACTCATTTCGCTGCTTTGTGATGAGCTTTACCACCTATTACGCATGTATCGTTATCAATCGCCTAGGGCTCAGTCTCGACCAAAAGAGGCACTCGATGAACACAAATACATCCTACAAGCGATTCGTAATCGCGATGAAGAGCTAGCAGAAATGCTAATGCGACGACACATCTCGGGTAGTCGATTGCTTATAGAGCAACAAATTCAATCCAAAGATCTTGATTAAGCGACCATTGGAGTCTGTCAGCGGATCAGTGCTGGTGATAACCAAAAGCCGTAAGTCTTAAAGATTAGCTAGAAATAAACAATTAACAGGGAGCGTCATTATGAAGTTATCAGCAGGAGCAAAGTTCCGACAAGCTGTGCAAGACAACGACCCATTGCAGATCGTCGGTACGGTGAATCCGTATTGCGCGATGATGGCAAAGAACTTAGGTCATCAAGCCATTTATTTGTCTGGTGGAGGCATCGCCAATGCGTCTTATGGTTTACCTGATTTAGGTATTACGACATTGAACGATGTATTGGTCGATGTTGAACGTATTACCAATGCGTGTGATTTGCCCTTGCTGGTGGATATCGACACGGGATTTGGTGGCGCATTCAATATCGCACGTACGATTCGTGCGATGGAGAAGGCAGGCGCAGCTGCAATTCACATGGAAGACCAAGTGGCCCAGAAGCGCTGTGGTCATCGACCAAATAAAGCGATTGTAAGCCAGCAAGAGATGGTCGATAGAGTCAAAGCGGCAACCGATGCTAGAACCGATGACAGCTTTGTGATTATGGCGCGTACGGATGCATTGGCGGTTGAAGGAATAGACAGTGCGATTGAACGAGCGATTGCGTGTGTTGAAGCGGGCGCTGACATGATTTTCCCTGAAGCGATGAATCAACTCGATCAATACGTGAAATTCTCGGCGGCGCTGAAATCAGCAACGGGTAAACACGTGCCTATCTTGGCCAACATTACTGAGTTCGGCCAAACACCACTCTACAACTGTCACGAGTTAGCCCAATCAAGTGTCGACATGGTGCTTTACCCATTGAGTGCGTTCCGTGCGATGAACAAAGCGGCGGAGAATGTTTACAAGCACTTGTTAGTTGAAGGCAATCAAGAAGCTCTATTGGATTCAATGCAAACCCGTAAAGAGCTATATGAACACCTGAATTACCACGACTACGAGAACAAGCTTGATCAGTTGTTTTCAAGCGAAGGGTAACCGGTTTCAATTAATCAAAAATCAACTTAATCCAATAACGTGAAATGGTTAGTCGCCATATCCAGTGCCGATGATAAAGATCATCGGACACATAAATAGGCAGCACCAAAGAGTGCAGGCGGCTAACACAGAAAAGGAGTTCACCATGTCTGTATCTTTGAGTGATAAAGCAGCTGTCGAAAATGCTTCAAAAATAGAACAACAAAGCACAAAAACAACAAGCGCACCTGCAATCGGTGGTGCTGGTCTACGTGGCCAGAGTGCGGGAACCACGGCGCTATGTACGGTAGGAAAATCAGGAACCGGCCTAACCTACCGTGGTTATGATATTACCGACCTTGCTAATCATGCTCAGTTCGAAGAAGTGGCGCATCTGTTATTAAGAGGTCATTTGCCCAGTGAAAAAGAGTTAGACGATTACAAAACGTTGTTGATTGGTTTACGCGGCTTGCCTCAACCTTTGAAAGCAGCACTAGAGCTTATCCCAGCAGACGCTCATCCAATGGATGTGATGAGAACGGGCTGTTCAATGCTAGGTAATCTAGAGCAAGAGTCTGATTTTTCTGAGCAACTGCCTGCGACTGAACGAATGCTCGCGCTTTTCCCTGCGATTATTTGTTATTGGTACCGCTTTAGCCATGATGGCGTGCGCATTGATACTGAAGATCAAAGTGAAGCATGTCTGGGGGGCTACTTCTTGAAAATGCTAACGGATAAAGCGCCTAGTGAACTTCATAAGAAGGTGATGCACTGCTCGCTAACTCTTTACGCGGAACATGAGTTTAATGCTTCAACCTTTGCTGCTCGTGTTTGTGCTTCAACCTTGTCGGATATCCACTCTTGTGTCACGGCTGCGATTGGTACGTTGCGAGGCCCTTTACATGGCGGTGCAAACGAAGCTGCGATGGAAATGATCCAAGATTGGCAAACCGCCGATGAAGCGGAAGCGAACATCATGAATATGCTCGCCAACAAAGACAAAATAATGGGCTTCGGTCATGCGATTTATCGTGAAAGCGACCCACGAAACGCTCTAATCAAGCGCTGGTCAAAAGAGCTAGCTCAAGAGGTGGGAGATGAACAGCTTTACGCCGTTTCAGAGCGTGTTGAAGCGGTAATGAAGCGCGAGAAAGGGCTGTTCTGTAATGCTGACTTCTTCCATGCATCGGCATATCACTTCATGGACATCCCAACCAAATTGTTTACGCCAATTTTTGTGATGAGCCGCCTTACAGGTTGGACGGCGCACGTGTTCGAACAAAGAGAAAACAATCGCATCATTCGTCCAAGTGCAGACTACACCGGGCCAGAGCATCAAGACTGGCTACCTATTCATCTACGTTAGCCCTCTATAACGAGCCGACTTATGTCTTGAGGTGACTTCCGTCTTCATATGACAAGGCCTCAAGAACTAACGAATAGAATCTAACAGATAATGGTGGATGTATGTCTGATGAAAAACTTGAACAAACTCAGTACCTTGATAAAAATCAGTACCGAAAACTTTTACCCGGAACCCATTTAGAGTATTTCGATGCTTGCGAAGCGGTAGAAGCGATATCTCCGGGCAGCTATAAAACCTTGCCTTATACGTCGAGAGTATTGGCAGAGCAATTAGTAAGACGCTGTGATCCTGAAACCCTTGAAGACAGCTTAAAACAGATCATTGAACGCAAGAGCGACTTAGATTTTCCTTGGTATCCTGCGCGTGTCGTGTGTCACGACATTCTAGGTCAAACCGCTTTGGTTGATTTAGCAGGCTTGCGCGATGCAATTGCAGATCAAGGCGGCGACCCTGCCAAGGTAAACCCAGTGGTCGAAACTCAACTGATTGTTGACCACTCTTTAGCTGTGGAACATGCAGGTTTTGATAACCAAGCGTTTGATAAAAACCGCGCGATTGAAGAGCGTCGAAACGAAGACCGTTTCCACTTTATTGAGTGGTGTAAAACCGCGTTTAAAAACGTGAGCGTGATTCCTGCGGGTAATGGAATTATGCACCAGATTAACTTGGAGAAAATGTCTCCGGTTATTCAATCCAAAGAAGGCATCGCGTTCCCTGATACCTGTGTCGGAACCGATAGCCATACTCCTCATGTCGATGCTCTGGGCGTCATCGCCATTGGTGTCGGCGGCTTGGAAGCTGAGACAGTAATGCTCGGTCGTCCGTCGATGATGCGCTTGCCAGATATCGTGGGCGTTAAACTTACCGGTCAGCGACAAGAAGGGATAACCGCAACGGATATTGTGCTCGCAATTACTGAGTTTCTTCGTAATGAAAGGGTGGTCTCAAGCTATTTGGAATTCTTCGGTGAAGGGGCTCGTGCACTGACCATTGGTGACCGCGCAACCATCTCCAATATGACGCCAGAGTACGGCGCGACTGCGGGTATGTTCTATATCGATGAACAGACCATTCAATACCTGAAACTCACTGGTCGAGAGCTTGAGCAGGTTGAATTAGTCGAACGCTACGCCAAGCAAACCGGGCTATGGGCTGACGATCTAGATTCTGCTCAATATGATCGCGTACTTGCGTTTGACTTGTCGAAGGTTGAGCGCAATCTAGCAGGGCCATCTAACCCACATCGTCGTTTGCCAACCAGAGCGCTGGCTCAGAAAGGCATCAGTCAAGCATCTTGGAAAGAGCAGCATGCTAAGCAGTACAGCGATGATCAGATGCCCGATGGTGCCGTAATCATTGCGGCAATTACTTCTTGTACCAACACCAGCAACCCAAGAAACGTAGTCGCCGCTGCATTGGTCGCTAAGAAAGCTAATCAGCTTGGTTTGGTTCGTAAGCCTTGGGTGAAAACGTCATTTGCGCCGGGTTCAAAAGTTGCCAAGCTTTACCTCGAATCGGCAGGTTTGCTTCCCGAACTTGAACAATTAGGCTTCGGTATCGTGGGTTATGCGTGTACTACCTGTAACGGAATGAGTGGGGCGTTGGCTCCTAAAATCCAACAAGAGATCATCGACCGCGACCTGTATTCAACCGCTGTATTGTCGGGGAACCGAAACTTCGATGGTCGAATCCATCCATACGCAAAGCAAGCGTTTTTAGCGTCACCGCCATTGGTGGTTGCTTATGCCTTAGCGGGTACGATTCGCTTTGATATCGAAAAAGACAGTTTAGGTACGGACAACAATGGTAAGCCAATCTACTTAAGTGATTTATGGCCGAGTGATGCCGAGATCGATGCCGTTGTCGGTGAGCACGTTAAACCTCAGCAATTCCAACAAATCTACGTGAAAATGTTCCAGCCAGACGAGGAACAGGTGACTACTGAACCGCTTTATGACTGGCGACCTCAAAGTACCTATATTCGCAGGCCACCATATTGGGAAGGGGCTCTTGCGGGAGAACGAAGCCTATCTGGTATGAGGCCTTTGGCTATTCTGGGTGACAACATCACGACCGATCATTTGTCTCCTTCAAATGCGATTCTCGCTTCGAGCGCTGCGGGGGAATACCTCACCAAAATGGAAGTGCCGGAAGAGGACTTTAACTCTTACGCGACCCATCGAGGTGATCACTTAACCGCGCAACGAGCAACATTCGCCAACCCTAAGCTGTATAACGAAATGGTGAAGGACGCTGGAGAAGTCGTGCAAGGTTCACTAGCAAGAGTTGAACCCGAAGGTCAAGTTACGCGAATGTGGGAAGCCATAGAAACCTACATGAATCGTAAACAGCCTTTGATTGTCGTGGCGGGTGCGGATTATGGACAAGGTTCATCACGTGATTGGGCAGCCAAAGGTGTGCGCTTAGCGGGTGTTGAAGTAATTTTGGCAGAAGGGTTTGAACGAATTCACAGAACTAACTTAGTTGGCATGGGTGTATTACCTCTGCAGTTCAAAGTAGGAACGAATCGCAATACCTTAGAGTTGGATGGCACCGAGCTTTACGACGTGTACGGCGACATTGAAGCAGGTTCTGATTTGGCTCTAGTCATCACTCGTAAAAACGGTGAAAAGCTTGATGTTCCCGTGACCTGCCGACTAGACACGGCAGACGAAGTGAATGTGTACAGCGCTAGTGGTGTGTTGCAACGTTTCGCCAAAGACTTTCTTGCAAATTAGGAGCAGGGTATGAACCTCAAACAGATTAAAGTACCTGCTACCTACATGCGGGGCGGAACAAGCAAAGGTGTCTTTTTCAACTTAAGTGACTTACCTGACGCTGCGCAAGTTGCCGGAGAAGCTCGAGACGCATTACTTCTGCGTGTGATTGGTAGTCCAGATCCTTATGGCAAACAAACCGATGGCATGGGTGGTGCAACATCCAGTACCAGTAAAACCGTTATTGTTTCGAAAAGCAGCAGAGCCGATCACGATGTTGATTACCTATTCGGCCAAATAGCAATTGACAAGCCGTTTGTCGATTGGAGCGGTAACTGCGGTAATCTGTCTGCTGCAGTGGGCCCATTTGCTATTCATAGTGGATTGGTCGATTCGAATCGTATTCCGGAAAACGGTGTGATCGAGGTGCGAGTATGGCAAGTGAACATAGAGAAAACCATTATTGTTCATGTGCCTATCGCTGATGGAGAAGTCCAAGAGTTGGGTGACTTTGAGCTCGACGGTGTGACTTTCTCTGCCGCGGAGATCCAAGTCGACTTTCTAGACCCCGCCGATGCGAGTGGTTCTATGTTCCCTACAGGGAATGTTGTCGATTTTTTAGATGTTCCAGATCTGGGTAGCATCAAAGCAACATACATTAATGCAGGGATACCCACCATTTTTGTTGATGCTGAAGCTGTGGGCTATCAAGGCACAGAGCTTCAATCAGATATTAACAGTGATTCAAAAGCCTTGGCTCTGTTTGAATCCATCCGAGCACATGGTGCGGTTGCGATGGGGATTATTGATTCCCTAGAACAAGCTGAATCACGCCAACACACACCGAAAGTCGCGTTTGTTGCTAAGCCTCAAGCGTATCAAGCCTCCAGTGGTAAATCGGTCGCAGCCAAAGACACCGACCTTCTGGTGCGTGCATTGTCTATGGGACAACTTCATCACGCCATGATGGGTACGGCTGCGGTTGCTATTGCTTCTGCGGCGAGTGTTCCGGGCACGTTAGTGAACTTGGCAGCCGGTGAGGGTTCTCGTGATTTTGTGACCTTTGGTCATCCATCAGGAACCTTAAAAGTGGGTGCTAAAGCTATTCAGACGGAAAGTGGGTGGAAAATAGAAAGGGCGATAATGAGTCGTAGTGCCCGAGTGATCATGGAAGGTGCCATCTGTGTGCCTTTTCCTAAGTAAAGCGATTGTCGTGAATGGTCAAATGTTCACGACAATCGCTGAGAAAAGAGTGCAATCAAGTGACACAGCCAAAAGCAAGGCGCTTGGACTAATGGATAAATCATGGAGAAGGCACTATGTCTGCTAAGAATCGAATGAACAGAAAAACAGATTATATCACCGAGTATCAATGGGCTAGGGAAGACCCCAATTCGTTCTGGGAAACACAAGCGCAAGCGATAGATTGGTTTGAACCACCAAAAACGATATTACAAACTGACGATAACGGTATTGAACGTTGGTTTCCTGATGGGGTAATGAACACGTCCTGGCTGGCGCTTGATTATCATTGTGAAAATGGGCGAGGTGACAATACCGCGCTGATTTACGATTCGCCAGTTACAGGAAATCAATCCTCATACACATACAACCAATTGCGTGACCAAGTGGCTAAAGTCGCTGGTATGTTAGCCACGCAAGGCGTTACCAAAGGCGATCGTGTGGTTATCTACATGCCGATGATTCCTGAAGCGGCAATGGCAATGTTGGCTTGTGCACGACTAGGCGCGGTGCATTCGGTGGTGTTTGGCGGATTCGCTCCTCATGAGCTTGCCGTTCGAATTGAAGATGCCGAGCCGAAGGTGTTGATTACTGCCTCCTGCGGTGTCGAGATAAACAAAGTCTTGCCATATAAGCCGATGGTCGATCGCGCGATCATGGACAGTCGCTGGAAACCTGAGAAAGTGGTGGTATTCCAAAGAGAGCAGTCTCTCGCCGAATTGAACAACGAACGCGATGTACTTTGGCAACAAGCTGTTGCGGATGCATTGCCTCACGTATGCGTGCCTGTTCTGGCTACTGACCCACTATATATCTTGTATACATCAGGGACGACGGGTAAGCCAAAAGGCGTGGTGCGTGACAATGGTGGTCATGCGGTCGCGATGAAATACTCGATGAGCACTATCTACGATATGCCCCAAGATGGTGTATTTTGGGCGGCTTCTGATGTCGGCTGGGTAGTGGGGCATTCCTACATTGTTTATGCACCACTGATTCATGGTTGTAAGACCATTTTGTTTGAAGGTAAGCCAGTACGAACGCCAGATCCCGGTGCATTCTGGCGTGTGTGTGAAGAGTACAACGTCGATGTGTTGTTTTCCGCGCCAACGGCATTTAGAGCAATCAAGAAAGAAGATCCTGAAGGCGAGTTGCTCACCAAGTATGACCTATCATCACTCAAGTCGATTTTCATGGCTGGCGAGCGTTTAGATCCGCCAACATTGGATTGGGTTGAATCTCATACCAATAAACCGGTTATCGATCATTGGTGGCAAACAGAAACGGGTTGGGCTATTTCTGCCAATCCAACAGGGCTGGAATCTTTGCCTGTAAAAGCGGGTTCTTCAACCAAGCCAGTACCCGGTTACCAAGTGGAGATCCTCAATGAACTCGGTGAAATCGCACAAACGAATCAACAAGGTTTTGTGGCACTCAAACGACCATTGCCGCCTGGTTGTTTACCCACGGTATGGCGAAATCATGATCGGTTTGAATCCGGCTATTTGAGTCAGTTCCCAGGCTATTACGTTTCGGGTGATGGCGGCTATCTCGATGAAGATGGCTATCTGTTTATCATGGGCCGTATTGATGATGTGATTAACGTAGCGGGGCATCGTCTGTCGACGGGAGAAATGGAAGAGATCGTGGGTGGTCACCCTGCCATTGCAGAATGTGCGGTAGTCGGGATTCACGATGACTTAAAAGGGCAACTTCCATTGGGTTTAGTTGTGCTGAAAGATGGCGTAAAAGTCGATGGCATTGAGTTACAAGGGGAGTTGGTTGGCAAGGTTCGTAATGAGATTGGCGCGGTCGCTTGTTTTAAGCAAGCCTTGGTTGTTGAGAGGTTACCCAAGACACGCTCTGGTAAGATATTACGCAGAACGATTCGACAGATCGCAGAAGGTGAACAATATGTGGTGCCTTCGACGATTGACGACCCTACGAGCTTAACGGAAATTGCTGAAAAGCTCGGTAAATAAGGCAAACAGTGGTAGACAAGATGGAGATATCTTAGATGTGCTTCGTCTTGAGCTGCTTTTATTAATATTGTTCTATCTCGATTCCAACCAGTATCTTTTCATATTCAGACCACAGGTAACGAAAAGATAAAAATCAAATGAATTAATTCAATAACTTGTATAGATACTCACGGCAAGTAAACTAGACTCAGTTTAGATATTAATTTGGTTTGAGAAGCGCAATAGTCATGAATGTCACCTTAAGGGCTGCAAAGCACACGGATTTGGAACAACTTAATGAGTTAATGTTCGATCTCCACCATCATCACCACCTTGCTAGCCCAGAGCATTTTAAAGCGGCAGAAGAGATTGAGCAGGAAAAAAGCATTGCACGTTACTTGGATGATCCTGAATGCTTGGTTTATGTGGCATTAAAAGGTGAGCTCATTGTTGGCTTTATCTCCGGACATTTTTGTGAGCTCATCTCAACGGTGAGTAAACCGGTGCCGATGGGGAGTGTCGATGAACTGTTTGTCTTGCCTGATTATCGAAAAGAATCGATTGCTGAAAAGTTGTTTAGCAAAGTTGAAGCGACTTTTGATGATTATGGGGTTGAACAAGTCTTTGTAGAGGTTTGGGACTTTAATTCGCCTGCCAAGGACTTCTATCAAAAAATGGGGTTCACACCTCACATTCAATGGATGAGGAAGGCTTTGCACAAAACGTAGACAGCGATTTTGTGTGGCTTTGATTACAATAGGCTTGATGCATTAGTAGTCTTAAATTTCTTCTATTATTTTTAGGTAAACTCGTTGGTTATTCGATATTTATTAGTTTTCATAATGTCTCTTTTGAGTACTACTTCCGCTTGGGCGAGCAACACTTTGCCCGATCATATCGCGGGCGCCTTGTGTGTAGTACGTGCCGATAACCAAATCGTGTTGGTTGATGAATTGATCACGGGGCAATTGTCTCTACCGGGAGGCACAGTGGTTTCTGGTGAGCCGCCATCGGTCGCGGCGCAACGAGAAACTTGGGAAGAGGCGGGGTTGTCCGTGACGGTCGGCGATGTGTTGGGATATACCGATAGTGCCGTTGTCTATGATTGTGTCTCTGACTCTGAAGTGATCAGTTACAAAGCTCGAAATGAGTTAGGTGGCTTTGAGTTACCAATCTGGTTTGCTCCTCATTACGGTGTGGAAGTCAGTCGCGCGATGTTATTGCCACCTACTGAGTTGCAAGCTAACCAATACCGTTACCCAGAGCAATGGTCTGAGATTAACGAATTATTTCTATCCGCGACAGATCAACCTGTGACGTATGTGACTGAGCTGGTGGGCGCGGCACCCAAAGTCCATCAAGTTGAATTAAGCTGGATTGTGTCACTTCAAAACGCGTTCGATAAGATGCCAAGCGTGTTTGCGAATACTGTGCTTTTGACTGACGTGTTAGCGAAGCCATGGGTTTTCGTCGTGATATTGCCGCTAATGGCTTGGCATTTTGGTCGTAACTTCGCGTTGAAGTTTGGCTTCACTTTGATCTCGGTGACACTGCTCACTTTAATTGCCCATCAAGGTTTTGGTTTTCCACGTCCACATGCCTACCTGCCAACATTGAAGCTAGTGATGAGCAGTGGGTATAGCTTTCCAAGTTTATTGGCTGGCTTGTGGGTGAGTTTAACCTTGTTAGTCTTTTGGAAACTCAAGTGCTTAACAGATCAGAAATCGCTGTTGATAGTTACAGTTGGACTATTGTGGATCATGTTATTCAAAACTTATTCAGGCAGTGCGTTCTTTAGTGATGTCTTAATGGGAGGCGTATTGGGCGCGTTAACGACTTGGCACATCGTGAGATTAGATGCGAAACCTGATGTTGATATTAGTGCCTTATTAAGCTCTAAAGGTGTCTGGTGGGCATTGTGCTTACTGTCGATTGTTCTTACGATTATCTGGCCATTGCCGACATTCTCTTTCTGGGTAGCAATTTTGATGACGATTGTATGCTTAGTAACGTTAACGGATTCGAAGCCTTTGGTCGGCCAGTTCTCATTCAAGATTGTATTTGGAGTGATGGCGATGTTGTTAGCGGGAAATCTGCTGATTAGCTGGGCAGGAAGTTTCGTCTCATTCAGTGGCATCGCTTCATTTATTGTTGAGACCTTACGTTTCCCAATCTTGATTCTATTTGGTGTCGTGGCGTTTCGTCTGCCATGGAAAAGAGAGTAGGCGAACCGACGAACATAAAATCAAAAAAGGCTGTGCAGTGCACAGCCTTTGTCATTTGTGCAACAAGCAAAAAGTAATCCTCACTCGAGCCTGTTGACCGTTTACGAGTTGAAGATAAACTTTTCAATCGCGACGGCGACGCCGTGGTCGTCGTTGCTCGCTGTGATGTGATCCGCCAGTTTCTTGGTTTCTTCCATTGCGTTGTCCATCGCAATGCCAAGGCCAGCGAATCCAAGCATATGGTGGTCGTTTTCAGCATCACCCATACAGATCACTTCTTCCGCCGTAATGCCTAAGTGTTTAGCTATTGCTTCAATGCCGACACCCTTGTTTGATTTTGGGTTTAAGAACTCTAAGAAGAATGGTGCACTTTGCACGATAGTAAACTGAGTCTTAAGCTCTTGTGGCAACTTGCTGATGATTTCAGTCAGCTTGCTTGGTTCAGCGACAATCATAGTTTTGATGATTTCGTGGTCATCTTCTAGCTTTGAAAAGTCGAACTCGGTAATTTCTAAGCCGTTGATGCGCGCTTCAATAGCCGTGTACTCATTATTTTCAGGCGTGATTAAGCCATGAATTTTACTGAAGGCATGAACGTAACCGCCAAGTTGCTGGGCAAGTACTGCGATCTCTTTCGCGGCTTTACCATTGCTGATTTCACTATGAATGAGTTCTTTTGTAGAGACATTTTGAACCATAGAGCCGTTGTAGAAGAGCACAAAGTCATCTTCGCCGTTGATTGAAAGCTCGTCTAACTTACTTTGCATACCTTCTAAAGGGCGACCTGAAGCCAGAACCACTTTCACACCTGCAGCTCGTGCTTTAGCAATCGCGTCTTTATTCTCTTGAGAAATCACTTTGTCACTGTTGAGCAGCGTGCCATCCATATCAAGAGCAATCAGTTTGTACATGTTGTTCCTTACTAAAAAATTAAAAGCTAACGAAATCTAATGGGCGAAAGGATAAGGGAACTTGAAAGTTCAGGCTAGGGCTTTGATCAACTCATTTATCAGTACTCATTTGTTTGACCAAAAGGAGCAAGTGCTTTAAGGTCTGCGGTTGATTAATTTCATCAAATGATTGAGCTGAGGGTAAGTTGTACAAGATTAATGAAATGTTTGAAACCATCCAAGGTGAGGGCGTGTTTACGGGCGTTCCTGCTGTGTTTGTTCGTCTACAAATTTGCCCAGTAGGCTGTTCTTGGTGTGACACCAAACAGACGTGGGAAGCATTACCTGAAGATGAAACGAGCCTTGGCGATATCATGGTTAAGACAGAGGATTCACCGACTTGGTCTGCAATTGATGCTCAAGGCATCGTGAATGAATACATCAAGCAAGGTTACACGGCTAAGCACATTGTGATTACCGGTGGTGAGCCGTGCATTTATGATCTTGTCCCTCTTACTGAAGCATTTGAGCAACACGGTTGTCGCTGTCAGATTGAGACCAGCGGAACATCAGAAGTCAAAGCAACAATTGACACTTGGGTTACGGTGTCACCAAAAGTGGCAATGAAAGCCAAGTTGGATATCCTTGATAGCGCACTCGTTCGTGCGAATGAAATCAAACACCCTGTTGGTACAGCTAAAGATATCGAGCAACTAGATGCTCTTATTGCTAGAGCCGATGTTCCTGAAAATACAGTCATTGCACTTCAGCCGATTAGCCAAAAAGAACGTGCAACGCAACTGTGTATTGATACTTGTATTGAGCGTAATTGGCGCTTATCAATCCAAACTCACAAGTATTTGAGCATCGCATAAGTTGCATTTGTTTGCTGGCCTAGATAAGTAGTTAGTAAAAGATTCTCGTAAGGATTTAAGATGAAAAAAGCAGTTGTAGTATTCAGTGGTGGTCAGGACTCAACAACGTGTCTTGTTCAAGCATTAAAAGAGTACGATGAAGTTCATGCAATTACGTTTGATTATGGGCAGCGCCATAGACTTGAGATTGAAGTTGCTGAGTCATTGTCGAAAGAGCTTGGTGTTAAAGCGCACAAAGTGATGGATGTGACTCTGTTGAATGAACTGGCTATCAGCTCTCTGACTCGTGACGATATTCCTGTGTCTCATGAGTTGCAAGAAAATGGGCTGCCGAACTCATTCGTCCCTGGTCGTAATATTCTGTTCTTAACTTTGGCAGGTATTTACGCGTACCAAATCGGCGCTGAAACTGTGATTACTGGTGTGTGTGAAACAGATTTCTCTGGCTATCCTGATTGCCGCAATGATTTTGTAAAAGCGATGAATTCTGCGCTTGTACAGGGCATGGACCAGAAGCTTGATATCAAAACCCCATTGATGTGGCTGAACAAAGCTGAAACATGGGCGTTGGCAGACCAGTACTCAGCACTTGAGCTTGTTCGAAATAAAACACTGACTTGTTACAACGGCATTATAGGGGATGGTTGTGGCGACTGCCCCGCGTGTGAACTGCGTAAAGTTGGCCTTAACGATTACCTAGGTGATCGTGAAGGTATTATGACTGAGTTGGTCCGCAAGCAGGGTGAGAATAAATAACCTTTGGTAAATCAATCGGTTCATTATAAGCATCAATGATGCAGTTTCGGCCGTTACTCTTTGCTTGATACAGCGCCTGGTCAAGCACTGAATATAAGTCATCAAAGTCACTTAATGCGTTTGAGGTTGCTAGATAAGCAAAACTCGCGGTTACATTAAGTGGCTTTTTGTTTTCTGATAAGAAAACTGCACTTGAAATGGCATAATGTAACTCCTCTACACGCTCTTGTACTTCAGCTGGTTTTGTATCAGTAAGCATAATCAGAAATTCTTCGCCGCCTAAGCGCCCGAACAGCTCACCTTTAATTAAATGTTGTCTTATTTGCTGACTTATATGAACGAGTGCTCTATCACCAGTAGGGTGGCCATATTGGTCATTAATTTTCTTGAATTTATCTAGATCGAGCAAAACGAGAACATGTTGTTTTTCTGTTCCTTTGCAGGCTTTGATACGCTTGACTCTTCGTATTATCTCGGTCCGACTATACGCCTTTGTCATGGCATCGATTGCTGCTTTCGCACGAATGGCCTTATTTGTGAAGATCATAAAGCTAGCCGCACACAGCAATAGAATAACAATGATGTTATACACCATCCTTTGATGTTCCATCTTTTCGATTTGAAGTCGGTCTAAATTTGCTTGATGTCTCAGGAAAGAACTCTCTAGTTCTTTTTCGTACCTAGCATGAGCTAGATCTAGTGCTTCAAAAGCCAACCTGTTATCTATATCTCGGGTTTCGAACTGTATTAAGGAGTATCGCTGATAGAAATAGAAAGCTTGCTTGTAATCGCTGAGTGTTTGATGAATATCAGATAGTTGAAGTAGTGCTTGAGCGGTGTACTTGTGTCTTGTGACTAATTCGGATAGCTCCAAAGCTTGTTGTGCATAATTGAGCGCTTCCGCTTTAAGTTTTTGATCTTCGAACATATCGCTGATTGCCAAGAAAGCGTTGATTCGAATGACATCGTTGTTTAGCTTGCTTGAAGCCGATAGAGACTCTACTAAGTAGTCTCTCGCCAAATCATAGTTCTTCGTCTGCGTGTATGCCTTTCCTAAACCAAGAGTTGTTAGCGCAATGCCGTAGCTATGAGATGATGTAGCCAACAGTGCTTTTGCTTTTTGAAAGTGATTAATTGCTAGGTCACTTTGTCCTTGGTTAAGGTAAAGATCTGCAAGGCTATGATGAACTTGTGCTTTCATCAAATCAGAAGCATCCGATCTCAGAGCGAGTGCTTCTATGAGGTACTCAGCCGATTTATCATATTGCTGTAACTCTTTGAGCAAATTACCCACATCGTTATAGATCCCCGAAATATCGTGTCCTTGTGGGAACACGCTTATCAGTGATAGGTAAGTATCTAGCGCGGCTTGATAATCGCTGCGGAAATGGTGATTGTTAGCGATCACTCGATAAGTGCCAAATTTTGGTAATACAGGGTCAGCAATGTCATGTAAATCCGACTGAAGTGCAGAACAATAATAGTTCGCTTGATGATATTTAGCTTGCTCATTGAGAGAACGACATAATTGGTATTTTAATAATGCTCTACCTGTAACATCGTTGATTGATTGCATTTTTACTAATATGGACAAAAAGCCTTGCTGAGCTTCCTTATACAGGCCTTGACCATCGTCCACTAGGGCATTGATAAATGCTTGTTCTATTGCTTGGTATTCACTGTCGTTTGAAGCTATTCCATAAAACGGTTGTTCGCGCTGGCTCATATATTGATATAGAAGTGCCGAAAGGTAGAGCTTATCCCCGTAGGTTGTTGAGCTAGTGTAACGTGTTTGCAGCATGTTCAATGCGCGCGAAGGGGAATGAGTTAGAGTCGAGAGATAGAGTGCGTTCCAATCAGCATTTGGAGTTGTGTGGGGAGCTAATGCCGAGGAGCTAATTGTTGGATAAGATTCATGATCCGATGTTGATGCTTGGCTAAAAGAATAAAGATTGATGAAAAGCAAAAAGGCAATGAAAATGGAGTGAATCACGAGATAATATCAATCAGATAAAGAACGATATTCTATTGTTAGTTTGATGTTGCTTCAATTTTTTTGGCAGGTTGATGGTTTTTTATGTGAGGTAAATCTCTAATTCTCAATGGCTTATTATGGGTAACCGGTCGTACGCTATGTACGACCGATCTTGGAAGCTAGATGTATAATTTCGCTAGATCAGAAGGCTCAAGCTCTTTGCCTTCCAATGTTGCATTCCAGTTAGTACCGACAAGAACGCCATCTTCAGCTAGGGTCAGTAACCAATCTTCTACAAAGATATCTAGTGGGATTTCTAATACTTCGAAGTCTGCCCACTCTTCAACGTTGTGAGTCTGAGCGTCCTCTTTTGAAGACCAGAACGGCATCACTTCACTGTTTTCGAATTCACTTGAGTCACATGCTAGCCAACCTTCTTCGTTGCGAAGGCCCCATACCAGTTTAGTTTCTTGCGTTTCAGAAACGAAAAGTTCTAGATTTGCTTGAGTATCAGCGGTTAGTTTGCTCATGAATAATTTCTCTATGTTGATAACGAGACAAGATTAACATTATACAAGGGTTAGGTATATGCCGATCACGGTATTATAAGGATACTGAAACGTTTACGTAACGTTTCAGTATGATTGGAGTGAGGCTGAATCTACTTACCAATTTTAGTAAATATATGCCACTCTTCCTTGATGTTACCTTTAAATCCAACCACAGAGGCTACAACTTTTCTGTTCAGTGCATGGTTAGTCTCGGTGTCATTATCACGGAAACCTACATCACCGTACCCTACGGTGTAGGCTCTAGATGGCGGAATGCCATTGCTGATAAGCGCACGCCTTACATTGTTTGCTCGCTTTTCTGATAGTTTCAGATTGTATTCGGCATTACCTACTTTACTGGCATAACCTTGCAATTGAATACTTGTATTCTCGTAACGTTTTAGAAACGCGGCCATTTGGCGGATTTGGCCCAGGAATACAGGTTTGATTTCTGCAGAATCGTTAGCAAACAAAATGTGAAGTTCTTTTTGTTCACTGGACTCGAAATAAGAGCCACATCCATCATTATCTATCTCAGCGCCTTTTTGTGTATCAATACATAAATCGCGAGCGTTAATTACGCCATCATTGTCGTCATCTTCGAGATCATAACTCTGTGTGATCTCGGGAAGTGTACGATAAGTGAACTCATCATTTGTTTCAGCCATGATGTTGGAAGAAGCAACCACGAAGCATAGTGGGAGTATCGTTTTGAAGAGCTTCATTAATATTCTACCTTTTCGTTCCATTCTTGAGGGGTCTCAACACGTAACCCTGTCAACAAATTACCTGTCGCATTCATGACTCTGTATTTTGCGTATTGTACGTCATACTTAGCATCCAAAAATCCCTTACGGGCTTCGAAGAGTTCATTTTCGGTGTTAAGTAAATCGAGAAGAGTACGCTTACCAATTCGGTACTGTTTTTCGTAAGAGATAACGGTATCAGATGCTGAATCTACGTGATCTGACAAGAAATCTTTTTGCTGGACGGTTAAGTCAAGTGCGCTCCATGAAAGGCGTAAGCTTTCTTCTACATTGCGGTAAGTACTCTCACGTAGGTCTTTTGCTTTATTGAGTTGATAAGCGGCACTTTCGGCACGGTCTTGATCGGCTCCACCGTTATAGAGATTGTATTTTAAGCGAAGCATCGCAGAAAATTCATCGCTGCTGCCTTTCGTACCACCCGCATCATCACGCCACCTTTGAGCGGCTTCAAAAGAAATAGTCGGGTAGTTGGTACTCTTAGACTGTTTGTATTGAAACTTCGCTGAATCTACGTCAGCTTGTGCAATTTTGATAACCGGGTGTTGGTTAAAGGCTTTTGCCAAAGCACCGTCGATCGTATAAGGAATAGAACCTGCATCAGCGCGTGGATATACTAAGCCTAGTGGGGCTTGGCCAACAAGGCGTTTGAATTGAGTATGGGCATCAAATAAATTATTTTGTGCTGCTAGCAAATTACCATGCGCTTTTGCAATACGAGCTTCTACCTGAGACATGTCTGCCGTAGATCCAATGCCTGAATCAACTCGTTTCTTGATATCTATATAGATATTTTTGTGCGTCGCCAGATTGTTTTCAGAAAGTGTAAGCACTTCATAAGCTTTAACTGAATCAAGATAGACTTTGGTTACTTGCAGTGCAATATCTTGAGCGCTAGATAGTAATTGATAACGGACAGATTCTGCATCAGCAGCGGTACGATCAATGTCGTTAGAAGTATTCGCGCCATCCCAAATGAGTTGTGTCAACGTAATTGCTGCTTCTTTACGCGTTAGATCTGTTGAGCTCGAATTCGTTGCCAAATCCGTATATTCGTAACCAATGCCACCGTCTAAATCTATACTCGGGCGGTAAGCTCCACCAGAAGCATCGTTAAGGTAACGTTGACTAACGTACTGGTTATATGCCGCTTTGATTTCAGGGTTACTTTCTAAAGTAAACGCGACGGCTTGCTCTAAGGTTTGTGCGCTAGCCGGTAAACTGAGTGCAATAGCCAACCCTAATGTAGTCGTTTTAATCCAGTTCAATTTCAATCTCCCAAAAATGGAGTATCACCTAATTTTGTCGCTTTTAAGCTCGAATATATCAAATTTAGATGAACCGCCAAAAAAATAACGAATGCCCAATGAGCATTCGTAAATGGTTGTAAAGTTGTTAACCGATCGCCGTACAATTTAAGTCGATTTTGAGTACTTAAATTTGATTTGAGTGTTTGGGTTATCTTTCCCTAAGACAATAACTTATATGGAAGTTTTCGTCATCTTAATTATCACTCAGTGACCGTTATCATTCGTTTACATTGTAAGTTATTAAAGATGCAATTCATAGCTAGGAATTATATGACATTAGATGTTATATTGTCACTAGATTATAAAATTGATGTCACTATTTTGACGTTGCAAACAGAAAATGAGTTTAGGGATTTATATGGACATGACAGTATTGAATGCGAGCGGTGCATTAGCATTAGGTCAACGCATTGTTATTTCGATAGATGGCACAATCAAGGTCCTAGAAGACGGCCAGCCATTACAAGCTGGGGATGTCGTTTTAGAATCCCAAAATGCAAATTCTGAATCTCAGATTTCAGTTAAGCGCTTTACGCCAGAAGGGAAAGATGGCGATGAAGTCGATCTTGACCAAGATATTGAAAATATTTTTGCCGCTTTAGAAGAAGGGCAAGATCCTACAGAGTTAGGCGAAGAGTTCGCAACTGCTGCTGGTGTACGTGGATCGAGCTTAGTTAGCAGTGGGACAATTGAGCGTGATGGTGACGAAACCATCCCCGTTACCGAATTTGTAACAACAGGTTTCGAAGGCCTGGGGTTGTCTCGTACTCAAAGCTTAAGTTTACTTGATTTATTCCGTTCAATTGAAGTTGAACCAACAGTAAGTATTGAAGACAGCCAAATTATCAATGAAGGCTCAACAGCAATTTTCGAAATAAGTCTAAGTAAAGCTGCGTCAGGTGATGTCAGCATTACGCTAGAGACGTTATACGGAACAGCAACAGCGGACGACATCACAAGTGTTGTTGTGAAAAATGCCGTAGGTAACGTAGTAACACCAAACGCTGACGGCTCTTACACCGTAAAAGCGGGTGAAACTAAGCTGGTTGTTGAAGTCGCGACCAAAGACGACGGCACGTTCGAAGGTGACGAGAAACTGAGCCTGAAAGTAACGGGCGCAACCGGCGTGACGGGAACAGGTACCGGTGAGCTGACCATTAAAGATGATGGCACAGGCCCTGTTGACCCGACTAATCCCAATCCAGATGACCGCCCAACGGTGAGCATCGAAGACAGCAAAGTTATCAACGAAGGCTCGACCGCAAGTTTCGATGTGAGCTTAAGCAAAGCGGCATCAGTCGATGTGAGCATAACGCTAGAAACCCTTTACGGTACCGCGACCGCAGACGATATCACCAGCATCGTGGTGAAAGATGCCGCAGGTAACGTAGTGACACCGAACGCCGACGGCTCCTACACCGTTAAAGCGGGAGAAACGAAACTCGTTGTTGAAGTCCAGACCAAAGACGACGGTACGTTCGAAGGCGATGAGAAGCTGAGCCTGAAAGTGACTGGCGTAACGGGTGCAACTGGCACGGGTACGGGCGAACTGACCATTAAAGATGACGGCACAGGCCCGGTTGACCCGACCAATCCCAATCCAGATGACCGCCCAACGGTGAGCATTGAAGACAGCAAAGTCATCAACGAAGGCTCGACAGCAAGTTTCGATGTGAGCTTGACCAAAGCTGCATCAGTCGACGTGAGCATAACGCTAGAAACCCTTTACGGTACCGCGACCGCGGACGATATCTCCAGCATTGTGGTGAAAGATGCCGCAGGTAACGTAGTGACGGCGAATGCCGATGGCTCTTACACCGTAAAAGCAGGTGAAACTAAGCTGATCGTTGAAGTGGCGACCAAAGACGACGGCACGTACGAAGGTGATGAGAAATTGAGCCTGAAAGTGACCGGCGCCACGGGAGTGACAGGCACGGGAACTGGTGAGTTGACCATCAAAGATGACGGTACAGGTCCAGTTGACCCAACCGATCCGACTCCACCAGTAAACCCAGACGATCGCCCAAGTGTGAGCATCGAAGGCAGCAAGAGCATCAACGAAGGCTCAACAGCGAGCTTTGACGTAACGCTAACCAAAGCGGCAGTGGTGGATGTGACGGTTGATATTGAAACGCTTTACGGCACAGCGACGGCAGACGATATCACCAGCGTTGTGGTGAAAGATGCCGCAGGTAACGTAGTGACACCGAACGCTGATGGCTCTTACACGGTGAAAGCGGGTGAAACTAAACTGACCGTAGAAGTGGCGACCAAAGATGACGGTACGTACGAAGGTGATGAGAAACTGAGCCTGAAAGTGACCGGCGCGACAGGCGTAACGGGCACCGACAGCAGTGATCTAACCATCAAAGATGACGGTACAGGTCCAGTTGACCCAACCAATCCGCCAGTGAATCCAGATGACCGCCCAAGTGTGAGCATTGAAGACAGCAAGAGCATCAACGAAGGCTCAACGGCGAGCTTTGACGTGACGTTAACCAAAGCGGCAGCGGTGGATGTGAGCGTTACACTAGAAACGCTTTACGGTACAGCGACGGCGGACGACATCACCAGCATTGTGGTGAAAGACTCGGCGGGTAATGTTGTATCGGCGAACGCGGACGGCTCTTACACGGTGAAAGCGGGTGAAACTAAGCTGACCGTAGAAGTGGCGACCAAAGACGACGCGACGTACGAAGGCGACGAGAAACTGAGCCTGAAAGTGACGGGCGCAACAGGCGTGACGGGCACCGACAGCAGTGATCTAACCATCAAAGATGACGGCACAGGTCCAGTTGACCCAACCAATCCCAACCCAGACGATCGCCCATCGGTGAGCATTGAAGACAGCAAGAGCATCAACGAAGGCTCGACAGCAAGTTTCGATGTTAGCTTGAGCAAAGCTGCATCAGTTGATGTGAGCGTAACGCTAGAAACCCTGTACGGAACAGCAACAGCGGACGACGTCACAAGTGTTGTTGTGAAAGATGCCGCAGGTAACGTAGTAACACCAAACGCTGACGGCTCTTACACCGTAAAAGCGGGCGAAACTAAACTGACCGTAGAAGTGGCGACCAAAGACGACGCTACATACGAAGGCGACGAGAAACTGAGCCTGAAAGTGACGGGCGCAATGGGCGTGACGGGCTCCGACAGCAGTGAGCTAACCATCAAAGATGACGGCACCGGCCCAGTTGATCCAGGTAAACCTACAGACAACGATAAACCAACGCTAACGGTTGGTGACGCGGCGCCAGTGGTTGAAGGCCAAAGCGCCAGCTTTACCGTGAGCCTGTCGAACGCGGTCGACGCCGACCTGACGTATAAGTTCGATTTGGACGTGAGCGACAGTGCTGAGATCGCAGACTTTGTAGCCACGGGCGGCAAAGTAATGCTGAACGTAAGCTACACGGTGGACGGTCAAACGGTGAACACCACCGTAGAAAATGGCAAGACGTTGAGCATCCCAGGCAACGCAACGGGCATGACCGTCGCCGTAGCAACTCAAGATGACCCCTACCTAGAAGGGACAGAAAACTTCAAATTAAGTGTCAATGTTAGTGGGACTGTTGGGGATGCTAGCAATGCTCTAAATATATCTGATGTTGGTACAGGAACTATCACTGACGAAAGCGCGCCAACGGGCGAAGACACCGTGACGGTCACGCTCAACGGCCCAGACAGCATCGTGGAAGGCGCAACCAGCACCGATTACACGGTGACGTTAAGCGACAAGGTGCCAGCGGGCACGGTGATCACCTTAGCGTACGAATACAAAACGGCGTCGGGCGACGACATCGTTGAGACGCTGCAAGCGACCGTCAATGCCGACGGCACGACGGCGACGTTCAACATCGCCACGGTGGACGACAAACTGGCGGAAGGCAGTGAAACGTTCGTTGTGAAAGTGACGGGCGTGAAAACGTCGGGCGGCGCGGATGTGTTCGAGAAACTGAACCTGACGGGCGCGAGCAAAGAGACGAGCATCACTGACGAAAGCGCGCCAACGGGCGAAGACACCGTGACGGTCACGCTCAACGGCCCAGACAGCATCGTGGAAGGCGCAACCAGCACCGATTACACGGTGACGTTAAGCGACAAGGTGCCAGCGGGCACGGTGATCACCTTAGCGTACGAATACAAAACGGCGTCGGGCGACGACATCGTTGAGACGCTGCAAGCGACCGTCAATGCCGACGGCAAGACGGCGACGTTCAACATCGCCACGGTGGACGACAAACTGGCGGAAGGCAGTGAAACGTTCGTTGTGAAAGTGACGGGCGTGAAAACATCGGGCGGCGCGGATGTGTTCGAGAAACTGAACCTGACGGGCGCAAGCAAAGAGACGAGCATCACTGACGAAAGCGCGCCAACGGGCGAAGACACCGTGACGGTCACGCTCAACGGCCCAGACAGCATCGTGGAAGGCGCAACCAGCACCGATTACACGGTGACGTTAAGCGACAAGGTGCCAGCGGGCACGGTGATCACCTTAGCGTACGAATACAAAACGGCGTCGGGCGACGACATCGTTGAGACGCTGCAAGCGACCGTCAATGCCGACGGCAAGACGGCGACGTTCAACATCGCCACGGTGGACGACAAACTGGCGGAAGGCAGTGAAACGTTCGTTGTGAAAGTGACGGGCGTGAAAACGTCGGGCGGGGCGGATGTGTTCGAGAAACTGAACCTGACGGGCGCAAGCAAAGAGACGAGCATCACTGACGAAAGCGCGCCAACGGGCGAAGACACCGTGACGGTCACGCTCAACGGCCCAGACAGCATCGTGGAAGGCGCAACCAGCACCGATTACACAGTAACGTTAAGCGACAAGGTGCCAGCGGGCACGGTGATCACCTTAGCGTACGAATACAAAACGGCGTCGGGCGACGACATCGTTGAGACGCTGCAAGCGACCGTCAATGCCGACGGCAAGACGGCGACGTTCAACATCGCCACGGTGGACGACAAACTGGCGGAAGGCAGTGAAACGTTCGTTGTGAAAGTGACGGGCGTGAAAACGTCGGGCGGCGCGGATGTGTTCGAGAAACTGAACCTGACGGGCGCGAGCAAAGAGACGAGCATCACTGACGAAAGCGCGCCAACGGGCGAAGACACCGTGACGGTCACGCTCAACGGCCCAGACAGCATCGTGGAAGGCGCAACCAGCACCGATTACACGGTGACGTTAAGCGACAAGGTGCCAGCGGGCACGGTGATCACCTTAGCGTACGAATACAAAACGGCGTCGGGCGACGACATCGTTGAGACGCTGCAAGCGACCGTCAATGCCGACGGCAAGACCGCGACGTTCAACATCGTAACGGTGGACGACAAACTGGCGGAAGGCAGTGAAACGTTCGTTGTGAAAGTGACGGGCGTGAAAACGTCGGGCGGCGCGGATGTGTTCGAGAAACTGAACCTGACGGGCGCGAGCAAAGAGACGAGCATCACTGACGAAAGCGCGCCAACGGGCGAAGACACCGTGACGGTCACGCTCAACGGCCCAGACAGCATCGTGGAAGGCGCAACCAGCACCGATTACACGGTGACGTTAAGCGACAAGGTGCCAGCGGGCACGGTGATCACCTTAGCGTACGAATACAAAACGGCGTCGGGCGACGACATCGTTGAGACGCTGCAAGCGACCGTCAATGCCGACGGCAAGACCGCGACGTTCAACATCGCCACGGTGGACGACAAACTGGCGGAAGGCAGTGAAACGTTCGTTGTGAAAGTGACGGGCGTGAAAACGTCGGGCGGCGCGGATGTGTTCGAGAAACTGAACCTGACGGGCGCAAGCAAAGAGACGAGCATCACTGACGAAAGCGCGCCAACGGGCGAAGACACCGTGACGGTCACGCTCAACGGCCCAGACAGCATCGTGGAAGGCGCAACCAGCACCGATTACACAGTAACGTTAAGCGACAAGGTGCCAGCGGGCACGGTGATCACCTTAGCGTACGAATACAAAACGGCGTCGGGCGACGACATCGTTGAGACGCTGCAAGCGACCGTCAATGCCGACGGCAAGACGGCGACGTTCAACATCGCCACGGTGGACGACAAACTGGCGGAAGGCAGTGAAACGTTCGTTGTGAAAGTGACGGGCGTGAAAACGTCGGGCGGCGCGGATGTGTTCGAGAAACTGAACCTGACGGGCGCAAGCAAAGAGACGAGCATCACTGATGAAAGCGCGCCAACGGGCGAAGACACCGTGACGGTCACGCTCAACGGCCCAGACAGCATCGTGGAAGGCGCAACCAGCACCGATTACACAGTAACGTTAAGCGACAAGGTGCCAGCGGGCACGGTGATCACCTTAGCGTACGAATACAAAACGGCGTCGGGCGACGACATCGTTGAGACGCTGCAAGCGACCGTCAATGCCGACGGCAAGACCGCGACGTTCAACATCGCCACGGTGGACGACAAACTGGCGGAAGGCAGTGAAACGTTCGTTGTGAAAGTGACGGGCGTGAAAACGTCGGGCGGCGCGGATGTGTTCGAGAAACTGAACCTGACGGGCGCAAGCAAAGAGACGAGCATCACTGACGAAAGCGCGCCAACGGGCGAAGACACCGTGACGGTCACGCTCAACGGCCCAGACAGCATCGTGGAAGGCGCAACCAGCACCGATTACACAGTAACGTTAAGCGACAAGGTGCCAGCGGGCACGGTGATCACCTTAGCGTACGAATACAAAACGGCGTCGGGCGACGACATCGTTGAGACGCTGCAAGCGACCGTCAATGCCGACGGCAAGACCGCGACGTTCAACATCGCCACGGTGGACGACAAACTGGCGGAAGGCAGTGAAACGTTCGTTGTGAAAGTGACGGGCGTGAAAACGTCGGGCGGCGCGGATGTGTTCGAGAAACTGAACCTGACGGGCGCAAGCAAAGAGACGAGCATCACTGACGAAAGCGCGCCAACGGGCGAAGACACCGTGACGGTCACGCTCAACGGCCCAGACAGCATCGTGGAAGGCGCAACCAGCACCGATTACACAGTAACGTTAAGCGACAAGGTGCCAGCGGGCACGGTGATCACCTTAGCGTACGAATACAAAACGGCGTCGGGCGACGACATCGTTGAGACGCTGCAAGCGACCGTCAATGCCGACGGCACGACGGCGACGTTCAACATCGCCACGGTGGACGACAAACTGGCGGAAGGCAGTGAAACGTTCGTTGTGAAAGTGACGGGCGTGAAAACATCGGGCGGCGCGGATGTGTTCGAGAAACTGAACCTGACGGGCGCAAGCAAAGAGACGAGCATCACTGACGAAAGCGCGCCAACGGGCGAAGACACCGTGACGGTCACGCTCAACGGTCCAGACAGCATCGTGGAAGGCGCAACCAGCACCGATTACACGGTGACGTTAAGCGACAAGGTGCCAGCGGGCACGGTGATCACCTTAGCGTACGAATACAAAACGGCGTCGGGCGACGACATCGTTGAGACGCTGCAAGCGACCGTCAATGCCGACGGCAAGACGGCGACGTTCAACATCGCCACGGTGGACGACAAACTGGCGGAAGGCAGTGAAACGTTCGTTGTGAAAGTGACGGGCGTGAAAACGACGGGCGGCGCGGATGTGTTCGAGAAACTGAACCTGACGGGCGCAAGCAAAGAGACGAGCATCACTGACGAAAGCGCGCCAACGGGCGAAGACACCGTGACGGTCACGCTCAACGGCCCAGACAGCATCGTGGAAGGCGCAACCAGCACCGATTACACAGTAACGTTAAGCGACAAGGTGCCAGCGGGCACGGTGATCACCTTAGCGTACGAATACAAAACGGCGTCGGGCGACGACATCGTTGAGACGCTGCAAGCGACCGTCAATGCCGACGGCAAGACGGCGACGTTCAACATCGCCACGGTGGACGACAAACTGGCGGAAGGCAGTGAAACGTTCGTTGTGAAAGTGACGGGCGTGAAAACGTCGGGCGGCGCGGATGTGTTCGAGAAACTGAACCTGACGGGCGCAAGCAAAGAGACGAGCATCACTGACGAAAGCGCGCCAACGGGCGAAGACACCGTGACGGTCACGCTCAACGGTCCAGACAGCATCGTGGAAGGCGCAACCAGCACCGATTACACGGTGACGTTAAGCGACAAGGTGCCAGCGGGCACGGTGATCACCTTAGCGTACGAATACAAAACGGCGTCGGGCGACGACATCGTTGAGACGCTGCAAGCGACCGTCAATGCCGACGGCAAGACGGCGACGTTCAACATCGCCACGGTGGACGACAAACTGGCGGAAGGCAGTGAAACGTTCGTTGTGAAAGTGACGGGCGTGAAAACGACGGGCGGCGCGGATGTGTTCGAGAAACTGAACCTGACGGGCGCAAGCAAAGAGACGAGCATCACTGACGAAAGCGCGCCAACGGGCGAAGACACCGTGACGGTCACGCTCAACGGCCCAGACAGCATCGTGGAAGGCGCAACCAGCACCGATTACACAGTGACGTTAAGCGACAAGGTGCCAGCGGGCACGGTGATCACCTTAGCGTACGAATACAAAACGGCGTCGGGCGACGACATCGTTGAGACGCTGCAAGCGACCGTCAATGCCGACGGCACGACGGCGACGTTCAACATCGCCACGGTGGACGACAAACTGGCGGAAGGCAGTGAAACGTTCGTTGTGAAAGTGACGGGCGTGAAAACGTCGGGCGGCGCGGATGTGTTCGAGAAACTGAACCTGACGGGCGCAAGCAAAGAGACGAGCATCACTGACGAAAGCGCGCCAACGGGCGAAGACACCGTGACGGTCACGCTCAACGGTCCAGACAGCATCGTGGAAGGCGCAACCAGCACCGATTACACGGTGACGTTAAGCGACAAGGTGCCAGCGGGCACGGTGATCACCTTAGCGTACGAATACAAAACGGCGTCGGGCGACGACATCGTTGAGACGCTGCAAGCGACCGTCAATGCCGACGGCAAGACGGCGACGTTCAACATCGCCACGGTGGACGACAAACTGGCGGAAGGCAGTGAAACGTTCGTTGTGAAAGTGACGGGCGTGAAAACGACGGGCGGCGCGGATGTGTTCGAGAAACTGAACCTGACGGGCGCAAGCAAAGAGACGAGCATCACTGACGAAAGCGCGCCAACGGGCGAAGACACCGTGACGGTCACGCTCAACGGCCCAGACAGCATCGTGGAAGGCGCAACCAGCACCGATTACACGGTGACGTTAAGCGACAAGGTGCCAGCGGGCACGGTGATCACCTTAGCGTACGAATACAAAACGGCGTCGGGCGACGACATCGTTGAGACGCTGCAAGCGACCGTCAATGCCGACGGCACGACGGCGACGTTCAACATCGCCACGGTGGACGACAAACTGGCGGAAGGCAGTGAAACGTTCGTTGTGAAAGTGACGGGCGTGAAAACATCGGGCGGCGCGGATGTGTTCGAGAAACTGAACCTGACGGGCGCAAGCAAAGAGACGAGCATCACTGACGAAAGCGCGCCAACGGGCGAAGACACCGTGACGGTCACGCTCAACGGCCCAGACAGCATCGTGGAAGGCGCAACCAGCACCGATTACACAGTAACGTTAAGCGACAAGGTGCCAGCGGGCACGGTGATCACCTTAGCGTACGAATACAAAACGGCGTCGGGCGACGACATCGTTGAGACGCTGCAAGCGACCGTCAATGCCGACGGCAAGACGGCGACGTTCAACATCGCCACGGTGGACGACAAACTGGCGGAAGGCAGTGAAACGTTCGTTGTGAAAGTGACGGGCGTGAAAACGTCGGGCGGCGCGGATGTGTTCGAGAAACTGAACCTGACGGGCGCAAGCAAAGAGACGAGCATCACTGACGAAAGCGCGCCAACGGGCGAAGACACCGTGACGGTCACGCTCAACGGTCCAGACAGCATCGTGGAAGGCGCAACCAGCACCGATTACACGGTGACGTTAAGCGACAAGGTGCCAGCGGGCACGGTGATCACCTTAGCGTACGAATACAAAACGGCGTCGGGCGACGACATCGTTGAGACGCTGCAAGCGACCGTCAATGCCGACGGCACGACGGCGACGTTCAACATCGCCACGGTGGACGACAAACTGGCGGAAGGCAGTGAAACGTTCGTTGTGAAAGTGACGGGCGTGAAAACGTCGGGCGGCGCGGATGTGTTCGAGAAACTGAACCTGACGGGCGCGAGCAAAGAGACGAGCATCACTGACGAAAGCGCGCCAACGGGCGAAGACACCGTGACGGTCACGCTCAACGGCCCAGACAGCATCGTGGAAGGCGCAACCAGCACCGATTACACGGTGACGTTAAGCGACAAGGTGCCAGCGGGCACGGTGATCACCTTAGCGTACGAATACAAAACGGCGTCGGGCGACGACATCGTTGAGACGCTGCAAGCGACCGTCAATGCCGACGGCAAGACGGCGACGTTCAACATCGCCACGGTGGACGACAAACTGGCGGAAGGCAGTGAAACGTTCGTTGTGAAAGTGACGGGCGTGAAAACGTCGGGCGGCGCGGATGTGTTCGAGAAACTGAACCTGACGGGCGCGAGCAAAGAGACGAGCATCACTGACGAAAGCGCGCCAACGGGCGAAGACACCGTGACGGTCACGCTCAACGGCCCAGACAGCATCGTGGAAGGCGCAACCAGCACCGATTACACGGTGACGTTAAGCGACAAGGTGCCAGCGGGCACGGTGATCACCTTAGCGTACGAATACAAAACGGCGTCGGGCGACGACATCGTTGAGACGCTGCAAGCGACCGTCAATGCCGACGGCAAGACGGCGACGTTCAACATCGCCACGGTGGACGACAAACTGGCGGAAGGCAGTGAAACGTTCGTTGTGAAAGTGACGGGCGTGAAAACGTCGGGCGGCGCGGATGTGTTCGAGAAACTGAACCTGACGGGCGCAAGCAAAGAGACGAGCATCACTGATGAAAGCGCGCCAACGGGCGAAGACACCGTGACGGTCACGCTCAACGGCCCAGACAGCATCGTGGAAGGCGCAACCAGCACCGATTACACAGTAACGTTAAGCGACAAGGTGCCAGCGGGCACGGTGATCACCTTAGCGTACGAATACAAAACGGCGTCGGGCGACGACATCGTTGAGACGCTGCAAGCGACCGTCAATGCCGACGGCAAGACCGCGACGTTCAACATCGCCACGGTGGACGACAAACTGGCGGAAGGCAGTGAAACGTTCGTTGTGAAAGTGACGGGCGTGAAAACGTCGGGCGGCGCGGATGTGTTCGAGAAACTGAACCTGACGGGCGCAAGCAAAGAGACGAGCATCACTGACGAAAGCGCGCCAACGGGCGAAGACACCGTGACGGTCACGCTCAACGGCCCAGACAGCATCGTGGAAGGCGCAACCAGCACCGATTACACGGTGACGTTAAGCGACAAGGTGCCAGCGGGCACGGTGATCACCTTAGCGTACGAATACAAAACGGCGTCGGGCGACGACATCGTTGAGACGCTGCAAGCGACCGTCAATGCCGACGGCACGACGGCGACGTTCAACATCGCCACGGTGGACGACAAACTGGCGGAAGGCAGTGAAACGTTCGTTGTGAAAGTGACGGGCGTGAAAACGTCGGGCGGCGCGGATGTGTTCGAGAAACTGAACCTGACGGGCGCGAGCAAAGAGACGAGCATCACTGACGAAAGCGCGCCAACGGGCGAAGACACCGTGACGGTCACGCTCAACGGCCCAGACAGCATCGTGGAAGGCGCAACCAGCACCGATTACACGGTGACGTTAAGCGACAAGGTGCCAGCGGGCACGGTGATCACCTTAGCGTACGAATACAAAACGGCGTCGGGCGACGACATCGTTGAGACGCTGCAAGCGACCGTCAATGCCGACGGCAAGACGGCGACGTTCAACATCGCCACGGTGGACGACAAACTGGCGGAAGGCAGTGAAACGTTCGTTGTGAAAGTGACGGGCGTGAAAACGTCGGGCGGCGCGGATGTGTTCGAGAAACTGAACCTGACGGGCGCAAGCAAAGAGACGAGCATCACTGACGAAAGCGCGCCAACGGGCGAAGACACCGTGACGGTCACGCTCAACGGCCCAGACAGCATCGTGGAAGGCGCAACCAGCACCGATTACACGGTGACGTTAAGCGACAAGGTGCCAGCGGGCACGGTGATCACCTTAGCGTACGAATACAAAACGGCGTCGGGCGACGACATCGTTGAGACGCTGCAAGCGACCGTCAATGCCGACGGCAAGACGGCGACGTTCAACATCGCCACGGTGGACGACAAACTGGCGGAAGGCAGTGAAACGTTCGTTGTGAAAGTGACGGGCGTGAAAACGTCGGGCGGCGCGGATGTGTTCGAGAAACTGAACCTGACGGGCGCAAGCAAAGAGACGAGCATCACTGACGAAAGCGCGCCAACGGGCGAAGACACCGTGACGGTCACGCTCAACGGCCCAGACAGCATCGTGGAAGGCGCAACCAGCACCGATTACACGGTGACGTTAAGCGACAAGGTGCCAGCGGGCACGGTGATCACCTTAGCGTACGAATACAAAACGGCGTCGGGCGACGACATCGTTGAGACGCTGCAAGCGACCGTCAATGCCGACGGCAAGACCGCGACGTTCAACATCGCCACGGTGGACGACAAACTGGCGGAAGGCAGTGAAACGTTCGTTGTGAAAGTGACGGGCGTGAAAACGTCGGGCGGCGCGGATGTGTTCGAGAAACTGAACCTGACGGGCGCAAGCAAAGAGACGAGCATCACTGACGAAAGCGCGCCAACGGGCGAAGACACCGTGACGGTCACGCTCAACGGTCCAGACAGCATCGTGGAAGGCGCAACCAGCGCCGATTACACGGTGACGTTAAGCGACAAGGTGCCAGCGGGCACGGTGATCACCTTAGCGTACGAATACAAAACGGCGTCGGGCGACGACATCGTTGAGACGCTGCAAGCGACCGTCAATGCCGACGGCAAGACGGCGACGTTCAACATCGCCACGGTGGACGACAAACTGGCGGAAGGCAGTGAAACGTTCGTTGTGAAAGTGACGGGCGTGAAAACGTCGGGCGGCGCGGATGTGTTCGAGAAACTGAACCTGACGGGCGCAAGCAAAGAGACGAGCATCACTGACGAAAGCGCGCCAACGGGCGAAGACACCGTGACGGTCACGCTCAACGGCCCAGACAGCATCGTGGAAGGCGCAACCAGCACCGATTACACGGTGACGTTAAGCGACAAGGTGCCAGCGGGCACGGTGATCACCTTAGCGTACGAATACAAAACGGCGTCGGGCGACGACATCGTTGAGACGCTGCAAGCGACCGTCAATGCCGACGGCAAGACGGCGACGTTCAACATCGCCACGGTGGACGACAAACTGGCGGAAGGCAGTGAAACGTTCGTTGTGAAAGTGACGGGCGTGAAAACGTCGGGCGGCGCGGATGTGTTCGAGAAACTGAACCTGACGGGCGCAAGCAAAGAGACGAGCATCACTGACGAAAGCGCGCCAACGGGCGAAGACACCGTGACGGTCACGCTCAACGGCCCAGACAGCATCGTGGAAGGCGCAACCAGCACCGATTACACGGTGACGTTAAGCGACAAGGTGCCAGCGGGCACGGTGATCACCTTAGCGTACGAATACAAAACGGCGTCGGGCGACGACATCGTTGAGACGCTGCAAGCGACCGTCAATGCCGACGGCAAGACCGCGACGTTCAACATCGCCACGGTGGACGACAAACTGGCGGAAGGCAGTGAAACGTTCGTTGTGAAAGTGACGGGCGTGAAAACGTCGGGCGGCGCGGATGTGTTCGAGAAACTGAACCTGACGGGCGCAAGCAAAGAGACGAGCATCACTGACGAAAGCGCGCCAACGGGCGAAGACACCGTGACGGTCACGCTCAACGGTCCAGACAGCATCGTGGAAGGCGCAACCAGCGCCGATTACACGGTGACGTTAAGCGACAAGGTGCCAGCGGGCACGGTGATCACCTTAGCGTACGAATACAAAACGGCGTCGGGCGACGACATCGTTGAGACGCTGCAAGCGACCGTCAATGCCGACGGCAAGACGGCGACGTTCAACATCGCCACGGTGGACGACAAACTGGCGGAAGGCAGTGAAACGTTCGTTGTGAAAGTGACGGGCGTGAAAACGTCGGGCGGCGCGGATGTGTTCGAGAAACTGAACCTGACGGGCGCAAGCAAAGAGACGAGCATCACTGACGAAAGCGCGCCAACGGGCGAAGACACCGTGACGGTCACGCTCAACGGCCCAGACAGCATCGTGGAAGGCGCAACCAGCACCGATTACACAGTAACGTTAAGCGACAAGGTGCCAGCGGGCACGGTGATCACCTTAGCGTACGAATACAAAACGGCGTCGGGCGACGACATCGTTGAGACGCTGCAAGCGACCGTCAATGCCGACGGCAAGACGGCGACGTTCAACATCGCCACGGTGGACGACAAACTGGCGGAAGGCAGTGAAACGTTCGTTGTGAAAGTGACGGGCGTGAAAACATCGGGCGGCGCGGATGTGTTCGAGAAACTGAACCTGACGGGCGCAAGCAAAGAGACGAGCATCACTGACGAAAGCGCGCCAACGGGCGAAGACACCGTGACGGTCACGCTCAACGGTCCAGACAGCATCGTGGAAGGCGCAACCAGCACCGATTACACGGTGACGTTAAGCGACAAGGTGCCAGCGGGCACGGTGATCACCTTAGCGTACGAATACAAAACGGCGTCGGGCGACGACATCGTTGAGACGCTGCAAGCGACCGTCAATGCCGACGGCAAGACCGCGACGTTCAACATCGCCACGGTGGACGACAAACTGGCGGAAGGCAGTGAAACGTTCGTTGTGAAAGTGACGGGCGTGAAAACGTCGGGCGGCGCGGATGTGTTCGAGAAACTGAACCTGACGGGCGCAAGCAAAGAGACGAGCATCACTGACGAAAGCGCGCCAACGGGCGAAGACACCGTGACGGTCACGCTCAACGGCCCAGACAGCATCGTGGAAGGCGCAACCAGCACCGATTACACGGTGACGTTAAGCGACAAGGTGCCAGCGGGCACGGTGATCACCTTAGCGTACGAATACAAAACGGCGTCGGGCGACGACATCGTTGAGACGCTGCAAGCGACCGTCAATGCCGACGGCACGACGGCGACGTTCAACATCGCCACGGTGGACGACAAACTGGCGGAAGGCAGTGAAACGTTCGTTGTGAAAGTGACGGGCGTGAAAACATCGGGCGGCGCGGATGTGTTCGAGAAACTGAACCTGACGGGCGCAAGCAAAGAGACGAGCATCACTGACGAAAGCGCGCCAACGGGCGAAGACACCGTGACGGTCACGCTCAACGGTCCAGACAGCATCGTGGAAGGCGCAACCAGCACCGATTACACGGTGACGTTAAGCGACAAGGTGCCAGCGGGCACGGTGATCACCTTAGCGTACGAATACAAAACGGCGTCGGGCGACGACATCGTTGAGACGCTGCAAGCGACCGTCAATGCCGACGGCAAGACCGCGACGTTCAACATCGCCACGGTGGACGACAAACTGGCGGAAGGCAGTGAAACGTTCGTTGTGAAAGTGACGGGCGTGAAAACGTCGGGCGGCGCGGATGTGTTCGAGAAACTGAACCTGACGGGCGCAAGCAAAGAGACGAGCATCACTGACGAAAGCGCGCCAACGGGCGAAGACACCGTGACGGTCACGCTCAACGGCCCAGACAGCATCGTGGAAGGCGCAACCAGCACCGATTACACGGTGACGTTAAGCGACAAGGTGCCAGCGGGCACGGTGATCACCTTAGCGTACGAATACAAAACGGCGTCGGGCGACGACATCGTTGAGACGCTGCAAGCGACCGTCAATGCCGACGGCACGACGGCGACGTTCAACATCGCCACGGTGGACGACAAACTGGCGGAAGGCAGTGAAACGTTCGTTGTGAAAGTGACGGGCGTGAAAACGTCGGGCGGCGCGGATGTGTTCGAGAAACTGAACCTGACGGGCGCAAGCAAAGAGACGAGCATCACTGATCATGATGTAACTATCAAAGTCCACGATGCTGCGCCTGTAGATGAAGGAGATAAGGCATCATTCAAAGTTACATTAAATGAAGCTTCGTCTGAAAAACAGTATGTTAAATTTGAAGCGACAACGAATGGTTACGATACCGAATTTGATGATATTGATACCAATAGCCTAACTTACGAATATAAAGATAATAATGGTGTATTCCAGGTTGCTAATGTTGTAAATGGCTTTGTAGAAATCCCTGCTGGGATTACTGAACTTCGTGTGACGGTTCAAACCGTGCAAGACGATAAATTTGAATGGACTGAACGTTTTGGACTACACATTGTAGATACAAAATCTCAGGTCGGCGGAACGTCAAGTATTGATGAAGCTAATTCTGATCTGAAAGGCCAAGGTACAATTAAATTAGATCATACAGATAACCCTACGCTTACATTAACAAATGCTGATGCTGTTGATGAAGGAAGCACAGCCGTATTTGATGGGCATCTGTCGAAGGTGTCTGAAGCGTCTATTGATATGAAAGTCGAGTTTGAATTTTCTAATGGCGCTGGCAAAGCAAACCTTGCGGATTTAGCTTCAGACATTAGTAAGCCGTTTGCCGGGGTTACAGTCACTTATATTTCTGGCGGAATTATTAAGACTATTTCGGTGAATGAGGTGGATGGCACATTCACTCTTCCTGCTAAAGTTACGGATTTCAAAGTTAATGTAGATACAGTAAATGATAACCGCTTCGAAACATCAGAAGACTTTGGGATTAAGTTGAGTGAGATACCTTTCCAATCTTCAACTGATGCTAGTAAAGATGTAATCATTAATCACGGTCAGCATGGTGTATCAGCTACGGGCTCTATAAATGAAGACGCTTCTGATAAACCATCTGTAAATGTTGCTAATGCTCGTGCGGTAATTGAGGGGGGGGCTTTAGAGTATAGCGTTTTACTGACAGGTTCTTCTGATGTAGACGTGACATACTCATTTAACTTCCCAAATAGTAGTGATGTTAGAAAAGCAGACATTTCGTTTACGGATGGCGTTAAACTGAGTGCAGATAAGCAATCTATTATTGTGCCTAAAGGCGTATCTTACTTTAAAGTTATTGTTCCGACATTAGATGACGTTCTTGTAGAAAATACTGAAAATTACACGATTACTATTGGTGGTGATACTGGTACAGGTTCAATACTAGATAATGAAGTTGCACCTGTAATCAAAAACCAATCTGTCAGCGTTTCAGAAGAAGGCCTAGCGGGTGGTATCACAGATACTGGAGGTTTATCTACTGACTCTACGGATGGTCACTCTATACAGGGTAACCTTGTTATTACTGACGCTAATAACAACTTGTCTGACACCGTATTTAGTGAAACAAGCTCAATTAACATTACAACATCGACAGGTCAGCCTTTGACATCAGAAGGGCATACTATTGTTTGGGCGGTATCGCCTGATGGTCATGCACTAACAGGTACAGCCAACGGAAACGTTGTTATTGAAGCAACATTGGATCGTAATGGCCACTACGAGATACAATTGAAAGCTCCGGTGGACCACCCGAATATTAATGGTGAAGACAATTTAGTCATTCAGATCCCTGTCATTGCTAAAGACACTTCGGGGCTGAAGAGCTCAGGTGGTCAAATTACGGTTTCAATCGAAGATGATCAGCCAGTAGCAACAGATATTGATGTGGCAGTTACCCCAGAAACGAAATCAGATACAAATATTCAGTTGGTAATTGATGTATCTGGCTCTATGGGCTACGACTCCGATGTATCGGGTAAATCTCGTTTAGACATTTTAAAAGAGTCTCTTGCTAAGATGCTCCAGCAATATGACACGCTTGGCGATGTAAAAGTGCAAATCGTAACATTTACTGGGAACGCTAAACTCATACATGACGGCAGTAAATCTTGGTTCTCTGTTAGTGAGGCTATTTCACAAATTAACAAATTGAAACCTAAGAATAATACCGATTATGATGATGCTTTAGTTAAAGCCCGTACGTCATGGGATCATGATGAAGATAGTAGGCTCCCAGATGCGAATAATGTCAGTTATTTTATTACTGATGGAGTTCCAAATCAAAATGACAGGATAGATTCTTGGGAAGCTAAAGCTTGGACTAAACATTTAAACGAAAATGGTATCACCTCTCAAGCTATCGGTATAAAAGGAGGCAGTCTTGATAAAGGGCAAATTGATTTAGTTTCTCACGATGGTCTCACTGGAACTGATTCTTCAGCGATTGTTATTGGTACGTCGAACGAACTAACAGATATATTGACTCAGCCAATAATCCAAACGGTTACAGGTTCATTGGTAACTAATGGTGGTTTTGGCGCTGATGGTGGTTATGTTAGCCAGTTAGTGATTGATGGCGTTACTTTCAATTTTGATGGTACAACTATCCGTTCTACCGGACAGAACTCTAAGATCAGCTTTACCAAAAATGAATCAACAAACGAGTTAAAAGTCACGGTCGATGGCAAGTACACTTTGAGTATCGATATGGATACGGGTTCGTACAAGTTTGGGGGTAAACCACAAGCTAGACCTGAAACGGTAGACTTCGATTACACATTCAAAGATGGTGATGGTGATACAAGCAGTAGTAACATTTCATTCGATGTTATGGGTTCAAAAGGCAGCGTAGATGTGTCGTCTACAGGCAAGATGATCGATTCTGTTAAAGTTCTTCATGATAATTTGAGTTGGATAGGATCACCTGCCGTAACCAATGGGCAAGCGGGTTACAACAAGATTGTAGACAATGTTGATATTAATAAAGGCGTATCAATCAATGTTGGTGATGCTGGCGATGCTGTTTGGACTGGCCAGGGTGACGATGTCATTTATCTTGGCGACAGCCACGCTGTCTTGGACCAAAATACTGGGCAAGCATCTAACCAAGATGCGATAAATACTTATATTAAAGATGTTTTCACTCAAGGTCGCGATTCGAACGTAATACTTAACCCTAACCAAGGTGAAGATAGTGAGATGGCTGCTACTAATAATAGTACAGCAAACTTGGATGTTGCTCATGGTGGCGGTGGTAGTGACTATATCTACGGAGAAGGTGGCTCAGACGTTATATTTGGCGGGTCAGGCGATGACGTCATTGACGGCGGTGAAGGTACCGATGGCCTCCGAGGTGGAACGGGCAACGATACACTTAAAGGCGGAGCTGGAGATGATATTCTTATCGGTGGTATTGGTAACGATATTTTAACTGGCGGTAGTGATGATGATATCTTCAAGTTTGTCGACCAAGGTTCTGGTGTTCGTCATGGTGAGAAAGACACAATTACAGACTTTACTAAGGGTGATGATAAAATAGATATTTCCGATCTACTTCATACAGATTCTTCTGACAGTATTAATAGCCTACTTCAAAGCAGTAAGATTGGGATTTCTCTTGAAGGTGCTGACAATATGTCAACTGCAGATCTTAAGTTGACTGTGACAGATGGTGGAAAAACTCAGGAGATCATATTGCAAGATAGCGCTGAACAATTTGATAGTTATATCACTAACGGTTCCATCTCAGATGTGAATGGACTATTAAACGATATATTGAAAATCTACGACAACTAAACAAAAAGGGCCGAAAGGCCCTTTTTTTATATCTTAATTTAGTAAAGTAATCGCGCTTAAGAAGACCTTACATTGAGGTTGCAACGCCCTACAGTTACAACACTTTACAGGCGAAGCCTTTTAGGTAGAAGCCTTCTGGGTATGCTGTATCTGTTAGGTGGTCAGCGGCTTGCTCGAAGCGCTCGACAAATTTTACTGTTCTGCCTGCGTCTAGTGCAGCGTCAGCGATGATTTTTTGGAATAAATCAGTGCCCATCAAGCCAGAGCAAGAGTAGGTGAGTAGAGTGCCACCAGGGTTTAGGATTTGCATTGCAAGCATGTTCACGTCTTTGTAGCCATTAGCACCTGAAGTTAAGTTGTTTTTACTTGAAACAAACTTAGGTGGATCCATGATCACGACATCAAATTTAGTGCCTTGGTCTCGGTACTCACGAAGCAGTTTGAATACGTCGGCATTGAGGAATACCGCACGTTTTTTCGAGATATCAAATTCATTGAGTTCAGCGTTGAATTTAGCTGTATCTAGAGCTAATTGAGACACATCTGCGTTGATTACACGTTTTGCGTCTCCTTTCAGTGCGTAAAGACCAAAGCCACCAGTGTATGAGAAACAGTTAAGCACATCTTTGCCTTTAACATACTTCATTGACTCTTTACGGCTATCACGTTGGTCCATGTAGAAGCCTGTTTTGTGGCCTTCCATGATGTTTACGCTGATTTTGACGCCGTTTTCTTCAATGACGATAGATTTTGGTGGCTCTTCACCGTGAAGTACGCCAACAACTTGTTCTAGGCCTTCTTTTTTACGGACCGCTACGTCTGAACGCTCGTAAATATTACAGTCTGGGAAGCATTCAATTAAAGCTTCAACCAATACGCTCTTATTGAATTCAGCACCCGCACTTAGAAGTTGGCAAACTAGGAAGTCTTGATATTTGTCGATAGTGATACCCGGTAGGCCATCAGACTCTGCTGCGGTAAGGCGGTAGCCGGTTAAACCATCACGCTCAATGATGTCTTCGCGCAGTGATTGTGCGTCTTGAATTCGTTTTACGAAGAACGCTTTGTTGATTTCTTCTTTTTCAAATGTCCAAACACGAGCTCGAATTTGAGATTCTGGAGAATAAGCCGCTTTTGCAAGCCATTGACCATTCTGAGCATATACGTCTACAGTTTCACCTTGTTGTGGTTCGCCTTCGACCTTATCGATACCGCGTGAAAATACCCAAGGGTGTTTACGGCGTAGTGATTTATCTCGGCCTTTAGCTAGATGAATTGAAGGAGTCATAATTTACTCTGTTTGTTGAATTTGAAGGAGGGGTATTGTCGGGGAAGTACAAGGGAAAAGCAAATAAGAAAGGGCTGCCAAAGCAGCCCTTGTATTGAACAATCATTAGATGATGGCTAGATGTAAGTATTAAGCTTTAAGACCTGTCAGCAAACCTTCCATCGTATCGCTTTGCTTACGAAGTTGGTCAACGTTAGAGTTACTCTTACTGATCATCTCGCAGATGCCGTCTGATTGATGACGAATCTCTTCAACACTTTGTGCAATGTTATCCGCAACTACACCTTGCTCTTCTGCAGCAGTAGCAATTTGAGTACTACTATCAGAAATAGACTGGTTTTTCTCAGCTAAAGAACCGATCTCAACGTTCACTTCCGACATCAGAGTTTGGCCTTCATTAGCATTGCTCACTGTCACTTCCATAAGTTTTGTTAACGACTGGCTGTTACGTTGTAATGATTCTATCATGCTCTGAATTTCAACTGTCGCTTGTTGAGTTCGTCCGGCAAGGGCGCGAACTTCATCAGCAACAACTGCAAAACCACGGCCTTGCTCTCCAGCTCGAGCAGCTTCAATCGCAGCGTTTAGTGCTAACAGGTTAGTTTGTTCAGAGATACCATTGATGGTTGCGACTACTTCATCGATCTGTGCCGCATTAGCATCGAGTTCTTCTACTGCTTGCGAAGCCGATTGAATCTCTTGGGATAAGCTAGAGATCGATTCCAAAGTATTAGAAACCTTAACTTGACCACTTTGCGCGACACCGCGAGCGTCCATTGTTTGAGTGCTTGAATCATGAGCAAGGGTAGCGACTTCTCGAATCGTTGCTGCCATTTGTTCAGTGGCGCTCGCGAGGCTATTCAAATGCTCTTGTTGATTACTTGAGATATTTGAACTCTGTTGCGTTGATTGGTTTAAATCCGAACTGATTTGCTGCATGAGCGCAACGGACTCTTGGATTGAGAGAACCATGTTTTGCTCACGCTCGGCTACCTTATCGATAGTAATAGCAATTTCACTGAACTCATCGCGAACTAAAAAGTAGTTCATGCGACAAGTTAAATCGCCACTCGCAAGTGTGCTGAGTGCTTTGTTCATCGAGAACATAGCACCACCAATGAAAGTCATGATGTAGTAAACACCCAGAGCTATAAGCGTGAGAGTTACCGCAATAATCGAAACCTGAGTAGTAGATAGAGCTGACCATAAGTTTTGGTCATGGCTTGCGACTAAACTGAAGGCACCATTCATGACAGAAACAGATCCTGCACCATATCCTAAAGAGATGGTTTCAGAATTACTAATGAGTTGAGACACCTGATCTTTAGTGAGTTGTCCAGCTTCAATCAGCCCTTTCATCAGGTGTAATTCATCCTGGTAAAGGTGAGCAAGTAAAGAGTCCGCGGCGCTATCTAAAACTAGAGTCAGTATAACCAGGGCGATAAGAGGTAATAAGAATAGTAGATAGAACTTTTCTTGGATTTTTAGGTGAATGAGATATTTGTCAATCCAACGAAACGGGATTTCTTTCATAATTGTAATACTCGAAGTAAGCCCACCAATAAATGGTGAATGAATAGAATCGCAACTATATCATCCATATAATTTATGAGGCAACGTTATGGAAACTCTGCAGTATATTTTTGTCGTGTCAGGCGTAGTTCAGTGTGTTGGATTTCGTTATCACACCAGTAGACAGGCGCTGGATTTGGGCATTTCCGGCTATGCAAAGAACCTAAATGATGGTCGAGTTGAAGTGTTAGCGGTCGGAGAGGCGCTGAAACTTGAGAAGTTACACACTTGGCTTAATCTTGGGCCATCGAGCGCGACAGTAGACAATGTCGTCATGCATCAAGTTAAAGATAGTGAGCGGCAGGACGTACGTGTAGGGGAGTTTAAAATACTGTAGGATACTACAGTATTTACCTTTTTACCTTGAGATCAACCTAGCGCTATTTTAGTTCTACAAGCATTTTGCTGGTTTAGGTAAACCGGCGAGTTTGGTTGCTTGTTTGGCGGGGCCTTTCTTGAATAATTTGAATAGGTACTTGCTGTTACCTTTTTCTGGGCCATGCGCTTTTTCCATTGCTTTAACGAGCATGCGAACGGCTGGAGAGGTCTTGAATTCTTCGTAAAAGCTCCTTACAAAATGTACGACTTCTAAGTGTGCATCAGTAAGTTCAATTTCCTCATCTTGAGCAAGAATTTTAATCATACCTTCTTCCCATTGAGTGTAATCCAACAGATAACCTTGAGCGTCGGTTTTGATTTGCTTGCCGTTATATTCAAACATGTTTAATCCAGAGTCCAATTAACTATCCGGATAGAGTACATGACCAAGTTTATCTTTCTCAACAGAAATTGTAGCTATCTCAAAAAAATTACACTTATAGATAAAAAAAAGCCCAAGAGATAGGCTCTTGGGCTAGATATGATTCAGTGATGGAAGCGATTAGTCGTCGTTACCCATAATACCTAAGATGCTTAGTAGGCTGATGAAGATGTTGTAGATCGATACATACAAGCTAATCGTTGCAGAGATGTAGTTCGTTTCACCACCACGAATGATGCTTTGCGTTGTTAGCAAGATTACACCAGTCGAGAATAGGATAAACATACCGCTCATTGCCAGTGATAGTAGTGGCATTTGTAAGAAGATGTTTGCGACCATGCCGACTAGCAGAACAACGAAACCAGCCATTAGCATACCGTTAAGGAATGAAAGGTCACGTTTAGTTGTTAGGGCGTAAGCAGATGCAGCCATAAATGCCAGTGCAGTACCGCCAAGTGCAGTTAGGATGACATCACCCATGCCTGCGCCAACGTACATGTTTAAGACTGGACCGATGGTGTAGCCCAAGAAACCTGTAAATAGGAATGTGAAGACTAGACCCATGCTGTTGTCACGGTTCTTTTCTGTTAGGAATAGAAGGCCGTAGAAACCAACTAGCATAATGATAAGACCAGGGCGAGGAAGGTTCATCGCCATAGATACGCCTGCTACTACAGCAGACCAAAGTAGTGTCATAGACAGTAGTGCGTAGGTGTTACGCAACACTTTATTGGTTTGCAGAGCACTTTCTTGAGATGCTGTGCGTGAAAACATAGGGCTGTTCATAATCTTCCTCGTAAGGTGACTTCAATAGTTATTAGTACATTTATGGGGCTGAAAGTTCGAAAAATCAAGTCTTTCATTCCTCTTGTATACCTAAAATAATAATCAAAATAGTCGGTTAAGTGTTTCTGAAGGTGTAACAAAGTATTTCTAATGACGATAAAGTGTCGCTAACACTCGATGTTCAAACTTTTATAGTTATTGGCTAATGATTTATAACCTTTGGAAAACGAACGATAACATCGAAAAATAAAAAGAACATCGAAAAATAAAGAGGCGACCTAAGCCGCCTCTGTAGTTTATGCATCATAACACATTAATGGTGCAAGATTTGGCTCAAGAAGTTCTGCGTCCTGTCCGATTGTGGGTTTTCAAAGAAGTCGACAGGGTTGTTCTCTTCTATGATTTCACCGGCATCCATAAAGATAACGCGATCTGCGACCTCTTTAGCAAAGCCCATTTCGTGCGTTACACACAACATTGTCATGCCTTCTTCGGCCAATTCGACCATTACGTCCAATACTTCACGAACCATTTCTGGGTCTAGTGCCGATGTTGGTTCATCAAATAGCATAACCTGAGGGTTCATACACAAAGAACGAGCAATTGCCACACGTTGCTGTTGTCCACCAGACAGTTGGCCTGGGAATTTGTCCGCTTGCTCTGGTATTTTTACACGCTCGAGGAATTTCATTGCGATGGCTTCGGCTTCTTCCTTCGGCATCTTCTTCACCCAGATTGGTGCTAGGGTGCAGTTTTCCAATACCGTTAGGTGAGGGAACAAGTTGAAGTGTTGAAAACACATGCCTACATCTCTGCGCACGGCTTCAATGTTTTTCAGGTCTTCCGTTAGCTCATTACCAGATACAAAGATATGGCCTTTTTGGTGCTCTTCTAAGCGGTTGATACAACGAATCATCGTTGATTTTCCTGAACCTGAAGGGCCACAAATAACGATCTTCTCGCCTTTTTTAACTTCCAGATTGATGTTTTTAAGTACGTGGAATTCGCCGTACCACTTGTTCATGTCTTTCAACTCGATCATAAGACCTTGAGAGTTGTTTTCTGTTTGCTGCGTCATAATACGTCCTTGATCTTGTTAATTATCGTTTGTGACCGGTATGAAGTCTGTTTTCTAGCCAAATCGAGTATCTCGACATGCCAAAACAAAACACCCAGAACACTAACGCGACAAATACATAACTTTCTGTTGAATACCCAAGCCACTCAGGGTCGGTATTCGCGGCTTGGCCAATCCCTAGTACATCAAACATACCGATAATCAAAACTAGACTGGTATCTTTGAACAAACCAATAAAGGTGTTCACAATTGAAGGAATCGTGATTTTAAGAGCTTGAGGTAGAATGATCAGCCCTGTTTTTTTCCAGTAGCTCAACCCTAAAGCGTCAGCGGCTTCGTATTGACCTTTTGGTATTGCTTGCAAACCACCACGGATTACTTCCGCCATATAAGCAGCACTAAACAGTACTACCCCGACAAGCGCACGTATCAGTTTATCGGTCTCCATCCCCTCTGATAAAAAGAGCGGAAGCATTACCGAGGCCATGAATAAAACCGTAATTAACGGTACACCACGCCAGATTTCGATGTAAACGGTACACATACTGCGGATGATTGGCATTTCAGAACGACGCCCTAGCGCTAGTGCGACACCGATAGGCAGTGATACAACGATACCAACAAGTGCGATGATCAGTGTAACCAGTAGGCCGCCCCATTTATGGGTATCAACAACCTCTAGTCCAAATACACCACCGTATAGTAAGCCTGCAATGATAAACGGGTAGATGTTTACGAAGAATAACCAAATCCACGTACGTTTAGGTGTTTTTTCGTAAGCTAACAAAGCAACAAAAATAGCCAATGTTGCGTAGAAAAAACGAGGACGCCACAGTTCCGCTTCTGGGTAGAAGCCGTACATGAATTGGTCCCAACGGACACTAATGAAAACCCAACAAGCACCTTCGCTAGTACAGGCATCGCGTGTTGTTCCTATCCAATCAGCGCTCAAGAATGCCCAGTCAGCTATTGCCCATAATAAATTGAAAGCAAAGTAAGCAAGCACCACAGTGACGACACTGTTAATTGGTCCATTAAATAGATTTTTTCTTAACCAACCGACAGGTCCAACAGTATTCGCTGGAGGCGGAAGATCAGGTTGAAATTGATGTGTACTCATCTTATCTCTCCACCAACGCTACTTTGCGGTTGTATATGTTCATTAGAGCAGATGTTAATAGGCTTAGGGTCAAGTAGACGCCCATTGTCATCGCGATTACTTCGATAGCTTGTCCAGTTTGGTTCAATGTTGTTCCTGCAAATACAGACACAAGATCAGGATAACCAATGGCCATCGCAAGTGATGAGTTTTTGGTCAGGTTTAAATACTGACTGGTTAGTGGTGGGATAATAATTCTTAATGCTTGCGGAATAATGACTAGCTTAAGAGTTCTTGTTCGCGGGAGCCCTAGAGACATAGCAGCCTCTGTTTGCCCATGGTTTACCGCGTTGATACCTGAACGCACAATCTCGGCGATGAATGCGGCTGTGTAGATACTTAAAGCGAGCATCAATGCTGCTAATTCAGGAATGATGCTGATACCACCTTTGAAGTTAAACCCTTTCAGAACAGGGTACTCCGCAGAGATAGGCATACCCATAACAAAGTAAGTGACTAACGGTAAGCCCACAATCAGCGCTGCAGCAATTCGCAACATTGGTGTTTGTTGGCCGGTTAGCTTTTGTTTGTTATTAGCCCAGATGTTGATAACAAAAGTAGCGATGATACCGACAATCAATGATGCGATGACAATGCTACTGCCTTGCTCTAACACTGGAGCAGGGAAGTATAAACCGCGTACATTCAAGAAAATAGCCTCACCGAGGCTCATACTCTGACGAGCGGAAGGCAATGCTTGTAGAACAGCGAAATACCAAAAAAATATTTGTAGAAGAAGAGGGATATTTCGGAATATCTCAATGTAGACAGCTGCAAATCGGCTAACTAGCCAGTTTGAAGATAGCCTAGCGATACCCATACTAAACCCCAATACTGTGGCTAATATTATGCCTAATACTGAAACTAAAGCGGTATTGAGAAGACCGATAAAGAATGTACGACCGTATGAGAATGTTTCGTCGTATTCAATTAATGTTAAGCCGATACCAAAACCAGCTTCTTGGGAGAGAAAATCAAAACCAGTGGCGATACCACGGGAATCTAAGTTAGTGAGTGCATTATTTACAATTGTGTAAAAGAAAGCACAAAGCGCCGCGACGGCGAGAATTTGGAAAACAATTGAGCGAAAAGTGGGGTTGTAAAAAAGGTTGGCACTTTTGGGCTGTGGTTTTTCTTGAGTTGGAGAAATAGTTTCATTAGGTTTCATACTGCTATAACCTCAAATCCATTTAATAAATAGGGCGGAAAAGTCCGCCCTAATTGATGCTTGTAAATTTATTAACGGATTGGTGGAGCGTACATAAAGCCGCCCGCATTCCATAGTGCGTTTACGCCACGAGAGATCTGTAGTGGTGAACCTGTACCAACAGTTCGCTCAAAACTCTCACCGTAGTTACCAACTTGTTTAATGACTTGGTAACCCCAATCGTCACGAATGCCAAGGCCTTTACCTTTAGGACCGTCAACACCAAGAATACGCTTGATGTTTGGATCTTTTGACTTAAGCATTTCGTCAGCATTCTTAGAAGAGATGCCGTACTCTTCTGCGTTAATCATTGCAGAAAGGGTCCATTTAGCAACGTTGAACCACTTGTCATCATCTTGACGAACAACAGGGCCTAGTGGCTCTTTAGAGATGATTTCAGGAAGTACCTGTGCAGATTTAGGATCAGCTAGATTTAGACGAAGTGCATATAGACCAGATTGGTCAGTCGTTAGCACGTCACAACGACCCGCGTCGAAACCTTTTGATGTTTGTGCTGCCGTATCAAATACCACTGGCTTGTAAGACATGCCACTGTTACGGAAGTAATCGGCTAGGTTAAGTTCAGTCGTTGTACCTGATTGAACACACACTGAAGCGCCATCTAGTTCTTGAGCACTTGTAAGTCCAAGTTCTTTCTTAACCATGAAGCCTTGACCATCGTAGTAGTTAACGCCTACGAAGTTCAAACCTAGAGCAGTGTCACGATGTAGCGTCCATGTTGTGTTACGGGATAGTACGTCTATTTCACCAGATTGAAGCGCGGTAAAGCGCTCTTTTGCTGTTAGCGGTACATACTTAACTTTAGTCTTGTCACCGAGTACAGCCGCTGCAAGAGCTTGACAATACTCAACATCAATTCCTTCCCATTCACCTTTTGAGTTAGGGTTAGAGAACCCTGGAAGACCGGTACTTACACCACAAGTTAGAAAACCTTGAGATGTGACTTTGTCCAGAGTGCTTTCTGCCGCTGATGCTGATGTTGCCATCATCGCAGTTGATGCAGCTACTACTGAAGCAAGAAGTGTTAGTTTATTTGTCATTTGTATCCTTCCTTGTTAACCAGGTGACACCTGATACTCATACTCGTTTGAGTGTCTCTTGTGTGTTGCGTTGTCTATGACCTTGTTGCTCAAATTAAGCGAGTTGCATTTTGCAAATGAAACCGTATGCGATTTAAACAACTGTTTATAAGGTTAGGAAAGGATCCGTAGTTTCACAAATGTATAATTTAAAAAGAATTTTGAATGAAATCACAAATCCGAACACAATTAGAATGACTAAATGTTAACTGAATGTAAATAGTGCAACGGTTCACACTGTTGGTGCAACGAGATTTAGGTTTTTATATTGATGGTGGGCTAGGTAAATATTCTGAATTAAAGTCACATTGATGGCGTATTGGCCTTAAGAAAGTCGAAAATTTGGTCAATAAATATTTTTATTGCGCTTGGATAGTTATGAATATGCTCCAAATTTGGTAGCATGTCTGAATAGTTATTGAAGTAGCCTCAAGGAAGAACATGCGTTATTTTCCAATGTTTTTGGATGTAGAGAATAAGCCAATTCTAGTGGTTGGTGGGGGCGAGGTTGCTTGCCGAAAAGTCGATAGTTTGCTACGAGCGGGTGCTAATGTAACTTTGGTTTCTCCTAAGGTAGCACCTTACTTAAAAGAGCTAGCCGATGAAGACAAACTTCGTTGGGTTCAAAATTTCTACTCGTCACAGCTTATCTCGAAAAACTACTTACAAGTGTGGGCAACGACCGACAACCCAAGCCTAAATCATCAAGTACATAATGATGCAAAAAAAATGGGTATTCTTGTCAATGTGGTCGATGATTTACCCTATTGTGACTTCATCACTCCCTCAATGATAAATCGCGGGAGAATCCAAATTGCGATCTCAAGTGGGGGCGCATCACCTGTTTTGGTGAGAAATATTAGAGAAAAACTCGAAACCGTATTGCCTCAGAATATTGGTTTGATTGCAGACTTTGGTGCATCAAAACGCAATTCGATTAAAGAGTCTTTTCCTACTGTTGATGAACGCCGTAAATTCTGGGAGCGCTTTTTGTCTTCCAGTTTTATCAATCAAGTAACGGAACGCGAGCAACTGGAAACTTATTATCAGCAATCTTTGGCGGAACCTGTCGATAATAAAGGGCAAGTGACTTGGATTGAATTCGAGCAAGATGTAGAACTTCTCTCTATGAAGGCGCTGCGCTTGATGCAAGAAGCAGAACTCGTACTATCGCCAAAAGAGTGCCCATTCGAATTTATAGACTTATGCCGTCGAGACGCAGAAAGAGATCTCTATTCTAATAGCGGAGAGCTATCAACCAAGCTTGAGCAGGCAAGAGCTGAGAAATTACGAGTGTGTGTGTTTATTCCACCAGCAAGCGTAGAGTTTAATTTGTTGGTCGGTAAAGACCTAAAATTGTCTGCTGCAAAAGTGCTCAGTTAAGGCTCGATCTATCTAGCTCGGTTCAAATGCCCTCGTGGTATACGAATAAAGCTGACCAGATAAAAAAAAGCCACTTCTTAAAAGAAGTGGCTTTTTTTTATTTAAAACACGACATTGTGTTGATGGATGAGCAACTCAAATAGGCAGTCGCTCAAACTCAAAAATTAGTCGCGGAAATTGTCAAATTGGAAAGGTTGACCAAGTTCACCGCTACGAACTAGAGCCATAACAGCTTGTAGATCATCACGTTTCTTGCCGGTTACACGAACTTTGTCGCCTTGGATAGAAGCTTGAACTTTAACTTTGTTGTCTTTGATTAGCTTAACGATCTTCTTAGCTACATCAGTTTCAATGCCTTGCTTAAAGATAACCGTTTGGTGCCAAGTGCGACCTGTCTGGTCTGCCGCTTTTGCTTCCATCGCGTTAGGATCAACATTACGCTTTGTTAGGTTGCTACGAAGGATATCGCGCATTTGCTTCAGTTGAAAATCGTCTTGAGCAGTCAATTTTACTGATTCATCTTTGTAATCAAAGCTTGCTTCAACGCCGCGGAAATCGAAACGAGTCGATAGTTCACGGTTTGCGTTGTCTACCGCGTTACGCAGTTCTACTGCTTCTACTTCAGAGATAATGTCAAATGATGGCATTGTGTTGTTTCCTTAAGCTAAGTTTCTATCTTTAATTGCTGTTGCAAGCATGTCTAGCATTGTTGCCGTATCTTCCCAGCTTAGGCATGGGTCAGTAATCGACTTGCCGTATTCTAGGTTGTTGATATCTGTCATTGGTTGGTTACCTTCAACAATGAAGCTTTCCGCCATGATGCCTGCAATTTGATTCTTGTTAGATTTGATTTGTTCACAAATGTCTTGCGCTACTTCTAGCTGCTTACGGTGCTGTTTTTGACAGTTAGCGTGGCTAAAGTCTACAACTAAACGTTGAGGCAGGTCGAATTCAGCCAACTGCTTACATGCGTTATCCACAGATTCAGCATCGAAGTTAGGGCCTTTATCGCCACCACGTAGAATTACGTGACCGTATGGGTTACCAGAAGTGCGGTAAACCGTCATGCGGCCGTTCTTGTCTGGCGAGTAGAAGTAGTGTGAAGCATGCGCTGCACGAATCGCATCAATGGCAATTTTGATGTTGCCGTTAGTCGCGTTTTTGAAGCCAACTGGGCAAGACAGTGCAGAAGCCATTTCACGGTGAATCTGAGATTCAGTCGTGCGAGCGCCAATTGCGCCCCAAGTTATAAGGTCTGCAATGTACTGACCGGTGATCATATCAAGGAATTCAGTCGCGGTAGCTAGGCCAAGCTTGTTGATATCTAGCAATAGCTTACGTGCTTTATTCAAGCCTGTTTCAAGTGCGTATGAACCATCGAGATTTGGATCGGTAATTAAACCTTTCCAACCTACAACCGTACGAGGTTTCTCGAAGTAGGTTCTCATGACAACGAATAATTCATCTTTGTATTGATCTTGAATCTGGCTTAGACGTTCAGCGTAATCAAGTGCCGCATCTGTATCGTGAACAGAGCAAGGACCTACGATAACTAATAGGCGATTATCACGACCCGTTAGGATATCTTCGATTTGGCGGCGAGAATTCTTAATGCGCTCAGCAACGTCGTCAGTAATAGGGTGTGCATTGCCTAGTTCGGCAGGAGTTGGCATAGGACCCAGAGCTTGGGTTCTCAACTCATCAGTTTTTAATGGCATGTGATAGCTTTTTTATTCTATTGCGAAGTGGTTAAGATAACGGAATTGAACAGAGGAATAAACTCTCTTAAGTCAAAGTTATCTCTGTTATTGCTAATATTCTCATTTTTATAGGCAGGCCAACGTCAAATGGGGGATTTTCACTTGTATTAACAGGCAGCTATCGGTATTTTCGTTTGAACACAACATAAAAATGCTGGAGCAGCAATGACTCAAGAAAATCAAAGCACTTTGCACCCAGAACTTGTCTTAGGTGATGTGCTGCCTTCTTACAACGATAATAATAATTCCAACCACTTATACGTTTCATTGTCTGAATTGGTCATGGATCGTGTCTTCTATCATCCAAGTATTGAAAGTCATTTAGAAACACTGACTGATATCGAAAAAACCTCTTTAGATGCGATCCTTGGTGATAAAACAGTCGATGAACATTTTGTTTCAACCTTGGTTATTGCCATCCAAGCAGCCGTTCAGCCAAACCACGCTACTGTTCGTATTGCGTTAAGTAGTGCTGATAGCTATGGCTTCCGTTCGCTACTTGGTGGTAGCTGTGAAGCCGAAGAGATAAACCCGGCACTAGGTGTTCGTGGGGTTGCGCGTTATGCGACAGCCGAGTACAGCAAGGCTTTCGCTTTAGAGTGTCAGGTTATTAAAGCGCTGCGAGAGCAGGGTATTAACGTTGAAGTGGTTGTACCGTATGTACGAGCATTAAGCGATGCCGCTAAGATTATTGATTTGCTTGCAGAGCAAGGCTTACCACGTGGGCTTAATGGTTTGAAAGTACTGTTCTCGTGCGATGTGCCGTCTGCAGTGCTACTAAGCGAAAGGTTACTTCATTACTTCGATGGTGTTGTGGTAAACGTTGATAGCTTAGCGTCTTTCACTTTAGGTGTAGACAAGCACAATGAAGCTCAGCAACACGCTTTTGATCCTCAAAACGAGGCGGTTATTACCTTGTTGAGTATGATTGTTAAAGCAACACTGAACGCGAAGAAGCCCGTCCTGCTTGTGACTCAAGGCCTGGTGGACTACCCGCGCTTACAAGGGTTCATTGCGGATCTCGAAGGTGTAGAAACAGTTATCACTGCATAAACCAGCTTATTGTCTAGATAAATCAACTTGCTGTTTGAGTTTATCTAAGTCACTAAAGCTTTGAGAATAAGGGAGATATCATTATGCGATGATATCTCGTTTTTTTAACATTTTTTTGACATGTACATTGCAAATCGATTAACTGGTCTGATGACTCATTTGACTAGGTAACTCGAATGCTGACCCCTCTACAAAAAGCAAATTTCTACTTGAGCATGTTTGGCTTTTTCAAAGTGCCTCTAATCTGGCTATGTCGACCAAAACTGCTCGCGCTGGATAATCAACATGTTGAAGTAAAAATTCCTCTCAAAAGGCGAACTAAGAATCACCTCAACAGCATGTATTTTGGTGTACTAGCAGTAGGTGCTGATGTGGCGGGTGGCTTTCTTGCAATGAGTAAATCTCAGCAGCAAGGCGAAAAGATCTCGCTGGCATTTAAAGAGGTGACAGGTAATTTCTTGAAGCGTCCAGAAGGTGACGTACACTTCACTTGTAACGATGGTGAGTTGATCAACACTATGTTGGCAGAAACTATGTCTACTGGCGAGCGTGTGAATCAACCCGTGACGATTATCGCGACTTGTCCGTCTTTGCATGGCGACGAGCCAATGGCGGAGTTCACGTTAACGCTTTCTATTAAGAAAGTACCTTCGAGAAAGTAGCTCGGAAATATAAGGTTGGGCTGAATCTGAAGATCATAGTTCAACAGAAGGCAATCGTTGAACAAGTGGAAGAGCGGTATGTGAATCTAGTATCCATATACCGTACCGCATATCCTAACAACGTTATGATTCTTGAGTGATTTGCTCGATATCAACGATCTTTGAACGATTCATGACGATTTTCCAGCGGTAATAGGTAGGTTCATCGTCGTGATTGTTCTCTTTAATGATCAGGTTGAGCAGGTGGCGTTTTTCTACTGATTCTCGGCTTACTTGCCCTTCATTCATGCGATATACGTTATTTGAACCCTTGTCCATTAAGCGTGTTAGCGCTCTGAGGCTGATCGATACGGTTTCACGAGTCTCTTCGTAACCACTCATGAATGTCGATGTCGACATTTCTGTATGCGAACGATAGTGTAGAATTTGCTCTTCACGTTGAACAACACGTTTCTTGCGTATTGATTGAATACGGTCTGCTAACTTAGAAAAATTTGCGTAGTCCAACCATTCAAGCTTATGGCCGACAGATTTATTGGTTGTTGGATCAAAGTAGCGGCGTTTCCATTTAGGTTTGCCTTTACGAAGCCAGCGCCAAAGGATATCTCTCAAGTCATCTTTGAATATCTCGCGTAACGCATAGATAAATGACATCGATACGATGAAAGATGCGGTGATCTCTCCCAGAAAGTCGCGAGCTAATATAACGGTTGTGGTAACCACCACCATGACTAAGCCTGTGGCGATACCTTTAACGGCTCTCTTCACGTTCTTACCCATTGATGTCGTTTTTTCTTTGAGGACGATAGGGTGTTCGATCAAACGTCGTAACAGTCGCATCTTGTTGCTCAAACGTGTTACGTCTTCTCGTACCTTCGCTGAGTTATACCGATTAAGTTTTCGATGGGCGGTCTCTTTTTCACAAAGCGTCAAGAGTCGCTCTTTTATCGTCGAGTATTCACTGCCACGTGGCATATGTGATACCAAAGATAAGAATTTTTGCTCCGTGTACCAAGAAAGGTAATTATCAATATTGGCATAATAGCGCTTTAGGTTTTCTTCATAAGGAATACTACGACGAAGCTTCTTGAGGATATCCAAAGCCAGTTCGATGACTTCATCGACATCATCAGCCGTTACGTCGTCACTATCTGTCTTATTCAAGCTGCTCACGGCTTTATCTAAAGCAATCACGTATTGATAGGCGAACAAACTCAAACTCACACGATACTGTGTCGTCGATAAGCGTCCGCGTTTTGCCAAGCGGCTGTGTACCAATGGTAATAGTGTCTTATCACTGTAGTAAGCGCGCTTTTGAGTAATTGAACTGTAGAAGAAGGCACTTTCAGAAAGTACTTCAGGAGTCAGTCCGAGTTCACCGGGAATGAATAGATAAACGTCCATATCGAGCTTTTTAGTCTTCGCCATCGCATGGTTAATTTTAAGTGTTATCGCATCTTGTTTATCAACGGTGATCAACGATGTCTCCTAGAATGTAAAAATATGAATGAAACTAGCGAAAGCATATCAGAGATCACGTATAATCACCGCCAAATTTAAAGTAGAGACAATCTTGATGATTAATATTGGTCAAATAAACAACCTAGAAGTAGTAAAACAAGCAGACTTCGGTGTATTCCTTGACGCGAGCGACTATGGAACCGTGTTGCTGCCGAAACGATTTACTCCTGAAGGTGTTGAAATTGGTCAAAAGCTAGATGTTTTCTTATACATTGATTCTGACAACCAGATCGCTGCCACAACTGAAAAACCAATCGCTCAAGTAGGGCAGTTTGGCTTGATGACGGTTGAAGGTGTTAACAGCACTGGTGCATTCATGAGCTGGGGCGTAAAAGGTAAGGACCTTCTTGTTCCTTTCAGCGAGCAGCGCGGTCGTTTAAACGAAGGCCAGTCAATCTTAGTATATGTGTATATCGATAAAGCATCGAGCCGTATCGTTGGTACAACGAAGTTCAACAAATGGTTAGACAACACGCCTGCGACTTATAAGCAAAATGAGCAAGTTGATCTCATTATCGCTGAGCGCAGCCAACTTGGTTACAAAGCGATCGTGAACGGTGAACACTGGGGTATGATTTTCCCATCAGACATCATCGGTAAGCTGTTCATTGGTAAGACACTAAAAGGCTACATTAAAAACGTTCGTGAAGAAGACGGTAAGATTGATTTGTCTCTTCAGAAAATTGGTGTTGCTAAGATGGATGACCTAAGCACTAAGGTTCTGGATCTTCTTGAGAAGAAGGGCGGTTACCTGCCTTTGAATGATAAGTCTTCTCCTGAAGCGATTTTCTCTGCATTCAGAACCAGTAAAGGTACGTTCAAGAAGACAATTGGTGGTTTGTACAAATCTGGCAAGATCACTATCGACAAAGAAGGTATCAGCTTAGTTAAATAAGCGTTCTTTTCGGTCAAAAAAAAGCCCAAACCTTCCTGTTTGGGCTTAGGGGAAAGGGCTCCGAAGAGCCTACGCTAATCGTTTAAATCTTTTGACTATTAGGTTGAAGTCTAGTTTAGATTCCCTAAAGTGCGATTTTTCTTATTTGAAATAGTGACTTGAATTGATATTTGTATAATTAGTTGTTGATTTACAAGCGCTCGCACATTGAGTTACATGACCGGTAGAAAAAAACCAAACAATTAACATTGTTTGGTTTTTTGTTTGTGCACTTCTTTAAGCCGTTAAATTGTTAAGCACAAAAGCTATTTAGAATAGGTTTTTATCGCGCACGAGTTCGCGTGGTAAACCGTTCTTCACTCGGTTGCCAACCCACTTACCAAGGCCGATGATTGCACCATTGTACTTCACTAGTACTTCACCTTTGCCTGACAAGCCTTCAGGGCGAACATCGCGTCCCATAAACCATTCACGAGCATCTTCAATGCTAAGGTCTACAATGTTGGCTTCATTGCCTGTAGCGAGCGTTGTCGCGACTTGGTGCTGCCAGCGGTAACCTTTTTTATGAGTTTCAGCGATCTTGATGCCCATGCGAGAGAAACGGAACTCACCGATCATTGGTTCTAGCGCTTCCGGGAATAGCCAAACGTCTTTATCACGAATCCAAACTTGAGTATCACTTGGCAGTTCGATATCGAGTGCGCCCAGCAGTTGTTCAGCGACTTCTTGTTGAGCTTTCTTTGACGCTTTTTCAAATGGGAATTTACCCATACGCTTTTTAACTTCTGGTGGTGTAACAGACGCTAGTTTACGGATGCGTGCAACAAAGAAACCTTCCGAATCATACACTTGTGGGAAGATGTGTAGAAAGCCTTCTTCTGTCGTGGTTGCTTTAGCATTGTCGAATAATGATTCAAGAGATTCGAATTCTACCGCATCACCAAAGGTCTCTTTTAGGTGATGACACACTTGTTGGTTCTCTTCCGTGCTTAACGTACAGGTTGAGTAAACCAGAACGCCGTTAGGTTTGAGAGCATGAAAAGCACTTTCAATCAGATCTTTTTGAGTGTCAGCAATATCGACTACAGATTGATACGTCCAGTTCTTCATCGCATCTGCGTCTTTGCGTATCGTACCTTCACCAGAGCAGGGCGCGTCTAGCAGCACAGCATCAAACTGTTCTGGTAACCACCCACCGAAAACTCGACCATCAAAGTTACTGAGTGCGGCATTACGAACGCCACAACGTTCGATGTTGGCATGAAGAACTTTCACGCGGCTTGCGGCGTATTCATTGGCAACCAATACGCCGCGATTATTCATTAGCGCCGCGATTTGCGTTGTTTTAGAACCGGGTGCAGCCGCAGTGTCTAATACGGCTTGGTAGTCAGTCTCACCTTGGAAAAGTGCTGACGGTGGCATCATAGAACTGGCTTCTTGGATATAGAAAAGGCCAGACATGTGTTCTGCCGTATTACCTAGTGGCGCTTCACTTTCATCAGCTGTAATCCAAAACCCCGTTTCGCACCAAGGTACAGGTTCCAGTTCCCAGCCTTTCTCTTTTGCTCGTACTAAGAAGTCTTCAACACTGATTTTCAATGTGTTGACTCGAATACTTTTACGAAGTGGTTTTTGGCATGACGCGACAAAAGAAGCCATATCTAGATGACTAGGCATGATTGATTCGATGTGCGTTAGGAATTCTTCAGGAATATATACGTTAGCGTGCAAAAGAGTGTCTCGATTTATTGCATTAATGCGGGGGAGTTTAAAGCAAAATGAAGCCGTCCTAAACCATATTTATAGCAAACAACAAAAATGCAGCCGAATGGCTGCATTTTGATGATGAATTATTCTTCGTTAAGCTGCATTAATTTGCATGGAGCTGCTGAGGATTCAGTCTATGGGCGAGGAATTGCGGTTCTCCATGATTTCCACTCATCTTCGGCTTTAGGATAGAGATAGAAAGACTGATCTTCGTTTGCCACTGGCTGAAGTTCATTGGTCGGTGGCGTTGAGAATGTAATACCACCTCTTAACAAGCTGTCTATCGTTCCAGCTTTGATGTTTGCACCAGATAGACCGATAGAGACATCGACACCTGATACGTTCCAAAACACGGTGTTTGCGCGGATCAGATACGCGTAGTCAGGTTCGATTTGAATCGTAGAGATGATTCGGTCAGCAAACTCGCCTAGTTGAACATCGATAACACTACCGATTTCTAATTCTCGGAATAGGATCGGTGTGCCTTCTGATACCGAGCCTCGCGTTTCGCTTTGTAGCTGGAATATCTTGCCTTCAGGCTGCACTGGCCCTTTGCTAAGCTTAAATTTCGTATTTCTGTCACCATTGCCCGGATCTACGTTGATGTGCTTAGAGAGCAGTGCAGAGACGTTTTTGATGCCATTAAGGCCGATTTCAGGTTCTGCTAACCAGAAGTGACTCTTCGCAACGGCAATCTTGTCTACGTACTCAGGTAAAATACGCGCAGTAATTTCAATGCCGCCTTTATTGAAGTTAGGAATCACCAAGGTAACCTCACCAACAGTGACGCCTTGATATTTGATAGGCATGCCTTTGCTGACTTCTTGATCGCCAGAAGAGGTAATCGTAATCGCACGACCAAATTTTCGCGCGGATTTCGAATCTTTGTAAAGCTTCCACACGTCACCAAGTTTGTTGTCTATTCCTGGAAGAGAGTCAAAAGCAATACCGCCTTGAATAAGTGTTTTAACGGGGGCCGCTTTAATACTGATACCCGATAGCGACGCATCAATCTCAACGCCTGAGCGGTTCCAGAAAACAGTATGTTCATTGAGTAAGTGTGTGTAACGATTTTCGATCGTGACTTTGATTCTCACGCCACCATCGACAAGCTGAAAATCAGAAATGCTACCCACTTGTAGGTTGCGGTAAAGTAGAGGACTTCCTTTAGAAATTGAAGGTAGCTCGCTCGCAAACAACGAAAGTGTTTTTGAGCCAGACTGATTAAACTTGGCGATTTCTGCTAACGATTTGCTTTGGAAAAGCTGATAGTCAGTTCGTGCTTTCGACTGACCTTCGCTAACAAAGCTAATTGAGCCAGTAAGAAGTTGTTTTGCCGGTGGAACCGTCACACTTAAGCCAGATTCGGTTAGCTCTGCAGTCGCACTGCCTGTCACAAAGAAACGGTTATGGCTTTTGATTAGGTGAGCATATTCGTTATCGATAAGTGCATCCATAAACACTTCGTACTTGTCAGAGCCAGTACCCACACCATCGACTAAACCTACTTGGATGATAGAGCCAACAGCAATGCCTTTGTAGAGTAGCTGTGTACCGACATCCAACCCGAATGAATTGTTCGACGTTAAGCGAATCGCAACGGATTTTTCTTGTTCCTGACTGAACTCATTTTTGCGAATCGCAGTAAATCGACGCGCTTTTACACCTTCGCCTGGAACCAAGGTTAGAAAATTCCCCGTGACTAAGTTGGCAATATTTTTCATGCCAGTAAGTGACAGTTCAGCTTCCTCTAAAACGAATTGACTGCCACTATTTAAAAAATCACTGAATGCAGGTTGAATAGCTGCAGATGCGATGACGTTTTCACGCCCTTCGCTTAAAGATAGATCAGTGATTTGACCGATTTCGATGCCTCGATACATGATCGGAGCACCCGTTGCGCTGATCTTGTTGTCGTCGGGTACGGCTATCTTGATCGAGATACCACGACCGGCGGTTTTCAAATCTGGGTAAAGTTTGAATTTGGTGTTCATCTCTACGGGCTGACCTTCTCCCGGAGAGTCGACCGCAATTGAACCGCCAAGCAGAGCACTGAGGCTTTCTAAGCGTACGTCGACACCAGAAAATCCGATACTGGCACCTAAGCCACTGACATTCCAAAAACGGCTTTGGTCGGTAATGATATGGCTGTATTCATCTTTAATCGCCGCTTGAATCGTCACGGATTTTGCGTTGTCGTTTAGCTGGTAGTTGTAAACTTCACCAATTGGAATTTTACGATAAACGATTTGAGAGCCAACAGACACCCCCCCCAGGTCTTTGGTCGTCAATGAAATATTCAGACCCTCCGAAGCCAATAGGTCAGAAGGGGATGATTCTAAGGCTTGGAAAACGGTTTCTGGTTCTTGCTTGGTTTCGCTAGGATGGATAGCAATATAGTTACCTGAAACAAGCGCATCTAACCCTGAGATACCAGATAAACTTGCCGTTGGTTTTACGAGCCAGAAACGCGTGCCTTTTGAGAGTAGCTTTTTCGCTTCTGGATAGATGTCAGCATCGACATAGATGCTCGATAAATCTTTGGACAAGGTGATGTCGCGCACCATACCCACCTCTAAGCCTTGGTAGCGAATTGTCGTTCGACCTGCGACTAAACCTGCGGCATCTGAGAAATATATTTGCACACGTTGTCCTGCATCGTGTATCGATTTCATGACCAACCAACCCGCTAATGCGACGGTTAGTATCGGCAGGATCCACAAAGGGGAAATACCTTTGTTTTTCCTGACTTCTGGTGAATATGACGTTTGTGATTGGTTATCGTTGTTCATTCACTGACTCATCTTTAGAGGTGTAGTTATCCCAAATTAGCCTAGGGTCTAAGCTTTCCGCCGCCAGCATCGTGAGAACAACCACGACGCCAAAAGCGACTGCACCATAACCTGGTGTAAAGTTTAAAATTTGTCCACGGTCGACCAAGGTCATCATGATCGAAATAACGAACAGATCCATTACCGACCACTTTCCCACCCATTTCACAATGAAATAGATGGTCATACGTTGTCTATGGTAAACCGCACGCTTCATTTTGATACAAATTAAGATATACGTTAGACCAAGTATTTTCGCGACAGGTACGACGATACTGGCAATAAAAATGATCGCTGCTATGCCATACATATCGCTATTGATTAGCGAGGCGACACCGGAAATTATGGTGTCTTCTAGTCTTTGCCCGTTTGTTATCACGATAGAAATTGGAATGACGTTGGCCGGCACGATAGCCACTGAGGCGGCAAAAAGTAGAGCCCATGTCTTTTGTACAGAGTAAGGTTTGCGATGATATAAGTCATGGTGACAACGTACGCAAGTGTGCCCATCAGGCTGAGACAGGTGACAGTTATGACAGTGTACGTTCTTACTTTGATCAAAAGAGTAGTCAGACTCTTGAGCCCAAGCTTCCCAGTAGCGACGCACACTGATTCTGCTTACCAATAACACACTGAAAAGCTGCAGTAGAATCAGGCCAACTAAACCAGGACCGACGAAAATATCTGAGTAATCTTGTAATTTGAAGCACGAGATTGCCACGCTCACCAGAAACACATCCAACATCATCCAGTGCTTAAGTGTCTGAATGATGGCTAATGCATAACGAAATGGTGTGAAAATCTTAAAGCGCAATGATACGTGTGTGATGAGTACCGAGGTACAAACGAGTAACGGGGCGATCGAACTGCAGAATAAGATCAACAAGCCAAGTAGAGGGAAGCCTTCACCCATTAAAGTAAAGACGCCAGATGGTAGCGTCGCAGGTATCATGACACCAATCAGGCGAATACTGATGAATTCAAAAAAATGTGAGGGGATAAACAGCAATAAGCAGGTAATCGCAATTGCAAGGTTTCCAGATAGGCTAGGGGTGCCGCCTCTATAAAGTTGAGTACCGCATCTTGGGCAGTAAGCGGATTTCCCCAAAGGGATGTCCATTTTATCTACGGGAAGTTCGCAGCCCTGACAAAGACGTACAGAGCTGCTATCGCACTGGTGCTCGGTTGTTAACTGAGACTGAGTCGATAAAGAGTTGGTTACTGACGGGGAGATCACGCGACCTCCCAAGTTGAAACACTAATCAGACTTTTAACCTGATTTAAATGCCTAGAACAACACTGATTTAAATCTCTAGAACAATAAACATCAGGCGTGCGATTGCACACTGCCATAGAGTGTTTGATATAATCCTTGTTGTTCAACCAATTCACCATGTGTTCCTGTCTGTGTAACTTGCCCATCTTCTAAAACATAGATTAGATCGGCCTGTTTCACCGCTGATAATCGATGAGCCACTATCAAAGTTGTGCGATCTTTCAAAAACTCGCTCAGCGCTTTATGCAGTGCTGACTCTGTTGCTGTATCGAGCGCTGATGTCGCTTCATCTAGAATAACAAACTTAGGATTGCTCAGCACCATTCGGGCTATAGCTAAGCGTTGTCGTTGCCCGCCAGACAGTCGAACGCCATTCCTACCAATTTGTGTATCTAAGCCATTACTTAGTTGCTTGATGACATCTTGCATTTGAGAGACTTCAAGTGCACGCCACAACGACATTTCATCGTATTCAGCACCAAGGGTCAGATTATGCCTTAATGTATCGTTAAAGAGTATAGGTTGTTGTAAAACAACGGCAATTTGACTTCGTATTACATCGAAACTGATGTCGTCGGTGGTTTCGCCGTTATAACGAATGCATCCAGAGTCCGCTTGATAAACACCAATCAGTAACTGGATTAACGTAGATTTACCACCACCACTCGCACCCACCAAAGCGACTTTCTTACCTGCAGGAATGTGCAGCGACAGCCTATTTAAAACAGTGTTTTCTAATGTGTAAGAGAATGTAACCTCTTCAATGTCGACTGTCACTTCTTGATCTTCATTAAATGGGTTCACTTTACTGATAGGGCGCTTCTCTTCTTCTAACTGAAGAAGGTCGTTGATGCGCTGAAGTGCTGCTTTTGCGCTATACCAAGAGAATTGAATCCCTAGCAGCTCTTGAACCGGGCCTAACATGAACCACAAGTAACCAAATACCGCGAAAATCTGACCAATCGTTAAGTCGCTGAATAACACCATTAGCATCGCGACGGCACGGAAAAGCTCGAAACCTAATAAGAACAGCAGAAACGAAACACGACCAGCAGCTTCCGATTGCCAAGCGTATTTGTCTGCATCGACTCTTACTTGGTTTGCTTGAACCTTAAGTTCATCGAGAAAGATACGTTCCTTATTTGCCGCACGCAGTTGGTAAATTCCGTCTAAGGTTTCCACTAAACGGTTTTGAAAGCGCTCGAAAGATTGGTTCTCATACTTTTTAAGGTGTTTAACTCTGCTACCTAGTTTACGGGAGAAATAAATCACAACAGGATTGACCAGTAAAATGAACAGTCCTAAACGCCACTCTAACCATAGCAACACGATAGCGGTACCGAACACGGTCAGGAAGCTGATGATAAATTTAGAAAGGGTCGAGCCAATGAACTTATCAATTGTCTCTATGTCTGTTATCAGGTGAGCATTAATACCGCCGCTGCCTTTGGTCTCGTATTGTCTAATACTAATGCGGCCAAGCTTATCTATCATCTTGCTGCGCATTTGATAGGTAATTGTTTTTGAGACAAGCGTGAATTGACGCCCTTGTAGAATGTTCAACGCTTGGCTAACAGTACGCATGATTATGACTAACAGCAAAGTCAGTGCAATATAGCCAGTTGGTGTCTGCAACGATGTTGGAAGTAGATGGTTCATCATCTCTAAGCCAGAAGCCGGCTTATCAAGTAATACTTCATCAACCATTAATGGCATGAGCAACGGGATAGGGACACTAATGAGAGTTGCAAGTATGGCAATAATGTTAGCAAACAGTAATTTGGACTTGTGTTTTTTTACTTGAGTTATTAACCAAGAACGGCTAATAGTGTCTTCTGAATTGGTCATTATAATGAGAATAAGTCCTATTTAGTTTGATGGCCGCATTTTACTGCGTTCTCTTGATAATGGAAGTCTCAATTTAATTGGAAGTTAATATGAAAATAGAACATTACCAACGCTTAACCAAACAAGCCGTTGCATTAATTGAATCAGAACCCGATCTAACTGCTAATCTAGCTAATATCAGCTCATTATTATTCATGGAATTGGATGAGTTAAATTGGGCTGGCTTCTATTTAATGAAGCAGGAGCAAGCTAAGGAAAAAGACGAACTTGTGCTTGGCCCATTCCAAGGTCAACCGGCTTGCGTTCGAATTCCGGTAGGGCGTGGTGTGTGTGGAACTGCGGTTGCGACGAATACAGTTCAGCGCATTCATGATGTTCATGAATTCGAAGGACACATCGCTTGTGACGCTGCAAGTAACTCAGAAATCGTTATACCATTTTCGATTGACGGGAAAATAGCGGGCGTTCTTGATATCGATAGCCCAAATGTTGGCCGTTTTTCTCAAATTGACGAGGACGGATTAACATTTTTCATGGCAGAAGTGGAAAAGCTGCTTAATTCGCACGCGAACAAGGCATAAATTATTCTCTTACTGTGGTTTTTCCCAAGCATCTCTCTATAATACGTAAAAATATTTTCTTAATGCTCGCGGAAAACCGCAAAAACCAGGAACCCACATGGAAAACACTGAAAAGTTAAAAAACAGCAAAGAAGTTATCGCATATGTTGCTGAATGTTTCCCTAAATGCTTTACTCTAGAAGGTGAAGCGAAACCACTTAAAATTGGTATTTTTCAAGATCTTGCTGAACGTCTAAATGAAGACGAAAAAGTAAGTAAGACTCAGCTTCGTGCAGCGTTAAGACAGTACACATCATCATGGCGTTACCTGCACGGCGTAAAAGCTGGCGCAGAACGTGTTGACCTAGACGGCAACGTATGTGGCACACTAGAAGAAGAGCACGTTGAGCACGCTAAAGCGACACTTGCAGAAAGCAAAGCGAAAGTTCAGGCTCGTCGTAAAGAACAAGCACAGAAAGCTCGTGACGAAGGCAAAGCGAAAGCTAAAGCGAAGAAAGCTCAACAGCCTCGTCGTCAAGCGCCTAAAGCACCGAAAGTAGAAAAGCCTGTAGAAACACGCGCTTTGAACGCCGATGAATTTATCACTGGTAAAGAAGTAAATGTGAACATGGGTACAGGAAACATGGCTGCGACCATTGTTGAAATCAATAAGGAAGATGTGCGTGTTCAGTTAGCAAACGGCCTACAAATGGTTGTTAAAGCGGAGCACTTGCGCGCTTAAAGGAGATACTCCTACGCATGAAATGCCGTTCAAAATTGACACTGATTGCTGCTAGCTTTTTGCTAGCAGCTTCAGCTCAGGCTCTTGAAGCCAAATTAAATCAGGACGATTTACCTCTACTCGCTCCTGAGGTTCAACACGAAACTGCTAGTAAACGTGTTACTTCTCGATTTACTCGTTCCCACTATAAACACTTCAATCTCAACGATGATTTCTCCCAAGCTATCTTTAATCGTTATTTAGAGATGCTGGATTATAACCGTAATATCTTCACTCAAGCTGATATTGACTCTTTCGCTACTTCATCTAAACAAATTGATGATCAACTGAAAGCCGGTAATAACCAAATTGCATTCGATGTTTATAATTTGTCCATGCAGAAGCGTTTTGAACGTTTCCAATATGCGCTGTCTTTACTAGATACTGAGATTAAGTTTGATACTGATGAAAGTATTGAGCTCAATCGTAGCGAAGCGGAATGGCCAAAAGATATCGCTGAAGTCAATGAGCTTTGGAGGAAGCGTGTTAAATACGACGCGTTGAATCTAAAACTTACAGGTAAAGAGTGGCCAGAGATTCAAGAAGTTTTGGAAAAGCGTTACAACAATGCGATGAAGCGTATTACGCAATCGCACAACGAAGATGCTTTCCAGATCTACATGAACGCATTCGCGCGAGAAGTTGACCCTCATACCAGTTACCTTTCTCCAAGAAATGCAGAGCAATTCCAGTCTGAGATGAATCTATCTCTAGAAGGCATTGGTGCTGTACTTCAAATGACAGACGACTACACCGTTATCCGCTCTCTCGTTGCTGGTGGCCCTGCGTCAAACAGCAAACAATTGAGTGATGGTGACCGTATTGTTGGTGTCGGCCAAGATGGCGAAGATATTGTTGATGTTATCGGCTGGCGTTTAGACGATGTAGTGCAATTAATTAAAGGACCGAAAGGGACTAAAGTTAAGCTACAGATCTTGCCAGATGGTAAAGATGCAAAAAGTCACGTTGTCACAATTGTACGCGATAAGATTCGCTTAGAAGACCGCGCTGTTAAATCAGAAGTTATCGAGAAGGATGGCAAGAAGATTGGCGTACTAGAAGTACCAAGCTTCTATGTTGGCCTTTCTAAAGATACTGATAAACTGATTACCGAACTTAAAGAGCAAGGTGTCGAAGGTATCATTGTTGATCTGCGAAACAACGGTGGTGGTGCACTAACGGAAGCAACCGAACTCTCTGGTTTGTTTATCAAAGAGGGGCCCGTTGTTCAAGTTCGTGATAGCTACGGTCGTGTAAAAGTGAACAGCGATACTGATGGTGAAATCAGTTACCAAGGTCCGTTAACGGTATTGGTGAATCGCTACAGTGCTTCAGCATCTGAGATCTTTGCAGCAGCGATGCAAGATTACGGTCGTGCAATCATCCTTGGTGAAAACTCTTTCGGTAAAGGTACGGTGCAACAACACCGTTCTTTGAATCATATTTATGATTTATTTGACAAAGAGTTGGGCTACGTTCAATACACTATCCAAAAATTCTACAGAATCAATGGTGGTAGTACGCAAAACAAAGGTGTAGTGCCTGATATTGCTTACCCAACGCCAATTGATCCGGCTGATACTGGAGAAAGTGTTGAAGATAATGCTCTACCTTGGGACAGTATTGATAAAGCTAATTACTCAGTGTTACAGCGTAACAGTGAGCAAGTTGCTGCTTTAACCGCTCAACACCAAGCTCGTATTGCAACAGACATGGAGTTTGGCTTTATCGCGCAAGATATTGAAAAATATAAGGCTGATAAAGATGATAACGACCTTTCCTTGAATGAAAAGGTACGTCAGCAAGAGAGCGATGATGCGGATGTGCTTCGTCTAGAGCGTATCAATCAACGTCAAAAAGCCGCTAAGTTAGAGGCATTTAAAACGTTGGATGATATCCCTAAAGACTACGAAGCCCCAGATGCTTACCTTGATGAGTCTGTCGCTATCATGCTGGATATGATAAAGAAATAGACGCTAACGTGCCTTGTTAAAGGCGGCGTTTTAAAAAAAGCGAGCTTAGGCTCGCTTTTTTTCTATCTGAGATTTGACAAAAATCGAGGCCATTTCTCGTCTATTAATACTTGGGTATATTCTGAATAACGTATTTTTAAAGGGTGTTTTTGCGAGCGATCATGTCGCGTAGCACTTCGTATTTAAAATTCAGTTACTTCGCATTTAAAATTTAGTGACTTAGATCAAATTTTTTCGCTTTCTATTCATTACGTGCCTAAGCTTAAAGAAAACGAGGGGGCGCGTATGAAATGGATTCTACTATTTTTATCTTGTTTAAGTTTTGTTGCTTTTGGGAGTGAGGTCGCTTCAAGCGACCAGCAATCAAAAAGTGATAGCAATCTATCTCATTTTGACCTTCCTTTACTGCTTGGTGATTGGTATTTGATGAACCCTGATCCTGAACAAGGTACTGAAAATTTTAGAGCGATAAAGCTAACCCTTGATTCAAATTATTCATTCTCCATTGATATTCAAAAGAAAGACTACAGTGTCGACCATTGGGAAGGCTTGTATAACGCCAATGAAGATACCATTATTTTGGGTTTAAACACCTCTGAACCACAAGTTTACGCCTATAGCAGTAACCATAATATGTTGAACCTCAACGGTGTCATGTTTACAAAAGCCTTACCGAATGCACTGGCAGGTATTTGGTCGAGTGCTGAACTTTCAGGTAGCGACCTGCGCGCGAGTAACATTCAAAAAATGGATTTAGTGCTTCAACCTGACTTTGTATTTATGTTCAGAGTGTCGGATGAAGTGGGGAGTGAAGTTGTTCGTCGTGGGGTGTATTACACAGAAGGCGATCAATTGGTACTTCTGTATGAAAATGGCGAGCACGGCACTCGTTACACATTAAACAGCGACGTGTTGACGCTTCAAGGTGAAGAAGGCGACATGTTTGCAGTGCTTAATCGTATTCGATAAGTACGAGTTTTAGCCCTAAAATTGAACTTGTTGATAATATGGCTCACAGTTCGTTTATTAGCCGTTCCTTTCTGATTTGGTTGATTAAATAGCAAAACATGGAGGCGTTTTACTACAATGCCTCCTTTTTTCAATATTCCCCTTGTGTTCTTGGCCCTCAACCTTTAGATATATACAGTTAAAATACAATTACGTATAACGATCAAAAGGAACCCGTCATGGCACATACACCTCAAGCCAAGTATCGTAAAGATTATCAATCACCATCTCACACTATTTCTCAAATCGATCTTACTTTCGATTTGTACGATTCAGCGTCCATCATTACGGCGGTGTCTAGTGTTAAGCAAGAGAAAGATAGTTCGACCTTAGTACTTGATGGTGAAGGTTTGACGTTGGTTTCTGTTTTAGTTGAGGGTCAAGAGTGGACGCAATTTGAGCAATCTGAAACTCAACTAACACTAAGCGGACTACCGAAAGATTTCACACTCACGATCGTGACGGAAGTAAACCCTGAAGGGAATAGTGCACTTGAAGGTTTGTATAAGTCGGGTGGTGCGTTCTGTACTCAGTGTGAAGCTGAAGGTTTCCGTCGTATTACTTACTACATGGATCGCCCTGATGTATTGGCAAAATTCACCACAACCGTAATCGCAGACAAAGCAGAAAATCCATTCTTACTCAGTAATGGTAACCGTATAGACGAAGGTGATGTTGAAAATGGTCGTCACTGGGTTAAGTGGCAAGACCCACACCCAAAACCTGCTTACTTGTTTGCACTTGTTGCCGGCGACTTTGATGTACTTCGAGACACTTACACCACACAATCGGGTCGTAACGTTGACCTCGAAATCTTTGTCGACAAAGGTAATCTAGACCGCGCAAACCACGCGATGGTGTCTTTGATTAACTCAATGAAGTGGGACGAAGAGCGTTTCAATCTTGAGTATGACTTAGACATCTACATGATCGTAGCTGTTGATTTCTTCAACATGGGCGCGATGGAAAACAAAGGCCTGAACGTATTCAACTCTAAGTTTGTTTTAGCGAACGACCAAACTGCAACGGATACCGATTACCTAGGCATCGAAGCGGTAATCGGTCACGAATATTTCCATAACTGGACCGGTAACCGAGTGACGTGTCGCGATTGGTTCCAACTAAGCTTGAAAGAAGGCTTAACCGTATTCCGTGACCAAGAGTTCTCATCTGATCTTGGTTCTCGCGCAGTAAATCGAATCAACAATGTTCGCATTATTCGCGGGCCACAATTTGCAGAAGATGCAAGTCCAATGTCTCACCCAATTCGTCCAGAAAAAGTGATAGAAATGAATAACTTCTACACATTGACGGTGTACGAAAAGGGCAGCGAAGTGATCCGAATGATCCACACATTGTTGGGTGAAGACGGCTTCCAAAAAGGCATGAAGCTTTACTTTGAACGTCACGATGGCACCGCTGCAACTTGCGAAGATTTCGTTGCTGCAATGGAAGATGCGTCGGGCGTTGACTTGTCCCAGTTCCGTTTATGGTACAGCCAGTCTGGTACGCCGACGCTGTCTGTTGAAAGTTACTACGACGCAGACAAAAAAGAGTACACGTTAACGACTCGCCAAGTAACAGCGCCAACTCATGAGCAAACGGAAAAGCAAGCTCTGCATATTCCTTTTGATATCGAGTTATACACCGCTGCTGGCGAAGTCGTTGAGTTACAATGTAACGGAAAGCCAGTTCACAACGTACTTGATGTGAAAGAAGCGGTACAAACGTTCGTGTTTGAAAACGTTTCAGAGCAACCGATCCCATCGCTACTGCGTGAATTTTCTGCGCCAGTGAAACTGGAGTACGACTATTCAGATGAAGAGCTGATCTTCTTGATGGTGAATGCTCGCAATGAATTTTCTCGTTGGGATGCGGGCCAAATGCTGCTAGCGAAATACATCCGTAGCAATGTAGATAACGTTCAACAAGGTCAAAAGTTTGAACTTTCTGCTTCTGTTGTTGATGCATTCCGCGGGGTACTACTTAGTGATTCACTAGAACCTGCGTTTATTGCAGAAATGCTTTCTCTTCCGAGTCATAACGAAGTGTCGGGTTGGTATGAGCGTGTTGATATTGATGCGGTCGCATCTGTTCTTAACTCAATGAAAGTAACACTAGCTGCAGAACTTGAAGACGAGTTAGCGGCGGTTTATCACAGCAATGCACTAACAGAATACACGATCGATCACGATTCGATTGGTAAGCGTACTCTACGTAAAGTTTGTCTAAGTTACTTAGCGCATACTGAAAAGGGTAATGACTTGGCTGTTGCTATGTACCAACAAGCAAACAACATGACAGATACAATGGCAGCGATGGGCGCGGCGAACAGTGCGCAACTCCCATGTCGTGAAACTTTAATGGCGGATTACAGCGATAAGTGGAAACACGATGGCCTTGTCATGGACAAGTGGTTTGCATTACAAGGTACAAACCCAAGTTCAAACGCACTTGAAGTAATTAAAGCGTCGATGTCGCACCAAGCGTTCAGTTTGAAGAACCCGAACCGTACCCGTAACTTGGTAGGTTCGTTCCTAAACATGAACCCGGTTCAATTCCACGACAAGTCTGGTCAGGGCTATGAGTTTGCAGGTGAAATCTTGCGTGAGCTTAACAGCAGTAACCCGCAAGTGGCGTCGCGTTTGATTGACCCGCTACTTAAGTTCCGAAAGTACGATGATGAACGCCAAGCTCTAATCAAAAAAGAACTTGAGACGCTGAAGAACATGGACAACCTTGCAAAAGACTTATTCGAGAAAGTGGCAAAAGCACTAGAGGTTTAAGTTAGCAGCAGTTCGTTCAGGTAAACAGTTTACTAACTAACGAAACGTCATCAGTGGTAGAGAATATCTGCCACTGTTTTTTTTGTTTCTGGGTTATCGAATTTTCGATAAGCTAGAGCAGTTTCAGTTTCAGTTTCAGTTTCAGTTTCAGTTTCAGACATCGTTAAGTGCCAAAAACACCGGCACTGTATGTTTATACAGGTATCGTATGAATCGCTATATTTTCCAACTTAACATCTCATATCAGCAGTTTTTGGCTAGCTACTCGGGTGCAGCAAGTAAAGTTCAAGTGATAACAACAACAGGATTGCGCTTACAGCTACCTGCAACTCGCTTCAGACCATTTCTTACACAAATAGGGGTTAGAGGACAGTTTAGGTTAACAACTGACCAAAAAAATAAGTTTATTAAGTTGGAAGCTCTGTAAAGCTTGGCGTGCCTAGTGAGTTAAAGGGAATCTTAATCACATAATCAAACATTTCACCTCTTACCACCTCTAAAACAATTAACTATTTATCAATAATGCTTTTACAATAAATAAATGCATTACCTTTGCTTAACTCGTTAGTAGAACTGGCCTTGAAGGCTTGATTCAAACGCTAGCTTAAGTAAGCCCCCTAATAATAAAATAAAATTCTAATTGTGGAGTGTGACTATGACCGCACGTGAAACTGTGGTTCCAGTTTTACTTGAAAAAGTTTACAAACTGATTCAAGACAAACTTGACCTTGCTCATCGACCTCTCGTAACTCAACTTGCTCAACATTTGTTTAGTAATGTTTCTCACGACGATCTAACTCAGAGAAACGAATCCGATTTATATGGTGCTGTAGTTAGCTTATGGCATCACATCAATGAAAAGAAAGCTGACCAAATCTCTGTTCGTGTTTTTAACCCGACAGTAAGTCGTCAAGGTTGGCAATCTACTCACACTATCGTAGAGATAGTCGTACCAGATAGCCCATTCCTTGTAGACTCTGTAAAAATGGCGCTGACTCGCCTAGACCTTTCTTCTCACCTTATGCTTCACAATCCAACACAAATCTCTCGCTCTGATAAGGGTAGTGTTGTCGGCGTTAGCAATAACGAAGGTGCATTCCAATCGCTTTTCCATATCGAAGTAGACCGTCTTAGCAGCAAAGCTGAAATGACAGCGCTCAAAACGGAGCTACTGGATATCTTTACCGATACTGGTTTAGTCGTGAACGATTGGCTGAAGATGGTTGAAAAACTTGAGGAAGTAACGAATCAAGTTGAAAAGCAAAAAGAAAGCATTCCTGTAGACGGTCAACGTTTTGATGAGACGTTGGCGTTTCTTCGTTGGTTAGGCGAGCACAACTTTACGTTCATGGGCTACAAGGAATATGACCTTGTTTCTGTAAATGGCGACACAGAACTACAACCGACCAAGGAGCAAGGTCTTGGTTTGTTTGCGAATTCAGATCGTGTGCGTAACGTTAAGCTGTCTGAGTTTTCTGATTCGGCACGTCTTGAAGCCAAAAAGCCTTATGTACTTATCGTAACCAAGGGCAACACGGCTTCACGCATTCACCGCCCAGCTTATAATGATTACATTGGTATTAAGAAGTTCGATAAGAACGGTAAAGTCATTGGTGAACACCGCTTTACTGGTCTTTACACCTCTGCCGTTTATAACCAAACCGTTGAAACGATTCCTCTTGTTCGCGAGAAAGTAGAGCGTATCTTAGACGCGAGTGGTTACCGTGAAGGTTCATACTCTTACAAAGCACTGCACAACATTCTAGAAAACTACCCGCGAGATGAACTGCTTCAAGCTCGTGAAGAAGAACTGCTTGAAGTCGGTACTGGCGTAGTTCAAATGCAAGATCGCGATCTTCTGCGTTTGTTTGTTCGCAAAGACCCGTTTGGCCGTTTCTTTAGCTGCATGGTTTACGTTACCAAAGATCGTTACAATACCGAACTTCGTCGTCAAACCCAACGCATCTTGAAGCAGTATTTCGGTTGCGAAGAAGAGGTCGAATTCACGACATACTTCTCTGAAAGCCCACTGGCAAGAACGCACTATATTGTTCGTGTTGATAACAACAACATGGATGTGGACGTGAAAACAATTGAGCAAAATTTAATGGAAGTATCGTCTACGTGGGATGACCGCCTGTCTGAATCAATCGTTGCTAACTTCGGTGAGAGCAAAGGTCTTCCGTTATCGAAAGAGTACATGCGTGCATTCCCACGTTCGTACAAAGAAGACATGATGCCTGGTTCTGCTGTTGCAGACATCGAGCGTCTAGAAGCACTAAGTGAAGACAACAAACTGGGTATGCTTTTCTACCGTCCTCAAGAAGAGGCAGTAGACTCTAAAGCTGTTCGTTTGAAGCTGTTCTACCACAGTGATGAGCCGATTCACCTGTCTGATGTTATGCCAATGCTTGAAAACTTTGGCCTGCGCGTTATTGGTGAATCACCTTATGAAGTACGCAAGACCAATGGGGTGACTTATTGGATCCTTGATTTCTCGATGCTGCATAAGAGTGACAAGACGATTGATCTTCGTGAAGCGCGCGATCTATTCCAACAAGCCTTTGCTGCGATTTGGGAGGGTGAATTAGACAGCGATGGTTTTAACCGCTTGGTATTGGGTGCTGCTCTTTCTGGCCGTGAAATCTCAATCTTACGTGCGTATGCGCGTTACATGCGCCAAGTGGGTTTCCCATTTAGCCAACAATACATTGAAGACACATTGTCTCATTACCCAGATCTAGCGAAAGGGTTAGTGAGCTTATTCGGCAAGCGTTTTGATCCTAAATTAAAGGGTAGCGCGAAAGGCCAACAAGATCTTATTAAGAAGATCACTGAACAGTTGGATCATGTAGAAAGCTTGGATGATGATCGTATCATTCGTCGTTACATGGAAATGATCACAGCAACGCTTCGTACTAACTACTACCAGTTAGACGACAACAAACAGTCTAAACCTTGGTTGGCTCTGAAAATGAGACCAAGCGAGATCCCAGATATCCCAGCGCCGGTTCCTGCGTTTGAGATCTTCGTTTACGCACCAGACATTGAAGGTGTGCATCTACGTGGCGGTAAAGTCGCTCGTGGTGGTTTACGTTGGTCAGATCGTCAAGAGGATTTCCGTACTGAGATTCTAGGCCTAGTTAAAGCACAACAAGTTAAGAACACAGTAATTGTACCGGTTGGTGCAAAAGGTGGTTTCGTTTGTAAGCGTCAGCACACTATGTCTGGCCGAGACGAGATCTTCGCTGAAGGTCAACGTTGTTACAAGCGCTTCATCCGTGCACTACTAGACGTATCAGACAACATCATTGAAGGTGAGGTTATTCCACCTAAGAGCGTTGTTCGTCACGATGAAGATGATCCGTATTTGGTTGTTGCCGCCGATAAAGGTACCGCAACGTTCTCAGATCTAGCAAACTCAGTATCTGCTGAATACAATTTCTGGTTAGGCGATGCATTTGCCTCTGGTGGCTCTAACGGTTATGACCATAAAGCTATGGGAATAACGGCGAAAGGCGGCTGGGAATCTGTTAAACGTCACTTCCGTGAAATGGGCATCAACTGTCAAACAACGGACTTCACCGCTATCGGTGTAGGTGATATGGCGGGCGATGTGTTTGGTAACGGCATGCTGTTGTCTAAGCATATTCGTATGCAAGCTGCGTTTAACCACATGCATATTTTCATCGACCCGAATCCAGAATCAGCATCAAGCTGGGTAGAGCGTGAGCGCTTGTTTAATCTACCTCGCTCAAGCTGGGAAGATTACAACAAAGACCTGATTTCTCAAGGTGGTGGCATTTTCTCTCGTCGAGCGAAGTCTATCTCTCTGACGCCTGAAATTCAGAAAATGCTGGGTACTAAGAAAGCATCAATGGCACCGAATGATTTGATCAAAGCGATCTTGTCTATGCAGGTTGATCTTCTTTGGAATGGTGGTATCGGTACTTACGTTAAGTCTTCAAACGAGACTCATACAGATGTAGGTGACCGTGCAAATGACGTGCTGCGTATCGATGGCCGTGACCTAAAAGCTAAAGTTGTTGGTGAAGGCGGTAACTTGGGTATGACTCAACTGGGTCGTATTGAATACGCGCTGACGGGTGGCCGAGTTAATACCGACTTTGTTGATAACGTTGGTGGTGTTGACTGTTCGGATAATGAAGTAAACATTAAGATCTTCTTGAATGGTTTGGTGTCTAATGGTGATCTAACCGTTAAGCAACGTAACCAAGTGCTTGAATCGATGGAAGATGAAGTTGGCGAAATCGTTCTAGACGACGCATATTGTCAAGCTGAGTCTATTTCGGTTACTGAGCATCAAGGTGTTGGTTTAGTAAAAGAGCAAATCCGCTTTATTCATACAATGGAAAAAGCAGGGTACTTGGATCGTGGTTTGGAATACATCCCAGATGACGAAACACTGCTCGAGCGTGAAAAACAGGGCCAAGGCCTAACAAGACCTGAGCTTTCTGTACTTGTCGCTTACGGAAAAATGGTGCTTAAAGAAGATCTTGTTAGTGATGATATCGCTAATGATGAATTCCATGCTCAACAGCTTATGCAGTACTTCCCAACAGCGTTACGTCGTAACTATTCTCAGCACATGGATAATCATCCACTACGTTCTGAAATCATTGCGACGGCACTGGCTAATCAAATGGTTAACGAGATGGGCTGTAACTTCGTTACTCGTTTGCAAGAAGAGACGGGCGCGAATATTGTTGATATTGCCAATGCTTACGCGGCATCACGTGAAATCTATGGTCTTGGCAAAGTTCTGAAGAGCATCCGTGAACTGGACAATGTTTCAAGTTCTGAAGCTCAATATGAATTAATCTACCATGTTCGCCGTACACTTCGTCGCTTGGCTCGTTGGTTGCTAAGAAACCGTAGCGGTAAACAGTCAGTGAAAGCACTGATTGAACTTTACCAAGGTGATGTTCTTACTATCACAGAGAAACTGGATGAAAACCTAGTGGCTTCTGAAGTAGAAGAGCATAACGCAATGGCACAGCTATGGATTGACCAAGGCGTAAACGCTGAGTTGGCTAATTCGGTTGCGCGTTTGTCTAGCTTGTACTCGGCACTGGATATATCCACAGTAGCTCGTGAGACGGGTAAAACAGTACAACAAGCGTCGAAGCTTTACTTCAACCTTGGCGATCGTTTGTCTCTGCACTGGTTCTTGAAGCAAATCAATGGTCAAGCTGTAGATAACAACTGGCAAGCACTAGCGCGTGCAGCATTCAGAGAAGATCTGGATTGGCAGCAACGTCAGCTAACTGGCCAAGTGCTTAACTGCGGTTGTGCTTCAGACATCGATGTGATTAAAGCGCTTGATGATTGGATGGAAAGTAACTCTGTTTCTCTACATCGTTGGGAAAGTATCCTCAATGAATTCAAAGTGGGCTCGGTTCATGAGTTTGCCAAGTTCTCAGTAGCACTGCGTGAATTGATGTTGTTAAATCTAAATTGCATGTCGACAGATTAGTGATTAGATAAAACGAAAGACACAAGGGCAGGCCATAAGGTCTGCCTTTTTCGTTTCTATAAAGTGGCATCAGTAGGTCTAACGATTGTTGACGGACCCACTTCGACGGACACCTTGTTTGTTGTTAAAAGAGTGGGTGGCTGTAATATGGTAGAGACTAGAAATGAGTAAACTGACTGCAGAAACGATAACGTTTGCTTAATAAAGAACCTCATTCGCTAACAAACTCGATTATCTTACCCTTACAGACAGTAATAGATTGAATAGTTGGGTAAATAAGTAAATAATATCGCCCCGTTTACACGGGGCTTTTTTCTATCGGAGGCACAATGCTCTACCGTCTAGCCAGAACTGGCTTTTTCCAACTTGATGCCGAAAAGGCACATGATCTTGCAATTCAAAATTTCAAACGCTTCACAGGCACTCCTATTGATCTTTTGTATCGCCAACAATTACCTAATCGACCTGTAGAATGCATGGGTCTTACTTTTAAAAACCCAGTTGGCCTAGCTGCTGGCCTAGATAAAAACGGCGAATGTATTGATGCATTTGGCGCAATGGGTTTTGGTTTCGTAGAAGTAGGAACGGTGACTCCTCGTCCACAAGCAGGTAATGACAAACCACGTCTGTTCCGTCTTGTTGAAGCTGAAGGTATCATCAACCGCATGGGGTTCAATAACCTAGGCGTGGACAATCTTATTGAGAACGTTAAGAAGTCGAACTACGACGGCATCTTAGGTATCAACATCGGTAAGAATAAAGACACACCAATTGAAAAGGGCGCTGAAGATTACTTGATCTGTATGGAGAAGGTATATCAATACGCTGGTTACATTGCTGTGAACATCTCTTCACCCAATACTCCAGGACTTCGCTCTCTACAATACGGCGAAGCTCTAGACGATCTATTGTCTGAACTTAAAACGAAACAATCTGAACTAGAAGAGAAGCATGGTAAATATGTTCCTCTTGCTCTTAAGATTGCTCCGGATCTAAGTGATGACGAAATTAGCCAAATTTGTGAATCATTGATCAAAAATAAGATCGATGGTGTAATCGCAACAAACACAACATTGGATCGTTCAATCGTTGAAGGCATGAAACATTGCGATGAAGCGGGTGGCCTAAGTGGACGTCCTGTTCAATCTCGCAGTACGGAAGTGGTTCGTAAACTTCACGAAGAACTTGGTGACGCATTACCGATCATCGGGGTAGGTGGCGTTGATTCGTATGTTGCTGCGAAAGAGAAAATGATGGCAGGCGCGAAGCTTGTACAAGTTTACTCTGGTTTCATCTACAAAGGCCCAGGTCTTGTAGGCGACATCGTTAAAAATTTATAGCCCCGAAAACCAAAGCTTTTATAAATCTAGCTTTTATAAACCCAGTGCTTATATAAACAGAGTTATCAAAAAGATTTGGTTATTTTAGGAAAGCTATAATTTTGCATCGTCTTACTAAAAGAGACACTGTAACTCACTGAGTTGTAGAGAAAAGCGATAAGAAAGAGGAATTCATTTCCTCTTTTTTTTTGCCTATTGCTCAGTAAAATTACTGTAATTGAAGGTAATTTTGCGTTTTACCTAATGGAATGGTTCAACAGTGTGAGACGAAATGATGCTTAAACCTAGCGATACATGGAGTTGGTATTACGATGAGCAGCAATGTTCATTAATGCTAAACCTCGGAGAGGATATGATTTTCAAAACGAATCTGGTCCGCAATAAGCTGGTAGACTGCGCGTTTAGAGATAATGAATTCACCGTTGATGACGCATCTTCATACCAAACCTTCAAAGAACAAATTTCTGGCTTAGAACTGTCTGAGCCTCGCCAAGCTGAACTCGCACTATATTGTGTGGCAGCAAAGCGCTTCCACAAGCCTGTACAGCCTAAAAGTTGGTTCTTCGATTCACAAGGCGCTGGCCACGACTCTCCTAAAGAAGGGGATATCGTACAAATGAATAACGAGCATAGCCTAGGTTACTTCATTGTATTAGAAGTGGGAGAGTGTGCGAGCCTATGTGCATTTGTCGACTTAGAAGAGTTTCTGCTCACACCTTCAAAAGGGTTAAGCTTTGGAGACTCGATTAAGGTGATGCACGATAGGATGGTAGACGCGAACTCTATTCTTCATTTTCATCATACACATATTGCAATGGTCGGTTAATTCCCCAGTTTAATTCATCATTTCTAACACACATTGCAACGCATAAACCTATCAAACCTTCCTTAGAATCGGCTCAATAGCCGATTTTTTTGTGCCTAAAACCCCTTATCCAGATAAATACATCACCGGTTAACTATTTAATTAGTGAACTTGTGACTGTTTTTTCATCTTAATTTCTGCCTATTTTCATCGCCAGAAGTGTAAATTACCTCCCTTTATTCCCTGTTTTTGTGCTTTTGTAGCTAACTTTCAGTCTTAAATTAACTCTGGTGTATACCAGTTTTAGGGTGAATATAAATTCACATCGCCGCATTGGTCGATGTTTGGTCATAAATTGTGCTGATTCGATAAGTCTTATGTTCTAAGGGGATGTGGGTAAGCGATCGCTTCATGACTGTGTATTTGCTAGCCAGTTAGTCGAAAGATTCAATGAAAAGACAAGTTTAGTGTGATGCTCTAATAACAAATTCAGGTATAATCGAGCTAATTTTTATCAATAAAAGAACACTATGAATCAATATCTAGCGGTTACCTCAAACGGCCTTGAGAATTTATTAGTTGAAGAACTAACCCAACTAGGGATTACAAATGCAAAACCTGTTCAAGCAGGTGTTAAATTCAAAGCGACCAATGAGCAAATTTATCGTTGTTGTTTATGGAGTCGTTTGGCTTCTAGATTTGTACGTGTCCTTTCTGAATTCACTTGTATGGACGACATGGATTTGTACCTATCAACCACCGCGGTTAACTGGGTAAATCAATTCCATAGCTCTAAGCGTTTTGTTGTTGACTTTAACGGTACAAACAACGAAATCCGTAATAGCCAATACGGTGCGATGAAAGTAAAAGATGCCGTTGTTGATAGCTTTGAGAAAAAGTCTTTACCTCGTCCGTCTATCAGCAAAGAAAATCCAGATATTCGTATTCACGTTCGTTTACATCGTGATAAAGCGATTCTTGGTGTTGATATGGTAGGTAGCGGTCTTCACCAACGTGGTTACCGCCCAGAATCAGGCCGCGCACCATTGCGTGAAACTCTTGCTGCAGCGATTCTTCTTCGTAGTGGCTGGGATGCGACTAAGCCTTTCCTAGACCCAATGTGTGGTTCGGGTACGTTAGTGATTGAAGCGGCAATGATGGCAGCGAACATGGCTCCAGGTGTCAAACGCCAGAAGTGGTGTTTTGAATCACTAGAAGATTTTGAACCAGAACTGTGGGCTGAAGTGAAAGCTGAAGCGAACGTTCAAGGTCGTCGTGGCGTTAAGAAAGTAGAATGTAAGTTCTATGGCTACGACAATGACGAGCGCATGATCAAAACAGCGCGCGACAATGCTCGTCGTGCTGGTGTTGAAGAGCTGATTGAATTCGAAGTAGGCGATGCTGCAAAGCTTAAGCGTCCTACAGAGTTTGTTGATGGTGTGATTGTTTCTAACCCACCTTATGGTGAGCGTCTTGGCACAGAACCGGGTTTGATTGCACTTTACACGGCATTCGGTGCACAACTTAAAGCGGAATTTGGCGGTTGTAACGCGTCTATCTTCTCTAGTTCAGACGAACTGCTTAGCTGCTTACGTATGCGTGCAGACAAACAGTTCAAATTGAATAATGGTGCGTTACCGTGTCACCAAAAGAATTACTCAATCTCAGATCGTCCGATGTCAGAGCGTCCAACGGGTGAACAAGAGCAACTTATTGCCCCAGACTTCGCAAACCGTCTTAAAAAGAACATCGGTAAAATTGGCAAGTGGGCTAAGAAAGAGCAATTGGATTGTTACCGTATCTACGATGCGGACTTACCAGAATACAATGTAGCGATTGACGTATACCCAGGTCACCTAGTGATTCAAGAATACGCAGCACCTAAAGATGTACCGGAAGAGAAAGCAAAACGTCGCTTAACCGATATCATCCGTGCTTCTATTCAAGTAACTGGCGTTGAAGCAAACAACGTGGTTCTTAAGGTTCGTCAGAAGCAGAAAGGCCGTTCTCAATATCAAAAAATGGCTCAAGACTCCTCTAACCTAGAAGTGAACGAATACGGCGTTAAGCTGATTGTTAATCTTCATGACTACTTAGATACAGGCTTGTTCCTAGATCATAAGATCACTCGTCGTCGTATCGGTGAAATGGCTGCAGGTAAAGATTTCCTTAACTTGTTTGCTTACACAGGCAGTGCATCTGTTCATGCTGCTGTGGGTGGCGCACGCTCTACAACAACCGTTGATATGTCTAATACCTACCTTGAGTGGGCAAAGCAGAACATGGAGCTTAATGGCCGTGTTGGTCGTCAACATCAGTTTGTTCAAGCTGACTGCTTACAGTGGTTGGTTAAAGAGCAGGGTTCTTACGACCTGATCTTCATCGATCCACCAACGTTCTCAAACTCTAAACGTATGGATCAATCTTTTGATGTTCAGCGTGATCACATTCAATTGATGGAAAACCTAAAGCGTCTTCTTCGTGAAGAAGGCACGATTGTGTTCTCTAACAACAAGCGTCACTTCAAAATGGATGTAGAAGGCCTAGAAGAGTTAGGTCTCAAAGCTCAGAACATCTCAGCTAAAACACTTCCATTGGACTTCTCTCGTAACAAGCACATTCATAACTGCTGGTTGATTACACATAAGTAATTAAGAGATTGTATAAGGATATAGCGTGCTGACTCTCTACAGTACAGAAGGGTGCCATCTATGTGAGATGGCATTCAAACTCACGGAACAGTTAAACATTAGCCATCACGTCAACGTTGTCGACATTGCATTTGATGATGAGCTCTTTTCCCGTTACGGGGTCACTATTCCGGTGCTCAAATTTGAAAGCTCTGACTTTTCTCAAAGCTCAGAGCTTAACTGGCCATTTGGCTTGTTAGAACTTAATGATTGGTTAAAAAAGAATGGCATTACTTACAATTCATAACGGGCAATTAGCGTTTGGCGATCACCCGTTATTAGATCGTGCGGACTTTGCACTGCAAGAAAACGAACGTGTGTGTTTAGTAGGGCGCAATGGCGCGGGTAAGTCGACATTGATGAAGATCCTGTCAGGGAACATCATCATGGACGACGGTAAGATGCAAATCACACAAGATGTGGTTGTGTCTCGCCTTGAGCAAGATCCACCACGTAATGAAGAAGGCACCGTTTATGATTACGTTGCTGGTGGCCTAGCGGAAATTGGCGAACAGTTGAAGATCTACCATGATCTTTTGGATCTCATTGGTACTGACCCTAGCGAAAAGAACTTAAATCGTCTTACTCGTGTACAAGAGCAGTTGGATCATGCCAACGCATGGCGTTTCGAAGATCGCGTAAGTAACGTAATGGCGGCGCTTAAACTCACTGCTGAAACAAAACTGACCGATTTGTCTGGTGGTTGGCAACGTAAAGCGGCGCTTGCTCGTGCGCTTGTATGTGACCCAGACGTGCTTCTACTCGACGAACCGACTAACCACCTAGATGTTGCGACAATTGAATGGTTAGAAGGCTTCCTGAAAGACTTCCGTGGTTCAATCATCTTTATCTCGCATGACCGTGCTTTCATCAAGTCAATGGCAACTCGCATTGTTGATCTTGATCGCGGCAAGCTAAGCTCGTTCCCTGGTGATTACGAAAACTACTTGCTAGAGAAAGAAGAAGCCTTACGTGTCGAAGAGATGCAGAACGCTGAATTTGATAAAAAGCTTGCTCAAGAAGAAGTGTGGATTCGTCAGGGCATTAAAGCTCGTCGAACGCGTAACGAAGGCCGTGTACGTGCACTTAAGAAGTTGCGTGAAGAGCGCATCAATCGTCGTGAAGTGCAGGGTAAAGCGGTTATTCAGATCGATGATGGTCAACGTTCAGGCAAGATTGTATTTGAAGCAGAGAATCTTAACTTTGGCTTTGAAGGCAAAGAGATTGTTAAAGATTTCAGCTTCAACATTATGCGTGGTGATCGTATTGCTCTGATCGGCCCTAATGGCTGTGGTAAGAGTACCGTACTTAAACTGCTGCTTGATCAGCTGAAGCCCGATTCAGGCCGTCTGCATTGTGGTACTAAACTTGAAGTGGCTTACTTCGACCAATACCGTGAAATCCTAGACCCTGAGAAGTCAGTAATTGACAATCTGGCGGATGGTAAGCAAGAAGTGACAGTAGGCGGCCGTGAGCGCCATGCACTGAGCTACCTACAAGATTTCTTGTTCTCTCCTAAACGTGCTCGCACTCCAGTGAAGGCATTGTCTGGTGGTGAGAAAAACCGTTTGTTATTAGCTCGTATTTTCCTTAAATCGAATAACTTATTGATTCTCGATGAGCCAACCAACGATCTAGATATCGAAACTTTGGAACTTTTAGAAGATTTGCTTGCCAACTATCAGGGTACGCTTCTTTTAGTGAGCCACGATCGACAGTTTGTTGATAACACGGTTATGACAAGTTGGATTTTTGAAGGCAACGGCGTTGTTGAAGAATTTGTTGGTGGTTACCACGATGCTCAGCAACAAAGAAAGCAGGCTATAGAGTACCGACAGGTTGAAAAGCCATCAAAGCCAGAGAAAGTAGTTGAGGAAACTCCCAAAACTGCGCCAGTTAAGGCTAAAGCTAAGAAGTTATCGTATAAGCTACAACGAGAACTCGAAGCGCTACCTTTGCGTTTGGAAGAATTGGAAACTCAAATTGAAACTCTTCAGGAAGAAGTCAACGATCCTAGCTTCTTTTCAAAATCTGTAGAGCAGACACAACCAGTATTAGATAAGCTATCTGCAGCAGAGCAGGAGCTTGAAGTTGCTTTCGAGCGCTGGGAAGAGCTCGAGGCACTACAACAGGAAAGTTAAGAAGTAATCATGACTTGTAATAAATTTAAATTAACAACAGTTGCAGCCTTAGTTTTGGCTGCAACTAACGCGAATGCTGCACTGTACAAGGTAGTTGAAGTCGCGGCTCCTAGCTCTATTGTCGGAGCTTCTGAAACGTTTGGTGTCGCGATTCAACCAGCGGCGGTTACCGGAACTGAAAGTTGTTTTACCACCGGTACTATTGGTGGTGTCGCTTGTGATAGCTTTAAGCTAGCAGGTGAAACACGTAATTCAGTTGAAGCTATTAGTTACCGTGAAGAAGTTCCTTTCGCTATGGACGCGGTCTTCCAATATTTACAAGAGTTCGATGACTTCAAAAACTATTGTAACCGTGAACTAAGATATTCCACATGTGAAAGCTGGGCGAAAACTCGCTGGGAAGATACTTGGGCTAAGGAAAGAAATAACCTGAGTTATGTAAATGCAAAGGCATTTATAGAAGGCGGGGCAATACTCGATACTCGCAATACAGTGATCAACTCTCTAGATAAAGATGCCAACCCACTAGGTGTTAAGTCTGAGGGAACCATCCGAAACAATGCAATGTTTACAACGACAGCCAAGCCTGCAGGATCTTCTGAGACTCGTGCATGGAAAGCTATCACGGCGAGTAATGGTACTGTTTACAATGTAGGTAGTGTGTCTACTAGTGAAACCATTACGGACACGTCAACGCCGGATCCTGTGTTTAGTTCAAAAGCTGCTATTTGGGATGGTACGAATACCAAGTCAATCGATTGGACTCGTGGTGGAACTGCTAGACAAGGCGATTACTATGCTCAAGGTAGCATGCGTTCAATTGCCGAATCGGATACTAAGTTTTATGGCGTAGGCTACAATACTGTTGATGGTAGTGGTGACCTACAAGATATGAATGCATCGGTATTCATCAGTAAATCTTTGGACTTAGCTGACAGCACGAATACTTGGACGACTAAATCAATTGAAGGCGCTAAGGTCAACTCTAACTCGTCTAACGATTACAAATACAGTAACTCTGTAGCGACCGATATCAACAAAAACTTGTTTGTTATTGGTAACTCTAAGCGTAATGGTCGAGTACCTGAAAGTGGTAGCGCGGGAAGCAAGATGTTCGTTGTGACTGATGCTTCAGCTGCGACTCCAACAGCGACATACCTAACGGGTGGTATCTTCTTTGCTGGTTCGAGTGGTGAAGCTAAAGCAGTTAACAACTTCAATGAAATTGTTGGTCAAGTAGACGCTGAAACAACGCGTGAAGTTGATGGCAGTGAGCGCAGACACCGTGGCTTTATTTACCCTTATCAAGCCACTGGTACTGACCCATCAAGAATTGATCTATTTCAGAACAAAGCTTGGTGGCTAGACGATCTAACTAATGATGGCAACGTTTCTGGAGAGAACAACAAGTTCCGAATCATTGATGCTTCAGGCATCAACGATGCGGGTGTTATCTCTGCGACTGCTATCAAATGTGTTGTTGGCGGCACACCTAAACCATACGATACAACGTCTCACAACTCATACTGTGGCGGTGCTGCGTCTAATGCGGTTGAAAAGGTTGTTGCGGTTAAATTGATTCCTATCGAAGGTAAAGGTAAGAGTGATATCCAAGCTCGTAGTACTGATACAGCAAAGGTCGATCGTAAAGGCGGTAGCTTAGGTTGGTTCGCTTTGACTGTACTCGGCTTATTAGGGTTCCGTAGAAAATTTAAATAATTTCATCTCTTGAGCCCGAGTTCACAATTCTGAATTCGGGCTTTTTTTTCGCCTTGAGAAAAGTGAAAAACTGGTCGATTCTTAAAGTTGGAGTCACAAAAACTCCGCAAAGTTGTAATCATTGTATGTTAGTAAATAGAACACCCGTATGAGGACTGCACTATGAAGAGACAAAAGCGTGATCGACTAGAACGAGCACAATCTCAAGGCTACAAAGCTGGTATAAACGGTAGGTCACAAGAAGCTTGCCCATATAGCCAAATGGATTCTCGGTCTTATTGGTTAGGTGGTTGGCGTGACGCCAAAGGTGATAAGCAATCAGGTCTCTATAAATAGATAGGGCGGAACATATTCAAAGATCAAGGCTCCATTGTTGTACAGCAGTGGAGCCTTGTTAGTTTCAGAACAATACAAAGATTCCCAGAGCTATTTAGCATTCTAGTTTCGCTATCATAAGTGTATCGCTGGTGGATTTATCCTGTTTCAAATTTAATACGGGATACCTTAGTGCACTATAACTAAATTTATTGGAGTGAAAATAAAGCAGCCATGGGCTGCTTTATTAAAATCTAGCTGCGTTATTTATTCTAATCAAATGGTTAGATTAGAATGCTGAAGTATCTTGGAAAAGGCCAACTTTCAAATCTTTAGCAACATAAATCTCTTTGCCATCAACAAGTACGCGACCATCTGCAAGGCCCATAACTAGGCGACGGTTAACAACACGCTTCATGTGGATTTCGTAAGTCACTTTTTTCGCAGTAGGTAGGATTTGACCAGTGAATTTCACTTCACCTACACCTAAAGCACGGCCTTTGCCTTTGCCGCCAACCCAACCAAGGTAGAAGCCAACAAGCTGCCACATTGCATCAAGTCCTAGACAACCAGGCATTACTGGGTCACCAGGGAAGTGACAGTCGAAGAACCATAGGTCAGGAGTAATATCCAGTTCAGCAAGAATCAAACCTTTACCGAAATCACCTTCAGTCTCAGACATTTTAGTGATGCGATCCATCATCAACATGTTCGGTGCTGGTAGTTGAGGTCCTTCAGGCCATAGTTCGCCTTGGCTTGATGCTAGAAGATCTTCGCGAGTGTAAGAATCACGTTTGTTTTGCATTATCAATTACTCCAATTTTTGATAGGTGCATATTAGTGAACAGGTGTACGCTAAACAAGTCCGATGAGTACTAGACAAACCAGTTTTTAATGCGTCCAACAATTCCAATAGGGTGCTCATGTCTTTCAAAGTTTTCAATACGTTCCGCAATTTTGCTCAGAACGCTTTCTTGTTCATCGTCTCTAAATGGTTTGTTCATAATAAGAGGAATAGCTTCATCTACATTAGAGACAGACCAAATATGGAATTCTTTGTTTTTGATGCTTTCAATTAGGTCTGGCTTCAGAGCAAGATGTCTTAAGTTAGATCTTGGAAGGATCACACCTTGTTCGCCAGTTAACCCGTTGTGTTTACACACATGATAGAAGCCTTCGATTTTCTCGTTTAGCCCACCAACTGCTTGTACACGACCGAATTGGTCGACAGCACCGGTTACCGCTATTTGTTGATTGATAGGGTATTCCGACAAAGCACTTACCAAAGAGCAAAGCTCAGCAAGAGAAGCACTATCGCCATCAACTTCGCAGTATGATTGCTCAAACACAACAGAAGCAGCATATGGCAACGGATCTTCAAGGTTTAACGCGCTGCTTACAAACGCTTGCATGATCATCATGCCTTTAGCGTGAAGGTTACCACCGAGTTCCGCTTTGCGTTCAACGTCGGCAATATCACCATCACCAAAGTGGATAACACATGAAATTCGGGCTGGTTCACCATACGATACTGGGTGTCCTGGTACATCGATAACCGTCAGGCCATTAACTTGTCCAACTTGTTCACCTTCGGTTTCGATAATAACTTGGCCATCTCGAATATCATCAAGAGCACGTTCCGGTAAGTAAGATTCGCGGTTGTATTTGTGTTGCTGTGCTTGCTGAATATGGTGACCATCAATCTCACCATGGTCGGCTTCAATCAAAGCTTCGTTCAATAACGCATTGTGCCAAATCGGGCATAACGGTATATAACTTTGGTCTTCAGTTTCTCTTGCTCCAGCAGTAAGAATGCCTGTCACAGCTTGTTGCGTGATGTTTGGCAGTTCATAACGTTGTTGGAGCCATTTAAGGTAACCAAGATATTGAGTCAACGTCTCTTCTGTTAGCTTTATGTCTTGTTCAATTTCACTGAATAGGCAGAAGCCGGTTTGAATATCACTGTCTAGGTAATCAAGATCGCCGAGTTGAGCTCGGTCTCCAACCACAATCAACTTAATATTGTAGGTAAGCGGTAAAGATGGAGATTGGTTTAAATGTTCAGGGTTGCTACTGATGGGCTCTACGGCCTCACCAAGAAGTGCAGATTTAAGCAGTAACCAGCTTCCCGGGTTTGCTAGAATCAAGTTGGCTGAAACAATCAGGTAGCCATTGTTCGCTCTAGCCAGTAAGCCTGGCTTTGTCGCAACGACTTGGCCGTCTTTTGATTGAACTTGGTCAAACAGAGAGACAGCATTTAAAGACTCAGTTTTAATTACTGGTAACGTGTGATCATCTAAAGCAGTAACTAAAGATTCAACAATCATTTGACGATAGATCGAATTGTCCGGAGCGTTGACAAGTAAAACACGCGAAAGATTAGACAAGCGGACAAAGCGGGTTAGCGCATCGTTGAATCTATGTTGAATGTCTGAAAATGGGAAAGGCGAGATGTCAGGGAATTGCTCTAATTGAGCGTTATATTCGTCGTACTGAGGCGTAACATGTCGCCAATCTACTAGAGTCATTTAAGTTTCTGATTATGATAATGAGGTAGGGAGTATATAGAAAAACCGATCTCGCTTGTAGCTCTATGTTGTAGTTACTAATCACTAAGCTAATATAAGTATGATCTTGGTCTATTCTTTCAAGACAACAATTGTTAAATAGCCTATTTTGGGTTACGCTGTCACTAGGATTAACTCTCGAGATTAGACATGAAATATCAGCAACTTGAAAACTTGGAATGTGGTTGGAAATGGAACTATCTGGTCAAAAAATGGAAAGAAGGCGAGTCGATCACCTGCCATATTGATTCAAGTGAAGCTGACGTTGCTGTACAAGCCTTATTGAAGCTTGAACACCAACCAACGGGCGTTCTTGAGTGGATATCTGACAACATGTCTCCTGAGCTCGATAACAAGCTTAAGCAAGCGATCCGAGCTAAGCGAAAGCGTCACTTTAATGCTGAACAAGTTCACACCAAGAAGAAATCAATCGACCTTGATTATCGTGTATGGGAAAAGCTATCCCAGCGTGCGAACGAGCTAGGTTGTACGCTATCAGATGCCATCGAGTATTTGGTGAGCGAAGCATCTCGTAGTGAACAGGCCAGCAAGACAGTAACCAATCTTAAAGAAGATTTAAGTAAGCTCCTTTCTGACGATAAATAATCATCAACAGTAGTGGTGACATTATGATGTATGTAATCTTAATTGGTGCAGCGTTGGTTTTTTGGTTAGTCGCGGTTGATAGGCCGGTATTGAAAATCAAATTTAACGATGGGGCGATCGAACAAGTTAACGGTCATCTTCCACCCAGCTTTAAGCACAACCTTCAAGAGATTGGCCACAACAACACTTTTAAAGGTGAATTAAAAGTGTACGCAAAGCGTTCTGGCTATAATCTCAAGTTCACAAAGGATGTACCTAAGAGCGTGCAACAACGTATTCGTAATGTATTCCCACACAACGGCTTCAAATCTAAAGGCTCAAAGAAGGCGTAATTGTCGAGAATTACGTCTTATCTTGTCAACCTTCATACTAAGTTAGTTCTTCGCTTGTCTTAACCATCGTCATACTGTTCTCAGTTCAAATAAAGGAGAACAGTATGAGATATCTAACCCTTTTGTTGTTTTTTTCATCCCCAGTCGTATTTCCCGACGATGCATTGGTTAATCCCGTAGCTAAAAAGATCAAAGCCACGGTCATGAAAGGCCTAAAAAAGAGCAATGTTGAAATCGATGGTTATTGTGACCTGATGATTGAAATGAAGCACTCCAAAGGTTATACAAAAATCAAGAGAGTGAGAACATCCGGCGATAGTAAAGCTTGTAGACAGGCGAAACAGCACTTACCAAAGAAACAGTTCAAATACAGTTTCCCAGAGAAATACATCCGACTTCATATCACAAACTGACCAAGGTAATGCACTATAACTAAATGGCATTAATATTATTGCTTAAAATGCCAATGAAACGAGTGAATTACGGTGATCTGAGTTAGATGTTGGTTTGTTGCACTGTCACTTGATATGAGAAATATGTCTAGTAGAGTGTTCATTCTATTTAACAGAAGGTGCCAAATGTACACGAATCTTGTTTAGCGACAGCGTGTTTAACGGGGATGCCGAGGTGTTGGCAAGTCATCAGTACCTTTAGTTTCCTATCGGCAGGAGCGTGTTCTGAGAGAATCACAGAGCTTATACACTCTTTATTCAGATACAGCTTGTTGCCAATAATCTCTTCATTGGGCAGTACCCAGCGATATTCTTTTTCGTAACGCCAGTTTGAATGTTTGATTCCAAGTACGCTCGCGGCTAATTTCGATGCTTTTAACTCAACTAGCGAAGGAGAACTAAGCATGCTTGGGTTGTCAGCATACTGAACTTCAAAGCAATTGAGATCTGCCTCACCGTGATAACAGTTAAGATCATACTCAATACACATACCTTTAAAGTTATCGCCATACTGAGACCAAAGTATTGGATGGTCATTCGATTGAGAGAAGCACATAACCTTGAAGTCGTTCTGAAGTTCTTTGTTGAACAGGTGATGAGATTCAAAAGGGTTATTAAAGGTCTTAGCGGAATCAAACCACAACGAACACTCGGATATCGACTGTATGTTTCTATCGTGAAGAGATCTGAACTTATAAAGTTTAGGTAACATATCAAACACCTAGTTTACAACATTGTCTGATGTTAACATTTTAATTCATAACTCATACCTGAATGCATAGCATTTGCTTGCTTAATCACCAAGTTAAAACATATAACCGCTTGATAGATCAAAATTTAAACACAAAATAGAAGCCTGTTTGAGTGATTTATCTTGTGCTAGAGCATTGGGTAAGCGCAGTGTTAGTTAGCCTTATTGAAAATAAGGTACAACGTAACTTTTGTTTTGACTAAATTCAGCATCGAGTGTTCGTAAGGAGAATTTAGTAAAGGGAGTTTTCTAGATCACGAATGCGGTGTTATGGGGTTTGGTTCATTCAATTGGTTTGGTGTGTAAAAAGTGAAATCAGATAGCTCCTTATCACTTGATAACTTAGATAAATATCAATCGATTAAGCTTCAAAGGGTTCTAAACTAATTACACATGAACATCGGTAGTGTTTTTCTAAGAGATTAATGCCAGAGGGACTGGCCTTCGAAGTGTGAAGGGTCATGAGGTAATTTACGTAAAGTGATTTCATCTTTTAAATATAACTTGGCGAAGTTCTTGCGTTTTGTTCCTGTTGCGGGTAGTTCTCCCAACACGTTTACAATCCTACTAACTTCTTGTGAATCAAAACTATAGCCTTGTTCAAGAAGCACTTCTAATACAGGGTAGAGCTTTTTATATACTCGACTCGCATCCGCTTTTGAATCTAAACGTGCTTTGATCTTCATTAGTATAGAATCTAATAATGGTGCCTTTAGAAACTGGCCAAGTACATTGGTTTCATGCACTATCACGTTCGCTATATAGCTATTGATTGCTAGCTTAATCGAAAAAATAACGTAGTACTCTCTAGTAAGCACTTGGCTTCTGAACATTACCATTGGGTAAATATTCTCCAAGATGGTGATGCAAACAAAACTCGCACCTATCAAGGTACGATACTTAGAATTAATCACGTCCACATTCGTGAACCTTAAGAACAGAGATACGATGACAATATAACTGATAAGCGATGAAATGAAGGATATGATTTGCTCACTAATGGTTGCGACCATCCCGTAAGCGTTAACGAAAGCCGACCCAATTGTTAATAGTGCAAATAAGATCATCGCTTGCTTTTGATAATTGGTTGTTTGCAAAGTAACGGCTCCGTTTTAATTTAGGCGCGGAGTATAGATTAAACTTGCGACCATTTTTATATCATTGATTTAAAATGGTTATTTTAACTACTCAATTAGTTATATTGATTGCTTTAATGGGTGGTAAGGCCGTGCATTTGGCGTTTCTCAGTCAAGCTCTGTACGACTTATGCTAATCGGATTTAATACAGGTCTTTGTCCGTTTGAATTTCTCTAGCATCGATAACAGGTTGATCAACTTCTGGTGTGTTTTGTTTTTTCATGGAATAGGGTGTCTTTATACAGCTTGTAAACAAGTGACGGCTTTACCAAGGTGAAGCACCTTCAAACCCGAAATAGCAGCCTGTTTGAGTGACTTATCTTATCTTGCAATAGCGCTGGTTTTTTTAATAAGTTGCAACGTAACTTTATATCGGTGGAGGGATAGGTCTATATTTGGAAGCAATGTAAAGGAAGTGAACCAATAATGATAAATCCGACCTCAAAGAGATCGGACTATTTGCAATGTTAGGCTAGTTGACCGCAATAAATTGGTCTAGCCATTGAAGGAACTTTAGAAATGGTATCTTGCACCAATGTATGCTGTTTTGGATGAAACATCGATGGACTCTATTTCAATATGTGCAGAGCGGTAACCGATATGAACGTCGATGTTATCGGTAATTATTGCGCCAAATTCTCCACCGATTTGGTAAGCGGCCTCAGATTCAGAAGCTGAGAGCCCAAAGGCTTTGACTTCCGTATCAATAGATCCAACGCCTGCTAACAGGGAGACATACAAATCCAAGACGTCGCCTTTAACGATGAATTTGGGTTTAACATTCATGAAGAAGGCTTGGCCTTCAATATCCATCATTTGAGCAAAGTTAACTTTACCAATTTTTCGGTACTCCGCTTCTAATCCCAGCTTTACTACATCGTGTGTATTGAACTCATAACCGCCAACTAAGTTATAACTCAAGTCAGCTAGATCAGAAGAATCTTCAATTTTGCTACCGCGGTATTCTAATTCGGTTTCATTGTAAAATCCGACATCTACACCTGCATAGAAATGACCAAGATCTTTAGCTGCTGTGTCATTTTCATTAGCAAGCGCGTATGAACTCATGCCAAAAGCGGTGAATAGTGATAGGGCAACCATACCGATTTTCATATTAAGCCTTTTATATAATAAGTTATTGATTCCTTGAATACCTTACCAAATGTAGAGCTTTTAAACTAACAATGGTTTTGTTTAACCATCTGATTTTATGAACTTATTATCGATATAAACATCAATACAGAAGCAACATGATTCGATTGCACCCATATTGCTTTATATTTACCAATCAACACATGTAAAAGGGATACAATGGTATCACTTTAGTTTTCTATTGGAGTCATTCTCATGCAAGACGAGCTTGGAACTTCCCTTAAGCGTCAAGCGATCAAAATCATTGTCGAGCTACACGATACAAAAGAGCCCGCGTTGATCACCGAGCATGGCAAACCTTCTACGTATCTCGTGGATGTTGACGAGCAAAATCGCTTGGCTATCCTGGAAGGGCTCCCACGTGGTGAGCCCGCCATTTTTGAAGGTAAGGTTCTGAGTCATGACGAAGCTAAGAACAAGATGTCAAAATGGCTGAAGTGATTTGGAGTAAGCCCGCATTAGTGGGCCTTAACGATATCGTGGAATACATTGCCCTTGAAATTTAGTCGCGGGCAAACAACTCGTTCAAAACGTCTTCGACAAAGTTGAACGCCTCGTCGACTTTCCTGAATCTGGACGCCTGCCTCCCGAGCTCGCGCACTCTATTATCGTGAAGTCGTGGTCAATCCTTGTCGTGTTTTTTACAAACAAGAAGGTGAGATGGTCTACATCTTGTTTGTTATGCGCACGGAGCGAGATTTACGCCGATTTTTGCTGAGCAAACAGTAAAGATGTTATGCCACCTCGCGATTGATTTCGTGGCTTACGATGCAAAAAGGCGAACTCATTGATTGAGTTCGCCTTTTTTTTAATTTGTGGTGAATGCATGTTTAGTAAATATGAAAAATAGGTAAAATATAACAAATACTTCACTTTAGAGTCATCATGTTAGACCAAATAGTAGGAGCCGCTGTTACGGGGGGGTTGAGCGCTTTAGCCCGTAAAATAATTAAGTCATCCGGCGGGGCTATAAGTAAAAAAATAGAACAAACTTTATCTGAAAGGAATTTAAAAACGTTCCGAGAAAGGTCTAAAAGGGTTGGGTATGTTAAAACAATATTAAACCCAGACTCAATAGAGCCTCTAGATAGAATCTTTTTCGAAAACGCGACTCTTTGTGACGGTGATAAAATTGAGACTTTTACTCAATTTAGTCGAAAACATGTATTAGTTGAAGGTGGGCCTGGGCAAGGAAAATCATTGCTCCTTAGGCGAGCTTGCATCAATGAAAGTGAAAGCAGCTCTTACATTCCTATATTTATAGAGTTCAGGAACCTCGCTTACTCTAAATCCCTCAAAATAGAAATTATTGAGGCAATTAATGAGTTAGGGGTTCCGATTGAAACTTCCGTTTTTGATTACATTGCTAAAAACGGAAGCGTAATCTTATTTTTGGATGGCTTTGACGAAATCCCCAACGATAAAAAAAATAAGGCAGCTCGAGACCTTGAAGCGTTAGCCAGAGCCTTCCCTGACTTGCGACTAGTTGTGAGCTCAAGACCAAATGCAGGAATGGGTGGGACTATTTATTTTTCAAAGGTGAAGTTGGACCCAATGACTATTCAGGTCCAAACTGAATTTATTGATCACCTTTACAAAAATTCTACAGAATCTGAGAATATAAAAAATCTTTTACTTAGCAGTCCGTTTTTATCTGAGGTTACAACTTCACCACTCCTGCTAACCTTGTTTTTCATAACTTACAACGCAAGGCAATTTAAACCTGACAGTCTTTCTGAATTCTACAGTCTTATTTTTCCAACTATGCTGTATAGGCACGACAGAATGAAAGTGGGATTTGAAAGGCATAGACGCTCGGGTCTCACTGACTATCAAATGCAAAAAGTATTCGATAGTTTGAGCTTCCTTTCATTACATGAGAACAATACTCGATTTTCAGCAGGGCAATTCCGTCAATACTTGGAGTCAGCATCAAAGTTAGAGAGGCTCGGCGATAATCTAGAAGATGATTTAATGTGCGACATATCGAGCATCACCGCTTTGATTGTTAGCGATGGATTCGACTATTACTCATACACACATAAGAGTATACAAGAGTATTTTTCTGCCGTTTTTATACAGCGGTTGAATGAAGAAAAAAAACAAAGCTTTTATAGTAAAGTGGTACTTGATATCAATGAATTTAGGAAATGGCAAAACGTACTTAACTTCCTAGGAACAATTGATGAGAGAAACCACACCAAATACTTCCTTATTCCTTACAAGAGAAGTGTGCTATCCCTAAATGATAAAAACAATATATCAATAAGTTTTGGTTCGCTATCACGTCTTATAGGTGTTAACACTAAGGTGCTCGTTAATGAAGAAGGAAACTTAGTCCAAACATTCTGGGAAGATACTCTCATTAACTCTTTGTACCCCGAATATGCCGAATATGCTCAAAGTAGTTTAAATGAGTTTATAAATTCAATTTCATTCGAGATAGCAGAGATGCTTTCTTATTGTGATGAAAGTGATTATGAAAAATTCCAAACTTTAGATAATTACTTTGTTGTACAGATTGAATTTCTAATTGGTTATTTGGAAAACAAAAAAGATTTATGTGATTTTCTCTCAGAGAAATTTGAACAAACACACTTCAAGCAGGACGTGCTTAGATTAGAGTCTGAACTTGCTCATTCGGATGATACGATGAATGAGATATTGCCATTTTAAATAAAGGCATGAGATGTAAATCCCGAATCTATCGGGCCTTTAGCTACTTAAACTTGTGTTTACTATTGGCGGCCACCACGAAACTGAAAATATCGTCGAGCTCTTGCTTGGATTCTCGAACCGGACGATGCATGTTTTTCGGGTATTGAGCGGGCTTAGCAAAGCGGTGGTTAAAATCGGCGATGAAGTAGGGAAGCCAGGCGTTGAGTTGCTCGATGGTGTTGATGCCTTGTAAGCCATCTCTTTAACCAGCCGGTCTTGTAACGTGAGATTGGCTCGCTCAACACGGCCTTTGGCTTGGGAGCTGTTGGCACAAATGAGTTCTATCGCCAGCTCTTTCAGCACGCGCCCGTATTGGGTTTGGCCAACTTGTTTGTGTTTCTCCTGATTCACTCGAAATATGGAATGTTTGTCGCTGTAAAATGCGATGGGTTTACCGTGCGCGTCGAGGTATTCACGCGTCGCCAACATGTAGTCAAACGCGGATTCCGTCTCGCTGAATCTTAGGTTCATCAAGCGGCCAGATTGTGCAGTTCAGTCAGTTTTTCCAGAGCGAACGTTGGTGAGAAGTCAGAGTAATGCTCACGGATAAGTTTCAGTATTTCAATTCTGAAATGTTCTGAGTAGCGTCGATTACTTGGGCGGCCACGCGCTGCGTGTGTAAGACTTTGCGCGCCAAGAGAGACAAGTTTGTTTACCAAACGTCGGATATGACGCGCAGACAGATTCAAAATGATAGCAGCGTCAACTTGGCGTAGTCGTTTTTCACGTACGTCAGTCAGAACCTTGAATCGATGAATATCTTTTTCACTCATAGTAATAAGCATCCGGATAACTCCTAAACAGACCAATATAGGTAAGCTTAGGAGGAGATTTTAAAATGGCTTAAACCGGACATTACTAAATTGCTCTAACAAGACAACTGCGCATTATGTCTCATTATGTTTAATAGTGCATATCTTATAAAATCAGTTCAACCTCTTGTATTTAGAGGTTTTATCATTGAAGTATCGCGAAATGAGTAAGAATTACATTTTTCGAGAGTTAGAGTGCCAAATGACTAAGGAAGAGGTCGCTGAACTGTGTTTCAAAACTGTGAGAACCGTCACGGGGTGGGATGAAGGCAAACCAATACCGCCAGAGTGTAAAAGGCTAATGCGTATGGCAAAAGGTCGGGAACTCAGCGTCAGTGATGAGTGGGAACAGTTCAAAATGTTATATGACAGTATGGAGCTGCCGACAGGCCAAGTCGTGAGGCCACAGCAAATATTAGCAGGAATAGCGCTTTTGGGGATTCAGTCAGAATTGGAAATCAAAACATCAACATATTTGTTGGGGCTCGCTAGGGCGATAGCCAATATCAAGAAGTAGAATAAAAAAAGTCTGGTTTTGTACGAGCTATGTAAAATAGACGTAAGCTAATCAATACGAAACAGCTCTTTATTGATAGAGTTACTTTGACTGCAAACATGATCCTTAATCGAGTTAGTCGGTCCTCCTTTAGCATATCAAGGAGTATAAGCCGGACCCATTGCGAGTGGGTTCGGCTTTTTTATAAGTGTATATGTCTCAGTAGCTTAAGGGGTGGGTTTAATCAGGTTAATCTTAAGCTCACTCTTTATTAAAGGAAACTTGCTCTGATTAATTGCTACACTAATTGCTTTGCGTAAATTGCTATTGGCAGCGCCGACTAAATCATCTTGGAAAAAACAAAGCAGTATTAGATTTAAGGAGTTAAGTACTGATATTTCGCGCGTCCTCCAACTACCAAAGTCACTCGGAGAAGCAACATTAAGGCCCTCTATCTGACCTGTTTTAGTCATTCTGAATAGCTTTGAAGAACCATGCACTGCTTTTGATAAAGTCGCGTATTCAGCTTTTAGTGTTTCAATACCATTGATCGTCGAATTCGTAGAGTTAAACTTTGGGTGCTTTGACAAGTAGTTTACCGTCTCAGTGAAACCTAACTTGTGTTTCCCTTCTGTCCACAACTCCAATTCAACTGGGTGCTGAATGTAATAAAGTCCAAATACTGTATTCTCTATACAGCTTCTAAGAGACATCAAGGCAACTCGCCAAGAACCTTGTCTAGCTAGGGAGTGAGACATTAGCGCGTCATTTTGGGCTTCAATGAAAAATGATAATGATTCCTCACAAGTCACTTTTTCCAAAATCTCGCTCATCCAAGCTTGATAGGAAACCAAACGGCGATAACTTAGCTTAAACTGATCTTTATCCGAATTGTTATTTTGAATAACATTGTCGATATTAACTTGTACTTCATTGAAAAAAACTTCGAAGTTAACATCGATCTCTTTGATAAATGAGTCCATATCTAAGTCAACAATATGCTAAGAGCATCAGCTAGCTCTGAAGAAGAATTCGATACTTTTTTAGTTTTCTTCCCAGATAATTGTTCGCGAGCCTCTTTATTCTTAGAAAGGTAGTTTAATAGTTTCCCAATAATATCTCTGGTTGCATCACGATTACGAATTTCTAAAGGAATATTATATTCCTCGATTAACGCAAGCCACTGAGATTTCTGTACATTATTCAACCCAACGAGCATGCTTAAAGCGCGAGGAATATCATTCTGCTCAACTGTCGGCTCAATATAAGATACGCTCCCGAAATTGTTTATGTCTAATTGGTCTAGTTCTACATTTGGTCCGTTCTTAAGGACCTTAGCCATAAGTGTTAATTGTTTTGCAAAATCGTGACTCTTCATACTAACCTTCTATGCGTTCTAGGAGTTCTTCACACACAGCTAAAAACTCTTCTTTTGCCGCACTATCATTTAATGAGAAAATCGGCTTATTAGATTGTGCTGCCATACTAACAGATGTTCTTTCTTTTATGACACTATCGAGAATTGCGTCTCCAAATTGTGCTCTCAAAGTAGCATCTGTTTCTTCTCTATGTATCGCGGGACGACCAACTCGTGAAATAACAACGCCTGCTTGCTTTAAACTATGGTCGAGATCTTGGCCAAACTCTTCAACACGTTTAACTAATAGACTAACACCAATAGCAGACAGGAAATCCAATGTCACAGGAACAACATAGTGAGTACTGAATGCTAGTGCATTTTGAGTAGGAATTGTAAGGTTAGGAGGACAGTCACAGATCACAATGTCATAGTTTTCAAGTACGTCTTTTAACGCGTTTTTCAATTTCGTTTCACGAAAGCGTGCAGAAGCTAGGTCTAAATCTACGGTAAAAAGGTCTATGTGTGAAGGTATTAAATCTACATTCTTGAAGACGTTCTTTACTATCACTTGTTCCGCGGTTTTACTTTGGCCTTGAGCACTAGTGTGTCTTTTAGCTCCTAGCAAATCAGCAACAGTGCCTTGGACTTTAACTTCATCATTCCACTTCTTAACACCAATCGTAGAAAACGTAGCATTGGTTTGAGGATCTAAATCAACTAGTAAGGTTTTTTTACCTTGAATACCGCAATAGGCGGCAAAATTTACAGCTAAGGCTGTTTTGCCTACACCACCTTTTAGATTGATACACGATACGACCTTTGTCATATAAGCTCCACTTTATAATATTAACCAACTGATTTTGTGCGGGTTAGCTTATCATAAATTTAACTTCTCATATGAAACATAGTTAAATCGTAAGTAATAAAAATATGATCAAAGGCATTGTTAACAGAGTTAAAATTACATCAGGTGTTGATAGTTTGTCGAATTTACCCCCGTGATACAACACGGGGGTTGGCTGCCCACAGCGTCGCGCTCGCTGTTCAGCTCTCACGACTCACGCGAAGCTGTGAGCAGAATGGAAAAAGTTGTTAGTCAGATGGGTTGCAGTAGCAAAAAGCCCCACTGATGTTGTGAGGCTCTGCAAGGGTTATCTTGGCAATGTGAAGGGCGGTGATGTGGTTTCATCAAGTCAGCTACGCTTCGCTGCTTTTCGGGCATTTGGGGAAGTCATACCCAAGAACTGTATCGAGTGCCCTTATCCCTGCGGGGCGAGTATGTCATTTTTTGACATACTGCCGTTCACGTATGTCATTCATCACATGCTGAAGATATCAACAGACCTTTGAACATTCTCAACCCGAGCATTCATCACACTGTCATCCTGCGATTCATCAACAACACTACTCGATGTAGGCGGACACGTTAAAAACCGTGATACCGACTCAGAGCGAACCCGTATCAAGCAATCGTCAATCAGTTCGAAGTTATAACCGTATCTATCCAAAACAGCGGAGCGAATATAAAAAGTATCAGAGCCTTTATCTATTCTAAAAACGAAATCAAACGATTCATTAAATCCCTTTTGATAAACCGTCCTTAAAACCGAAGTCAGATAAACAGACGTTGAACCGTTGAACTCCGGAAAGACATCATAAAACGGGTTTACAGCATCAGGAATAACTTCACCAGAACCTTGAGGATTAACATTGCTAGAATCCACCCGAACAGAATTTTCCCCATCTTTGATAAGAACATTTTCAGATACTGGAGTGAGAGCCGAATTAGGTAGAGTAGGCGAGTTGGTAGAGGCAGCTGGCGTACTAACCGTTTGAACTTCACCCACATCAGAATCAGATAATACATAAGATAAATCCCATAGAAATTTCACAATGGCCGCAAAGCCAATAATGATCGCAAGAATGAATTTTGGTGACTTTAAAACCGAGATATCAGATTTGGTAGAGTTAAAGCCTCCGGTTCCTGTGGACTGATAAAGCGCGAACACATCAATAGGAATTTTCTTGTTGGTACTACTGGCCATGTCAGCTTTAGTTGAAGGAGCTGTCTTAGTTGATTTCGGAGGATGGTTAAAGATTCTAGGTTTGCGACTCCTAAAAAATGTATCGGTCGAGCGATGAGAATAAGCCTCTCCGGCACAGCCTTTTAACCAAGTTGGAATTGCCGTGTAATCCGGTGTGAGCATGACAATATCCCATTGATATTTACGATGTCGCATAAACGCACCATAAAAGTCGAACGGGTAGAGTAGTCTATTATTTTCGTCTAATTGTGTTCGTTCGCAATCATCAACGTCACCCACTTCAAACGAATCAGGGTCTACAGGAAGCCAACGAGAATAAAACAGCTCAGAAAAGTCTTTAGGTAGCAAGTCAACAAACTCGGAAAAAGGCTTTTGTAAAAACTTCTCACGCTTAAATCCTGCCTCTGGACAATACAAGTCCTGACACTCATCAATAACAACAAACGCGCCCAGGGGCATCCAGTTAAACCAGTTTTGCCAAAGCATCACCCCCTCAGAAGATCGTGTGAAGATCCTAATCAATCGCGCGGATTCTGGAAACTTCTCACCAAGCAATTCTTCGATAGACTCTTTGGGCTTCAAGCCCTCGATGTTGGTTACAACAATGCGACCCTCACGTAAAGCGGGAAGAATTTCGAACCATGTAACATAAGCAGTTTTATAAGCCCCGTTGGAGCCATGACGGAACGTTACAGCCATATCACCACCCCATGATTCTAAGAACGAAAGCCGTTGCGAATGCATCAACAATAATTCGAACGGAATCAACTATCCCGAACTGATAACAAGCAAAGCGCAAATCAGAGGGAAGCTTATTAAATGCCATGTTCAAGACCGTATAGACTTCATATTCAGACAGCAGTAATGAAGCTACGCTATAAGCCATTTCTAGCATTTGAATTTTTAAATAGATGTAGAGCTTAATAAACCAAAACCATGCATAAGTGAATACCTCAAAAATTAAGTCCGGTATGGTCGCAAAGAAGTCGTATATATTACCAAAGACCAAAACAATATAATTTAGAGCATCATAAAAATAATCCATTATTTACACCTTAGAGCGACCAGAAGAAAGCAAAATAAAACCCGCTAATAAAGTGGCGATAAATAAGATAACCGTTCGAATCATCTCAGTATTAGCAGAGCCAAGAGAGTTAAAAAGATTAAAATTAACGTCAACGTCCCACCGAGAAAGTGTAAAACTAGTTGAGTCATACGAGCCATTAGTAAAGTGCATACTTCCTAATTTTAAAGGGGAATCTTTGAGCATCGACTCAAGTTTTTTCTGTTCAACCTCAACCTCTTTTTTTAAATCACCTATCTTTCGAGTAAATAGCGTCCCAGAGCCAAAGCCGTCACCTTTATCATGCGTAGGAGCTTCAAAAGAGCCACCTTTACCAAAAACCTCATGGAGAACGTCTTTTATTTTATCCTTATTAAAATCACCATTAGAATTGGAATTACTATCTAATGCACATCGTGCTAAATAAGCCTGTTTAGCCATAAAACATTCGTAATCATTACCAGAACAATTAAAAGTATTATTACCACAACCATTAGCGCCGGCATTACTATTAGAGCCGTCAGCTATATCTTCTAAATAATTCTCTACAGCGGTTAATGACTTAGTAACATCACCCATTTTTGAGCCCAAATTTGAACCACTTTTAACAATCTCGTTTTTTATTTCATCTAATTTATCACCGTTACGAATGACACTATTATTTACATTGCCAGTTTCATTATTCCCACGCGCAACAACACTGCTTAAACTATTAAATCCATTACCCAACATTGAACCAAGAGCATTTAAATTACCATTAACAGATGAAAAACCGTTCCGAGTTTCTAAAAGTGATTTTCCAGCAATATCACTAAGGTCATTGGTACTGGTTGTCATATCCTTAATAGCTTTTTCCATATTGGAATCAATAGCAATTAATTTATCTAATCTATTGGCAATCTGTGAAAATTCACTACCACCTATGCCACCATTACCACCGCCGCCACCGGAACCACCACCGGAACCGCCACCGGAACCGCCACCGGAACCACCACCGGAACCACCACCGGAACCACCACCAGAGCCGCCACCGGAACCGCCACCAGAACCGCCACCAGAACCACCACCAGAACCACCACCAGAGCCGCCACCATTACCACCACCGTCGCCACCATTACCACCAGAGCCGCCACCATTACCACCGCCGTCGCCACCATTACCACCGCCGTCGCCACCATTACCACCGCCGTCGCCACCATTACCACCGCCGTCGCCACCATTACCACCGCCGTCGCCACCATTACCACCGCCGTCGCCACCATTACCACCGCCACCGCCACCACCTTCACCAACACCTTCAGAACCATCACAAGAAGTACCTGTGTATTTAAAACTACCTTCTGGAGGGTTTGAGGAATTAGAAAAAAATGTGACATTAGCTCGACAACCATTGCGGCATATTGCCAGAACGTTTCGAGTACCAACGGGGAAACGAACAGTGCCATACCTAACACCTTTTTTTGATGCGCAAACACTTTCACATTTTCCTGTAACGTTATTAGGAACTAGAGGGGATTGACAAGTAGGTTGTTTTTTAGGGCTGCCGATAACAAGCCAAGCACTTTTTCGTCCATTCCTAGCATCAACTCGACATTGGGATTTTACGTACAAGAAACGATTTGTTTTAACAAAGTCATAGGGATTAAAAACAGCACCGACAGAAAGGCTAGAAATATCAACCCTAAATTTAGACGCTGTAGATGAGCTTATTTGACTTATTACGCATTCAGTGGAATTAGCCAAAGCATTAAAAGAAAAAGAAAGTAATAAAAAGGAAATAATAAAAAGTATTCTTTTCATAAAAACACCGAAATATAAATAAAAAAGGGAGCCGAAGCCCCCTAATTAATTAACCCGCTATGACTCCGGTATATACCCCGTATAAAAACGAGGCGCACATTAAAGAGCCAAGAACAACGGAGGTAATCATTACTTACGAAGCCAAGAAACAACCATACCAAGACCAAAGCCTAGAGCTGCAATACCAATTACACCTGTGGTAGTAAGGTTGACCATAGATTTACCAGTATTAACAGCGGCAGTAATGGCCGTTTCATTTGCACTAACATCAGCGAACGCAGAGCTAGAAGTAAGAGCAACAGAAGCAAATAGAATTTTATTGCTAGCGATTTGACGTAGATTTTTCAACATAATAATTTTCCTAAATGGATTAACGAAAGTGTTTTAATACACGCCCAAGAACATGACCACCAACAAAAGTAATCAAGCTTTGAGCGATAACGAACTCATACAAAGATTTGTCGAATTCGAGTAATGACCAATCAAATTGACCATCAACCAAGTGCGTTAACTGTTCTTTAGAGACCAATACATACTCACAAACACCACCAGATGATTGCTGCAAAATCCCATCAATAACAGTCACGCAAATAGACATAGAACCTAGACCTAATTACTTAGCTTTCATAGAGTTTTCGAAGTGCTTTTTGATTTGCTCATCAACAGGGGTAAGCTGATTTACCAGAATATCAAGCGGGTCATTTGGGTTAGCACCAAAGCTCAGTTCGTATTCACGGTTAGCAACAAATGCGCGTGATTGGATCAGTTGACGCGCATACTCAACATCGATTTTCAATGCTTGTTTGTTGTAAGGAATATCAGTAGAGAAACCGATACCCGTTTGCTGAAACTTCTCGTTGTCGACTTCTTCTACAGCACGTAGGACAGACAGCTCCGCGAACTCCATGTTTGATTTAGGGAAACGCTTGATAGCAATACCAGTTATTGTAGGCATATTCTTGACTCCAAAATTTCGATTTTCTGTTTAGTGTATTCGTCAGGAATGCCCAACGAGGTTTCAAAGTTTGCACGTCTATGATGCGTAGGAATGAGCATGCCGAAGGCTTCACCCAAATCACCTTCAGTCATAGCAACAACTTCAGATAGAGCTTTACCACATTGACGACGAACCCAAGCGATACGAGCGAAGAACTCAAGACCTGCTTTTTTCTTGTTGAGTTCAAGCTTCATTGGTTCAGCAGGGTCGATACTGGCCGAGAAATCACAGAGACCAGCAAAGGCCGAAGCAGGCGAGGCGAGTAGTGATAAATCACACTTCTTCAATTCCACTTCGTTGCGGTACCAAATCACTTCAGGGTCAGCGATGTTTTGCTCAAACTTCTTGTTGTACACACGCCAATAAACCGCAGAGGTACGAGAGCCAACAAGAACGGCTTCCTCTGATAGTTCACCGGATTGTGAAACGCGCTTATGAGGAACCATTGTGGGACCACGACCACGAGGAGCAGTACGAAATGCTCCCTCATAAAAACATTTCTCAGCATACTTACAGTCAAAGATTCCGGTGTAGTCATCCACGCAAAGGTCTAAACGGGCGAGGCGAGTGATACCCAAAAGTGACAACCACCAATGCACCTTTTTGTGTGTGGTGAAGTCGAACAACTTAGCGCAACCAGTACCATTGATTTGCACGTAGACCGTATCGTTGTTACCGCCAACACCAACCAAACCACACTCAACCGTTCCCGTTGAATCATAAATCACCATTGAATCTTCATAGCCATGTAAGCCACGGCCACGCATAGGAGATATGCGGAAGTTAAAGACTTTAGACATGAACTCATCAAACCTATCGGCTAAAACCTTGCGGCATTTGTTACGGTGTGACTCAATTGACTTATCAATGGCTTCTGGTGAGTTAAGGCGACCGTTAACGCTTCGCTTTTTAAACTCAGGAAACTGCATATTGATAAAGTCTTGTTCGTTCGAGTTGTCCAAGTGTCTAAGTGAGCCGTACGAAAACGAAAAGGCTAGGTGATCAACTTGTACCGGACGAATCTCGTCATGGAACTTATGTGGTTTTTTAGATGGCATGGAACACACCCTTAACCAAAAGCTCTTGGTAGTTATCATCCGTGATTTCGACAATCTGAAATGACACCATGCCGTAGTGAGCTTCCATGAACTGAAAGAAGTCACGCGGAGTCTTGAAGAAGTTATGACCCCAAGGAAAATAGGCGTTGATGCCGTGATTGGGTTCGTTGTCGAAGTAGATAGAATCCATGATTAACGTTCCAAGCCGTAGAACGCGCAGAACTGTTCAAGCTCTTGGTCGTTATCAAACGTAAAAGTGAAAGAGTCTTCAGAGTTATAAAGCGGATTCTCATAACTGACAGTGTGAAAAAGTTCTTCGCCAATTGTGCGTTGGCCAAACTCAAGTTCGCTAACAAGGAACTCAAAGCAGATTTCTAGTGGTGAGTTATGGAGAGACACGGACGCGTGTGTAAAATCTGGGTAGTTAGAGAAGCTAACGTGTTCAGATTTCAAAACGGAGCCGTATTGAATAGATTCAATTTGGAACATAGAAGCCACCATAGTTAATCAACCAAAGCAGGTTGAGTTGCGATATGTGGCAATCGTAGTTGCGACCAATGGCAATTACAAGATGCGATTTATGGCAACTTTGCAGCTACAATGAACAAAATGGAGGTGCCAAATGTACTCATCAGAATTAATTAATGCCTACAAAAAGGCGAAAAATTACGTACAAGACAAGCAAGTTGCACACGACTTGAACCTTGATCCACCGAAGATAAGTAAAATTAGAAAAGGTGTTCGCCAACTTACTGACTCAGAAGCAGTTTTCTTGGCTGAGAACTCAGGTATTGATCCGGAGATAGCGTTGCTTGGTTGTCACGCTGACCGCAACGAAAATCCAGAGATTAAACAGATGTGGGAACACATTGCAAAAAAGTACAACGGGCTAGGATTAAAAGCGATTTCAATGACTTGCGCGGGATTAGCACTGATGGCAGCCACCCCAAATAAAGCACTAGCCAACTGCGTATTATGTATATTATGTTAAATTAAGTTTGGTGTTTATAAGGCCGGTATCTTTGTGTGATGCCCTGCCTCTTGTATGACTACCAAACTGACGTTCTATTTAACAGTAAGTCTATTTACCATAAAATACCTAATAAACATATTTCCTAATCTTCGATTAAGAATACGTTTATTAGACTTCAAGCATTAACCTATCAATTGCTTCAATGATCTCTTTGGTTCTTACAGGTTTGGTAATGAAATCATCCATACCGACATCTAAACAAGAAAATTTATCTTCTACTGATGTGTGTGCCGTTAGCGCGACGATTGGTGTTTTGATGTTTGCGTCTCTCATGTATTTGGTTGTGGTTATTCCGTCCATAACTGGCATCGACACATCCATCAAGATAATGTCTATCGGATCATTACCTCTTTCTACAAAGCCAATAGCTTCTTCACCGTTGCTTGCGATGAAAACTTCGTGGCCTTGCCGCGCAAGGATCAATTGAATCACCATCTGATTCGTTGGGTTGTCTTCAACAACTAACACTGAATAACGGGTTCTTGGAACTTGCGAGTATTTATCTTCTGCAGCATGATCTTGATTGTTCGTAACTCTTGTTAGAACTGGTAACCGCACTTCAAATTTCGAGCCTTTTCCTGGCTCACTCTTGACCGATATACGCCCGCGCATCAGTTCTACTAGTCGTTTTGTTATTGCTAAACCTAAGCCGGTGCCACCAAATCTACGTGTGATTGTGCTATCGGCTTGCACGAATGGACTGAATAATGATGAAAGTTGCTGTGAGCTGATGCCAATTCCGGTGTCTTCTACGGTAATACGGAATGAGCTGTGCTTGTATGTAATAGAAACATGTACATGCCCGCGTTCAGTGAATTTAATTGCGTTACCAATGAGATTAAAAAGGATCTGCGCTAAGCGACTTGGGTCGATGTAATGTAGTTCACCTTCTGGAATGTCGCTAGTTAGGGTTAACGACAACCCTTTATCGTCTGCTATCTTCTTTTGTTCAGATAAAACAAAAGTTACAGTGTCTCTTGCATTGCTCCATTGAGGTGCCAACGAGAAGCATCCAGATTCAATCTTTGAAAAGTCCAACACATCACTGATGATTGCCAATAGGAGTTCAGATGATGTACTCATATTTAACAATATAGACTGTTGTTCATCATTCAGCGGTGTGGACTTTAGCGTGTCGATTAAGCCTATGGTGGCGTTTAGCGGCGTTCTTAACTCATGACTCATCATTGCTAAGAATTCAGATTTGGCTTTGTTGGCTCTTTCTGCGTCTTTTCTTGCTGCTACGAGTTCTGCTGTACGTTCTCGGACTGTCGCTTCAAGTTTTTCTTTGTTTTCAATATCGAAAACAGCACGCTCAATCAGCGGTCGAAATCGGTTTAGAGTGGCTTTGGTTTCAATACTAAAGTGTTTGGTATTGGAATGGATAAAGATGATAACGGATTGTGTTAGCCCGCTATCAATACCAGTAATCAGTACAGAGTTAATTTGGTCTAGGATAATGGGATGCAAAGTGCTGAATTCACCCAGAGATTTGGGTTCAAAAAGAATGGCACATTCTCCATTAATGACTCGCGATAGCTTGCCACAATCTATCCAATTCATTTGTTCGAATACTCTGTTATTGGTTAACAGAGTTTTGAAACTGCCTTCATTCCCTACTCTTGATACCACAATAAAATCATCAAACTTAATGTATTTTTTGAGTGCGAATTCGAGACTAGAAAATATTTCAGATATGTTACTCGCCTTACTGATCGCAGAGATAGTTGATAGGATCACCCTATTCTCTTCAGCTAATTTACGTTCACGGACCTTTAGTTTTTGGAGTTCAATACGAGCTTCTTGCAGCGCTTCTTGGTCTTCAGTATCCATTACTTTTTCAGCCTATAAAACGTTGCAGACGATACCATCAAATTTCCGTGCGCATTCTCACCACCAGAGAGTCTGCCTTGCTCACCAAACGTAAATGGACATATGTATGGAAGCCCACCAAGTGCGTGATTGATTTGGTCACAAACCTCATCCATATCTTGTTTTAGGTGCAGCATTGGTCCTGCACAGAATATGTTGATCGCCCCTAATTTTTCTTCAAGATCCATATCATTATAGTAAGACGAATGAATGATGTTAGCGGCACGACTTATAAGTTGTTGCTTAGAGCCTTGCATCAGATAGATGGTGTCACCTTCATTTATATCAGTGAACAACTCGATACCGTTACACTCAGTTTCTCTGATCGAATGCGATAACTTGAAATATGGGTAGTCGTAAGAAGAACCGACCTTTCGACCTAATGGATAAACTGTCGACTTTTCAAAAATATACCCATCATCACTGCCACCTAAATGAAAATTAGTCCATTCATTATAAACGGTGGTCGCAGGCCTATGGTCGATCTCTAACAATATTCGATTTCTTACTTTGGTGACTGTGCCAGAATACTGAGTGGGTGTATGACCGGCGCTAAAAGATGAATAGATGGATTGTGACGCAAAAAACACCGTTAAAGAGACGCCATTAATAGCAAGAGCTTCTTCGGTAAAGATGCTCCAATTTCCAGACACTTGATTGTCTGCTGCGCTTCCACCAATAATCGGTACCTCTGTACCAAATTTGTTATCGATGGCCGCCATCACCTTCTCTTCATTACCAGGGGTGGAATGGAGCAAGATAAGATCGGGTATCTCTCCTTCTCGGTTGGCGTTCTTTAATGCTTTATCGATGGCGCTGAATGTACTACAGTCTATGGAATCGCCAAAGTGACAGATGCCGGTACCGTAGGCATTGATCCCGGAATCATAGATGATGAGTATCCCTATCACGGGGCCTGAATGGAACCCTGTTTCGGTCATAATACCGTGACAAGTGGTGCAGCCATGTATTGGTGTATTCGGGAGCGCATCTACGAAATATCTCTGCACTGCGAGTGTGGAGTACTCTTCTGTGCAGTAGCAGATAAGACAGGCAATATCGTCAGGGTTTGCCACCCCACTGAGCAGCTCATCTACTGCGATTTTATCGTCTAGGGAATAAGAGACTTTTGATAGAAATTTCATAGATCTCGGAAGATTTTATTAATGCTCTCTTTATAACACTTTTATACAATCTATTTCACTGACTTAGTACATATTTCTATCAAAAGAATTGAGGCGAGACTAACTTGTTGCTGTGTTATTCCTTAGAAAGGTTTACAGAAAGTGTGGCTATCTGTTGTGGAAATGTAACCGTTATTGAGGAGTTTTGAGCGTTCGTTCGTAACAGCCAAATTGATGCCCCTTTTTCTTCTAGAGTTCCGCTCTCAATATAGTTAATGATAAATTTACCAGTTTTAGATGTTTCGATCGAATACCCTAGGTTATCACCCGAAATTAAAACATTATGTTTATCAATAGTAATTTGGCAAGGTTTAGAAATTATACAGTTCACTGTTTCGTCATTGTCGTATGTCACTGTTCTCCAAGTAAATGCAGCTATTAAAATAACCAACATGACGATAATTTGAACAAGCCTGCCTTTTGTTAGCTTTTGTGCCGCCATTATAATCTTTACTCCTTGTTACAAAGTTCAAAGTTTTTAAATAAAAATACAATTCCAGACCAAGCGTAAGGTTACTACTCTGTCATTGATTTGTTAATTCAAGTATAGTGTCGCGTTGAAAATGCCACTTTTTTTTAAAATCAGCAAGTGGAAATAAAGCTCTGAATAGGCTGAATTTCCTTTTCTAATTTGGGTGGCATTACGACGTGAGTCGTGTTGGAAGTAAAGTGTAGTAAATAAGAAATTGGAAGCATGCAAATGAGCCAAGAAAAGCAGCTTGAACAAAACTACAACTATACGGTCGTCCGTCAATTTACCCTCGTTACAATTTTGTGGGGTATTGTCGGTATGGGCGTTGGTGTTTTGATTGCCGCTCAATTAGTTTGGCCACAGCTAAACTTTGATACGCCGTGGCTGACGTACAGTCGTTTACGTCCCCTGCATACTAATGCGGTTATTTTTGCGTTCGGTACAAGTGCGCTGTTTGCAACATCATATTATGTTGTGCAACGTACCTGTCAGACGCGTCTCTTTGGTGGCCCTCTCGTAGCCTTTACCTTTTGGGGTTGGCAAGCGATTATCCTGTCCGCTGCAATTACTTTACCGTTAGGTTTAACCTCTGGTAAAGAATACGCAGAACTTGAATGGCCAATCGATATTGCTATTACTCTTGTGTGGGTAGCTTATGCGGTCGTGTTCTTCGGAACCATGATTAAGCGTAAGACATCGCACATTTATGTAGCTAACTGGTTCTTCGGAGCCTTCATCATCACGGTTGCCGTGTTGCACATCGTTAACAGCCTAGCTGTTCCTGTATCTGCGTTTAAATCGTACTCGATTTATTCCGGAGCGATCGATGCAATGGTGCAATGGTGGTACGGACACAATGCGGTAGGCTTCCTATTGACAGCTGGTTTCCTAGGTATGATGTATTACTTCGTTCCTAAACAAGCTGGTCGCCCTGTTTACTCTTACCGTTTGTCGATTGTTCACTTCTGGGCTCTTGTGTCTCTGTATATTTGGGCTGGTCCTCACCACCTACACTACACTGCACTTCCAGACTGGACTCAGTCTCTAGGTATGGTTATGTCTTTGGTTCTGTTTGCTCCATCTTGGGGTGGCATGATCAACGGTATTATGACTCTATCTGGCGCGTGGCATAAGCTACGCTACGACCCTATCCTACGTTTCCTAATCGTTTCTCTATCATTCTACGGCATGTCGACTTTCGAAGGCCCTATGATGGCAATCAAAACGGTTAACGCACTATCTCACTACACGGACTGGACTATCGGTCACGTTCACTCTGGTGCGTTAGGTTGGGTTGCGATGGTTTCTATCGGTTCGGTTTACCACTTAGTTCCTAAACTATTTGGTCAAGAGCGTATGTACTCTGTATCTCTAATCAATGTTCACTTCTGGTTAGCAACGATTGGTACGGTTTTCTACATTGTTGCAATGTGGATCTCTGGTGTGATGCAAGGTCTGATGTGGCGTGCAGTTAACTCTGACGGTACATTAACTTACAGCTTCGTTGAATCTGTAGAAGCATCTTACCCGTTCTACTTTGTACGTTTCTTAGGGGGCTTCATCTTCCTATCTGGTATGTTCTTAATGGCATACAACACGTACAAAACTGTTTCTGCACCTAAAGATAGCCTTAAAGCTATCCCTCAACCGGCTTAAGGAGATTTAGAATGAGCTCAAATTCAAATAATCGCCATGAGTTGGTAGAGAAGAACGTTGGCCTACTGGCGATCTTGATCGTTATTGCTATCAGTTTTGGTGCTTTAGTAGAAATTACCCCTCTTATTTTCCAAAAGCAGACGACTGAACCTGTAGAAAATCTACGCGTTTACTCTGCTCTGGAAATGGAAGGTCGTGATATTTATATCCGCGAAGGTTGTAACGTATGTCACAGCCAAATGATTCGCCCTTTCCGCTCTGAAACTGAACGTTACGGTCACTACTCTGTAGCTGGCGAAAGCGTTTGGGAACACCCATTCCTATGGGGTTCTAAGCGTACTGGTCCAGATCTAGCGCGTGTTGGTGATCGTTACTCTGATGAGTGGCACCGTGTTCACCTTATCGACCCTCGTGAACTTGTTCCTGAATCAAACATGCCTGGCTTCCCATGGCTTGCTGAGAATGTACTTGATGGCAAATTGACTCAACAGAAGCTTGAACTCTTCCGTAATCAATTTGGTGTTCCTTACACAGACGAACAAATTGCTAACGCTAAACAAGATGTTGAAGGAAAAACAGAGATGGATGCAATCATCGCTTACCTTCAATCGCTTGGCCACGCAATGAAATAAGGAATAATTATGGACATTATTACATTTCAAAGTGTTTGGACTGTTACTGTTTTTGCTTGCTTCATCGGCATCGTTTGGTGGGCATACGGCAAGAATCGTAAATCACGTTTCGACGAAGATGCGAACCTAGTGTTTGCAGACGACGAGCCGGCAACAAGTTCTAAAAATCAAGGAGTGACAAAGTAATGAGTACATTCTGGAGTATCTGGGTTAGTGCGATTACGATTGGTACCCTAATTGGTTGTGCTGTCTTGCTTCGTTGGTGTTTTAAAGATCGAACTGGCGTAGAAGAAGGTCATGATATGGGCCATGAATACGATGGTATTCGTGAGCTTAATAACCCACTACCAAAATGGTGGACATACCTTTTCATCAGTACGATTGTGTTTGCAGCGGTTTACCTTGCTCTTTACCCTGGCCTTGGCAATTTTAAAGGTCTACTAGGTTGGACAAGTTCAAACCAAGAAGTTCGTAGTATTGAAGAGTCTCGCTCTTCAATTGCTGCGGCTCAAGCGAACAAGCAGTTAGACGAGTACGCGAAAGAGCTTGATGACGCCAACACCTATTTTGGTGAAGCATTCAAAAAGCTAGCTCACGACGAAAATGGTTTACGTTCTGTTCCTGACATTGCATCAGATGCTGACGCAATTAAAGTGGGCCAACGTTTATTCTTGCAAAACTGTTCTCAGTGTCATGGCTCTGATGCTCGTGGTCAAAAAGGTTTTCCTAACCTAACTGATGACGCATGGCTATATGGTGGTGAACCACAAGCTATCGTGACAACAATCATGCATGGTCGTGTTGGCCAAATGCCTGGCTGGAAAGATGCACTTGGTGAGCAAGGCGTTAAAGAAGTGGTTAGCTACACGCTTAGCCTTTCTGGACGTAGTGTGAATGCTCGTGAAGCTGAAGCTGGTAAAGCACGCTTTGTTGTATGTGCTGCATGTCACGGTACAGATGGTAAGGGTAACCCCGCTGTAGGCGCACCTGACCTGACCGACCGCGATTGGTTGTTTGGCGACTCGCGCGCTGCTGTGACGGAAACAGTAATGTACGGACGCTCTGGCGTTATGCCTGCTTGGAAAGACATTCTAGGCGAGGATAAAGTACAACTGGTTTCATCATACGTGTGGAGCTTAAGCAACTCGGATAATAAGTAACATTTCAATAACAGCCTCTTTCTAAGAGGCTGTCTTTCCTTTATTTTATAACCTCTTCTTTTTATTCTTTTTTGAGATCTTTTTTATGGTAAAGCCTTGGTATAAACAGTTTTGGCCGTGGTTCTTAATCGCGTTGCCAGCGACAGTAGTTATTTGGACCATCATGACGGTTATTGTGTTCACACAGAACTCTGTAGACCTAGTGACTGAGGATTACTATAAAAAGGGAAAAGGCATTAATGTTGATATTTCAAAAGTAAATATTGCAAAGGAACTCGGCCTTTCAGCTTCAGTTAACGAGAAAGGTAACTCAGTTATCATTACTCTTGAGAAAGGTAAACTCGATCACTTCCCTGCGATCAACGCAATGTTTGTTCACAGAACACTGCCTGACCGCGATTTTACTCAACTACTGACAGCGGATGCGAAAGGCAACTACACCATGACTTTGGATCACGAAATGCAAGGACCATGGTTTATCGAGCTTTCTCCGCATGATTCTGAATGGTTAGTGCAAGGTCGCATGAACTTCCCTATTGATACTCCTACTCAACTAACGAACTAAAGCTTATGTGTGAATCCTGTTATCACTGCGGTGAAGATGTACCAGCGGAAACGGATTTTAAAGTAGAAATTTTAGGATCGGTTCGTCCGATGTGTTGTCCGGGTTGCGAAACCGTAGCCCAGACAATCATAGATAGCGGTTTGGTCTCTTATTACCAATACCGTACTGCTCCGGCTGAAAAAGCCGATCTGGTGCCAGAGCAACTTCTGGCTCTTAGCCATTATGACAATGAAGATGTTCAACTTGAGTTCGTCCGTAACTCCGACAATACCTCTGAGGTGACATTGTCACTAGATGGTGTCTCTTGTGCGGCTTGTGCTTGGCTTATTGAGAAGCAAGTTTCTTCAAAGCTTGGCGTTGTGAGTATTCGTGTTAATACTACGACCAACCGCGCTTTGCTTAGTTGGGACAACACTCAAGCTAAGCTGAGCGAGTTATTGTCCGCGATTCATAGGTTGGGCTACAAAGCTGCACCATTCGAGGCTGACCAACAAGAAGCCGCTTATCATCGTTCGATGAAAAACTATTTGTATCGCCTCGGTGTTGCTGGGCTAGCAACCATGCAGGTCATGATGCTGGCTGTGGCGCTTTATCTTGAAGTATTTGGTAACCTAGAGCCCGAATTCAAAAGCTACTTCCGTTGGGTGAGTTTAATCTTTGCAACACCGGTTCTGCTCTACTCTGCATTACCTTTCTATATTAACGCTTGGCGTAGTATCAAAGGCCGAACATTGGGTATGGATGTACCCGTGTCGATCGCTCTGTTGTTTGCCTACGTCGCAAGTTTGGTGGCGACGGTAACCGAAAAAGGCGAAGTGTTCTTTGAATCTATCTCGATGTTCACCTTCTTCTTGTTGCTTGGTCGTTTCCTTGAAATGCGCGCTCGTCGTAAAGCAGCCGCCGCGAGTGGTAACCTGCTTAAGCTGGTTCCAGCTATGGCGACAACATTAGACGGTGAACAAGTTCCAGTTAAAACATTGAAAGTCGGCGATCAGATTCGGGTTCTACCCGGTGAACATATCCCTGCGGATGGTAAAGTACTGTCTGGTAGAGTTCATATTGATGAATCGATGCTGACTGGCGAGTCTATCCATGTGGTTAAAAACGAAGGCGATACTGTCTTTGCAGGCACATTGAATGGTGATGAATCGTTTGAATTGGAAGTGTTGACCTCAAAAGCGGATTCAGTGATTTCCAATATCGTTCGTCTACAAGATGAAGCGCAGTTATCAAAACCTCGCATCGCTGAAATTGCTGATGTGGTGGCTCGATACTTTGTTGCGGTTATCTTGATCATTTCATTTGGCACTTGGTTCTACTGGCACCAAACACGTCCAGAAGATGCTTTCTGGATTATGCTCTCGGTACTTGTTGCGACATGTCCTTGTGCTCTATCGCTTGCAACACCGACAGCCATTACCTGCTCAACCTCTCGTATGGGTAATTTCGGTATCTTGCTGCGCAAAGGCCATGTGTTTGAAACTTTGTGCAAAGTGAATCATTTGATCATAGATAAAACAGGCACATTGACCGAGGGTGATATTCGTATCAGCCAAGTTGAAACCTTCGCAGAACTTGACAAAGACACCTGTCTGAAAGTAGCGGCGAGCCTAGAGCAACATGCTAACCACCCTATTGCGAAAGCGTTCAAGACTCATCTTTCTGATGATATCGAAGTAGAGTCTGTCAATAACGTAATTGGCTCAGGTATCACTGGAGAGTGGAATGGACAAGAAGTCGCTATCGGCAGTAGTGAATTCATTCTTGGTGATGCACAGACATCGGAAAGCAATGGTATTTACTTGTCGATGTCTGGTCGACATATCGCAACATTCACTTATGAAGATCCAATTCGTAAAGAAAGTATAGAGTTTATTAAAAAGTTTAAAGAAGCGGGAATCAAAACGACCTTGCTCACTGGCGATTCCTTGATTAACGCGAAACCTGTTGCTGAAGAGATCGGCATTACTGACATTGTTGCTAACGCGAAGCCGGAAGATAAACTCGCTTATCTAAACTCTAGAGACGCTAGTGATATCACCATGATGGTTGGTGACGGTATTAACGATGCGCCTATTCTTGCAGGTGCACACCTTTCGGTTGCTATGGGCGGCGGTACCGACGTGGCGAAAGCCTCTGCGGATATGGTGTTATTGGGTGACAAACTCGATAGATTACTTAAATCACGAACATTAGCGCTTAAAACACGTAAGATAATCCGTGAAAACTTAGCGTGGTCGTTGGGGTATAACTTACTTATTCTTCCATTGGCTGTTGCTGGTTTGGTTGCTCCATACATTGCCGTTGTTGGCATGTCTGCTAGCTCTATTATTGTTGTGTCTAACTCGTTAAGGCTTTTAAAAGAGCAAGGTAAATAATGGAAAGTTTATACATACTTATTCCAATTGCGATCGTACTAGTGTGCATCGCTGTCGGTATCTTTCTATGGGCCGTTAAGAGCGAACAGTTTGAAGACCTTGAGCGTCAAGGCCACAACATTCTGTTTGATGAAGACACTAATGCTCATAATCATTCTGATAGTAAACCTGTTAAGAACGAGAAAGCTAACGTAGAAAGCCAAACTAACTTAGACAAAAAGAACGATGACGCCTGATTGGATCGGAGCCTTTGTTGTTGGGTTGATCGGCGCAGGTCACTGCATGGGAATGTGTGGTGGCATTGCGTCGCTTCTTTCAATTGGCAACAGTAAACCTTCCCCTATCATTCCCCTGCTTTATAACCTAGGACGCTTGCTAAGCTATGCCGTGATTGGTGGTGTGATTGGTGGTGCAATTTCTTCTATAGGTCAGCTAAGCGATTTTAACGCTCTGCTAGGTTGGCTGCGATTATTTGCTGCTGGCTTTATGATCGTCTTAGGTTTGTATATCGGTAAATGGTGGTTCGGCTTGTTGTTCTTTGAAAAAGTCGGACAGAAGTTATGGCGCTATATATCTCCTGTCGGTAAATCATTTCTTCCATTGAAGCATCCTAGTCACGCTCTACCATTTGGTTTCATTTGGGGGTGGTTACCATGTGGCCTTGTTTATTCTATGCTTACATGGGCGGCCGTATCAGGAAGTTGGTATAACGGAGCGGGTATCATGCTTGCTTTCGGTTTAGGGACCCTTCCTGCGATGCTCACGGTTGGAATGGGTGCAAATTTCCTCAAAAAACTGCAACAAGCTGACTTATTTCGTCAGTTTGGTGCAATTTTAATCCTCATTTACGGTTTCTATACCGGTTATATGGCGCTACAGCTTATCATTTATACCGTATAGCGGTGTCTTTAATCAGGTTTTTTTACTACCCTTTAGGATTAAGGAATGCTAAAATATTGACGTATATCAAATAGTGAAAGATTGTTATGATTTCTGAAAAGCCTGTGACGAAACGTGTTCAGTCTGGTGGCTGTGCGATCCATTGCCAGGATTGTAGTATTAGCCAGCTCTGTATTCCGTTTACTTTGAATGAATCTGAACTCGATCAACTTGATCAGATCATTGAGAGAAAAAAGCCTATTCAAAAAGGCCAAGAGTTATTTAAAGCCGGTGACGAGCTTAAATCTCTATACGCTATTCGCTCTGGAACGATCAAGAGCTACACGATTACCGAGCAAGGTGATGAGCAGATTACTGCATTCCATCTAGCGGGCGATCTTGTTGGCTTCGATGCGATTACTGGTGACATGCACCCTAGTTTCGCACAAGCGTTAGAAACTTCTATGGTATGTGAAATTCCATACGAAATTCTAGACGACCTATCAGGAAAAATGCCTAAATTGCGTCAGCAAATTATGCGCCTGATGAGTAATGAGATTAAAGGTGACCAAGAAATGATTCTGCTTCTTTCTAAGAAGAACGCGGAAGAGCGTCTTGCTGCATTCCTTTACAACCTTTCTACTCGTTTCTCTCAACGTGGCTTCAGCCCACGTGAGTTTCGCCTAACGATGACTCGTGGCGATATTGGTAACTACCTTGGTTTGACTGTTGAAACAATTAGCCGTCTTTTAGGTCGCTTCCAAAAAGCAGACATCTTGAGCGTTAAAGGCAAATATATCACTATCGAAGATCACGATGCGTTGATGGAACTTGCTGGCGTTTCAAAAGAATAGTCTAGATATCAATGATGTAGTTCAATAATGAGCTACATCATGTTTCTCTCTTAAAACCTCTTATATTTCTCTTATTCTCTCCATAACTACGCTACATTATTTATATGTTCGGTCTGAAAAGTAGGCTTAGTTATGAGTATCTATAACAAAATTTTAGTTGTCGCAGACATTAATCACGATGAGCAACCAGCTCTAGTTCGTGCTATCCAACTTGCCAAGAAAAGTACATCAACAAGCTACATCACTTTCTTTTTATCGATCTACGATTTCTCGTATGACATGACATCAATGCTCTCTGTCGATGAAAGAGACGCAATGCGTAAAGGCGTAATTCATCAACGTGAAATTTGGATGAATAAAGTGGCGGTTCCTTACCTTGATGATTCCATTGAATTTAACGTGCAAGTGGTTTGGCATAACCGCCCGTATGAAGCGATCATTGCAGAGGTTTACAGTGGCGAGCATGACATCCTAATCAAAGGTACGCGTAAGCACGATACCTTAGAGTCCGTCATCTTTACTCCAACTGACTGGCATTTATTGAGAAAGTGCCCTAGTCCTGTGCTATTGGTTAAAAATGATTTCTGGCCAGAACATGCGAAAATTTATGCATCAGTTCATGTCGGCTCTGAAACAGAAACTCACTTAGAGCTCAATGATACGATGGTCGATAGATTACTTGAGATCACCGGTCGTTTGGATGCTGACCCGTTCTTGGTGAATGCCTACCCAGTGACACCTGCGAATATCACAATCGAACTGCCAGAGTTTGACCCAACCTCTTATACTGACGCGGTTCGTGGTCATCACTTAACAGCGATGAAAGCGTTGCGCCAGAAACACGGTATGAGTGAAGAGCAAACTGTTGTTGAGCAAGGCTTGCCAGAAGATGTTATTCCTCGTGTCGCATCTGAAAACAACGCTGCTATGGTGATTCTTGGTACAACTGGCCGTACTGGCTTGTCTGCCGTGTTTATTGGTAATACTGCGGAACATGTAATCGACAAGATTAACTGTGACGTACTTGCTCTTAAACCGTCGGGTTACGTAAGTCCACTTGATCCCAATTTGTCTATAGGTTAATACCCTATAGCTGATTTAAAATCATAAAAAAACGCCTCAAGCACTGCTTGAGGCGTTTTTATTTATCTAGAGTTTCCGCCAATCCAAATACAGAATCGCGAATATCTTGTTATACGTTAGTCACGTCGATGAACATTGATTCATCAATATTTGAAGAGGAAACTTCAGCTTCTTCGAATTCGTAGGCCTTGCGATCTTCACTACGGTCTAGTGGAAGGTTTACGAAATCAAACAGCTCTCGGTCAGCCAGTTGGCTTGGACTTACGTTCTGAATTGACTTGAAGATCTTCTCAACACGACCTGGCGTTTTCTTATCCCAATCAATCAACATCGCTTTAATGTTCTGACGCTGTAGGTTCTCTTGAGAGCCACACAGGTTACATGGAATGATTGGGAACTCTAGGTGCTCTGCGTATTGAATTAAGTCTGTTTCACGACAATAAGTCAGTGGGCGAATAACAACGTTACGGCCATCATCAGAGCGTAGTTTTGGTGGCATTGCCTTCAAGCGTGCACCGTGGAACATGTTCAGGAACATCGTCTCAACAATATCATCCAGGTGGTGACCAAGAGCAATTTTAGTCGCCCCAATTTTCTCTGCAAACGAGTACAAAGTACCACGACGAAGACGAGAACATAGACCACAAGTTGTTTTACCCTCTGGCACTTTCTCTTTTACTACTGAGTACGTATCTTTATCTACGATGTAGTAAGGAATGTTCAGGGTTTCAAAGTATTCAGGAAGAATGTGCTCAGGAAAGCCAGGTTGTTTTTGGTCTAGGTTTACGGCAACAACATCGAATTTGATTGGTGCAGCTTCACGTAAACGTAGCAAAATATCTAGCATCGCAAATGAATCTTTACCGCCACTAATGCATGCCATTACTACGTCATTCTCTTCGATCATGTTGTAGTCAACGATGGCATTTCCAACATTTCGTCTCAGACGTTTCTGAAGCTTGTTGAATTCAAGTGTTTCTTTTTTATTTTCGTTTTGGTTCATTGCGACTCTCACACCGTCGTATTACCGACTGTAGATTGCTAGTGGGACTGTTTTAGGGCGTGGATTATACGGATTTTTATTTGATGTTGAAATAGTAACTGCAGGATTAACAAGCTGAGTATTAGTAAGATTCCTCTTCTTTTGAGCTTTAAGCTATCTAAACGGTTAGATAAACGCGTCTTAACAAATTCGAGGTTTGTATAGCAGACAAAGAAAAGCAGCCTTCTCTAAAAGATCAGGCTGCTTAAGAACTACTGCCTCAAAGCGTAGGAAATGCTTCTAGTTAGACTTATTGCGCGGGAATGTACGGTAATACACGAACCGTTGGCTCTGGTAAAGTGATGCTGTCACTTCCAGTCAGCTCTTCTAAGGTGAATTTAGCACGTCCCTCTTTAATTGGGATTTGTTTACCGTTAGATAGAGCAATGTTGCCTTCAAGCTTGTCATTGAACTCCAACGTTAACCCTTGGATATCAGGTGTGAACCAGCTAGAGAACATGCCGCTGACGTCTTCTAGCATTGCCTGCATCTGTGGTAACAGGCTCTCTAGTTGTGCAACTTCAACAGTTCCAGCTAAAGGTTCCTGTGTCATGACAACGAGCGAATATGCACACTCTTGTTCTTGGGTTTGTACAAAGATAAGAGGGTTTGCTGAGCGCAGGTTTTGATCTACAGGTAGAAGCAGCTCATTCGCAGCAGACACTTTTAGCTCTTCATAGTGTTCTTCTTTCTCCATCCAAGCTTTGCTGATGTGGCAGGTTTTCTGTGCTTGTTGGTCAACAAAGAACACCGCAACTTTGATATCATCGTGCCCTTCTTTGGTGTTGTTTTTCAGCTGAGTATAGAGTTTAGAATACGTGAACATATATTCTTGCGCCGAAGCTGGAAGAGAAACCCCAAAACTTAAAGTGGCTAATAAAGCGAGTGCTGTCTTTTTCATTACTATAATCTTGTTGAAGTTGAGCGTTTATAAATAGAAAGAGCAGCCAATGAGCTGCTCTTTTGCGATATTGCTTGGTGTCAAACGGACTAAAGAAGTCAATCAAACGGATATCCAAATGAGTTACTTTTCCCAGTATACCTTGTTGTGACGGATCATAGCTTGTAAATCAGTCACATAGTCTGAACCTCGCTCAGAATATTTTAACAAGCCATTGGTCAATTCGGTCGCCGTTTCTTTGGTTAACAGATCATTACCACTTGCTGCCAGTTGCGCACGAATGGCTCTTAAATCTGCATAGGCACGGTTGCGATTAAGGTTCATGAAGTAACGGTGTACGGATTCTTGGCTTGAAGAAAATGTTGCTACTTCATGCGAGCTGCCTTCATTACGTTGTAGCGGAACAAGGCCACAACCTTTGGTGTAACACCAATGTCCGAAATAGTTGTTTGCTTTGGTGGCGAAACGTGATGTCCCCCACGCTGATTCATTAGCAGCCTGTGTCAGTACCAGCGCCTCTGGCAGTACGTTGACACGGTTAAGCATTTCCGCCAACCATGTCTGTTCTATACCAGTGCTAGGTACCGGTAAGCGGTACAACTTCCCTAACCTTTTCGCATAAGAAATGTCTTCAGAATCAATACGACTTAAACCAGATTCAGAGAGCTTAGTTAAAAACGCACGTTCTTTGGTGATACGTTTGTTTTCAATCTTGATGCTTGGGCGTAGGAACGAGAAAAACGCGTCTTTTTTCTCGTTTACATCCTCAATAGCCGCAAAATTTGGTGCGCTTGAAGCAACAGTTAAGTCATCAAATTGGTCTGCTGAATTAGAGCTCTGTTCTGTCGTACGTCGGCGTTCTTCTTCTTGGTAAAGATATGGGCCAATCAGTGAGATAGAACCCACGATTGCTAGTGTTGTTACTTTGAGCGCAAGAGATTTACTCGCGCTGCTTTTGTCGTTATTACGCATCGAAGACCTGCGGGTTTTTGTTTTTGTTACCATGGCTACTGTTGTTGCCGTTATTGTTACCGCCATCGCTGTCGTCATCGTCATCGCTCATTGGGCGGTCTGATGCAACTATCTTCAGCTTGATGCCAAACATCTCACGGTAAACGATACCTTTCACGTGGAAGAAGAATGGAAGAACGAAGATCAAGCCAATGCCGTACATCATCGCAGCAACGATGAACATCAGCATAACCATTAGATATATAGACGCGACTACGAAGATCTTCTTATTTACTGCTCTTAGAGAAAGTAATAGCGATTGCATCGGTGGAACTTTTTTATCACAAATCAGCAGAATTGAGTTGCTGAACGCAAGTGAGAAGTAGATAGACAGAAATGGCAGAATCATACCAGCGATGCCTTGAAGCATTAGGCTGAACAAAGTCACTAGAATAACGGGGATCGTAAACTGTAAACCTTTGCCTATGTGGCGCACTTTAGTTTGAAGACCTGCAGCGTGGCTCATTGCCATTAAACAGATCCCGGCATAGATAGGTGCACTGACGACTTCATAGCTAAAATTAGCAATGAAAATCGATTCAACGATCTGTGGTGTAAAGGCCTCAGGGTCGATTACCGCATCTAAGATAACCGCAGGGTCACCAAGTTGCAGTTTTAGTGCGATATAAAAGATAGCCAATTGTACGAACATCAGCGCAACAATCGCGGGGGAAAACGAAAGAAAGTGACTTATCGTATGTTTCCAAGCTTCTTGGAATACAGCCGTTGCTTTGAGCTCATAGTCGCCGGAAAGTGCACGGTCGATACTACCGCCCAAATTAAAATCTTTTTCGATGTCGTTGTTCATATTGATACCTAGGTGCGCCAACTAAACGAAGGCACCTAACTTATTGATAAAAAATTACCTTCATTATACCCATATGTCGGATGCAAACTAAAATATGAATCTGTAACAAGGCTTGCTTTTACGTCTTAATGGTTAATAATTAGACACTTGTTAGGGTGTGAACCCAACAAATAACAGTATGGTAAAGGATGTTTACTTTTACCTGCGAATTTTTTTGTCTTCGAAAGATAAAAAATGCTTTGAATTCACGTTTTTGGTGATTATGATGCGCGCCTTAGAGGTGTATAGCAACAGGTCTCAAATAGAACCAAGGTGGAGAAAAACAGACGTTGAACGCTAAAAAATCAGTAGGGAAGCCAGTCGTACAGCTAACTGGCATCAGTAAAAGTTTCGATGGTAAGGAAGTCATCGGCAATCTGGATTTAAACGTAAATCATGGTGAGTTTCTCACGATTTTAGGCCCATCAGGTTGTGGTAAAACAACCGTGCTAAGAATGATTGCGGGTTTTGAAACGGCGGATAGTGGTGAAATACTATTAGCTGGACAGAACGTAACCCAAGTTCCTGCTGAACAAAGGTATGTAAACACTGTTTTCCAAAGCTATGCCCTATTCCCGCATATGACCGTTTTCGATAATGTGGCATTTGGCTTACGCATGCAGAAAGTTCCAAGCAGCGAGATTGAACCTCGTGTAATGGATGCTTTGAAAATGGTGCGCTTAGAACAAATGGCACAACGAAAGCCACACCAGCTATCTGGCGGCCAACAGCAACGTATCGCAATCGCTCGAGCTGTCGTTAATAAGCCTAAAGTTCTCTTGTTGGATGAATCTCTATCTGCTCTGGATTACAAACTACGTAAACAGATGCAAATCGAGCTGAAACAACTGCAACGCCAACTTGGTATCACGTTCATTTTTGTAACGCATGACCAAGAAGAAGCGCTGTCTATGTCTGACCGCATCATTGTTATGCGTGATGGCGTGATTGAACAAGACGGAACACCAAGAGAGATCTACGAAGAGCCTAAAAACCTATTCGTAGCGCGTTTCATTGGTGAAATTAACGTATTCGAAGCGACAGCTAAATCTCGTCAAGATGAAAAGCGCATTGTTGCGACAATCGAAGGTGAAGAGTCCATTATCTATCACGATGAAGACGTAACACCGGGTCAAAAACTGCAAGTATTGCTTCGCCCTGAAGATCTTCGCATCGAAGAAATCAAAGAGTCTGAGCAACGCGGTATTGTTGGCCACATTGTCGAGCGAACCTATAAAGGCATGACATTAGATTCAGTCGTAGAACTTGAATCGGGTATGCGTGTCATGGTTAGCGAATTCTTCAACGAAGATGACCCTGACGTTGATCACTCACTGGGCCAAAAAGTCGCAGTAACTTGGGTTGAGAGCTGGGAAGTGGTATTAGAAGATGAGCAAGAAGTTTAATTTACAGAACGCAATTGTTGCTTTAATCACAGGTTGGTTAGTGCTGTTCGTGATGATTCCAAACATCATGATCATCGGTACTAGCTTCTTAACTCGTGATGAAGCTAACTTGATTGAGATGACCTTTACTCTCGATAACTATGTGCGTTTGGCTGATCCGCTGTATTTTAAGGTGCTGATGCACTCTTTCTATATGGCAATCGTTGCCACCCTGCTTTGTTTAATCATTGGTTACCCGTTCGCCTATATCGTGGCAAAAATGCCTGCGAAGTGGCGTCCAATCATGTTGTTCCTCGTGATTGTACCATTTTGGACTAACTCACTGATTCGTACTTACGGACTAAAAGTGGTTTTGGGTACTCAAGGGGTACTGAACAAAGGTTTGTTAGCGTTAGATATTATCGATAAGCCGCTACGCATCATGTACTCAGAAACCGCAGTAATGATTGGTTTGGTGTATATCCTACTTCCATTCATGATTTTGCCGCTGTATTCAGCGATTGAAAAACTGGACGATACATACCTAGAAGCGGCTAAAGATTTAGGTGCGAACAAACTGCAAACGCTATTGAAAGTCGTGTTACCACTGACTATGCCAGGTATTGTCGGCGGTTGTTTATTAGTGTTATTACCCGCATTAGGTATGTTCTACATCTCTGACCTATTAGGTGGAGCAAAGAATCTGCTGATTGGTAACGTGATTAAGAGCCAAGTACTCAATGCTCGAGACTGGCCGTTTGGCGCTGCGACGAGTATTGCACTGACTGTAGCAATGGCTGTGATGCTGTATGCCTACTACCGAGCAGGTAAGCTATTGAACAAGAAAGTGGAGCTAGACTAATGGGGCGCACAGTTAAGTTCAGCTTTATGGCGCTGGTATACGCTTTTTTATACCTACCGATTATTGTATTGATTGCTAACTCATTTAATGCCAACAAGTTCGGTATGAAATGGGGTGGTTTCACCACTAAATGGTATGACGCGCTTATTAACAATGACAGCCTAATGCAGGCTGCGTGGCATTCGATCAACGTAGCGGTGTTCTCAGCAACAGCCGCAACCATTGTCGGGAGCCTCACAGCAGTAGCCCTATTCCGTTATCAATTTAAAGGTAAAGGCATCGTAAATGGCATGCTGTTCATCGTAATGATGTCACCAGATATCGTAATGGCGATTTCGCTTCTTGCACTATTTTTGGTAATGGGTGTTCAACTGGGGTTCTTTACCCTACTTGCTGCTCACATTACCTTCTGTCTACCGTTCGTTGTGGTAACGGTTTACAGTCGCTTGAATGGCTTTGATGTGAAGATGCTAGAAGCAGCAAAAGACTTAGGTGCAAGTGAGTGGACGATTCTAAAGCAGATCATTCTACCTCTTGCTAAGCCAGCGGTTGCTGCGGGTTGGTTATTGAGCTTCACTCTGTCTTTGGACGATGTGATCATCAGCTCTTTCGTAACCGGCCCAACGTATGAAATCTTACCACTGAAGATTTACTCAATGGTTAAAGTGGGTATCTCTCCGGAGGTAAACGCCCTAGCAACAGTGATGTTAGTGGTGTCGTTAATACTGGTGATCATTTCTCAGTTATTAGCGAGAGAAAAAATCAAGTAAGTCTCCTACTCTATACAGAGACAGGCTTGATAAGAAGTTAACAAACTTCAAGTTAAAAAAGTGTTAATCATAAACAGAATGGTAAATTACCATTCTGTTTTTCTATCTACTGCCTTCGGGCAACGTTTAGTTTGGAGCTAACGTCAATGAAAAAATGGGCTACTCTATTAGCTGGTAGTGCATGTGCGCTTTCAATGTTATCTGCACCATCATTTGCAAAAGATAACAAAGAATTGGTATTCATGAACTGGGGACCTTACATCAACAGTGAGATTCTAGAACAGTTCACTGATGAAACTGGAATCAAGGTTATCTACTCAACTTACGAGTCGAACGAAACCTTGTACGCAAAGCTAAAAACACACAACAAAGGTTACGACCTAGTTGTGCCGTCGACTTACTTCGTTTCTAAGATGCGTGACGAAGGTATGCTACAAAAGATCGACAAAACTAAGCTGAACAACTTCAAGAACCTAGATACTAACTACCTAGATAAGCCGTACGACCCAAGCAACGACTACTCTATTCCACACGTAGTTGCTATCACAGGTCTTGCTGTTAACACTGACATGTACGATCCGGAAGATTTCCAAAGCTGGGCTGATCTATGGAAGCCAGAGCTTGAAGGTCAACTGATGATGATGGACGACACGCGTGAAGTGTTCCATATCGCACTACGTAAGTTAGGTTACTCTGGTAACACAACAAACGAAAAAGAGATCGACGAAGCTTATGCTGAGCTACAAAAGTTAATGCCGAACGTTCTAGTATTTAACTCAGACAACCCAGGCGCGCCATATATGTCTGGTGAAGTGGGTCTTGGTATGCTGTGGAACGGTTCAGCTGCTGCAGCGCAAAACGAAGGTCTACCAATCAAACTGGTTTTCCCAAAAGAAGGCGGTATCGGTTGGGTTGATAACTTTGCAATTAGCTCTGGTGCGGTAAACGTAGAAGCGGCTCATAAGATGATCGACTTCCTACTTCGCCCAGAAATCGCAGAGCAAATCTCTCGTGACACAGGCTACCTAACGGCAGTTAAAGCGTCTAACGAGAAGTTCAAAGACAGCCCAGCGCTGTTCCCGTCACAAGAAGACCTTGATCGTGTGGAATGGCAAGCTGCGGTTGGCGATAAGACAGTGAAGTACGAAGATTACTTCATGAAGCTTAAAGCCGGTCAGTAAGCGAGTTTGTTATCTAATTACTCCGGTCAACATAGGCTTGTTAAGTAACTGGTTTACTTAACAAGCCTAGTTAGGTAATCAACAAGTTAAAAATAAGAATATCAATCAATAGGCAGCTTTGGCTGCCTATTTTGTTATATCACTGCTATAATTTAGCGCGATTTTTAGAAATCCATTTACTTTGGGTTCAATACCCAGCTCCAAATCAAACAAATGAACGGAACAGTAATGAAAAAAACACTGTATACCGGCGCATTGTGTGCTGCTACTTTACTTTCTACATCCTCTTTCGCAGCTGACCAAGAACTGTATTTTTACAACTGGTCTGAATATATTCCAAATGAAGTACTAGAAGACTTCACCGAAGAAACTGGTATTAAAGTCTATTACTCAACTTATGAGTCTAACGAAAGCATGTACGCTAAGTTAAAAACTCAAGGTACGGGTTACGACTTGGTAGTTCCTTCTACTTACTTCGTTTCTAAGATGCGTAAAGAAGGCATGCTTCAAGAGCTTGATAAAACTAAGCTAAGCCACTTTGCAGATTTGGACCCAAATTACTTAGATAAGCCATTTGACCCAAACAACAACTACTCGATCCCATACATCTGGGGCGCAACGGGTATTGGTATCAACTCAGATATGCTAGACAAGTCTTCAGTTAAAAACTGGGGCGATCTGTGGGATACACAGTGGGAAGGTCAACTGATGATGATGGATGACTCTCGTGAGGTTTTCCATATCGCACTGTCTAAACTGGGTTACTCTCCAAACACGACTAACCCTGAAGAAATCAAAGAAGCATACGAAGAACTTCGTAAGCTGATGCCAAACGTATTGGTATTTAACTCCGATTTTCCAGCAAACCCTTACCTAGCGGGTGAAGTGTCTCTTGGTATGCTTTGGAATGGCTCTGCTTACATGGCACGCCAAGAAGGCGCAACGATTGACATTATCTGGCCAGAGAAAGGCGCTATCTTCTGGATGGACAGCCTAGCGATTCCAGCAGGTGCTAAGAACACTGAAGCGGCACATAAGATGATCGACTTCCTTCTTCGTCCAGAGAACGCTGCGAAAATTGCTCTAGAGATCGGTTACCCAACACCAGTTAAAACTGCTTACCCCCTTCTTCCGAAAGAATTTTCTGAAGATAAGAATGTTTTCCCGCCACAATCAGTGATGGATAATGGTGTTTGGCAAGACGAAGTTGGTGAAGCGAGCGTTATTTATGACGAGTACTTCCAAAAACTTAAAGTAGACAACTAATTCGTTAGCAAAAGTTTAATTGTTGCTAATAAGTTAAATAAAGCGGCGTAAGCCGCTTTATTTTTATCCAGGAATTATATAGGATTGAGCAAACAATACGAAGTGCGATTACATATGCAAGCAAACCCTATCCTGTTAGTTGTGACTTTTATGCTTTTAGCGTCACTTTTGATGCTTGGCCTGAGTTCATTTCTTCATATTGAATCAAATTATGATTTGTTTTTCGAAACAAATACCCTTGTGATCACTGTATACATCTATTACGTTGCTCGTCATTCAATTCGTCCTCACAAAGCCTTGCGTTACGGCGCTCTATTGCTCATTTTTAATCTGTTTTATGATGTCTCAACCGAGCTTAAGCATCTTGATGAATGGGCAGACGAAAATGAATTGATAGACACCTTCTTAGAAGACGGACTATTGCAAATAGCATTTTTATTGATCGCTTTCGGTATTACTGAATTAACCAGCAAAATAAAAGATCAAGGGAAACAGGATGAGCTTACAGGCTTGTACAACCGCAAGAAGTTTGACGCAATCAAGCTTGAAGAGTTCGAGCTTATTTACTTCGATTTGGATGGGTTAAAAGCGGCAAATGACCGTAAAGGCCACAAAGTTGGGGATCTAATGATTGTTCGCTTCTCTCAGGCTTTGAGCCAATCTGCGTTGGAAGATGAAATGGTGTTTAGAGTTGGTGGTGATGAGTTTGTAGTAACGGCTCAGCTCGGTCGTGGTGGCGAGTTTGTCAGCCAAGTAACTAACTTACTGCATGGAGAGAACATCAGTTTTTCTTACGGTATCGAAGTAACCAGTCGAGATAATTTTAAACAGGCACTTATCGAATCAGATAAGGCGATGTACGAAATGAAAAAAGCTCAACGGCCCGTTCAAAATTCTGGATGTATGTCTTGCCCTAATTTAGAGAAAAAAAGGCAAACATACGACTAGAGTATTTCCCAAGTAAATGTCCGTTTGCCATTGATAATTGATAAAATATCTAAGATTTAAACCTTAAAACGGTTCAATAAGCTACATTAATGTAAAAGGTATTAGGCCGTTAGAGCTCCCTTCTCTGAACTCAATAGCTCAGCGACTAGTCTAGGTACCTCGATACTCGCCTTGCCGTAACGCTTCTCTTCAAACTCACTTTCAACCGCACTGGGTTCGAGGTTTATCTCGATCGTATGTGCACCATGCATTTTCGCATCATGCACAAAACCTGCAGCAGGATAAACAACTCCTGAAGTTCCGATTGAAATAAACAAATCTGCTTCTTCCAAAGCTGAATAGATGTCACCCATTCTTAGCGGCATTTCGCCAAACCAAACAATATGAGGACGCATTTGCGCTGGAATTTGGCAGCAGTGGCAAAGCTCGCCTGTTTCGATATCACTTTTATGGTCTATAACTTGATTTGATTCGCTACAACGTGCCTTAAGAAGCTCACCGTGCATGTGGATAATGTTGTTGCTACCGCCTCTCTCGTGCAGGTTGTCGATGTTCTGAGTGATGATTGTTACTTTGCCATCAAGTTTAACTTCAAGCTCACCTAAGGCCTTATGGGCTAGATTTGGCAGGATACTTTCACTTTGCAAACCATGGCGACGTTTATTGTAGAACTCTTGTACTAAGTCAGGGTCTTTTTCGAACCCTTCTGGTGTCGCGACATCTTCGATTTTATGGTTTTCCCATAATCCGTCTTGTGCTCGGAATGTTTGTATCCCCGACTCCGCTGAGATACCTGCGCCAGTAAGAATTACGATATTTCGATATGGGAAATGCATATAACGTCCTTTTCAATATGTCACTTGGTAACAGCTTAGCACTGTTCAAATTCCAACAATAGTTTTAGGGATTAGACCATAGTCTTAGCCAACTGAATTCATTGGCTATTTGTGACATAACTCGCTTGATAGTTGTTGCCGCTGCTACTCAAACTCTCTGTTTTGCTTTTCATAGAAATAAAAAAGCGACCGAAGCCGCTTAGTTTTGTTTAACTGATGTCTACTTGATGTAGCTTTAACCGATCAAAGTGAACGACTTTAGTCTTCGTTGATAGACGAGATCTTATGGATTGAAAGATCCGCGCCGTTAAATTCGTCTTCTTCACTTAAACGAAGACCAGTTACTTTGCTCAACACACCGTAGACAATCAATGCACCGATTAAAGCTACCGTAATGCCCGTTAGCGTACCAATCACCTGAGCGGTAAAGCTCACGCCCCCTAGCCCCCAGAATGCTTGTTGGCCGAAGACACCTGCAGCAATGCCGCCCCATGCACCACATACACCGTGCAGAGGCCACACACCTAGTACATCATCTATCTGTGTTTTGTTCTGCATGTAAGTGAACAAGTAAACGAACAATGCGCCAGCAACGCCGCCAGTCACCAAAGCGCCTAATGGGTGCATTAAATCTGAACCTGCACAAATCGCTACGAGACCAGCCAAAGGACCATTGTGGATGAAGCCTGGGTCATTTTTACCTGCGACTAAAGCCGCTAGAATGCCGCCGACCATCGCCATCAGTGAGTTCATGGCTACTAGGCCGCTGATGCCATTGATAGCTTGAGCTGACATCACGTTGAAGCCAAACCAACCTACACATAAGATCCAAGACCCTAGTGCTAAGAATGGGATGTTTGATGGTGCGAAGTTAGTGTGTTTGCCGGCGCGGACACGGCCTTTACGCATGCCTAGGAAGTAAACTGCAACCAATGCAATCCAACCGCCAACGCCGTGGACGACAACAGAGCCTGCGAAGTCATGGAATCCGTAACCAAACTGGCCTTCTAGCCACGCTTGGAAGCCAAAGTTACCATTCCAAATGATGCCTTCAAAAAATGGATAGATGAAACCAACGGTAAACAGTGTCGCGATGAGTATTGGATAGAAACGTGCACGCTCTGCAATACCACCAGAAACAATCGCAGGGATTGCTGCGGCAAAGGTCATTAGGAAGAAAAACTTAACCAGCTCGTATCCATTACCTTGCGATAAGGTTTCTGCATCTGCAAAGAAGTGCGCGCCATAAGCGACCCAGTAACCGATAAAGAAGTAAGCAATGGCGGAGACACCAAAGTCTGAGAGGATCTTAACCAGCGCGTTAACTTGGTTCTTCTTTCTAACTGTACCGACTTCCAAAAATGCAAAACCAGCATGCATTAAGAAGACCATGATCGCGCCTAATAATAAAAACAGAGTATCCGAACTCTGCGTCAAGCTCTGTACTGCGCTATGAACTTGGTTAACCGTTTGACTCATTAAAGCTCTCTCCCTTAGCTTTGTCTCAATTGCACTAGAACCGTGCGAATTGATGTCGTAATTAATTAAAGACTCAACAGTAAACGCAAGATGCGTTCCAACTCGGTTATTTAAAAAATGTGCAACAAGGCTTGCCTTTAAGTTGTTGATTTTTTGTGGTTAATTTCTGAAGTGCACTTTATTGGTTCTCAGAGAGAGGAAATACTCGATAACTGATTGCACCAATTGAGGGAGTTGCACCATATTGATGCGGTCAATATAGGGCATTAGATCAGTTACCTAGGGACCAAACGACAAAAAGCCCAGTGAAATGAATCACTGGGCTTTTAATGTCTTTCGCTGATTAGAGTTAACTAATCGATAAAGGCGTTATTATCGAGTTTGGTAACCCAAACGGCTTACATTTAAACGCTTAAAGGTTTGGACCTGTTGTCGGATTTTGCGGTAAATTTTGACTTAAACGTTGCATGCCTTGATACATACGAATAAACCACACCACAATCGCCACACCACCAAATAACATGCCCACATATGGAATGTAGTAAGCGATGTCATCGATAATATGGTTTTGATACCAGTAATCGTTCACACCAATTAATACGCCATTTGAGGTCGCTACCGTGACGATGAGCACCACAAAGAACGTCAGGTTCAAGAAGAACGAGCGAATCAAGCCATAGTAATGGGTATCCACTACTTCGCCGTCTTCGCCTTTGTCTAAACGATAGCCCGCGTAGATAATGGCAACCACACCAGAGAGAAGACAAGTAAATGGCGTAAAGCAGCTTAGTATGTAAGCGACCCAAATACCTTTATGAGGTTTGTTCATTCTTATTCACCCCTTCCGCTTTCTCTGTTGCTGCGTTAGCGCTTTGGTCAACGCCGTTTTTCTCTTGTTCCATCACTTCTTTGTACCAAAGGTCATGGTGCTCTTTAGCCCAGGTTTCATCAACTTCGCCTGTTACCATACCTTCTAGTGCGCCTTCCATACCGAACAAGCCAATATAGATGTGGAACACAAAACCACAGATAAGGATCAGAGCAGCAAGCATGTGAACTAAATTCGAAAGCTCCATATCACGTCGTGTTTGGCCAAAGATTGGGAAATCTAACACCAAGCCGCTGATCGCAGCGACACTGCCCATAACGATAAGCAGCCAAAATAGCGCTTTTTCACCTGCGTTCGAAAACTCTGCAGATGGATGAGAACCTTTGTGCTTCCCTACCATGCCGCCCAGTTTGATGAACCACTGGATATCGACCATTTTAAAGATCGACTTGCGCCACCACTTGATAAGAACAGCCATCAACAGCACATAGAAAATCGGGCCGATGTAGTTGTGGTATTGCTTCGCCAATAGAACGATAAAGCCCCAAAGGTCACTTGGAATGTACGGTTTCAAAAAGTGCTTGCCGTAAACCAACATCAAACCACTGAACGCGAGCGTTAAAAAAGTAAACGCCATGCTCCAGTGCAGCGCACGATCCAGTCGGGACCAACGTTTGATCTTACGGCCAGTTCTCGGTGCACTCAGCATTAACGGGCCAATCACAACGTACATTAGAGTAACGAAAGCAATACTGCCAAAGATAGCAACTGCGCCGGCTGGCGACATCCACTTCTCTTTCAATATGTACCACGTTTGCCCAGGCGTACTGATCAACACACCGTGCTCAGCAGATTGAGAAGTGGTATAACCTTCCTCACCGTTTCTCACTTGTCGCCAAAAATCAGCGCCAGCAAGTTGTGTGATTTCTCGTTCAGCAGAGCTTGAGTGAGTTTGTGATGAGTTCGTCTCAGATGCATGACTCAAAGGAGACAGCATTGTTAGTGCTGCCAACATCGGCAGCACAACAAGGAAGAGACGCTTAAACATTGTAAGCATATGTCTCTCCTACCTAGCTCTTCATCGCATCGTAAGAAAGGTCGTTGCCGTCTGTCCAACCAGCCCCTTTCGCACCGCGTTCTACAACACGCTGACGGAAGATGTCAGAGACTTGTTCAGCATCACCTGCAAGCAGCGCTTTTGTTGAACAAAGCGAAGCACACATTGGTAGCTTGCCTTCAGCAATACGGTTCGCACCGTACTTTTGACGCTCTTCCACAGAACCAGGCTCTGTTTCAGGGCCGCCAGCACAGAAGGTACATTTGTCCATTTTACCACGCTCACCAAAGGCTTCCTGTTTAGGGAATTGAGGTGCGCCAAACGGACAAGCAAACAAGCAGTAACCACAACCGATACATAGATCTTTATTGTGAAGTACGATGCCGTCTTCTGTATGTTCAAAACAGTCTGCTGGGCAAACTGCCATACAAGGGGCATCAGTACAGTGCATACATGCGACTGAGATAGAGTTTTCACCCGGCTCACCGTCGTTCAGTGTCACAACGCGGCGACGTTGAATACCCCATTCCAGAGCATCATCATTTTCGTTCTTACATGCAGTGACACAACCGTTACATTCGATACAACGCTTGGTGTCACAAAGAAATTTCATTCTAGCCATTTTAAGACTCCTTACGCTTTACGAATATTACAAAGGGTTACTTTCGTTTCCTGCATCAACGTGACAGGGTCGTAACCGTATGTGGTTGCTGTATTGGCAGCTTCGCCAATAACGTAAGGGTCAGAACCTTCTGGGTATTTAGAACGTAAGTCTTTACCTTCAAACTTACCACCGAAGTGGAACGGCAAGAACGCTAAACCCGGTTTAACACGACGAGTAACCATCGCTTTCACCTTGATGCGGCCTTTCTCAGCACCTTCAACCCAAACATCATCACCATCTTTAAAGCCAATGTCGTTTGCGTCTTTCGGGTTCACTTCAACAAACATCTCTTGTTGTAGTTCCGCTAGCCAAGGGTTAGAACGGGTTTCTTCACCACCACCTTCGTACTCAACTAAGCGGCCTGAAGTAAGAACGATCGGATATTCACTAGACTTGTCTTGCTCTTGAATCGACTTGTACAACGTAGGAACACGGAAGATCGCTTCCTTGTCATCCCATGTTGGGTAGTCCGCGACAAGATCACGACGTGGCGTGTAAAGTGGTTCACGGTGCAGTGGTACGCGGTCTGGGAATGTCCAAACAATTGCACGCGCTTTCGCGTTACCAAAAGGAATACAACCATGCTTGATAGCCACGCGTTGAATACCGCCAGAAACGTCGGTCTTCCAGTTTTTACCTTCAGCAGAGGCTTTCTCTTCAGCTGTTAGATCGTCCCACCAACCAAGTTGTTTCAGCAATTTGTCACTGAATTCTGGGTAACCGTCTTTGATTTCGCTGCCTTTCGAGTAGCTGTCTTCAGCCAGTAGGCTTTGACCTTCAAACTCAACACCGAAACGAGTACGGAAGTTACCGCCACCCTCAGCAACAGGTTTAGACGTATCGTAAAGGATATGCGTACCTGGGTGTTTCATCTCTGGAGTACCCCAACATGGCCATGGTAGACCGTAAGTCTCGCCATGTGCTGGACCGCCTTCGGCTTCTAGAGACGTTTTGTGGAACGTGTGCCAGTTTTGTTGGTGCTCTTTCAAGCGCTCAGGGCTTTGGCCAGTGTAACCGATCGTCCACATACCTTTGTTGAATTCACGTGTGATGTCTTCAATAAGCGGCTGGTTATTCTCAACACGGATGTTTTTGAATAGCTGATCAGAGAAACCAAGTTTCTTAGTAAGAAGGTACATGATTTCGTGGTCAGGCTTAGACTCGAACAGAGGCTCAACTACTTTGTCACGCCACTGTAGAGAACGGTTTGACGCCGTTACACTGCCGTAGGTTTCAAATTGAGTGGTTGCTGGAAGCAAGTAAACGCCGTCGGTACGATCGTTCATTACCGCGGCAACTGTTGGGTATGGGTCAACGATAACCATCATATCCAGCTTCTGCATCGCTTTCTTCATCTCTGGACCACGAGTCTGAGAGTTCACTGCGTGACCCCAGTAGAACATGGCACGGATGTTTTCGCGTTGACGGATCTTGTCTTTGTCTTCAAGCACGCCATCAACCCAACGAGAGACAGGAATACCTGCACTGTTCATTGGTTTTTGACCGCCGTATGCGTTGTCGTCGAAGCGTCCTTTCACCCAGTCAAAGTCGATGTCCCAAACTTTAGACCAATGGCGCCAAGAACCTTCAGACAGGCCGTAGTAACCCGGTAATGTATCTGACAATACGCCAAGGTCAGTGGCACCTTGTACGTTATCGTGACCACGGAAAATGTTTGCACCGCCACCTGATTTACCGATGTTACCGAGCGCAAGTTCAAGTACACAGTAAGCACGAGTGTTGTTGTTACCGGTAGTATGTTGAGTACCACCCATACACCAAACAATACAACCCGGACGGTTTTCAGAAAGCAGTTTTGCTGTGTGGTAAACGTCTTCTTCGCTAACGCCAGTTACACGCTCAACTTCTGCAGGGCTCCACTTCGCGACTTCTTCACGGATCTCGTCCATGCCGAATACACGTTGACGGATAAATTCTTTGTCTTCCCATTTGTTAGCGAAGACATGCCATAACACACCCCAGATAAACGCAACGTCTGAACCCGGGCGAAGAGAAACATAGTGATCAGATTTCGCAGCAGTACGCGTACGACGAGGATCAGCAACAACGATCTTACAGTTGTTCTTCTCTTTCGCGATCAAAATGTGCTGCATCGCTACCGGGTGAGCTTCTGCAGGGTTTGAACCAATGAACAGCATCGACTTACAGTTGTGCATGTCATTAAACGAGTTTGTCATTGCACCGTAACCCCAAGTGTTTGCAACACCGGCTACTGTGGTTGAGTGACAAATACGCGCTTGGTGGTCAACGTTATTGGTGCCCCAAAGCGACGCCATCTTACGGAATGCGTAAGCTTGCTCGTTACTGTGTTTTGCACTACCTAAGAAGTAAACCGAATCAGGGCCAGACTCTTTACGAAGTTCTAGCGCTTTATTACCGATCTCTTCAATCGCTTGTTCCCAAGAAAGCTTCTTCCACTTACCGCCTTCCAATTTCATTGGGTACTTAAGGCGACGTTCACCGTGGCCGTGCTCACGCAGAGCTGCGCCTTTCGCACAGTGTCCACCAGCGTTGAATGGGTGATCGAATGCAGGCTCTTGACCCGTCCAAACACCGTTTTGAACTTCAGCGTAAATACCACAACCCACAGAACAGTGAGAACAGATAGTGCGTTTCACTTCTGTTTTCGCTTCTGGATCGACTGATTTAGCTTGTGCTTTCTTCATCATGCCCGGAGCGAATAGACTTGCGCCTACAACCGCGCCACCAGCAGCAAGTGAAGTGTTTTTCATGAAGGCGCGACGAGACACACCTAGTTGATTGGTTTCTTTGCTCACACTATCGGAGCGTTTGACAAGTTTCATCCGTTATCTCCTAAAGTGTGTCGTAGTAATCGCGAATATGTTGCGTTTCACGATAGCCCGTCTTCTTCACGTCTTTTTCAGGCATTTCAACCGTTTCTGAAGCAGTTGCCACTTTGGTTGTACCAGCGACAACGGCACCAGCGACGGCTGCAGTCGTTAAACCTTTGAGTAAGTCTCTACGGCTTGTGTTTATCTCTTTATTATCTTTCATCATTGCTTCCTTACCTTACGGTAGATCTTTTTGGAGGCTTAATGCCCCTCTATCGATATAATCGCGTACTGCTCGATTACTCGTAATCAGTGACGTTTTTCACATCAATCTTTAATTTGTGTTTACTGCTTTTTGTATTCACGCTGAAACGAACTTGCTCCAACGTTAAGAATGCTTCACACAGCTGAGCTGCTGATTTGTAGAAGTTCGCACTTTCTGCACTTTCAAGCTGACGCGTAAAAGAGTTAAACCAAGGGCCAAGATGCTTATTGAAAACGGCTTGTTGAAGCGCTTCTTCTTCACCGGTTAGCATGGCCATTACTTCACACAATGCCGCAATATGATCTTCTGGCTCTTTCACTTGATCATCACGTTCAATGCCTAAAAGCTCTAAATCATGACGAATCTCTGCTAATGGTTTTTCCATCATGGCGCCAGTTCTATGCCAAGAACCAAATGGAACAATCTCTCCACGGCCAATGCCAATGAACAGATCTTGATATTCGTCTTCTAACGCTTCGCGATTTGATTCCGTTGCCGCTTGTTGAATGGCAATCCAAGCTTTTTGCATTGCACTCTCAGACGCTTCAATGTCTAACGTCTTTAGGAAATCAATGACCTCTTCAGAAGGTGCGCTACGGAACAATGCCGAAAGAACCAAATAGATTTCAGTTCTTAGTGTCTGTTCTTGCTTTAATTCTTTTGCGAGCTCAGACTCTTGTGCCTGATCCAAATTAGTTTCCAATGCCAACTCCTAGTATTTCAATTGATTCAATGGGTCTTGAGCCATTGAGTCGAACATGTCTACTACACGACAGTCTTCACACATCGCAATACGATTAATCGCAGTTTCATCTGAAAAATGAGAGTGACCGCGTAACTTGTTCTGTAGCATGTCAATCATAGACTGTGGTGCGAATGGCTTATGACAACGTAAACATTCCGCGGCTTTCTCTTCATGAATCACAACCGCTTGTTGACGTTCTTCTTTCACCCAATTCATTCGAGGAGTCAGAGTGAGAACATTCTCAGGACACGCCTTTTCACACAGACCACATTGAATACAGTCTTGTTCTACAAACTTAAGTGATGGAGAAGCACCGTCGGTATGAAGAGCACGTGTAGGACAAACCGCAACACAACTCATACACAAAGTACAATCTTTGCTTTCACACGAAACCGTGCCATATGGTGCATTCGAAGGAAGCTCAACAACGTTTTCAACCGGAATACGAGATGAAGACATCGCATCAAGTGCTGTGAATAGGCGTTGACGTTTATTGCCTTGAAGATCGCCAAGTGCAAGATCGAACGAATCAACGCACAGTGTTGGAGGCCCTTCACGTAGAGATTCTAAATACAGGATATCGATGGTTTCTTTTGGAACACCGATTTGGTCGAGTAATTCTTGAGCAATCCCGACTTCGTTATTCAGAACACGAATGATCGTCTCTGGCATAAAACGAGAAGCAGCAAACAGAACCTGAGTTGCGCCATTCACTAGCGCTGCAAACCAAGTATCAATACCAATAGAAGGCAATTCTTCAACGACAACCGGAATCACGTTATCTGGTAGCGCTTTAAGAGCCATCACGTTGTAAGTTTCATGACGTGAGCTACAGATAAGTACGATTGGATCCAGGCCGCCTGCTTGCTCGTAATTCGCTAGCGTACGTTCAATGAACTTTTGGGTATCGTCAGGATTTGGAAGCGCATAGGTAATCGCTTCTGTAGGACAGCTTGTTGCACAAGTCCCAACGCCTTGACATAGGTAAGGGTTAATCTCGATCTTGTGACCTGTTTTGTCTGAGCCTTCACTTGATAGTGCGCCAGCAGGACAAGCATCAACACAACGTTCACAGCCTTTTACGCCACGAGAACTGTGTGCACAAAGGTCAGTGTCTAGACGGAAAAACTTAGGCTTATCAAAAGTACCCATTAGCGTTGGAATCTCTTCCAGTGCTTCCGCCAGTTTTGGATAGCCTCGTCCTACTGGGTAATAACCAGGAACAGGCACTTCTTCTGTCATGCAGCTGTTCAGGCAAAGGTCTAAAACAACATCGAAACAATCGTGATTAATTGCGACTTTCGCTAGGTTGCTTGATGTGCCTTTACTCTCAATCACGACTTCAAACGTGCCGAGGAAACCCGATACTTGAACCGAATTCGCGAAGTACAGTTCTGGGTTTGTGCCCTTTTCGCCGTCTGTTGACAATAAGGTTAAGCTTGTTAATTGAGGTAATTGCGCCGCAGCACTTTCAATGATCGCAGTTGGACCAATAACAAGTGTATTACCGCCGCTTTCGTAGCTAACAGTAGGTGGAATCAGATTTGTTAACTCTACTGTATTTTCAAATGCATACAGTCTCGCTTTAGCGTTATTTGAAGTTGCTTGTTCTAATAATTGTTTAAGCATTGCTCAGTTCCATCTATGGACATGGATAATCTGTTCAACCTTCATTGTAGTAAGCGATAGAGAACTTGCTGAGTAATCCGTTAACAACTAACCCTTTAGCTAGTGGGCCATTCGTTAGACCATGAACTCGTCTATCTACAAAAAAGTTGATAATGAACGTTATTTAGCAAATGCCATGCCAATTTAATAAGCCTTATATATCAGCAACTTAATGCTTTGTAGCGTTTATTGCACGTATAAAAAAACCGCTTGGGACATTTTGTCGCAAGCGGTTCATTGAGTGTTTAGTCAAAATGTACCTATTATTTGTGTGGTATATTTTGTCCCATCTCTTTCAGATCAGCTTCGTCTGACATTGTAGCGCCATTACCCGGAACTGTGTTTTTATACAGTTCTTTTTCTTCCCCCGCAATTTCGTCACTTTCACTGAGTTCTGATTCGGTCTCTTTGGCTTCATTAATAGAGTCATCAACCTCATCAATCAAAGTTTCTTCTTCATTATCAGCGACTTGAACAGGCTCGCTTACTGTGTCTTCTTCTGTCTTGTCTTTTACCCAATCGCGAAGAGTTTCGGCAACACCTTCAGAGAGAGTCTTCAAATTGCTGTAATCGTCGTCGTAATCGTCCAAGCCATCACGCACGTTAAACTCCTCTGATAGGAATAGTTTACGTAATGCGGCTTTTTTTACGCTTTCTGAAGCTTCTGACACCAATAATTGAGCAACAGACAAATCTTCAGTGGCTTCTGGTACGGGATCTTGAACGTCAGCAGCATGAGTTTCTTGATTGCTTTCTAAAAACTCATTTTCTACATCTCCACTGTCTAGTGAATCTGAAGTTTCTGCGTCTATAACTGAACTCGAAAACGAAGCCTCTGAGGAGGTAAGATCAGTGTCTTCTCGCGTTTGTTCTGATTCCAATAGTTCATCGGTAGATTCATCAAGCTTTCGCTGAGACCAACGGCTAAAAAAGTTAGTTGCCATTAGATCTACCCGCGCCTTTGCGTTTTTTACGTCTTGTTTCTAATAACTCGCCATGACGACCGATGAACGCTTCCATCCAAGCTTGTACTGGTAATGGAATGTCGTAGGAAAGTACTTGGTTGTCACCGTCCATGTATTGCCCTGCAACGGTTTGTGAAGCCGTAAGTAACTGAATGACGGGCTTAACATCAGAATCGACATTATCCATTACTAAGAAAAGCTTAGGTTGCTGAGAGCTTAGGTTGAATCGATAGTCTGTACGTTCATCTTTATGTAATTGAAGTAAACATACGTCTTGGGTTTCGTCTTCTGGTGACAGTTCAAAACCGGTCAATTCCCATTGCGTTGTAACCCAGATACCCGTTTTGATCTCTTTTTCTATTCTTTGGACACCGATTGGCCAAGCTGCTTCTGTTTTTTCATATTGTTCTTTGAATTCTTTTATCTCAGACATACTTCACCCAATTGATTTTCTTTGCTCTGAATGCAGTTAGGACATTTTGTACTGCGTGCAATCATATACACTCTGTAAAGCAATAAACACGCCAATACAGGTTAACTGCAATAGCGCATTTATAGCGTTCGTTATCAAGTTGTCACTTAACGTTAGTCGATACTGGTTATTTCAGGCAACTCCACTCGGTGAACTCCCATATTTTGCGCTATTTTAATCAAATGCTTCATGTTTTCCTGAATACCCGTTATTTTGGAATAAGATTTGCTTTAAGCATGAGTTAAAGAATCGATGAACAAGATCGGCGTTAGACCCTCTTGTTAACTTCTTATCTCTTAAAATCGCTATCTCATTAACTAGGAAACGACTGTGGTAAAACCAAACATAATAAAAACCAGTGAGAACCCACTTCAGACAATCGAAGTTGAAGTGTTTGATGAATATGGTGAGAAGCTAACCAAACAGATCGCTTGCGAACGCCCTCTTACCGTCATGTTGAACTGGAAAGAGATCGTAACCCTGATGACACTCGGCTCGCGCCCTGAATCTTTAGTCTTGGGTTATTTGAAGAACCAAAGCTTCCTTTCCGACCCTGAAGCGGTTGAATCTATCATCATCGATTGGGAAACCAGCTCTGCTGCGGTTATCACCCAAGAAGACACGAGCCAACTTGAGCAAGCGCTTAAGAAGAAGACAGTGACCTCGGGCTGTGGTCAAGGCACCATGTACGGCAACGTGATGAAGCAGTTGGAAGATTACCAAGTGCCTCAAAACAAGATTAAGCAATCTGAAATCTACACTGCGCTTGAAGCGTTGACGCATTACAATGACACCTATAAAAAAGCTGGAGCAGTACACGGTTGCGCGGTTTGCAAAGACGACAAGGTTCTATCGTTTGTTGAAGATGTTGGCCGACACAATGCCGTTGATACATTGGCTGGTGAGATGTGGCTTAACAAAGAGTCAGGTGAAGATAAGATTTTTTACACTACAGGCCGCCTGACTTCTGAAATGGTCATCAAAGTCGCACAGATGGGTATCCCAGTTCTGCTATCACGCTCTGGTGTAACGCAAATGGGGCTAGATTTGGCTCAGAAGTTCGGCATCACCACCATTGCTCGTGCTAAAGGTTTACGCTTCCAAGTGTTCACCGGTGCAGACAAGATTGATTTTGATGTGAAAGGCAGCGAAAAAAATTGATAACTTCGTAACAGACAGGCTCGGTTTCGACAAACTCAATGGATATCGTGGGTGATAGGACCTTCTCTCACTCACGTGTTGTTTCTTCCGAGTACAAAGCGCTAACCTCTCACGCCAATAAATCGCCCAATACTTGAGTTGTCGCGGTCATTAGCTTGTTGGTCATAAAACGGGGACTTGTGACGTCCTTGTACTCATATTTGAATCCAAATACTTAACCTCTTCTGAGATTAATTTTCCATCGCAATAATTGTCTTTTTGTAACTCCAATGCCGTAATACCTGACCATTCTGAAAATAGGCATTCGAAGTAGAACAGAGAAACTGGGTGGTCGTTTGGAATTTCGATTGAATTGTCTTTTGTCATAAACAATGGCACTTTTAGCGACTCAATATCCGGCGGGGTTCTGACATCGTGCTTCAATGCCATATCTCCTTCGGGGTGCCCCAACCCGTGATCAGAAAAGAATAAGTACTTTCCTCCATTGTCGCTAACCAGATGAATGAGTTTGGCTTGCCAATAGTCAGTATAAAGAACGCTGTTGTCATACTCATCAAGGTCTTGATTGTCTGATTCAAAGACAGAAAAGTTTTCGTCATAACGATCCGAAAACGCCATGTGTGATCCGTAGAAATGGAGAATGATGAGCTTCTTAACTCCGGGTTGTGAAAGTGTTTGCTTTAACTTTCCATATAATACGTCATCGAGCTGACTGCCACCTTCATCTTGCGCGGTGAAATAAGTATGATCAGCCTGTTTTGCCAAACTTGTAATCGAGAAGTCCCATTGCCCAAACTCCGCCTGATTTGATAACCAAAAAGTCTCGTAACCTGCATCATTTGCTAGATGAATCACTGATTTGGAAAGGTCAGGTAGCACATCTGTTTTTGTCATTGCCGCTGGTATCGAACTCCAAGTGTTCGCTCCTGCCGCATAAGTATTATAGTGAATTGTCAGTTGAGACTGTATTGAAGAAAGCTGTGGAGTCGTATTTCGTGAATATCCATAGAGCTCCATGTTCCCTGAACGTAGTGATTCACCTATGCCGATGACTAAAATGTCTGTAGCCTCTGGTTTTGAAGACACTTCTGACCACGAGCTAGTAAGCTCCACCTGCATATTGAGTAAGTTGATAGAATCTACTACTGCGATAGCGCTCTCAAAGGGAGGAAATCTTAAAGAGAGCTTATGAAACGTGTATTCAACGGCACTGAATGCCTCAGAATTACCTCGTGATGTTCCTTTGTCTATGTAATCTTCGTAGAACGCATCGCTATAAACGCCTGGTATCTTGATCAAAAATGGAATGAGTAGATAAGCCCCTCCCACACCAGCCATCAATACCCCCCAAATTTTGGGCCCGGTAAAGGTAAATAACGTGAGAATAATGCAAATGACCACTGCGAAGAGAACTTCAAAAAAGTGTTGAGAGGCAAAGCTCGCTGATTCATTAATTGGCGCGTTAATAACACTCATGACTATGCTGATGGTAAGCGAAGATTGATAGCTCAATTGAACAAAAAACTCGATGCTGACTATGAGCGCGAATATAAATCGAACGGTGTTAGAAAATGATAAACCACGTAAAATACCATAGAGCAGCATTGATAGAAGAACAGTGTGAACACTTCCTTTGAGAGGCGCTGATACTAGCTTATCTGTATTCAAAACTGCCGCGATAATCAAAAAGCAAACAATGCCAATTATGTGAAAAACATGATTCCTAGGGCTATTTATTGTCATCAATACATCCTTGTGGCGTGCCATATAGCGCTAAATCCGTTAGGACTACTCTCACATTGTTTTTTTCAAACAGTGAGGAAATTGTTGCTGAGTCATTAACGGTGAATAATAAAGTCGGGATTGTAGGAAGCTGGATTTGAAAGCGGCTTGAATAATTGACGATATCAGTTGATATCATCGTAAATTGGCCTAAAAGGTACTTAACTTTTATTTTAAAGGTATGAATGAGATACGATAATTGGCTCAAATCGTTTGGTAGTGCGATCCAATAACTGGTCTGAAAACCCTGTTGTGTAAACGAACTTAATGCACGGTCATCCACGGATTCAACAAGCAATTCAGACTTACTAACGACCGTTTGAGAAAGCAGTTCTAGCTTTTCTAGGGCTCTCGACCTCTCATTGGGGTTAAGTTGGTATAGGTTTTTGAAATCCAACCAATAGAAATGGCCGTCTCCAAATTCAGTGAAAACTTCTTCGAGGGTTAATACTTCCGAGTTCACAACATCAATAACCGGATCATGACTGACAATAAATTGAAAAGATTCGCTGTGAAAATGGACATCAAGCTCCACTCCAGTAGCTCCGTGTTTAAAGGCTGAAGAGAACGCAGAAATGCTATTCTCCTGCTCTATGGTCGTTAAACCTCTATGTGCCCACACTTGCTGGCATGCATTTAACGCCTGATGACCATTCGCTTTTATGAGGAATGCAATATGGACAATCATAGGAGTCAATACCATCATTATAATCGCGATGGCTAATCCGTACTTTACCGGTACACTCGTTCGAAAGTTCAATCATTTTCCCCGCCAAATCCGTAGCTTATATAAATATAGGCAAACTATTGCAGATTGTTAGTTATCAGCCCTTTAAATTTAAACTATCTACTTAACTTAAAAGATAACAGCCGTGAAATGAATCGACTCTATTATTCAATTGGTCGTATTTTTACGGTATGCCAAAAATCACACATAAAAAAACGCCTTTATTATTTCTAATAAAGGCGTCTAAATTTAGGTTTGTAAGTCAGCTACTAGGTTTAACTAGACGGCATCTACCGCATGAAATTAACCGCGGGCTTTCAAGAACTCAGCGTAAGTACCGCGGAAATCGTTGATCTTGCCATCTTTGATTTCAAGGATACGAGTTGCAAGCGAGTCTACGAATACACGGTCGTGAGATACGAAGAACAATGTGCCTTTGTAGTTCTCAAGTGCCAAGTTAAGCGCTTCGATAGACTCCATATCCATGTGGTTTGTTGGTTCATCCATTAGAAGGATGTTTGGTTTATGCATCATGATCTTACCAAGAAGCATACGACCTTGCTCACCACCAGAGATAACCTTTACAGATTTCTTAATGTCGTCTTGACCAAACAGCATACGACCTAGGAAGCCACGAACAACTTGCTCGTCTTCGCCTTCTTGACGCCATTGGCTCATCCAATCAAACAGGTTCATGTCAGTCTCGAAATCGTGTGCGTGATCTTGAGCGTAGTAACCGATGTTTGAGTTCTCAGACCACTTGTACTCACCAGTGCGTGGCTCTAGAGCACCTGCTAGTGTGTTAAGTAGCGTTGTTTTACCTACACCGTTTTCACCAATGATAGCAACACGCTCACCCACTTCGAAGATACCGTCGAACTTGTTGTATAGATCTTCTTCAAAACCTTGAGATAGGTTTTCTATCACAAGTGCGTTACGGAATAGCTCTTTAGACTGCTCGAAACGGATGAATGGGTTTTGGCGGCTAGACGCTTTAACTTCGTCTAGTTGGATCTTATCGATCTGCTTAGCACGAGACGTTGCTTGCTTCGCTTTAGATGCGTTAGCCGAGAAACGAGATACGAACGTTTGAAGTTCAGCAATTTGTGCTTTCTTCTTAGCGTTGTCAGACAGTAGACGCTCACGAGCTTGAGTCGCTGCCGTCATGTACTCATCGTAGTTACCAGGGAATAGACGAAGTTCGCCGTAATCAAGGTCAGCCATGTGTGTACAAACAGAGTTTAGGAAGTGACGGTCGTGCGAAATGATGATCATTGTGCAGTTACGTTGGTTTAGCGTATCTTCCAACCACTTGATGGTATCCATGTCCAGGTTGTTCGTTGGTTCGTCAAGAAGCATGATATGCGGGTCTGCAAACAGTACTTGAGACAATAGAACACGAAGTTTCCAACCTGGAGCTACTTCGCTCATCAGACCGAAGTGCATAGATTCTTCAATACCTACCGCAAGAAGAAGCTCACCCGCTTTCGCTTCTGCCATGTAACCGTCCATTTCAGCAAACTGAACTTCAAGGTCAGCCACTTTCATGCCGTCTTCTTCGCTCATTTCAGGCAAAGAGTAAATACGGTCACGCTCTTGCTTAATAGCCCAAAGCTCTTTGTGACCCATGATAACCGTGTCGATTACCGTGAATTCTTCGTAAGCAAATTGGTCTTGGTTTAGTTTAGCTACGCGCTCGTTTGGATCGTAGCTTACGTTACCAGCACTTGGCTCAAGTTCACCAGATAGGATCTTCATGAACGTCGATTTACCACAGCCATTCGCGCCGATTAAACCGTAGCGGTTGCCTTCGCCGAACTTAACTGAAATATTTTCGAAAAGTGGCTTAGCGCCGAATTGTTGGGTGATATTTGCTGTGGAGATCAATGCCGTTACCTTTTTAATGTGAAAAACGCCGCAACGTTACTTGTTCGGGGCTTTAACTGCAAGTCTTGATTGCAATTACCCGCTATTAAGTGAGTGATAACCTAACCAAATCATAGTTTGAGCTGGCTCACACTTTTGATTTTCTATTTATCGACGAAAAGCCGCTGATTTTCAGGAAAAACAAAATATCAAACAGCGCCCTAAAATGGGAGAGATATAACGTCCCAAATCATGCCGACCATTGAATCTATCGTATGCTGATTAGTTACGGCAAAAGCAACCCGATCAAAGCAACAACAGACATAGGCAAGACTAGCCTAATCCCTGACAATTTCATGACAAAATCGATCGAAACAGGAATAAAGTACTCGCCCCCGATACGGGGTTGGGTTTCACAAAGTAAGATTATCTAACTATAGTAATCCTAACCTCATAATTCTAAGAGACTTTTATGCGTTCACTATCGCGCTTCTTAATCCTCACTTTGGCCATTCTCTCATGGCCTAGTCATGCCAACTTGGAATATGACTTACAATCTCAGCCGCAGGTATCCGATTCTGCTGTTGACCTCGATGCTCGAATTGATTCGTTACCCGACCCCCTCTTTATGGAGCCGTCGGACCGACGCCGAGTTAATATCTTGTTAGCTGAAGTTCTGCGAGTTCAAAAGCAGGAAATCAAAATCTTCGAGCAGCAGATACAAGCTTATAGAGATAACAACGACGTCGATCAATGGTTTGAGGTTCAAACCAGTTACGTCACTTTGAATAGCTTAAACGTCAGTAAACAACGCCTTCTAGAACAGACGAACTCTGCGAACAAAGAGCGCTTAACCGGTTTTGGTCCTTATGGTGTTACCCAGTTTAAGCAAGAATGGGAATTGACCAAGCTCAATATTGAGTATCTTGCATACTTCCAAATCCGAAGCTTCAAGGCGTTAGTTAACGATATCTTTATTTCGCCCGTGCCTGTGATTGGTGCGTCGTTAAAAGTGTTGTTCATCTATTTCGGTTTAGTGTGGTGGCTTGCTAACAGCACTCGCTTAATTGAGTTGTTTCGAATTAACTTTCTTGAAGCGAAAATGACCCCTCCTTTTCTGGTTCGTGTGATTTGGTACATCAGCCGCGCTGAAAGTGCGATTGCTTGGCTAATTGCCATCACATTGTCATTGAGAGTGCTTTCTAGTATCCCTAGTCTGCAACATTTGATTTTCCTGGAGATCTTCACGTGGTGGATTCTAGGTGGTTCGATTGCCATCAGCTTTATTTTGGAATTTGCCTACCGTTTGGGTCGTACATCCAATCAAGAAGTGATCGCGCTGCGCCTATCGACTATCCGCCGTTACGTGTGGAGCTTCATTGTGGCGGGTGTGATTCTGCAAATATCAAGTATTACGCTAGGCAAAGGCACGATTTATAGTTGGATATATAGCGCCCTGTTTTTCTGGTTTGTATTGGTTACGGTTTCAGTGCTCAGGTTATGGAGAGCGAAGGTCTTCGATACACTTCAACACATTTCTGAACGTCCGGTATGGGTGAATTGGGCGGTAAACCGAAAGGATACGTTGTTACTTAATATATTGGCGACAGCCATTGGTATCGTGTGGCTGAGCGTTTACAACTTCCAACACCGAATTATGGCCCTTCTGTCTAACTACACGCTGTTTAGCCAAGCTTTGGCGTATCTGTTTAGAATCGAAGTGGCTAAGCAGTCAGATCTTGATAAGAATCAGCAAAACTTGGTTCGAATCAAAGGCGACCAAACGTATGAATACATTCTGCCGGGTAATATAGACAGTACGTTAATTGACTATGCCGGTGACGAGGTTAAGCAACTGTCTCGCTACTTGATGTCAGACAGCCCGGCTATCTGTATTGTTTCAGGCGAGCGTGGTGTGGGCGCGACAACGCTGCTTTATACCTTGCTGCACAAAGTATTTAACGCTGAGCCCGTATATGTAAGCTGCCCTTACGCTGGTTACCAAGAGCTGTTGGCACATCTAGCCGTGAGCATAGGCTTAGAAGAAGAAGCGACTGAAATTCAAATATTAGCGCACCTTCGTAAGAGCAATATCACTTACCTTATCGCGATTGATAACGCACAACGACTGGTGAAACCAATGGTCGGTGGCCTGTCTGATTTGATTCGTTTGACCAACCTTCTGCGTCGTTCTAAAAAGAACCACCGTGTCGTGATATCGATCGCCAAATCAAGTTGGCGATTTGTGGATAGGGCGCGTGGTGAGCGTCTGCTGTTTGATTTGGTGTGCTTCCTTCCGCGTTGGACAGAGAAACAAGTGGGTGAACTTCTAAATAGCCGTATCAATACGGCTCTTGAGAAGCCGTTGTCTTTTGATGGCTTAGTAGTCCCTAAACAGTGGGACCAAGATGATATGAGTGAAGAAGAACGCGCACGCCAAGGTTTCTATCGAATTTTGTGGCACTACTCTGATGGCAACCCTACCGTTGCGCTGCGTTTCTTCCGACTTTCTTTGAACCGAAATAAAGAGACAGATCAAGCGGTAGTACGTTTATTCCATGTCCCTGAAGCGCAGGAACTAGAGAATATGCCTAAACCTATGTTGGCTGTACTTCGTTCTATCGTACAACTGGAAATCGCTTCTCCGGAAGTGTTGTCTGAATGTACACAGCTGAGCACTGCAGAGATAACGGGGATTCTACGTTACTTTGAAAGCCGTGGTTATATTGGTTGGCATGAAGAAAAGGCTCGAATTTCCGAGCACTGGTTTCGCCACATTACTAACGTTCTTGATCGTCAACATCTACTGGTGAAGTAAAATGAAGAAGTTATTTATCCTACTATTTGTTGGCTTGGCAAGTGCTGTCAGTTTCCCGACCTTTGCGACGGAAGAGTTAGCTAACGTAGAAAACATCTCTAAGATAGCGAGCTTGGTGCGATGGAGCGGCGTGTTCTTCTCCATGATCGTTATTGCCGCAATGTGGTTGTTGCTTAAGTTTATCAATTCGTTGGTGACCAGTTTTGGTAGTCAGTTCGTGCAATATCGAATGCTGCTACAAAAGCTGCAATCGTTTACTCAGTTCTTTATCTACGTGAGCACCGGTCTTATCGTGTTCATGATGAGCTTTAGAATCAACGACCAAATCTTAGCTTTGATTGGTGGTACCCTCGCCGTGTCGGTCGGCTTTGCGCTTAAAGACTTGGCAGCATCGTTTATCGCCGGCATCACTGTGATGATTGACAGACCCTTTCAGGTTGGTGACCGCGTCACGTTCGAAGGCAACTACGGCGACATCATCACCATTGGTTTACGTTCGGTACGAATGAGAACCCTGAACGATGACATCATTACCATTCCGAACAATAAGTTCTTAAATGAAGTGACCACCAGTGGTAACTATGGCGCATTGGATATGCAAGTGGTGATTCCGTTTTACGTCGGTATGAATGAAGACATCACCCTAGCCCGCGACCTGATTCAAGAAGCTGCGTCTTCAAGTCGTTACATACACTTGCCAAAGCCAGTAACGGTTCTGGTTAAACAGACGATTACGGATAACTACTTAGCGATACAGTTAACTTGTAAGGCTTACGTCGTAGACACGGCGTATGAGAAGTTATTTGAAACCGACATTACCTTACGTGTGATGAAAGAGTTTAAAAAGCACAACATCAACCCGCCGAAAATATCAGTGGCGGCACATTAAGCTTAACGCTTTTCATGTTTTGAACGCTTGCAATCGTTTGAAATGGCTTGTATTCATTTCAAATGATTAGTCATAAATAAAAACACCTCCGAACTTGCCTTAAGTGCGGAGGTGTTTTTTTATGATCTTTATGATTCAAACTTTGATTAAAGGTTAGACACTAATAACTGCGGTGTGGCTTTTTGCTGAAGATAGATACTAAAGCGACTTCCTTTACCGACTTCGGATTCAACTCGTATTTCGCCGCCCGTTTGGCTCAAAATACTTTGAGAAACGGACAAACCTAAGCCTGTGCCGTCTCTTTTGGTGGTATAGAAAGGCGAGAATATACGTTTCAGTTGCTCTTCTTTAATACCACAGCCTTCATCTTGGACATGAACAATAGCCCCATGAGACACGCCGTTTTCAACCCAATCTTCACTCGAGATAGTCAATGTGCCCTGTCCGTCCATCGCGTGAATCGCGTTCATTTGCAGGTTCACTAGAATTTGCAGCAATTGGTTTCGGTTCACTTCGACTGAGGTTTTAGCATTCAATTGCGAGACATACACAATGCCTTTCTTTTTTGCACCTGTTTTTACGAGCGTAATACTTTCATCGACAATTGGATTGATATGTTGCCAAGTGATTTCGTCCTGTACACCACCGTGTCGGCTATATTGAAGCAGGCTTCGTGTGATATTTCGGATTCGGTCAATCTGCTCCATAATGGCGTGGACTTCTTCGTCTACACGGCCCACTTCATCGCCGAGTTCAAACTTCATTAGCTCAACGTTACCAAGAATTACTGCAGTCGGGTTATTGATTTCATGGGCAATACCTGCGGTTAACTCACCTAACGCTGCTAATTTTTCGTTGACCACCAGCTTATCTCTAGCTTGATTGAGAAGCTGGATGTGCAATTCGAGTTCTTCAGTTTTCTCTTTCAAACTGGCGGTACGAGAATGAACCTTACATTCGAGTTCAGACGCCGCTTGTTGAATCTCTTGATTACGCTCGTGGAGCAGATCTAACATTTTGTCGAACTGTTTCGCAAGCAACGTAAGTTCGTGTTGATCATCCAAACCCAACGTACCGATTCGCTTGTCTTGCCCCATTTGGACTAGCTTTACAACTTTATGGATGCGTTCAATTGGGTTGAAAAGATCGCGTGCACCACGGTGTACGATCAAACCTGAAGCTAACAGCAGCAGTATGATGGTGATGCTGATTTCACCAAGGTTAGTCAGATACGTCTCTACGAGTGGCCAGATTAGATAGCCGGTATAAAGCATGCCAATAACGTTATCAAACTGGTCGTGGATTGGTTGGTAAGCGGTGATGTACCAAGCGTCGTAAACATATGCTCGGTCTAACCACTTTTGCCCTTGATTCAATACTTTTGAATGAACCTCATGAGAAACGCGAGTACCAATTGCGCGCCCTGCACTGTCTTCACTGTTTAATGGCACATTAGTACTTACACGCAGATCATCAAGGAATACGGTAACCGTGCCAATGCGGCGATTAAAACCGTCACGTTGCGGATAGATCAAGTTGCTGATCTGATCGACTAACTGTGTGCTGTTATTAAGGAGGATCCCGCCATCAAGAAAACCAATAACGTGATCATTCTTGTCTCGAATTGACACAACGGTGCGGCTAACTAAACCCCGAGTTTCAACGTTTTGATTATTGAGCATTGGGACTTCGGCTTGCCTTGCAAGGTTTTGGTCTAACTCGTTGAGTTCATTTTGGCTCAATACACTAAAGAACGATTCTTTGTGTGTCAGGTCGAGGTATTCACGCTTTTTCCCTATGCTCTCAACACTTCTCCAGCGCAAAAAGTCGAGCTTATAGCGAGATTTGTTTTCAGAAACCCAACGTGTAAGCTCTTCCTTTGAAATATCACTCGTAAGTTTAATTCGAAAGTTATAAGACTCAGCGAATGCTTGAACGTTATAGGCCTGTTGATTTTGAATTAGATGGATACTGTTGTCGGCAACATCCAAACGCTCATCAACATCGATCAAAGCCCCCTGCCACGTATAATGAACAGACCAATACAAAGTGATCGCAACAAGAGCGCATAAAGTTAATATGATCGGCGCTGACGTCAAAAATAACAGACGATAGCGCACCATGGTTTTGAACCGGAACGTCCATTTTGACCACCAGTGACGTCTAATCGGCATATTCAGAGCCTTCTGTGTTCCAATCTTTATATTTACGCTCTAGCGTTTTCCGTGCAACGCCGAGGTCTCTCGCCGCTGCGGATTTATTACCATCATGAAAGCTAACCAATTGCTCTATGTGAGATTTTTCTACTTCTTTGAGTGTCCAAGTATTCGGGTAACCTTCTGCAGCGTCTACGTTATTCAAGTTTGGTATTTCCGCCCCATGTGACACCGTCACTGAAATGCTAGTGGGTGCAGGATCGCCATTAATTTCGCGCCAATAGTGTGCTGGTGGCTTGTCTAAAAGAATGCATCTTTCGACTAGGTTCTTGAGTTCGCGAATATTTCCCGGCCATTCGTATTCATTCATCGCCAAAATATCTTCATGCGCCCAGTTTGGGACCGGTACACTAAGTTCACTCGCTAAAAGACGAGTAAAATGCGGAACAAGCTCTATTAGATCTGATGGACGTTCTCTCAATGGCACAACATCGATTTTAAGCACATTGAGTCGGTAGAATAGATCGCGACGGAAGTGCCCTTTTTCGACCTCTTGTTGAAGGTTTCGGTTAGTCGCCGCCACTACTCGTACGTCAACGGCAATTTCTTTCTCGCTACCGACTGGACGAATAGTGCGTTGCTCTAACACACGCAACAGCGCTGCTTGCATTGGTAGTGGCATTTCACCTATTTCATCAAGGAATAAGGTGCCACCACTTGCGACTCTGAATAGACCTTCACGGTTTTTCTTCGCGCCGGTAAATGCGCCAGAGGTATGCCCGAATAGTTCACTTTCTAGAAGTTCTGGGGCGATTGCGCCACAGTTGATTGGTACAAATGGCCCTGTACGTTTACTGGCTTCATGTACACCACGTGCAACTAGCTCTTTACCTGTACCTGACTCACCTTCTACAAGAACTGATGCTCGAGAGGGGGCAAATTGACTGATCAGCAATTTAAGCTGTTTGGTTTTATCTGAGTTACCGATTAACTCGGTCTTGATATGACGGCTAACATCACGCTTCAATGCGTATTGCATTCTTTGATCAAGGCGCTTATCCATACAACGTAGTACAGCTTGTATCATTTGTTCTAAATTGAAAGGTTTAAGAATGAAGTCTGAAGCGCCAAGCTTAAGCGCGGATATGGTCATCTCTAGATCGGCATAGCCAGTCATGAAAATAACATCGGCACGTTTGTCGTTGTCGTTAAACGCCTCTTCCCACTCAATACCAGAGCGTCCTGGCAGGTTGATATCAAGAACAATGAGATCAAAGTGCTCACTCGAACGCAGTATTTCAGCTTCTTCGACGGATCCTGCACTCGATACCTTGCCAAAGAACTTACCCAGAGCCTTCTTTAGAATAGCCTGCATCCCGACTTCATCGTCCACGACCAAGACGGAAAACGCTTGATATTGGGTCAATGTGTTTGGGTTGAGGTTCGATGCAGGTGAACTAGGTAAAGACATAATGATTAGCCGATGGGGAAAGTTGGGACAGAGTGTACCAATTAACCTTTTGGGCGACAGGGACAATGTGCGACATTTTGTCCTAGCTCATATTTTAATGCATTTTTTTCGCCCAAATGACGCAGTTTTGTTCGAGATAACAGCAATTTAATGAGACCTGATGCACTATTTATTGGCATTAAGATTGCTTATTAGGTGTAGATTCCTAATTACAACAATTAGCGTCTTATGCACATGCCCTTCTTTGAGTCCTTTTTAAATAAAGGCATGTCATTCATTTATAACAGAATGGACATAATAATAATGAAAGCAATTCCCCTAACTATTGCAGCTCTATCTATCGTCAGTTACACGGCTAGCAGCGCGGAAGACACCACTCATATCAAATTGGCGACAACCACAAGTACCTACCACTCTGGCTTACTGGACTACTTACTGCCTGAGTTCGAAAAGGATTCTGGTATCAAGGTTGATGTTCTCGCTGCGGGTACTGGTAAATCACTTCGCATGGGTGAAAACGGTGACGTTGATTTGGTAATGACTCACGCACCAAAGGCTGAAGCGAATTTCGTTGAAAAAGGTTACGGCGTTTTACCTCGTAAGCTGATGTACAACGATTTTGTTATCGTTGGCCCACAAAGCGACCCTGCGAAGATTGAATCTCAAAAAGCAGTAGCTGATGTGTTCAAAGCAATCGCGAACAACAACGTGACGTTTGTTTCTCGTGGGGACGACTCCGGTACTCATAAGAAAGAGATGGGTATTTGGGCACAAACTAAGATGGAGCCAAACTTCGGCGGCTATCGCAGCGTTGGTCAAGGAATGGGCCCAACTCTAAACATGGCGTCTGAAATGCAAGGCTACACCATGACAGACCGTGGTACTTGGTTGGCTTACCAAAACAAACTTGACCTTAAAGTTTTGTTCCAAGGCGACAAGAACCTATTTAACCCTTACCAAGTGATTCTTGTTAACCCAGAACGCTACCCAAGCATCAATTACCAAGCAGCGAAAGTATTCAGTGATTGGTTGGTTAACCCTAAAGGCCAAAAACTGATCAACGACTTTAAGCTGCACGGCAAACAGCTGTTTGTTGCAAGTGCAGAATAGTTTGTTGTAAGAAATGAGTCGTGGGTTGTAAGTAAAGCGTAGTGTTGAAGGTTTAACCCTAACCAATTAGCGCTACGCTTTACTAAACAGTCAACGAGACTACCTAAACAATTACGTTTAAAAACCGTCTTGCTTTAAAGGCATTCACGCTTAGAAACAGCATTCACGCTTAAAAACAATAGCTGGCCAATACATACTTAAACCTAGTGTGTCAGCTATGATTAACATCAGTCATTACTGATAAAAACCTATTATCGATTCAAACGAGATACTTCATGACCCTATGGCAAACAACGATTGATGCAATGAATCTACTGGTGAGTTTTGACCACGAATTGTGGCAAATCGTCGCGGTATCCTTCAGCGTATCTTTGTCCGCCATCTCATTAGTGATTGTTCCTGCAATCCTTATGGCTTTCTTATTGGCTTACACCGAATTCCCCGGTAAATGGGCGCTGCTTTCGGTGATCAACACCTTACAAGCGATACCGACCGTGGTAATTGGCTTGTTGATGTACATGATGCTCTCTCGTTCTGGTCCTTTAGGTGACTGGCAATTACTGTTCACGCAAAAGGCGATGATTCTAGGTCAGATGCTGATCTGTTTCCCTATCCTAGTTGCGATGATGCATGGCGCTCTGCAGGCCAGTGACCGCCGAGCAGTAGAAACAGCGCGCACTCTTGGCGTATCAACAACACGAGTCGCGTGTACCTTGATTTGGGAAACACGTTTTCCTCTATTGGCTGCAACCATTGCTGCCTTCTCTCGTATCGTGACTGAAGTAGGTTGTTCAATGATGGTGGGGGGCAACATTATGGGGATGACAAGAAACATCCCAACAGCTATCGCCATGGAAAGCCACAAAGGCGCATTCGCTCAAGGCGTCGCCCTCGGTATGGTGTTATTAGCATTGGCATTAGCCCTTAACTTTTTCCTTTCCAGTGTGAGAGGAAAAGGCTATTTAAGAACTTAGGAACGCTGTCATGAGTATAAAAATAACAACGCAGCAAATTTCAATGCGCTACAAAGAGCGTGTTTTGTTCCACATTCCCGAATTGTCGATCGGCCCCAACGATGCCATTTATCTCAAAGGAGACAATGGTGTTGGTAAAACGACCCTACTTAAAATCTTGTCTGGATTAATTCAGCCGAGCTCTGGCCGTATTCAGTCTCCAACGCAGAGCTGGCACCAGAAGTTATTCCCTCGACTCAAGTTCAAAGACATCATCTACCTGCATCAAACCCCCTATCTTTTTGATGGCTCGGTGTACCAAAATGTCGCTTATGGGATTCGCTTTAACAAAGAGAGCCAAAAAGATAAGCGAGCTCAAATAATTAATGCGTTGAGAATGGTAGGTTTAGAAACCTTGGCAGACGAGCACATTTCTGTGTTGTCTGGTGGTGAGCGTCAACGCGTAGCAATGGCTCGTGCATGGATCCTTAAGCCTTCAATCTTGCTTATGGATGAACCAAGTGCTTCTTTAGACAAAGAATCTATTGAAAGATTGGTGATTATGGCCGAAGATCTTCTCCAGAGAGGCGCGAGTTTAGTCATCACCAGTCACCAAACTAACGCGTTAACCGATTTATGTAAGAAGCAGTGGTGGATCAAAGACAATACTTTGACCGAATCGCCGCTTCTGCAAGTTATTCAGAAAGATAAAGCACAAGAGAATATTTATGCTGCTTCCAACGCAAACTAGTTGGGTTATTCTGGCTGGCGGACAAGCCAGCCGTATGGGCGGAAAAGATAAAGGACTCGTTGAGCTCAACGGTTCTCCGCTTATTCAATACGTTATAAAGAAGCTGTCACAACAAGATGTCAGCATCACTATCAATGCCAACCGTAACTTAGACAGTTACCAAGCATTTGCACCGGTTGTTTCCGATTCTTTCCCTGACTATCCAGGTCCATTGGGCGGCATTCATGCCGGCCTTAAAAACGCGAGCACAGATTGGGTCGGCTTTGTTCCTTGTGACAGCCCACAAATTAGTGACGACCTTGTTGAACGTTTTTGTTCTGCGGTAAAAGAAGACAGCGACATTCTTGTCGCGCATGATGGCGAATTTAAGCAACCAGTATTCACCCTATTCCACAAACGTGTTCTGCCAAAGCTAGAAGCGTTTTTGGAACGTGGTGATCGTAAAATCATCTTGCTATACAAAGAGTGTGTCACGGAATATGTCGATTTTAGCGATTCTCCTAACTGCTTTGTGAATCTAAACACGCCAGAAGAACTCACCCAATTCGGAACGCTTCAATAATGAATGATTCTAAACAACGCCCTAACCTTCCTCTATTGGGTTTTGCTGCTTACAGTGGCACAGGCAAAACAACCGTATTAGAAGCTCTGCTTCCTTTATTGACTGAGTCGGGTTTAAAAGTTGGTGTGCTAAAACATGCTCACCACGATTTTGATGTCGATAAGCCGGGTAAAGACAGCTACCGTTTACGTAAAGCGGGCGCAAATCAAATGCTGATAGCTTCTCGCAACCGTCATGTGATGATGACTGAGACTCCAGAAGCGGAAGCCGATTTTGATTACCTGTTGACTCGCTTTGATACCAACACACTTGATCTGATTTTGGTTGAAGGCTGTAAGAATATTGCTTTCCCTAAAATCGAGCTTCACCGTGATGAAGTGGGTAAACCTTGGTTGTACCAAAACGATGACAACATCATTGCTATTGCTGCTGATAGCCACGTTGAATCTGACTTGCCTCAAATGGCGATCAACGACTTAGAAGCGATTCGTGATTTCATCATCGATTACGCGCAGTCCTTTGACCTTTCCTCAACAACAGGCAAAGCAGCGTCATGCTCATCTTCAAAAGACGCAGCGCCCGCGGTGTGTTGTGATTCGTTCTCTCCTGCAGGTTTAACCGTAACTCAGGGCCAACAAAAGATTGTTGATAGCATTGACGCGCTTGATCTCACAGAGAGTGTTGAGTTACTGCAAGGCTACGGTCGTGTGTTGGCTGAAGATGTGGTCTCGCCAATCAACGTCCCACAGAATACTAATTCTGCCATGGATGGCTACGCGATTCGTGGTGAAGACCTTGAATTGGATAGCTACCACATTGTTGCTGAAGTTATGGCTGGTCACAGCTACGACAAAACCGTTCAACAAGGTGAAGCTGTTAAGATCATGACGGGTGCACCAATGCCTGATGGCGTTGATGTTGTTGTGATGCGTGAGCAAGCCGTGCACGATGGCGATAAAGTTAGCTTCCCAGATGCGAAAATCTCAATTGGACAAAATGTCCGTATGGCCGGTGAAGATTTAGAAATCGGCCAGCCTGTCTTTACACGTGGTACGCGAATCGAAGCACCAGAAATGGGTATGATGGCATCACTGGGTTTCGGTACCTGCCCTGTTCTACGTAAAGTGAAAGTGGGCGTATTCTCGACGGGTGATGAAGTTCAAGCGCCGGGGAGTGAGCAAAAGCCAAACTCTATCTACGACTCGAACCGTTTTACTATTATCGGTATGCTTCAAAAGCTGGGTTGTGACATCGTAGATTACGGCATCATTGAAGATGATGAGCAGAAGATGATGGATGTCCTGCATTCAGCCTCCCTTGAAACGGATATGGTCCTGACTTCTGGTGGCGTGTCTGTCGGTGATGCGGATTACATCAAGCTTGCGTTAGATAAGTTGGGGGAAATCAATTTCTGGCGTATCAACATGCGCCCAGGTCGCCCATTGGCTTACGGTAAAATTGAAAACAAACCTTTCTTCGGTTTACCTGGCAACCCAGTAGCCGTAATGGTGTCGTTCATTAACTTTGTTGAGCCTGCGATCCGCAAGTTGCAAGGCCAAACCAACTGGACACCTGTTAAAGCGAATGCGGTAGCGACTGAACAACTGCGCTCACGTCAAGGCCGCACTGAGTTCAGCCGTGGTGTGTTTTCAATGAACGAATCAGGCGTACTTGAAGTGAAAACAACTGGCAAGCAAGGTTCAGGTATTCTGCGTTCAATGAGCGAAGCGAACTGCCTAATCGAGATTTCACCAGCGGTAGACACTGTAAAAGCCGGTGAAATGGTAACTATTATTCCTTTGCAGGGTCGAGTTTAAAGTAGTGCTTTAGTACGTCTTAAATTATTGAGGCTATCTAAATAAACAAAGCCCTTGATATCGATATCAAGGGCTTTGTTTTTATGAGTTACAGCGAGGGGCTTGCTCTCCTTATCAAGGCAATCTAAACAAGCTCAACTTTCAGCAATCTGCAATCGCTAAGATTATAGTTATTACGACCATCTTCTTTAATTTGATAAAGCTGTTTGTCTGCGATATCACAAATCATTTTAAAATTTCTATCCACATTGTCACTACCTAAGTCGACATTAACCCCACCAATAGAGAGTGTTAATTGTTCCGAATAGATAGCTTTAGGGTTTGCTAATTTGACTTCAGATAGCATCTTTCTCAGAGTAACAATTTTACTTTCGATATCGCCACTGCTCTGTCCGAAACAAATCGCCATGAACTCATCCCCCCCATATCTGAATAGATAGTCATTCTTGGTTGTGAATGTTTTTTTAAGTAAGCAACTGATAGTACGAAGCGCTTCGTCGCCCTCTAAATGCCCATGAAAATCGTTATAAGCTTTATACTCGTCAACATCGATCATAAGGACCGCTAGAGATTGTTTTTGATAGTAAGCGTTATGTATTAAGACTGGCGTGATGTTATCTAATTGATATCTGTTAGCTAGACCTGTTAGTGGGTCAGTAGTGCTCAATATTTCGAGTGTTTGATTCGCACTTTCTAAACGCTGTCGTTGCTTTTGATTTTCTAGCGACACGGCAATAAAGCTAGCTAAATGTTCTATAAGCTGACAATGGTGTTCCTGATATTGGTTTGGTAAATGATGCTGTACTGACAGAAAACCGATTAATTTTTCATTAAGAATGATTGGCGTTAAAATCATTGAGTTAGTATCAAGCTCGCCACGAAACGTAACGAAATTATCGTCTTGTAGTGTGTTTTTACCTATATAGGGTTCTAGAGCGGCATCTGTCGCGCTATTAAAATGAACGGTAGCTCGCTTGCGAATAACATAAGTACCAATGGTTTGGTTCTCTTGGCAAACTACTTTTAGGTTCGATATTAATCCTTGAGTATCAACAAAATAACGGTAGTCGAGTATGTCTGATTTATCGTCATACATAGCAATCCCAAACTCAGATGTTGGTAGAATCATATTTATCTTACGGAGTATCTCAGGCAGTACGCTATCTAAATCTGCAGCGGTTGCTATGAATTGACCAATATCGGTGAGCGCACCCATATATTTTTGCATTTGAGTCAGAACGTCGTTTTGTTTCTTACTCTGGAGAGTATCTACGCCTTCAAGAATACGATCGCTTTGTGCGCGCTCGTAATTTCTCATCTGTTTTTCTAAAAGCTCCACATGCTGAGTTTGAAGTGCCGCTAAACCAGACCAATCTTCTTCATCTCGAAAGAGCTTCGCCTTAGTTTGGGCATAGATAGCATAAGAACGGTAACAACTCTTGAGATCAAAATTCTGTTCAAGAAAAGCGCACCCTATTTGGGCTTGTTCTCGCTCTCCAATCTGTTCTAAGAATTGAAACCAGTAAACCAAATTTTCTTTTCGATTATGCTCATCTCTCGATTTTTTGAAGTGCTCTTCTGCCTGATAAAATGCATCTAATACGTCACTATCATCAAAGCCTCCCCACAAGAGCATCGTTTGCCCTAGGTAACTATGACAAAGTGCTATCGTCCTGTGACTAGAAAGCGAGGCCCCTATTCTTTTAGCTTCCATAATGGCACTAACCGCTTGCTCAAACTCATTTGTATGTGCACAGCTATAGGCTAGGTTTAAATGGCTAACAGCACAATCTAAGAGGCGATTAGCATTTTGAGATGAAATAATGGCTTTACGAGCATATTGCTTTGCTTGTTCGTATTTTTCTAAGCTTAAGTGCAGGTCGCTTAGATTACAGAATATAAGTGACCTAAAATTGTCGTCTACGAGGTGTAAGTTTTCCAGTGTCTTTGAATAACATGCATACGCGAATTGGTAATCGCCTTGAACGTTATGGGCTGAGGCAAGCAAACCGTTTACAAAAACATAAAGTTGAATTTCTTCAGGCGCAATGACATTTAGGCAGGCTTTATAATGTTCAGCGGCGTCAGGTATATTATCGTGGCGATAGCTTGTTAAACCTTTAAGGAAAAGTGCAATAGACTCTGGGAGCTGTGTATCGTGAGCTTCGCATAAACTCGTAATTCTATCTTCTACTTCTTTCAATCCTTTGATTCCAGGGAAGTTCTGGATTCGCGTGATAATTCCCATAATCTGTGGGTAAAGCGTATTGCTCATAAGTTCCGTTTAGGTCAGCCATTTTCAAAAATAACGAATAGTATACCACAAAATGCTTATTACGCGTTCCATTCATGAAGCTAATAAGTGGTAATTTCCTATCATTATCTTGAGCGGCGTACTGTTTTTATGTAGAGTGCGCGCAAAGTAATAATTATATTGGAGAGCACCATGGCTCGTACCATTCTGTACACTTATAAAGATGAAGACAAAGAGTTACTGTTTTCGAAACAAGAACACCGCACGATTCAAGAAGCTGTAGCGGCCGCTGAAGGTATCGACATCACTGAGTATCTAAAGACTGAGCAGCAGCTTGAGTTCATTTCTGATACTAAAGCGGTTCGTAACTACCAAGACAACTATTTCCGTAAGCTTGGTTTTACTAAGCTTACGTTGAAGCAAAAAGACAACCTTGGTGTTGGTAAAAAGAAGAAGTAAGCCCTCAGGCTCTTTTTCTTGATATGTAGCTTTTCGTTTTGAGGTTAGTAGTTAAGAGTTAAAAAACGAACACACTGAACAATAAAAAATGCCGCAACCTCTTTCGAGATTGCGGCATTTTTATTTGTTCTTTTTAACTATCTAACCTTAGCTAGCTTAACGTTAAGTTTCGATTACTTAATGTTAAGGAATGCAGCGCCACGAACACCGCCTGAATCACCGTGTTTCGCTTTGATGATCTTAGGACACTTCGCTACAGACAGCAGGTACTTCGGTATGCGTTTAGGCATTTCTTCGTAGATAAGTTCGAAGTTTGAAAGACCGCCACCCAGTGCAACAACATGTGGGTCAAGACCCGTAAACAGGTTTGCAAAACAGATAGCCAATAGTTCCATGAAGCGATCTACGTGCTCAGCGGCTTTTGCTTCACCTTCGTTGTATGCTTGAATGATCTCGATCGCTTTCTTCTTCTCACCGAAGTAGTGCTCGTAAATCAGTTCGAAGCCGCGACCCGATAAGTAACTGTCTAAACAACCTTTCTTGCCACAACCACAACCCAGTAGCGGTGCGTTATCGCCAAGGTGGAACCATGCATCTAGAGGGAGACGCATGTGACCTAATTCACCAGCAACGTGGTTACGACCAGAGAACACTTTACCTTCGTAAACCAAACCACCACCGAAGCCAGTACCTAGAATTAGGCCTGCTACTGATGGTTCGTCTTTAAGTTCATCATCCCACGCTTCTGAAAGCGCAAAACAGTTTGCGTCGTTTTCAATTTTTACACTACGACCAATAAGCGCTTCTAGATCTTTACGTAGTGGTTTCCCCGTTGAAGCTGGTACGTTAACAACCAGCATTGTGCCGTCGTCAGCATCTTCCATTCCAGGAAGGCCAAGACCAATTTTGCCTTCGCAAGAAAATTCGTTGTCATACTTCTTTACCAAACCGGCAATTGTATCAAGTAGCAGTTGATAGTCTTCAGTGGGCGTTGGTACGCGTTCTGTCGCCACTCGCTCAAGTTTTTCATTGAACGCACCAAACTCAATCTTTGTGCCGCCAACATCGAAGCCGTAATACATGAAATCTCTCCAATTTTTCCCTAAATTAGGGCAAATAATTTTTTGTAAATAAACAACTAAAGAGCATTATCCATAACACTCCCCCTACAAACCGTGATAGATGACAAACTTATCCCGTGTTTGAGTTTGTTTGAACAACAAGTCAGCACAAAGCGGTTAAAGGTTAGAGTGACTTCTCACTTTTAGTATGCTCTATGAAAGCATTCAGGCTCGGTTTAGTTGGATCTGACTTATAACGTGTCTTACTTAACATGTAACTTTCCCGAAATGTCTCAAACCATAGCTGTAAAGTCTTGGCACCCAGCTCTTCACCTGCTTGCTTAAGAACTAAGCTCGCCACTTCTGCTGTAGAAAGGTGTTGTTCGTTGTCTGACTTTCGCATCATGTACTGAGAAACTGATTCAGGTTCAATCGACAACACAGGTAAATCTTGCAAATACTCTGAACGACGAAAAATTCGACGAGCCTCGCGCCAGCTACCATCAATAAAGATCAGCAATAGTGTTTTGTTTGGGTCACGCATTTGTGGCAGATCTTGAACCATGCGCGTTTTGTCGTCGGTATAGTCTTCAGGGAATACGATCACAGGTTGGTATTTGTCATCTTTTAAGACATCCAACATTTCCTGATTAGGCTCTGTGCGATGCCATAGGTAAGCGTAACTGTCTTTTACTGTATCGAGAATCAATCGACCTGTATTACTTGGTTTCAATATTTCGTTATCTGACAAGATCAACATGGTAGCGACGTTCGTACATACGTCCGGTTGATGTTCACAGATACAGCTGTCTTGTTTTATTTTACAGAACTCACATCGCACTACTTTACAACCGCGCGCATTAAACGGCTTAGTAGCAATGGATAAACGATGTTGATATAAACGGTGAAAAGCGTGGATTCTCATGGACAATAACGATAAATCTAGAAAAGTGGCTCGATTGTACTTACAGTGTCCTTAGAATGATAGAAGGAATACCCATGCAAGACCCATCCCTGCTCCGCCTTGTTTGTTTTATTGTCGTTTTTGGATTGTGTGCGCTTTGGGAGTATCGCTTTCCCCGTAAAACACTGACTCAAAGCAAATGGTTTCGTTGGGGTAATAACTTTGCGTTGGTTGCTTTGAACAGTTTTATATTAGCCACTCTAATTCCAATCGCAGCATTTCAAGCGGCGGTTATCGCACAAGAAAACCAATGGGGTCTATTCAATACCCTGTCACTTCCTAGAGAACTCGCCATTCTCATCTGTGTTTTACTGTTAGATTGCGCTATTTACCTTCAGCACTTGGTGTTTCACCGTGTTTCATGGCTATGGAAGTTACATCGAGTTCACCATGCGGACCTAGATATCGATGTCACAACCGGAACGCGCTTTCACCCTATTGAGATGATTCTTTCAATGATCATCAAAGTGAGTTTGGTAATCGCACTTGGTGTCCCTGTCATCGCTGTTGTCATCTTTGAAGTTGTTCTTAATGCGAGTGCGATGTTTAACCACAGCAATGCGCGTCTACCGCTGTGGATTGATAAGCGGTTGAGAAAAGTGATTGTGACACCGGACATGCACCGCGTTCATCACTCGGTCATTGTGAAAGAAACCCATTCAAACTTTGGTTTCTTTTTATCTGTGTGGGACATCTGGTTTAAGACTTACCGCGCTCAGCCAAAGCTTGGTCACGATAACGTTCAGATTGGTGTTCCAGAGATTCAAGATGGTAAAGAACAACGGTTAGATTTGATGTTACGTCAGCCATTTGCACGATTCCCTGCAACGAAAGACTAGGTTCTAATGCACCTGAGTCTCAAGCTTGTATTGAGTTCAAACTTATCTTAATAACAAGATAAGCTTAATAACAAACTAGCTTAATACCCAAGCAAAACGCCCTTAGATTCTGTGAAAATTTAAGGGCGTTTCTGTATTAATAGGAATTTAAGCGTAGCTAGTGCTTCAACTCTTGCTCTCTCTAGCTTAATTCTCACGCTCGTTTATTTCAACACGTACTTATGAAGCATAGCTTGTTGGTGTCCTGCTATCTCGGCCACCTGTTCTGAACTCTCAATCATGGATTCAAGTTGTAACTTCGTACTTTCACCTTGTTCAGAAACACGTGTGATTGAATGTGTTACATCCACCGTTGCACGTGCCTGTTGCTCAGTCGCCACCATGATTTGTTCAACACGTCCTTTAATCTGGCTAACCGCTACCTCGATTTTTTCAAACGCTTGTTTCACATCTCCACTGGTGTCCAGTGCATTCGCCATTTCGTTTCTCGACTCTGTTACAGACGCCCGCGAGCGATCCGCTGCTGCCACTAATTCATTCATCATATTTCGAATATTAGTCGTTTGCTGAGAAGTATCGCTGGCTAGCTTTCTGACTTCATCGGCGACTACTGCAAAGCCTCGGCCTTGCTCTCCTGCTCGAGCTGCTTCTATTGCTGCATTCAATGCGAGTAAGTTAGTGTTGTCAGCAATGCCACTGATCATATCGACCATTTTGCGAATCTGTTTAACACGTCCGTCTAAGTCGGCCATCGATTCTTCATTCATGCTTAGAGAGTGCTCTAGTGCATACAGTCGCTGCTGGTTCAGTCCAACAACTTGACTCCCAGTCACTGACTCATTTTCAGCAAGCTGTGCGTCATCATTCGAGGCGTTAGAAATACGTGCAATTTCACCAATAGATGCTTCAAGCTCTGTAATGGTGGTAATCATGTTCTGCAGTGATTCATTTTGCTCGTGTAAGCTTGAGTTAGTTTGCTCTGCGGCATCGTGACTGACTTCCGCTGTTTGATAAAGCGTTTCACAGTTTCGTGTTACCAAGCCCATCGAATCAGCGGTTGAGTCGACAACAGAATTAAGTTTTGATGCGATAACTTGCAATTCCAATGGGCCAACTAATTGACTCTGTTTCGAAAAATCGTATTCCGCGAGCAAGCTCATTTGTTGAGTAATGTTTCTGAGTCCTTTGTTCACCCAGCGACGCAATACGAACCATGAAATAGAAATGATGGCCGTTATCACTAATCCACTAATAAATAGTACTTTGTCTATCGTCGCAATTGTCTGATTAACCACAAGCTCGCTTTCATCAATTAAAATGGAAGCGGTGTTCGACAGTTGATTTAAGATACCTATCACGGTGTTGGCTAGATGGATGACTTTAGCTAAGTCGGCTTCTTGTTGCTTAACAAGTTCTAGCTTTTGCAGAATTTGTCTTAATACGCCGTTGTCTGCAAAGCCAGATTTAACCATCTCATAAGGCGCTGTTAAGCTTGCGAACTCTAAGATGTCTGGGTGCCATTCAGAAAAGTCATCATACGCGAGGTTAATGCCTGCAATTCGATTTCGAAGCTCTCTGTATTCGTCTTGCGCTTTTTCTAAGTCTGATTGCATCATCAACATTAGGAAGGTGTTCGCCATTGCAGAAGCACTCGCTGTGAATCGGTTAGCCGCATCGGAAGCCTCTGGGTGGTTCTGAACAAGGAAAGAACTGATACGGTTCATTTCAGGTCCGATGGAACTCACGCCATAGCGAAACTCAGTGACTAGGCTATCGATGAGGTTTTGCTTATTCTGAATTTCGATTTGAGACGACAACACTTGGCTGGTCATCAATTGTAAGGTCGCCATGTTCTCGGTTAAGTTTTGTTTTTGTTCAACGGAAATCGCGTCAGGAAAAGATTGGGATATGAAGAGGAGTTCTTCTAGCGCTTGGTTACTTTCGGCAACTAACACGTCGATCGAGTTGCCTGTTGTGTTAAGCGTATTGAGGTCGGTTGATTGGGTGCTATAAGTAAGAAGTTTTACCTGCTCCAACACGCTTTGTGTCAATTCGGCGTTGTTTAATGCGAGAGGTAATGCTTGTTCTGAAAGTGCTTCAAAATGGCCCCCGACCCGATCGACGCCTCGGAGACTGACCAAAGATAAAAAGATGACGAGTAAAAGAATGGAAATAAATACAGCGGTGACGGTTTGAATGAGCGAGAATGTATAACGTGAAGGTTTTATTGATAAATTTGTGTCGGGCATGTGAAATCCAGTTTGACTACGAAAAAAGATATCCTTAAGTTAGTTCGTATACTAGAAGTCCTTGATGACGTTTATATTTCAGTTTTTTGTCAGAAGAGTTACATATGAAATTCAGAAAAATGGCTGTAGTTACAATAACTTTAGCAACATTGGCTGCTTGTAGCTCGACGCCATCCCCTTCTCAGCTTAGTCAAACCGCACACAAGCCTCTGTCAAAGTTAGAGCAATCAACGACCAATGCGTATATGAATGTGTATGAACAGTGGAAAGGTGTGCCATATCATTTCGGTGGGACATCATTTAGAGGCGTAGATTGCTCTGCTTTCGTTCAAATCGCGGTGCAAACGGCGACCCAGCAAGCACTACCGAGAACCACAAAAGATCAAGTTAAAAAGGGAAAGGAAATAGCGTATGGACAGGCAATAAGTGGCGACTTGGTGTTTTTCAAAACATCGATGACGATACGACACGTCGGTGTATATTTAGGAAACAATCAATTCCTACATGCTTCGACATCGAAAGGTGTCATTATATCGAGATTGGACAACCCTTATTGGGCCTCTAAGTTTTGGCATTTTAGGCGTTTATAGTGATTAAAAGATTAACTGATAACACAGTTACTTTGAAGGTACTATTTAAACGCCTATCGCTGTTTAGCCTAGTAAATGTACTAGAAGTTAATTAGTCGTATTGAGCAACCGCAGTATCAAACAGATTCTTCACTAATGCGATGTATTCATCTAAGAATACAATTTGTTCGTTAGTCGCTTTTTTTGACCATACACCAGCTAACACTTCACCTAAATCAGCCACCACTGAATCCGCTTCTTTCAATAGTTGAAAACGAACGCTTGAATGTAACTCAGGGTTTTGCTCGAAAATAGCCATGATGTTTGTTGATATCATGTCAGTGATGATGTCTTCGACACTTTCATTGCCTGTATCGCCATTACTATTAGTAAAGACATCTAGGTTAAATGATAAGTGTTCGATCAAAGCCAAATAGCCATCGGTTTCTACAACCACAATAAATCTCCGTTTAAGCTCAAGAGCAGATTAATATGTACCTACCTAATACTATGTATATGAGTCTGTTTGTCATCTCTTTATTACTAAAAACTGTATTAAAGTGATCCGAGTTAGCATTTAAGCTTAAATTTCAATCAAAACACCCTAACTTCACCAAACACACCTAAAATATAGTGAAAAATAATCTCAACCTATTTCTACGATTCTATTGTATGAAAATCATCATGCCGTGAGATTAGTTCCAAACTATTTCCTTACATCGTTCTCAATTTCTGTTTTGATTTCAAAGGGCTTGAATCAGTTCGAGTTCACAAATCAGCCAATTGATTCTACATTAGTTGAAGAAGAGCCAAGAACATTGACGAGTGCGTCTATAAATTGCTCAGATTTATCCTAAACTATTGCTATCAAACAAACAGTATTTCTAACCTTCAGTCTTTGAGGATTTCCTATGTGGCAGGCCATTTCTCAACAACTTTCAGATACTCTTCTATTTAACTTCCAGATAACTGAACGTACCAAGGTTTCTGGTGGCGACATTAATGATTGCTATATGATTAGCGATGGTAACGAACGTTACTTTGTAAAAGTGAACCAGCGAGAATTTTTACCTAAGTTTGAAATTGAAGCAGAGAACTTACGCTTGTTAAGAGAAACTTCTACCGTTTATGTTCCTGAGTTGGTACTGATTGGTAAAACCAAAGAATGCTCGTTCATTATCCTTAATTACTTACCGACCAAGCCGCTTGAAACAAGCAATAATAGCTATGACTTTGGCGTTCAACTTGCCCAATTGCATCAATGGGGTGAACAGAAAGAGTTTGGTTATGACCAAGACAATTATATTGGTAGCACCCTTCAGCCCAACCCTTGGCATAAAAAATGGGGGCGTTTTTTCTCAGAGCAACGCATTGGCTTCCAACTGCAGTTGTTAAAAGAAAAAGGCATCGAATTCGGCGATATCGATGACATTGTTGATGTAGTGAATATGCGTCTTGCAGGCCACAACCCTCGCCCTTCTTTGCTTCATGGCGACCTTTGGAACGGTAATGTTGCTAACTCAGCCTTTGGGCCAATCTGTTACGACCCCGCTTGTTATTGGGGGGATCATGAATGTGATGTAGCGCTAACTGAATTGTTTGAAGGGTTTTCAAAAGAGTTTTATGAAGGTTACCAGAGCGTCAATCCACTCGACGTTGGCTATACTGATCGGAAAGACATTTATAATTTGTACCATCTTCTCAACCACTGCAATCAATTTGGCGGCGAGTATTTAGCACAAACTGAGGCGTGTATTCAGAAGATACAGGCCGTTTAATACCAATCACAGCTAGTTACTGCGCTCGATATAAGTTGCAACGTTCGATATCACTATTTATTACGATCCATACAAGCTACTACGATTGGTGCAAGTTACAGTGAGGAGATTTCGCCATGCATAAATACACAGAGAAACATGTTTCTTGCCCCCATTGTGGTCATGCAATTAGCATAACGCTGGATGCTTCTAATGGAAGCCAAGATTTTTATGACGATTGCCCTGCATGTTGCAATGCAATTCATCTGGACATGCAGGTTGATGAATTGAGAGACAGAATCCATCTCTCAATTGATGCAGATGATGAACAAGTCTTCTAACACACTTACTCTCTTGTCGAGTTTGAGCTACACGTCGATTTTGAGGCTAGCCTAGAAAAACACAAATACACAGAAATAGAAAAAGAGCACTTAATGTGCTCTTTTTTAATATCTTCGACTTTTACTTAGTCAACGCTTTTTGGTTAAGTGTTATTGATGAACCACTACTACGACTTCTGGTTCGCTAGTACACGTTCAACAGTATCAACTATCGCTTGTGTTTGAGGATCAAACTCAATATTTACTTGGTCGCCTACTTCGCGGGTGCCAAACAAAGTGCGATTTAGCGTTTCAGGAATCAAGTGAACAGAGAAACGGTTCTCTTCCACTTCACCAATCGTCAATGAACAACCATCAACGCCAATATAACCTTTGCTCAACACATATTTCATTGATTCTTGTGGCAACTCAAACCAAAGCGTGCGGTTGTTTTGAGTCTTGATCACATCTACTAAGTTCGCCATCAACGTAATGTGGCCAGACATACTATGCCCGCCAATTTCATCACCAAATTTTGCTGCTCGCTCAACATTCACTTTATCTCCAACATTCAGTTGGCCTAAGTTCGTCAATCGCAATGTGGCTTGCATCAAATCAAAAGCAATGTGGTTTCCTGAAATTTCCGTTACCGTTAAGCAACAACCGTTATGAGCTACTGAGGCACCAATCGCTAATCCCTCAACCATTTCGTAGCTTAGCTCAATGGTATGAGTCTGAAACAACTCTTTTTTGTTTATAGCAACTAGTGTTGCCATGCCTTGAACGATACCTGTAAACATAAGATTCCTATTTAGCATTCTAGGGCGTGTTGACCTTTCGCGGTTAAATTTTGTTCGAGATAAAAGCGTTTTAATCGCGGCGAGGGGGAAGTAGCCTAGCATCCTAAGCAAATCTCCCTCAACAACTAGAGTAAAACGCTTTTAGCCAAACCCTTCGGGCAGCGTTTGCTGGTCATTTTTACTACGTTATCGGCTTCTCATGTAGGCAAGCTACACATCAAAGCCTCTGTCTTGTATAAATACCCAACAACTCGCTGCAAAAATCAGCTAGAAAGATCAACACGCCCTAATAACAGTTTTTCATAGCAGTTATTGTGACATTTCTTTATGATTCGTCCAGTGGAAGCTTAAGATCATTGCCTCTGATTCCTTCAGAATGTCCTTTCCTACACTATTATTCTAATTTTCCCTCTTATTTGGAGTTGTTTGTGCATCGTTACAAAGAAGAATCCTCGAATCTAATCAAACTTGCGACCCCAGTATTGATCGCATCTGTTGCACAAACTGGAATGGGTTTTGTTGATACCGTAATGGCCGGTGGTGTAAGTGCTATCGATATGGCGGCGGTTTCGATTGCAGCAAGTATCTGGCTACCATCAATCTTATTTGGTGTGGGTCTGTTGATGGCGTTGGTTCCTGTCGTTGCACAACTTCATGGTTCTGGTAGACAAGTAAAAATTCCATTTGAGATTCAACAAGGTGCGTTTTTAGCGCTCGTCATCTCCCTTCCAATCATTGGCGTACTTTTTCAGACACAACTGATATTAGAATGGATGGACATTGAAAAACTCATGGCAGAAAAGACCATCGGCTATATGAATGCGGTAATGTTTGCTGTTCCTGCATTTTTGTTGTTCCAAACATTGAGAAGCTTTACAGATGGTATGTCTTTAACTAAGCCTGCTATGGTGATTGGTTTTATCGGCTTGCTATTAAACATCCCACTAAACTGGATGTTCGTTTACGGAAAACTTGGTGCTCCTGCTCTTGGTGGTGTCGGCTGTGGCGTTGCAACGGCTATTGTATATTGGGTGATGTTCGGATTGCTGTTTGCTTACGTTTTAACATCAAAGCGTTTGGCTAAAATCAATATCTTCGGTACATTCCACAAGCCTCAGATCAAAGCACAAATTCGTTTGTTTAAACTAGGCTTTCCGGTTGCTGCTGCTATCTTCTTCGAGGTGACGCTATTCGCTGTTGTTTCTCTGTTGGTTGCCCCTCTTGGGTCTTTGGTTGTTGCCGCACACCAGGTTGCAATTAACTTCTCGTCACTGATATTTATGATACCAATGAGTATCGGTGCCGCGGTGAGTATTCGTGTTGGCCATAAGCTGGGTGAAAACAATACTGAAGGAGCGAAAATCGCGACACACGTCGGTATTATTGTTGGTTTGATCACCGCCTTAATGACAGCTACATTGACGGTACTATTCAGAGAGCAAGTTTCGCTACTTTACACCGAAAACACGGCGGTAATTACCGTTGCAATGCAACTACTGGTGTTCGCTGCGGTTTATCAATGCACTGACGCAATCCAAGTTATCGCTGCAGGGGCTTTGCGTGGATACAAAGACATGCGTTCGATTTTCAACATTACGTTTGTTGCTTATTGGTTGCTAGGGCTTCCTATCGGCTACATTTTAGGAATGAAAGATTGGATTGTTGAACCTATGGGCGCGCATGGCTTCTGGGTTGGGTTCATTGTCGGTCTAACGTCAGCAGCTATTATGCTAGGTATGCGTCTGTACTGGATGCACAAACAAGACGACGATGTTCAGTTAGAATTTAGCTCTCGCTGAGTTTTAACTCACTCAACCGGTATCCCTGATATTGAACACCAAAAGAGCTCTGATATTCAGGGCTCTTTTTCGTTTAATCTATTAATACTGTTTTATGTGTAGACGTTTTTCTGTGCGGAGACTGTCTTGTCTACGGGGCGATATTTCGCATCAGTCGGCAGTATGTGCCTTAATATTCACTTTTCTCTCTAACGAACCGCGCAAATTTGGGTTTTCCATTTTGAGTAAAGCCATTGTAGCGAAAGGTAATACGGCTGCCGATCTCAGGCGGCGCAAGTCTCATTTGATCACTGAACCCGCTTCCAATATAAAACTCAACTCCTTCTTCCGTGTGAACCAAAATCGAACCCATCATTCCTTTATATTTACCTGTCCCGCCTTTGTAGCCAATAACTGTGGCTTCGGCATCGTGATGCTTTTTGAGCTTTAACACGTCATTGCTTCGACCTGCTTGATAGCGACTGGTGATCTTACGAAGCATCAAACCTTCACCATTATTCTCATCAACGTTATCGAGTTGATGGAACAGAGCTTCTTCATTGTGAATCGGTACATGTTCGATGTAGCTGACATGAGGCTCTCCAATCATGCTTACCCAATGCAAGATGTTGTAATAGCGCTTTTGATAATCACCAGCAGCCCCTGGCATATCAAACAGCATGAAATCTATTTGGCGCCACGCTACGTCACTAGGCGTATGATCGAGGACGGTAGATTGGACTAAGTGGAACTTGCCTCTTCCTGCCCAAAGCTCCCCTTCAAGGTGAACCTTCGGCAAGTTTTCCGTAAACCACTTCGGTGAGTAAATGCGATTCCCATTGCGCGTATAAAGATGTTGTCCGTCCCACAGAGCCCGAATCCCATCGAGCTTCTCACTCTTCCAGTATTCAGAAACATTAATGCCTTGCTGGTATGTGTTGGCCAGCACCAAATGATCAGGAGGTAAATAGGACGAATGAGAAGAAAACGAGCACGCCCATAGAGTTGCTATCGCTAGTTTGGTTAATCTCATCATCTACCCCGTATTAATATCTGTAGTGGTCAACAAATGCCTTTAATCCTAAGCGTTCTGACACATAGGTAGACAACCTTGGATAGAAGGTGCGATCCACACGTCAACCTTATTTACCTTTCTATTTCATTCACGCAATTAGTGACTTATCGGTCTCAAATGTTCAGCCGTTTTTAGTTCTCATATTGAGAATCCCCCTTTCTCAATATGAGATAAAGAACAGAGGGTCAATTAAGCTATTGAAATATAACAACATAAAAGTTGGCACATTCAGTGCACCCATTCATACATACTCAAAGGAGATATCGCTATGGAACTACGTAAGATTGATTTGAATACCACTACACTGACCCTTTCTATCTTAGGTGACTTGGATGCAGCAGGCAGTCGCGATGCACAAACTGACATTGACGATGTCATTTCTAACGATGGCCACCCCGAAATCGAAATTGATTTTAGCCAAGTCGAGTTTTTAGATTCATCTGGTGTTGGTGCGATTGTTTATATGTTCAAACGTCTAACTGAGCGCGAACGCAACATGCGACTTGAAAATGTGACGGGGCAACCGCTTGAAATTATGAACCTGCTACGTATTGGACATGCTATCCCGGTAAATTCAAAAAATCCTACCAATTCATGAAGATCCACTAAGCTAGAAGTAACAAAAAATAATAATAATAAATAAAAAAACATAGGACGTTGGCATGAAAATACTGAAAAACTACATAGCCCTTTCTCTGTCTGCTCTAGTTCTAGGTGGCTGTACTAGCTACCCAGAACAAGGCACAGGGGGGATGGCTGAAAGTTATGATTCGATTAATTACCAAAACTCCGACTTTTCCCCTGTCATGCCAGACGAACCTCTTGGTCCAGAGCATGGATTACGTTTTGATTGGCAGCTAGCGAAATTACATCTTGATGCACTAATTCAAGAAGGTGCTCGCTGGTGCTTCCCTGCAGCGGTTGTCCAAGCGATTGAAAAGCAAAACCGTATCGCTCGAGAACTCCAAGGAGGCCTGCTTCTGGATGCGGCCAACGACCTAGTGATTCAAAGAAAACGCCTAAACGAACTTGAAGTTCAGCTGGATTATGTAACTTCTCAAGCCCGTTGTGAGCCTCCAAAAAATGAAAACCAATTTAGAATGCAATTGATGGTTATCGAACAATTGTACGAGTTACTCAACGTTGACAACCAATTCGCAGAAGATTCTATCGAGGTAAATCCCAAGTACATGGGAAGGCTTGCAGAAGCGACAGCGCTATTGAAAGAACACAAATCTTTGGAGCTCGTTGTTACAGGTCATGCCGATGCAACCGGTACCGAAGAATATAACGATAAGTTGGCACTCGGACGTGCTAAGCAAGTCGAGCGCTACCTTACGATTTTTGGGTTGGGTGCTCAGCGAATCAAAGCCGTTTCTGTTGGTGAAACCGTCCCTCTTTTTGAAGGCGAATCAGACGGTACGCGTTTAACTAACCGCCGAGTCAGCATTGAAGTTATCTCACCTAAAAATGCCGAGAAAATGGGAGGTGGACTATGAAGCCACTGTTCGCTTTTATCATCGCCCTATCGCTATATTTTTCCAGTGCAGTGAATGCAAGTGAAGATTTTTCTGACGCGGTTCAAGTCGGTGATCTTATCCAAGTTAACGTACCAGGAGAAAATACCTTAAACACGGGGTTTCAAGTTGATAAACGAGGTCGTATTACCCTTCCTGAAGTGGGGGCCGTGTTTGTGGCGGGTTATGATAGCAAACAGCTTAACAAAGTCGTTTTAGAGTCACTGGCTACCGCTTATAAAGATCTGTCTAATGCTTCAGTCTACGTCAAAGAACAGCAAATCATCATCTATGTTCAAGGCTATGTAGAGCAACCTGGAGAATACACTCTCGCATTGGGTTCTAGTATTCAGATGGCGCTTTACGCTGCGGGTGGCTTACGTGCAGGTGCGCAATTGGATAAGCTGATTCTTAAGCGGGGTGCTGAGAAGCAAGAGTTTAACTATAAGAAGTTCTTAGATTCAGGTGATGAATCCACACTGCCCGCTTTGCAATCGCTGGATTCGCTATTTGTTCCAGCATCTCCACTTGTCGGTAACATCGAGCAAGAATTCGACGCAGCTAAGCTCGCTAACTCTGGTGACAGTGGCGACTCTCGCAATTCAATTAAAGTGTTTGGTGAAGTAAACGCACCGGGCTCATTCACTTATAAAGAGAACACAGACCTTGTCGACGTACTGATGCGTTCGGGAGGGGTGACTCGTTATGCCAGTGTTGAGCAAATCCGTGTCATTTCCAACAATACCCCAACGCTATTTAACCTTAAACGTTACTTAGATTCGGGGGACAAAAGCCTACTTCCTATCTTACGCCCGGGAGCGACTATTTTCGTACCAAAGCAAGAAGAAGAGATAAAGTCTGGTGCGAATATGGTTTACGTCATGGGTGAAGTTGCTTCTCCAGGCGCCTTTGAGGGTAAAAAAGGTGCGACATTTATGGACATCCTTGCAAATGCAGGCGGCCCAACTCGATTCGCAGAGTCTAGACAAATACGCATACTTAAAGCCGATGGTAGAGTAGTTAAGTTTGATTTAGCTGCATACACAGAAGGCCTACCTAATTCGACCCCTCCTAGCATTAAAGCTGGAGATGCGATTTTCGTTCCAGAGAAAACAGATATGAATGAGAAATCGTGGCTAAAGATCTCTCCAGATAGAGCCGTCAACGTTATTGGTGAAGTTGTTCGACCTGGACGTATTGAATGGTCAGATGAAATGGACTTTATGGGTTTGCTTGCTCATGTTGGGGGGCCAACCCTGCGTGCCGACACCACAAAAATTGAAGTGGTCACAGGCAGAAAGCTCGAGGTTTTCGACTTAGACGAATTTATTAAAAGTGGAGCGCCTCGTGATCAACTGCCGTTCATCCGAGCGGGGTCAATTGTTCGAGTTCATGATTTACCGCAAGACCCTTCCGATAACAAATCACAATGGGTTCGCCAAAGCTCAGACGCCTCTATCTACGTATTTGGTCAAGTTCGTTCTCCCGGTCGTTACAGGTTTACAAAAGACATGCACTTTCTCGATATATTGTCCGCATCAGATGGCCCAACAAAAGACGCGGACATCCACAACATTCGAGTAACGCACAGAAATAAAAGTTACTCCCAGGTAAGCAAATTAAACTTGTCTCTTTATTTTGAAACTGGTGATGAATCCATCTTACCCAACGTAACAGCAGGCGATACTATTTATATCCCAGAGAAGAATAAAAATTGGCTAGATACACCAAAAGAAAGAACAGTTCGGGTGCTTGGTGCCATCAAAAATCCCGGCCGATACGTATTTAACGACAACATGACCATTTTAGACATTCTAGCTGAAGCTTCTGGACCTACTGATAATGCGTATGTGGAGAAAATTACTATTGTGAACATGTCTTGTTGTCAAGGGCAAGCGCGCACATTTGATTTGGTCAAGTTCAGTAAAACGGCCAACATTTACAACCTACCAGTATTACGTGCTGGTGACACGATTTACATCCCAGATCGTCGAGAAAGCTTTTTGGAAAAAGCACGTGTCGGACTTGAAGACATACTTCGTCTAACCACAACGATTGTCTTAATAGGAGCTTTGTAATGACTATTACAGCAATACAAGCAGAAGTAGAACAGCTGTATTTAGCTTCCTCGCTTAACGGCTATGAATCAATATGTGTCACCGCCTGCCATGCAGGTGACGGCGTAACATCTATCGCAGCTGCATTAGCTGAACGTTTCCTTCTTGCCGGACATTCAACGCTTTATGTAGATCTCAACTTATTCAACCCTGCTTTCAAAGATCTGAATATGCTAGAAGACAACCAACCGGGTCGATTGATAGAGCATGTTGAATCTCACCGTATGTTCATTGGTGTCCCTGCTCCACAACTTGCCTCAACACAACTTGCTTATAAAGACCCGACAACGTTACAAAAAGTGGTCAAAAAATGGTTAGAGAATTACGATCGAGTAATCATCGATACTTCACCGTTACTCAATATAAATAAAGGGAACATTCCTGCACAGTCTGTTGCAAGTGCTTGTGACTGCACACTTATGGTTATCGCGTATGGTGAAACTTCTAGCCACCATCTAGAGCAAGCGAAAGAGCTACTTGATGCGCCAAGTATCAACCTAATGGGTTGTGTGATGAACATGAAACACACTCCAAGTTTCGCTAACGAATTAATACGACAAGTAAATAAATTGAAGCTCCTTCCTCGTTCAATACAAGAGAAGATTAACAATTCGATATCTAGAAATGAGTTTCTCAATTTACCTCTATAAGCTTCATTACAAAGTTACGATGTCTCTAATATAAGGAAGAGAATTTATGAAAAATTTAACCTTGTTAACATTGGCTTTGCTGCCGGCATTGGCGCATGCAGAAATCTTCACATTTGGGATTGTTCCTCAGCAATCAGCGAGCAGACTCGCGCAGCAGTGGACCCCAATACTCACGAAAATAAGTCAAGAAACAGGCCACACCATCATCTTTGAAACCGCCAAAGATATCCCTATGTTTGAGCAACGCCTGGCAAATGGGGACTACGACTTTGCGTATATGAACCCATTCCACTTCGTTACTTTCAACAATAGCGTTGGCTATAGTGCAATGGCCAAAGCCAAAGACAAACGCCTAAAAGGTATCATGGTAGTGCGTAAAGATAGCGGTATTACAAGCTTGGAACAGTTAAACAACACCACCCTTGCCTTCCCCGCTCCTGCAGCATTTGCGGCAACGTTACTAACTCAAGCTGGCCTGAAACAAAGAAACATTCATTTTGAACCTAACTATGTCTCTTCACATGACTCGGTATACCTTTCTGTAGCCAAGGGGTTTTATCCGTCTGGTGGCGGTATTATCCGAACCTTCAACGCATTAGACCCAGAAGTTAGAGACCAGCTAACCCCTATCTACACCTCCAAAGGTTTTACTCCTCATGCCATCGCCAACCACCCGAGAGTCGACTCGGAAGTAGTACAAAAAGTTCAAGCCTCTTTTGTTCAATTAGCTCAGAACGAAGAAGGAAAAACGTTACTTTCACCACTAAGAATTAAAGCCTTTGAAACAGCAGTTAACGTCGACTGGGATGATGTTCGAGCACTGAATATTAAACAGAAAGACACCATGCCCATGACCGTAAACAAGGATCAATAATTACGGTAGGTTTGGATAAAGCGCCACGGTAAGGATACGCTGATGACTTTTAGAACAAAAACGATCATTGGGATTGCCTCTATAGAAATAGTGATGCTTATGGCTCTTGTCATAAGTGCAATGTCATTTCTGTCAGATTCTAATGAGCAACAGCTTATCAAACGTGCACAAGCAACTTCCCAACTGTTTGCTCGTGCAACCAAAGACGCAGTGTTATCCACTGACATTGCGACATTAGATGACATCGTAAAGGAGATCATGACGATTGAAGATATCGTCTATGTCAAAGTGGAACGGAATCAAATCTTGCTGAGTAGCGCTGGCTCTCCCGATTATTTCAGTAAAGAAATTCAGGTCGATACGAACTTATCCAACGTCGATGACGGAATATTCGACACGTACTACCCAATAGAAAGTGATGGGCTGGAGTACGGATCGATTTCAATCGGGTTTACTACATCTTCGATTAATTCGATGCTTACAGACGCAAAAAAAACCATCAGTTCAATCGCCTTGATAGAAGTTATTCTCGTTGCCATATGTTCTTTTATTTTAGGTACTTACCTAACGAAACATTTATATCAGCTCTCGTTTGCGGTAAAAAAAGTAAGAACGCACGGGCCTGGCTTTCAACTGAAAATAAAAAGTGACGACGAACTTGGTGACGTAGTTAACGCATTTAATGACATGTCTACTTCCTTGTCTAAAAACTATACCGACATCAAACAAGCCAGAGAACAAGCTGAGCAAGCCTCTGAATCTAAAAGCCGATTTTTGGCCTCGATGTCTCATGAAATTCGAACTCCGATGAACGGTATTCTCGGCATTTTATCGTTACTTAAAGAGACCGATTTAACCAAGGATCAAAGTCACTTAGTCAATACAGCTTCAACATCTGGCGAACTGCTTTTATCAATCATTAATGACATATTGGATTTCTCTCGCATGGAAGCCAACACACTCATTCTCGAACAGAAGTCCTTTTCACTCCAAGAGTGTATCCATAGTACCATTGACAGTTTCGAGCCGAGCGCTAACGCGAAAAATATCCAGCTTGTTACTCCTTATCAACCTGACCTACCCGTGATGGTGGTCGGCGATGTTCACCGCTTTCAACAGATCTTATTGAATTTGATAGGTAATGCGATCAAGTTTACTTCCGAAGGTAGTGTTATCGTCAACGTTGAGACTAATGAAACCGCAGATAATAAGGTAGAGATTACATGCCAAGTCGCCGACTCAGGAATCGGTATTGAATCCAACGCAATGAGTTACTTGTTTGAAGAATTCACCATGGTGGATCAAGGTTACTCAAGACGCCGTGATGGTTCTGGGTTAGGTCTCGCTATTTGTAAACACCTAGCGAAACTGATGGATGGCAACATATCTGCAAGTAGTGAGGAAGGTGTTGGTAGTACCTTTACCTTTTCGGTAATTTTGGAAAAATCATCAAACTCAGTTGAAGAGAACCGTTCTGGTTCTTCATCGCTGGCATTAAACCCTAAAATTTTATCAAGCCGCATCTTAGTAGCCGAAGATAACAAAGCGAATCAACTCGTTATTGTTAACATGTTTAAAAATGTTGGGATGACCATTGATATAGCGAACGATGGGAACCAAGCTGTCGAAATGGTAAAAAATAATGATTATGACTTCATATTTATGGACATATCTATGCCGGAAAAGGATGGCCTACAAGCATGTTCAGAAATTAGAAGTTTGCCCAACACTCAAAAAGCATCAGTGCCAATCGTCGCACTAACAGCGCATGCACTTGCCGGAGATAGAGAACAATTTTTAAATCAAGGTATGGACGACTACCTTGCAAAACCAATGAGAATGTCACAGATCGCTGATATGTTGTACCTTCACCTAGTGACCAAACAAAAAAATACGATTGAGCACGAATCACCTACTGTGACGATATCTCAAAATATTGAACCTACAAATTTAAACATCCAGACAACCGACACCCCAGAAAACCCATACGAAAAAGAGAGTTCTGCCACTATAGTCGAGCAGCAAAATAAAATAGCCGATCAACAAATAGGAGAAATTCAAGTATCTGATCTTGTCGATGAGCAAATTCTTGAGCAAATGGTCGAAGATACGTGTGCCGAAGTCATGCCAATGTTGATCGAGCACTATATTGTAGAGTCTGCAGGTCGTATCAAACTGATTAAAAAAGCAGTTCAGGAACAAGACCTATCAAACCTTGAATTTGAAACTCATACCTTGGGTAGCTCCTCACTTGCATTAGGAAACCGCCGTTTATCTGTCTTAGCGAGAAAAGTCGAAAAACTGTGTTCAGAGAAACAGTCTGAGTCAGCTTTTTCTAAAGTCGAAGAGTTAGTGGTTCTTGCTGAAGAGTCTATGGATGCTATCGAGATACGTAAAGAACGTGGGTTTCATTAAGCTCGACGTTGTAGCTTATTGTTGGCTTCATCTATCTCTACTTTCGCCCTCCTCTACAATCTCACTGCATATCTTTCTAGGACATCCAATGACCATTCGATACATTTCACATGAAAATTGTAGGGTTTAGTGGCTTTTAGAAACAATTAGCGCATAAACAATCACATTATGTGACTCAGTCGAATAAAGCACCTTGTAAATCAAACCAAAGGTGGAATTCGTACGATTATTCCCTAAGATTATAAATAGAGGTGGTTTTTGACGAATTTGTAATAGTTTGACAAAGTTATTCGATGGCTATTGAAGCACAGTGGACGACTTGGCAAATCACACTTCACTGAGTTTGCTCGTTCATCTATTCAGGCTTCCCCCATCCCTCCTTCTGCTCAAATGGTTCAAATACACGGAAAGGATCACCATCGAGCAATTTAGATAACCAATTTTTCTTGGTTACCTTAGTTGTATTATTAAAGAGAAAGGAAACTCAATATGAAATACAAGTTAAGCTCCGTATTTTTGTTAGTAGCAGCTGCCAGCGGTAATGCTAACGCTGGAGAATGTGGCAGCGTAACAATCGCAGACATGAACTGGAACTCTGCGACTCTAATCGCCAATATCGACCAATTCATCTTAGAACATGGTTACGGTTGTGATGCCGAACTTATTCCTGGCGATACAATGCCAACAGGCACGTCCATGATAGAAAAAGGTCAACCTGATGTTGCTCCTGAGCTCTGGAGTAACAGCTTAAAAGACGCATTAGATAAAGGTGTTCAAGAAAAACGTCTTCGCTACGCAGGTAAGTCACTCGTGAATGGCGGTGAAGAAGGTTTTTGGGTTCCCGCTTACTTAGTTAAACAATACCCAGAGATGGCAACTATCGAAGGCGTACGTAAACACGCTAGCTTATTTAAGCACCCTGAAGACCCTGATACATCCGCATTTTACAGCTGCCCTGCAGGTTGGAACTGCCAAATCAGTGCAGGTAACTTGTTTGAAGCTCTTGAACTAGAAGGCAGCGGTTTCTCGATTGTTGACCCGGGGTCGAGTGCGGGCTTATCAGGCTCTATCGCAAAAGCTTATGAGCGCGAAGAAGCTTGGTTTGGTTACTACTGGGCCCCCACTGCCGTTCTAGGTAAATACGACATGGTTAAAGTTGATTTTGGCAGTGGTGTTAATGAACAAGAGTTCCTTAACTGTACCACCAAAGAAGACTGTGAATCACCAAAAGCGACCATGTACCCACCTTCACCAGTCCACACTATCACCACTGAAAGTTTTGCTTCACGTGCACCTGAAGCGTACGACTACTTCACTAAACGTGGTTTCACAAACGATAAGATGAACTCTCTCCTTGCTTGGATGGAAGACAACCAAGCAGATGGTGAAGAAGCTAGCCTGCATTTCTTAAGCGAATTCCCAGAAGTATGGCACCCATGGGTTTCTAAAGAAGTGGCTCAAAAAGTTGAAGCAGAACTGTAACGGCGAGACTTATTAAGTAATTACGTTTCAACAATAAAACAGAAATAACGTCGCTATAATTGATGTTATTCATGATTCGGAGTCCTTTTCATTGGCGATTTTCTTATCGCATGAACAAGAGGCTCCGAACTATAAGGATATAAAATGGCTGACAGCAATTGGTTCTCAAGCTTTCCAGAGATGGAACGCGCTGATTTACGAACCATAAAGAAAACGCTAGACGGTGCATACCGCGAATTTTCCCGTGAATACGGTGAAATGATTGAATCTCTCTTTGACCCACTTCTTTCATTCCTTGTTTGGTTTGAAAAGCTTCTTATCTCAACACCTTGGATTATTGTCCTCGCCGTGTGTACAAGCCTTGTCTATGCCGCGAGTCGTTCTTGGAAACTGGCATTAGGTTGTGTCGTTTCTCTGCTTCTTATTGGTTACTTCGGAATGTGGGAAGACACCATGCGGACGCTCAGTATCATCACTGTATGTACCTTGGTATCAATATTGTTAGGCATTCCAATTGGCATTGCGATGGCTCGCTCAAATAAAGCGCAATCTATCGTTACACCGATGCTTGATATCATGCAAACCATGCCGGCATTCGTTTACTTGATCCCTGTGGTGATGTTACTCGGCATCGGTAAAATTCCAGGTCTAATCGCCGTGGTTATCTACGCTATCCCTCCTGTGATTCGTTTAACCAACCTAGGTATACGCTTAGTCGACAAAGAAGTCCTTGAAGCCGCAACCGCTTTTGGTGCGAGCAAGAAACAACGCTTATGGGGGGTTCAGCTTCCTCTAGCTATGCCAACGATCATGGCGGGTATCAACCAAACCATCATGATGGCACTGTCTATGGTTGTTATCGCATCCATGATTGGCGTGAAAGGCCTAGGACAACCAGTTCTTAAATCCATCACCAACCAATATTTCACATTAGGCTTGATGAACGGTTTTGCCATTGTTGCCCTCGCAATTCTTTTTGACCGCGCTTCACAGGCTTACGCGCGAAGAACCAATGCGCACCTAGGAGGACTCAAGCATGACTAAACCATTGATTGAGATTAGTGGCCTATACAAAGTGTTTGGACCGAAACCGATGTCTGTTATGAACCGAGTTCAGAACGGCGAACACAAAGACCAGATTCTTGCTGACACGGGTCATACCGTTGGTTTGAAGGAGATAAACCTTGAGATTAACCGTGGCGAAATCTTCGTTATCATGGGGCTTTCTGGTTCAGGGAAGTCTACTTTAATTCGCCATTTCAACCGTTTAATTGACCCGACTCAAGGTAAGATCATGGTTGAAGGCATCGATGTTATGAGCCTGAATACCAAGCAATTAGAAGAGTTCCGTCGTCATAAAATGTCGATGGTATTTCAACGCTTTGGCTTAATGCCTCATCGCACCGTGGTAGAAAACGTTGCGTACGGGTTGGAAGTACAAGGCATCAAAAAAGAAGACCGTTTAGCGAAAGCCAATGAGTGGTTAGAAACGGTGGGGTTGAAAGGTTACGGTACGCAGTACCCTGCCCAGCTTTCTGGCGGTCAACAACAACGTGTTGGGCTTTCTCGAGCTCTGTGTACTAATGCTGAAATCTTATTAATGGATGAAGCGTTTTCTGCGCTCGATCCTTTGATTCGAAGTGAAATGCAAGATCAGCTTATCGAACTTCAAGAGAAGCTTCATAAGACGATTGTTTTCATTACCCACGATTTAGACGAAGCACTCCGTCTAGGCGATCGAATCGCAATATTAAAAGACGGCGAATTGGTACAACAAGGCACACCACATGAAATTCTACTGAATCCAGCCGATGACTATGTAGAGGCATTCGTTAAAGATGTAAACCGTGCTCGTGCGTTGACGGTTGAAACCGTTATGCAGCCTCCTCTCTATCGAATCACTTCTGAAACGATTGAAGGTGCTTTGGCACAAATGAAGATGCTGAAGAACGATTACGCTTATCACGTTACGGATGATGGCTATCAAGGCTTAGTCACTCAAGAGAGCCTACAAGATGCCGTTGAAGATGCATCGGTGCATGACTTTAGTGACGAGATCTACGAAGAAGTCCCTGCTATCTTGCCTGATGCCGTGATTGAAGAAGTGCTACCAGACACTATGTCTTGTGACTATTCTCTTCCGGTTGTTGATGAAGACGGTAATCTAAAAGGTGAACTAGAGAGAAGCGCTGTTGCTGATATCTTCTCTGAAAATAGCGAGGAAGAAGTAGAAGCCGACCCAAAGCCAAAGATTGATAAAGCATCGTAGTTCTACTTTTCGTTATTTGGGTTACAGCTATTTAGGTTAGCCTAAACTACTTAACCCGACTCAAGACCACTGTTGTTAATTCACTGCAGTGGTCTTTTTTATTTGTATCGACCTCGTTTTTTCCTGAGCTCTACCCACCCCTTACGTTTATAGGCACCTAAGTTTATCTTTCATAAGAGAAAACAAAATTAAATCAGTCCGTTAGGTTTGTCACAAACATAGTGGCAATTCGGGCGAGAAGGCAATTAATTGCTTTGTTTGTACAGCAACCAGTTGAAATTATTCTAGAAAATGACTAAAACTTATTAGTACCCACGGATATTAGGCTCAACAAAAGGACTCCGTTTGATGAATTCCGCTTTAACGTCAGACACACCCACAGATTTGAACACACAGCTTGATATCGAACTTGTCGACGATAGTATTCTTCAACAAATGATTCGAGACACAAGCGCGGAAGTGATTCCTATCTTGATCGATCATTACGTTGAAGAATCACAGAATCGTATTGCCGCAATTAAACAAGCGGCGATAAGTCAAGACTCTGAATCACTTGAGTTCGAATTGCACATATTAGGAAGTACAGCACTTGCGTTAGGTAACCGACCGTTGTCAAAATTATCACGTAATCTAGAAAGGCAGTGCTTGGAGCAGCGGTATGATGTGGCCTTTAGCCAAGTCGATGCCTTATTGACCCTTGCAGAACGCTCGATTCAAGCTCTGCTCTACAGGAAAGACCAAGGGTTTACCTAACGCTATAAGATTCAAACGTAAAAACATAGCCAGTAAGCACACTCTATTTAACAACTGAGATGCAAAATAACAATAGTTAACACGCCTATAAATATTGCATGCGGTAGCTAACAAATACATTGAATGAGTATTGATGCTGATATACCACTATGTTATTGATTAGGATAAAGTTTCAAAAGGAATTTCACAATGCGCCCTAAAGTATTGTTGGTTGAAGACTCCACCTCACTTGCTGTGCTCTACAAGCAGTACGTCAAAGATGAGCCCTACGACATCTTCCATGTCGAGACTGGCGCTGAAGCAAAAACCTTCATTGAAAGGCATACGCCACAACTCGTCATTCTCGATTTAAAATTACCGGATATGCCCGGGGAAGAAGTGTTGGACTGGATTAGCGATAATGAAATCCCCACAGCAGTCGTTATCGCGACTGCACACGGTTCAGTCAACATCGCGGTAGACCTTATACAACGAGGGGCGGAAGACTTCTTAGAAAAACCCATTCAAGCCGATCGCCTTAAAACCTCAGTTCGATTACACCTGCGCAGAGCAAAGCTCGAAAATCTCGTAGACAACATTCAAAGCAAGTTCGATCGTGACCGCTTTCATAATTTTATCGGTTCTTGCCTGCCAATGCAGGCGGTTTACAAGATCATTGATTCGGTAGCGCCAACCACTGCTAGCGTGTTTATTAACGGTGAAAGTGGTACGGGTAAGGAAGTATGTGCAGAAGCGATTCACCAAGAGAGCCAACGCAATGGCAAACCTTTTGTCGCTATTAACTGTGGTGCTATCCCTCGAGACCTAATGGAGAGCGAGATCTTTGGTCACGTAAAAGGAGCATTTACGGGAGCGACCACTGATCGCAAAGGTGCAGCAATGCAAGCTCATGGTGGTACCTTGTTCCTCGACGAGCTTTGTGAAATGGAGTTGGAGATGCAGAAGAAGCTCCTACGATTTTTGCAGACTGGTACGTTTACTCCACTCGGTGGTAATCGCGAGATTAAAGTGGATGTCAGAATTATCTGTGCAACAAATCGCGACCCACTGGTTGAAGTGGAAGAAGGTCGATTTAGAGAAGACCTCTACTACCGTGTACACGTTGTGCCTATCGAAATGCCGCCGCTACGGGAACGAGGAAGTGACATTGTGACTTTGGCTAACCACTTTTTGAAGCTGTACGCGAAGCAAGACAAGAAGAAATTCAAATCAATAGATAAAGAGACGCAGAACCTACTTAAACGTTACGCGTGGCCAGGCAACGTGCGTCAATTGCAAAACATCATCCGTAACATCGTGGTGTTAAACAATGAAACAAGCGTGACCAAAGACATGTTACCGCCTCCAATTAATAAAGTAGAGGCAACTACAACGTCGAAATCAGTAACGCCAATTCGAGTACCTGCGTACCAAGCCGCTGTTGTTGAAGCACCAGAAGCCAAGTTGTCACCCATAACGCCAGAAGAGCTCGATCAAGCTGCAACATCAAATCAGAAGTCTACTGCGTCAAATGACCAAGGTTCTGTGTCAGATGGACAAGCATCGATGACACCGCCCTTCACTACTAGCAGTGGCGGTATTCGTCCAATGTGGCAAATAGAACGTGAAGCCATTCAACATGCCATCAATCATTGCGATGGGAATGTGTTAAACGCTGCTGTGTTGTTAGAACTTAGCCCTTCTACTGTTTATCGTAAAAAGCAGGCTTGGGAATCGGAAGATGAGTACAATCAAGCCTAGCCAAAATGTACTTAACGTGAACCTTCACGAGATTTGGCTGTTAATCGACAGCCAAACTTTTGGAGGTATCGAAACGCATGTTCTAGAATTAGCACAAGGCCTGATGTCTGAAAGCGCTCAGTATTCAGATGCTATTAGAATCGTTCTTTTGACTAAGTTTAATCCTGAAGCGATTATCGTTGAAAAGTTGAAAGGGCTGAACATTCCTTATAGCTACCTCTCCGATTTAGCTTCATGTGCTGCAGGTTCAAGCAGCAATAGCGCGACACAGATAAAACGTGCAGTTCAACATTATCAGCCAAGGCTTATCCATGCTCATGGTTACAAAGCCAGTTTGGTCAGCAAGCTAATAAAGCTGCCACCTCGTTTAAACAACACCAAACAGATCACCACCTATCACGCAGGTGAAACCCCAACAGGCAAAGTATGGCTTTATGACTGGCTCGACCGTTACAGTAGCTTCCTTTCTGATCAATCGCTTGTGGTTAGTGAGAAGATTAAAGCGAAAGTGCCTTGTAAAACGTATCTACTGAATAACTTTGTCAAGGTTCCAAGCGGCTTAATAGATATACCTTCATCAAGTCCGTTGCATGTCGGCTTTGTCGGAAGGCTTAGCCATGAAAAAGCGCCTGATAGATTTGTCGCATTAGCTAAACAGTTTCCGGATATTCAGTTTGACCTTTTTGGTGACGGACCAGAAATGGACACGTTAGTTAAATCACATACTGATAATGTCACCTTTCATGGGCATCAAACTAATATGGAAGGTGTTTGGAACCCAATCGACCTATTAATCATCCCTTCCCGCTTTGAAGGCTTACCTATGGCGGCATTGGAAGCCATGATTCGCGGCATTCCCGTTCTCGCTACCTCTGTCGGTAACTTGCCTAAACTCATCGAGCACCAAGTTAACGGCTACCTCGCCAATTCAGAAACCGAACTAGAACAGTTTTTATCTTTGTGGATATCATTGTCAATTGAACAACGTGACTCTCTCAGAAGTAACGCGATAGAAACCGTCAAAAACCAATATTCGCCACAAGCTGTTGTCCCGCAGTTGTTGGAAATCTACCAACTCGATCGTTGATCCTAGAGTTAGTAGATAACTGGTTATTTTAGCTTGATAATTTAGCCGTTCTAGTCAGTTTTATACTGATTCTCAAAATGACAAATCTCAACTTAAGATTAAAGTCTTACTCAATAATCCATTATTAAATCAGTTGGTTAAAAAAATGCATAACTGGCACCCGCTTTGCAATATTTAACATCAGGCGTAACTTCGCCTTTAAAAGATCGTGAGCCGCGCCATGAAATGTTTATTTGCGAATAGAGGTCACAATGATTAACCCTGAAGCCAATAGATTGCCAGTCATCATCACTATCAGCGCGTTGTGCGTTGGGCTTGGTGTTGTTTGGTATTTTGTGCCTCACCCTGCTGTAATTGTGGCGCTAGCTCTTGTGCCATTAGCCGCGCTATTCATATTAAACAAGACATTTTGGCTAGTTCTATTGTTCGTTGTCTTTTCATTTTTCCGAATTCACGAAGCCATTCCACAACTCTATTCGTTAAAAATACCGCTGATGCTCTCATTAGGCGCTCTGTCTGCTCTTCTTTGGCATGCATTAATCAGTAAAGAGCTTAAAATCTTCTGGCATCCTTGCTTAAATTGGCTCGCAATATTTTGGGTATTGGTTTTCATTGGGATTATCTTCGCGTCTAACAGGCCGATAGCGCTAGCGGAATTCAAAGGCGTGTATTGGAAAATAATGGTGATGACACTCGCCATCGTTTGGTTAGTAAACAGCGCCGAGTATTTAGTCAAGACCTCAACCGCTATTATCTGTGCAGGAGCGTTAGTGGCCGGCATTGCGATTAACAACTCAATCAACGGTATTGGCCTAGTAGAAGGGAGCCGAGTAACCATTGGCCGTGATTTTGGCTCGATGTTGGGCGATCCAAATGACCTCTCTTTGGTTCTAATGTTCCCGCTAGCCTTTGCTATCAGCCAAGCGAGCACAACTGGAATCCCGCTTGTAAAACGCATATTAAGTGTCGGTGTAACTGTACTCTTGCTAGCAGCTGTCATTGCAACACAAAGCCGTGGGGGCCTACTCGGTTCACTTGCTGTTGTCGGGATTTTTGCATTTAAAGTAATACGGTCTAAATCACTGTTGATCACTTTGGGCGCTATAGGAGCTATTGGCCTTTATTTGGTCGCAGGAATTTCAGACCGAGCATCAGGCGGAGCGGCTGAACAAGGGGTTGATGAGTCAGCTATGGGCCGGATTTACGCTTGGGAAGCCGCCTTTAAAATGGCGTTAGATAACCCGCTTACCGGAGTCGGTTTAGATAACTTCTTTTCTAACTATTTCTTCTACAGTTCCCACTGGGATGGCTTAAACCATGCTGTTCACAGTACTTGGTTTGGCGTACTCGCTGAGACTGGCTTTCTAGGGCTCATCATATTTGTGATACTGATTACCTCACTGATCAAAACGATACGCTCGACACTCAAACAACTTTCAGAAACGACCAACACCATAGACCCAAACCTTAATGCCGCGGCGTACGCTGTATATGCAGGGTTGATCGGTACCATCGTCTCGGGTACTTTCCTGACGCAAGGCTTCAATTGGCCTATTTATATCCTCGCGGCACTGGTTGTCGCTATCGCAAACATCTCTCAAACTGCCTGTCAAAATGAGAAAGCTTAAAGTCTCAACTCTAACCAACTGAAAGTTATACATTTATTAAATGGCACAGTATATGAAAGTACTTCTATATAAGAAATTGGAGGAGTTTCATTATGACGTCAGTATCCATACATCAATTCAAACATTGGCTTAAGTTTCACCCTAATTCTCGAATTAGAAATGTGTTTTTCATTTTGAAAAATATCAGAAGCGCAGAGCTACCTACCCCACAAGTGCTTAATCGCTGCCTATATCAAGGACACAAGCTTGTCGTAAATTTGGTTTCAGGACTTACTCGATTTTTCTACTGGACACCAGCTTTTAAAGGTCGACTGACTCAGTGTGGCAAACGTCTCTATTTGTACGGAGGCCTTCCTTTCGTTAGCGGCCCTGTACAAATTTCGATTGGCGATAACTGCCGAATTTCTGGCCACACTACCTTTTCAGGTTGTACACAACCACTTGAAGGCTTGGAACACCCACTACTGTCGATTGGCAACAATGTCGACATCGGCTGGCAATCGACTATTGCTGTCGGAGGTAAAGTGGTTATCTCCGACAACGTGAGAATTGCTGGCGGCGCTTTCCTATTTGGATACTCTGGTCACCCGCTTGATGCAAAACGTCGAGCACTAGGTGAAGGTGATGACCCTCAGCAAATCGGTGACATCATTCTTGAACCCGATGTGTGGCTAGGCACTAATGTGACGGTTAAAGGTGGCGTAACCATCGGCGAAGGTGCCGTTATAGCCGCAGGCAGCGTGGTAACAAAGAGTATCCCTCCCTTTACAATCGCAGGGGGAAATCCAGCTCGAGTTGTGGGACAGATTAAATCCGTAGAAGTGGCTGAATCTGATGTGTTCGATTCGTTTGAAACTCGTGGGGGCGACCATGCGTGACTTAATCGTATTTGGTGAAGACTTCGGTGGACTGCCTTCATCAACTCAACACTTAGTTCGCCAACTAGCTAAACAGCACAAAGTATTATGGGTCAATTCTATTGGCCTTAGACAGCCAAGGTTGTCAGCTAAAGATATCACTCGTGCTTTCAACAAACTGACAGGACGAAGCAACGCTGTCACTCAAAACATGCTAGGTTCTCAAAACGTCGTTGATTCAAACGACCATGCCAACATAAGAGTCGTGAACTTAAAAACCATTCCGGCGCCTTCTTCCAAGTTGTCTAGAAAACTGGCTCAGCACATGATGTTACGTCAGTTAAAGCCCGTTATAGCTGAACTGAACTTGAATTCTCCTATTCTGTGGACTTCCCTTCCGACCGCTGTTGATTTATGCGGACACTTAGGTGAATCATCTGTGGTTTATTACTGCGGTGACGACTTTAGCGCACTCGCAGGTGTTGACCATGACACCGTTGCACAACACGAATCTAAGTTGATAGATAAGGCGACTCTCATATTCGCAGCAAGCAAAAAATTGATGGATAAATTTCCAAAGCACAAAGTTCACTTACTACCACATGGTGTAGACACAAATTTATTTTCAACACCAGTACCAAGAGCAAAAGATTTACCAAGTAACCACCGCCCTATCGCTGGTTTTTATGGCAGTCTTTCGAAGTGGCTCGATTATGAAATGATTGATCATGTTGCGAATGCGATGCCAGAATGGGATTTTGTTTTCATTGGCCCGAATGAGCTTGATACGCTCATGCTACCTAAGTTGGATAACGTACATTACCTTGGCCCTCGTCCACATCACATGTTGCCAAGCTATTCTCAACACTGGGATGTAAGCCTACTGCCGTTTGTTGATAATGAGCAGATACGCGCTTGCAGCCCATTGAAGCTAATGGAATACCTTGCAGCAGGTAAGCCTATTATCACAACGCCGTTCCCTGCTTTGCTTGCATATAAAGAACACGTAACCACCGTAGGCAGTGCAAACCAAATGATTTGGGCACTTGACCATACGCGTCATCTGACCAATCCCCCCATCTCTGTCGTCGAAAAAGATAGCTGGCAAAACCGCGGTAACTTCGTACATTGGATGTTGGAGCTATTATGAATAATCTGAAATTACGGTTATTGCTCATCTTGAACGCAATGTGGCGCCAACGCTACGTGATTGTACTACCTATTCTAATTTTGCCTTTTGTCGGCTTTGGGGTGAGTAAATTGGCCCCGACCAAATATGACGCACATACCAGTATGTTGATTCAAGAAACCGCTAAGATGAACCCATTCTTGGAAGATATCGCCGTATCGACCATGCTAAAAGATCGACTTAATGCACTGAGAACACTGCTTCACAGCCGTCATGTTCTTTACTCTGTGGCTGAAGAACTGCAACTCATCCCCCCGAAGATGTCAGAATTAGAGAAAGAAGAAATCATCACCGACTTATCACAACGTTTATTGGTTACTCAGCTAGGAAAAGACTTTTTGAAGATCAGTTTAACCTCTAATACTCCGGTCGGAATGGAGCAAACCTTACGTTCGGTAAGTGAGCATTTCATTGAACAATTACTTGCACCAGAACGATCTTCAATTGAGGATTCAAGTAGCTTTCTGAAAATTCATATAGACAAGCGTCGTATTGAGCTTGAAAAAGCGGAAGAAGCATTAGCCTTGTACATGAACGAAAACATGCAGTCGACACCGGAAGTACAAAGCCAGAGTTTGAATCGTTTAGCATCACTTAAACAAAGCCTAGCCGAGAAAGAAGCAGAGTTATCGGGCGTTGAAAAAAGTTTGGGGTCAATTGACCAACAGCTTTCTAAAACCAACCCTGTAATCGGTCGAATAGAAGACCAGATCATAGACTTCCGTAGTGAACTGACTCTGCTTCAAGCAAAGTACACAAATAAACACAGTGCCGTACAGGCTAAAGTTCGTGAGCTAGAAAGGCTCGAAAAGGAAAGAGCAACTTTACTTGAAGTGACACAGCCAACTATGAACAGTGACCAACTTTGGGATATCGCAAGTAGTACAACACTCAGTAAGCTTTCCGATACCCAACCACTTTTAGTCACACAACTACACAGCTTACAGTTAGTTCGATCTCGCTTTGAATCTTTAACTGAAGAAACAAAAAGCCTACGCACTATGGTTTTTGAACTAGAGCACAAGGCCAACAATTTTGGTGAAAACGCTAAAGAAATGTATCGCCTTAAGCGACATGTTGAAATCAAGCGTCAGCTATACGATGAACTGAGTGAACGTTATGAAATGGCTCAGCTAACCGGTTCATTAGGTGTGTTCGAGCAAAACAAGCGGGTAAAGATAATCGATTTACCTTTCACTCCTAGTATGAAATCTAACATGCCGACATTTATCTTCATTCTCGCTGGATTCGCCGCAGGTATAGGATTGGGGATTGGCTTAGCCGTACTATTTGAGCTGTTCGACTCTTCAATCAAACGCAAAGATGAAGTCGAAGATATTTTGGGTGTTCCGGTAATTACAGTGATCCCTAAAATGAGCTAATCAATTTTTGAACTCCCGTTCACGGAGCATTTATTAGCCATGACAATATGCTCCAAGTAATATGTACCAAAACAACATCTATTAAAAACGCGAACACCCGACTGGTGTTCCTCTTTTCTAAAAGACCCTTTTCATTCGTATTTTGTTTTGATTCCCATTTTGACAAATGAAATCCCCACTAAGACAGTGTCATATAACCCACTGATAAATAACAACTATAATTTTGGCACAACTCCTGCAAACTCACTATATAGATAAGCGCTTTGACCAAATCACTTAAAGCGAAACGTCAGAAAGGAAAACCATAATAACTAAGGCAGGGACCAAATTATGAATAACCAGTTAACGAAGCATCGCAAAAAGATCATACACGTTGTTCAGCACCTTGCTCCGGGGGGCTTAGAAACCCTGACGTTAGATTTGCTACGCCTTGCTAAACCAACAGATCAAGTGTTGATTGTCAGTTTAGAAGGCACAAAACAAGAATCGATCAGAAATTGGCCCAAATTGGAGCAGTACCACAATCAAATCGTCTTTTTAGATAAAGCTCCAGGCGTACAATTCGATATCATCATAAAGCTAATTAAAGCATTTAATGGGATTCGACCTGATGTTGTTCATACCCACCACATTGGACCGCTACTTTACGCTGGCTATGCCGCTCGCATAACCGGTGTTCCAACTCGAATTCATACCGAGCATGATGCATGGCACTTAAACAACAAAAAGCGTCGTCGCCTACAAGCCCTTGCGCTAAAGGCCGCTCAGCCAACGTTAGTTGCGGATGCAACGCGTGTTTACAACCAATTACGCGGTGCTTTTTCATATAAAAACATCATCACGATTAAAAACGGTGTGGATTGTGAAAAGTTCAAGCCAATGTCAAAAGAGAAGGCTAAAGCGAAACTCAACTTACCAACCGACAAACACATCATCGGGTGTGCTGGTCGCTTGGAGCACGTAAAAGGTCAAGACCAACTGATTAAGGCACTTACCCTACTTCCTACTAACACCATTGTTGCACTGGCGGGTGATGGTTCGCAACGCAAGCAACTAGAGCAACTGGCTAACCGCTTGAACCTTAATAACCGTGTAATCTTCCTAGGTCTCGTTGAAGACATGACAACGTTTTATGGTTCGCTAGATACTTTCTGCCTACCTTCTCGCCACGAAGGACTACCACTTTCAACACTAGAAGCCCAAGCGTGTAATATTCCAACGGTCGCGATGAACGTCGGGGCGGTTGATGAAACCTTATGTCCAATCAGTGGCACGCTCGTCAAAAAAGGCAATATTATCGAGCTAGCCAACGCTCTGCTAAAAATACAACACCAATGCTTTTCATCCCCTCGAAATTACGTACTAGAAAACTTCGACATTGTAAAAATGGTTGCGTCTTATAATGATATCTCAGAAGGAGCTTACGCATGATCGACTGGCTGCTAGCGGGACTTTGCTTATTTTCCGGAGCTCTGATTGTCTACCATCACGCTGTTTATCCTCTGCTACTGCGTTGGTACTCTAAAAGCCACCCTGCGCGTGAAATAGAAGAGAGTCATCGTTGCTACAAGGATGAACAACAGGATTGCATACTGCCAACCATTTCTATTCTTGTGCCCGCATTTAACGAAGAACAATGGATCGCAGATAAAATTCGTAACCTTGCGTCATTAGATTTTCCAAAAAAGAAACTGCAGGTAATTATTGCATGCGACGGTTGTACTGATAACACAGTAGAAATCGCCCAAATGGCAATTCAAGAAGCGATGTGCAGTGATATCCACTTTGAGATACATGACCATAAAGTAAACCGAGGTAAAGTTGCGGTTATCAATGACGAAGTGACACATATTACTAATGAGATTACAGCACTGAGTGATGTCTCGGCTCTTATTTCATTGGATGCATTACTCATTGCTGCGGCTCATTTTGAAAGTGACAAGGTTGGCGTAGTCAACGCAACGTATCAACTTTGCCCGACAGGTAATGAAGGTGAAAATACATATTGGCAGTATCAAACCGCAATTAAAGAATCAGAGGCTTCATTGGGGTCAAGCTTAGGCTCTCATGGCGCGTTCTACTTGTTTAGAACACACCTGTTTGAACCGCTTCCCTTTAACACCATCAACGATGACTTCATCTTGCCTATGCAAATCGTTAAACAGGGCTACATCGCCGAATACGAAACCAAAATGGTGGCATTAGAACTCGAAGAATCGAACCTACAAACCGACTTCAAAAGAAGGCTTCGTATTTCAGCAGGCAACATGCAACAAGCAATTCGATTGTTTGGCTTATTCAGCCCTAGGTTCAGAGGTATAGCATTTGCATTCTTCTCTGGGAAAGGGCTGCGCCTACTCACTCCATATTTAATGATTGTGTGCTTAGTGTGCTCAATCCTGCTTAGCCACTACCTGGTATTTAAGGGCTTACTTGTGGCACAAATTTCCATTTACATCATTGCCGTACTTGGCTGCATATTACCAAAACGTCTTGTGAACAAACCGATTTCATTAATCTCATATTTGATAGTTGGACATTACGCCAACTTCATTGGTGGCATTCGTTACCTAATCGGACTAGAAAACTCACCTTGGGCACGAGCGAATCATTAAGGACATATTATGATGAATATTGAACAGCTATCTAGCCAAAAACTATACCAATACAAAATTTCAAGAGCTAAACGTACGTTCGATTTCGTAAGTGCTCTGCTTGCTCTGATTCTCTTGGCTCCTGTATTTCCATTAATTGCGATGGCGATTGCACTTACATCTCGTGGTCCTATTTTCTATCGTCAACTTCGTGTTGGTAAGTCAACACCAGAGAAAATGGAACTGTTTGAAATCATGAAGTTCCGTAGCATGTACGAAGATGCAGAAACTCGCTCTGGTGCAGTTTGGGCAACCGCGAATGATCCACGAATCACACCGATTGGCCGCTTCTTGAGAAAGACCCGACTTGATGAACTGCCACAACTGATCAATGTATTGAAAGGTGAAATGTCTCTTATTGGTCCACGTCCTGAACGCCCTACTTTTTACACTAAACTAGAGAACGAAATCCCTTACTTTGCTGACCGTACATACGGCGTAATGCCTGGTATTACGGGACTTGCACAAGTGAATCAAGGGTACGATACCTGTATTGATGATGTACGCCGTAAAGTTGGTTTTGACCACAGTTACGCACTGAGTCTATGTTCTGTGAAATCTTGGATTACTGCAGACCTCGCCATCATTTCTAAAACCATCATCGTGATGGTGGATGGACGTGGGCGATAGGTGGGACGTGTTCGCGGTGAAGGATGTTATTTTTTATAGTCTACTTTAAGATATTTGATTCTTGGATAGAAAGTGGCGACCAAATTACTTAACAATCGGTCGCCACTCTTAATTCATACTGGAATGTTGATTTAGTATCTAAAGCTTAAATTGACCAACAAGTTGGCTTAATTGCCCACCAGCCTGTTTAAGTTCATCCACAGCGGTACTTGATGTTTCACTCGATATAAGCAGTGAACTTACAATGTCACGTATAGTCACCAAGTTACGGTTTATCTCTTCCGTTACTGAGCTTTGCTCTGTTGCCGCAGTTGCTATATGGTCGGTCATTGCATTGATTGAGGCTACAGCGGTGCTAACATCATTTAAACCCGCAGAAATATCATTTGATGAAGTCACAACATCCTGACAAGTATTGCTACTTTCCCCCATCGAAGAGACCGCTTGCTCAACCAACTTATGAAGTTCATCAAGCATGGTCTTAATCTCTAACGTACTACCTTGAGTTCTACTTGCAAGGTTACGGACTTCATCTGCTACTACAGCAAAGCCTCGACCTTGTTCGCCTGCTCGTGCGGCTTCGATTGCTGCGTTTAGTGCTAGTAAGTTAGTTTGTTCTGCAATCTCGCCAATAACCTGTAACACACCATCTATCTTTTTAGACTGGTCGTGAAGTGAATTCATGTGTTGACTCGTGGTCACGACATTCTGTTCTAAAGAGCCAATAGATTGCGTCGATTTTTGCACAAGATTTTGTGCATTATGAGCGTCATTGTTAGCTTCATTCGTAGCACTAGCCACTTGATGAGCACTTTGTGCCACTTCGTTTGCTGTACTACTCATCTCAGTAACAGCTGTCACCACCTGCTCTGTCTCGTGGTTGTGCTCTTGGAGTTGATTACTTAGGTGAACCGTTTGGCTACTTATTTGGTCAGTGGCCGTTGTAACATTACTTGTAGCTTTCGAAACATCAGTAATAATATTGTGGAGCTTGCCGACAAACTGGTTAAACGCTTTACCCAATTGTCCAATTTCATCTGTAGCCGATACATTAATTCGATGGGTAAGATCACCTTCACCATTCGCAATGTCGATAAAGGTATTTAGCATATCTTTGATTGGGGCAATCATGCGTGAAGCAACATAAGACATGATCAGACAAGTTAGGGCTACTAAAGTAAGCGCAGTAATGACAATTGTTGAAATTTGCGTTTCCATACGCTCACTGGCTTCTTGACGGTAAGCCTCTGTAGCCTTAGCAATGTCATCAATATACAGCCCCGTACCTAAGAACCAACCCGTTCCAGAAATAGGAGCAGCGTACGCAATTTTTGGTTGAGGGACAGACGAGCCTGGTTTGTCGTAAATGTATTCAATGAAACCACCACCTCTTGTCGCCTGTTCATGTAAGCGAACCGTAATTTTGATGCCATTCGGGTCTTTTAAACCGCCGCCATCTTTACCTTCAAGTTGAGGCTTTAGACTGTGAACAATGTAGTGATCATTTTCGTCGAACACAAAGAAGTATCCGCTGCCATTAGAAAAACGCGCTTCTTTTAACGCGAACCTAACCGCTTCTTGCGCTTCTTGACCTGTACCAAAACGTCGAACAACATCTTCAACTACAGATTGAGCGATAGTAGCTGCATCTTCAATATTGTTCTTACGTTCATCGGTTAAGACCGTTTGGTAGTCTTGAATTTCATATTCAAGAGCCGATAGTTGGGAGTTGATAACAATTACTAGAGTCACAATCGCAACCAACATCGCTGGTACGATTGCAGACAAAAGCATCTTCATTTTCATAGATAAATTATACATAAGTAGTCTCAAACATTATATTTGCGAAGATATTACATCATGCATACTTTTAAATAAACGCCGTACTTATTGATTGTATCGATGAGGTGATTTCGTTTTTCATTAAGTCACCCGAGTACACATGTCTCATACACACCAATAGGTTATTAATCACTCATTGTTTTTTCGATTTTATGTACTATTTAATATACGATAACTTTTGTCACCCAATACCCAAATTCGAAGCCAACCCTATGAAAATCGAAGATCTTAAGTTGTTCACCACCGTTGTCGAACTGGGTAGTTTTACTGCCGCAGCCAATGCACTTGACCTTCCACGAGCTAACGTTAGCCGAAGAATTAACGACCTTGAGAAGGCTCTCGGCATTCAATTGTTCTTTAGAACCACTCGCAGCCTTTCCTTAACTAAATCTGGTGAGCTTTATTATAAAGAGCTGCTCAATGCGTTAAGTGCACTCGACAAAGCGAACCATATCGCCTCCAACCTATCAGAGGTTGCACACGGACAAGTTAAGATTGGCCTGTTGCCAGAAACCAGCGACATCATCCAATCGACCCTGTTTAAATTCCAAGATATGTACCCAAAGATCGAGCTTGATATTCGTACTATCAGCAACGGTTTTGTTGATATGTACCGACAAGGGTTAGATCTCGCGATGCACGGAGGTACCTTGAGTAACGCTAACGTAGTGGCACGCAAAGTCATGGTTTTACAGCGTGTTTTTGTCGCTAGTCCTGAGTTTCTTGAGAAAGAAGGCACTCCTTCAAGCTTAAGAGAAATTACCAACTACCCGTTTGTTTGCTTTCGATGGCCAAGTGGTGACATCGACAAGCAATGGGACATCAAAGACCACATCATCAAGGTCGAACCTTCGGTGGTCAGTGACAGTATCGGCTTCGTAATCGGTGGCGCGACACGTCACAGGGGTATCGCATTGCTGCCTGAACTCTTGGTACGACAACAACTCAAAGACGGAACCTTGATCAACCTGTTCCCTGACGTGAATCTTCAAAACGAAGAAGCGTGGCTACTCTACCCGGAACGCAAAGCACTGAGCCATTCCGCTCAACTTTTGATTGATTTTTTATTACAAGAACTTCCAAATCTTTAATTATTGTAATGAATATCATGACAGTGTTTCGCGAATAGACTAGATTATCTAAACAAAACTGAAAGATAGAATTGCTCCATAAACTGACAGGAGTAATCCATGAAGCCTATTTCTCAACATTCGTCTATCTTTCAACAGACACCCATGTTTAAGCATTTACCTATTCTTAAACATACACCGAGTATTAAAGACACACCTCTCCTTAAATATACAGTACTCGCACTAAGCCTATCCTCTCTCTTTGGCTGTAATGACTCTGAGGCGACAATACCTCAAAAACAAACGCGACCGATTCAAGTTATCCAACTTGAGCCTCTTTATCATCAGATTGAAAAATCCTTTACGGGCAAATTGCAATCATCAGAAACGGCTGGCGTTGCGTTTCGTGTGCCTGGCACCATTCAAAACATGATGGTCTCAGTGGGTGATTCTGTTAAGAAGGGTCAACCATTAGCACAACTCGACCCACACGATTACCAAGTAGCGCTGGAAGAGTTACAAGCCCGCTCTCTTGAAGCAAAGTCTGCACATAAATTGGCTAATGCCGAGCTCGCTCGCGTGAAACAAGCCATTGCTGACAACGCGATTGCCGATGTTAATCTGGATCGTGCAATCAGCGGTTATGAAAGAAGTGAAGCGGCGGTTAAAGTGGTTGAACAGAACATACGTCGCGCAAAAGATTCGATTCGCTATACACAACTGCTTGCGCCATTCGACGGCGTAGTAGCGTCATCGAATTTCGATCAATTCGAACAAGTCCTGCCGGGCATTTCGGTTTTCACCATCCACAACCCCGAACAACTTGAAGTTAAAATCCAAGTCCCGGAAAACTTGATTCATGAATTCAAACCGAACCAAACCGCTGTTATTAACTGGTACGGCTCTGAAGAAAAGCTGATCGGTTATTCCGCTGAGATTGCAACATCACCTCACCCTATTAAACAGACTTATGCGGTTACTTACCATGTAGAGTCAGCCGATAAATCTATATTGCCGGGCAAGGCAGTCACACTCACGACTCAGCTTGGCGAACCAACCAACAATTTCTGCTTACCGTATTCAACGATCGTGAATCAATCGGGCATTGAACAAGTATTCACCATTCAAAATGAGCAAGCTCATGGCGTGACTGTGGATGTGGTTTCGATGTCTCAAAATACCGTGTGTGTTGAATCTGCGCTCAACGATGGCGATTTCGTCGTAGTGAGCGGTGCGCAGTACGTCACGGAAGGCCAACACTTCTCCGACATTAAAGTTAAGAGCCTGTAGGTAAATCATGATGAATCTAGCTGATTTCGCGATAAAACAACGCACCTTCATCCTGTTTTTCACTGCATTGAGTGTCATCGCAGGCCTGTTTTCTTACTTTGATCTTGGCAAACTTGAAGATCCAAGTTTCACCATCAAAACGGCGGTTGTCGTAACACTCTACCCCGGTGCTTCTGCCGAAGAAGTGGAGCAACAAGTTACGGATACCGTTGAGACTAAACTGCAAGAGATGGGTTCACTGAACCGACTGCGTTCGTTGTCTCGTCCGGGCATCTCAATGGTATTTGTTGACCTTAAAGAGTCTCTCAATTCAAAAGCACTGCCACAAGAGTGGGACTTATTGCGTCGTAAAGTGTCTGACATGAAGCTGTTACTGCCTTCGACGGCGCAGATCAGTGTCGTACAAGACGAGTTTTCTGAAGTCTACGGGATGCTTTTCTCTATCCACAGTAAGGATGCTTCGCCTGCTAAACTAAGACGTTACGCAGAAGAGTTACAACGTCGGATCAAAACTGTCGATGGCATTAAGAAGATTGAATTACACGGTGTTCAGCCACGTGTTGTTCACATCGACATCCCAGATGAAAGATTGGCACAATACGGCCTATCTATCACACAAGTTTGGTCACAGCTTAATAGTCAGAACATGACCTTTGATGCGGGCAAATTTTCAGCAGGCTCTGAACGTATTCGCGTTCAACAGTCGAGTGAATTTGGTTCGTTAGACGACATCAAAAATCTGATGATCAAAGGTGGCGTAAGTGAATTAGGAACCAGCTTAATCCGTTTAGGCGACATCGCTGACGTCACAATGGGCTATCAAGAGCCAATGATGACAGAAAACCGCTACAACGGTGTACCTGCAGTCACATTAGCAATGAGCCCAGTCACCGGCGTCAACGTGGTATCGCTTGGTGATGAAATCAATCAGATCGTCAGCGATTTCCAAGCGACGTTGCCATTAGGCGTTGATATCGCGACGGTTGCTAATCAACCCGAAGAAGTTCAGAAATCGATCGACAACTTCGTAAGTAACTTACTAGAAAGTGTCGCGATTGTATTCATCGTCCTGTCGATATTCATGGGCCTAAAAAGTGCAACTATTGTTGGATCAAGCTTACTACTGACTATCTTGCTAACGCTTATCTACATGAACATCGCTTCAATTGACCTACATCGAGTTTCGCTAGGTACCTTCATTCTTGCGCTTGGCATGTTGGTTGATAACGCCATTGTCATCACCGATATGATGATTGTGAAAATAAACAAAGGCATCGACCGAACCAAAGCCGCAATTGATTCTGTCAAAGAGACAGCAACACCACTCTTTGGCGCGACAGTTATCGCTATCATGGGTGCAAGCCCTGTTATCTTCTCAAAAACGGATGCGGCTGAGTTCGCAAGCTCAGTATTCCTTATCATCGCGTCGTCACTGTTACTGTCTTGGCTAGTCGCAATGACCTTCACGGCCTTGATGTGTTGGTTCTTCATCAAGCCAAGCAAACAAGCTGACAACACAAAAGTAAGCTTATACCGTAAGAGCGTAAACTGGACGGTAGATAACCCACTCAAAGCAATGACGGGGCTTATTCCGCTGATCTTGGTAACAGCATTGGCTATCCCGAGCATTGCGGTTAACTTTATTCCACAAGCCGACAGACCCATCCTATTCCTAGATTATTGGCTACCAAATGGCGCCAAGGTTGAACAAACCTCAGAAGACATGAAGCGTATCGAACAATGGTTGTTAGAGCAGCCTGAAGTCAAAAGCATTTCAACATACGTTGGCGCTGGTGCTCCACGCTTCTCAGTGACTATTGAGCCAGAACCGTTTGACCCTGCTTACGGTCAGATCTTGATTAACGCTACCGATTTTCCATCACTCAGCCCGTTGATTGCGCGTGGTGACAAATGGTTAATGGAAGAGTTTCCGAATGCCGATCCTCGCTTTAGAAGCTTAAAACTGGCGACTGCGGATAAGTTCAGTGTTGAAGCGCGTTTCTCGGGTCCTGACATCGAGGTGCTTCACGGCTTATCAGAGCAAGCGAAAGCTATCTTTGCTCTACACCCAGACACCAAATACGTGCGTGACGATTGGCGTCAAAAGAGCAAAGTACTAGAACCTGTTATTAATCAAGACAAGATGCGCCTTGCTGGTATTAACCGTGCGGATATCGCATTCGCGATGAAACGTGCGTCAGAAGGCATGCCACTTGGTCGTATGAACTTAAACGATGAGTTGGTCACTATTCAACTACGTGGTACAGAGAGCTCGATTCAATCGCTAGAAACGCTGCCTGTTCGTTCTTTATTAGGTATTCACAGCGTTCCACTAGGCCAAGTGATCGATGGGTTTGAGCTTACCAGTGAAGAAACCATGATTTGGCGTCGTGACCGAGTAAAAACCATCACTGCGCAAGCTGGCGTTGGTCGCTACACTACACCAGCAGCAGTAAGAAACTCCGTTAAAGAGCAAATTGAGTCCATCCACCTTCCAGATGGTTATCACTTAGAATGGGGCGGCGAATATTACGACGAGCATAAAGCCGTCAGCGATATTCTTAAACAACTACCTAAAGCGATGCTGTTAATGGTGATTATCCTAGTCGCGATGTTTAACGGCTTCAAACAGCCAGTGATCATCTTCACCACCCTACCGCTTGCCGCGACGGGCGCGACATTCAGCTTGTTACTGTTGGATAAACCATTCGGCTTCATGGCATTGATTGGCGCAGTAACGCTGACAGGTATGATCATCAAGAACGGCATCGTGTTGATGGACCAAATTGAGCTAGAACGGAAAAACGGTCACTCACTGTCTGATGCAATCAAAGAAGCGACCGTAAACCGTACTATGGCGATTTCAATGGGCGCACTCACCACTGCACTTGGCATGATCCCGCTGCTCAGTGATCTTCTGTTTGACCAGATGGCAGCAACCATTATCGGTGGATTGGCTGCGGCAACCGTGTTGTCTCTGTTTGTAATGCCAGCACTGTATAAGCTTTTCTATCGAACTGAAGAGAAGAAGTCAGTTTCAGAAGCCATTAAAGAAGCTGTAGTTGTGCTCGATGCAACGCCTCAATCTACAAATAACGGTACTCAAACCTCATTCAACAAAGAGCAATAGACATGTATACATTAACAAAGTTTAAAGTGGCTCATATTGCTCTCGCGTTGTTACTGACCGGCTGTGCCGTTGGCCCGGATTACGAAGAACCGCAAACGACCATGGCAGAGGCCTTCTTGTATAGCAAAGGTGATGTGAGCCAAGACGAACAGCACAACCATTGGTGGACACAGTTCAATGATCCAACGCTCAATCAGTTAGTAGCCGATGTTCAAAGCCAGAACATCCCACTTAAACTGGCTGCCGAGCGAATCAACATGGCGAACTCATACAAAAGCGTTGTGGAGTCGTTCAAAGTTCCGACCATTAACGTCGGTGGTGGTTATTACAACTACCAACTGAGTGAGAACGACTCCCTACTCGGCCCGGTATTTGGTGCCTCTGATGCGGTTGAGTCAGCAACGGGCATGTCGTTACTGGAAGCCCAACACGATGGTGGGTTCTTAGGCGCAAGTATTGCTTGGGAAATGGATCTGTTTGGGCGTATCGACAGACAATCTAATGCGGCAACGATTCGAGTAGAACAAGCCGAGATATTCAAATCAGGTTTGAATACACTGATCACTGGAGACGTGATTCACAATTACCTGCAATATCGAGGCGCTCAAGAACGCAAAGCGATTGCGATAGATAACATTGAAGACCAACAACGCACACTTGAACTGGTGACCAAAGTGGTTCGCAGTGGTTATGGCTCTGAGTTAGACCTTGCACAAGCCAAAGCAATGCTTGCAGCCACAGAGTCGATTGTTCCGCAGCTAGAAATAGCCGAACAAGTTCACAAGCAGCGTATGGCTGTGTTGTTGGGTGAGTCACTAGCCAACATAAACCAACGTCTGGCGGGCGAATTTACTTTGCCACGAATGAATGATGTTATCCCAACAGGATTGCCTTCTGAATTGTTGGAACAACGCCCAGACATTCGAATTGCAGAACGTGAAATGGCTGCGATTAATGAAGAGCTTGGCGCAAGTATTGCCAATCGTTATCCAAAGTTTTTCCTAACGGGCACACCAGGCGTTACGGCCGGAAGCTTTGATGACCTTTTCAGCAGCGACTCATTTGGTTGGGCAGCGTCTGCGGGTATCAGTTGGAATGTATTTGATGGTGGAAGAGGTGAAGCCATGGTCGAGATGAACGAAGCAAGGTTTCGCTCGGCAGCACTCAACTACCAACATTTGGTAGACAGCGCATTCGCAGAAGTAGATTCAAGCTTGTTTGCTTATGGTCGTAGCCAAGAAAACCAAAAACGGATTGATGAAGCAACAGACGCGGTCGATAACGCAGTGAGCAAAGCCAAATCGTTGTATAAAGCTGGTTTAGTGGATTACTTGTCGGTGCTCGATGCACAAAGACAACAAAAGATGATGCAAGACCGCCAAGTAGCCGCCAAGCTTCAAACTGCTAATACCACGATTGCTGTTTATAAAGCCCTAGGTGGTGATTGGAAAGTCGCTAGTGAATCACAAAGCGTCGAGTTAGCTTCTGTGAACTAGGAAAGCTATACACTACTCATCAAAGTTCATCCACTCCATTGCGTAAGGTGTTTCAAAATATCCAGTAGCATGCATCTTCAATGCGACAACATGAGTATCCCCTGGAGGGGAGTTACTTGTTGGGATTCCGACATGGTGAAACGTGATTTTTTGGTATGTTTTGCTTGGTTTCATCTTTTCTAATTTGCATCGATATGGAGGTCGGAGGTTCCTCACAATTGATAAGAGATACAAGTAATTGAACCTCAATTAGACTCAATAATATGTTAACCACGATTTGGGTATGGTTATGTGCTCCGGGGGCTTGTTACGTAATTAAACTATACTTGATGAGATGTTTTAAACATTTGCTCATAGCTAGAGGATCATTTCTATGAAACTGAACACTCGCCTTATGACAGTTTTTGCAATCACTATCACTTATAGTTTTAGCGGATATACTGCCGAAAAATCGCAATCTCTATTAGAAGATGCACTTAGTGCCGCGCCTCCTACATTACGTGACACTGTTACTGTTTTAGACTGGGATCAAAATGTCCTGCAAGAAGGAACGAGTAACTACACATGCTTCCCAACCCCACCCCAACTCACGGGAAAAGCACCTATGTGCATGGATGGCCCGTGGATGGATTGGGCGAAAGCCTGGATGAACAAAGAACCATTCCAAGCGAAAGCCATCGGGATATCTTACATGCTCGCTGGTGATGAGGGGGCTAGTAATATAGACCCGTACGCTGAGGGGCCAACCGATGATAATGACTGGGTCGTAGAAGGCCCACATCTAATGATCATTACCCCTGATGTTACACTATTGGATTCATTACCTACGGATCCAAGCCTTGGAGGCCCATATGTTATGTGGAAAGGGACTCCATACGTACACATCATGATACCCGTAGGAGCCAGAAAATAGTCCGTTGTAAGGCATCGTTTTACGCAGTGGTGCCTTATTACATATCACAGTGGTTATCGTGCTTCTTTATTCACAAAACTCTCCGGCTTTAGAGAATAAATGTCGTTTTAACTGGAGGGGGCGATTTGAGTGTTTGCTGAACAACGCAACATGCCTTAGCCGCGGTTTGGAGGCGTTCTAACTGTTTTGAATCCGTCCCTTCTTTTACCTTCATTTTTACTTCACAGGTCATATTTTGAAAGCCTACCGGGACTAATCTATCCATCATCAAAGCCCCTCGAACATCTGCAGTAGCTGTCACGTTGACCTCTAATTCGACCAGTTCAATCCCCATCAAGTTGGCAACCATACGAATAGAGGAGTCTTGGCAAGCTGCTAATGCAGCACATAATAAATCTCCGGGTGTGGGAGCGTCATGCTTACCTCCAACTGCAGCATGAACACCTACGGGCACCGATACACCACACCCGTCCATAGGCTCCACCATTGAATGGAATGGTTCAGACGCATATTCACCTGAAGTTTTAGCGTGGTCCGTGACCATAGCCAAGCTTGGGTTTTTAACGTAGCTTTCTTTAAGAGGTTTTTGCGCCTCAAATACAATTGACTTCATAATGGGATCCTCGGTGATCAGTTAAAGTGGCTAACGCACAGTTAAGCAATTTAACAACGCAAATCTGAACCTAAACCAACCACCACAGAACTATTTAGCTACAAATGTCATGAGTTGACTGTCAACTTGAATTGTTTGCTATACATTACCGCAGTCGACTTGGATGAAATAACATCCACCCTTCAGGGTAAAGCTTAGACAAAACCTGCGATAACAACCAAACCATTTACTCTAATTTTCACGCAATAACCAGCTTCTAGATTCGTCTATACTCGGTGTCCCTTTCTAGCCAAGTGTTAGAAATCACCTCGAAAACACGTTAAGAAGGTTTTGAAACGAGAGTTCCCTAGGAGCAACAAGGTTTGGGTTGAATACCATCAAGCTCTCGATGAAGCACCCAATATCAACAGCTCTCACTCATCACAAATGCCCCTATTTTAGTTTCAATGGAACATAACGTTGTTTGAAGAAACGCTATTTTGGTGCTTCTGATGCTGTAAAATTGGTTTTAAAAGTGAAGGCATACGGCGTATCACCGATTTCTCTGAGGTGTTCAAGTCGCTCTATCGCTTCTTCGAGTGTGGGAGTAAGGCCTTTTTCAATCCACCAAAGAACATAAGTATCTTCAGGTAATCGATGAAACCAGTCCCCCTTTCGGCGCATGAAATCACGGTGATGTGTGCGGAACATGAAGTTCTTTAACGAATCCACAGAGTCCCACACCGACATGTTCACAATCATATTAGGATCGTCGAAAGCTTTGATATTGGTGGCGTCACCAGATTCATCTTTCAGACGCCAAACAAACCCTTCACTGCTTTCTGCGATTCCATTAACCAACTCTAAATTATCGACAAATTCTTTGATTTCTGGCGCATCTAACGCATATTTTGCCAGAGCTATATTTAACTGAGCTAATTTCATAATGTTTCTTCCTTGATAAATTATGAGTAGAAAATTACAAACACACCGACTGATACTAAGAAAACTAACGAACAGTCACGCCTTCAACTTCAATCACTGAGTTAACATTCGCTCGCTCGATGATCTTGAGTAACGTTGTCTGGATTAGCTCACTATCTCTAATTTCTGTTTCGCAAGAGAAACGCTCCTCTTGAACACCATCGCTCTCACCCAGCATAAATTGAACCGCAACTTCCGTTGCGAGATCTTTTGTCGTTCCGTAATACGCTAACGTGATTTTTGGATATCCGTTGTCCCCTTTTTTGACCTGCTTAGCGATGCGTTTTTTAGCTTTATCTAAATTCATACAACTTCCTTTAAGACTGAAATACAAGACCTGATATACAAAGTGACTAAAACACCTTTTTACACGGTAAGCAATACAATCAGCGTTTGTTGTGGAATTTCCTCTAGCGTCTTGATACTAATCAGGATGGTACAGTCTGAACTACCCAAAGAGTGATATCTAGAGCACAGAAAACTGGTTTAAGAAATAGTGACAGCACGTAACAATTACGCACCAAGAAGCGGTAGATGCTTTCGCTGTTGATAAGTTAAGGCCAGCTCTAAGCAATGCTTGATTGGTACCTTGGGAAGTGGTTCAGTAAGGTTCAATACGATAGCCCTATTACCTTGAAACGCCAGCGTGCCGTCGTGCAATTCTCTGATTGTGTCGATTAGCTTCGTTTGACAGTTAAAGAACAAGTAATAGTTGCTTGGCGATTTCAATTTCCAGTCGATTCGAATTGGGCTGCCCGTTTTAACGCTGTAACTTGGCTCGCCCCATTTTAGAGACTCTTCGACTTCACCTAAACCTAAATCAGAGGAAAGCTCAAAGATTAACGACCGTAACTCTTCAAGCCGAACTCGAACATCACCGGGGTACTCGTCGAAATGTGTTTTGATTTCTTTGTCCATCGAACCTCCGATTGACTTGTTGCGATATTAAACTGCCGCTAACTTAAACCATAGGCCTTAAACATTAGTCCAACTTTAAACGAAAAGTGCCAAGCCTCGTAAATCATTTTTGAGTTAACTGTTCGTTAGCAGCTTTCAAGGCCGCCTTTAAACCGTCTGTATCCTTACAACCAATGTAAACATGCTTTCCATTACTTAAGCTTAACTTCAGCGCTGAACCTATCGATGCATTATACAACCAACCATCGCTCAACATACGGATGCCAATACCTTGATACCACTTGCTTTGATAGAACGATGTCTCGGTAATGTCTGACACTTCTACATTCTTACGCCAAAAACCAAAGCCGAAATACCAGCTTAGTACACTGTCTTTGACCTCAATTGTCATGGAGAAAAAGAGCAAAGCAATTAACCCGTTGATGGCGTGAGCGACGAATGTTCCGGAGTTATTATCAGACGTAACGACAATGAAAGCACTTATCGAAACAAGGATGAGCAACAACCCCTTGTTGTATTCCTTACTATAAAACACAGTTATAACTCCTATAGACAACGAACAACCAATTAACTAGCCAACAGCTATCTTACTGCGGCCTTTCTAAATCATCGTGGCAAGTAATGAAAGCAGATTCCCCAAAACCAAGTAGCATTACCTCGATACGACCTAACCAAAGTATCAAACCAGAATAACCTTGTTCCGGATCTAAGCCTTGTTATAAAGCACATCGAATCTACATTAGTCACTTGGCAATGCCTTGACCCATTCGGATCGCAGGACAGCCAGAACTACGGTATCCCACCACCGCCCTTTGAAAAAACGATGCTCTCTAAAGTGCGCTTCTTGGCGCATGCCTAAAGACTTACAGAGCTTAATGGCAGGTAAATTCTTACTGATTGTCTCCGCATAAATGCGGTGTACACCCAATGTTGAAAAACCAAAATCAGCCAAAGCGAGAGCCGCTTCATTGCTTAACTGATGACCTTGGTATGATCTTGAAAACGCACACCCCATTGAAGCTTGCTGATTGTCTTCCAGACGCAAACAAACAGTGCCAATGAACTGGCCAGTGCTCTTGTATTCAACAGCGAGTTGATATGATTTCCTTGGTTCTTCAGACGCCTGAGCTATAAACAAGTTGGTTAACTCTTTATATTTAACAGGGTCACAGTCACTTTCATCATAGAAACGCTGATATTTAGCGTCTTGAGACATCGCCACGAAAGCATTTTCATCGCTAGGATTCATATCCCTAATAATCAGCCGATTTGTCTCAATTTTAAACATCGAAAGTTCCTTTTCATCCTGAAGTATAGGCCTAATGCCCGCTACGAAAAATGCTGGCACTCAATATCGTGGGTTAGCTCAACACCATAGAATAATTTGTGTGTCAGGCGACTCAATGGGAGCCGTACATGAATGAAGGTGACATTATTTTCATAAGTTTGGATACACCTAAATCTTTTGCTCAAATCGCGGTACCGAAAGGATAGAGCAGCGTATAAGCTCTACACCTTAATCCTTATTGTATGCCTGTTCTAACCCTTTCAGGGCACTTGGTACTATTATTTTATGAAATGGCGTAACGAAGAACATATAGATCTTACCAAACAAATTGTTTACATGAACCACGGTATTTGCGTGAACGATTGCGGTTTCTCCTTCAGGCTCAACAAGAAAAGAAACTCGGACATCAAGGTGTTTATCACAGTCTTCTAATACAACTTCATTCTCAGTTGAACTGACCAGCGTAAAAATACCGACTCGTTCGCCTACCACATATTCTGAACCTAATTTGTCTCGGGATACATCTTGTAGACCACCCAAATTTTTCAAACCGAGTTTCGATACAACCCAGTTTCTCGTAGACATCAGAAATGCAATCCAAGTCGGTGTTTGAGCTGCTATTTCAAGAAATACTTCAATAGCAGTTTGGTTGTTGTATTTTATTTTTTTTGAAAAGCTATCACAGAAATATGAATTTTTGGAATACTCGCTCAATATTGATTTCTTGGGTATAGACATAAACTCTCCTTCAAAAGGCATACGCTTTACTAAGTGGCTAACAAACCTGCCACCTCCCTCTACAAAAAAAACCTTACCCACAAAAGCCGACCATTACAAAAGTGCCGAGCGTTTTGGAATCCAGTTAAACAATCTATTAGGTGATGGCTACTATAGCAGGCAATAAAGTAGTGGGAACAAACTAGCGATCAATAAGCTGTGCCCAACAGACGTACTCTCTAATTTTGTCACAATGATTGATTTAGCAGACTCGTTTTCAATTAACGAACTAGCAGAAACGCCAGCCATGTTACCAGGGTCACTATATCCGACCTTATGACCGGAAAAAGACAAAAGTGAACCAAGAGCAAGAAGAATTAGCATTGAATAGAACGCATAATCACTAGAAAATGCTAGTTTCAAATAGCCTGTGAAATACTCGAAAGTAACCACAATTAGCAGTGCTAATAAATTTGATAGCACTATCAACCTTACGAATTTAAACATATTCCCTCTGATACCAATAGAACAGCTAACGTCCCAATAAACGGTGAGTGAACGTGTGCCATAATGAAGCGAAATGGAATCGGCACACGTTTATGAATCCGACTTAACTGCTTTGTGAACTGGCTTTTCTAGCGATCACTAAACCATGATTACTTGATCCCAAAAGGCTTGCTTCGTCGCAATTTGCCAAATGATAATCTAACCATGTCTGATATTGGGATGGCGTAAAGTTATTAACACCGTTAGATATGTAACGTCCAAATCCATCTGTTGCTGCGTGTCCAATTACATTAAACCCATTTTTGTTTACAAGATTTTCAATTTCACTAGGCGTTGCGAAATACCCGACCTTGAAAAAACTATCGGCTTTAGCGTTTGATACCGTGCCATGTTTATTTAACTCTAAAAGTACCTCCGGAGTGACTAGCTCTGGAAATTGTTGGGCAAACATACCAGCGACAAAGAAACGTGAAATATAGGCTATGGCTAGTATACCATTTGGCTTTAAAACCCTTAGTGTTTCATTAACCGCAAGCTCTCTTTCATGCAGAGTTTTTAGGTGGTACAAAGGCCCAAGAATTACACAAACGTCTTGAGAACTACTTTCGATAAATGACACATCACAAGCATTACCCTCAAACACTTTCAACTCAATACCTTCAGATTTTGCTTTAGTATTTAAAATCTTCACTTGGTCAGGCGCAAGTTCTACTGCTGTAACATCACAACCTAATTTCGCAAAATGTAAGGAATAGCGCCCCGTTGCTGCTCCTAGCTCACATACTGATTTCCCTTTAAATAAATAAGGTGTGAGTTTATGTATCGTAGTATCAAACTCTAACTGAGCAATATATTGCCGAGTTAGCCTTTCATCTTCGTTTGCACCCGTATATTGGGCTATCAATTCTTCCATTGGTCACATCCCCTTTCACCCAATTAAGTAGCTGCAACGCTAGCACTACACAGTCGACTTAAATTTGTTATTAGAACGATACTTAAAAGTATCGCCCTAACTAAAAACCCCTTTAGTCTTCATGCCGTAGACCCAGATGGTAAAGTTATACTTCAGAAGTCAGTAACTAGCTCTAAACTAATGGCTACAATAGCAAATATGCCACTCGTGCGTATAGGCGCTGAAGTGTGTGGTGGAGCACATTATTGTGCAAGAACACCAAAGAAACTCGGTTACGACGCACGAACAATGGATGCTGGCTTTGCGTGTTGTGGAGTGAGCTGCCCCATGTAGCCGAAAGGCATTGATAATAAGGATAATGGCATTAGCGAAAACAGAAGAGATGTGACGAAGAAAGAAACGAAAAATGGCTAACTGGTTGATAAAATTGCTATCGTAACCTTGTCTTGGCCTCACTCGCCTTGAGAAAAACCTCAAAGCGATGTGCCTTTCAAATACAATCGTATAATTTACTTAATAAAGTGGCTTCAGGCTTGTTCAACACTTGGGATTTAGTGTTGGCTACGTAACACCTTAATCCTTATTTGTATGGATAATAACGACTCAAAATTGGGTAAAGTGGGATCCAAGCTTAAGCTGCAACTTAAGCCTTCTATTTGATAACTCGACATCCTTATGGCTCCTCCAACGAGAGACCGATAACAAACATGAGTGTCATTTAGAACCCCAAGCATTAATCTCGAATAGTCGACAGGGTTACGAACCCGTATTACGCAATAAAGAGCTCGCTTATTATGCAAACTAAAGTAAAAGAAGAAATCAATGTCGGTGTCGATATTGGTAAAAAGCAATTAGATATTCACATTTACCCACTCGATATCTACTTCACTGTAGAAAATAATGAGAAAGGAATAGAAAGTGCGATTAAAGCTATACACGCACACTCCCCAAAGCGTGTTGTAGTTGAAGCAACAGGTAGACTTGAATTACCATTTATTCTTGCATGTTCTGATGCAAATCTACCTTTTACAATCGCAAATGCAATACACATAAAACGGTTCGCTGGTGCCATAGGTCGGAGAGCCAAAAATGACAGGCTTGATGCACATCTCATCGCTCTATTTGCTGCCACAATAAAACCAAAATCGACTGAGCTAAAAGCAGAAAACATTCGATTAATGAGTGACTTAGTTACTCATTAATCGAATAATGTCCATACAGACTATGGAGAAAAATCGTATCCAGGTTTTGCCTAAAGAACTCCATTCGTCGATAAAACCAATACTAACTGCACTAAAGAATCAGATCACAAAAATTGAACAAAAAATAATTACGTTAATCAATAGTTGCCCAGAATACCAAAGTAAGAACACAATACTTCAAAGTGTTCCAGGCATAGGAAATATCGCCGCAGCTTCCATCATTAGTAACGTTCCTGAGCTTGGCTACATCTCAAACAAGCAAGCCGCGTCTTTAATTGGTGTCGCTCCAATCACACGGGAAAGCGGCCGCTACAAAGGCAGGCGCATTACTCAAGGTGGTAGAACCAAGGTTCGTACTGTTCTCTATATGGCAATGATGTCTGCCATGCAATGTAATCCCGTTTTCAAGGCAACTTACCAACGGCTATTGGCCGCAGGTAAGCCTAAGAAAGTCGCGATCATTGCATGCGTCAGAAAGATGGTAGTGATCTTAAATTCCATGCTGCGAGATGGCACCATGTGGGATGAAAACAACGCCAAAAATTAGTTATTGACGCCATAGTCGTTTGTTAGCATTTGATATCCAAAACTATAATTTAACTCCTTTCTTCTAGGGCGAAAAGTACAAGGTACATTCTAATGAAGACAGCCCTTCACAAATGGCTGTTTGTATATCTAATTCTTTCTGAGTTTTCTTAGGCTTCCTGGCTTTCTTTTTATAAAGCTCTTGAATAACTAAATACCCCCAATAACCTCTTCGTGCTGTGGCAAAAATTTCTTCTCCTACTGAAAAATAATGAGATCCTCTGGTGTGTAAATCATATGTAAGATCTCTTTCGCCGTCGTTTAAACATAGGTATTTTATTGTTCCACCTTTAACTGAGCGCTCACCTTTACAAGTAACCGTGTAATTGATTTTTACTACTTCGTCACTCAGATAATTTTCATTAGAAATTGACATACCGATTCTTATAAAGATAAAAAGTGGAATGACCCAAATGGTCATAAACAAGTTGCTGACTTGGGGTTTTCCATATTTTCTATGTTCCACAATTATGTTTTCGGCACGTTTATCTCTTTTCATTTTATAGATATATAAAAATGCAGTTAAAGTAACGGCTAGGAAAGCTGAAACATAAGTGAAAGCACCATTGTCGAGAGTATTGTGATATACCGAAAATCTTGCCTTAAACACGAGAACCGATACAAAGACCAATGGGGCTATAAATGATATAAACTGAATACTTCCTCCTAAAATGCTAACGAATGATATGGACTCCCTCTACCTGACACTCTGCGTGCCATACTTACTAAGTACACGCTGAAGAACTGGAGGTTACTATGTTCACCATTCAAACTATTGGCGTTGACCTCGCCAAGAATGTGTTCAGTATTCACGGCGTTGATGCATATGGCAAGTGCGTCCTACGCAAAACTGTCAAAAGAAACAAACTCTTAGACACATTCGCTAAGTTACCGCCCTGCCTCATCGGTATGGAGGCGTGCTCTGGTGCCCACCACTGGGCGAGAGAGCTACTGAAGCTCGGCCATAACCCGAAAATTATGGCGTCCAAATTCGTTATTCCATATCGACAAAATGAGAAGAACGATGCCAATGACGCGGAGGCTATCTGTGAAGCGGTATCTAGACCCAAAACGCGATTTGTCTCTATCAAAAGTGAAGAGCAACAAGCTGTGCTTTGCCTGCATCGTATTCGACAAGGGCTAATTAAAACAAGAACTGCGACCATTAACCAACTCAGAGGTTTGCTTTCCGAATTTGGCATTGTGATGCCTCAGGGTCGCTACTCGGCTCAAAACACCATTGGTAGCGTCCTTGAAGATGCAGAAAATGGTTTGCCTATACTCGCTCGAGAGCTACTTCAAGATCTATCGAACAAGATTCAAAACCTTAACCTAGAAGTATTGCACTATGATCGCAGAGTCTCTGCTTTAGTTCGTGAGATGGCTTCAGTCAAAGCCCTCATGGATATTCCAGGTGTCGGTGAACACAGTGCAAGTGCCATTGTCGCGACCGTCAATGACGCCAAACAATTTGGATCTAGCCGCCAATTTTCCGCTTGGATAGGGTTGGTTCCAAGACAATACTCAACAGGTGGTCATGTTCATCTTGGTCGCATCAGCAAAAGAGGCGAAAAACACATTCGCACTCTACTTATTCATGGCGCAAGAGCCGTTATTGCACGATGTAAAGAGAAAACCGATCGCAACAGTATTTGGTTAAATCAACTCGTTGAACGACGAGGTTATAAACGAGCAGCTGTCGCCCTAGCAGCAAAAAATGCTCGTATAATATGGGCATATTAACAACAGGAAAAGAGTACAAGATTAACTATGTAAACGGTTAACACTCACCGAGTCAAAGCAATAGCAAATGATGACAATATGACCAGACCGAGATGCCTAAACCTGTTTAATTGGGAAGTAATAATACTGTTTAACGAATGAGGCTGGCATCAAGCCAATATCATCAAGGTGACGGAACGATTCCGATTAAACACCGAATGTAGAGCTGCTGTCCGATCCACTGTTGTCAGCGGGAGCTATTGTTGACAAAAGAGGGAGTGATCTTCACCCGATAAAATGGACACCCTACTCTCTTTAACCCGTCGCTACTTCATATTCATGCGGGGTTCGATATCCAAGACTTGAGTGCAGTCTATAACGGTTATAAAAATGCTGGATATAACCGGCAAGTTTATCTCTAAGCTGCTTCTCACTTTTAAAACTATTTTTCCTAATTATGTCGCCTTTGAGCGTATGAAAGAACGATTCCACTTCCGCATTATCAGTACAATGACCTGGACGATTCATGTTTGGGACAATTCCATTTTTTGATAATAAAGCTTGAACTTCATGAGCTCGATATTCAGAGCCTCTGTCGGTATGAAATAATAATCGCTCTTGTGGCTTTCGATTTCTAATGGCCATTCTCAACGAACTCATCGTTAGCTGTGTACTCTTCTTACTACCAAGCGACCAACCCACGATTTTACGCGAGTAAAGATCGATAACGACCGCTAGATACATCCAACGTTTACCTTGCTTTATATACGTTAGATCTCCAGACCATTGTTGATTAACTGCCGTTGGTTTTGGTGTGTCTTTTTTAATATTCTTAATCGATTGATAAAACCGATGTAGCTTGGCCATCTTTAGGTAAATCCGATAACTTCGCGCTCGTAGGCCTTGCTCTCTCATGATCCGAGCCACACGCTTGCGGCTAACCAAAACTCCTTGACGCCTAAGCTCTGCATGAACCCTTGGGCTGCCGTAGGTCTCTCGACTCTGAGAAAACACTTTAATTATTCGCTTTTTCAAAGCCTGCTCTTCTTGAGCATAGCGACTTGGCTCTCTGCTAAGCCATGCGTAGTAACCCGACTTAGAAACAGATAGAAAACGGCACATCAATACTATGGAATAACGTGTTTTGTAATGGGCTATGAATCGGAATTTTGTCGATTTTCTTGGGCAACGAATCGTTGCCACTTTTTTAGCAAATCATTCTCGAGCTTAAGTTGCTCATTCTGACGTTCAAGCTCTGCAATTCGACTCAACTCAGTTTTCTGACTCGGGATCTTAGTCCTTTTCTTACGTTTATCTTCCATAATAACCCCTTCTCGATAGTCCTTTCGCCATTTAGAAAGCATATAAGGGTGGATATCTAATGATAGCGCCACGCTTTTAACTGTAGCTCCTTCTCGTAGCGAAAGTCGGACGGCAGTTACCTTAAATTCCGTAAGATATTGTTGAGTTTTTTTACCTGATTTATAAGCTGGCATAATCACCTCCAATTACAATTGAAGGTGTCCACTAGATCGGGTCAACTACACGGGTCACCTTGATTGCTTTGTTATGTTTTCACTGTGTAACTAAGAGCTATAATTTCAAACTGTCCAAGCTCATTAAAATTAAATTTATAGTGCTTATAGCATTCTGCATCTGATATTTGATCTTGAGCTATATGCAGGTTTAACCATTCAGAGTTCTCTATCACGTAACAAGAATCATAACGCTCACCTTCAAGAAAAGACTCAGCCATTTGCCATTTCATTGCTACGGGATCAGCAAAGAAGACTTCTACAATTGATTCTTGCCAGTCTTTAAATTTAAGTACAACATCACCTTTGACTTGATGTATTTCTGGATACTCTGCATCCGCTGTGGAAAAACCAGTATGTAATAATTTTGCTATTTCCATAAAACTCTCAATAATATATAACACTTGAGACAAACGGACGTAACTACGTTGTATAAGAAACAATCGTAGCTAAGTACAGTACATCAATTTTGACTTCATTGTTATACGGTTGCCGTGTCACAACAAAATTCTGAGTAACAGTCATCGACCCTACACCTAATTCTTATGGTTCCAAACTCTTTTCCAGTACCTACCTCTTCAGAAATAAGAACATGATCTGCTAACAACAAATAACTAACAGCTTCTGCCAATTCATCAAAACCTGATAGTTCTACTGAATTACGTTCTTCATCAGTCTCTACTTGCATCCATACTTTTAATAAACCCTGATCTTGTAAGCGACTTACTTGAAGATCAGTCAAAAACTCAGGTCGATAAAACTCAAGAATCTTTCTATATTTTGACATTCATACCCCAAGAAAACATAACACTTAAGTATTTATCCGTTGTCGTAGCACAATGGATAAATACCTGTTGGACTTGGCCGCTTCTATCTATGGAATTTGCTTTTTAGGACTGACTTACGTTCCACTATTATCATTAAGACCGGTACCCCGTCAGCCGTCCATTTTTCACTTCTAGCCACCAATTTATCTACTGCGACTATACCCGTTGCATAATCTTTTTAAAAGCGAACAATGTCCCTCTCTCGCCATAACACAACGATAATTTTATTCATTACAATCAGACAACTAGGTCAGTCGGTGCTCTGAAACTTCTATCCTAGGTCTAATATTGATGCACACGAGTACCATGCTGTTGCTATAGCAGTTCGGACAACAAGGTTTCTCTTTCAGCACTTCCGATTTCTCTGCGGGTCGCTTTCGTAAGCTTTGCCTAATTTCCGCTATCGCTTTTACCCGCACAGCATTAGCTAGAAAGCCATAGTAGCGTATTCGCATTAGCCCTTTAGGCAACACATGTAAAAGTAAGCGTCGAAGTAACTCGCCCGCATTACAACACATTCTTTGCGTCCCATTGGTTCGGTAGTCTTTGTAACTCATCGTGATACGGCCATCCACGTTATAACTTAATTGGTTGGGATTTAACCCGATACGATTGCAATACCGAGATAGACAACCCACTACCGCTGTAGGCTCGTGGAGTACAGGTTTACTGTACACAACCCATCTCTTACTAGCGGCTTCCTCTAATAAATTACTGTGCGTTGCTATGAACTCGCTTACTCGACATAACATCTCTTTCTTAAAGCGAACGGATAAGGCTTTAACCGGAAGCTGGTAACTCTCTTTTCTTGTCGGTTGCCATTGCCGATCTTTTGTAAGCACCCCACTCGGTAGTAGGCAATGAATATGAGTATGTTGACTCAGATTTCTTCCCCAAGTATGAAGAACCATTAATGCTCCAAGTTGACCGACAAGGTGATGCCGCTCATTAGCAAACGCGCATAATGTTGCCCACACTGAATGACAAAATGCAGAATATTTCTATATAGTATGATTTTAGCGAAAACCCTCCCGAACTGTATGTAATCACAGTACCCTACACATACCCCAAACACAAAAAAGCCTGCCATCTATGCGAACATAAATGGCAGGCTTTATACGTTAGTTAAGCTTTTGAGTGGCTAGCTTATGCCGCTTCGAATGCGAGGGCCTTCTTCTCTACCTGACGGAAGATCAGCGTTAATACGCCATTCACTGCTAGGTAGAATGCGCCAGCAATGCCGAACACTGTTAGCGTGTCGTAGGTTTGGCCGTTGATACGTTGAGCGTAGCCCATCAAATCCATGATGGTGATGGTGCTTGCCAGTGAAGTACCTTTGAAGACTAGAATCACTTCGTTCGAGTAAGCTGGAACGGCGCGACGTAGTGCGTATGGCAGTAACACTTTAAGCGTCGCAATTTTGTCCATGCCCAATGCGCGACATGCTTCCCACTGCCCTGCTGGAATCGCGTTGAATGCGCCTCTGAACAGTAGCGTGCTGTATGCCGCGGTGTTCAACGCAAGTGCTAACATTGCGCAGAACCAAGGTTGGCTAAGCCATGTCCATAGGAAGCTTTCACGAATCCAATCGAATTGACCCGGGCCGTAATACACCAAGAAGATCTGAACCAACAATGGTGTGCCGGTAAACAGCGTAATGATGCCACGTGTTAACCAGTGAATCGCCGGTATTCTTAGGATTAGCGTTACCGTCATCAGCAATGACAAGATACAACCAACAAGCAATGAAGCACCTGTGAGTTGAAGGCTGGTCACTAAGCCTTCAAGCATTTGAGAGAGGTATTGTTGATTCATGCCATTGCCCCTTTGTTACCCAAACCTTGAATAGAAAACTTACCATCAATCACTTTTACTAATCTTTGTGTGATTAAAGTGATGACCAAATAGATTGCTGCTGCTGTCGCGTACCACGTAAATGCTTCATGCGTTGCGGCTGATGTTAATTGCGCTTGTTTCAATAGATCGGTCACGCCAATCAGTGAAACCAGTGCAGTGTCTTTCAATAACACTAACCATTGGTTGGTTAACCCCGGCAGTGCGTGTCTTACCGCTTGAGGTAATACGACTCTGAAGAACGCACGAGATTGCGAAATACCAAGCGCACTTGCTGCTTCTCTCTGCCCTTTGCTTACCGCTTTCAAAGCACCACGTATGGTTTGTGAAGCGTATGAAGCAAAGATAAGTGACAGTGCAACAACACCAGATAAGAACGGGCTCACTTCTATGAAGTCACCGGTGATCATGAACAGAACTTGTGTCGAACCAAAGTAGATAAACAGTACGACCAGAATTTCTGGTAAACCACGAACAATCGTCACAAATGCAGTCGTTGGCCATTTGATTGCAATACGACGAGACATCTCACCACTTGCAAACAAAACTGCTAGAACCAATCCAACCAATAGGCTTACGAACGCAAGCTGAACTGTCATCCAGCTTGCTTCGACGAGCCCTAAAGAGTAACCCGTTAATTCCATAAATTACTTACCGAAGTACTTGTTAAAGATCTTGTCGTATTCGCCGTTCGCTTTCACTGCTGCAAGTGCAACGTTAAGCTGGTCTACAAGTTCTTGGTTGCTCTTGTTTACTGCGATACCAAAGCCGTTACCGAAGTACTCTTGGTTTGTTACTTGGTCGCCAACATACGTTAGGTTGTCTTGCTTTTTGAACCATTCAGCTACTACCGCTGTGTCACCAAATACTGAATCGATACGACCATTTTTCATGTCGATGAATGCATCTTGGTAGCTTGAGTAAGGTACCGCTGTTACGCCAGCCATTTGCTCAAGTAGGAAGCTTTGGTGAGTTGAACCGTTTTGAACACCAACACGCTTACCTTCTAGTGCTGCTTGGTCTGCTACTTTGCCTTCAATAGAGATGAATGCTGCTGAGTTATCGTAGTAAGCGTTAGAGAAGTTTACTTGTTTAAGACGCGCTTCAGTGATGTCCATTGCCGAAATAGCGGCATCGTAACGTTTGAATTTAAGCGCTGGGATCAAACTATCGAACGCTTGGTTGTGAAAAGTACAAGTTGCTTTCATCTCTTCACAAAGTGCGTTTGCTAGGTCTACGTCAAAACCTTGGATTTGGTTGTTCTCGTCCATGTATTCGAATGGTGCGTAAGTCGCTTCCATTGCGAATTTGATTTCATCTTGTGCCGATGCATTAACAGACATGCCTGCAGAAGAAAGGCCGATAAGTGAAGCTAGTAGAATCTTTTTCATTTTGTTACTCCGAATCTGTGTGATTTTGACCTGTGGCCATTTTTATAATTTGATTTGTTTTAACTGAATCTATGTTTGAACTAAATTGTGTTGTGATTAGCCGAATCAAGTAAATTAGCTGAATCTTGGGCTATGGGAATCCAATGCGTTAACTCCGGTTTAATGAGTCACTAATCTAGTGAGTCAAATACTCGGCAAATTCAGGTGTCTGCGGATTAACGAATGAATCGCTGGTGCCGTGTTCAACGATGTGCCCTTTCTCTAGATACAGAACGTGGCTAGCAATCTTCTTCGCGAAATCAACTTCGTGTGTCACAACCACTTGAGTAATACCCGTTCCACTCAACTCTTTAATAATGCTCACAACTTGGTTGGTGATCTCAGGATCAAGCGCCGCTGTTGGTTCATCAAACAACAACACATCCGGTTTCATCATCAGCGCACGTGCAATCGCAACACGCTGTTGTTGGCCGCCAGAAAGTTGAAGTGGCCAAGCGTCTGCTTTATCGGCAAGCTGAAGAGTCTTTAGAACTTCTTGGGCTTGCTTAATCGCTTCCTGCTTATCCAACCCCGCCACTTTTGTGGGAGCTTCAATTAAGTTTTCCATTACCGTCATGTGTGGCCACAAGTTGTATTGTTGGAACACCATGCCAACTTTACGACGAAGTTTAAGCCCCTGCTTTTCTTGGATCTGGCTTGAAAAATCGAATTGCTCGTTCGCAATGTCTAATTCGCCGTTATCCGCGATTTCTAGCAGGTTCAATACACGCAGTAATGAACTCTTGCCCGCGCCGCTTGGGCCAAGCAATACCAAGGTTTCGCCACTTTCACAGTCAAAGCTGATGTCGTGAAGAACTTGTGTATTACCGTATGATTTGTTGATGCTCTTTACTTGAATACTCATGCCACAATACTGCATTAATTGTCATTTGTTGGTTATTCTATTCAATTCGAGGTTTTATGCAAGAAAAATGTATAAAAAACTATTTTGTTGAATTTTTGTAACGAGAGTTGCACAAAAAACAGTCGCTATAACTGGTCTTACAACTAAAAACTACAAGTTACTGATAAGCTTGATATCGAGATAAAAGCAAACGTTTATCTTCAAATTAAAAAATCAGTACTAGATCTAAAAAACAGTGGATTCCATTCGCTATTGGCTCATACCCACCTGCATAAAAATCAAAGTTAAACAGTTCATGTTATCTGTATTTTTAAGCCTCATTAAATGCTTAATGTCCTTTTGAACAGTGTCGACTTCCTCACTTGCTAGGCATCAAAGTCCGAAAACTGAGTATCCTAGGAAGAATCAGTCAGCGATGCGTGCTTTAATGGTTTCTCTTGTAAGCAACAAACATTTACGAACGACTAGCACTAATTCGTGACAAGTACGTACAAACAAAAAGCCATCTACTCTTAAAGCGACAATACATTAAGGCAGTCATATGCAAAACGATGTCTCTTCTACGCGTGACTCTACTCAGCGAACGGCTCAACGATTTACTCAAAAAGCGCCACAACCCAAACCTGAAAAGAAAAGCCTCAGTATTTTATTTGAGCTCAGCAAATTTATTCAGCCCTATAAAGGCCGTGTGATTGCAGCGCTGATCGCTTTGATCTTTACGGCGAGCTTAACCCTTTCGGTCGGACACGGTATCCGTCTTCTTATCGACCAAGGCTTCAGCCAACAGTCATTATCAGACTTGGGCAGTGCGATTCAATTCATCATGGTTGTAGTCGTGTTGATCTCGATTGGCACCTTTTTCCGCTTCTATTTAGTCTCTTCTGTTGGGGAGCGTGTGAGTGCAGATATTCGCCTATCAGTTTTCAATCACGTTGTGACGCTTCATCCGAGTTACTTCGAAACCAATGGCAGTGGCGACATCATGTCGCGCATCACAACCGACACAACCCTGCTCCAAAGCATCATTGGTTCGTCGTTTTCTATGGCGATGCGAAGTGCATTAATGTGTATTGGCGCAATCATCATGCTGTTCGCGACCAACATTAAGCTAACGCTGATCGTGTTGGCCTCTGTGCCGTTTATCCTGATTCCGATTTTGGTATACGGTCGACGAGTGAGAGCTCTATCCCGTCAAAGCCAAGATTCGATGTCTGATGTGGGTTCTTATGCTGGCGAAGCGATTGAGCATATTAAGACGGTGCAAAGTTATAGCCGAGAAGCGCAAGAGAAAGCGTCATTCGCTGTTGAAGTGGAAAAAGCATATGAGATTGGTCGTCAGCGTGTAAAACAGCGCGCAATTCTAATCTCTGGTGTGATTGTTATTGTGTTCAGCGCGATTGCAGGCATGCTTTGGGTTGGCGGCAGTGATGTTATCAACGGCACGATGTCGGCGGGTGACTTAGCGGCGTTTGTCTTCTATGCTATTATGGTAGCTTCGTCATTAGGTACCATTTCTGAAGTGATGGGTGAACTGCAACGCGCGGCAGGTGCGACCGAGCGATTAATCGAGATTCTACAAGTTGAAAGTCATATTGTTGCGCCTGTAGAAAACCCAACATCATTAGATAACGTGACACCAGAAGTCGCGTTTAATGATGTGACTTTCTGTTATCCATCAAGACCGAACCAACCCGCAACGAGCAACCTCACTTTAACTGCCCATGAGGGCAAAGTGTTGGCTCTGGTCGGCCCGTCTGGTGCAGGTAAAACTACCCTGTTCGAACTGCTGCAACGTTTCTATGACCCACAAGTGGGTAAAGTGACCTTAGGCGGTGTTGAGCTGAATCAGTTTGATCCGAATGAATTAAGAAAGCAGATGGCGCTTGTACCGCAGCAACCCGCTCTGTTCAGTAACGATGTGTTCCACAACATTCGTTACGGAAACCCAGAAGCAACGGACGAGCAAGTTATCGAAGCGGCGAAAAAAGCGCACGCGCACGAGTTCATTCAGAACTTACCTGAAGGCTATCACAGCTTTCTTGGTGAACGTGGCGTGAGATTGTCTGGCGGTCAGCGTCAGCGTATCGCCATCGCACGTGCCATCTTAAAAGATCCGAATACTCTCTTATTGGATGAAGCAACCAGTGCGTTAGACAGCGAAAGTGAGCATCACGTTCAACAAGCTTTAGAAGAGTTAATGCGTGGCAGAACGACGATCATTATCGCCCATCGATTATCAACAATTAAACACGCCGACCAGATTGCGGTGCTCGATAAAGGGCAGCTAGTAGACATCGGCGACCACCAGTCGCTCATAAATAGCTGTGAATTGTACCAACGCCTAGTTGAACTGCAATTCAAACACCTTAGTCGCTAAGTTATGGAGCAAATGCGTTCAAGTCATTAAATAATGAAAGACTAAGTCCCTGACATTGTGTGGTTTCAAGCTTCAAAAACTTAAATCACACGTGTTGCAGTTTTGTGAATTTGACGGTAGGGTTTTTATTCCAATAACAACTTATTCCCTAAATAACAATAAGAGAGTTCGCATGGAAGCACTATTATCTGACTACCCGGTAGTAACCGAAATCCCAGTTGCTTGGGGAGAAATGGACGCACTTAATCACGTTAACAACGCCGTATATTTTCGTTATTTCGAAACCGCTCGCTTAGATTTCTTTAAACACGTCGAGCTGATGGAAGAGATGGCGATTACCAAAGTTGGTCCTGTTCTTGGCGACACTTATTGTAAATATTTCCGACCAGTCACCTATCCAGACACGCTGATGATTGGCTCTCGCGTCACCGACATTCAAGACGACCGCTTCACCATGGAATACGCGATCGTCAGTAAAACTCAGCAAAAGCTGACGACAATCGGCACTGCGACCATCGTTATGTTCGATTTTGCTTCAAACCAAAAAGCGCTACTTTCACTGCGTTTAACCAACGAAATCGAAAAGATGAACACGTTAAAGAGCCCATGCTTCAAACAGGAAGTCGTTACGGAATAATCAGAATTATCAGATACAAAAAGGCCACTCGTTTGAGTGGCCTTTTGTTTATTGGTTCACAGTACTAATAAGCGGTTAGGCCTTATAGACCTTGCAGCCTATAGACCTTGAACGTATTGAGCGTTAGTACGAATTTCGACTAGCTGCTCTAGGTTCTGTTGTGAACCATCAACGCCGTCAATCAAACCTTGGAAGTGTTTGATAAGCTCTACTTTGTCTTGTACTTCTTTCGAACCCGCGCCGATGTTGGTTAGGTCGATGAAGAACTCATCGAACAGACCAGAGAAATCCGTTACAGCGTCGTGGTTTAAGAACTGCTCGTGGTTGTAAATGCTAGGGTAGCCGCCCTTCTGCTTATCAACCGCGAAAGATATACCTTTCACGTTAGTAATCGTGGTCGCTTTCTCACACTTCAGCATACAACCGGCTTCAATGCTTGGCTTGTTACAACCTACCGTTCTTTGGAAGAAACACTGACGGCTGGTCATCATCAAGATTGGGTGGTAGATGCTGTAGAACAGTTTGAAGTTCTCAGGACGGCGAATATGACGAATCTGACCTTTGTTGATCTCGTTCGAAATGAAAGCACCTGCACAGTTTAGCTCTTCTTTCAGCGTAACCAATGCGTGAGAGTTTGTGGTGTTCATGAACGGGCCTGCTACCCACTCAATTCCCATCTCGTAAGCTTTGTAGGCAATACCCGTGTTGTTGGTCACGATGCGAGCTGGCTTGATCTCTTCCAGAATACGAACTGCTTCGTCGTAATCTTTGCCGATCAATACTGCAGGGAACCAAGGAATCAAATGTGGGTTTGCTGCCAAGATGTCGATGTACTTGTTACAACGCTTCTTGAAGCTTTCAGGCAGTTTGAAGTAAACATCCGCGTCAGTTACGTCACACAGGTGCAAGTCTTCCACATCCGCGATAAGCATCGACATAGTTGGCTTTTCGTTCACCTTCGGTTGCTGAGGCAGTGCTGGCACTTCAACGTGCTTAATCACTTTCACAGAACCGTTTAAGATGAAATCGATTTCGTCTTTTAAGACCGACACTTCTTTCAAAGGAAGAATCAGACCTTCGTCTAGGTTGTCGTAGTTACAGTTTTCAAGCGTATGAACAGCACTCTTCACTGACTTGAAACGCTTCTCAAGTAAAGCTTGAGTAACCGCAGTCTCTTTAGCTGTTGCCAATAACGATTGAGATTGAACCGTAAAGTTTTCTTTTGGTGTGTTTACTGTCACCGTAAATGGTTGACCCACCTTAGCACTAAACGACAATGACACAGGTGTTTTACGAATATCAAGGAACTCGATCTTGTCGCGCATTTCGCTACCTAGCGCATTCTTAGCTTCGTAAAGATCGCTGGTCACTTCTTGAATTTGTACCACTGAGATTTCATTGTTCTCTTTCGTCGCTTTATCAACAGCGTAATTCATGCTGTTGTCGCGAGGGTTATCAATGAACATGTCTTTCGTTAGGTTGCCCTTAAGGAAAGAGTTAGTGAAATCACGGTTGAATACTTTGTGCAGGTTCGAATCGTCTTCGATCAACAAACCACTTTCTACAAAGCTATCAATTTGTTTGCGCCACGTGTCTACTACTGTGTAAACGTAGTGCGCGCCTTTAATACGGCCTTCAACTTTCAATGAGTCGACTTTCGCGTCAACCAATTCAGGTAGGTCGTAGTAAGCGGAGTTATCTTTCAAGTTCAGTGGGAACTTGTTTCCTGCATCAGTGATTTCGTATTCATCACGACATGCTTGGCTACAACGGCCACGGTTACCTGAGTTACCCACACTTACTGAGCTTGAGTAACATTGACCAGAGAATGCGATACACAAAGCACCGTGTACGAACACTTCAGTCAGTACATCGTGATCATGTGCCACTTCAGTCAGCATTTTGATTTCTGGCAGGTTCAATTCACGAGATAAGTTAACGCGCGTCGCGCCAATCTTAGACAAGAACTTAATCTGGCCTTCGTTGTGCGTGGTTAACTGAGTCGATGCGTGAACATCTAACGATGGGAAATGCTTTTTCACCAAATCAAACAAACCAAGATCTTGAACGATGATGCCGTCTAGTTTGGTGTTCACCAGTTGGTTCAGCAATTTAGTGATTGTCTTAATTTCATGCTCCAGCAGCACAACGTTAAGAGTCAGAAACACTTCACAACCATATTCATGAGCAAGGCGAATCACACCATTCAACTCATCTAACGAAAGGTTAGAGGCTCTGTTACGAGCGTTGAAGGTGTCTAAACCACAATAAACCGCATTGGCACCGGCCACGATAGCGGCTTTAATCGCCTCGACATCGCCACCTGGGGCTAATAACTCAATCTTTCTGCTCATTTTTGAAGTCGCTCACTTACTTATAATTTTTAAGGCGCGTATTCTACCTACAACACGATCTCTTTACCACCTAACAACACTTTCCAAACTAAATGACCTCAATAATGCCAAACGAATTCGATTTACCTATCCTTTATTCTTTAAGACGCTGCCCTTACGCTATGCGAGGAAGAATGGGCATCGCACTATCACAGCAGAAAGTGTTACTTCGAGAAATTGTTACCAAAGATAAGCCTAGCGAACTATTGGCCAGTTCGCCAAAAGGCACTGTTCCAGTATTGGTATTGCCTGATGGTCAAATCATCGAACAGAGCTTAGATGTCATGAACTGGGCGCTTCAATACAACGATCCTCAAGATCTTCTGCGCTCAAGCAATCCAAGACTTAGCGAGCAAGTCCAACAACTCATTAAAACCAACGATGAAGATTTTATTGGCCACTTAGAAAAGTACAGAGCGTCTGTTCGTTACCGAAACATCGATGTTGAACAACGTAGACAAGCCTGCGAAGCGTTCATCAGTAAGTTAGAGGCTTTACTCACCGACCAAGCCTACTTTTTCGGAGAAACCCCTAGCCTCGCCGATTTTGCTGTAATGCCGTTTGTCAGCCAGTTCGTGAGAGTCGAGAAGAAATGGTTTGTGCAATCTGAATATAAAAACATAGGACGTTGGTTAAGAGCGCACCTCGACAGTAAACTCTACACCCAAGTCATGAAACAATACCCATTGTGGAACGAAACCAAGCAAGATTGTGTTTTTGGGTAGCATTAAGTCACTATGAATTTCTGGAGATATCCCTAGATTACCGAAGATGACTGTAAACAGTTCTAAATAAGCATAGCCAGCTCTCTATTGTTATGAAAATCGTGACACTGAATTACAAGCGATGCTATTGATGGCATATTAGATATCAACGAAAATCGCCTTTCACTCAATCACAACGTTAGTTTGAAATGCGCTATGCCAAAAAACAAAGCCAACACATTCAACACACCTAGCCCCGAGTTTAAAGGGTTCGCGACAGTTTCACTGTTAGTGGCCTTCTCGCTTGCCCTTTCAGGCTGTAGCGCGAAAAACAAAGCAACCAACACAAGCCCATGTGCTGCGCAGCAGAATCAAGCCTACATTCCAACAAACGTTATTTACTCATCAAATTCCGACGGACTTTATGATGGACAAAGAAAACGTCGACCTATTGATTGAATAAGGTAACAAACAACTTGTTGCCGATCCGGAATTCCGAAACTTCTTATCATTTGAACGCAACAAATAATGCTAATCTAGTTGCTTATTAAAGCGCGATTTGGCAACTAAAGTTACGTCATAACTTCACCTTTACAAGGATCACTATGGAATTTGAAAACAACATCTTACATCTCGGGTCATTTTTTGCTGTGACCATGGGGATCGTGGTTCTATTTATCGGTCGAAGGCTTAATCAAGTCATTGGTTTTTTGAAAGAGTTCAGTATTCCTGAACCTGTCTCTGGCGGGATTTTGGCATCGCTCCTGTTCGCAGTTTTATACGCGACGACCTCAATCGAAGTGCAGTTTGATCTGTTTGCCCGCGATGTATTATTGGTATACTTCTTTACCACGATTGGTATTAACTCAAGCTTGAAAGACCTGTTCAAAGGCGGAAAGCCTTTGGTGATTTTGCTTGCAATCACTATCTTCTTCATGATTATGCAGAACATCGTCGGTATTTCTGTCGCATCAATGTTTGGCCTAGAGCCTGTCTTTGGCCTACTCAGCGGAAGTATTTCACTGATTGGCGGACATGGTACCGCGATTGCTTGGGCACCCAAGGTTGCAGAAGAGTTCGGCCTAGAAAGCGCAATGGAAATTGGGATCGCCAGTGCAACATTCGGGCTTATTTTAGCCAGCCTTATGGGTGGTCCTATTGCGAAGTTTCTCATCAAGCGTCACAACCTCAAACCTGCCGACGGGCAATCAGGTTCAATCGATTCAAATGCCAAAAAGCAACAACAAGCCCTCACATCATTTCAATTTTTAGACGCCGTGTTAGCGATTCATATTTGTGTCATTGTCGGCGCGTTGCTTAATGAATTGATCAGTCAAACCGGGTTACAGCTTCCACTGTTCGTATCGTGTTTGTTTGCGGGTATCGTGATCACCAACGTAATGCCAGACTCCTACCCAAGAATATCAGGCACTAAATGGCCAACACGGTCGCCTGCTATCGACTTAATTGCTGAAATATCCTTGGGTACATTTTTGGCGATGTCACTAATGAGCATGCAACTTTGGACGCTCATTGATTTGGCTGGCCCTATCTTCGCGATATTGGCAATGCAGCTGCTACTGGCGGTGATAATCAATATCTTCATCGTGTTCCCATCAATGGGTAAGACCTATGATGCGGCTGTTGTATGTGCGGGGTTTGGAGGAATTTCATTAGGTTCAACACCGACAGCCATGGCAAATATGTCGGCAGTAAGTCAGAAGTATGGGCATTCAGCACAAGCCTTCATCATCGTGCCATTGGTATGTGCGTTCTTCATTGATTTAGCTAACGCCCTGATTATTCCTTACTTCATGAGAATGATGTAGCTGACCGTTGTTAGGACGGTGTACCCCAATTTATTTAGGCGGTGTACCCCAATAAAAAGAGCCGCTCAATACAGAGCGACTCTTTTGCAAATGACTAAACTTGCACTAAATGACAACCCAAAGCTTATTGAATCGCTATCGAAATCTCGACTTCAGTTTCGCCTTTGTAGAATTCAAAGTCTGTCGTGTAAGTTCGAACATGTGGGCAATCCGCTGCGTTGAAGTACGCCCACACTTCTCCCCATAAATCGATGACCGCTTGAAGGAGTTCACCTTCAGCAGAAAACGTTAGGTACTTACCTGCTTCAATTTCGGTTTCTACCAGATTATCTAGATTTTTATCGGTAAGTGCATTGGTACATGCAATAACATCAAACTCACCAGTAAAATCCGATTGGTAATTGGTGTAGACGCCATACACTTTTGAGTCTGGAGTCAGCTTAGGAAAAGCTTGATCGAAAAAACCTTGCCATAATTGGCCTATCTTCGCTTTTGCTGGATCAATCTCATCGGTATTAGTGGTTCTTACTGAAAACCCATACGCCTTTACGGCTTCAATCGTTTCTACTTTCATTCGTTTTATTCCTAAGCCAATCGACGCTTTAACTCTACTAAATTTATAACTAATCTTAACTAATCTTGTATCTCTTTATGGCCACACTTTTCACAGACAAGATGACGAGAAAACTCATCCATTGACGCGATAAACGGGCCAAGGAACCAACCTTTTATCATGCCAGCCCAAAACTCGCTTCGCTTTTGGTTAGGTTTGTCTGCAAACGCACTCGTCTTTCTGACCAACACAACAACATGTTGTGTGTCTTCTCTGCACGCGGTGCAATAGCATTGTTCTATGGTGTTATTCATTTGAAAGCCTATGACGTTTTGAATGAAATCTGCTGAAAATGGGGATTGTCGACACAGACTTCTAGTGTGGAAAGATCAGTGAGTACGACAAGTTGTTCTACACCTTGAATACTGACCTTAATACACTCTTCACGGCTATCATTGCGTTGAGTATCTAATCCGACACACTCAATCTGCTCACCGGACTTCAGAGTTAATTTGATTGGGTATCGGTGCATACACACAATCTCAATATAATCGTAATCGTTGCAACTAATCATAATACCCTCTCCAATTCATCCACCACGCTAATGCGACACGCCATACTATGCAATATGCATATAATCAATCATTTACCCAAATCACATTGATGTTCGTCCGCAACTAAACTTGTTTCTAAATTTACTTCTAAACCTAATTCTAATACCAATCACAGTAAGTAAGTGATCAGAAATAGCGCAGGAAAAAGGCTTGAGAACAAGGCGTAATTTTTTGATAAGTAGTTATTCTACAATAAAAAATTATAACGCAGTTATCGAGCGTTTTAACCAGCTAGGATGACCAGTTATTTACTACGATTGGTATAAACTTAGCTTAATCCCGCTTTACCCATTCACGTTTCTTCTACTCACGCCTGCTTATTCTTTCATTGTTAGATAATAATTGAGAACAATACAATGAAAACCATGAACCATTTACACGTGTTAGCTTTCTTAGGTTTAGTAGCTTCAATGATGACGTTTAATGCGAGTGCGGCCACTGAAGTCGATGCGAGCCAATTCGCCAATGGCAAAGCCAAATACAAGCAGCTTTGTCTGGTGTGCCATGGGGACAAAGGACACGGCGATGGCCCCACTGCCGCTTCGTTACCACACAAACCTGCCAACATCGCTAATAAACTAGGCGGCTTTTTTACCAGCCCAAGCTCTTTGGCGGATGACATTTTAGAGGGCGATGTGGAACAAGGCATGCCTGCATGGCAAGGTGTTATCACAAAGCAAGACGCGTTAGATATCTTGTCGTATGTAGATTCAATTCAGTAAGTTTTCGCTTGTGTGAGCATTCTTGTATAAACACCATGTGGGGCTACATTGTCACGCGTGGCTATATCGGGGGCAGCGATTACTTGAGCGCTTTCCAATAATGATAAAGCCCATCAATATCTGAAGAGCACATTAAGGTCATGGCGCCCTTGATCTGTTCTTCGCTCCACTCCCACCATTTCATTTCTAACAACTGAGCAATTTCAGTTTCATTGAAACGATAGCGGATGTGACGCGCAGGGTTTGAACCAACAATCGAGTATGGTGCAACGTCTTTAGTCACAACCGCTCGACTTGCGATAATCGCCCCGTCACCCACTTTCACACCACTCATGATCATGGCCTCGGTGCCAATCCACACATCGTTACCGATCACAGTATCGCCAGAGCGTTCAAAACCGTCGATCGCACCTTCAAACTTCTCGTCGTCTTGGTAGAAAAACGGGAAAGTGCTCACCCACTGATTTTGATGTCCTTGATTGCCCGCCATCATGAAGACTGCACCTGAACCAATCGAGCAGTAGCTACCGATGATCAGCTTATCGATGTCGGTTCTATCCGGTAATAAATAACGCGCACAGTCATCAAAACTATGGTTATGGTAGTAACCCGAATAATAGCTGTGCTCGCCCACGATGATGTTTGGGTTGGTCACTTGTTCTTTGAGTGACTTACCAATAAACGGACTTTCAAAATAGTTTTTCATATTTGTACTCTTAGTTTCGTTCTTTTAGTTAGGTACTTTTGTTGCGTGTTTAAGGTTTTAACAGCTCTATCATAGTAAAGGCTAACGTATCCTATCGACCGCCCGCAATATCAATAAACGAGCCGGTTACATACGAAGCTTCGTCTGATAATAACCATGCGATAGAGTTAGCGACTTCTTCTGGCGTGCCACCTCGTTGTAGCGGCAGTTGCGACGCTAATCTATCGACTCTATCTGGCTCGCCGCCATCGGCATGCATCTCAGTGTAGATACAACCTGGCCTTACACCATTCACTCGGATATTACGTGAAGCAAGCTCAAGTGATAGTCCTTTGGTCAATGAATCCATCGCGCCTTTAGACGCTGCGTAATCCACATACTCAAACGGTGCGCCTGTGCGTGAAGCGGCAGACGATACATTCACAATCGAACCCGCGCCATCAGCTTGTTTGATAAAAGCTTTGCTACACAGAAAGCAGCTTGATACGTTGGATTTCATTACCTTTTCAAAGCGATCCAATTCGATGTCAACTAATGGTGACTGGGTAAACAAGATCCCGGCATTATTGACCAAGTGAGTCACTGGACCCAGCTTGTTACGAGCAATCTCAAATAAGGATTTCACGTCCGATTCAACAGACACATCCGCACGCACGCTTATCGCGGTTCCGCCTTGTTCACGAATCTCGTTCACTAGATCTTCAGCTCGCGACTCATTGTGTATGAAGTTAACACATACGGCATAGCCTTTACTGGCCAACAATTTAGACGTCGCTGCGCCAATACCTCGGCTTCCGCCTGTTACAATCACTACCTTGTTCAATGAAACCCCCTAGTACTTACTTATTCGATGCAACCTGATTATTCAAGACGACCTATTTGTTCGATACAAACTGATCGTATCGACACAAACTAATTGTTCGATACAACCTGAATCCACTGTGATCGCCACGCCGGCGCTTCGAATGGGTCTGGCCAAAACTCAGTTTGCTTTTGAATTAGACCATCAACAACCGTGTGAAAGGTGATCACTCGGTCTTTCAATACACTGTCTGTAACCGAAACGTCCGTTACTACCGTATCACCTTCACAGACAATTGAATTGAGCGTGAACTCCCAAACACCATTAGCTGGATATTCAGAGTTAATTGCTGTGAAGTTGTCGCGCCCTACCGTCAATTCAGAGGACTGCGGCCAATAGCCTTCAAAATCTTCCGATAGCCATTCGCTCGCCTTGGCAAAATCATTACTGCGCATTGCATCCCAAAAACCTAATACCACGTCTTTTGGTGTCATCTCTATTCCCTAACGTCTGTTAAAATCCAATAAGTGCCGATACTCTCAATCATACTGCAGTAGAAACCAAACAAGCTTTACTCACATAACCGCTTTATCAATTGCAATATATCAGTATAATCCCCCGCTCTATAACGCTATCCAGCATTGGAATAGCGTCATCCAAAATTTTAATGAGTACCCAATGTCGAAACTATTTTTCAAAGGCCGTATTGAAACAAGACAAAATCACGTTCTTGCAGGCTACAACGTAAACCGCGATGTTAAAGTGGGTACTGAAGAGTCACCAGTCAACGTAACGGTTCAAACTGACGCTCGCAAAACTGAAGTTGAAGCAATTGCTGCTGAACATTCAATCTTCGTGACTGTATCTGTTGATGCAACTAAAGAAGAAAACACGCTTGAGTTCGACACGTTGCTAAACAAGCCAAAAACAATGACGTTCGAAAAAACACCTAACCGTAACGATCCATGTTCTTGCGGTAGCGGTAAGAAATACAAGAAGTGTTGTGCATAAGGCTTCTCACTCAAACTGCCAATAGTACGATGAGTTAAGTAATACCTAACGGGAAGATCATTGAGGTCTTCCCGTTTTTATTTGTCCAAACTAAACTCAGTCTAGGTTGTCTGGCGTACGTAAATTGGTTTCACATTGAGTACATTTGTAATCACCTGTTGCGCCCGAGCCTGTTACTCCCAAAGCGAGAAGACCCGATAAAATTCGTTTGAGTAAGCTCGGTTCTTTATCCTCAGCTTGTGCCGCTTTTTTCACTTGGCTACTGAACATCGTGTACTTGTGCAGTGTTAGTTCCTTACAGTTGCAGCAAAACGCTTTTGTTGTCTCACTTCCATACATAATATCTATAACCTCACACCAAAGCACAAAATCAACACATGGCGAATATGCTATATGTTGAGTTAAATCTAAATATATTCATTGAGTTACGCACGATTTAAGCTTTAAAGATAAAGCTTATCTACCTGTTAGCCATAGGGTGTTCAGGGTTTAACTGAAGCAGATCCCACAAGTTTCCGTAAAGATCTTCAAACACAGCAACGGTACCGTAGGCTTGCTCTTTAGGCTCTCGGATGAAGTTTATGCCTAAAGACGTCATACGCTCGTAATCACGCCAGAAATCATCGGTGTTTAAGAATAGGAATACGCGTCCACCAGCTTGGTTACCGATGAAATCAAGTTGCTCTGGCTTGGAAGCTCTAGCAAGTAACAGGCTCACACCAGTTGAATTTGGTGGAGCAACAACAACCCAGCGTTTATCTTCTTCTGGTAGATACGTGTCTTCGATGAGATCAAACTTAAGCTTGTTTACATAGAAATCAAGCGCTTCATCGTAGTCTTTTACCACGAGTGCAATGTGGACAATATTCTGTTTCATAACATACCTTGTTGGGGTTTTAGTTGCGTGGAAACTTATTTCATGTCAATTCGCAATTCGACCGCGCAGGATAAATTGCGGGCCTGCTGCGCCACCTAGATACTGTTCATTGGTATCTTCGAAGCCGCCTTTCTGATAACAGTTGAATGCTATGGGATTTTTGCAATTCACAGTTAAGTAAATCGACTCATACGCTGAGTAATTCACTTTTAAATATGGAAACAAAGCTTTGACCGTGCCAGTTCCTAAACCTTTACCTTGCTGGTCTTTATCAAGCACAAAAGCTCTTAACCCAATGCTTCCTTCAGGGCAAAATTCATAGTGCTCCGCGTAAGCGATATCCAGCTTAAAGAAACCAACAACTTCGTTATCAAACTTAATCACATGCAAGTGCGTAGTTTCACTGCCGTCTAATAAAAACTCTGCTGCTGTGCCAGCGAACTTGACCTGTTCATCGGCTAATTGGATGGCCTTAACCAACGCAACATGAGAATCTTCAAGCCTTTCGATAGTTATCATTATTCTTCCCTCTATATAACACGCACAAAAACCGACTAGAGCTCATCGCTAGTATCTCGAGAACCGTAGTTTGGGAAGTTGATATTAAGAACGTCATCGTCCTCAAGCGTGAATAGAACACTTCCATTCTCTACACCGGTTTCGTTCCTATCCGAACAGCCTAGAAACAGCTCCCAATCAAACGAATATTGAAGTCGGTATTGATTCTCATTGATGTGTAGAACGTCTTTGATTTTAATGCCGTTCACCACATGTGCCATATCATCGATGTATGACAAGTCTGGGATTAACTTTTCTTCAAAATCACTCCTATGCTCGATTAAGAAATTGAGCAGCTCAGAACATAACTCGGAGCCATGAACCGATGGTTTAGACAGACTAGAAAACAACATTTCTAAATACTCCAAGGATTGTTTTTATATTGGGCAGAAGCGTAATCCAAGGGCTCGATATCGAGTTTAAATGTCGTTGACACCCTATCCCAGAATTAGCAGCTTATCTCGCAATAAATAAATGACCAATAATATTTATGTGTTAACGAATATCTTGGCAGAACCTAAAGAGATAACCGTCTGGGGTTTGGACGATGAACTGCTTCTGAATCGCGATGGACTCTCCACATTGATAAGATTTTGACTCTAAAGCTAAGTAAATAGAATCAGCGGCGCTTTCGTTAACTCTCTGATATAGAGGTTCGATGTCGATAACACCCCATTGGAAGTTAATACCACGCCCTAACGGAAACTCTAGGTCACCTGAAAGCCATTTTCGACTTTTTCCCGCAATCCCTTCAAGCATCACATCAACACCATCAAGCGTTAGATAAGCAAACTCTTCATCTTGGCGCTCGTATTTCACTTCAAACCCTAACACGTCGACAAAGAAGGATTTGCTCACATTAATATCGAAACAATAAAGCTCAGGAACTACTCGTAATGTCATCATTGATCCTTTAGTCATTCAATTAGAGATATGAGGAGAATCTGTTTTACTAAGCCAGCTTCCCAAGGACGACCGGATCGCTCAACAGATTCGTCAGAGGAAGAAACAATGGCTCAGGTAACTCATCTAGCTTAAACCATTTCCATTGCTTACATTTGTCAGGCTCAGTCACCTGTGGATCTCCGCTCACGTCAGAAGCAACAACAAACAGCGTTATATAGTGCTTGTTCTCTTTCTCAAAAATATCATTGGTAAAAGTCAGCTTCTCAAATGCACTAACAACTAAGCCAGTCTCTTCGAATGTTTCGCGCTTAGCACACTCTTCAATGCTCTCACCCCATTCAAGGTGCCCGCCCGGCGTTGCCCAAGTATGAGCCCCGTGAGAACCAACTCGCTCTCCAAGTAACACTCGGCCTTCGCGGAGAATAACCGCAGCGACACCTACTCTTACTTCCTGACTCACTTAAAACTCCTTAATTCTTACCAAGTGACAAACGTACAGCTAAGTGACTAACAATGCTGAGATTGCGTTCAAACTTACCACTCCCGCTAGACCGAATTAAATACTAAATGTTGAGAATCACCTCGTGAAACTCTATCGATCAATCCCAAGGGAGTACGTTTACTTGCTGCCATCGGGTCTTATAGCCGGCGTCGTTATTTTCATAGTTCCCTTTTGATTTATTTACGAATCGGACATTGCCCAACGGAAATAAGGCCTCTGACCATCCATTCGCTCAACCTCTGCACCCAACCTTTTATAGAAATCATGCGCTTTCTTATTGTGCGGACTTGCCGTCCATGAGATGTGCGAAGCAGATGAGGACTCCGCTTGTGACTTTAGAGCCGACATCAGTTCACGGCCATACCCTTTTGATCTTTGCTGTCCTTTAACTAATAGGTCGTCAAGCCAAATTGATGGCTCTCCACAGAAAGATGAATATCGATAGTGATACAGCGCGAAGCCAAGAGGCTGATCATTCAATTCCAAGATTAAAGCATGGGCAAATGGATAATCACCAAATAGTGTACGTTCGATTTTCTCTACAGTTGTTGAGATTTCACCGCTAAAACCTCTCATACTTCGGTCAAAGTCAGCTTTTTGTTCAATAAACTCTAACAAGACACTTGAGTCTTCTTTCGTCGCAGTCCTTACGATCACTCTCTTCTCCATGTTTGATAAGCCTCTTGCTGTATAAAGGTGTGAAGCGCGCTTGTCGTTCAATGCGATCTAACTAAAAGATGACGCTACCGATTAACTTAAGCTCAGACGTCGGAAAAGACTAAACTCAACTAAAAGTAACGAGGGTTGGTAATTAGAAATAAGCACTCAACTATATGTAATTTTCAATATATTCACTAATTGACTCAGTAGCCTCAAACGAATAACTAATTGGAAGTGTAAGATTCATCTTCTCGACTTCTACAGCCATCGAACCATTTTCTGACTCAAACTCTTCCCAACTGCTCTTACTCACTTTTATTACAGCTTTTGCAGCCAGTAATAGTTGTGCACACTCTGTACGTTCATGTGTTAATTGCGCTAACTGGCCATTATTTACACCTCATTCTTGTGAGATGAATAGTTAGATATCAACCTTTTCTGTGAGCCTTGCTTTCAATTTTATGCCCAACTTAATGTGGGCTTTGGGTTGAACCATTGGATCTAAGCCAAACTGCTTTCTTGTATTATTCAATAACAAAGGCGGCAACTTTTCTTCACAGTACATGGCGTATTTTTCAAAGTACAGTCTCGAGTATGCGCCATCAGCGATATCAAAAGGTTCATCAAGTTGAAGTCGCTTATGTTTAACCCAACCTTCGAGTGAATACCAACATGATAGATATAGCGGTCCCCAAAGATTCAGAAAATGCTTTTTTGATACCAAATCATGAGTAGCAAAGTACCCCATTCTCTGCAACGCAACACTTACAGCTTGAGCGGCTTGTAATTCTTCTTTGCTCCATGTCGATACATAATCCACACTAACGTCACTAGTTACCTGACTATAAGGCTCTCTTTTGTGAGCGTCTGTCACCAACCTAATCGCAGGTTTTAATGCTGACATCTCTTCCATCGCCCAATTCAACAATTCGGCGTTACGACTTCGGGTCGATTCCTCAATAGATTTCGAACCTTGTTTCAGTCCAACCAGTAAGACGAAAGTTAAAATAACCATGACCATGTCCATTACACCGGAGACACCACTCCAATCAAACTCATGGAGCTTTACTGTCACTTCTTTTGAAATGTCTATTGCTGATGAAATTGTTAGAAATAAAGACGCAACAAACACCGATAGTAAGACAATGTTTAATATTATTTTTCTCATAACCTTCGTCCAAAAATTTTGTATATCAAATCAATACTGAGCTAAATAGTAACCTAAGTAATTACCAACATTAAGTAACTCTTTTAACCAGTCAAAAACCGCACGTATATGATGTCAGAATGGTGAGCTATACTTGTAAGAGAGCATGGTTTGCTCCGATAAGTACTATTGGTTAGAAGAGTTATAGTCACTTTAAGTGACTGACATCGCGCTCACCTCGCCTCAACCATCGTGTCGAAACACTAAAGTGACTCGAACGAGAAATGCCAAGTGTTTAGCATCACTCTTAAATGCAGATATGGATAATAAGCACTTAATAATTGCTTTCTATTGAGGCCTATCTTCTGGGTTATCACGATACCAAGCTTCCAGCAGTTCCCGACCATAGATGACTTCAGTCTGCATATGCATGTAAAGAAGGAATGCAGCCAATAGAAAACTAACGCCGTTCAACCACCTTAATGCCTGTTTACGCTCTGCATCATAGAAAAACATACTGATACCAACAAGCAAGAACGGATAATAACCGATAAGAAGTAACAACCAGCCTAGGTAACTTGATATTGCCATATCTGTCATTTCCGCCCCCTAAGAGCCATTAGAAAACTCAGTGTATATTAGAGTAACTATTCAGCTATTCTGAGTTCAGACAATCGAGTTTCGAGTCACTTCAAATTGGGGTTGATGCTGGGAGGTTAAGCGTGAGTAACGCTACCACCTCACCATAACCATTACACCGCAAGCACAAAACTCGACCGAAGCTAAAAATGCCGAGCGTTGTGAATTAGTCTTAAGCTAATAAAAACTAAGTGCTACTCTCCACTTTCAAAGTGGGCAAATACTTCTGCGCCAGTCATATTTTGTGTTTCATTTTTAAATTCGTAGTATTCGGGCTTTTCATCGATAAATATCTGATGAGTTAATTTGTAGTCACCCCCAGACATCAATAAACCGACAGGAAGGTGATACTGATTATTTGGCACCAAAAAGTAAAACAAGTGAGTACCACATTTACCGCAGAACCCCCTCTCAGCCCAATCGGACGACTTATACCTCACTACATTTGATTCACCTGATATTTTAACGGAATCAGCGCAATCAATGACTAACATCGGACCGCCAGACCAATTTCGACACATATTACAATGACAAGCACCCAGTTCATTACTGGCGTACTCTACTTCTAACTCAACCGAGCCACATAGGCACTTCCCTTTACCTTTCATGAATCCTCCAACCTTTGCAATGTGTGTAAATGAATAGCAGATAACGCTTTTTATACCGATGACTTAATAAGAAAGGTTATTTTCTATTTCCCTTCTTCGACAGATACGCGGCATACTTTTTAGAGATCCATTTATGAATATGAAGCCCTGTTTTACGAAAAAGATACCAATCTATAGCAGCCAGAATCACCAAACCGATTACAGTTCCCATAACAAAACCTCCATGCTCATTGAAATGTCACTCTAGCAAATAGTAAAGAAAATCACCGTGAGCCTAAACATACTATCAATGCAAGTTGGGTGAATTAGCGCGGCCTAATGTTTTCGGCCACACGCCACAACACACCACTTGGGTCGGTGATACAAAACTCAAGCATTCCCCAAGGCTGTTCAACAACCTCGGAAACGGTAACTTCAAATTCCGACACTACATTAGAGTTTTGGATGTGTTGATACCAACTTTTTACGTCTTCAACCAGCAAGTGCATCATGTAATTGCGACAGTGCGCAGGTTCGTAAAAGTTTTGCAGAAGGAACGCACAACTGCCGTGTCTTAGATACGCGATATCGTGAAATTCAGACATCACTTCGAAGCCGATTGACTGGTAAAAACGCTTAGATAAATCGAAGTCTTTCGCGGGTACAAAAGGCTTAATTTCTGAGACTTTGAGGTTTTCCATCCTACATCCTTATAGTGTTGATATTCTTGTGCTGACACGCTTGACGATTAAAACGTTTATTCTGAGCCCTGCTGAAATGAGTCGACTTCGGCTTTGGTTAAATAACGCCACTGACCTGCTTCAACATCTAAACGAACATCACCAATCTGTTCACGGTGAAGGCCAACAACTCGATTACCTACCGCGGCAAACATTCGTTTAACTTGATGGAACTTACCTTCTGTAATGGTCAACAGCACCTCTTTACTGCTAATCACTTCGAGCTCTGCCGGACGCGTCAGTTTTTGCTCGCCTTGCAATGGAATGCCCGCTTTGAACTTATCAGCGACATCGTCTTTAATGTCTCGTGACAATGTCACGCTGTACACCTTCTTACATGACTTGGTTGGCAGTGTGATGTTGAATGACCAGCGCCCGTCATCAGTAATCAAGACTAAGCCTGTAGTGTCGGCATCTAAGCGCCCTGCTATGTGCAGTTCTGACGCTTTGTCTATCTCGATATAGTTGAACAGTGAAGGATAAACTTCGTCGATATTGGAGCAGATAGTACCCGCTGGCTTGTGCATTAGGAGGTACCGAAATTCACGCAACTTAAGCAGAGTACCATTCAACAAAATGGTGTTGCTTTCATGAACCTGAGCCGATTCATCGGTAATTACTCCATTGTTTACGTTCACCTCGCCATTATGGATGCGTTCAATCGCTTCAGGCTTGGTTAGGTCAGTGCTTTTACATAGATATTTATCAAGGCGCATTAATCGTCGGCACCACATTTAGCACAAGGCTTGTAGGTACGGTCGCCTTGAGCAATCACCACATAGTCTCGAACGCAGTTATCACATAGCGCCAACTTTGGGTAAGCGTCTTTCTGTTTCTTTGCGTTGATGTTGCCTTCGGTGGTGTATACGGTTCTCATTTTGATGCCTTTGTTTTAATAACTTGCTAGGCGCAAATTGTATCACTGTTTACAACCTTGTTTGGAGTAGTGTTAGGTAGTTAAAGTAATATTAAGTACTTCTATTTTAGGCTCCCGTCCGAAACAGTTTAACCATGAACAACAAAGTCAACGTGCCAGGCCTATCAGTGGTAAAATGATAAAAGCTCACCAACTTATGAAGTCGATAATGAAAGATTGTAATCAATGCGGAAAATGCTGTATCAAATACGGAGATGGTGACCTTGCCGCGACTCAAGAAGAGATCGATTTGTGGGAGCTGTTCAACCCAGGCATCTTTGAATATGTTCGAGGAAGCGAGATCTGGTTTGACCCTGAATCTGGTGAACGTTTAACTCGATGCCCTTTTCTGGAGCTGGTTCCGACGAAAGATACCAAGGCTCAAGCCAAGTACACATGTCGTATTTACTTAGACAGACCAGAAGATTGCAGACACTATCCAAGCCTGATTAATGAGATGGTACGAGATGAGTGTGAAATGATTGAGGTGGTGGATTTACAAGACACGAAGAAAGCTCAAAGGAAACTCGATCTGTTGATGAAAGACAGCCGCCCTCCAAGCTATTCGTAAGCGATGATCTTTTGAAGATCAATTTTCAGCATTAGCTAATATGTAATAATACAGCTAATAGCTGCTAAAACCTTAAGCCAAATACTGGTTCGCTTCTAACCAATCAAGCGCAACCAGTGCTGCCAATGAACATACTGATCTGTCGTTGCCATCAACAAACTTCAGCTCTTCGATTTCGGCATCTGGAGACAATTCACCTGTATAGTCAGCAAGATAACAAGTCAATTGCACTGATACGCCTTCCGCTTTGCCATCAGCTTGGCCTGTAAACGTCTCGACGTATTTGATGGAATCAGGCACTAAATCGACTGAGATCTCTTCTTTGATTTCGCGAACCAGTGCTTGCTCATCACTTTCGCCAGCTTCACGCTTACCACCCGGTAGGTAGAACAGTTCTTTGCCTTTGGATCTCACCATCAACAGCTTGCCGTCTTTGATGAATATCCAAGCCAGCTTATCAATTACCTTATGCATGTCGTTAGACCTTATTTCTGTTTTAGTTCTCGTTATTACTGAATCTGGCCGCACTACTAGTCTCGACCAAACAAAGCCTGCGTATGTTACACGCTGGAATGAATATACTCTATTGAATCGATTAGGAAATATCATATCCAAAACGAAAAATGACAGCTTTCGAGACAATGCTCGTCAACTGTCATTAGCGTTGCTTACGGATTGCTCTCGAGCTGTCCGTACATAGAATTAATCGACTAGCCACTTAAGTGCAGAGTCATGGTCTTCGAATGACTTGATCTCGCCAGACACAAACCAGCTTCCTACTTTTGAAGCGAATTCTTGCCAACTTTTGTCACCATAAATCGCGATTTTGTCTATCTTCGAATGGAGCTCTAATCCCAGTTTGAAATCATCCCAAGCAGCACGCAACTCCCAACCCGTTAAGGTAGAGATGTCGACCAGCATCTTGAGTTTAGATGAATCGAGTTCTTCTAGCGTGGTATTTAAAATTGGCATCATTGCTTGATAGTCATCGTGTGTGAGTTTGCCTTTCGCTTTAAACACAACGATGGTTGCACCGCTAACACGTTCAATTCCAACCGATATTCCGTGACGTTCGATACTCATAACCTAGCCCTCATAGTGGAAACTAAAATTAGCTTAGAAGATTAAACAGCAAAGAGATGAGAGGCTTGCGTCAAAACGGACAGGCATCCAAACGAGTTTTAGTTACTGACCATTTAACGACGCTTAATCGCAACGACCGAGTAAGTGTGCCAATGTTTCATCCTACCTAATGAGGTGAGTGCTTGTTCGTCCCGTTCATTGAATCGTACTACCTCAAAACTCTTAAATAAACTTAAGACTTTGGCTTTCGTTAATGGGGTTGTTGGGGTTCGATAGCCATGTGCCCAACTGTCATCCACGCCCATGAAATCACCAGCAAACACGCCGCCTACTTCAAGGCTGTTTTCAATCCTTTGCCAAATTTCATCAAAACGGGTGGGGTCGGAAAAAAACAGACTCGAATTGGCAATCACTACGCCAGATTTCGGGTAATCATAATTTTCAAATCCACATTCAGATATATCGACCAAAGTCTTGCGACCAAATCTGTCTCGACATATAGCAATGGAATCAGGATTAATATCGAAACCATAGACTTGATAAGCTTGCTGCTCCAAAAAGGCGATGTCACTGCCTGTTCCACAACCACAATCAATCGCAACGTTTAAGCCTGACTCATTCAGTTTAATCGCGAACTCGGTTCTCTTTAAGTGAGTTTTGTTTAGCGCCTTTTGATAATACTTTCGCCAGATCTCTGAATGATCATCCATAGCGCTTCTCCAATAGTTCGCTCAAGCATTGAATTTGTGTGATATTCGAATATTCTGGCTTAAGTTCAGTTCCTTCCCTGTTCAACCACACCGTTTGTAACCCTGCTTTAAGCGCTGGGTAAATATCTTTGTCTAAGGTGTCACCTACCATGGTGATATCTTGTGGTGCAACACCGAGTTTGGAAATGATCGCAGGATAAAAATCAGAATCGTATTTGGATACGCCAAGACTCGCCTTACAGAAGTAACCGGAGAGATACTGAGACAGACCAGCTCGTTCAAACGCTTGGATAATGTCTTGTTCTGTCGAGTCAGCGGCATTGGTTGCGACATAGAGTCTGTGCTGTTTCGAAAGCGCAGCCAGCACTTCACGCGCCCCTGCAACTTCTTCGACAATTTCCCAATCACACATTTTCCCTTGTGCGTCTGGGAAATCAACCATGAGCGTATTGCCCCAATCGAATAAGACTACTTCTGTTAATTCGATTGGCTTTGTCGTCTTGTTCATCCTGCCTCCTGTATTGGTCATAACTCTTCTACAAGCTATCTTTTTGATAGGACAGAATGTTATCGAAAGCGATATCGAAGTAGAGTTCGTAGCTATTTTGTTCAACATAGCCCAAGTGTGGGGTCGCAGTGACGTTAGGTAGAGATAATAGTGGCTCAATGTCCGGCTTTAGTAAACATGCCATGCCTTGTGATTCAACACGACTCTCAAAGTTTCTTCATTATTGATAGACCACTTTGAAACGCTCAAGTACCAGCATCATGTCTTCACTCGGGTTTATCTGGAGTTCTTCACATTCACGCGAGAAGAAATTCCAGTGTGCTTCTCGCCACCATTCTAGTGTTTTGTCACCCTCACCTTCTGCGGCAGCAAACTCAGCAGTCACTTCATTGTATTTGCACTGTGAGACTGACGTGATTTCAACAATACAGATAGGTTTGCCATCCCAATCGGTGACCACTTGCAAGTGACCAACTATCGGTCTCGTCTCGCCTTCGTGCGTATACCAATGTTCAAGGCCGCAGGACGCCTGTTTTTCACCTTTCAGAATCAACTGCGCGCACAAGTTGGCATTGTATTCGTCTGCGCAGTAATAATCGGCACTAAAAGAAGCGTATTGTGAGGCAACGTCTGCTGGCAATGTGTTGAGGTAACTATCAAGATAAGCTTTGCTTCTTTCTTCCATGATCTTTCCAAATTCAATATAAGGTAAAGCCGATAAATACTTATGAATTAAGCATCTGACTGCATTATGAGTAACCTATCAAGTCCGGTTATTGCTGTAAACCAAGCGAATATCAAAATGGAGATTCGAGTTGTAAGATTTTGGTCAGAACGGTTTGGGAATGGGGGGCTTAAACAAAACAGAAGCAGGATATACCTGCCTCTGTTGTATATTGGTCGATGCGGTTTGGTGAACACACTACTGAGTTAACGCTTCTTTCTCTCTTTCGAGATCTTTTTGTTTATGGTGTGCACGCTCACCTAAGAAGGCGTAAAGCAGACAGATTATTGAAGCCACACAAGCGCCGACCAAAATAATGAAGCCACCATCCCAACCGTAAAGGTCAACCATAAAGCCAAGTACTGCGTTGGCAGCAACCGCACCGCCTAGGTAGCCAAACAAACCGGTCAAGCCAGCTGCTGTTCCCGCCGCTTTTTTAGGCGCAAGCTCAAGCGCATACAAGCCGATTAGCATTACTGGGCCATAGATAAGGAAACCAATCGCAATCAGTGCCAGCATATCAACCGTTGGGTTACCTGCTGGGTTCAGCCAATATACCAATACAGCGACTGTCACTAGCACCATGAACAAGATACCTGCTGGTGCGCGTCGGCCTTTGAATAACTTATCTGAAATCCAACCACACAATAACGTGCCAGGAATACCAGCCCACTCATACAAGAAGTAAGCCCATGATGATTTGTCTACTGAGAAGTCTTTTGCTTCTTTTAAGTAAACCGGAGCCCAATCGAGTACGCCATAACGGATAAGGTAAACAAACGCGTTAGCAATTGCGATTGACCACAATAGCTTGTTAGAGAAAACGTACTTAAAGAAGATCTCTTTCGCCGTCATTTCTTTCTCATGAGACGTATCATAGTCGTCTGGGTAATCGTCTTTGTGTTCTTCAATCGGAGGCAAACCACAAGATTGAGGTGTATCTCTTACTGTAAACCAAACGAAAATAGCAACGAGAGTGGCAAAAAATGCAGGAACATAAAAAGCGGTTCGCCAGTCGTCGTTAAAAGCCCAAAGCCCCAATAAGAACATTGGTCCAATCAATCCGCCGCCAACATTGTGCGCAACGTTCCATACCGACACTATCTCGCCACGCTCTTTACGTGACCACCAGTGCACCATGGTTCGCCCACAAGCTGGCCAGCCCATACCTTGAAACCAACCATTCAAGAACAGCAGGATAAACATTGCAGTAATGCTGCCTGTTGCCCATGGCATGAAACCAAAGCAGAACATCACCAGTGCCGACATTAACAAGCCGCCGCTGAGGAAATAACGTGGGTTAGAGCGGTCCGACACGCTTCCCATTAAAAACTTAGATAAGCCGTAAGCAATTGACACTGCAGCCAAGGCAACACCAAGCTCTCCGCGACTGAAACCCTGTTCAATAAGATAAGGCATCGCCAAACTGAAGTTTTTGCGAACTAAGTAGTAACCCGCATAGCCAACAAAGATGCCAAGAAACAGCTGCCATCGTAAACGTGTGTAGGTGCTATCAATCTTATCTGATGATAAGCGATCGATATGCGCCATAGGTTTGAATATTCCAAACATAGGAACCTCATAAATATTGGGCGATAGAATCAAAAATGCTCGAACGAAAAGATTTAGTGCTCACTCGAAAGCCAGGGCATTGTATGTGCTTCAGGATTAATTTCTGTGATAGAGATAGCCATTAACAATAAATAACCTTAAATACAGCGCTTTAGTTTCATTTAATTAGACTGCGCTTCATATTTTCAACTATACGCATTTATTTATTCGAAGGTTTATCGAGTGATATTCAAACAAAAGTGCGTGTTCGAACATAATACACCAGTGACTATTTAATATTCTTGCAAATGCATAATGAAAACGGCGTTTTTTTGAAAGCTATAAGGGAGAATTTTGTCTTATTGAAAGGATTACGTTGTTAATCGTGATACAAACAAAAAGGGCCTAGATTGCTCTAGACCCTTTTAGGTAATAACGCTTAGTGACTCGATATGAACGAGTTACACGAAGTGATTATGCTTCGATGTAAAAAGCTTCTACAGTGCCTTTTAGGGTAATAAGCATTGGCTGGCCAAAACGATCTAGCGCTTTTGGAGAAGGGATCTTAACCCAACCTTCGCTGATGCAGTATTCTTCAACATCAGTACGCTCTTTACCATTTAGACGAATGCCAATTGGGTATTCGAAACACTCAGCCACGTGGTGTGGGCTGCGTGGGTTGCCTGCAAGATGATCTGGTAAAGCTGGTTTTGAATTAGTATCGCTCATGTTCATTACCTGTATGTACGTAAATAAAAAAAGTGCGTCATTCTAGTCAATATAGGCTTTGCGCTCAACAACTGCTGCAATAAATCGTAGAGATCGTTTTAATCAACAGCGAGTTGTTTGATTTAAAAGCGATATAGGCACTTTTTCAAACGAAAATTTAACAGGATTAAACATTGTTAATAAAGGGAGAATTAATGAACTTAATAAAAGCACCCTGCCCGCAAGCCGAGTGCTTATTGGTAAGTCTTACCAGTCGTAGGTTACACTTGCAATGACGTTACGGCGATCGCCGTAGAAGCAATAGTAATCACACGTCGCAACGTACTCTTTGTCTGCTAAGTTTTTCGCCGCAACTTGGAACTTATAATCTTCAATACGATAGCTCAATGTTGCGTCAAACAATGTGTACGAAGGTACTTTGTTCGTCTCAGTGTTGTCGGCGTAAGAATCACCAACATAACGAGCACCCGCACCAATCGTTAAGCCATCTAATGGACCATTTAGGAAACGGTAGTTTGCCCAAGCAGAAGCCAATTGGTCAGCAATTTGTGACGGCGTATTGCCTACATTGCTGCTTGTCGCATCTTTAGTTATTTCAGAATCGATGAATGAGACGTTACCAATCAAAGTTAATGCTTCAGTCACGTTTGCAAGTGCTTCTAATTCAAGACCACGGTTACGAACTTCACCAATTTGCGTTAATTTTCCTGCAACCTGACGCGCTAAGTTTTCTTTCGACACTTCAAATGCGGCAATGTTGAAGTAACCGTCAAAGCTACGCGGTTGATATTTCAAACCCACTTCGTATTGCTCGCCGCGTTCAGGCTTCGCAGGGTTACCATTTTGGTCAAGCTGAATAATTGGGTTAAACGACTGAGCGTAGCTGGCATAAGGCGTAAAGCCATTATCCATTACGTAAGCAACACCGAAGTTAGTAGTCCACTCTTCACTGTCGACCTTAGTTTTTGCGCCAGTAGTCGTGTTATGCGTCTTGTTTTGGGAATCGTCGTAACGAACACCAACCTGCACCGCCCACTTGTCTGCAATCATCATTTGGTCTTGTAAATACAGACCTAGCTGGTTGTTTTTCGTTTTAGTGGTTTGACGATCTGATTCATCAAGCGGTGCGAACGTTGTTGGATTCAACAAAGCTACATTTGTGCTGTATGACGGATTAAACACGTTAAAGATCGGGCTAGGAATATTTCCTACACCAGGTACAGGTAGAAGACGATTTCCGTCACCAATAATTGGGTCAGCCGCGTAATCTTTACTATCAATATCGATGCTCTGGTAATCAATACCAGTCAACAAAGTGTGTTCTACCGAACCTGTCGTAAATTTATGGATCAAACGATTATCGATATTAAACGCATCGGATGTCCCCTCTTCCGTCGATGCTTGGCGGATAATAGAAGAACGGGTTGGGTCGTAAGGTGCTAGAGCAGTGTCACCAATATACCGCGAGTAATACATTTGACGTAGGTTTATGTCCATCTGGCTATAACGAACGTTTTGCATTAAGTAAGTACGGTCATTAAAGTGATGTTCAAATTCATAACCTATCGAGATTTGTTCACGCTCAAACGTCTCCCAATCGGTATTTCCCAATGCCCTGCTATCACTGATTTTTCCGTTTGGATTTGACGTTAGCGTCCCTTCCATCGGTAAGAATTGTAGGTATGGGTCAGAGTCATCCTTTTGGTAACTAGTTAGTACCGTAATTTTAGTGTCGTCTGTAAATTTGTAAGCCAAAGAAGGGGCAATAAAAACTCGTTCAGCTTCTACACCATCGACACGGCTGCCATTTTTGCGTCCAAGTGCTTGCAGGCGAAATGCCATTTTGTCAGTAACTTCAGAATTCACGTCTAAGCTAATTTGCTTACGATCGTCCGTTCCGTATTCAATAGCAAACTGGCCTGAACCACCATCAAATTGTGGGCGTTTACTTACTACGTTAATCACACCGCCCGGAGGGGTTTGACCGTATAGCGCAGAGCTAGGCCCACGCAAAATCTCTACACGTTCTAAACCAAACGGGTCAATTTGCCAACTATAGAAACCCGACGAATACAGGCGCGTACCGTCTTGATACAAACCACTGTTTGCTTGCTTAAAACCACGAATAACAAACCAATCTTGCTTATTATCTTCGCCAAAGTAGTTCGCTTGAATACTTGGTGTGTACTGCAGTGCATCAGCAATACTGATCGACGCTCTATCATCCATCTGCTCACGAGTCACAATCGAGATTGCACGCGGTGTCTCGCCTATCGCAACATCTGTTTTAGTTGCCGTTCTGCTGCTTAGTCCAACATAACTAAAATCAGGCCCCACTGAACTGTCTTCAAGCTGCTGTCCAATAACAACTACGGTTTCATCTTCATTAGCCTGAACCATTCCTGACGATATAATTAAAGCGACCGCAAGTGCTGTTGGGGTACGCGTAAAGTACCGATTCATATATTTCTCCTTCAATACGGCTATGAACCAATTGCAAAAAAACACAATCAATTTTTACTATTCAATTGTTTGTGTTTGAACCTAACTCGGCTCTTAAAAACTCAAGCGACAACACTTTCTAGTGCTTGGTGCGCTTGAGCTAAATTTCCTTAACTCAACTCAATAAGATTGTCGGTATCCATTTTGAAAAATAACGCCTGCATCATCAGTACCAGTCGTTTTCATTGACCTGTGAATAACGAACATCACTAGCAGCTAGTTACCCTATTCGATAAGCAATTAGCACAGCTAATGAAGTAGAATTTACTCAGCTGTCAATTGACTAAGCTATAGCCTTCTCAAACCCCACATCAGGTACATGCCACCGATAATCGAAGCCACCAAGCCTGCAGGAATCTCTTGCGGGTAGAGCCATTGTCTACCAAGCCAATCCGAGAACAGCATCAACGCCATACCAATTAACGTAGAACAGATCAGGTGCTCTTTCGCACGGCTATAACCAAATAGTCTCGCCATGTGAGGAGCCATCAGACCGATAAAGCTTAACGGGCCAACCACCAGAGTTGCGCTCACGGTTAAACATGCCACCAAAAGCAACAATAGAATTCGAGATCTTGGTACGTTAATGCCAAGAGATTGCGCACTCGCCTGCCCTAAAGGCAAAACATCCAACCATCGTGCACAAAGAAAACCCAAGGAGATAAATACAATTGAAGATAACAGCAGCGGCAATAATGTCGCTTCAGTCACGTAATAGGTAGAACCTGCCAACCAAGCCAAAACTTGGTAACTTCTTGGGTCGCCACCCGCCAATACAAAACTCTGGACCGCGTTCATCAAGGCCGTAATCGCAACCCCTGTCAGTAACACCCTTTCTGGTTGAAAGCCTGATTTTTGATTGAGTAGTACGATGATGCCTAAAGTACATGCTGCGCCAATAAAACCACCGATATAGAGTCCAACAACGCTGCTGCCAAGCCCCGCAAAAATCGCGATGATCAAACCTAATGCTGTCCCAGAACTGATACCAATCACTTCCGGGCTAGCCATTGGGTTACCACTCAAACGCTGTACGATCGTGCCCGCTACCGCCAACATTCCACCAGCCAATGCCGCTGCGGCTAACCTAGGTAAACGCCATTCGAGCATTGCCCAGTCTTGAGTTTGAAATAACCAACGCCAACCTTCTGTTTGTACCGAAAATAAGCTGAATACGACGAGTGACAGAACAATAAACAAGCTGGCTAATACCACTGAATGCTTGTTTAAGCGGGAAGCTACTTCCTTATGACGCGTTAATACAGTTTGCGTTTGTGATTGGCTTTTCATCGATAACTTGGGCAGCATCCACAACAACAGTGGAGCTCCTAACGCAGCCGTTGCGGCACCTGTCGGTATAAACATAGACATAATGCCCGGTAGCTGTTGGATAAGTAGATCGGTAAGGCTCAATAACAAACCACCCAACACCATAGAAACCAACAGCTTAGGCGCTAAACGATGCACCCCCATCAAGCGTGCTAACGCAGGGGCAGCTAAACCAACGAAACCGATAACACCCACAGCACTCACGACCCAAGCCGTCAACAATACTGCTAGCCCTAAACAACCAACTCTCAATTTTGGTAGCGAAACACCTAAGCTCTTAGCGCCCTGCTCTGATAACTGGAGCAAACTCAGTGGTTTTACAAACAGCAACGCCATGAGAGTCGCAATCGCTAAGCGTGGAGCCAAGTACTGAACATCTTCCCATCCGGTTTGAACCAATGAACCTGCGCCCCAAATCATTAAGCCATTCAATTTGTCTTGGCTCATCATTAACAAGACAGTACTTACAGCGCCAAAATAGAGGTTCACGACCAAGCCAGACACAATCACAACGGTTGGAGACAAAGCACGTCGCCATGACAGCGCAAACACCAAACCAATCGTAGTTACGCCACCAACAAGCGCCACCAGCGAATAAGACCACTCTAAAAGCCAAGGGGCATAAAGCGTCGCTAACATAAGTACAAAGCTAGAACCGCTCGCGACACCTAACGTAGACGGTGAAGCCAATGGGTTTCTGAGCACTTGTTGCATCAAGACACCCGCCACTGCCAACGCTGCGCCAGATAGCAATGTAGTGAATAACCTCGGCCACCAAGCCAAATGCAGTTTCACTGAGTCAGGAGAAGTGAAATCAGCGGTCCACAAGCTAGAAAGTCGGCTCAATCCGAACTGAGATACAGATAAGTGTTGGCCAATAAGAACAAATGTAGAAACCATTAAAAGAGTCAAAACACCAAACGAGAGAACTCTCATTGCACGTCTCCTTGGTTCAATTCAGAGACGATGAAGCGCGCAAACCGTGTTGCTGAAGGTATCGCACCAAAGCTCCAAACGGCTGGTACTTGTAACGCGGGATGGCCCGACTCTTTCACAATGTATTGCCAAAACTGATTTGCTTTAAGGCTCTCTTCGGTCCCTGCTGGCATTGGCGAAATAATCACGATTTGACCTTTAACGCCAATAAGCTTATCGACACCAACCAAACTGTAACCCCAAGCGTTGGTTTGCTCTTTCCATGCTGATTCAAGGCCAATCTTGTTTACTGAAGCTTTGTATAGGCTGTTATTCCCAAAGACGCGAACGTGATTAGTGTCCATGAATTGCACCATCAACATTGCAGGAGCACTGTTGGGTAGCTGAGATCCTAAACGATCCATTTCAGTGTTCGCTTTCTGAATCAAAACTTCCGCTTGAGGTTGTTTTTCAGCGACTGCTGCTAGCTTTCGAGTAACCGTTTCTAACTCCGACCAGTCAACATCACCACTTCGGTACAAACCAATGGTCGTGACAGGAGCAATTTTGCTAAGTTGAGTCTCCAACGTTGAAAACATTGGAGAAAGTAATATCTTGTCGGGTTTGAGTTCATGAATACGCTCAAGGTTTGGCTGTGTTCGTAAGCCAACATCCGCAACAGTTAGGGGGATTTGAGGAGACTTTACCCACGAGTTGTAATCGGGTATTTGCGCGACAGCAATAGGAGTAACGCCCAACGCCAAAAGCGTTTCAGTGTGGGTCCAATCGATGGAAACCAATCTAGGTCTATCGCCATCATTCAACTCAGACGTATCTTGACTGGCTGACGAAAGTGGAGAAAATGCCAGTAAGCTCGAAATAACTACACTTGAGATAAGAGTACGAGTGACGTGTGAGCGATATAATATTGATTGGAAAAAATGTTTAAGCATCATGCTTGCTCCAAATCACCAGGCATCGCGACTGGGTAACCCGCAGAATGTTGAGTAATGTGCATAGGCACACCATAGATATCTTTCAATATCGGCTCTTTGAACACTTCATCAACCTCCCCCTCGACCAGTAATTCGCCGCTATGAAGAGCGACGATATGATCGCAGAAGCGCGCTGCCATGTTGATGTCGTGAATGACAATGATCACGCCAATATCCAATGTTTCGCTCAATCGCTTAATCAATGTCAGCATTTCAATCTGATGACCGATATCGAGCGCGGCTAGAGGCTCATCAAGCAAAAGGTATTTGGTGCGTTGAGCTAACAACATCGCAAGCCACACACGCTGGCGTTCACCACCCGATAAAGTATCCACCAAACGATCAGCGTATTGCGCAGTGCCGGTCAGTTGCATCGCCTCCTCAACATACTGCTTATCTTTACTTGAAAGTCGCCCCAATAAGCCATGCCAAGGGTAACGGCCAAAACTCACGAGGTCTTTACCAGATAAACTGTCGGTTGTAGGTAAATGTTGAGGTAAGTAAGCAATCTGCTGCGCGAAATCTTTCTCAGACCATTTAGAGACTGCTTTATCTTTTAGAAAGATATCACCTGACGTTGCACGCTGTTGTTTCGCTAACAACTTTAATAAGGTCGATTTTCCCGAGCCGTTATGCCCAACTAAAGCGTAGATTTTTCCTTGTTCAAACGACACATCAAATGTCTTGAGCAATTGCTTATCCCCTACGCTAAAACCGAGTCCCTTTGCTTCGAGCATATCTTCAACCTTAAAACACATCATTCACTAAAGAATTAATAAAATACGAACATATTCATAAAATTATTAACAGACTCGCTTTTATACACTTGCAAAAACGCTAACGCAAATAATTTTCATTTAGATTAAACTGAATATCGTACTAGTTTATCCCTATATTTTAGAGAGTTAGGAGCATAACTTAGAGAATGAGTTCTGAAATTGATTCAAGATCTTGTCGCAACGAAGTTTAAGCACTTATGAAAAGGTGCTTATAGATCGATAGCTGAGGAAGGCAGAGAGTTTCGTGACTGTTAGGCTGTTTCCGAATATTCAGCCTAAAACGAAACGCTCATGACGTAATGATTAGGTTCGGTTTCAATCTCGACGATTGACCAACCAAGAGAAAGGTACAAAGGCGCTATATTGGTGTAAGCGTACAACTTAGACGTTGAATCTTTCGAGGGTTGGGGTTGATAATAGCCTGGCATTTGTTCAACAGCTCGTTTAATCAATTCACTCGCAATACCTTGGCCGCGCCATTGAGGTTCAACAAACACTGCGTTGATCCACACCACATCCCGCACTTGATGAGGTTCCTGAAAATGGGAATATGCCAAGCCACCAATGACCACATTCTCGCGAAGTACTGCTATTACAGGGGGAAGTTGTACGCTGCCTCTATACGTATCTTTAAACTTGAAATCAGACCATTGGCTTTGAAATAAGCCTTCTAATTCACTCCAACAAGGTGAACTTTCATCGCAATTTCTAAAGATTACTTTCTGCATGTTTACGTCCTTTGAAAGGGAGTAATTTGACCATCCTAGCCTTGGTTTATATCAGTGTAGATAAAACTACTCTTCTTCTTGGTAACTGTCTGCTGGGTCTTGATTGATTTCTTCGCCACAGCCCAAGCACTCTGCTTGTAAATCTGTTGGCATGACAATAATCAAACCACAATGCGGGCATAAATCGCCTTGTTGATACATCCTGCAATTCCTTCTACTTCACAGCTATTACTTAGGATACTTTTGCATACTCAGTTCTAGCCAATCGTGAATGACTTGGCGAGCGGATTCCGATGGCGGTGCATTTCTTTTGCCGCAGATTTGGTCTATTTCAAACGGAAAGGCTTTGCTTGGAACACGACGTAGGCCTATGGTTAAGCGCTGAGGCTTGAGCATTCGAAACACCACATAGCGGTCGCTCATGATTCGATTGTGATAGACGCCAATACAATGTTTTTGTTCCACGCCCTCTTGTTCAAGGTCGTAGTAATCAGTAAGCGGATGAATGTTGTCATTACCGAGTAAAGGAACTGGATAAGGGATGTCCATGTCCACAGGCCGATTTCCTTCTAGACGGCGTAACTGACGCTGTTCTGTCCATCTATCATGCAGTTGTTCAAACATCGCGAATGAGTTCTGACTGGTAATAGCACGCAGTGGGTCATCCATCTCTAAATCTTGGCCTAGCAATATCGCATCTTGGAACATCGCCATTTTCGACGGTGCATTAAGTCTGCCCTCTTCCACCATTGCAATCCCTAATCGGCTCCCGGTTAGAAATGGGTGAACTTGGTCCAAGCGCAGAGCTGTGTATCCAACTTTTGAGTAGTGCTTAAATTTAAGAACTCGCCTTTGCAACGGTTCGAGAATGCGAACAATATGGTCGAGCTCATCGCCGACGTTGTAATTCAGTTCAAGCTTATCGATAAATTTAAGGGTCGCTTTACTACTGTCTAAGCCAAGTTTAGCTAAAATCTTCTTTTGCCCGAGGCGACTCAGTTCCAATGCTTTCTTGTTATCAACACTGTATTTCATGCAGATTAGCGCCAAGATAACCGGCCTTAACTCAAGCAATTGTGCCGCTTCATAAGTGTTCGCAGCCAACCATAGCATTTGATATTGATACTCAGGAAAATCGTCGGTGATCTCACGATAACGAGCAGGTAACGAATCCAACCAACGACCATTCTTATCAAACTGCTCAACAAGGTTTAGGCTCAGCCCAATGCCACCATCGAGCGGGCGTCTACCATCTTCAAACACATGAAAGCCCACGAGCTTTTGCGACCAATCACTGATCTCAATATCGTAGTCGAAACCTAACGTCCTAGTGGGAATGGTGAGTAGTGCTGTCATTGATGCCTCTTCGTTATTGGCGCATTAAACCATAAAGCCTATCTAACAGAATAAGCTAGCGCTTCAACCACTATAACAACCTTTTGTAAATTTCTTATCAATCAAAGCGATATAAATACGATAGTGCTTAGAAGATCATTGAATGATGATTTTATGCAATATGAGATCTCTTCGATATCATTTGTGCTAACAAAAACTATGCTTGTATATAACTGATAACACGAGGCTTTAATTATGGAATACCGACATATTCTGGTCGCTGTTGAAATGTCCGACGACAGTAAGATTCTGATTGATCGAGCGACCTTCTTCGCAAACAAACTAGAGGCTGGCATTTCGTTTGTTTATATCGACGGCACGCATGGAGAGATTTACCCTGAACTCGTTGATATTCAGGGGAATGAAGGCGATCTACCCATCAATGAAGATTCCGTTAAACATTTGAAAGAGTTTGAGGCCTACGCTAAACACCCAATCAAGCACATATTCGTAGGAACGGGAGATTTGAATGATAAGCTCAAAAATACCATCGAGGTAAATGGCGTTGACCTACTGCTATGTGGTCATCACCATGATTTTTGGCATAAAATCATTTCCCATTCGAAACAGATCATCGACACATCTCCAGTCGATATTCTAATCGTTCCAATGGATTAGATACTGCAGTTCGAACTTTAAAACTTCCTGCATTGCCAACCTCTATCGGTATTATTGGTTGGCTTACATACCCTTCTCAGTCTTCTTCTTTACCCAAATTCAACCATTACCCATTTGCTGAGTTCATTTGTGATCTTGTCAGCTTATCAACTCATAAGCGTCTAATAATTTACAAATAACGATATAATCAATAAAAGAACTAGTCTTTGTGGTTTCAACAACAACTTAATAGTTGACGATAATGTGTTACTACACAAAGCACCACAACTCGTTGATGAACTGACAAACAAGAACAAAGCGGGCAGTACTTATATGATGCTGAACCGTTAACTTTATAATAAATAAGATAAAATAAAACCCAACAAAGCTGTAACTCTGTTGGGTTTATTAGTTTGCGCGAAGCTGTTGGTTGAAACTAAAGATGTCGTTTCAACAAAGGACTCTCTGAGGATTCAACTAAGGATCAAAACTGATCATTACATTTTCTATTACCGCTATTCAGCCCAGTTGAACTTACTCTCGTCGACACCTTCTTTTTCTTCCTTAACACGCTCGCGTCGGCTTTGCTCTTCAGCGCGGGCTGCGTCAATTTCTTGCATGATGGCATCAATATCTGCCAATGCGTCACTTTCGGTAAACTCACCCGTTAGTTTGCTATCCGGCTTCAAATCGCCCTTCTCAAACAGTGCCCACATTTCTTTAGCGTACTCAGTGGTCGCCAGTTCAGGGGCAAACTGCGCATAATAGTCACGGATGTTATTAACATCACGAGTCAGCATCCATTCAGCATTGTTGTTCGCAGAAGCATCGACCGCTTGCGGTAAATCGATAATCACAGGGCCGTATTCATCAACCAATACGTTGAATTCAGACAAGTCGCCATGAATTAAACCAACGCAAAGCATCTTAACGACATAGGTCATCATCACCGCATGATCTTCAATCGCTTGTTCAGGCGGCATCACCACATCATTCAATCTTGGCGCAACATAACCTTCGTCATCAGTGACCAACTCCATCAGCAGTACGCCGTCAAAGCAGCCATAAGGGACAGGCACGCGAACGCCTGCTTCTGCTAGCTTATACAAGGCATCCACTTCTGCGCTTTGCCATACTTTTTCTTGTTGCTCGCGACCGAAACCAGAGCCTTTTTCCATCGCTCTAGCGCGGCGACTATTGCGGACTTTTCGCCCTTCTCGATATGCCGTCGCTTTTTTAAAGCTACGTTGGCTTATTTCCTTGTACACCTTGGCACAACGGATCGTATCACCACAGCGTACTATGTACACTGACGCTTCTTTGCCACTCATTAGTTGGCTTTTCACCTCGTCGACTAAACCATCGTCAACTAAGGGCTGTATTCTTTTAGGTATCTTCATGTCGTCTTTATACATGAGTTACCTGACAGATAAAATATTAACTCGTTAAATGAGTGGTTATTCTCAATAGATTCTTAAATGAAGGGAGATTATGTGGGTTTTGTCTTATCGCGGCGACAACGTTTCAGAGCAATAAATAACCTCTTCCCAACAACGTTGCCATTTTTTACGCCATGAGAATGGTTTGAGGCAAACGGGACATGTCTTGGTGGGTAGGTGTGGTTTCTTGTTCATGACCGCTTCCTTGTCGATGAATCAATTAACCTATTCGTTGAGGAGAGATTCCCTATTACGCTCGTTCGTCGCTTCAGAGAATGACGACGTATTCTAATCGCCCCTGACTCTAGGGAGTGGCGGCGGAGTGATTGATGACAACTCCCGACTCCGTCATCCTCGAGAAGGAGGAACGACTGAGTCGGGGATCTGCTTTATCCAAACGGATTCAGCTTTATCTGAACTTACTCGGCTTAAATTCGACTAAGTCCGCTTAATCCAGTTAAGCAACAACCTTGTACTGCTTCTCCATCTCACTCACACCTAAGCCAGAGTGTTTTGTCACTTTAAGCTGAACCGGTACGCGCTCTTTCAGTGCTTCGACATGGCTAATGACACCAATCATCTTGCCTGATGCATTCAAGTTATCGAGTGCGTTTAGAGCAATGTCTAATGTGTCGCTATCCAGCGTACCGAACCCCTCATCCAAGAACAGAGAATCAATACTGGTTTTGTAGCTAACAAGATCAGAAAGCGCCAATGCCAACGCCAAGCTCACCAAGAAACTTTCGCCACCTGATAACGTCTTGGTATCACGCATCACATCGCCCTGCCATGTGTCGAGCACTTGCAGTTCTAAGCCGTCATCGGCTTTGCGTTTTAACTCATAACGACCATGCAAACGCTGTAGCTGTTTGTTGGCCAAGTACACCAAGTTTTCCAATGTTAGACCTTGAGCGAACTTACGGAATTTGTCGCCGTTCTTAGAACCAATAAGCGAGTTCAGACGTGAGATATCATCAAACTCGACTTGTTGCTCATCAATTTGCTTAAACAGATCTTGCTGATTACTTCGGTTCTGGCTATCCGTTTCAAGATTGGCAGAAATCGCACCGATCTTTGTCGCATGGCTTTGTTGTGTGTTTTGGCATTTGGTTGTCTCTTCTTCAACTTGCTGTTGGTCTTGCTCTTGCCATAATTTAGCGTTGGTGTGACTTTGCAGATCAGCTTGTGTGGCTTTAGCCGTGTTCAACCTAGCTTGCGCACTGACAATCGCCTCGTCCAAAGACTTCTTCAGGCTTTGAAGTTGAGTTCTAACTTCTTCATCCAACAACGCCGCTTCAAAATCAGACTCAACTTCGAAAGGACTAGTTTTCAGTGCTTGTAACCAAGCATTCGACGCTTGTGTATGACTTGACTGCTTGCTGAACAACTCTCCAGAAAAGCTGGTGTGTTTGGTTTGCTCAGTTCGATACTCGAGTTCACAGCGGTTAAGCACCAACTGCGCGGCATCAAATACGTTTACCGCTTCAGTAACTTTTTGCTTCATCGCATTGCTGGTGGCTTGAATGTCTTTGTCATCAAACAATTTTGTTCTTTCAGCCGTTACACGAGTTAGCTCTAGCACTAAAGACTCACTCTCTCGCGTCAGTGTTGCGAGCTCTTTCTCTGCGCTACTTAGCTTGTCATCTAAGGTTTTCAATTCGGCATTTTGAGTGATCAGCTGCTTCTCAATATCGGCCTGTTGTTGTTTAGTTTGCTCCCACATGCTTGATGCCTGTGATTTCGCAGTAAACCAACCATCGATATGTTCAAGCTCAGGCGCTTCGATAGAAGTTTGAACAATGCTCTCTTTCAGAGCGTTCCATTGCTGCTCTTTCGCTTGAGCAATCTGAGTCACTTGCTCGTTTGTACTGTGGTTTTGCTTACTCAGATCCGCTAAGCGTTGCTCGGCCAACTCGAGATTAGACTGCGCCTTGTCAGCCATAACACTTACTGACAAGCGTTGTTTCTCAGCTTCGGCATAGTGTGCTTTCGCATCAGCCAAAGCTTTGAGTTGCTGTGAGCTCTGACTTAGTTGAAGTTCACAATGCTGAGCAAAAGTCGCGACTGTAGCTCCATTCCCTAAATCGTTTACCGTTAGCATTGCTAGCTCTGGAGCCGTGCCAACGAAATCCGATAAGCTCTGTTTAAGCTTACCAATTACACCTTGCCAATTCATTTGAGCTTGCTGAATATCCGCTTGCGCACGTTGAATGTCATCGTTAAGTGCCGCAATCATAGGCGCAAGAGAATCTAACTGCTGACGATGCTCTTGACCTTCTTTCTTGATGGTCGATAACTCTAGGTTTTCCCGATCTTTTTGGGCGACCAAATTCGCAATGTCTTTCGACTGCTCAATCGAATGATCTGTTGAACCACACAGTGGGCACTCAGAGCCTGATTCTAGAATTGCACGGTATTTTGCCAATTCGCCTTCTTGATCAATCAATCGCGTTAATCGCTCAAGCGAAGTCTCTCTCTCTTTATATCGCTCCACCAGCACTTCACGTTCTTTCGAAAGCTTGTCGACCAGCTGAGTGTTAGTTTGATGTGCCTGAGTTTTAACGTGCAGCTGTTGCTGGGCATTTAGGAAACCACGATTGATCTCAAGTAATGAGTGCGTATTGCGATTCCAAAACTCCAACAGATCTTTTTGCGTATTCAACACTTGTTCACTGGTGTTGCCTTGCAATGCTTCCCACTGTTGCTTAGCATTACCCTCTAACACGACCAATTCAGCTAATGCTTGGTCTTGCGATGCTTTAGCTTCTTGAGCTGACTTGATAATTGATTGCTGTGCATCAACCGCAGACAAAGCTTGCTTCGCTGAGTTCAACTGCTCTGAATGCTGACGCTCTAGAGTACGAACTTGCTCGACCTTTGCTTGCCATTGACCTAGGTGTTTTTCCAGATGTTGGTCAGCTTGATGTGTATTTAGGTACTCAGTGCTGAGTTGATCTTGTTGCTTCAGTGCGTCTATTTTTTGGACTAAAACAATCTGTTGATTGCGCTGCTGCGTGTCTTGCTCGTTTAGCGTATTCGCTGCATTAACGGCCGCAGTTTGCTTATCTTTGAGTACGGTAATTTGATTGTCTAGCGGACGCACCAGTTCGATGATCTTCTCTTGATCGTGTTGCTCGATTTTTACCTGTTCGACAATCGCACTGCTTTGCGTCAGTTTAGTTTGCGCATCTTGCTTCTCTGCATCACGAACGGCAAGTAACTTGGTGCTGTTATCTAGGTGAGCTTGAGTAGTGTTCACCTCTTGTTCGCAACGCTTTAAATCTTTGTGTATTGGGCGCAGCTTTTCAGCTGGTTCACTGTTTGCCAAACGCTCTAGTGAGGGTTGGTTACGGTCTAGTTCATCTTGAGCTGTTTTAAGATCGTGCTCACTGGTCGCAATAGTTTGCTCAGCTTTGGTCATGTCCTTCCACCAACTGAGATGTGCTTGCCACGCTTTTAATTGCTCGGCTAAACGCTTCTGTTCGGTTTCTAACACTTCACGCTCTGCGGTTAGCTCTTGGATTTGCTCTTCAGACAGTAAACTCACACCGTCTGCTTTCGCTTTCAGGTGATTGAGCGACTCTTCACTCGACTTGAAATGATCGTAGATACGCTCTGAAATCAGGCTATAAACTTCTGTTCCCGTCAGCTCTTCCAATAACTCTGCACGGTCGTTAGCGTTAGCATTAAGAAACGCCGCGAACTCACCTTGAGACAACATGATGGATTTGGTGAAGCGTGAAAAATCGAGACCGGTTACCTGCTCCACCAACTTGGTTTTCTTGGTCAGCATGGTTTCTAAGACTTTATCTGTGTCCGCATCGGCAAACTCGCAAGTTGGAGTCTGTAATGCACCATCGTGTTTTCCGCGTGCACGCTTTTGATGGAAGTTAGAGCGGTACGTTCTGCCCTGCACCTCAAATTCTAGCTCAGCGAAACACTCACCTGTACCACGCGTCATTAATTCGTTGTTGCCTTTCGCGATGCTCTTCAAACGTGGTGTGCGGTGGAACAGAGCCAAACAAATCGCATCAAGAATGGTGGTTTTACCCGCCCCTGTTGGGCCTGTAATCGCGAACAGACCATTTTCCGCAAATGGTGATTGGGTAAAATCGAGCTTCCAACGCCCTTTTAAAGAGTTCAGGTTTTCAAATTCTAGGCTTAAAATCTTCATACTTGTTACTCACCCGTCCCTTTTGGTGCTTCTATTTTTTCTTGGCTATCAGCACAGTAACTATCAGAGCCATAAGACACTTCTTCCATCACTTGCTTGAACTTCACCGTCATTCGCTCTAAGCGTGCTTTTTCAGACTCAGTTTCAAACTCTTCTAAGGCAATACGCTTGGTAAACACATCCATCGGGCTAAGTTCAGACAGGGTTTCTGCTGATTCTTGCTCCAGCGCTTGGTTACGGCGTTCTCTTGCTCGGCGCAGTTGCAATACTTCAACATTTAAGCCTTCAGTCAATGCACGCATACGCTCTTGTAGATCAGATAGGTAATCTTGAGCCTGAACCTCTATCGACAACCACACGCTTTGTTCACCGTCCAAGCCAATGTACTGATTCAACTGAGACTCAATTTCACTCAAGTCACCTTTGATTTCAGCAAGGGGTTGGAAAGTTGGAACAGCCAGTTGAGATATGCTGCGCTCGCCTTCAACAAATTCGACCACACACACTTGTTTCTGAGATTTAAGCTCATCAAAACTTAACGGAATTGGAGAGCCGCAATAGCGAATGTATTCACGTTTTGCTACCACTTGTGGGCGGTGGATATGACCCAATGCAATATAGTCGGCATCTGGGAAACCATCAGCGGCGAAACCATCAAGGTTACCGACATAGATATCACGCACCGAATCCGATTGTTGAACCCCCATCGCTGTTAAATGACCAGTAGCGATGATTGGCATGTTGTCGTTATTTTCAAACGTCGCTCGCTTTGCAACAGCTGCATCATAGACACTTTGATAGTGCTGTTTAATAGCGTCACCTAATTGCTTTTGACGCTCAACACCAGTAACACCGGCTTGGCTAGTCAACACATCGCGAGGGCGAATAAACGGAATAGCGCACACCAGCGCTTCTACATCACCACTTTTGCCTTTAAGCTCGACAACCTGAGTCGCATGATCTTCGTTGGTATTTGGGATGACGTCAGCCCCCATGTATTTGAGCAGCTGTTGTGTCTCTTTCAGAACTGAAACGGAATCGTGGTTTCCGCCTAGCAGTACCAGTTGACAGCCGATCTTATTCGAGTCGACAACAAACTTGTTATACATCTCACGCGCGTAACTCGGCGGTGTGCTGGTATCGAATATATCACCGGCAACAATGATCGCGTCGATGTTGTGCTCTGTGACTTGCTCGAGTAACCATTGTAAAAACCGCTCATGTTCATTCTTACGGCTTTTGTTGTAGAAGTTTTGGCCAAGGTGCCAATCGGACGTGTGAAGAATTTTCATTGCTGCTCACTGGAAGTCGGTAATGTCGTCAATTTACCAAAATAGCTAACAACTACCAAATGGGTTAGCGATATTTCCCTTTTATAAGCTTGTGAAAACCAACTAATTTCATCGCATTATCACAAGCGGACTAAATAGCACGCCTGTGACTATGTATGGATCTTGCTTATGTAGATTGCTATCAATGTTCCAACAACAAAAACCGCTCAAAGTAAGAGCGGTTATGGTTAGACTGTAACGAATCGGATTTATTGTATCCGCTTAAATATGCCACACTTCAGGCTATCTTTTGCTTCATCTAATTTCCGTGGAACGAAGCGTATCTCACCAATATCAAACTCAAATGGATCATCTGAATAGAGCAAAAATGGCGTATTCATATTTGAAAAATCCACCCCACTTTTCGCTAAACATTTAAGGGGGACTTTAATTCGAGTCCATTGTTCTTCGGAATTGATCAACGCCTTTTGTAAAGGCTCCTTAATCGATGCCATCGCGCCACACGGGTAAACACAATGAGATGCCAATCTTAGAGACTCAGGCACTGAACCTCTGACTGATATATCAAATTGAAGCGTAGCGTCTGCCGCTAAGTAATGACGAAGATCGACACCTTCTTTATCGGGTGTTTGCAGGTAGAACTGCATTGGAAGCTGCTCACCTAATGACACTGCCAACGCATCTTGTTGGTGCTTATAATTTATTGGTGTCGTTGTTGCACTGCCAATTTCTAACACTTTAGATCTAGATACAAAGGTGCCTTTCCAACTCGTCACCTGACCGCTGATTTTGGGTACAAATTTGTCGGTCGCTAGTCGGCTATAGATTTCTAAGTTGTGTTCGGGTGTCGCTTTCTGTTTTGCGACACCACATCCCCGCTCTCTATCATCTAAGGGAAACTCCCCTGCAACCCTTTGTTCTGATGGGCTTTGGTAGTTCAACCCAAAACCATAACTAAACAAAGGAGCAGCCACACTTTCGGAACTTTCGGTAATAGGAGTCTGATAATTGGGAATATGAGGTGCAGGTCGATTGAAGTTCGTCATACATTTGGTCGACGGCCATGAGTAAGAGAGCTTGCCACTGAAGTCTGCTCCATTAAGATTGAACAATACATCCGTGATACCCTGGCCTTCAGTGCCGGGCAACCAAGCAGCAACAAAGGCATCCGACTGGTTAAGTTCAGGGTTAACGTAAAGTGGGCGGCCTGAAAAGAATACCGTCACCACCTCATAACCTAGGCTTTTAAGATTAGTCAGTAATTCCAAGTCTTCTTTGTAACTGGCTTTAAGCTCTGAGTAAGCAAGCGTTTGATGTGATTTAATATCGCCAAACATCTCTGCGTACGGGTCTTCACCAATGACCACAATCGCGACCGCATCCATTGGAGCTTCATTTACCTCTGTAAACACCCTTTTTTCACCCACTTGATGAGTGATGGCTTCTAGCACAGTCATACCATGAGGAAAATCACTACGCTTGTTTTCGTTCCCTTGCCATGTCAGCGTCCAACCTCCGGTCTGCTTTTGTAAATCATTTGCTGCGCTACCTATCACCAAATAGCTTTGGTTACTTGAGTTTAAGGGCAACACATTATTATCATTTTTCAGCAAGACTAAAGACTCTCTCACCGCTTGGCGTGCAACCTCTCGGTGCGACTTAGCGCCTACCAAAGTTTGGTCTGCTGCATATAAACGATATGAAGGGCGGGGTTTATCCCACAATCCAGCGCGCATCTTTACTCGCAAAATACGCGTCACCGCATCGTCTATTCGCGACATAGGTATGACACCCGAACGAACTTGCTTTATCACATTACGATAGAAGCCTTTCCAATCACGATTATCCGTCACCATGAAGAGGTCATTCCCGGCATTAACCGCTTGAGGACAATCAGAATTAGTACACCCTTTTACTTCACCGTGGCCATTCCAATCGGTAACGACAATGCCGTCAAAGCCCATTTTATCTTTCAGTACTTCAGTGACCAGATAACGGCTACCATGAAGCTTACCTTTGTGCGATTTTGCTTGGTTCTGATTGGATCCGTTTGAGATTAACAGAGCTTGGCTTTCGGTTTCTGTAGGTTTACCACTTTGATTTTGCGAGCCCAACGTCGGCTCACTCCAAGAGTTAAATGAAGTCATGACAACTTGAGCGCCTGCTTCTATCGCCGAAAAGTATCCTATCGCATGAATGTTACGTAAGTTTTCTTCACTTGAGCGATTTACACCTCGATCCACCCCTCTTTCTGTCCCGCCATCACCAAGCCAGTGCTTTACCGTTGCGATGACTTTGGATTCTGAACGGAGTTGTTTTTGATCGCCTTGCAACCCAACAACAATTGCCTCGGCATACTGAGAGGTAATTGCGGAAGATTCGGAGTAGCCCTCATAGACTCGTCCCCAGCGGTAATCTCGAGGAACAGCAACAGTGGGCGCAAACGTTAGGTCGATTCCGGTTGCGGCGACTTCTGTGGCGGTGACTTCACCAATTCTTTGGATAAGTTCAGGGTTATTCGCTGCGCCAAGGCCGATATTATGGGGGAAGAGTGTCGCGCCAAATACATTGTTGTGTCCGTGGACCGCATCCGTTGCCCACATGAAAGGGATCCGGAACCCACGCCCTGCATACGCTTCGTCTAGCGCTAACCAATATTGGTCGGATTGAAGTGCCCAATCACGAGCTGTAGCTGTTTTGTTTTCATTAGGCCAACCACCACCGCCATTTAAAACAGACCCTATTTTATATTGCTTGGCTTCTTGTGGTGTTACTTGACGATACTCAGGCATGATCATCTGGCCGACTTTTTCACCAAGTGTCATCCGTTGTACTAAATCCGCGACTCGATCTTCAATGTATTGCTCTTTGACAATACGACTCTTTAGTTCAGGCCAATCACTATAATATCTAAGTTCTGAATGTGGCTGACCAGGGTCGTTGTTTTCATTAAGGTCTGCTGTCGTGACAGGGGCAAACAATAGTCCCACCACAGCTCCATAAAGGTAAATATTGTTATTCTTTGATATCACCTTGTAATCCCTAGCTAAATTGGCCACTCCGTAATATCAAGTGTAGGTTAGAAAACGCAAAACTATAAACACAAAGATGCATATGGAGAGGTTCAGCACGATATCGACAATGTAAAAGGTGGAATCACGCTACAACGCACTGTTTTTAGGGCCAATATTGAGAAGGGTCATGCCTTTCTAGGCTCTGATGAGATAAGTTTTTGAACCACTTAAGCGACATAGGAATATAGGAATATAGGAATATAGGAATATAGGTAATTATGCCCACGCCTTTAATATAAAGTGGGCATAGTAGGTAATCCAAGTCTAATGGTTAGTGTGCTTCAGCTAAGCTGGCTAAGTAGGTATTGCTCAAATAGAAGCCGCTGAACTTCTCAATAAAATCCGCAGGAACGGTTTTATCGGTCAAGCCTGATTCAATCAGCGCCGCTTGCCATTTTAGTACTTTCGGGAAGCTTTCTAGCATATCGAAACCTGAATGCTCTTTAATAACAAATGCTCGGTGTAATAGTGGCAACCAAGCGATGTCGACATTAGAGATGTAATCACCTTTGAAAAATGGGAGTTCGCCCAGTTTATTTTCAGCTTTGAAGAACGATTTTTGAAGATTCGCTAAGCGAGTATCAAATGTCTCTTTGTCTTTACTTGCCATGGTGCCGCATTGTGGCATGTAATGTTTACTCGCTTGATAAGACCAAGCACGGTCGAGTGCTTTCTGCTCGGGTGAAACCTCTTCAATAGGCGCATATTTATCGTCTAGGTATTCAACAATTGCATCAGATTCAAAAAGGACGGTGTCGTTTTCTGTAATTAACACAGGTACCTGCCCGTTCGGTGAGATATCCAAAAACCACTGTGGTTTGTTATTCAGTTCTATGTACTCAATTTCAAACGGTACGTTTTTCATTACTAAAGCCCCCATTACACGCTGTACGAATGGGCAGTTTTTAAAGCTAACAAGTTTAATCATGGTTGACTCCGAATTAGGTCATTAATTTGTATTCGTACCCCTAAGACGAACGGAAAAACCAAAAGACGAAAAATAATTCCATTTTCGTGGAAATTATTAAATGCAGTCACTTTAAATGCCTAAAGACGAATGGCTATACGAGTAAAGATATTGCAATAAACGCCATGATCACGCCAACCACAAACTCCAACACCTTCCACGCTCTCGGGTTCTTAAACATTGGAGCCAAGAAGCGTGCGCCATATCCAAGTGAAAAGAAAAACACGAAAGAAGCCGATACAGCACCAGCGCCAAACAACATTTGATTTGGTTGATATTGTGTTGAGATAGAACCAAGTAACACCACAGTATCCAGGTACACATGCGGATTAAGCCAAGTAAACGCTAAACACATGGTAACTGCTTTGGTTAAAGAGTTTTTGGTTTCTGCAGTAGCTTCTAAAGCATGATTTTCGGTAAATGCTGAGCGAAAGCTCAAAAATGAGTAAACACCTAAAAAGATAGCCCCACCGTAACGAGCAAACTGCTCAATTTGTGGGAACTGATCAACAATTGCACCAAAGCCCATCACACCAAAGCTGATCAGTAATGCATCTGAAATCGTGCAGACAGCACAAATAACAAACACATGCTGATTCTTTAAGCCCTGTTTAAGAACGAACGCATTTTGAGAACCTATCGCGAGGATAAGCGAAAGCCCAAGAGTAAAACCTGCAAAATAAGTCGGCATCAAAGGTTAGCCTCTTAACGTAACTCAATACTCATGAACTGGCTGTGCGGATCTAACACATAATTAGCAAAGGGTTCACAGTAACCAAAGCCAAACTTCTCGTACAAATTACGTGCTGGCTTAAAGTAGTCTTCCGATCCTGTTTCTAGGCTAATACGTCGATATTGGCGAGCGGTTGCCGTATCCAAAACGTGTTGCAATAGCTTGCTTGCGACACCAGATTTTCTTGCAAACTGCGAGGTTCTCATTGACTTCAGTTCAGCGTGTTGTGTATCAAGCTCTTTAATAGCCACACAGCCCAATAACTGACTGTCTTTCCATGCACTGAAAAAAGTAATCTCTGGTGATTTCAAAGCATCAATATCGAGTGCATGAACGCTTTCTGGTGGCGACGTCGCATACATGTCAGCTAAATGCTCTTCCAATAGTCCAATAACCTCTCCGCCTGACAAATCATCAATTTCTATTTTCATAACGCTTTAATTATCCTTAATAAAATTTTAATCCGTTTTAGATACAGTTACTAACTCTACCCTCAGGAAACCGTGAACACCATACCTCGCTTCCATAGGTTCGTATCCTTTATTGCACTGAACTTACGGTAACCAATAAAGGATATATTGGGATCAGTGACAAGCTCGTAAGTTCACACTTACCACCTATTTATGAGAGTCTATATTAATCTTCAAGATTTCCTTGTTATTTTTAAGTTCTAGTTTACTATGCGCCACCCCAATTTTTTCAGCAAATGCTGCAGGCAAACATGTCCGCCAACGCACTCTATACCGACCTATCCGATTACTATGATTTAATGTGTGTCGATATTGACTACCAAGCGCAGAGTGACTGCGTTCGTAGATTACATCAGATTTTTGGAAATAAAGGAAAAACACACCTCGACCTTGGATGTGGCACTGGACCACATGTTCGCCATTTTATCGATTACGGCTATCAAAGTAGTGGCCTTGACCTGAATAAGCCGATGCTTGATATAGCTCAAGTTCGTTGCCCTGAAGCAAATTTTTCGGTTCAGAACATGAGTAACTTTGAAGTCTCTGAGCCACTCGACTTGATCACCTGTTTTTTGTATTCAATCCATTACAACGACGGCATTGAGAGGCTAAAAGAGTGCATTGCAAGCGTGCATCGAGCTTTGAAAACCGAAGGTGTCTTCTGCTTCAACGTGGTCGACAAAAAGAAGATCAGCAATGACTTGTTTGTTCGACATACGGCCAACCAAGAACAAGATGACTTTACCTTTCGTTCAGGTTGGTATTATTCAGGTGAAGGCGACAAGCAGGCATTGAAGCTCAGTATCGAGAAGACTACGGCAGGTGAGACTCAGGTGTGGAATGATGAACACCCTATGGTGGCGTTCTCATTTAAAGAGTTGATTGAGATATTGAAGCCCTACTTTGAGGTTCATATATTCGAACATGACTATGACAAGCTTTTACCATGGGATACGCTTTCAGGCAACGCGATCATTGCGTGTGTAAAAAGCTAGCCTGCTTCTTATACAGCGTTCGCTCTCAATAAATAGCGCCTAGATCAAAAGAACCCACACGACGTTACGTCATGTGGGTTCTTTGCTTTATGGGGATTTGCTTATCAAAACGACTTCAGATTGATTAGAAGTCAGCCGTCATGCCTACGTAGTAAGTACGTGGTTCTTCGACATAGCCCATATTTTCAAGTTCTTGAGACACAGCTTCGTCAGTCAAGTTTGTGATACCCGCTCGTAGTCGAACCGAATCATTCACGTTGTAAATCGTACCGATATTCAACGTTGTGTACGCGTCTTGTGTTAGATCCGTCTCGATATTACGTTCACCACGGTAACGTGCACTAATAAAGGTATTCAGATCGTACGTTGGGTTCCAACTAAGTTTTACTAAACCTGAATGCTTGTAGCGCTCTAGCAGCTCTTCACCCGTTGATTTATCTTCGGTGTCTAAGAAGGTGTAGTTACCAGAAACCTCCCACTCATCTGTAATCTGGAATTGCCCCGTAAGTTCAGCACCTTGAACCACCGCCTCAGATACATTGGTATAAGTACGCTTCCCTTTCACATAGCCAGTAGAGCTAGAACTGTCCGCGCACCCTTTACCCGATTCAAACACTTCACCGTTCTCGCAGTACGTTTCATCGCGATCAATAAGGTCATTGATTTCGTTACGGAACAAGGCACCTTCAACATTCCAACGCGGTTGGTTGTATATTGCTGCAATTTCATAGTTCAAGCTCGTTTCAGGCTTCAGGTTTGCGTTGCCATATAAATCGCACGCTCCCTTACAACTATTAACAGTGTAGTCAGCTTGGTTTTGAGTCAACGAAGGTGCTTTGAAAGCCTTACCCACACCACCTTTGATGATGAGGTCATTGGTCGTTTGGTGAACCAAGTACACACGCGGGCTGAATTCTTCGCCGTACAGTTCGTGCTTATCTAAACGTCCACCAATGGTTGCGGTTAACTGTTCAGTCATCAGCCACTGGTCTTGAACAAACAAAGCACCTTGATACGCTTCTGATGTACCATTGATCAAGTTTTCTTTGTTGGTTAATTCGCTCAACTGGTAGTCCATACCAAACGTTACGGTGTGACTCTCACCAAGATAAGTCGTCGCTGATGCTTCTACTATTTGAGTGAGCTCTTCTACATCACTACTGTAATTATTACCTAGATCAGCGGCATCATTGTCTGTCACGTTTTCACGAGAGTAACGAACTTGTGTGTCACCCCAGCTCCAAAAACCGCTGTGTGTAATCGCTTGACTGTTACGTACAACCTTACTATCCACTAGGTTCGAACCTGTAGCGTACTCTGCTAAACCATCACGTTTATCGTCACTATAGCCAAGGTCTAAATCAATCGTTTGGTTGTCTGTGACATTCCATGTCAGGTTGGCTAGCAAACTTAAAGTGTCGCGTTCCTCTAGAGCGGTAATATTCTCTCGACCAATACCTGTATATGGTTGCCATGCGTCACGCGAGGTTTGGTTTAGAGAAAAACGAGCAAACAACTCATCATCAATCAATGCACCGGACGTGGTAAAACCAACAGAATATTCTTCCCCACCATCTCCGCCTAATGGAGATGAAGTGTCCATATTAATCGTTGAGCTCCAATCATTTTCCGGAGCTTTGGTGATGATATTGATTGTGCCACCCATGCCATCTGAACCGTAAAGTGCAGACATTGGGCCGCGGATGATTTCAACACGTTCGATTGACTCAGCTGGAATAGTCGAGAGATCGAAGTCGTTACCACGAATGATGGCACTTGCTGAGCTTAAACGGCGGCCATTCACCATGATAAGCGTGTAGTCTGAATCCATACCACGAATAGAGATCATCTGACGGCCAGCACGTGTGCTATCAAAATCAGATTCCACACTCGTTGATTCTGCAACGATGTCAGCCAAAGTGATTCCAGGGCTGTCTTCGACGTCTTGAGCGGTGATAACCGACATTGAAGCTGGCGCTTGTTTTAGAGCCATTTCAGTACGAGTTGCCGTAACAACCATTTGCTCATCTGTAACTTGCGATTCTTTTTGCGCTAACACGTTAGCCGAAAGTGAGGTACAAAACACAGCTACTGCGACCGAAAGGGGTTTACGAATCATGAGAGGTTTGCGAACTATAAGGGGTTTGCGAACCAAAAGAGGCTTGCGAACCAAAAGAGGCTTGCGAATCAAAAGAGATTTCTCAGACATGATATTTATTCTTATATGTAATTAGCAATGATAATGGTTTGCATTAAACAACCAGTTACCACTCCAATCAACGAAAGTTTCATGTTGAAAATTCATTATGGCTATTCATTTTTCAAATAACACATGCAATATATATTCAATTCATTAGCATTAGACCCGTGACATTCAGGTACCGGATGATTTAGAAGTATATCTCTTTAAATAGTTCACGAATCCAACGACACATAGGGTCATTGTGGAAACGTTTATGCCAATAGAGATATACGTCTTCTGATGGGCTCCTGATCGCTTTGGGTACGCGTTTACAAACAAGGTTTCTCTGTTTTGCTGCTTGTTGAGCGAAAGGTGTCGGCAGGTGAAAGATGATATCGGTCGCTTCAGCCATATCCGGTGCGACATTAAAGTTAGACAGTTGAATCGGTATCGATAGCTGACGCTGCTTATCGATCAAGCCCAAATCTTTGAAACGACTTTCAATCGAGAGCTTCTTATCCCCTTGCAGTGAGATTTGACCAAGTTGGCTATTCAATAAATCATCAACGGTGATCTCTTTATCTGCCAGAGGGTGGTCTTTGCTCATTAATAACCGATAATCGCGACTGATTACGAACATTCGATACAAGTTTTGTTCAGAACTTAATGGTTCATGCGTCGACAACACGAAGTGCGCATCACCTGATAACAGAGGTTCAAAGTGTCGTTTAGGAATCGAGTCGATATCGACAACCATATTCGGCGCTTGCTTGCGGATTTGTGACACGACTTTTGGTAACAAATGCGAGACTTGCGGAACCAAGCCAAAGAACCGAACGGTACTATTGCTTGTCTGCGGTTCAAATACGTCTCCATGGACCAATTTCTCAAGGCGTGTGAGCACAGAGTTGAGGTCTTGCTTAATGACTTCTGCTTTCGGGGTTAATTCATAACCATAGGCTGCGCGGACTAACAAATCATCGTTGAATACCGTTCGTAGTTTTTGTAGTGAACGACTCACCGTCGGTTGGCTCATGTCCAACGCCAAGGCTGTGTTTGATACGTGCTTTTCTTCAAGAAGGTGTTTAAGAATAACGAGTAGGTTAAGGTCGACCTGGGCAAGATTCATTATAAGGATATTCAAAATACAGAAGATTCAATATACGTATAATGCTATTCCCCCAAAATTAATACAATTGATAATCACTCTTATTTTTATGTTATACCGTGTAAAGTACCAGATCTGACCTAACTAAGGTTTTGAAAGTCTTATTTGGGTCACTTTAGATACAAAAAAGAAGCCAAATGGCCTCTCTTTCCCCTATTCACTCCGGCTACTATTTTAGTTAGCGCTCTACACTCGGCGAATAATAAGCGTCCAACAGTGAAATGAAATTCCCTCTATCAAGTTCGCTAAGTTGATTAATGCCAGCCGCTGCTTTTCTCCCTCCGCCAGTTACAAAGCTAGAGCAAATTTCATCTGCGCCTGTTCTATTGGATAGTGGTGCTCTTAGGCTAACAGTATAAGATTCGCCATCTTGGTTTTTAGTTAATACTGCTTGTGCTCGGTTTGGATCTTGATTCACGATCTCATTGCCGAATACACCGCTGATACGTCTTGCCCAAGTCTCACCGGGCAGCTCAAAAACACGTGCGACTTTACTTTCATAAACAGGGGCAAGGTTTGATAGTTGCTGGCGGTCATTCTGGTAAGCAGATCGTAGTCGATAAAACACCGAGTCTTTGTCATCCAAAAGATCAAACGGATTCGGATATTGATAAAGGGTTTGGTAGAGCTCAACTGGCGTGAAGTGTAAATCGCTCAGTGATGTACCATAGCCGTTGTAATTAACCAAGGTACCTAGCTCTTCTAAGAACTCAATTTGTGATTGTTTGAATCCATTTTCATCAGCTAACTGTGCGGCCACTACTTTTAAATTATCACCAAAGGCCGCCGCGATTGCCCAAGCTACGTGTGCACCATTTAGCTTCTGGTTAATCAGTAAACTCGTGCAGCTCTCTGGCGCGGTATCGATCAGAGTGTCTAAATGGTCAGAGGTTGGCACGTCCCCTGTTCGATGGTGATCGCAGTAAAATACATCGATGTTGGCATCTAACAGAGAGTGCAATGCTGGCAGGTTCTTCTCCATCGACACATCAAGAACGGTAACGGAAGAGACATCATTTGGCTTGCCCGGCTCTATGATTTGACTAGCAACTTGAGATAGCAACTTAATATCACGCTTTACACCGGTGACGAGCACGCTTTTTCTCGGTTCACTTAATCGCAGTTGTAACAACGCGATGATGCCGTCTGCGTCTCCATTGAATACGTCGTAGTGCATGCTGTTCCTCTTCCGTAAGATTTAACGTTTATTCGAAACGCGCCAAAGATAGGCTCGCGTTAATGCGTTCGTTTCATAGTTAGTCTGTCATTATTTTAGTTTTATTCCACAGATACTTAAGTCTATTTTGTAATGCCTTATTCTTATTTCTATCGATTCAGGCACTTGCCTACCTTTCAGGCATAAAAAAGGCGCGAATAATTCACGCCTTTGGTTTCTAAAAACTCACGTCTTTGGTTTCAAATAATTCACGGCTTTGGTTTATAGCCGCTCTTTGCTCTTATGACGTCTTAAACTGCGCTACCGCTTGGTCCATATCGTTCGCTTGCTCGGCTACTTTATCGACTTCGACCAAGCAATGCTGCGCCGAAGCGTTGTTATCATTCGAGATGGTATTCAACTCTGAAATTGAGTCACTCACTTGTGTCATTACAGCGCCCTGCTCTTCAATCGCTGAAGCAATACGTTCTGAGTTGCCTTGAATGCTTTCCATATCACTCAAGATCAGTTGCAAGCTTGCATCCAGTTCTTCTGAGTCTTTAAGTGTCAGTTGGCCTTGTTGATTACACTCGCCAATCTCTGTCATAGAAGCATTCATTTGGCTCTGGATTGCAGTGACTACACTGGTGATTTCAGTGGTTGATTGGTGCGTTCTGCTTGCTAACGCTCGGACTTCATCCGCAACAACAGCGAAGCCACGACCTTGCTCACCAGCACGAGCGGCTTCAATGGCTGCGTTCAGTGCCAATAAATTAGTCTGTTCCGCAATACCTTGGATAATGTTAACGGCACTACCAATTTGATCGACATGGTGATTCAAAGAACTAATCGAATCTTGGCTACTTGAAAGGCGTTCAGACAACTGGGTAATGTTATTGATGGTATCGACTACCACTTCACGACCTTTATCGGCATTCACTTTCGCTTGATGAACGCCTTCAGCGGCAACCGATGTACTTTCTGATATTTCCCCAATAGTCAGTACCATCTCTTGCACTGAAGTTGTCATCGTTGAGGTGTGGTTTGCCTGAACTTCGAACTGTTTGATAACCGATTCCAGCTCGTCATGCATGCTCGACGTACTTTGTGTCAACTGATGTGACTTAGATTGAGACGTCGCAATCAACCCTTCAAGTTGGTCTAGCAGTTGATTGAAGTATTCGCCTAGCGTACCGAGTTCGTCTTTGCCATTCTCCGTAGCACGAATAGACACGTCGTTCGAGTCGACAATATTTCGGATCACTGTGAGTAGAGATTCAATCTTACCGATGATTGAACGTACGATTAACCAGCTGAATAGAATGATCGCCACTAACAATGTGACGCAAAGGGTGTTGTTGAGCAGCGATAGTTTATCCATCTCTTGTTGCGCCTGTTGTTCTAACACGGCCGAGAACTCTTTGAATTGAGTCTCAATAACGTGCGAACCTGTACGCGCTTGCCCTAGTAACCCTTCGTTATGCTTTAACCCTATCACTCGTTTCTGATCCACGACTTGACGAGCTGCGTCTATCAAAGAAGCTGAGCCTCCCGTATTAGAACTCATAGACAGAACACTAGGGTCGAACTCACCCTTCTCGATCAAATCATTGAAGAGATACAACTCAATTTTTTGCTCAGCACTGGCGGTAGCACTTATGTTATCGAGTACAACATGAAACTCTCCAATCAAGCCTTTGTCTCGCGCTAGTCCATACACTTGGCTGGCTTTAACAAGGTTAACAAAGCTTGTGTGGTACGTTTCTATATCTTCACGTAAATGTGTACTGTTGGCCAAACCCAAATCATTCAGCACAGCATTGAGCTCAGATTCAGACGCTAAGAATTTTTTGTAATTTACGTCGAACTTGTCGAGGTATTTCAGATCACTGCGAAGTAAGAAATCTTTCTCGTTACGACGAAGGTTGAGCAGTCGCACTTCAAGTTCTTTGGTAATTTGTTTGGCTTCGCTCATTTTAGCGGTGGTGTCCGCAAATTGAGATGTGGTAAACAACAATGAAATCATGCCGAAGATGGAGAACACCCCCAACGAATAGAGTTTTTTCTTTATATTCATATACGTGGCTCGTCTTTACTAAATTAACTATAAGTATCTAATTGATCGCATCAAAGCATGGATATACGGCTAGTGCGATCGAGTTATTGTTATGATTTTTTATCAGTAATGGGGTTGAATTTTTGCAGCGGCCCTGCCCGCCAGTAGTGACATCATCAATACATTCAAACAAAGAAGCCCCCATTAACGACAAATTAATCAATAACACACTTTAGTTACATGTACATTAATAGAATTATAAAAATGAGAGACAGATATTTGACGGAGTGGGAGTAGCTGAACGCTTTGCTATTAAGGCTTTGAATTAAACAACTTTGAGCAATTATTGACCTGATGGTTGTGAATGACATTTTTTTGGCTCATCAGAGGGGCAAGAGCGAAGAGCAATATTGGAGATTTTGACTTGTTTTTTAAACGGTGAGTCCATCGATTGGTGATTGTATAGTCGAGCGAAAACGGCGAAAAAATGGACCTACTCAATTCGAGTCAGGTCCATTTTTAGATTTCTTAATCAATCGCTTTGCAGCTAATAAGTTAGGGTTCGAACTTAAGGCAGACTAAAACGCTTTTACCATCTTAGATAGGCACTTCAGTAATACCGCTTTCTCATCTTCTTCGATGTCTTGCGTTAATTCATTAACTAGGTTCAAGTGAAGCTGATTGTGGTGAACGTGTATCTTCTGACCTTCATCAGTTAGAGCAACCACGATTGCACGACGGTCCGTTGGGTGTTCATGGCGTTCAATCAATTCGGCTTTAACCAGCTTTTCGATTTGAACGGTCAATGTACCCGTAGTGATACCGAGCTTTTCAGCGAGCTCTTTCATTCTTAACGCGCCATGCATACCAAGTACTTCAATGGTGTGTACTTGAGCCAGGGAGTAACCCGTCTCTTTGACTACAGACTGTTCCCACGAAGACATTTTATCGTAGAACTCAGTCAGTATTTGGTTAAGCTGTTCTATATTTCGCATGGTCGTTTGAATGCACTTCAAGAGTAAGATGATTAATCTTATCAAACTTGGAGAGCATTTGTTTATATTCAGACACGGTTTTATCACTGTTTGATTCAAGAGTAATCGCCGCAGAATAGTGATGCCCACTCACCTTCCACATATGGAAATCGGTGATCGACGCATAAGGCGTTAAGGTTTCAGTCACTGAGTCACGATAATCTTGGTCGATATTCTCATCAAGCAGGATTGGACTGGTTTGTTTCATAAGGTTCATCGTCCACTTAGCAATCACAAATGCGCCAACCATTCCCATTGCTGCATCTAACCAGTTCCAACCGTAAAACTTACCAAACAGCAGCGCAACAATAGCCAACAGTGAAGTCAAAGTATCCGCCAACACATGCATGTAGGCTGCGCGTAGGTTATGGTCATGATGGTGCTCACCATGCTTATGATTATGGTCGCTGTCGTGATCATGACTATGTGAATGACCGTGACTCTTACTATGATCGTGGCCATGCTCGTGTCCGTGATCATGATGGTGATCGCCGAGTAAAAACATACTCACCACATTCACAGTTAAGCCAATACACGCGACGATGATCGCTTCATTGAACTGAATAGCTTGAGGGTTAAACAAGCGATGTACCGACTCCACCAGCATCAACAATGCCACAATCCCCAACGCGATCGCACTGGTGTACCCCCCTAACACACTAACTTTACCGGTACCGAAAGAGAAACGTTCACTCTCGGCATGTTTCTTCGCATAACGGTATGCAAACAAGGTAATACCAAACGCCGCTGCGTGCGTTCCCATGTGCCAACCATCGGCAAGTAATGCCATTGAACCATAAATGGTACCCGCAACGATCTCGACAACCATGGTAACGACGGTCAATAACAATACATAAAATGTGCGCTTCTCACCTTGCTGGTTATGAGAAGAAAAGTGGTGTTGATGACGTGTTGGAAAACTCAAAATGGCGTCCTTAGCTCGTGTTGGTAGTTAGGGCTGTGTTATTAGGGAATGGTACTTATAAATTCCCTTTGACTCACAAGTAGTTTGACAATCAAAACAACTAGCTGAAATTTAGTTTGATCGTCAAACATTGTCAATGACTAATTTCAAGGCTCTGATTTGCAAAAAATAGATGAAGGGGGGAGTTTCGTTAGATTGATAGTTAGTTTAATCGTCTATTGTTCACTGAAAAAACAATGCTTTGCAGACACAAAAAAGCCTACACTAGGCAGGCTCAGGTAACTCAAAGTCAGTGATAACGTTATTTGTACACCCGACTCACTCCGCGCTCTTATCGTCTTTGCGTTGTAACAGAGTAATCTCATCATTAACCCAACCTAATAATTGCTTGGTCGCTTTAGACAAAACTTGGTTCTGCCTCACGATATAGCCAAGGCTGGTGCTAGAGAAGTTGGTCAATGGCGTAACCTTTGAATTCAGTTGCTGCTTGGTGGATATCGCAAACTCAGGAATGATGGCGACGCCAAACCCCGCTTCTGCCCAGTCGATTTGAGCATCAACACTCCCTACTTCCATGACTCTGTGATCGGGTAGATTAAGGCTTGGTAAACCTTCATCAATGAAGTCACGAGTTCTCGTATCATGGCCAAGTAGAATCAATGTGAGCTCGGCATCAGCATCCCTGATATCACTTTTTGGCAAATTATCAGAGTCTTGAATATCAAACCCATCGCCTAACGCGCACCAAGAAAGCTCTTGCAGCTTTGTGAAATACAACGACTCATTGTGCTGTTCTTTTGCGATAACAAAGCCAATATCCGCCTGAGCGTTTTTGACTAAACTCGATGCCTGAGATGACGTGGTATTCAAGAGCGTAAGGTCAATGCCGGGATACTGTACTTTGAACTTCTGGAACGGACGAATCAACAAGAACCTGGAAATGATGTCACTCACGGCAATAGTTAATGTACCTATTTTGAGGTCATTAATAGCATTAAGATCGGCCTGACAAATCTGAAGTTCAAGCAACGTTCTTTGGCTTGTTTCCAATAACCTTTCGCCCGCCTGAGTCAATTGAAATGGACTTCGTTCTATCAACTTAATACGTGTGGTTTGCTCTAGTTGTTTTAGGTGCAAACTCACATTGGGCTGCGTCATGTGGAGTGCGTTGGCCGCTTTCCCAAAATGCTTGTATTCCGCTAGCGTCACAAACGTCTTCAACAAATTTATATCAAGCATCATATCTCTCCTGTGCTCCCTATATGATATATGAAATCCTTATCAAGATAATAAAGATAATTAATTTCTCTTATCCACTTTGTAGGCCTAACATGATTTCTCAATCAGTCAGGAGAAAAATTATGCCATCTATTGTTGTTGTAGGCGCAAACTGGGGCGACGAAGGCAAAGGCCGTATCGTTGATTTTTTAGCAGACCAAGCTTCTGCTAGCATTCGCTTTCAAGGCGGAAACAATGCCGGCCATACCGTAGTAAACGACTTCGGTACATTCAAACTGCACCAACTACCGAGTGGTATTTTTAATCCTGATTGTACAGCGGTTCTTGGCCCTGGCATGGTGATCAGCCCTGCTGCGCTAACTGAAGAGATCGCAGAAGTACAAGCGGCTGGCATCAAAGTGAAAATGGCGATTTCAGACCGCGCAACATTGTGTCTACCTTTACACGCGCTTGAAGATACTCTTGAAGAAGAGCGTTTAGGCGATGGTGCTTATGGCTCAACACGTCAAGGTATTGCACCTGCTTACGGCGATCGTGTGATGAAGAAAGGTATTCTCGTGGGATGGCTGAACCAACCTGAGATTTTAGAACAGCGCATTCAATTCTTACTTGATTGGAAGATGCCTCAACTTAAGGCTCTATACCCACAATGTGATTTCACTCAGACTGCTTCTGAAATGACAGAGTGGCTACTTGAAGTGACCAAGGCTTGGCGCCCATTCATTTGCAACGTAACTGAGCCGCTTAAAGCACTGCAATCGCAAGACGCGAACCTACTGTTTGAAGCTCAGCTAGGCGCAGGTCGTGACCTTGTTTACGGTGAATACCCTTGGACGACATCTTCAAATGTAACCGCTGCATACGCGGGTATCGGTAGTGGCTTACCTGCCCTTCGCCCCGAGCGCGTTATTGCCGTTGCTAAATCGTTCAGCTCATCTGTAGGTACTGGTACGCTAGTGACTGCAATGGAAGAGCAAGACAGCTTCCGCGAAAGCTCTAACGAATATGGCGCAACAACAGGTCGCCCACGTGATATGGGCTACTTTGATGCGGTAGCAACTCGCAACGGCGTTGACCTGCAAGCCGCGACTGAAATCGCGCTGACTAAGATTGACTGCCTGTCTGGTTTATCTGAACTTAAGATTTGTACGGCTTACTCAGGTGAACACACTGAAAACCCGATTTGGCCACAAACGGCTGAGCTAAAACCTGTTTATGAAGATATGGTAGGTTGGGATGAAGACATCACTGGCTGTCGCACGTTTGAAAGCCTTCCTCAAGCGGCACAAGATTACGTTACGCGTATCGAAGAATTAATGGGTGTGCCAATTGTGATGGTGTCAGTAGGCCCAGAGCGTGAACAAATGATCATTCGAGGTTAGAGCTCTACTCAAGTATTTCAGCTAAAGCGGTTGTTTTGGCTGAAATACTCATTAATAAAAATCAAGTGTCATCAATTTTAACTTTTCTGAACGATAAAGCCTGATTTAACAGTTTTTTATACACGTCGCCGAAATAAGCACTGCATTCATAGAGTTTGCACTTCCTCACTAAAAAGTCTGCATCAACCCTCTTAGAAAACCAACTAGAAAGGCCTAAGTACGTGCGCACCTTAGTTCTTTCAGGCCAGACAACTCTTCCTCTGAAAGCTTTATATTGCCGTGGTTAGGTTGTTTACTGTGGCACTCCTTGCAAAGTGCCATCAGATTTCTAACAGAATTATTCGACTTCACACCATCGATATGATGGGTATGCAGCAACGTTTTACGCGTTACTAAAGAGACTCTACATTGCTCACAGCAGTATTGCTGGCTCGCTCTATAGCTAATGCTCATCTCGCGCCAATTCCCCGCATAAGAGAATGAACTGTATTCAGCGAGCCTTATCGGTAGATATTCATCGGGAAAGTAGCAATCACGTCTTTTTAAAAACTCAACAAGATCAAACTCGCGACAAATACGTTCCTTTTCACTCTCACCTTTCGCTAACAAATAAGGTCTGAATTTTAACTCCCTCATACACGACTTACACACGCAAAGCATGGCTTCAGCTTGTTTCCCCTTACTATCAGAAATTGGCATAAGCTCGTTGGTATATTGCAACGCAACAAATCGACCAAATCGATTCTGTTTTTTTTCGATTTGGACTGTAGAGCAATTAGTTAAATGGTATTTTTTTCCATGCGTATAGGGGTCTTTAGTTACAAGTTCCAGATCAACATGCTCCTTTATATAAACAATTACTCCATGTCCATCGTAATGAAATAAGTCGTTGTAAACGGAGACCTCTTTATCAAATTCTCCGATCACTCGCGCGTGCTGATAGTTTTCTAATACTCTCGAATAATCGACAGGCTCAAAGCTTATCGATACTAACTTTTTGGGCGGTGAAGAAGTAATTCCTTCAACGAGGGCACTAAACTCTCTCAAATCCAAATCCAGCATTATAGCTTCTCCAAAATCTCTTTGGCTTTGATTTCCGATTTAGTTATGACCTTAAATGACACTCTTCGAGAACGACTTGAATCTTCTTTACCAGTTGCATGAAAACGAAGTTGAGCAGGCCCATAACCTAATGCCGCGAGCTTTTTCATCACCCAACTGCCATGCTGCTCCAATATCCCGTCAAAGTTCACTACCTTTTCGAATACAGCACTCGCTCTATTCTGAGATAACATCATATTCTGTTTGTATGCCTCAAATGAGTTCAAACCCTCCCAATAAGAAGAAGTATGTCCTTCAATCTGAATTGCTTGAATATCATCTTGGTATTGCTCTAGCACATTAATGTAACGAGGGAAGAACACTTTCAGAGTACTCAGTAAAGCGGGAGATAATTCGGATTCTGAAGATACAAAGTGATAGGGTTTAGCATAAAAATCAATACTAAGCGATTTATCCGCCGCAAGCTCCACTTGCCATTTATCGAAATCTTGCGTGAATTCCTTTTCTAGAGCTTGGTGAATACGAACTTGGGCTTCACTAATAGTTATGTCCATTGCCTTTATCACGCGTTTTTCCACATCAATACGATTCATCAAGGCGACACTAATAAGCAAGAAGATCACCATCAAACCTGCCATTAGATCAGATACCGAGAGCCAATGACTCGATTCTGAACTTTCTGCGTCTGGACTAAATAAATCTTGATGCATGGCTATACCATCTCTTCATGTTCAATACTTTTACGAGTGAATTCTTGCTCATATTGGCGATAGTTTTCAGAAAATTGCTGAGTAATTTGAACCAAACCACTACCTAAATCCGTCAACACTCGACTCAGCTTATCCTGAATCCCTTGCTCAAACTCCTTTGAGTTATCAAGCAAACTTTGATTGATGTGCTCACCCACTTTTAACGCAGATTTGGTTTGCATCTCCACTAACTGTTTGATTTGCTCAATTAACAACTCGTGATGCTCACTTGCAAAGTCGCTACTTTTGGAAAGCTGTTCTCGATGCTTTTCCATAAGTTCTTTGTCAACGTGTACTAATGTGTCACCAATGTTCTTAACATCACTCTTTGTACCTTTGACTAATGAGCTAAGCTGGCTATTTAGATCATCAACCGAATCTTTTAGCGTATTCTTAATCGACTCAGCAGCTGAAGAGAACTCGTGACTAATCGTCGCTACTTGCCTATGCGCATCGTTAATTTCACCCTTTATCTCATTAGAAACATTTGAAAAATCACTACTAAGCTGTTTCGCATTGTTTTGCAAAGTAGAAGAAGCTGAACGAGCACCACTTTCCATGCTAGTACACACCTTGTCTAAAGAGCTAGTGACTGTTTTGCACAATTCATCCATCTTCCCCTCAATATCAGGTATAGCGGAAAGTGCATGTTGACGCATTTCAGCAAATACGGATATCCGCTCGTCTAGTTCATTCAATTGGTTCTGCCAGACATCCGTCGTATTCTCTAGGTTGCTCATCGCACTCGGTATGACTTGAGTGTGTGATGCAATATTCTCTAGCGCTACTTCTGTCGCACTTACACTCTCGACAGCGCTCTCAAATGCATCCGTCAGTTGCGCCACTTGTTGTTTATAGTTACTTTGCCATTCGAGTAGCTTTACAACCGAATCATCGAGCCTTTGGAAATTTGAACCAAACTGTCCTACAAGCCCTTTGTTAAAATCTTTAATCGCTTCATTTAACGACTCAGCAATTTGCTGAGAAGTTTGCTTTGAAAGAGAGGAGGAAAAGTCGCGTAATTCTTGGCTGAGTAAGTCGAAACTCTGTTGACTCTCTTTATTTCCTTGCTCAGTCGCTCTTGTCATTTTTTTTAACTCAGACAAAATCGCATTTTGGCTAGAGTCATTATTTTTGTTTCCTTCTTTTAGTACCTGATGCATTTGCTTTGCTGTGACAACACTACGATTTTTATCAAGCTTTAAATGAATGATCCCCTTCAACACTATTGAACCTAGCATACCAATAATACTGGACCAAAAAGCAAGGCTGAGGCCATCTAATAATGAAGAGATACTATTATTTAGATTATTCGGATCAAACGAAAGTAGTCCGATCGCAATTCCTAAAAAGGTAAAAAAGACACCTCCTGTAGTCAGGTGACTTGGGAACTGGCGAACTAAAATAGAGGCCTTCTCCCTAAATATCAGTACAAGACCCTGAAAAAATATCCCCCCCAAAATAAAAAACGACACCTTTAATACGGTGTTTGGATCGAGGCTCGATAAGAACTCTGTAAACATAATACATCCTTGCCAAATTAACGTTTAGAGCTAGAAATGCTCCATTCTTAGTGGGTGACTAGTTATCACCCATTCTTCTTATAATTCTCAGCCTGTTCTAACACGCCTTTGTAAACATCATCATTGGCTACTGGTGGGAAGCCGTATTTGTGTAGCAGTAAGATTAAATCCACTTTCAACTTAGCTTTGATGTCATCGCGCCCTGCCCAGTCTGGATATTGGGCGACATTGTCTACTGTGGTTTTCATCTCCTTCGCCAATTCGAGCATCTTGTCATCGTCGTAAGTGAAATCGTATTTCTTGCGCATGTGATTCAAGATATCGAGGAACGCTTTCTCTTCTAGGTCGATGCCTAAGTCTTCAAACGAGCCCATTTCTTTCACGATATCAAAGATAATGTCCGTCATTTCTTGAGAGAAGGTATCGAACTCCTCGCCATTCAACACATCATTTTCACGACGTTCGTTATACTGCTCCACCAGCGATTGGAAGCGCTTAGAGAAGTTCATACCTTGTAGCTGGTTGACCTTTTTAAAGTCACTTATCGCCTTCTCTAGTAGCTTTTGAAGCAACTGAATCTTGGTGTTAGGTAGCTTAATCTTGTTGATTCGGGCTAGGTAATCTTCGTCAAAAATATCGATAGCTTCGGCGTGCTCATCACCAATCGTAAAGATCTCTTCTACTCCGTCGGCACGAAGTGCTTCTGCCACTAACTCACGAACACGCTTATTCATTTGTGCCGTGTCTGGTGCATCACCTTTGGTTAGCTTAAAGATGATAGAGCGTACTGCGATATAGAAGTGAATTTGGTCGCGCTCTTGCTGAGATAACAATTCACTACCACAGCAAACATCATAAGCCGCCTTCATACGGCCGACTAAAGCCATGAATCGAGTTTCGCCTTTCTTGGTTTGAAGGATGTATTCTGCCGACTGATTAAGGCACTCTAGCTGCTTACACGGCTCTCCTGTGTAATAACCGGACGTATCGAACTTGTGGAACATCTGCCTTAACAGATCGAGATGGTTCTTCACCTCAATAACGGAAAAGCGAATATCTTCAAAGTTAGTCTCATCAGCCTTTGAATACATCGCTAAGGCTTGATTCATACGTGACTTGATACCAATGTAATCGACAACGAGCCCTTTCGCCTTGCCTTCAAACTTACGGTTAACACGTGAGATAGTTTGAATCAGGTTGTGTTTCTGCAACGGCTTATCGATGTAGATAGTATCCAATTCGGGAACGTCAAAACCTGTTAGCCACATGTCGACTACAATAGCTATTTTGAAATTCGACTTGGGGTTCTTAAACTGCTGGTCGAGCGATTTTCGATATTCCTTTGCCCCTAGCAGGCTGTACTGATCAGGATCATCGTCTTTACCGCGCGTCATCACCATTTGCACCATCGCAAGTGGTTTTAACTCTTCTTTCTCCTTTTCTGTCAGCTCGACGCCATCAATTGATAGCTTTTCCTCGAACCATTCTGGCTTTAATATTTTGACTTGCTTATAAAAATCAAACGCGATTTCACGACTCGCACAGACAAACATCGCCTTGCCCTTTATCGTGGAACCTTCTTTAACTCGCCCTTCATAATGTGCAACAAAGTCTTTCGCCAAAGCTTCAATACGATCAGGGTCACCAAGGATCGCGTTCATATTGGCAGAAGCTTTCTTACTCTCTTCTATCTGATGTTCATTGGTGCCCGCTTCTGCGCACGCTTGGTAGTATTTCTCTACCTCTTCAAGCTTGCTGTTATCAAGAATGACTTTAGCGGCTCGGCCTTCATAAACAATACGAACCGTAATTTCATCATTAACAGATTCTGTCATGGTGTAGCTGTCTACTGGATCACCGAATACATCAAGGGTGGCATCGATCGGTGTTCCGGTGAAACCAACGTAAGTCGCGCTTGGTAGAGAATCGTGCAGATACTTAGCAAAGCCGTATGTCTCTTTCACATCGACGGCTATACCATCTTGATATTTGATCACAACTTTCTTATCGAGGTTGACCTGTGAACGGTGCGCTTCATCGGAAATACAGATGATATTAGTACGCTCTGAAAGCAATTCGATGTCTTCGGTGAACTTGTGGATGGTAGTCAGAAATACACCACCGCTTTTGATGCCTTGTAGCTTGTCTCTTAAATCTTGACGGCTTTTAACTGGCACCACCATCTCATCACCAATGTAATCCGAGGCATTACAGAACTGTTTAGAAAGCTGGTCATCGAGATCGTTACGGTCGGTAATAAGCACAATGGTTGGGCTTTCAAAATCGATGCTTTTCATCAATAGGCGAGATAGAAACTGCATGGTGAAGCTCTTACCACACCCTGTTGCACCAAAGTAAGTACCGCCTTTACCACTACCGTATGGCTTACGTTCTTTGTCAATGTTGTAGTAAAGCTTACGCGCCGCGTAGTACTGCGGATAACGGCAACAGATTTTGATCTCTTTCTTCGAGGTGTCAGGGAAGAAGACAAAGTTCTTCACTACATCAAGTAATCTGGTTTGGTTAAACAACCCGGCAATCATGGTGTATAGGGAATTAATACCCTCTTTTTCGGTAGACTCGTTGCCCGTTACTTTGCGCCACGCGTAAAAGAACTCATACGGCGCAAACAGGTTGCCCATTTTGTTGTTCACCCCATCGCTGATGATGCACATCGCGTTGTAGACGAACAGCCTGGGAATATCACGGCGATAACGCACGCAGATTTGCTTCCATGCATCAAAAATGGTCGCGTCTTTCTCTCGCACGGCACTTTTGAATTCAAACACCACCAGCGGTAAGCCGTTCACATAAAGGATGCCATCAGGGATTCGAACTTGTTCATCGACACCCTCAATCTCTAACTGATTGACGATTTTATAGATATTAGTGTCAGTCGGGTCTAGCCGATTTGTTTCTAAGTACGTAACCTTACCTTCAGCAACTTTTCTATCAGTATTATCTGATTTAGATTTATTCTCTAGCAACGGCACAAACATTAGGCGTAAAGCTTGTGCCAAATGTCTTGTATCGATTAACTCAATATAGAGGTCTTTCTTTGAGCGATCTTCACGCTTAAACAAGAAGCCATTCGTTAGCCATTGGCAGAAGGTTTTATTGCTATGGTACAAATCACTGGCAGGCAACGTTGAGATCATACGAACAATGGTGTCGATTTCGCTCTCTGTTATACCATCGCCTCGGTACTGATTGGCAAGGTAGCGACGTAAGTCATCTAAGAAGAGTACTTGCTCTTTGTCTTCACGCGCTATTTGTTCACCCACTACGTGTGGGTAGCCTTGCTCACCCAATAGCTCAATAATGGCTTGTTCGAGTTTGGCTTCAGTAAATTGTAAGCTCATCGCCTTTCCTACAGCTGTTTGACGTTGTTTGTTGTTTTCTAGATTGAGTTATTTGAATTTGTTTTTGGCGCAAATCAGTTTTGTTCTGTCATCTGAGGTGTGTTTGATTCGCCACCTTAGAACTTCACCTTCGTCAGCTTAGAACCTCGCCTTTGTCATCTCAGAACCGAGGGACGAGGTATCTGAGATCTCGCTTTTCATCACCACCAAAAACGAGATTCCTGATAAGTTCGTCCCTCACTTTCTGGAATGACGAAAGGTTACCCTGCCAGAGCTTTAGCTTGTTCGACTTGCTGATTTTCTAAATCGATTTCGCCCGAAAGTAATTTAGGAAGCAAGGTATCTCGTAGTTCTGATAACGTGGCATTCTCAAGTTGATTCGCCAACATTTTCTCCATTAAACCACCTACGGTTTTGTGAAATGCTTCTAGCAAATCAGCCGTGGGGCGAACTAAAGCCACCTTAGAAAAGGTACTTGTGTTCATGTTTAATGTTGCGCTACCACCACTAGCCAAATCATGGAAGTGTTTATTCAAACCCTTGAATTTAAAAAGTAGGTAGTAGAGCGAGTTCTGATCGTAAGGAACAACAGAGTTAATTTGTTGATTTGTATGGCTTGGTTTTGTTGTTATAAAAACTTGGCCAACTGTCGCTATACAGCTCACACAAATACTGTTTTCCGGTATGCGCTTTTTAGGTTGCGATTCATCACCTGCTTGCGTCAGAGTGTCTGTCGTTTCAGTAATGAACACTTTCCCGTGTGTATCTGGAATCTTGATGAATGGCACATCACCACCGTAAAACTCATCATTTTTCTTAGGTGGTGTCTTACCACAAACAACTGAGCCAAAGTCCTTTATGGATACGATATCCCACCCATCAGGAATCAAACCTAACTCAGACTCAACTAGCTTTTCTGGGAAAAGCGAGGCAGTGGCTGCATCCATTCCTTTTGGCTGTTCGCCATTCATTTTGGCTTTTACTGGGTCAAAATCGACAAACCAAGATTTAAACAACGTTTGTGCCATTTGCTCTAGGGTTTGGTTTGTTTGACGGTTGATGGTAATTTTGTCATCAAATGATTTTAAAACATGAGCGACCTTTCTCTGTGACTCTGGAGAAGGGTAAGAAATATCTAAACGCCCGATCATATCGTTATTAAGACTAGCTCTGGTCGACATTGTTGAAAACGCCAACATATCATTTCTGAATCTAGGGCTACGTAAATAATAACCTACATACTCAGGTACTAAATCAGACTCTGGCTTAGGACGTAGTCTTTTGCAAAACCCATTAAATGACGAGTTTTCATAGCTTTTTAGAGCAACGCAACTCATTCCTAGCTCATTCATGGTCTCACTAGTACGAGTCAGAAAAACATCACCTCGTTGAACTGAACAACCTGCTCGCTCTTTTTCAGTCGATTGTACAAGTTCTGTTAATTCAGAAGGTACAAAGTAATTATAAAACACATTCTTAAACGTTAAGAATGGATAACCAGAACCGAAGTCTTTCGCGGGTTTAGAAAGACCCGAACGAATTTCATAATGCTCAGTTAGCTTCGCTTTTTTCCACTCACTCCCCATAGCCCAACGCCTCCAAACTACGGCGAATCTCTTGATCCAACTCTTGAGATTGATTCATTTGGCTGTACAGGGTTTGTGAAAGCTCACTCATCTTGGTTTCAAACGGAATGCCATCATCTTCCACGTCAGCTGCGCCAACATAGCGGCCCGGAGTCAGTACAAAATCATTAGCTTTAATGTCTTCAATCGTCGCTGATTTGCTAAAGCCTGCTTTATCTTGGTACTTATCTACTTTGCCGTCACCACGCTCAATGCGCGCTTTTAGTTCGGCTTCATCACAGCGCCAGGCGTGGTAAGTGTCTGCAATCAGAGCGATGTCGTCTTTTGTGAGCTCTTTGTTGGTGCGGCTAATCATGGTGCCCATTTCACGAGCATCAATAAATAACGTCTCTTTTTGGCGGTTACGGAAACCTTTGCTGGTGTTCTCGGTTTTGTCTTTAGTAATAAACCAAATGCATACAGGGATCTGCGTAGTAAAGAACAGCTGCCCCGGCAACGCGATCATACATTCAACGCGATCGTTCTCGATTAGCTGTTGGCGGATCTCACCTTCACCAGACGTATTTGAACTCATAGATCCGTTCGCCAATACAAAGCCTGCCGTACCTGTTTCACTTAGCTTAGACAGCATGTGCAAAATCCAACCGTAGTTGGCATTGCCTGTTGGCGGTGTGCGATAGCCAGCAAAGCGCGCATCATCGGTTAGCTCTGCTTCATTACGCCAACCTTTAAGGTTAAACGGTGGGTTAGCCATGATGTAATCGGCTTTTAAGTCTTTATGCTGGTCAGCAAAAAAGGTATCGGCTGCACGCTCACCCAAATTGCCCGATAAGCCACGAATGGCTAAGTTCATCTTCGCCAGTTTATAAGTGGTCGAGGTAAGTTCTTGACCATAAATAGCGATGTCTTTGGTACGCCCTTCGTGCTCTTTAATGAACTTTAAAGACTGAACAAACATACCGCCGGAGCCACAAGCCGGATCGTAGATCTTGCCTTGGAAAGGTTCTAGCATTTCAGCTAACAGTGTTACCACTGACTTAGGCGTATAGAACTCGCCACCACCTTTGCCTTCGGTTGCTGCAAACTTACCTAGGAAGTATTCGTAAACACGACCGACTAAGTCTTCTTCGCTCATGTCACATTCGTTAGCTAACGTATCGATGTTTTCAATGCTGTCGATAAGCGACGCCAGCTTTTTCACTTCCAAACCTTGGCGCGAGAAGTAGTTATCTGGCAAAGCGTCTTTTAAGCTTGGGTTGTTTTTTTCGATAGTCGATAAAGCGGTATCAATGATGATAGCGATATCATCTTGCTTAGCGCGTGCTTTAACAAATGACCAACGCGCATCTTCTGGTAAAAAGAAGATGTTGTCTTGTTGGTAGAACTCTTTCATCTCAACAAAAGCTTCTTGCCCGTCGTCTATCATCTTCTGACGGCGTGCTTCAAACTTGTCGCTGATGAACTTTAAGAACACAAGGCTTAATACCACGTGTTTGTATTCAGATGACTCAACACTGCCACGCAGCTGATTAGCGGTATCCCAAAGGGTCTCTTCAAAGCCTTTGGTCGCTTTTTTAGCTTTTGATACGGGCTTAGCTTTTGAAGCGGGTTTCTTGTTAACGGGTGCTTTTGCCATGTTGTTAATTACTCGAATAATGTAGGACTTGGCTCTGAACAGCAGAGCCAAGATTTATTGCGTGGTATTGTATCGTAAATGCGACTTTTTGCATTGATTAAGAGTTACTTATGATAAATAAATAACGACTAAACTTGAGTAACTTCTCCCGTAATTTCAATATGTTTTTCAACGCTAACTGGAAACTCTTCAGTACTGAAAACGACTAACTTTTGCCCAGCTCTAGTCATTGCTACATAAAGTTTACGCATTGATTCTTGCAATACTTCTTCTCTTTCCGAGTCGCTCAGCTCTAGATTCTTAGGCTGGTTAATTATTTGACCACAGCCAAGAACAAACACCGAACCAGACTCCATACCCGTACAACTATTGATATTAAGCAGTCTAACTTTGCTGCCTACGTTATCCGCTAACTCTTTGGAGTTGTTGTAGTTAATGACCTTGTTTGAACCAATACGTTTTTCAATGTCTTGCTTTAGCGACCATGGATTATACTCTGGGCTACATAAAACCATGATCTGATGAAGAGCGACTGTTCCCGACTGCACCAGGACTGCGAGTTCGTTCAGAAACCTCTTTTTATCATCTTGAGCATTTCGAGAATATATAATTTGGGGTTTGTGTCCTCTTGCCATTTTTTCATAGTCAGGCTTCACGTAATCTTCAGGGCTTCCTTCGAGATCATCGAGCAGAGCGTTCGCAGCGACCATTATTTCATAAGTCGTTCTGTAAGAATGATTCAAACGCTTAGTGCGCCCTCGAACATTCAAACCTACGCTCTTCCAACTTAAACGGCTTTTTAAGAAACCTTGGTTAGGATCAGCACAAATAAATAATTGTCCTCCCGGCGTCAATGAGCGTTTAATTAATTGTAACCAAGATGGCGCGAAGAATTGAGCCTCATCAAGCAGTATGTGATCAAACTGTTCAAGAGGTTTGTCTGATAACGCAACTTCCTTAATATACAAACTCGGTAGGTATTTCTTAACCGACGACAACCGAGCAGAAAAATCAACATATAGCTGCCAAATATGTTCTCGCTGACTTTTTTGTAGTGCAAAACCACGACCCTGTCGATCGAATTCCAAGTACTCTTCTTTGTCTTTAATTAAATAGTCATTGATGTACTCTAGTTCGGACCAAATCTGCTCATCTGTTAACGATAGTTGTGTGTAAGCTTCATTTTTATCACTTAAAACGGTCTTCTTTTCTTCTTTCATATTCGCATCGCCAAATACTGGCTTAACACGCTGATGGCTTTTACTGTACTGCTTTAGCGCAAACGAGTGAAAGGTGGTAATTTCAAGGTTATCAGGTTTACCTTTAAGCCAGGTTTCGAACCTGTATTTAATATCTTCCGTCACTGGCTTATTGTGTATCGCAAGAAGGACCTTTTTTTCCGGGTATTTTTTACAATACAAAACGGCACGATTAATTAAAATCAGAGTTTTCCCACTCCCAGCTACCCCATTTATCAACCTTACTGAAATGTCTTCCTGACCTTCTTCTTCAGAATCGACAGACTCAACCATATCTAGCCTAGTAGCCAATTCTTGATCGTAATCTAAAAAAAATGGGAGCAGCTTTGCGGTATTGTCTACGGAGGCTTTTCCTCGACGAGTACTACACTGTGCGGGAATAACCGACTCTGGAAAAAACGTGCGTTTGATTCGTGAATGTGAATCGATTGTGAACTCGGTTAGTGCGGCGTGGATTAGTTTTTCACCACGCTCAATAAACGTTTTGTTCTCAATTATTTGTACATAATCAGAGAAAGAACTATTCACTTGGAGAGAACCGTCAATTTGGAAAGTACTTTCTTCTTCCACAATCATATTATCGACGACAGCTAGATACTGAATAGGCTTTAAACCTAACGTCAACATCGAGTCATTAAACTTCAACAATTTAGAAAGACTAATACTATCTGGTTTCTCTGAATGGACTCCAACAAACACCCAATTATTGCAAGGCCCCTCAATAATACAAGGAGCAACTTGTAAAGACTCTAATAATGACTCACGAATAAAAAATTCGTCATTGAGTTTATTGAATACCTTTTTGAAATGACGTCGATGCTTGCGGTCTAAGCCTGTAATCGTATCTATATGTGCCATTAATCTACTTCCACCTTATAACAGTGACGAACCAGAGATTTATAATCTTCAATATTTTGTCGCACCTTAGGATCATCCACCTGCTGCAGCATGCCTTCTGGGATTTCGGGACCTACAATAACCAACTTAGTCTGGGGTCTAGTAATGGCGACATTGAGACGTTCCGCTTGGAAAAAGAATTCAGCGATAGCGCTAATGTATTGCGGGTCTGAGGAGCAGAATGAAACTATAATCATTTCCCTCTCTTGGCCTTGCATCCTTTTCACGGTATCCGTTACCACTAATTTTGATCCAAATATCCCCAATTTATCCTGAAGGCTAGTCTTTAAAGCTTTGGCATGACCCCGGAACGGTGTAACAACACCTATCTCTTCAGCAGATAAACCCGCTTCAACAGCCGCGGTTATCAAATCGGCCACTAACGCCGCTTCTTTTCTATTTACACTTCGGGCATTGACCCCTGGAGTTTTGATAAATACAGAAGGTCGATCGCTAGAGAGGACGTCGGAATACTTGTGAGGCTTTTTAGGTAGAGAAAATGATGACAGCGTTGGTAGTCTTTTCGATTCTAATTCGCCTTTGTAATAACAGTTACTAGGCCATTCAGTTAAGGCTGGAGACATCCGATAAGTTTGGCTTAACAATACCGAAACCTTTTCATTGCCAAGAATCATCTTAGAGAAAGCCGAACTGTCCTCAAGAACGGATTGAGAAAGTATCACAGGAGGAAGCTGCTTATGATCCCCAACGAATACAAATCGACACCCTTTTCTCATTGCCATTAACGCCAATGGAACGGTAATTTGGCTAGCTTCGTCAAAAATGATGGTGTCAAATGTAAAGCTTTCAAGTCGCTCACTACAGGTAGCAAAAGGTGTCGCACCAATCACATACCCAGTGTCCGGTATATCTTGCCATTTTGATGCGTATTCAAAATGCTGAACCTTGTCACTCAGTGATTTCTTACCGCCACTCGCGCAAACTTTTGCAACAGGAACCCCTTCCTCTACAATTTTGTTGAGCGCATTATTGATCGCCATGTGGGTATGAGAAGTCATGAAAACTCTCTGCCCTGCCTCTACAAGAAGCTTGGCGATAATACTAATAACTTTTGTTTTACCCGTTCCGGGAGGACCTTGAATACACGCTAAGTATTTAGATGCGACACCAATACCAACAGCTTCACTCTGTTTTTCATTTAATCCTCGAGATTCGGCATAATCCGCAGCCTCATCAAAGTCTTCGTCATAAATCGTTTCCGTATTTAAATGTCCGGAAAGCATGGGTAGCAATACGTCTCTGCCGACTTTCGATGTTGCTACATCAGCCAAAGCTTTATCATAAAACGGTTTTAAGTCCATGCCTGCGGGGTCGGCATAACAGCCTTCACTTAATTGTGGAAGTAAGCTTTGATCTACTTTGACTTTGAGCAGCCATTCTCCATCGTTTTCAGCTTCAATAGCTACTTGACCAAATACTTTATGGTTACTTGGGTCGCCAAGATGCAAGCAAATCATATCGCCTTCTCTAAAGCGTGATTCGTTATCACCTAATACGACTTCCAGGTGATTAGACCCGGAACATCTTACTGACTCTATTCGTTGAGTTTCGCCTTTTAATAGTTTTTCTTCTAAAGGTTTCTTCCAAGTTTCTAGAAGTTTTTCCATGCTAGCTTCATGTTCTGCATACACAAAATCTTGTAGTTCTTTTAATACCGAAGTGAGTTCCATACCTAGCTTACCAACGTGAATTTGTACTCAAAAATGAGAATATTCATCAATACGAATAACCCAACCTTATTTTTTGAACGGTCATCACGTCAACTACACATTCACGAAACTGTTAATTACATCTCTTACTAGACGTAGATCGCTGCTTAGATTAACTATATTTCATTGGATAATGGTGAACTTTACAACGTGCTATGGGTTCGCTTGAAGCCAAAATATGACTAAGAGCTTGATATAACGGGGAATTTCAGACACAAAAAAGCCCACGCTAGGTGGGCTTTTTGGCTTGTTCATAAAGAACGAATTTGGTGCCCGCTACTGGACTCGAACCAGTGACACCTTGCATGTCATGCAAGTACTCTAACCAACTGAGCTAAGCGGGCAATACTGTGAAACGTATCTAACCGCTTTATTAAGTGGCTAACGCTTCAGAACGAGATGGATAATAGCGAGTGATTTAGATACGTGCAAGGATAAATTTGCACAAAACGGTTCGTTTGCTTTTAAAAACAACAATCAGAATAAATTTTAAACACAAAGCAGATCAATGGCTTGAAGTAGATCACATTTAAGTTCAACTTCGATGATTACGGACATCAGCATGCTTCGTGTCTTTTCCTCTTTACTGAGCACTTTGGCGCAATATATTAGTTAGAATCTTCATCCATGTCGAACACTACGTTGTAGTTCTCGGTATAAGTACAGTTAGGTTGACGACTACAAGTAAAGAAACGTCGGCCTTTATAATCGCCATGGCTTGCCAGTTTGATGATCATAGGGCTGTTACATTTCTTGCAGAATCGAACCTCTTTTGATGGCTCAATTAAATCGATGTGTGCTGCCAGTAACCTCTTCAAACGGCTCACTTGATAACTGTGCTTAATTGAAGCGCCAATAAGTGGAAGGCCTGCCGATTTACAAACGTGCATCAATAGCTTCTCGCGATCAACCTTTCCTTTATTAAGCTCTTTTCCATTGTCCAATTCGATGATTACGCGTGGCTCTAACGTTCGCGGGTCGCACACTACAAAGTCAAAATAACTACGTGATATTTTGTTGTTCGCGATAAACCAATTCTTTTTATTGTTCGCCTTAGCGGGGACAACTATGTTAGACATGCTCACTTTAGCAAATACTTCCCCATGGTTACCCACTGCGGATTTAAGTGCGTTATAGAATGTCGCTTGTTGCGCCGACATTAACGAGCCTTTCTTCTGATAAGCATGATCTTTGGTGTCATCATTTTTTACTAGATAGTTTTGAATAAAGTAAAAGAACACAACCAGAACAATTACAACGATAAAGATATTAGTCATTTTCCAACACAATCACATTTGTATAGGGATTAAGAGAGTGGTTAGCGTATGTAGAAAAGCGTCACGTGGCAAGCAAAAGAAGCAGAGCTGCGAATTGGAATCATGACCTTTGAACGCTTTAATCGTCAGAGGCGGTCTCTTTATCGGCTTCGACAGTTCAAGACGTACATCTCCTATTTACTAATCAAATCATCAATTACATATTAAATTGATTTAGATCAAACCGCACCAAGTTGTGACCAATTAGCATGAAAAACGTTAGGCAAATGTTAATAGGGAAATTACTATGGAACTCAAACAAGACCCGAGATGTTATACCGACGTGTGTGTAGATGGTAAGTGGTTCCATTATGACCACTGCGGAACCAAAGCCTATATGTTAAAAGGCGGTGCTTCAGCGGTTATTGAGCTCGCTCGAGAACCCGCAACAGAAGGTGAATTAGTTGAAATGCTACAGGGTGCTGCTAAATAAATCCGTAAGTTAAGTCTATGTAAGCGAATAAGAGTAAGTTAATACTCTTATTCGCTTAGTTATATGAATCGAGGCTAGATCTGACAATCGGGTTTAATCGAATAAGCTGAGTTGATTAAATCCTGTGAATTAATGAGCGCAGCCAAGCGTTGGCACTTATGCAATGACTACTTTGTTACGCCCTGATTGTTTTGCTTGGTATAAAGCGTCATCTGCTGATTTCAAGTGCTGCTTGTAGGTACTGCGATTTAACTCTTGATTCGTTAAATGAATCGTTGCACCTATCGATGTAGTCAATGTTAACAGACCGGAATGTGTTTCTATCGATTGTTCAGCGATAGCTTGTCTTACCATTTCCAACTGTTTGCCCGGATCTTGAGTGCCTGCAAGCAGTAAAACGAACTCTTCCCCACCCCACCGTGCTAAGACGTCATTTGTTAATAGTGTTCGCTCTATACGCTTAGCGACCTCCACTAACACTTGGTCACCAATATCATGCCCGTAAGTATCATTGACGCGTTTAAATTGGTCTAAGTCCAAAATAGCAAGCGTATATCCGAACGGAGACAAACGAAATGGCATTGGCCGAGTTAACAATTGTTCCAGGTAGCGTCTATTGAATAAACCTGTCAACTCACATCTCGTCGATTGCTTAACCAACTCTTTGTTGGTCTTTTGCATAGAGCATAACCTTACCAGTAGTAGCGCAAAGCTTATGATGACCATAACGCCAAGTACGACGACAATTCGCTCCTTTAAACGCTGTTTATCTAAAGTCATCTCAGCGAGCTCTTTTTCCGCATTAAGCAGTTCATTCTCTTTCGCTAATGAAGCCGTAGCAAAGTCTTGTTCTAATAAAAAGATATCACTCTGGCGCTTATCAAATAACAGCGCCTTGTTACCCTTGTAATAAAGCTTGAAATAGTGAAGTCCAACATCATTGTTACCTTTAGATTCATAGTATTCTGCAAGCGCTTTGAAACCAAGCACCTTCCAACTACGGCTACCGACAACATCAAACATCGTAGACGAACGTTTTAGATCATAGAAAACAAAGTTATCTCTGTTCAAACCGATATTAGCCAAGGCTCTGTTTAAGTAACATTGACCCAATTGAAGTGTGTACTTTTCGATTCCCGGGTAACGAATACATTGGTTTGTTACTTCCCTTGCTAACTCAAAGTTCTTCTCTGCTAGTAGGACTTCACTCTGAGCTTTCAACAGAAGGATTTTGTATCTTTCACTAACGCTATCGTCATTAAATTTGGCAGCACTTTTATAAGCCTCTCGACCTTTTGTTAAGTCACCACTGCGTAGATAGGCAAATGATTCATTAACATATAACACGCCTATGATTGAACCATCACGTAAGCCGCTCTTAATATAGAGGCTTTTGGCCTTTTCTATTAATTGGAGTGCTTTCGGCCAATCTTCCAAATAGATATAAAGCAATGCCATATTCGACATAAGCTTACTGTTATAAATATGCTTCGGGTATTTCTTACCAAGATTTAAGCCTTTATGAAAAAAATACTGAGCTTCGGGTAAGTCATTTTGGATATTTTTAATCGAGCCCGCAGTGTTGTAGGCTTTAATCAACAATTCTTCATAATGGATTGATTCAGCGATGTCTATTGCAGCTTGAACTTGAGATTCAGCCTCGGCTAACTCACCTTTACTAATAAGCTCAATCGCTAATTCAACTAATGACTGTGCCTTTAGCCACCCCATATCTTCACGCAGTGCTAACGCCTTAATCTCTCGAGTGTATTCAGAAACAGCTTGTTTATCGAGCTTATGCTGTGCGAGATTCGACAAAATCATTAGTTCATAACCACGATAGATGGCTTTATCTTGCGTGGGGCTCGTTGCTTTTAAGGTTTCAAGCTTTTGGGAGGCAAGTTGTGGATCACCGCGAGACACATTAAGGATTTCAATGAGTTCAGCGCCGTATTGAGTAAGAGACATCTCTTTCTCGGGGCTATACGCACTCGGATTTTCTGGTCGAATATACTGTAAATCGTCGTCATAAGTTGGATAGAGTAGGTACAATCCAAGTACCGTACTCATAAGTACGACGAAAAGAAATGATCCTAACACTCTGTTGTTATTCATTTATAAGTGCCATACTGATTGCATACCAATTTTATCGACTGTTTCGTTAAGCTGTAGCACATTGTACCCGACACATATGTAGATTTAAATCCTGCACATGGGTCGATCCGGGTAGTATTTTTCTCATAAATTAGAATAATCAGATAATTTTCTTGATTTAACTCAGGCAATGATTCTGTAAAAAGGCGTTATAGTAATTTTCCTGTTCCAGCCTCCGTGACTTCTTTAGAAACAACGGAGCAAAATGAGAATTAACAATGACCCAAATTAATGAACAACGTCTCGTAGAACATTTCTGCGATCTAGTGAAAATTGATAGTGAATCTCGTAACGAAAAAGCGATTGCTGAAGCTTTGGCTGAGCAACTTGGTGAACTGGGTTTTGAAGTTCACAAACTAGCGGTTCCTGAAGAAGTGTCTAACGGTTTCAACATTTACGCTCGTCTAGATGGCACTCTTCCAGGTAGCACAGTGTTCAGCTGCCACATGGACACTGTAACGCCAGGTATTGGCATTGAGCCAATCATCGATGACGGTATCATCCGTTCAAAAGGTAACACAATTCTAGGTGGCGACGACAAGTCTGGTATCGCGGCTATCATGGAAGCAGTTCGTTGCATTAAAGCTGAAGGCCAAGAGCACAAAACTATCGAGATTGCATTTACAGTATTCGAAGAAGGCGGTCTGTTCGGTTCTTTAAACTTCGATATGTCTTACATTCAGTCTGAGCACGCTATCGTACTTGATACAGGCGGCCCAATAGGCACTATCGTCAATGCGGCTCCGGGTCAGCAGAAGATTGTTGCTAACATCAAAGGTCGCCCTGCTCACGCGGGTTTAGCGCCAGAAGAAGGCATCAGTGCCATTCAAGTTGCTGCAGATGCGATCACTAAGATGAATCTACTTCGTATCGATGAAGAAACTACGGCAAACGTCGGTATTGTTGAAGGCGGTCAAGCGACTAACATCGTAATGCCAGAGCTTAAAGTCGTGGCTGAAGCTCGCTCTCTAAACGGAGAAAAGCTAACAGCTCAAGTTGAGCACATGATCTCTACATTCCAAGAGAGTGCAAAACAGTTCGGTGCTGAAGTAGAAATCGAATCTACTCGTGCTTACGATGCATTCGTTATCGCAGACGACCACCCGCACATTCTTTCTATCAAATCCGCATTCGAGAAGCTTGGCGTAACGGCAAATACCAAACGCACAGGCGGCGGTAGCGATGCAAACAACTTCAATGCTAAAGGTCTAACAACGGTTAACCTTTCTACAGGTATGGCGAAAGTTCACACCACTGAAGAGTACATTGCAGTAAAAGACATGGTCGCAATCACTGAGTTTGTTGTGGCTTACGTGACTCAATAGTCTTACTGGTTAACTAGCCTGTCTTACTCGTTGACGAAATAGAAAATGCCATCTAGTTAACGTCAAAAAGCCGAGCTCACATGTAACGTGTGACTCGGCTTTTTTGTTGTCTTAATTTAGACAGAAGTTCTAATCTAAAAACCCCTGCGCTTCCAAAACTGCCCTTCGTCTTTCGCAACAAGGTCGAATGTCTTGTCGGCAATGATGTTTCCTTTTAGCTCGACCGTCATGCGCCATTTACCTAGTTTGTTGGAGACAGGAGCCCAGATAGTGTCGCCTAAGTAGAAATCCCAGTCATTGTTGCCGACATGCTCTTCACCATCGAACGGCTCGAGTACTTCACCCGTGTCGGTGGTGATGTTCGGGTGATAGATGCAGTAACGGATTTTTTCACCTTTGGCTTTTTTGATATTCAAGATATAGCCAAATTCCACGTCGATTTCAGCATCAACGGTAGTGGTGAACTCTTGGATTTTTGGAAGGTCTTTAGATTTAGAATCCCACGTCGTATAGATGCCGTAAGATGTCATGTCGACCACAACAGAGCGCTTTGCCATTTCAATCGTTACCTTGGAGTTGTTCTATTAGTTTAATTCTATTTACCATTCAGCCACGCAGCAGAGAAAGAACGAGGCTATTCTTGCCAATCTTTCGCCATGCGCTTAATCACCGACGGTTCGATGTCGTGAATGCTGCCATATTGTTCTCGGCACACTTCTATAACCAAATCCGCTTTGTATTTGAGTGCGAGTTGACGATAAGCCTTCATTTCCCACTGCTTAATAAAAGTATTCGACACTACAACGTCTAACCCTTGCTTCAAGCCGTCTTCTGCAGTGTTCTGACACCACTCATGCGCCTGCTGCAACTGCCTTGGGTCAAAATAATAGTCACCTTGATCATTCACATAATACATATCCGCTTCGACATGCAATGCATCGTAGGTTTTTGCTTTTGTTGACTTGCCAGAACCGGGCAACCCTCGAATGAGTATTAACTTCATCTGTCACTTTACAGGCTAATTTGAAAACATGAGTTTATCTTAAATAGTAACGAGTTTCTCTGATAACTGCCTTTGCTCAACATCCGAAAACCGAGTCCTTATACTCGACTCAAATAATCACTGAATACAGTGAGACTCCCCTCTATGTCGGTGGATGACTTCTGATAGCAAACACAAATAATTTACAACTATCCATTTTGTATATCGACAAGCGTATCAAACTACTATAAATTTAGATGTATAGACGTCTACATATCTAGCTTAGGGAGAAAGCTTTGCCTATTCGCATTCCAGACCAATTGCCAGCATCTGATGTTCTTCGTGAAGAAAACATCTTTATTATGCCGTTATCAAGAGCATCGACACAGGAAATTCGTCCACTTCGAGTCTTGATCCTCAACCTAATGCCAAAGAAGATTGAAACTGAAACTCAATTCTTACGCCTACTATCCAACAGCCCATTGCAAGTCGATGTAGAGCTGTTGCGTATTGATGACCGACCAAGTAAAAACACGCCGACAGAACACCTTGATAACTTCTACCGTCAATTTGAAATGGTCAAAGGGAGAAACTTTGATGGATTGATCATCACAGGTGCGCCACTTGGCTTGGTTCAATTTGAAGATGTTATCTACTGGGATCATCTAAAAACCATCATGGAATGGGCAAACAAGCATGTGACCTCAACCTTGTATGTGTGTTGGGCAGCTCAAGCTGGCTTAAAGCTCTTGTATGATTTACCAAAGCGTACTCGTAAAGATAAGCTTTCTGGGGTTTACAACCACGAAATACATAACCCGTACCACCCAATTTTACGTGGCTTCGACGATACCTTCTTGGCACCGCACTCTCGCTATGCTGATTTCTCTCAGGAATATTTAGCCGAGCATACCGACCTTGATGTTCTTGCGACTTCTGATGTGGCGGGCGTATACCTAGCGGCAACCAAAGATAAGCGAAACGTATTTGTAACCGGTCACCCTGAATACGATGCTCATACACTTCACAACGAATACATCCGTGATTTGGGTGAAGGCATGGAGCCTGTTATTCCAATTAACTACTACCCGAACAACAATCCAGATAACAAGCCTGTAGCAAGTTGGCGTAGCCACGGACACTTGTTGTTCTCTAACTGGTTAAACTACTGCGTTTACCAGCAAACGCCTTACGATCTGGATCATTTCAGCGAAGACAACTTTACCAAAGACGATTAAGTTCTTTCTTCCGATTCACAAACACATAGAGCCGTGTTCCATAGGTTGTTGATAAAACACCAAATTGGACACGGTTTTTTTATGATGTTTGGGTCGCATTCCATAATCTATATAACACTTAGGTGTGTTCGATTTCATATGATGGACTTGTGTTCAAAAGGAGCTGCACATGCCTAACAAGTCGCTATTACCAAAACCTATCCTGTTATCTCAACTCACGCTACTCGCCTCTCTTTCCTTAGTAGGTTGTGTTTCTGTAACCGAAGGGCCACCAAAAATTGCTAGTGATCCAATTGCGATGTCTCAATCACGCATTGAATTGGGTTTGGGCTACATGGGACAAGGTAATATGGTCAAAGCACGTGAAAATCTAGAGCTCGCTATCAAACACGCTCCTAGTTATTACCGCGCGCAACTTTCGATGGCACATTACTACGAACAAGTTGGCGAAGTAGATGAAGCAAGAACCACTTACCGCAAAGCACTCAGTCTAGATTCAAGAAACGGCAATGTATTGAATAACTACGGTACATTCTTGTGTAAACAGGGCGAATACGAGCAAGCCGATAAATACTTTAACCGTGCCATCGACCAACCCTACTACTACCTTGTCTCTGCAAGTTATGAGAACGCGGCATTCTGCGCGTTTAAGGCTGGTAATACCGACCAAGCAAAATACTACTTCACACGAGCGATTGACCACGACCCAAATCGCGTAAAGTCGATACTACAGCTATCAAAAATTGAAGTGAGTGACGCCGATTACAACGACGCTAGGCTTCGTTTATTGAAATTCCACCAACGTTATGGCTATCAAATTCCATCGCTTAAAATCTTGGTCGAACTTGAACAGAAAGCAGGTAACAGTGCTCTAGAGAAGAAATATCAGAGCAAGTTAGATGAGTTACTTTCTGCTTAGCGCATATGAAAAACACAAAAAACGGGCTTGTTGCGTTAACAACAAGCCCGTATGTAATTTCAACTGAATGTCTTAACTCAGTGCAGCCGCTATTTTAGCGCGATCCACTCTTGTCTTTGCTCGTCGTCCATAAAGGTCCATGCGATAAAGCGACTCACCTTTTGGCCTTGCGACATCTCGACCACTTTTACTTGTTTAGCTCTTAGCTTACCCAGCTCTGAACGAACCATATCGACGTTGTCTTTCTTCGAAATCAATGTCGTAAACCACAACACTTGAGTAGCGAAAAGCTGGCTCTCTCTCGCCATCTTCATGATGAAAGCTGCTTCACCACCCGGACACCAAAGCTCGGCTTTTTGACCACCAAAGTTTAAGGTTGGTTTATCTTGCTTAGTTGGTTTATCTAACTTAACTGACTTCTTGTTCGTTTCTGGCTTGAACGACTGACCGGCTTTCTTAGCACGGTTCGCCGCTAGATTATCCAATTTGCGTTGTGAGCCCTTTTCCGCTTCTTCAAGAGAACTGTGGAATGGAGGGTTACAAATAGTGACATCGTAACGTTCGTTGTCCTTAATCACGCCCTTAAAGATAGATTCAGAGTCCGCTTGCAGGCGAGCTCGGATCTTACCTTTTAGATTAGGGTTACTTTCCGCAATGAAGTTCGCTGTTTTAATGGAGACTGAATCGACATCAGTACCTGTCCAGCGCCACTTATACTCTGTCGCACCAATGATTGGGTAAATACAGTTTGCACCAACACCGATATCTAATGCTTTCACAGACGCGTGGTTATATGGTTCGCCTTGACCATCACTATTAAGGATGTCTGCCACTCTGTGGATATAATCAGCACGGCCAGGAATTGGCGGGCACAAGTAACCAGCAGGAATATCCCAATGCTTAACGCCATAATGATGCGCCAGTAAAGCTTTGTTAAGTAGCTTAACGGCTAATGGATCAGAGAAATTAATGGTGTCTTCACCAACCGGGTTCTTGATCAGATGTTCTTTTAGCTCAGGCAAGGCTGCAACCAATAACTCAAAGTCGTAGCGACCTGTGTGTTGGTTTCTAGGGTGTAATCCACCTTGAGGCTTCTCTGACGAACGTCTTTTCTGGGCTGCGTTTTTGTTAAAAGCCGTTTTATTGAAAGAACCCTTATTCGATGATCCTTTATTCGCACCCTGCTTACCTTTGCTGTCTTTTGCAAAAGGTCGCTTTGCTTTGTTATTGCCAGCGCCTTTAGGCGCACTATTCTTGCGGCTTTTATCAGATGTGTTCTTTGTAGAAATACGCTTACCGCAGCCTTCTTTATTTGGGTTGTCTTTTGTTTTTACTGATGAAGTACTGTTTTTCGACAGGCTTAGCGTCGTTCTATTTTGTGATTGGCTCATTGGGCTACTTCTTTAAGTCTAAATACATCATGAATAAACGGGCATCTAACTCAAGTTGATGATATTCCGGCTCCATGTGACAGCATAGTTGGTAAAAGGCTTTGTCGTGTTCTTTCTCTTTGATGTGCGCCAGTTCATGCACCACTAGCATTCTCAGCAAAGGTTCTGGCGCATTTTTAAAAACACTGGCGATACGAATCTCATTCTTCGATTTGATCTTTCCACCGTGATTTTTCGCGACGTAAGAGTGCAGACCTAATGCATTATTGATTAGGTGTATCTTGCCGTCATAAATCACTTTGCTGATCGGTGGTGTTTTTTTCATATAACGATTTTTAATATCAATCGCATAGTCAAACAGGGCTTTCTCGCTTTTTATTTCATGATTCTTTGGGTAGCGAGCTTCAAACCACGGCACCAACTTTCCCGATTCAACTAGTTGAGTTACCGGATCGAGAATGTGCTTCGGGTAGCCTTGGATATAGCGTAAAGAAGGATGCATGCTGAAAGACCGTACAAGTTACACCACTACAATACGTTGTGGTCTTGAAAATTGAGCCGCATAGTGTAACTGATCACACTTTTCTAATCACCTAGGATTCGTTACACTTTAGCGAGATTCACCAAGAGCTAGACTCAAAAAGAGATTGTAAAAATGAAACGTGTTGTATTGTACGTCGCAGACAAATGCCCGCACTGTAAAGATGCACAGCGCTATTTGGATTCAAAGAAAATTTTTTACCGCCTAACGAATGCAAAGATGCAGCGTGGCCGTAAAGAGTTGCAAGCGATGGGTGCTCGCTCTATCCCTGTACTGAAAATCGGTGATCAAGTGATGGTCGGCTGGAATCAGAAGAACTTCGATAAGATGTATAACTCAAAGAGTAACTAAGTGCTCTAAGCCAGTAATACTTCTATATAATAAAGCCCGAATGTCCAATCCAGGATACTCGGGCTTTGTTTATTTATATCTTACTAACTCACACATACCGCTTAACGAAATCAATAAAGGTTCTGTCGGCTTTCGACAAATACCCTTCCTTTCTCCAAGCCAAAGATAGATTGAGTTTTACAGGATCTTTAAATGGCACGCCGACCACATCTTCTTCATACTCCGTGACCAAGCTGAGTAACGCAGTAATGGCAAACTCTCGTTTGACGATAGAAAGGATCATCGGCAATAAATTGGTCTCAAACGCAATTGTCATATCGAGGTTGTACTTCTTACAAGTCGCATCGATAAAATCACGGTGGAAATAACCAGATTTGAACATGATCAGTTCTTGAGCGAAAAACTCTTCAAAGGTGATGGATGGCTGTAACGCTAGTGGGTGGTCTTTGCCAACCACAGCCAGCATCTCAGAGCTCAACAAGTGGTCGGTTTCGAGATCATCAGGCACATTCTCATGGTTGATTACGCCAATATCGAGTTCGCCGTTTAATAGCATTTCTCGAATAGAAGCGGTGCCAGCATCAATCAAAGTCAACTTTAGGTTTGGGTATTGGCTTTTAAATGCCATCACGACTTGAGGGAAAAAATAGCTGCCCATCATGCTTGGAGCGCCCAATCGCACCTCGCCTTTTTCTAATCCCTTTAACTCATTCATTGCGAGTTGAGCATCATCAAACTGCTGAGCAATTCTCCTTGCATGTTCGAACAACACTTTTCCCTCTTCCGTTAAGGTGACGGATTTATCTCCGCGACGAAACAGAATTAACTCCAATGTCTGTTCTAGTTTCTTAATGGAAATACTCAATGCAGGCTGTGCGATATGCAGCGCTTTGGCCGCCTGCGTGAAATTACCGAACTGAGCAACGGCAAGAAAATGTCGAAGAGGTTTTGATTCAAGCATAGCGATATATTAAATATATAGAGGTGATATTTTTAATATATTTCTTTAATCTCAATTGTGCTGATAACTTGTTCACAAATAGCTTATTAACTCGTGCAGGCACAACGTAAATGTTTGATAAAGGCAGTCCTCAATACAAACGCATCACCCAATCATTGGCGATTGGCTCGTTTATCATTTTCTGTAACCTTTACCTCTTTCAGCCAATCTTGCCGCACATGGCTGAGCACTTCCAAGTATCTGAAACGCAAATCAACTGGCTGTTTGCCGCGACAACTCTTGGGCTTTCCATCAGTTTGGTGCCTTGGGCAATCGCTTCTGAAACCTTTGGCCGAAAACCCATCATTCTGTTCAGTCTGTTCGCTATTCCTTTGATTGGATTGAGCATGGTGTTCACAACTACCCTACTACAACTGGTTATTGCTAGAGCATTCATGGGAATCGCGGTTGCTGCTTTTGCAGGCGTGGCGGTTGCCTATATGGTCGAAGAATTATCACCGAAAGCCTTTGCAGTCGCGATTGGTGGCTATATCGCGGCTAACTCATTAGGTGGCATCTTCGGTCGTGTATTAGGTGGCTTGATTACGGACTATTTCGACTGGCATGCGACGGTGTTATTTTTCGTTGTCGGCTCTTTGCTTGGTGCGCTCTATATTGAGTATAGCCTGCCTGACCAACAAAACTTCAAACCGCAGAAAGGGCTGTTCTTTCATCATAACCGCTCTGTAGTGATGCACTTAAGAAACCGTACCTTGTGGCTCGCGATGTTGATTGGTGGTGCTAACTTCGCTCTGTTCGTTAACTTATATTCAGTAATGGGCTTTAGGTTAGTATCAGCGCCTCACTCGGTACCCGTTGGTTTAGCTTCGCTGATATTCCTGTGTTACTTGGCCGGTACGGTAACCTCTAAGCTCTCCAACAAATGGACACTTCGTTTTGACCCGTTAAACGGTATATTGATCGGCGTGTGTATCAGCTTAATTGGTATGTTGGTTTCTGCCGTCGACAAAGTCCCGTTCATGTTAGCCGGGTTGTTATTAATTAGTGGCGGCGCGTTCTTCGCCCATACCCTTGCCTACTCTTGGGTAAGTCAAAAAGCGCCGAGCGCTAAGGCAACGGCAACCGCACTTTACTTAGTCCACTATTACATAGGTGGGAGCTTAGGTGGTTTCTTACTCTTATATTGTTGGCAGCTGTTTGGTTGGAATGGTGTGATCGCAGGTGGTTCTATCTTCTATGTTGCGATAATTGTATGGGTCTATCAGTTGAAACAGCTAAAAGTATCGGCGTCCAAACTCGCACAAGCATAGTTGTGGCTGAGTCTGTAACTCAATTATTGCTTTTGATTAACGTCCGTTCTGATATCCTACGCAAAATTTCATTTCGGAACCTGTTATGTCGAACACTCAAAGCACAGATCTTCAAACCATCCATGACCAAGTAAAACAGTGGTTAGACGATGTCGTTATTGGCCTAAACCTGTGTCCATTCGCAGCCAAGCCACAACGTAATAAACAGATTAAGATCTTTGTGAGTGAAGCGAATACGGAAGAAGCGTTACTGGAAGACATCATGACGCATTTCGTAGAGTTAGATAACACGCCAGTCGCTGAATTAGAGACGACTTTAGTGGTTGTCCCTAACATGCTGCAAGATTTCTTCGACTACAACATGTTCATTGATTGGATTGAAGCGCTAATCAAACAGGAAGACTGGGAAGGTGTTTACCAAGTGGCAACCTTCCACCCAGACTATTGCTTTGGTGGTGCGGATCCAGAAGACGATGAAAATCTTACTAACCGCTCTCCATACCCGGTTTACCATTTGATTCGTGAAGCAAGCATGGAAAAGGTGTTAAAGCACTACCCTAATCCTGAAGCTATCCCAGATACCAACATCGCGAGAGTTGAATCTTTAACACCCGAAGAGCGTCGTAAGTTGTTCCCTTATCTATTCAGTTAAGAACTAACCTTTGAGCATTAAGAGGTGACAGCTTCAACTTACGAGTCTGAGTGTTCTTGATGATATGGACGAGATATAAACTGATCTCGTCCATTTTGTTTAGCAATGTACAAGCACTCATCGGCAACTTTGATTAATGAGTCTAACGCCGACATCCTTTCCCCCTTTGTATCCCCTGCACTTAACTCAAAATGACACGCACCGATTGATATGGTGACTGGCTTACTATCAAGCGTGATTTTCTTCATCTCTTGCAAAAGAATCATGAACTTATCTTCAACATAACCGGGGGTTCTATTCGGATACCAAAGAATAAACTCCTCGCCGCCAAAACGTGCCACAAACTCACCCTCTTGAGTATTATTACTCAGCACGTTCGCCACTTTCTTTAATACAATATCACCCATTTGATGACCATAAGTGTCGTTGACCTGTTTAAAGAAATCGATGTCTACAACCGCTAAGGTTCCCTTTCCTAAAGATCCTTTTAACTGTTCCACTTCTGCGTTCAACGTTTTGAACAAGCAACGTCTATTCGGCAAGTGTGTCAGAGGATCGTACATAGCTTGGTATTCTAACTTCTCATTCAGCTCTTTGAGTTTTCGTTCTTGCTGTCTTCTAACCAGTTCCACTTCGATCCATGAGGCCATTAACCTCATAACGTCGATATCGAACTCTTTGAACTCACGATGATAAGGGGCTGGGCTTGAAAAGTTTAAGGTGCCATAAAGCCCATCATTAACGAAAATTGGGATACCAATGTAAGACTCTAGCCCAAAAGATTGATAGGCAGGATGTGTCGCATACTTGTCATGTTTACCGCAATGCTCAATGCAGATAGGACCAATCGATTTACAAGTGATTTCGCAATAAGTAGAACGATAATTGAAGGTGTCACCCCTATTGAGTTCTACCCCTGCAGGCGTAACACAATGTTCAACAACATAAGCATTGCCATCGACTTTCGATAAGATACCAATATCAAGATTGAAGCGTTCAAGCCCCATGATAAGCAGTTGAGCGATCTGACTATCGAAGCCCTTTCGATAATCATTGGTGATTTGATACAAGCGGCGTATAACAATTTCACTTTCACTAGCTTGGAACATAACTGGGATCCCACTGCTGCCGAGTTTAATGACAACATCAATATTTGGTATATTTAGAAGAGTAAAGGGTAATAAAACACAATAATCAATTGGTTTGTATGCAAAATACCTCATTGGTTCAATGAATAAAAGCTGACTTCTTCGACTTTGCGTTAGCACCCTATTCCTACCTTTGTTAAAATGCCCCATTAACGAAACAGAATGGATAGGAAAATGAACCTTTCTCAACTAAACCAAGAAATCTACGATCACCTTTACCGCGACATTGAAGAGTTCCGCAGTACTTTTGATCTGCCTGTTGCTGCGCCTGAAACAATGGACGAAAAAGGCGATACGCTACATACCTCGCTAGCGATAGAAGAACTAACAGAACTTGCAGAAGCCGACTCTAAAATTGAACAAGCGGACGCTATTGTAGACAGCGTTTATGTTTTGATGGGACGTTTGGTTCACCTTGGCCAAGCTAAGGTTGAAGACAATCTAGCAATCAGTTACCTGATCGACCTACTGTTGAATGTTTCTAAAAACCGCTCAATTGACTTCTTACCTTGTTGGGACGAAGTACACTCAAGCAACATGAGCAAAGTATGTCGCAACGAAACTGAATACGCTGAAACAGAAGCTTTCTATGCTGAGCAAAACATCAAGCTGATGGCGGTTCAAAAAGGCGAATACATCATCGCTAAGTGTGCGGAAGATTTCGTATCTGAAGGTAAGACAGTTCGCCAAGGTAAAGTGCTAAAATCAGTACACTACCGCCCTGCGAACCTAGAGCCACTAACGGCTTAAGACAGGTTATGGCTATAGCTGTTTAAAGCATCAGCGGACCAAAATAGCAAACGCTACGTTTAAATAACGTGGCGTTTTATTATCTGTCAGTGATTTCTAACTGTGTTAATCGTAGCTTTGTGCTAATTGTAGCCGAATGTTAGTTACAGCTAAGTGCTATACCAGTCGAGCCATGTGATAAGCCGCCACATATTCGCCGTTTCTAAAGGCAAATCCAGCCGACTCCCCTTCAATAACGAAGCCAAACTTCTTATACAGGCTGATCGCTCTTTCGTTATCAGTATACACCGTTAACTCCATTCGCTTGATATTGATCCAGTTATCACACAAGTCGATCGCGGTCGCGAGTAGTTGGCTACCGACACCTTTGCCTAGCACATCGTCCTTAACACCCATACCGAATGAAGCTACATGGCGCCTTCTCGGGTTTACACACACTTCCATTCCCAAATTACCAACAATCTCATCGTCGATCATCGCGACATACGAGTACACGTTATCGGGCATATTAGAGATTCGTTTTTGCCAGCTTTCCAGAGATGGGTTTGGGAGTTGCAGCGTACCGGTATAAGCATTAGTGCATTCGTAAACTTCTTTGATTCCCTTTGCATCTGACGGTTCAGACCGTCTCACTATAATACTCATCGCAACTCCTACTATTTTCATCGCTAAATATGAAACACATCCTTAATGTGCACCTAGACACACTATCAAATAGTAAATATTTAACAATAGGTTAGATGAAATTGTTTTCATTGGGGCTGATCTGGGGAATGTATGTGGATGTTCTGAAAAAGTAAATTTGAAGAATTAAGGTTTGTTAAACTAGAGGTAATTAGATATGGGCACCTCGGGTGTGCCCATATCGTGAAATCTATGGCGTTATTTAGCTGGGCGCCATACGCCCCACTGATCATTTTCGTAGGTCGCTTTAGGGTTTGTACCACCTTGAACCCACCACTGTGCTTTCCACGACTGGTTCGAGTACGTTACAACTTCACCGCCTAAGTAAGTCGCTGATGAATCCCATGTGCCATTGTCTGGGTCAGGAGTCGGCTCAGGATCCGGCGTTGGATCTGGGTCAGGTGTTACGCCACCGTCATCGGCAATCACTTCGAACGTGAAGGTTTCAACACTATCACTTTCAATAGAACTAGCCATGAATGACAAGGTTTCATTCGCTACAATACCAGTCGTATCTACGACAACTGACGCGGTACCGTTATTTTGAATGCTTACTGTAGAACCTTGAGTTTGAGTTAATGTCGCCGCTTCACTTGTTGCAATTACAACTTTGGCGCCAGCATTCACTACGTTGTCACTCTTCACTAGCTCGTAGATGTCGCCTTTTAATGGTTCAACACCACCGTCGCCACCATCAATCAACGTTAACTGACCAGAAGCACGGCTATCCTTTGAGTTAAAAAAGTTACGTGAAGGATCGTTTTGGAAGTACATGTAGTGCTGCATTTCAGCGTGCCAATCACCAATGAAGATCGCGCCATCTTTAAACTCTTCGTGCCAGCCGTTAATTTCTGAAGCCAACAAGCGAGCCCAATCGTTAACGTTTGAAGCGTCGATGACGATGTCGAAGCTACGCGCTACTTCACCGTACTTGTTGATGATGTCGTACTTAACGGTATCGCCAACTTGTGGTGTACCAAAACCTTCTGAAACAAATAGGTCGCCACGCACGAGATCAGGCTCAGGACCCGGCTCTGGTGGAGGAGTTGTACCACCCGCGATAGTGATATCTGAACAGTTGTAGAAGCCTTCACCCGCTGCGTCGTCACGTTGCCAACGTACGTATAAGATTGCGTCGCCAGAGCGATCTGAAGGAATCGTCACGTTGATACGGTATTTGCCACCACTTACCGGAACATTCCCCTCTTTTTGGATAAGATCTAAGTCACCCCACGCTAAACTTTTGCTTAGATCCGCGTTTGGTTTCGTTAGATAAAACTCCCAGAAAGAAGGATTGTGTGGTGCAGTCGCGTTGAATACATATTCAAATGTACCAGTGCTTAGCTCGGTGCGAGCCCAACCAGTATGTGGTGCTCCCATGCCGCGTTTTTGTGAATCATTGGCGTAACATAACGTCCCGTCAGGTATCGCCGCTTTCACTGCATTGATGTTGTTGAAGTCTTGAATGTTTTTGGCGTATTCGTTGCGTTGAACGAACGGATATGACCCAGAAATCTCTTTTGCTTGAGCACATGCAGCATTTGGTGGTGTACCCGACCAAACCCCGCCTTGCTCATAACATGTGTTCTGACGTGCACTTGGAAATTCAGACCAGCCATGAGCGTTTGCTACTGATGGCACACTCGATAGCATAGCCATCCCCACTGCTATTTTTAGAATATTATTATTTGCTGTTTTCACTTTCCCACTCTCTATTATTTTATCCTGCACACAACATTAATTGGTCACTTACCAACCTAAATTGCAGTTCGAAGGTTTATAGTTTTTAATTGAAGAACAACGAAAAATATATACGTCATAACTATCAATAAAAGGGGGATTTATTTTGAAAGGAATCAGAGTCACACAACTCAAAGAAATGAGTTCGAGATAGATGATATTGCTTCGAATTATCAATTTTTACCGACAAAAATTACGCATTCCCTAAGAAAATAGATCGCTAGGAAGGTATTTTTTCATTGAATTAATTGGAGTGAAACGCTCGCATAAATAATGATATTGAGTGCTTTTTATCATCATTATTACGTTGTTGAGACTGTTGCAAAATCGCTAAGCTACTCAGCTAATGAGCTAATGAGCGTATGTCTATAAATCGATAAATCACTAAACGTTAATTTGAACGAGCTAAACTAATAGCGGCTATTCATACCAAATCGATTCGACATATCATCGTCCATACGACCGCCCTTCCAACCGCTACCGCCCAACAAATTAAGTACATCACGCGCGTTATATTCCTCACCACCGAAGAAGTCATTAGACACATCATTACGCAGTAATTGAATGGCTGAAACCAGTTCAACAGCAAGGTCTTGTGGATCAGCAAATAAAGCTAAGGCAACCAGTTGTTGGCGCTTACTCAATTCACACGAACTCGTTTCTACCTGCCCAATAGAGAAAAAATCACTGCTTCCGTACGCTTTCACCAACTTTCCAGAAAGTGATTTGATTACTTTCTTGATTCGTCGTCGTTGAATATATCTAAACATATAGATTGCCTTGTATTGATGAGCCTAAGTTAACCAAACAGCAGGTAAGTTTGATTATCGACTGAGATACTTTTGACTTCAGTATTGAACACGGACTCTAGCTGTTCAGGCGTAAGAACTTGTTCTGCACTACCTGATGCTTGTAGTACGCCCTTGTCGAGCAGCAGTACTTGGTCGGCATGTCTCAAGGTTCGGTTTAGGTCGTGGTTAGCCATAATAACCGCAATGCCCTTCTCAGCCACTCGTTCGATAAGCTTATACAGCAATGCTTCTTGAGCAATATCCAATGGCGCTGCAGGTTCGTCTAGGATCAGGAGTTTTGCATAAGGATTAAGCGTCGGCCAAATTTGCAGGCACATTCCCGCCAAGCGAACGCGTTGCCATTCACCACCAGACAGAGTCTGAATTGAACGATGAAGTTTGTCTGTGATGTCTAGCATCTGGCTGATTTCGTCCAAAGCTGCATTGATTTCAGCATCAAGGCCGTGCGACGAGCTTGGCAGTGACAACGCAAGGTATTGGAACACTTCCAAGTTGAAGGCTGGCCTTGCACTTTGACAAAGATAAGCGCGATGCAATGATAAATCTTGTAGTGATAATGCTGACAAGTCTTGACCGTCGATCTTTATATCACCTTTGTAGCCATCACCAACGCCAGATATCGCTTCTAATAAGGTACTTTTTCCACTGCCATTAGGACCGATGACGTGAGTCACCTGCCCTTGCTTGAGCTCAAATGATAGTGGTAATAAACGAGCGCCGACGCTCAGGCTCTTAATTTGAATCATGATTTTTAATTAACATCCAAATGAAGATAGGCGCACCGATACTGGTAGTCATCACACCCAAGGGTAGTTCTGCTGAATCTAATAAAGTTCTGGCACAAATATCAGCAAATACAAGCAATGCTGCACCAGCAACGGCAGACAAAGGAAGAAGGTATCGGTTGTCGGTACCAATCGCTAAACGTAACAAGTGTGGCACAACCAAGCCAACAAAGCTGATCACGCCGCCTAAAGCAACCGCGCAGCCGACTAAAATAGACACAGCGAAGATCAAGCGCCAACGTAATTTCGGAACGTTCACGCCTAACTGCGCAGCATGGGTCTCGCCAATCATTAACTTATCTAGCTTACTACCTTGCAGGCACAACCAAATAATCACGGGGATCATCACTAAAGTGAGCGAGTGTTGATACCAAGTGACGCCACCTAAGCTGCCCATCAGCCAATACATCAATAAGCGTAGGCTGAGGTCATCACTAAAATAGAACGCCCATGTCACCATCGCACCAGAAAGAATGCCCAACGCGACACCGACTAGCAGTAATTTGGCGGTAGTAAGTCGCATCGTTTTTACCATACTAACCAGAATAACGGTAAAACAGAGCGAGCCTAAAACGGCGGCAATCATGAACAATTCAGGCGTAGGAGCAAACGGTAAGAAGAACAGCACGATCACCATCGCCAAGCTTGCGCCACCAGAAATGCCGAGCACACCTGGCTCTGCTAATACGTTACCCAATAAGACTTGTAAGCTTGCGCCAGATACAGCCAAACCTGCCCCGATAGCAATAGCCGCCAATAGTCGAGGTAAACGTAAATCAATCAGTAGTTTTTGTTCTAACGTAGACAAGGTGCCCAGAGGAGAAATGAAAAGATCGCCAACCATTAGGTAAATCGCACTCAGCGTGACAAGCAGTGCTGCCATCAGATAAATGGCTCGGGTCCATTTGCGCTGTTTTTGGTGAAGAAGTTGTTGGAAATCCATATCAAGCTACTTTGAAATTGTTCGCGTAACCTTACCTGTATCCCTAAATAAACTCAAGGCTCACACCGTAATGTGAACCTTGATATTTCAACCAGTTGGACGGTTGTTTTGAACGATTAAACCCGACTGGATATTAATCGTATACAAGCTGACCGTGGTCGAATCGTGTTTCAACTTCGCACACCATTAAGGCCGCTCGTTGACCGATAGCCACGTTGCGATTTGGGAATACCACCGCTTCGTTTTCATTCTTCGCCATCAATGGCTTATCGCCATCATGACCAAACACTTCACCGTGCTTGAACGCCGTAAAGTTTTCAACGGCATCAGAGAACATGAAATCAAAATCATCATGCAAACGAACAATGGTTCGGCTTACGCGATAAGTAATGGTTTTCTTTGGTAAATGCTCTGGTTCTATTTCAGCAATCAGATTGCGCATTGCTAAATCGAAAGCCGTTAACTTATCAAGATGGTTCTCACCAATTCTTGCTACCTGCCCTAACTCCATTGTCAGTGCTTGGGCTTCAAAGTTTTCAGCGCTGTACCAACTGAAAGTACTCGTTGGCGCATTGGATAACAACACCGCTTCAACGTGAGCACTGTTAATAAAATCGAACAAGGCTTTACTGCGAACTTCGTGGCGAACCTTAGGGCTTACGGCGAAAGAGTAATGCTTAGACAAACGGATCGCACAGTGCAGATCTAAGTGCCAACGAGTGGCAGGTATCGTTTCCTTGTAAAACTCAGTAACCAAGTCTTTCAAGTTATTCGCGATATCCACTTCTCGATTGCTCTCGTACTGCTTGTCATCAAACAGACGGTTCATGTTCACATCAAGAAAACGAGTATGCGCGTTGGTTGCTTCTGGGTGAGCGATGATGAACAAACATCTTGCGGTCACTACTTGGAAGCCAGTTTCAATATCCTCAATGAGCTTATCAATCAGCTCCATTGGTGAAGTTTCGTCGCCATGAACACCTGTTGAAAAGATGATGTTCTTGGTCTCAGAATTATACTCCGCGGGAATCACTTCCAATACACCGCGTTGATGAAGCTTAATTTGAACACCGTTACTCAGTACGGTCTGTCCTGCAATCATTTCTTGCTCAAGATCTAGGCTGTCAAAAAGAAATGATTGGCGAAAGAGGGTCTTCGTCATGCGCTACTCCTTAATTGCACGGCCGTATGTTAATAAATTGTACATAGAAATTGTGTTGCTAGGATCGCACTTATCAATAGAAACTCCGTTATCACTCACAAATACTACCCATATATTTTTATATTACCTGCTGACTTTACTAACCGACATCTGTTCCAAATAACTTTCTCTATTTAAAGCAACTTTTGGCTGTCTCAGCTTTTCTCAAGTCATGTCAGCAAGATAAGAGCCACGTAAGCTAACACAGCTCTTACCTGCCATGAACAGATTGAGATCAATTAATCTTCCTGATCGAGCAATCTTTCAAATTCATCGATTTGAACTTTGACCATGTCGATGCTTTGTTGCCAGAAATCAGCTTGAGTCAGGTCCATCCCTAAGTGCTTCTCAACGACTTCTTCCGCCATCATACTGCCCGTATCACGAAGCAACGAAACGTAATCGCCGTAGAATTGCTCACCTTTCGCATCGCGCTGAGCGTAAACACCTTTACTGAACAGATAACCGAACAGGTATGGATAGTTATAAAAGCTCACTTGAGAGATGCTAAAGTGCAGCTTGCTCGCCCAAAAGTAAGGGTCGGCTTCTGTCATTGCATCGCCATACCACTCCTTCCAAGTGGTTTCCATCAAGTCACACAGCTGCTGAGCCGTTAGCTCGCCTTTTTCACGCTGCTCGTAGAAGGCTTTTTCAAATTCGAAGCGAACGGGAATATTCACCATTAGTGCCAAAGAAGAAGAAAGCTCTTCCCACAGCATTTCAAGTTTCTCATTGCGTGTTTGTGCTTGTTTTAACAAGTGGTCACGGACGATGTTTTCAGCAAAGATTGAAGCGGTTTCTGCTAGCGTCATTGGGTAGCGTGTTTGACACAACGGCATGTCTTTCATCACCCAGTTGTGAAACGCGTGACCTAGCTCGTGCGCCAATGTCATTAAGTCTGAGCGGCTACCACTCCATGTCATGAACACAAGCGGGGTGCGTGTCGCAGCAAACTTGGTGCAGTACGCGCCTAAACGTTTGTTGGCAGCTGGTGCGGCATCAATCCAACCGTTCTCAACCATTAATGCGACAAAATCAGCCATCTCTGGATTTACTTCAGCGAACGCAGTTTTGATCACTTCGATAGCTTCATCGAATGGGTAAACCTTAGATTCAGCGTCACCAAGTGGTGGCATTGCTGCTAAATGATTCCAAGGCTTCATTTCATCCAAGCCGTGAACTCTTGCCATCAACAAACCCGCTTTCTGACCAACAGCTCGATTAGCTTTCGCTACCGACATCATGGTGTCTAGTGTTTCTGGCACAATACGGCTGCCGTGTAGGCTTGGATCAAGGAAATGCACGTCGCTTATTTTCGAGCGTTTTTTGTTCTCTGTCAGTCGCCAACCCGCAAGCGCATTTAGAATTGAAGCAAATGACTCTTGGTGTGTCTTCATTGCGCCTTGAACTGCGCGCCATGCCGGTTCTTGTTTGTCGAATTCGCTACCGTACAACAAGCTCGCCGCTTGTGAAAAACCTAGTGCTTCGTCTTCACCGTTCAGCTTTAGCGACAGTTTTAAAGAACCAGTTAGGTTATCGTATAAACGACCCCATCCGTCACGCCCATCAACCTTCATCGCTGCCAATAACTGCTCTTCAGCAACACTGAAACGAGTGCTTGATAACTTACGTGAGCTTTCGATAGCAAAGCGTTGCCCTGCAACATCCGTGCTGTCATGCTCTAATACTGCATCAATAAATTCTGGTTCTGCGTGAATTAGCATGTCTTCATAAGGGCTGAACGCTTGAGACATTTCAGAATTCAGTTTCGCAACTCGACCAAGTAGTGCTTTGGCTTCTGTGTGTGTCGCGTCTACCGATGCGTGACAATTAGCGAAAGTGTTGATCGTGCTCAGTAACGTGCCTGCTGCTTCAGAAGTTTGAATGGCGTTTTGCATCGCTAGAATAATATGACGCTTTTCAACGTGTAGGTACAACAGCTCAATGCACTGTTGGATGAGTTCAATGTCCTGCTCGATTTTTGCATCATCAAGATCGCGATAAGCAATGCTTAGATCCCAACTCGGTGTTGTCATGACTAAATTCCTTTCACGTAAGTAGTAATACCAATCTGGTATAGCGGCTGTGAACGCCGCTTTATATTTCGATTTTTATTTCTATTTCTGTTTCAATTTACAGGTCTAATAGATTGTTAATTCTTAAACTGTGTTTTTTGAACACTCAGAGAACAGGTAGCCCTATCGATTTGACGCTGGTAAAGCTCTGCGCAAACTGAGTGATTTGAATATGAGTTATCGACGCGTTTTCTATCGATAGCTTCGAGTACAAACTCGGATTTTTCCAATCGATATCAAGGCAGTGCGCTAACAATATGCGAATCACACCACCATGAGTAACCAATAATAGATTGTCACTTGGATCGTCCAAAAGTTGCGACCAAGCTTGAGTTACTCTGTCGTGGAAGCTCTGTAAACTTTCTGCACCAGTCAGTTGATGATTAGCAGGGTCTTGCCAAAAGGTTTCTAGCATTCCCCACTTGTCTTCAAGCTCATCAAATGGGACACCATCAACGTCACCGAAGTTCATTTCCTGAAAGTCTGGTGCAACAGATAAAGGCACAAACATACGCTGTGCGTATCTGTTTGCGAGATCGCTGCATCGCCTTAATGGTGAGGTAACCACGCAATCAAAGGCAATATCTTGTTTTACCAGCGCCCCACATATCCGATCTTGAAGATCAGGATTAACCAACACATCGGATAAACCATTAAGTGCCGCTTCGCCTTCGACTTTGCCATGTCTTAGTAGATAGATGTTTTTGGTTGTTCCATTTTCCATTTGTTCAACTAACCTTTGATACCAATCTAATTATGAGTCGAGCTTTGAGTCGAATGGCTCGATGATTTTAAGCTCAATGGTAATCCTGCGGCGACCAGCGTGACACGCTCAACAACACGAGCTAGCGCTTGATTCATGCGACCCGCATTGTCGACAAATAGGCGCGACACTTTACCTAGCGGCACCACACCTAAACCGACTTCGTTAGAAACCAAGATAATTTGCGCCGGGCTTTGCTCTACGCTTTTCACTAAAACTTCAACCACGGCCTCAACCTGTTCATTGGTCGCATCATCACCCAACTCAAAAATAATGTTGTTCAACCACAAAGTTAGGCAGTCAATCAACACTACATCGTTTTGATCAAAAGACTGCAGTTTTTCGGCTAATTCAACAGGGGCTTCATGCTCAATCCACAGCTCACCACGACGTTGTTGATGGTGCGCAATTCTCTCACGCATTTCGTCGTCCAAATAAGTGGCCGTCGCAATATAGTTGAGACGTCCATTTGAACATGCTGCAAGCGCACATAAGGCCTGTTGTTCTGCAAAACTCGACTTACCAGAACGAGCCCCACCCAATACCAAATGGCTATTTCGCTGACTTACTTGATTAATTTGATTAGTTTGATTCGTGCTTGTCATAGGAACCTGTTATAGAAAACCATTGTAAAAAGCAGTAATGAACACAAGGTAAATCAGTAACTCCATCAACTGTTGAGCAGCCCCCAAGCAGTCGCCAGTAAAGCCACCAATTCGTGCCATTAACCATTTTTTGAAACCTAATCTAAACAGATAGGCGACGACAGATAAAACCAAAACGAACTCAAGACCAAACCACAGGCTAGGCAGAACGCCCACAATCAATAGGAAAACGAGCTCGCTCTTAGTTTGCTTATTGGCCAATGGCTTACTTTTACTGGTATCTAAATCGCTAACGTAAGGCATGTCGTAAATCAGTGATGCAGCAATCGCGCGACTAAAGGTATAACTGGTAACGATAACCATAAACAAAGCTGTCATGTTGACCAACTCATTCAACAGCACCCACTTGCCCAGCAGAGCCATAACCAGAGCCGACGCGCCATAAGTGCCAATTCGACTGTCTTTCATAATGGTCAAGCGTCGTTCTAAGGTCATGCCTCCGCCAATACCATCCGCCATATCGGTTAAGCCGTCTTCATGGAAAGCACCAGTGAGCATCAAGCTAAAGCTCATCATCAAAAAGATGGCCACTGCACTCGGCAGTATTGCATCGAGTAGCAAGAACACACCGCCACACAGAACACCAAGTAACAAACCAACCGTTGAAAAATAGCGACCAGAACGGTTCATTCGCTCTGATGAATAGGGAGTGTTCTTTGGCATTGGTAAGCGAGAAAAGAAACCTATAGCCAACGCAAACAGCTCCCACTGATAAGTAACTCGACCTTTCAACGATCTTTCTGGCGCATCACTCATTAAACCGTGACTCCAGCACTTTCGAAGCTCGCCATGTTGTTATAAAACTCGGCTGCCGCACGAACAATTGGCATAGCTAGAGCAGCACCTGTACCCTCGCCCAATCTCAATCCAAGATCGAGCAGTGGTTCAGCGCCTAGCAGCTCTAATAGAATTTTGTGACCAGACTCTTCAGAGCGATGCGCAAAGATCATGTAATCACGGCAGTTCGGCTCAATTAAGGTCGCGACATACGCCGCAACCGACACGATAAAGCCATCGACCAACACAGGGGTTCTGTTTTGATATGCGCCAAGGAAACCACCCACCATTTGAACGATCTCATAGCCACCAACTTGTGCTAGTACCTCTTTAATATCTTTAATATCTTTAAGCTCTAAACCTTTGCAACGCGCAACACCTTGCTCAACCACAGCTACTTTACGTGCAAGCTGTTCATTGTTGATGCCAGTTCCTAGGCCGACACACTCACCTGCAGACCGATTCGATAATGCACTTAAAATCGCTGATGCGCTGCTGGTATTACCGATACCCATTTCACCAAACATGATGATATTCGTGCCATTCGAAATGGTTCTAGAAATTAGTTCTGTACCAAGTTCAATCCCTCGATCAACCGTTTCGAGGCTCATTGCAGCTTCATTGGCAAAATTATTGGTTCGTGTACCTAAACGCTGAGAAATCAACATGACACTGTCAGATTCAACAGGCAACAATATGCCCGTATCGACTACCGTGATATCGATATCATTCACCGCACAGAAGCAATTTATCGCCGCACCACCGCTCAAGAAGTTCAACACCATCTGTTGTGTCACGGCACTTGGAGCAATACTCACACCTTCATCTGCTATGCCATGGTCACCAGCAAAAATGATGACACTTGGCTTCTTCAATTCGATGTGCTCAACCGCAGTTTCTTTGCCTTGGCTCTGAATCAATGCCAGTTGATGTGCGACTTTTTCTAGTAAGCCAAGCGCACCAAGTGGCTTAGTTTTTTGGTCAATTCGGTGTTGGATGTACTGCGAGTATTGGGTATCTAACATAGGTTTGAAAACACTTTTTTTGAGAAATATTAGTATTTAGGATCAACAATTTAAACCACGTTCAACTATTGCGAACAATCAGTTTGATAACATTGATTCAGGGTATATTAATGTAATAACGCTGTTTGGGGCGAGGCACAACGGTTTGTGTCATCAAGTGATAAATCTGAGTGGGAGCGAGAGTATCAAGCTTTAGGTTCATAGCACGTCCTTGGCCTATGTGAATTACGACTCAGTTTACGTGTTAAGCAATGCTGTATCTATGCCTAATCAACAGAAACGGTAGAGAGTGTTCTTAATTTAAACAGATCACACCGGTATTTTCTCAAATTGACAGTCAAGTTGACGAACCCGAAACACCTACAATATTGATAATAGATTTATCAATAACTTACATTTTGGCATCGTTTATGCTTTATCTAAAGTACTTGTTAATCTCTCCATTGATGAGTGCCCATACTGTGAATACCCACATCGCAGTTGCTTTAAAAGAAAACAATCGATTGAAAGACAAAACCAAACAATGATTTAGGAGGTGGAATGATTCCAAACTCAAGCAAAAGAAAACCAAATAAATCAAGTAAGAAAACCAGCAAAAAGGTAAGGAAAATCCCACTCTCCTTTACCTAGCAGGTATCGAAGCAATAAGACAATAAAGTAGCAAAGTAAGTAACAAGCCCGTCGCCCAGCGGGCTTTGTTATATTTAACACCTTAAAACCCCATACCTCTGACGCTTATTTATAGAATTTTTGTTCGCTTAAAATTCAAACACTGTTTATATTAAACAAGCACTTGTAGAGGGAGTAAGAAATAGAATGAGTATATATGGAGATAAAACATCGGTTGTTATAGCCGGTGCGACAGGGTTAATTGGCCATCATGTCCTGAGACTGCTCATTAGCGAGCCCGCTGTCGAACACATCTATGCTTTGTCACGAAGAGCATTAGGTGAACAATTTCACTCCAACAAACTCGATACACTCATCCACAACGATCTACAAGTAACAAGTTGGGATGACACCAACGCGACGCCCAACTTAGGCATTATCTGCTTAGGCACAACCAAGAAAAAAGCAGGTTCAAAAGAAGCGCTGCGAAAGATCGATGTAGAACTGGTTAGCCAAGTGGCACAGTCGATGAAATTCCTTGGAGTTCAACGTGTCGCAGTCGTTTCTAGCTATGGCGCTTCGCCAGACTCCTATTCACACTACCTTCGCTGTAAGGGACAAATGGAGCAAAACCTAAAACGTATTGGCTTCAAGCAGCTATTCATCGCTCGTCCAGGTCCACTTGTGGGTGAACGTGCCGAACCCAGAACTGATGAAAAACTCCTACAAAGACTCTTCCCTTTAATATCTCCGTTAATGTTTGGAAAATTCAAAAACCTACGCCCTATCCAATCTGAAGATGTAGCTAAAGCAATATTATTCCGATTGTTCGAAAATAATTTCCAAAGTATCGAAATTTACACCTCGACTGACATGCTTAATTTATTAGCGAAATATCGTTAAAACGTCTATCTATCCACCATAATGTTGAATATCCATCCAACCCATTGGGTGGATATTACTAATCGTTCTAATAAATTACTTTTCCTTATTTTACGTTTTGTTACAGGTCGCTATTTTAGCTAACAGTATTTGCGCCCATATATCTAAGCGCCCTATCGATTCAAGGTTATTCATAAGGAAAAACAATGTCATTTTCAGCTATCGCTGCCTTAGCGATATTCACTGGTATCCTCTTTTTTCTCTACGGACAGCAGAAAAAAGAAAACACGCTTTCTCGCCTCGTTTTACTCGGTTTAGTTTTCGGTAGTGCTTTTGGCCTTGCTCTTCAACTGCTATTTGGTGAAGGCAATCCTGTTATCAAAGAGACGCTCGACTGGGTAAACATTGTTGGTCGTGGTTACGTTGGCCTACTAAAAATGGTCATCATGCCACTGGTGTTAGTTTCAATGATTGCGGCAGTAGTGAAGCTTGAGAAAGGCGGCTCACTAGGTAAAATTTCTGGCATCACCATTTCTGTATTGCTAGCAACAACGGCAATTTCTGCGATTGTTGGTATTGTTGTAACACAAGCATTCGGCTTGTCCGCTGAAGGTTTAACTGAAGGCGCTCGCGAAACAGCACGTATCGCAACACTAGAAAGCCGCATCGGCAGCGTTTCAGATCTAACTATTCCACAAATGCTAGTTAGCTTTATTCCGACTAACCCATTTGCAGACCTAACAGGGGCTCGCTCTACTTCTATCATCGCGGTAGTTATCTTTGGCGTGTTAACGGGTATTGCTGCTCGTAAGGTGATGGCAGAGAAAGAAGAATTAGAATCTCCAATCCGTACGTTCGTTGAAGCGGCTCAATCTATCGTTATGCGCTTAGTTAAGATGATCATGGCACTAACGCCATACGGCATCGCAGCATTAATGGCGAAGGTAGTCGCAACGTCAAGTGCTTCTGACATCCTAAGCCTATTGGGCTTCATCGTTGCTTCTTACGTCGCTATTATCCTGATGTTCGTCGTTCACGGTGTGTTGGTTTCTTTTGTTGGTGTCAACCCGAAAGAGTACTTCCAAAAGATCTGGCCAGTACTCACGTTCGCTTTCACGTCTCGTAGTTCTGCAGCAACGATTCCACTGAACGTTGAAGCTCAAATCACGAAGCTTAACGTGCCACCAGCGATTGCTAACCTGTCTGCCTCTTTCGGTGCGACGATTGGTCAAAACGGTTGTGCGGGTATCTACCCTGCAATGCTAGCAGTCATGGTTGCGCCTACGGTTGGTATCGACCCAATGGACATCAACTTCATTCTGTCTCTCATTGCTATTATCACAGTGAGCTCATTTGGTATTGCCGGCGTTGGTGGCGGTGCAACTTTCGCGGCACTTATCGTACTACCCGCGATGGGTCTTCCTGTAACTATCGCAGCACTGCTTATCTCTATCGAGCCACTTATCGATATGGCACGTACAGCGCTTAACGTATCTGGTGCAATGACAGCCGGAACAATAACAAGCCGCCTATTGGCTAAAAAGGACAAGCAGCAAGATTTGGAACAAGCGAACGCTTAATGGGTTCGATTGATCCAATAACTTGAGTCTCGTTAAACAAAAACCGATGCACATGCGTCGGTTTTTTATTGCTTATTTGTTTTGTTTTGTTTTGTTTTGTTTTGTTTAATAGCATAGAACAAGGTTTTCAATATTCGATTAAAATAATAGAAGAAGCTCATAGGTATAGAATAAAATATGAACAAGATGTAAATGTCCTTATTATTTTCAAGCCTATATTTAGAAATCAATAATCGAACAATGATAAAGCGTTTTTGTTATTACTTGCACGAACATCGACATTCTATAACGCAAAACACCATATTTGTTCAATAGCACAATAGGTTAACTATGAAATACTAGCAAAACTGATATATGATGCGACGCTTCAAACATGCCTATCATTCTGGCACCCGTTCGATAACAGGATCCTCATGAGCTTTATTATATTATTACTTCTTCTGGTACTCGTTGGCGTTACACGTTTACTTCAGTGGAGAAAAACCTCTAGTTTTATCAAACTTCTTCTTATCTCTTTATTTATATTGATTGGTTCGGGTTTAATTCCTCGCTATCTACTAAACGACCTGCAAGCCAATTATGAGCGCAAGCCTGACATTCAGTGGACCTCTCACAATGCCATTGTCTTACTTGGTGCTGGTACTCAACTCATCGCAAGTACACAAGAATTTGAGCCGACCTTTTTCTCGTTCGGTCGCATCAATGAAACGGCAAGCCAATATAAAAACTGTGCGAAGGCTCAAACCATATGCAAAGTGGTCGTTAGTGGTGGAGATGCACAAAATAATGGTGTAACCGAAGCGGAAGTTTACCAACAGCAGCTGCTTAGACTCGGAGTTCCACTCGCCGATATCATCCAAGAAGCGAATAGTGTCAACACTTGGAAAAACGCGCAGCTCACCAGTGATCTAATGAAGCATCACCAGTTCGACAACATTGTTCTTGTTTCATCTGGCCTGCATATTCGTCGTAGTGAACTCTACTTTAGTCATTTTGGATTAAACGTCGTTCCAGTACGAGCCGACTACATGGCTGCCCAGATTTCATGGTTACCATTATGGTACAACTTCGCAGTTACAGACTTTGCATTGCATGAACAATTGGGCTTTGCTCGTTACAACCTTTACAACTTTATGGGTTGGAACAGTAAACGTGAGAAGCCCGGTGACGCCTGATCGCTTCAACCGTGATCTAACTAGTTAGTTAGCTATTTAGTTATTTAGTTATTTAGTTATTTAGCTAGTGATCATTTAATATCTAGGAAACCCACAGCTCATAAACAAAAAATGCAGCGACAATCGAAGGATTGTCAGCTGCATTTTTAATTCGTGCTTCTACTCAGTACAAACGGGTAATTACCACATTAGGTCATCTGGGATCACGAAGTCTTTGTACGGGTCATCTTCGTCGACTTCGTCAGTGCTACCTGCTTGCGTATCAACGATAGATTCTTCGTCGCGCATAGCAATCTTGTTCGCTACTGCTGTTGGAATAACAACATAGCTCTCGCCTTGACGAGCAATACTTAGAATGCCTTTACTTAGTTGCTTTTGAGTCAGCTCTTCTACGTAAAGGTATTTAACTAGCGTACCGTCGGTGAAGTTATATTTGATCTCACCGTTCTTCTGTTCGATCTTGTTCATCTCAATCAGTTGCTTCACTTGAGCTTTAATTTCTTTGCTCAACTGCTGTTCTTTCAACTGTTGGTTTAGTTCTTTGTCTTTCGCTTGCTGCGCCAGTTTAGTTTCTTCTGCCGCCGCTTTTGCTTCACGAGACTGAACGCGAGACTTTTTAGAGCCTTTCTTCGCCTTCTTTAATTTTTTCTCATTTACCAAGCCAGCTTTAAGCATCTGCTCTTGGAGTGTTAACTTTGCCATGACTTTCCCAGTTAAGGATTAAAAACGGCACTATCATACCTGTTTTTAGGGTTTCTGTTTACTGAACAAGAACAAATTACAGAACAATCGTAAAATTAGTGCTGGTAGATCTATGCTGTCGCAATAATCCCTTCTTGTTGCTCACAACCTCTGATCTCCCCCAACAAACAGTTTTCGTATAAGCACGCCAACATTGGTTGTTCCACCGACTCGAAACCATTACCTAACCCTATTACTCGCGCGCGTACCACTTATCATTCCAACAAGACAATATGTTAATTTTCAATGGTTAATCAATTTTATAAAACCTTGGCATATATCTCATATTTGAACAAATGCCATAGAGTTATAACTCCAATGTCATAACTCTTGACTACGTTATTCTAGACATCAATCAATAAGGATAACGTAAACGATGAAAACTCAATGGACTTGGTTAGCTGCACTTGTGGCATCCACATCAATCGCTTCGACCTCTGCGATAGCAGACACCGACGTGTATCTCACCAATAACACAGATCAAGTGATGACCATTCAAGCCAATCACACCGGCACCGACCAGCTTCAATTCGGTGATGAGTGGCAACAGCATGTTGAACAGATTGGCCCTTGGGAAACGAAGAAGCTGATCAGTTTCAATCGCTGGACTGGTGTGAAATCTGGGAAGACCTATGAATTTGACACTGTGGTATCGAACGCCGTCGGTGAGAGTGTCACGCTCAACCAAACCATGAAGGGACATTGGTATAACTCAACACTGCAACATGGTTTGAGTGCCGCAGACGTCAACCTAACGTTGCATGACGATCGTAATATTCATCGCAGCACGACCGATGCATTCGGGGTCAATGCAGAGCTAGCACTTAAAGCCGATTCTACGGCGCGCTACGATGATATTTATTACACTATCACCCCGCCAAAAGTGGATGAACAACCAGAGCCAGATGCCAATACACTCAAAGTCATGACCTATAACATCTGGGCGCTGCCTGCCATCGCTTCGCATATTGGTGACCGCTACGACCTTCTCCCTCAATATGTAAAAGGCTACGACGTGTTGGCGCTACAAGAGGTGTTTGCCAACGGCAGAGATGAATTCTTGCGTGAACTTGCAAAAGAGTACCCGTACCAAACCAAAATGCTCGATAAAGATGGGATTAACATCTATGACGGTGGCGTGGTCATTGTCAGCCGTTACCCTATCGTTAATGAAGCGCAGTACGTTTTCCCTGATTGTACCGGAACGGACTGCTTCGCAGACAAAGGGGTTAATTATGCCGAGGTTATCAAGAATGGTCAGGCTTACCATGTATTCGGCACCCACACGGCATCATTCGATACGGATACCGCTCGTGACTATCGACAACGCCAATTCAAGCAGATGCGTGCACTGGCTCAATCTCTGGATATCCCGACATCAGAAACTGTGGTTTACAGCGGTGACTTCAACGTGAACAAACTGAAGTTCCCAGGTGACTACCAACAAATGTTCGCTAACCTGCAAGCCGCTGAGCCGGAGTATTCAGGTTATACTGCTTCTACCTTTGATCCTCGTATCAACAACTTTGCAGGCGAACCTATGTCTGGCGGGGAAAACGTCGAATACTTGGATTACGTAGTGGTGAGTTCGGAGTTCGCACAAAAAACTCACAACAATAACCGTGTGGATGTTCTAAGATCAACAAGCAGTGAGTTATGGAAGCACTACAACCTTTCAGACCACTTCCCTGTTAGTGCCGTGATCAAGTAACTCGGTGAACCCATAATGCATCGAGTTATATTAATCCTAATGCTCGTCACTGTGACGAGCATTATTGGCTACTCATGGTCATCAAAACCAACGGAAACACTGCTATCTTCTGTTCAACACGCAGAAGCTAAGCCGCGTGTTTCTACGACAACTGATGACGATAATTTCACACCAACTGCAACCGCCAGTTCGGAAAATTCCGCATCGCACAGCAATCAAGCCCAAGCAGGAACACTGGACGGGAAAATTCTTGCTGAAAACTTGAGCGAATTCGAAGGTAAGGCTTTATTCGATGAACTCGATGGGTTCTGGAAGCTTTGCCAACAACGCTATGACTGTAATGAGCAACTCGCACCATTGAAATCCGAATTGCCGAGCATATGGTTTGAGTTACTGAGCAACTATCCGCAGCTATCCGTCGACTGGCAATTAACCCAAAGTACTATCCCACTAGAATCCATAGAAACTCTTGAAGAGCGTGTTGCCCTATTCAAACAATCTGCACAGCAAGTATGGGGAGAGTTGGCCCACCAGCTATTCGCAGACCAGTTTGCACATCTAGATTTTACGCTCGACGCAAACACCCTTATAGAAAACGAAGCGAGCCAATTTTTGGCCAACTATCAAAATTTGCTTAGTGAATGGCAAAACAATACGGACACGTTAAACGCCGAAACACAGCTTCAGAAATATGAATTGGCAGTCTCTTTGATACCCAACAGCTATAGCCCTGCTGAGATAGTATCAGTCAAGGCCGACCTTCAAGGTGCCTACTTAGATGAAGCGCAGGCCAGCACCATTGCCGCGCGAGAACAACAAGTCGCACAACAGCAACAAACCGTGATGAGTTATCACGAGCAACTGGATCAGCTCAAAGCGACCTTAGACTCTCAGCGTTCCTCAAGTTATGCCACTTGGTCTCAGCAAGATTGGGACAGTTACTATCAGCAGCAAGTCACCGGTTTCAGAGAGGAGTTTTTTAGCAAGTAACGCCTTAACTTAAACCGTCACGAAACTGCGCGGGCGTTTTATTGAGCCACCCTTTAAACGCCCTTCTGAAATTTGCAGGATCGCTATAACCAAGCCTTTCACCTATGTCATCAATGCTCATGGTTGTGCCGAGTAGCAGTTCTTTGGCTAGTTCCACTCGAACTTCGGTAAGCAATACTTGATAACTGGAATCATGGGTCACTAGCTCTCGCCTGAGTGTACGAGAGCTACTGCCAAACTCATCCGCAAGTTGTTCAATATTCGGAAAACTACCTGCGGTTTGATAAAAGATCGTTTTGATCTGGTTAGTCAATAAATGTTCCGAGTCCAACGTTTCGACTATCGACTGACAAGACGCGAGATAACGTTTCAATGTCGCGGCATCATGAGTCAATAAGGTTTGTGATAAAAGCGAGACATCAAAACGCAGTTCACAATGGCTCTGCTCAAAAACTACAGGGCACTGGAAACGGTCGTCATAGAGCTTGGCGTAATTCGGGTGAGCATAAGGCAAAGCCAAAGTGTGAATATCCAACTCATGACCAGTCAGTTCTTTGAACAAAGAGACGATTGAACTCAAGAAGTACTCACTGCAGAAAGGAAGCAGATCGCCCACTTCTAAAGTGTTCTCAATCTGAATCACCGCTTGCTCGGAATCTAAAAGCAATTTAACCGAGAAGATAGGACCGTTCAGGCGCAAATACTTGAAGCCCGACTTGATGGCCTCTCCAACATTCTGGCTAGTCGATAGCGCATAACCCAACACACCAAAGTGGCTCAGACTTGCATGCTCTCCCAACCAAAGACCCAAGCCATCGTGAGGAAAACTCTGATTAGCCGCGCTAAATAACGTAAGCTTATCAGCGTAAGTCAGCTTTCCATTCGGATCTCGCCAATCCATGTTGGACAGACCCACATCATTGAGTAGACTTTCAATATCGATACCTCGTTGCTCTAGCGTATTTAACAGCAGCGCGATATCTAATGTGCCCAACTGATGCCTATGTCCGGTTGGCTTATACTCCGCGATAATATGCAATCGTCTCTCCTTTACCAACGTAGTTGTCACTCGGCTATAAACTCAAAATTCATTACTAAGCATTCACTACTCAGCAATCAACATTCACTAAGCAGCACAAACAATCCATGCTTATGAAATCGTGATCAGTAACGCGCTTTTGTCCGAATATGACCTCCCAATCCTACACTACTCATCGCACAATGGCTTTAATTGTTAAATTTGTGTGAACTATTGCAATGATAAAAACGAACCCAGCCCCACAAAGTTTGATTGATTCTAATGGTCAGCCGATCATTGGACATTTCGATGGTATCCCAAAGCACCTGAACATCGAGAACTTTGACTACCGAAATTCGATGGATGCAAAAGCCCCCCCTTGGCAGAAGCACTTTCATTACAAACAATTCCAGTTTGCCAGCATTGTCACCGACACGCACATTATTGGTGTCGCTATCGCGGATATTCGCTACTTGGGCTCAGCATTTTGTTATGTCTACGATATCGAGAGTAACAAGCTAGAAGAGTGTTCATGGTTACGACCACTGGAATTTGATAAACAAGTGACCGCTTCGCCATTTGAAGGAAAGACAAGCATTGCAGGCCAAAGCATCACCTTTGATATTGAAGACGGACAGTGGCGAGTTAGCTTGAATACCAAACTCATCAAGGGCGATATCGCTTTAGAAACTGAAGCCGACAGCCTACCCATAGCGATGTGCAGCCCAACAGGTTATTCAGGTTGGACTTACACTCAAAAGCACAATGCTTTGCGCATCAGCGGCGAAATTCTAATCAAGGGAACATCATTAAACCTCACGCAAGCTCTAGCCGGTTATGACTTTTCAGCAGGTTATATGAGGCGTGAGACCAGTTGGCGCTGGGCAAGCATCAACGCGCAATCCAATGACACAGATATTGGCCTGAACCTCGCAGCGGGCGTCAACGAAACGGGCGGCTGCGAAAACGTAATATGGGTGAATGGAACCAGACACTTGCTTAACCCGGTACACTTTACGTTTAGTCGCCAAGACACGAGTTTACCTTGGCAGATAACATCACAAGATGGACGCATTAACCTGATCTTTACGCCCCTTAATAGTCGCAGTGAAAAGCTCAATTTGTGGTTACTGAAGAGTAATTTCCGTCAGTTCATCGGTCACTTCTCTGGCTCAATAAAAGACAACAATGGTATTACCCACCAACTCGATGATGTTCTTGGCCTAACAGAAGATCACTTTGCACGCTGGTAGCGAAAGTCTGCTGAGCACTGAATCTCAGGCGAGCAAGTCTAAGTAAACTTGATACTAAGAACGCATATGGCGTCTCAACAAGGATAAAACATGAATATCGACGCATTAATCAATCACCCAGAATGGCTACTACTGGTATTAGCGCCCTTGTTCGTGGTGTGCATGTTGGCTGAGTTTTTTATCGGTCAGAAACAAGGTCGACTGCCAGATAACTCCAGCTATAAACTTTCAGAAGTGATGTGTAACTTCACGCTTGCAGGAATGCATCAACTCTCCGATTTACTCACCGGATTATTGGTTGTGCACCTGTATCTTTGGATGTTCGGTTGGCGCTTAATGGACATCGAAATAGGCGTGCTGAGTTTTATTGCATTGATGTTGTTACAAGACTTTTTCTATTATTGGTTCCATAGAGCAAGCCATCGTGTTCGCTGGATGTGGGCTGCGCACGTCGCGCACCATAGCTCAGAACGTATGAATTTCAGCACAGCTTTCCGTCAGAGTTTGATGTATCCACTTGCTGGGATGTGGCTGTTCTGGGTGCCGCTCGTCATCATAGGTTTCGAGCCTAAATGGGTCATCTTTGTGGTACTTCTCAATCTAGGTTTGCAGTTCTTCGTCCATACACAATGGATACGAAGCTTGGGGCCACTTGAATACCTCTTTAACACCCCGTCGCACCACCGTGTGCATCACGGTAAAAATCCGCAATACATCGATAAGAACTACGCCGGTGTTTTGATTATTTGGGATAAGTTGTTTGGTACGTTCGAACCTGAAGTTGAAACCGTACGTTACGGCGTCACCAAACCTGTAAATAGTTTTAACCCGATAGTCGTCACCTTCCAAGAGTGGAAGGCAATATTCAAAGATTTGAGAAACCGAAAATTAACCTTAAAACAAAAAGTTCAGCGGATACTTTCTCCTCCGTCGGATTAAACGAGCGATAGACAGATTGTATTAACTAAGAAACAGCCTTAACTGGATTCAAAAGCATACCCACGCGGCTCGATTGAATAGTAAACCACCGTTTTACGGGAATTTATTTGTGATCTGGGTTGCACGTGTACCGCATACTATCAGATACTGAACAAAACTAACCTTCAGCCACAGTAAATGTTCCACGCTTACTGTTCAGGAAATTCAATGAGTTCAGATAATCAGCCGACCTACTTCTTTTTCGATTACGAAACGTGGGGCGTTAGCCCAGCAAAAGACCGTCCGAGTCAATTTGCGGGTGTTCGTACCGACCAAGATTTCAATGTTATTGGAGAGCCTCTGGTTATCTATTGCCAACCTCCTGCTGATTACCTCCCTGCACCTGAAGCTGCATTGATCACCCGTATCACACCACAAAAAGCAGCTTCTCAAGGTCTTCCTGAACCAGAGTTTATCGCTAAGATCCATGCTGAGTTAGCGAAACCAAACACCACAAGCCTTGGCTACAACAGTATTCGATTCGATGACGAGGTAACGCGTTACACCTGCTACCGAAATTTCATTGACCCATATGCGTGGAGCTGGCAGAACGGCAACTCACGTTGGGATCTATTTGATGTAATGCGCGCTGTTCACGCACTGCGCCCTGAAGGTATTGTTTGGCCAGAGAATGAAGAAGGTTATCCAAGCTTTAAATTGGAACACTTATCGGTGGCAAACGGCATTGAACATGAGAACGCGCACGATGCGATGGCCGATGTTATTGCGACCATAGAGTTAGCGAAGAAGCTGAAAACTGCACAACCTAAGATGTTCGATTACCTTTACAACATGCGTCATAAGCGTAAGCTGAATGACCTTGTTGATATTGTAAACATGACACCATTGATGCACGTTTCGGGCATGTTTGGCCGTGACTGCAACTACACAAGTTGGATTGTGCCTATGGCTTGGCACCCAACCAATCAAAATGCCGTTATCGTGGTTGATTTAGCCAAAGATCCAAGCCCACTGTTAGAACTGGATGCTGATGAACTCAGAGACAGACTCTACACCAAACGCAGTGAACTGGGTGAAGACGAGCTACCCGTACCAATCAAATTGGTTCAACTGAACAAATGCCCTATTCTTGCTCCAGCCAAAACGCTGACGGCTGAAAATGCCGAAACCATCGGCATCGATCGCCAACAATGCTTGAAGAACTTGGCTCTGCTGCGCGAACACCCAGAGATCCGCGAAAAACTGATCGGCCTGTACTCACAAGAGCGAGAGTACGAAAAGAGTGATGATGTTGATACTCACCTTTACGACGGTTTCTTTTCTCCAGCTGATAAGACCGCGATGAACATCATTCGCGAAACTGACCCGAACAACTTGGCAGCTTTAGATATCACCTTCAGCGACGAACGTATTAAACCGTTACTGTTCCGTTACCGTGCGCGTAACTTCCCATGGACACTTGACGAAGCTGAGCAACTAAAATGGGCAAACCATTGTCGTGAGTTTTACGAGTGCCGTTTAGAAGAGTACATGCTCAACCTTGAAAACCTCGCGCACGAACATGAAAGCGACGAGAAGAAAATGGCTATCTTGAAGGCGGTTTATCAATACGTAGAAAAGTTAGCTAGCTAATTCCATTATCAAGAGACGTAACACTTTGAAAGAAAGATTGCTCCAGCTGGTTTACTGCTTAATCTCCTTCACCTTAATCATAGGTGCACTTACAGCAGGTAACGCGTTACAGCATTTTTTGGATACCTCAATCCCAGGCAGTATTTTTGGCATGTTGATTCTGTTTGCCGCCATGGTGATTGGTATTGTTCCTTCGCACTGGGTACAGCCTGGTGCAAGCTTGATTATCCGGCTAATGATCTTACTGTTTGTTCCGATCAGTGTAGGGTTGATGGATCACTTCGACATGCTCATCACTAACGCATTGCCAATTATGGCGAGCGCCGTTGGCGGCACGTTGCTGGTATTGGTGTCTTTATCATGGTTCTTAGACCGCTTGCTTTCGAGAGGTAACTGATCATGTGGATTCTACTCACCATCGCGGTATTCCTGTTTGCTCGCTGGGTAAGTCAAAAAGTAAACTCGCCGCTGTGTAATCCCCTGCTTATCAGCATTGGTATCATCATTCCGATACTCACGTTCTTCAAAGTACCGTTTGAGACTTACTATGCAGACAACACCTGGATTACCTACATGCTTCAGCCCGCGGTAGTTGCCCTTGCTTACCCGCTTTACGAACAGTTACCTCAAATCAGAGCAAACTGGCGCATCATCACCTTTGCTTGCACGCTGGGCAGTGTGATGTCGATGACAACAACAGCATTAATCGCAGTGGCTTTTAAAGCGGACTTAAGTTTGATTGCGAGTTTGTTAGGTAAGTCAGTCACCACGCCAATTGCTATGGAAGTGTCTAGCCATTTAGGTGGTGAAGCGGCTATTGCTGCGATTCTGGTTTTGATTGTTGGTCTGTTTGGGGCTATTTTTGCTTACCCAATCTATAACCTGATTGGTATTAAGAGCCCAATCGCCCGTGGATTAACAATGGGTACCGTATCTCACGCTTTGGGTACTGCAACGTGTGCTGAGAAGAATCAGGAAGATGCTGCATTCAGTTCGTTGGCTCTTGTGCTTTGTGGCGTCATTACCTCAATCATTGCACCAAGTATATTTTCACTTGTAGTTTGGTTCTATTCTTAACTAAAACCTCACCACACGATTCAGCCCAACCAGAATACTGTTGATTTCAGTGCCTGCTTGGGCTTTTTATTCGCATTTATTCAGCAATAGCAGTCAAGTCGCGCCCTGTTTAGGCCAATAAGTGCGATATCAACGATGGTTTTTGCTCTTGCAATCGATTTCATCTGTGACCTCACTCTAATTATGCAAACCAATGTAACAACAACAGAGTAATAGCGATCACAATCACAGAAAATTCCTGCGCATTGCATAGAATTAAAGCCTAAGGTCAAATAAGGATTCAACATGAACAGTCGTATTACCCTGGCGCTGGAAAGTGCTCCAACAGCAATCAAAGCACTTTTGAGTGACATCGTATTAGCAGACAACTTTGACGCGACATTGTCTCCAGAGCAATTTGCCAGCCTACTGCAAGCAAGTGGTTTAGCGGATGACGAGCTACGTATTGCGCTACTTCCTTTTGCCGCAGCGTATTCTTACGCTCCGTTATCTGACTTTTATGTTGGTGCAATCGTGCGTGGTTTGTCTGGAACTCTGTATTTTGGTGCAAACCTTGAAATCGCTGGTACTCAACTTGGTCAAACGGTTCACGCTGAACAATCAGCCATCAGCCACGCGTGGATGAAGGGTGAAGAAGGCCTTTCTGATATCACGATCAACTTCAGCCCTTGTGGTCACTGTCGCCAATTCATGAACGAACTGACGACGGCAAAAGAACTTAAAGTTCAATTACCACAGCGTGATGAAATGTCACTGCAAGAATACCTACCAGACTCTTTCGGCCCTGCTGATTTGGGGATTACTACTGGCCTAATGACTAAGCTGGATCACCAGTACACGTCAGAAGAAACCAGCCCTGTTGTGGTAAGCGCACTAGCAGCATTAAACCGTAGCCATGCGCCATATACTAAAAATCTAAGCGGCGTTTCACTACAGCTAACAACTGGCGAAATTTTTACGGGTGCATACGCAGAAAATGCGGCATTTAACCCGAGCCTTCCGCCACTACAAGTAGCACTTGTGCAACTGAAATTGGCTGGCTTCGATTTCGAACAGATTGAAAACGCAGCGTTGGTTGAAATCGCAGATGGCAGCATTAGCCACTTAGCGGATACTCAATCGACATTAGAAGCGATTAACCCTGACATTCCAGTGACTTACTTAGCAATCTAAGTACATCTAATTAACAAAAATTCAAATAAGCAGCCCTATTTAACAGGGCTGCTTTTTTTATCCCTGCAATTAACGCAACAGCTCGCGCAAACGTTTGCTTTTATCATTAAAATAAGTATGATCTCCCCGTTTTCAATCAATCGTTCAAAAGATCGGAAGGAATTTCTATGTTTGGTACTGCTACTCGTGAAAATGCTACTCGTGTACTTCTATTAGGTTCAGGTGAACTCGGCAAAGAAGTTGCTATCGAGTGCCAACGTTTAGGTTTGGAAGTTATTGCTTGTGACCGTTATGCAGACGCACCAGCGATGCAAGTCGCGCATCGTAGCCATGTACTAAACATGTTAGACGGCGATGCACTTCAAGCGATCATTGAACTAGAAAAGCCAGATTATGTGGTTCCTGAAATTGAAGCTATTGCCACCAGCAAGTTAGTTGAGCTAGAAGCACAAGGTTTGAATGTCGTTCCAACTGCGAATGCAACTAAGCTAACGATGAACCGGGAAGGTATCCGTCGCCTAGCCGCAGAAGAGCTAAAGCTAAGCACTTCTCCTTACCGCTTTTCAGACACCTTTGAAGATTTCGCAGCAGCTGTTGAATTCGTCGGCATGCCTTGTGTCGTTAAGCCAGTAATGAGTTCATCAGGTAAAGGTCAAAGTGTTATCAAAACAGAAGAAGACATTCAAAAGTCTTGGGACTACGCACAAGAAGGTGGTCGTACTGGTGCGGGCCGTGTAATCGTTGAAGGCTTCATCGACTTTGATTACGAAATCACGTTACTGACCGTTCGCGCAGTCGACGGCGTTCATTTCTGTGCACCAATCGGCCACCGTCAAGAAGATGGTGATTACCGTGAATCATGGCAGCCACAAGTAATGTCAGACAACGCACTTAAAGCTGCGCAATACACTGCTGAACAAGTGGTTAACGCACTCGGTGGTCACGGTATCTTCGGTGTTGAGTTGTTCGTTAAAGGCGATCACGTAATCTTCAATGAAGTATCCCCTCGCCCACACGATACAGGCTTGGTTACTTTGATGTCTCAAGACTCGTCGGAATTCGCACTGCACGTACGTGCCTTTACCGGTATGCCGATTAAATCAATTACTCAGTATGGGCCATGTGCATCTGCGGTTATTCTAGGCCAAGGCACTTCAACTAACATCCGTTTTGAAGGCCTTACAGAGGCGCTAGACGCACCACAAACGCAAGTTCGCTTGTTTGGTAAGCCTGATATCGATGGTCGCCGTCGTCTAGGTGTGGCGCTTACTCGACGCAACAGCACAGAGACTGCGATTGATGATGCAATTGAGAGCGCTTCGAAAGTAAAAGTGATTTATTAGCTAGCTATTCAATTCTGAACAATCACGACTTCAAATCTGAACAATAAAAAAGACGGGCTATCGAGCCCGTCTTTTTGTTGGTGTTGTCTTTTTTATTTAAGCGGTCTTTTCGCTTGAAAGCTCACTTCACTTAAGCGTCTGACTCAATCAAATACACTTCTTCACTGAATCGAGACAAGCCTTTCTTAGCAATCTTCGGATGTTCATCGTCCGCAATATCTTGATTCAACAATGTGATTTTGTATCCAGAGAACAACTGATCGATCTCTAGTTTAGGTACGCTAAACGGAGGCCCTGCCATCTCGCTTTGGTCGTAATCCAGAGTCACCAGAAGGACCTTACCGCCCGGTTTCAGCAGTTGTTTCAAACGCTCTACATACTGTGTGCGCATCTCTTCTGGCAAGGCAACTAAAGACGCTCGGTCATAGATAATATCAACAGGTTGGATTGGCGCGGTGAAGTAATCACCTGTATAGATGTTCAGTTCATCGAATTGGTAGAGCTCGTGCTGACCGCTAATTTGAGTCACAGTTGGCGTGTAAAGGTGCTCTGCAAAAAATGCGCGAACCGCAATCTGGCTGAGTTCGACACCTTGCACGTCACTATGCTTTGTCGCCAACCAAATCAAATCTTCACTCTTGCCACAAAGAGGCACAAACACACTCTTCTCATAGTTAGGCTCAGTCTTTTCCCAAAATTTAATCAGAAGTGGGTTTACATCTTCAAGGTGGAAACCAATTTGGTTGGCTGCCCATTTATTGTGCCAAAATTCAGGATTATTCATCTTTCGTTCATGTTAAACAGTCATAATGCAAGGGTACAGTATAGAGAGGTAAGAGCAACCTTAGCTTGGCTGAAAGTACCAAATTGGTTTCGAAAATAACGGAAACGGCTGAGTTCAAAGTTCTCGAAATTGCGGAACTAACGGTTGGATTATTTGTCTATATCTTCACATTTTAAAGCGATATTAAACGTTAGAGTTGGTTTCTGTCTTAGCTAGCCCCATTTAATATGTAGTGAGTTTAGTTAAGCTATTTTTACTCTTATGCGTTACTGGTTACCCCTTTTGATTACCCGTTTTTGTAACCTTGTATTTTGGAGTTTGAATGAGTGTATTTCTCCGTACGACGGCCCTAATGCTTCTAGTATTGAGCCGAGCGCCTGCATTCGCAGCAGCACCTGTTTCAACAAGTTCGACTGATCAAACGCGCACTCCTGCGCAAAACCAAGTTTCATCAAACGTATTCCGTCATAGTTTGAGCGGCCTTTACGGCATCAAAGCCTTCGACTCACGCCCGACTCAGCCTTACACCGACTTCGACATTCTGTACAGCAAAGCGCATCAAGGCCAAGCTGAACTAGAAACTATCTGTAAAAGTACTGCCCTACTCACCAACTCTGAAGCGCTATTTGCTGGCGTTAAATCTCAAGCTCGTGCAGAAGAAAAAATCGCCCTTGAGCTTGATGGTAATGTAACGAAAATTACCGACTTAGCCCGCGCAACTATCATCGCGAACGATGTAGAGAGCTTGGTTGAAGTGTACGAAGCGCTAAGCCGCGAAGCAGATGTTGTTAAGCTGAAAAACAAGTTTAAATCACCAGCCGACTCTGGCTACCGTGACCTTAACTTGTTGGTTCGTTTGCCTAAGACCAACATCATTGCAGAGGTTCAACTTCACTTAAAAGCCATCGCTGATGTGAAAAGTGGTCCTGAACACGAACTCTACGAAATCATTCAAGGCATTGAACGTCACGCTATTGCAGAACAGCGCCCAATTAACGATATCGAAGCGGCACAAATCAATAGCCTAAGACGCCAATCTTTAGAGCTATACCAACAAGCATGGCAACCGTACATTACCACGCACATTAAAGCGGCATAACCGCTTATCATAAACAAGAACGACAAAGGGCTGCATAATAGCAGCCCTTTCTTTTTATTTGTGCTCTCGCGTTGCTTTCATTAATTCATTACTAACAGAAAGCAAAATATAGGGGTGTCACTATTAGTGGTTAACGAGAAGGGTGGTTAACGAGAAGGGTAGTTAAGAAAAGAGAGTAAGGTGATACCACTAAGAGAAACTAGTGACAAAAAGTCAGCAAATTATGCATAAGACGTAGATACAAAAAGACCACGCTAGGCGTGGTCTATTGCTTGGCTACTTCTCGATTTTAATATTTTCGACTCGGGCCTTTAGTTTTTGTCCCGGTCTAAAAGTAACAACACGTCGAGCAGAAATTGGAATGTCTTCACCAGTTTTCGGGTTACGACCAGGTCGCTCGTTTTTCTCACGAAGATCAAAGTTACCAAAACCAGACAGTTTTACCTGTTCGCCATTTTCAAGTGCCTTACGAACTTCTTCGAAAAACACTTCAACCGTTTCCTTGGCATCCCGCTTGCTGTATCCGAGTGTTTCAAACAGGTTCTCAGCCAAATCGGCTTTAGTGAGTGCCATAAAACTTTCCTCAAAGCTATGTTATACATTGCTACCATCTTCAGTAGCGCCAAAGCATTTACCCTATTCAATCAATGAGATAAGGTCATTTACAAGGAAAGTGTATGCCAAGCTTCTGATTTTCGCCAACTTTTTTATCTCATCTATTTAATTATTCTTTCAAATCAGGAAGATAACGCCCTGGTAAAGTCACAGATATAGCTAAAAAACACCTAAACAACAGGTACGATGTGATATTAAATATCGCAAAATACAACATAAGTAGAATTTAAAACTTTAGTGTTCTAAAAGATAATTTTTGAGACCTCTATCCTATACCCAATAAAATCAGCTACTTGATTTGATATCAAACTCAACAGAGGTTACTAAGTAAGCATTATTAAATATGATATTTGTATCATTTCAGAATTTAATTCGAATCGGCATGAATAGTTTATGCTGCCATAGCTAATATTGCACATGACTAGTCGATGCTCCATCAACATACCAGTTAGCTCCCGAGACAAAACTCGCAACAGGGCTTGAAATAAAGGTGACCACATCAGCTATTTCTTTAGGATTTGCCAAGCGACCCATTGGATTTCTATCGATAACTTTCTGAAAAATGTCCGGCTCTTCACACTTACATCGCCCCCATAAACCCTCAGCAATATATGTATCTCCAGGGGAGACGGTATTAACCCTCACCTTAGAAACGTAGGTCAAAGACAAGGATTTCATGTAATGGGCTAAAGCAGCCTTACCCGCCCCATATGCATTAGCGTCACAAACAGTATAGCCACTCGCTTTTGATCCAATATAGGTTATTGCAGCACAACGCGATTCAAGTAACTTAGGTAAGACTAACGTGATGGCCTGCTGCGTAGCGGCAATATCTTTCAGTAGAACATCCTCCCACTCATCAGAAAGCGTACTGACATTGGGAACGAAGATATCGATATCAGGAATAGACCCAATCCAAGTTTTCATTTGCGCCAAATCGTGAACATTGACTACTTTACCAACAACTTGTTTATTTGCCTTTCCGAGTTGTATAAGCAGCTTATCTATTCGCTGTTGAGAACGTCCACAGAACCAAACATTTGCCCCTTCGTTGGCAAAGCCTTCAACTATTTTCGCTCCAATTCCACTAGAACCGCCAGTGACAACAACATTGATATTCTCTAACCCTAAATTCATCTTAGCCTCTCAAATAGCACCTACCACTGAAAGAAAGTATCAAAAATGATCGCTTACATTTCAAAGAGAATTATAAAAGTGACACTTTGTGCTACCTTAAGTACATGGAATAGTGATGGTATAGAGTAATGGATACACTTGACGACGAAATTTGTACGACAATCAAACGCCATTTAAAAAAGGTAGGTATCTCTTATAGAGAAGTTTCAGAGTTCACAGGAATCTCCGAAATAGGCATTAAAAGAATGCTGAACGGCCATCAATCGCTCTCTATCTTGAAGTTACAAAAGATATGTAAATTAATTCAGCTTCCTCTATCAGCCATTATCACAGAAGCAGAAGAAGCATTAGCTTCAGTGTCATTATTTACGGACGAGCAAGACGCAGCCTTCTGTGAAGAACCGGCGTTGTTTACGATTTTCCAAGATATTGTAAATGAAGGGGCAAACGCCCAGCAGTTAATGGCCAGTTATGACTTAAACAAACCATCACTGCATATCTACCTCAGGAAACTTGAACAGTTAAACCTAATAACGATGTTATTAGGTTTAAAATTCCACGTCACTGTTCCTGCCAATATTGCTTTCTCTGAACAAGCGCGGTTTAGCGCCATGTTCAAAAACCAAGTCATAGATGCTCTAAAACAGGCAGTGCAATATATCGATGTAAGTAACAAACAAGCTTACTTTATTACGACCAAACTCAGGCTGACCGAAGACGAATTTAAAGAATATAACGCTAGGCTTGAGGAGTTAATGTTCAAGACCCTAAAGGTCAGTCAGTCGCGTAGCCGAATGACTGAAGGGGTCAACGACTATGCTATTGTCGACATGGGTGCTAAAGGTATTTTCCACCCTAAACTCAAAGCACCAGTAAATTTAGTTTAGGTATGCCTTAACAGCGCCAATGTTCTAACAACATTGTGCAATTACTTTTTAAGAGTTTAGTTGCCTTATCGGTTTGAGCCGCACTCGCAGGTTTCACAATCAAACCGATCCCGACTAAGAACAACGCCGATGCAAACACGTTAGAAGAAGATGCTCTCAGATCCTTTCTTTACGCCAACAATACCTAAGTTATTTAGCCCAACATCTACCTCAAGACGTGAAGATAAGTAACCCACAAGGTGGCATGGTACTTTGGTTACAAATCCCAAATTTGAACCAGAAAATTTTTGCTCAAGCGGTAGCTGATCAGAATCTTGATATCAGGCTTGGACACCTATTCAGCACGCTCGATCTCTACAGCAACTGCCTACGCATCAATATTGGTTATTCGTTAGAGGGAAAAGCTAAACAGGAATTGAACGACTTAATAGAACTGATTCATATTCATAGCTAACACGTGCCAGTTCATAATACGCAGCTAGTTCATAATACGAAGCTAGCACACCAAATCTTTTCAGAATCAATTTTTCATGGCCATTCGAACACCGAATTTTAATAGCCTTTTATCATAAAAAAGAAGGCTATCATTCCTATTTGAACTAGGTTAATGCCCCGCACCGTAAGGAAAATGACTCGCTTCGATACCTTTAAACACTGAGTTTGCTAGCACATACAAAATTATGCAAACTGGCTAATGACACATCACTTTTTAACTTCAATATACAACCGCCGGCGCTGGCGTTTTCCCGTATTTGAAGAGAATAATTATGAGTGATACAACAAAAAACAAACCACTACCTTCCTTTATCGAAGAACGCTTGAACTTCTATATTCAAGACCTCATTACCCAGAACCAAAGCCAAAATCACTTGGTATTGGGTAAACGACCTCAGCGCAACGCCGTTGTGATGCAGAGCAATGATTACTTAGCACTGTCACACAACAAACCGATCCAAGACGCCCATCAAGCGGCGATTATCGAACACGATGACAACGTAGTGATGTCTGCAATTTTCTTACAAGATGAAAAGTCTAAACCTGCGTTTGAAACCGAACTCGCGAACTATGTCGGAATGGAGAGCGGTTTGCTTTCTCAGTCGGGTTGGGCGGCCAATATTGGGCTATTGCAAACCATCTGCCCACCGGGCACACCTGTGTACATTGACTTTTTTGCACACATGTCGCTATGGGAAGGCATTCGCGCTGCCGGCGGCGTCGCCCACCCGTTTATGCATAACAATATGAATCACCTGCGCAAACAGTTAGAGCGCCACGGCTCAGGCGTTATTGTGGTCGATTCGGTTTACAGTACTATTGGGACCATCGCCCCACTACGCGACATCTACGAAATGGCGCAGGAATTTGATTGTGCCGTCGTCGTTGATGAATCCCACTCACTAGGGACACACGGAGAAAAAGGTGCTGGATTAGTTCATGCATTGGGGCTCACTAACCAAGTCGACTTCATCACCGTCAGCTTGGCAAAAACCTTCGCTTACCGCGCAGGGGCCATCCTAGGTCCTAAACAACTATCTAGAACCTTACCGTTTGTGGCGTACCCTGCGATTTTTAGCTCAACCGTATTGCCGCAAGAAGTGATTCGCTTAGAGAAAACGTTGGAAGTAATTAAAGGAGCAGATGACAAACGCGAAGCCCTATTTATGCGAGCACAGTCGCTCATTACGGGCCTCAAACGGATTGGTTTTAACATCCGTAGTGAATCTCAAATCGTCTCGCTAGAGTGCGGTAATGAAAGAAATACAGAGCGAGTGCGCGATTTCCTCGAAGAGCGTAATGTGTTCGGCGCGGTGTTCTGCCGTCCTGCAACGGGTAGGAACAAGAACATCATCCGATTTTCAGTCAATGCCGACATGACTCCAAGAGACATCGACCATGTTCTCACCGTTTGTCATGAGGCATACCATCACCCGGAGTTAGAATTCATATAACGCTGTACACACCCATTCTATAACCGGCAGGACGGAATGGACGCTATCATGTCGCTAAACAAAAAGAGCCCAGCATTTCGCTGAGCTCTTTCTTGTGTTTGTGCCCGCTGACAAAATAGCCGTGTGCTTCAACCTATGACATTCACTAAATCCAGTGAGCAATTTTATCGAACAGTCGGTTTTTGTCCGCCGGTTTCACAATAAAGTCTGACATGCCTGACGATTCCATTTTTTCCAATGTCACTGGAGAACTGTCGCCCGTGTGAGCAATAATCGGCACTGTAGAGTATGCTTTGTTAGCGCTTCGAATTCGACGAGAAGCTTCAACACCGTCCATAATAGGCATCTCGATATCCATCAGAATCAAATCAACATCTTCGGAATCCAAAGCATCTAACGCTTGTTGGCCATCTTCTTTCTGCACAACATCAAAGCCATGTTTCTCCAATAACATTGCGGTAAAACGGCGCAAAGATTCATTGTCATCCACCACCATAATCGTCCGCTTAGTCGCGGCCTCTAGTGGTTTTGTAGGCACAGCTGGCATCACGTAATTGGAATCGAAGAGTAACCGGTCGACGGTCGCTTTAGTATTAAGCAACCAAACTTGTGTTTCCACCCAAATAGGCTCGTAAGAAACGTTACGCACACGCTTAATGGGATGATGCTCATACAAGTAGATGATTCGCGCTTCAGTGAACGATAGCAAAGATTCAATTCTATCGAGGTAATTGGCTCTTAAATCTAAGCTCTCCATATCAACGAAAATCAGGTCGAACTCAAATTGATATTCCTTATTTTTAAGTGCTGATACAACGTCTAATACGGTTAGGTCAAACCCCATAAAACGTGACGTCTCAGTAATTTTATCAGAGAGTACTTTCTGGTCACTCACCATCAACACTGTCTTTAGCTTAGTGAGCTCACTCTTAATTTCGTTAACAGAGTGAGAAGTCAAAGATGGAAAAGTCATCGTGAACTGCGTCCACTGTTCCACCTCAGACTTACACTTAATCTCCCCACCAAACGACCGCATTACCTTCTGACAAAATGGCAAACCTAAGCCGTAGTTACCTGATTGGCCGGTGGTGTAAAAATCCTGGAAAATACGTCGAATGACATCGTTTGAAATACCAGCTCCGTTATCGGTAACCATAATTTGATTGGTCACGTCATCACTGCACATAGTGACATGAATATGAAAATCTTCAGGGCTGCGATGGTGGAATGCGTTCTTGAACAAGTTATACATCACGTACTTCAACAAGGTATCACTGCCCAAGAAGTCAAAGTTGCTTTGTACATCTAAAGATATCGCAGACTTATCGGCTGAACGCTTGTAGTTAAAACTGTCGATTGCATCCTCCACCACAGCTTGCGTTGAATGCTTTTTGAACGTTGAACGAGAGACGCGATTTTCATCGATTGAAGTCAGCAACAGATCAATCGTCTCGTTACCTGAGTGGATGATCTCCATCGCCTCATCACCCACTTCACGCAACTGTATAACGTCTTCATTACTCAGTGCATATTGACCTTTATGATCGCCACTTTTAGGGTTCGGCAATATGGACTGCATAACATCTATGGAGGTCAACAAACCACTTAGAGGGTTTCGCATCTCATGGGCAATACCAGCCCCAAAAGATTTCGCCAATGACACCTTGTTCTCATGTTCCACCTGATTACGGAAGTAGAACAAGTTACCGAACAAATAGATAAATAGGAAGATTGGTACATGCGTCCAATCCATAGTGAGCTCTAAGTAGAAGCCTTGTGACACCCATGCACACAAGGTAGCAATCCCTATCCCGGCAAAGGTTTGTGCAAACATCACTCGGGTGACATGAACTAATAGAATATGGAGGAAAATAGCCGACATGAAAGACATAACCCATACGTTGGACCAGTTATTCATCAGCAGCATGTAAAAGAAAAAACACGGTAAGCAGAGGGTAATAGCGACTTGATAATAAGCCGGAAGGTACTTTCGCCAATCAAATGGAACACGATTACGAACAACAATCCCAAGGAACAATACCGAGCAAAATAGACGCAGGGCTAAATTTTCATAGGGTTGCGGAAACAAGAACTCCCATACAATGTAGTAAACTGGGAAGCCGACAAAGCCCATCCAACCCACAAGGGTTAGGTTAGGTTCTGCGTACTGATAAACTTTACGAATCGCGTTCATACAAATACTTTATTTACTAAGCCCTAACGTTTACAAAGTCTAAAATTTGATGTTGGTTCTTATGTTTTCCGCTGAGTATATTACACATCCTCTCCTTTCAGTGAACTTTCAACCAAATATGTACCAACGACTTTAATCTTGATCTGAAAAGATTAAGTATTAGATCAGCACTTTAATTTCAACACAAGATCCTAGTTAGATGGGGTTACACAACAAACCTTATCAAAGTCTAGCTTCTCTTATGCTTATCCACGCTAACGTAAGCTTGACTCTCGTATTATTTAGGCAAAAAAAATCCCTGAATAATTCAGGGGATTTTTTCCATTCGTCAGTTAAGGATTAATTGAAGCTATAACCGACACCTGCACCAACTGTTACATCATTTTGACCATACTTACCATCGGCATAAGACATTGACGTTTTAACAGAAAAACCATTATCAAAACTATCACTAACACCAACAGCAACCGCTTGAGAACCATTAAAGTAACCCATCCCAGCACCAACAGTTAAGTGACCTTGCACAAGCGGAATGTTTGCCATTGCTGCTACACCTGCAATACCATTCGACATTTTACCTTCATTCGAATTTACTTTGCCTTCAAGCTGCAATTGTTTATCAGCAAGCTGGTTGAAACTTGTACGCAGCTCTTGTACTTCTGCTTTGCTGCTTAAATTAGTGGTATCTATCGCGGCAATGCTTTTTGCATTTTTTTCAATCTGAACTCTTGATGTTGCGATGCTATTCGAGTTACTCGTAACATTATTACTCTCATTTTTAGCGTCATTATCTAGCGTATCCAAACGAGTCGTATTCTGCTTGATGGATTGTGAATGTGTCGCTATTTTTTGAGTGCTATTATCTAGTGCATCCAAACGAGTCGTATTTTGTTTGATAGATTGTGTATGAGCAGCTATCTGTTGATCATTATTATTTAATGCATTCAACCGTGTCGTATTTTGCTTAATCGACTGTGAGTGAGTCGCTATATCTTTATCCGTACCTGTCATATGCGAAAGAATACTACTTAAGACTGCTGCTGATTTCTGCTCTTGAGCCTGAGTTGCCAACTTAAGAGTAGTAATATCGTTTGTGTTGCGAACGAGCTGTTGATTACTTGAAGGCGTTGAAGCTGATGCGTTAAAAGCTAAAAGAGACAAAGCGATAAATGATATTGTTGTTTTCATGATGTAGTACCTATTTTGTGGGAACAGGTACAATCATAAGGAATTATCACCCTAAACCAATGAAACAAGTTGTTTCATCAAGCCTATCAATACATCTTCAGTTCCTGAAGAGAAGATAACTTGTTGTAAAACCAAGAGACAACTTCTCTAGAGGCGATGGTATTTTTCGCGCAAACTAAATGCATCTCCACATTAGCTACAACTTCATCCGAAGTTATATACCGTTCATCGAGCTGCGCTTTCCTTTCTTTTGGAAAAAGGCCGACGAAAGACGTAGAGCTCAGCGCCTCAAGAAAGCTTTGAATGTTTTCTGTGTTGTAACCGATACTTTGACGCTGACTCACTCCTAAGTGTTTGTTAATTTGCTCTCCATATATTCCAAGCCAGTTAAAACGAACGAACGGTATATTGTTTCTCTCTACATCAGAGGTTGAAATAGAAGAGTAATATTCCGACGAAGCAATAAGCACTAACCCCATAGTTGCTAAAGGTACTGATTGATACCGATGTCCAACCGCAGGCTCAGTATCAATGAGCAAATCTAATCGCCCATTCCCTAAAGAATCAAGAGCGGCCTCCCGATCTTGGTAATGATTTATCTCATTTACGATTAATGCGGTATTGTGTTTGTGATTGTACTCATTCACTAAGTTAATGAGATTGGAACTAGAGACTTGAGGAGGAAGAAGAACAGATATATGTTTCTCTTCAAATTTCATTTGGTGATATTTGTTCGACAAAGACTCACAAGAGCCTTGCACTTTTTCATAAAGACGATGAGCTGCACTAGTTGGCTTTATATTAACGCCGTCTTTAATAAAGAGGGCTTGAGAGAAGTCAGACTCAAGCTCTTTTAGGGAGCGAGATAACGTTGCAATGGATACACCTAGCTGTTCAGCGCTATCGCGGAAACTATTACATGTATAAATCGACTCAAAAAATACCAAATTTTTTATGTGCTGCATCTAGAAAATCCTTTTATTAGATGAGAGGTAAATTATACCTTTTCAACACATCATTCTGGTACAGAGGTTTGTTAAAAACAAATACCACTAGGCAAACGTTGAACTAACTCCAAAAAACCTTAAAGCCAAATGCCCTCAATTGCATAAAAATTCTCGAATACAAAAAAAGCGACGTAATCTACGTCGCTTTGACTTATTGCTTAACAATCACTCACTGATCAGGCATCAGTGAGTGAAACAGTTAAGCAAGCTTAAAAGTCGCCACTTTGTCACTTAAACCAGCGGCTTGGCTCTTAAGTTCGTTCGACTCAGTTAAGCTGTCCTGTGCGCCCACAACTAAGTGGTCGGTAACATCTTTAATGGTCGTAATGTTCTGAGTAATTTCACCCGTCACGTGTGTTTGCTCTTCTGCTGCGGTAGCAATTTGAGTCGCCATATCACTAATCAAAGCCACCGCTGTGTTGATCTCTTCTAGCGCATGCGAAGCTCGGTCGGCATCTTCTACGGAATGTATTGCTAGTTTAGAACTGCTCTCCATAAGATCAACCGCTTGAGCCGTTGTGCGTTGTAAAACATCAATCGTTGACTTTATCTCTTCTGTTGAAGAGTGAGTGCGTTGAGAAAGCACACGTACTTCATCTGCAACTACAGCAAAACCACGACCTTGTTCACCAGCACGCGCCGCTTCAATCGCAGCATTCAAAGCAAGCAAGTTAGTTTGCTCTGCAATACCTTGAATCGTAGCAAGTACCGTCGAAATCTCTTGAGCATGCTTGTTTAGCTCGCTGATCACGTTACCCGCTTCATTCACTTCATTGGCAAGGTTATTGATAGAACCTTTAGTATCAACAACCAGGGCGTGACCGCTGTTAGTGCTTGTCGCAGAGTCTTGTGCCGCTTTTGCTGTTTGCTCAGCATGCGATGCAATCTCTTGCGTTGCACTCGCCATTTCCGTTACAGCCGTCGCCACCATGGTGATCTCTTGCTGTTGATGATTAAGCTCATCCACCGAACGATTCGCTCGCTGAGTACTTTTCTCTGACTGGCTGTTAAGCTGCTCTGATTGCCCACGAATATGACCAATCAACTGCTGTAAACTGCCTACAAAAGTGTTGAAGTTCTGTGCTAGTTCTCCTACTTCATCTTGGTTCTCAACATGAATACGCTGAGTTAAATCACCACTACCATTAGCGATCTGCGCCAGTGCTTGAGACACATGGTTCAACGGACGAAATAGAATAGTACACAGCAGGTTAAACAATATGGTACATACAATAACGACCAATAATGTCACTAATACTTGGCCAAACACAGCATCAAATAACGGTGCAACCAAAGAGTCATGATTAACAACACTGATAGTAATCAGGCTTGTTCCATCAATCGCACGTGCGTACAGAACATAGTCGCTGCCATTTAACTCGATAGCCGTGTCTTTACCGCTAGTCAGCGCCTTCTGTACATCAGCAAAATCTAACCCTAGAGCGCTAATATTCTCGTTCAGCAACTTTGTATCAGCGTGCGTGTAAACCGTGCCTTTGTTGGTCGCGATAAACATGTAGCCTTCGCCTGGAAGAATCACTTTTTCAAGGCTGTTTAGAATGTCGGTAATTTCTACATCGGCCCCCAAAACGACCTGCTGACCATGCAATTGCATTGCAGTACCCAACGACACAACGTTCGCCCCAGTTGCCGCAGCAACCGTTGGGTTATCCATGAACACTTTACTTGGGTTCGCAACCGCATTGGTGTACCAACCCCATACGCGTGGATCATCATTGCCCGGTGGCAACACAACGCCATTCGCATTTTTTTGCGAGCCATCAGGGAACGCTAAGAACACATTATCAAACGAGCCTGAATCACGAACCTGCTTCAGGTGAGTGACCAAGCTTTCTTGTTGTGACTCCTTCGAAAGTGAAGTAAGCGCACGCTCTTTGGATAAGATCCAATCCGATACATATTGATTGTAAGAAGCTGACGCACCTTCTAAGCGCTGTTCAACTTCAATATCCAACCGTTGCAATGAAGCACGAAAAGACAATACCTCGACCAAAATCCCCCCCAGGATAATGGCCATGCTAGCAGAGATCGCCAGCTTATTTTTAAGCGAGAGTTTCTTGAACATAGGAAACCTATAATTTGGAAGTAAAAAACCGCAGTGACAAATTTGTCACCAACACGGTTTGCAAGCACCATTTATTTTACGCTATAAAATAAAATAATAAACCACCCAAGGTTAATATCAGCAATATATGTGAGTAGGGGCACGCATAGCAGATATTCACCAAGTAAATCATTGATTGCACGAAAAATTATACCGAACAGCCTATTGGAGGATAAATTAATCAAATACAATCAGCATAGCGTTGTTACCTAGACAGAAAATAAAAAGGACCCAACACATAACGTTCAGTCCTTTATTACTCTTAATTTAAACCCAATGGCATTCTTATTTTTATCGGGTCAACAAACATATACGAACACTTAGATTTCACTGCGCTAGAGTTTCGTTAATAATCACTTTAATCACTTTACTAACTATTAGTTTTATCAGTTATTGTATTTTCACTTATCCAATACTAGCTCAATAACCAACGACTACTGGTTGTTCGTCACAGAAAGTTTGTAGCCCAAATGTTGAACATTCACATCAGCGTAGCCTAGAGCAACGGCCTCGAATTGGTGACTCAGCTCTTTTGCATGCTGCGCATCCTTAGCAATAAAAGAAACCGAATACACAGGTCGAACAACATTGTTCTCCAGTTCTTGTGTATCGAGATAAGAAGACGTGACAAGTCCTGCTTGGTTAAGGCTGATCACTCGTTGTAAATCAATACTAAGCACACGGTCGATCTCAAGGGCTTCAATCCCCTGCTTCCATGTTATTGTAACGCCGTAGTTATTGTAATCTGGCGTATTGTCTAACCATTTAGAGCCCAGCGGAATAACTTTGGCGATGTTAACCAAGTCCTTCTTATAAAGAGGTAAATGAGCCAGTTTATCTTGCACTTGCTGTGGGTCATTCGCTTCAATAACAAAACGCAGTAGTTGCACTGAACGGCCATCAATCTCACTATGTGATACATACATATCCTTTATTTCGCCTTGCTCAATTAGCTTACTGAATTGAGCTTTTTGCTCCGGCATGTTGTCGAGTACTTCTTCTAGGTTGTTTGTATTCCACTTAAGTTCAACGGCATAGTCTGCTGCGCTCGTGAAAGTAGAAAAAATCATTGAAGCGGCAAGTATCATAAGCGTATTCGTTTTCATAATTTGCTCCTTTTCGGCTAAATAGTTTTAACTGGTTAAATGGGGTTAGTTAGTTAATTGAACGGACTGAATGTTATTACCAACGTGAGCGATATGAACGATGGCAACTTTTGCAAGTCGCCTGCGCTGCTTCTAATCCTGATCCCGCCAGTGATGCATCACCTTGTTGACTACCTTGGTAGAGTTCCTGAAAACCCTGATCCATTTGCGCAAGGAGACGATTGAATTTTTCAGGCTCGCTCCACACACTCTCTTTTGCTTTACTTCCTTCTTGGCTGCCCGCCGGAAATGACGTCAGTAACAATTCGCTATGAGCTGCTAGCTCTAAACTCGTTTCTTCTAATACCTGCCAACTCGTATCGTTGCCATCTAACGAGTCTTTGGCTTGCTCAATCAAGGTTTCAACTTGTGTAAATGCGTATTGGCGCTGTTCAATTTGGTTCGAATGATCTTGTGAGGCCAAAGCGTGGGTACTAAGTAAAACGGTTGTAGTACACAGTAGGCTCACCAATCTTTTGTGCATCATTCTCTTGTTCATATTGCTATCTCCGCTTCGTATAGCTTTTGTTGCTGGTTTCGATACAGACATCGATGATTCGTTTCGATGTTCCGTTGTGCTCCGATGGATTTAATTTACACAGCAATAGTTGCAATTGCAACTATTGCTGTGTAAATTACTGTAAAGCAAGCAGAGATTAAACAAACAAAAGAGAGAGTGAAACTATGAAAATTTGGGATCTATCAACTCGCCTATACCATTGGACGCAAGCGGCTCTTTTCATGGGGTTAATGGCATCAGGTATTTCAGGTAATGGACCCCACGTTCAACTGGGGCTCGCGCTTATGACATTAATCGTTTGGCGATTGGTCTGGGGCTGGGTGGGTAGCGATACGAGTCGATTCAGACAATTTGTACGTTCACCTAAATCAGTGGTTCGTTATTTATTAGGAAAAGAAAAAGAAAAGCCAGGCCATAATCCTGCTGGCGGTTGGATGGTAGTTATACTGTTATCAGCTTTAACTATTCAATGTATTTCTGGTTTAGCTTTAGCAGGGCTTCTTGATCACTTACCCTATGCGAATATCTGGCTAAATGACTCCGTATTTTCGTTGTTAGAAAACATTCATCTCACTATGGTCAAAGTACTTCCAACTCTGGTTGCGGTACACGTCCTTGCTGTTTTGTTCTACAAATTACGTTTAAAACCATTAACTTGGGCAATGGTCACTGGCTTCCAAACAAAAATCGAACTTAATGGCAGTGTCGCGTTTGTTTCTCAATGGCGTGCGTTAGGCGTACTAGCTGTAGCGGCAATGCTCACCGTTATGCTGGCAGTGTTGGCGTAAATTAAATAGGTTTGATGAGTATAAAATCGGATGTACAAAAAGGGATAAGCCGACGACTTCTAAAAATCGTCTCACGAATAGAGCGTAACTAACCAAAATCTAACGTCAGCAAAAGTCACGTTACCACTAAAGGTGGTCATGAATACGTTGAATCGTGCGTCAAATAAACTCGAGATGTCGTTGATGTCACATGTCGTTACACAGCATGACGTCTTAAGGCTTTACATCTTGAGCGAGGTAAACAACAATCCCTGAGAATAAATCCATAACATAATGTATTTAGAAATTATGAGTAGCACAGAAAACAAAAAATCGAGCCCTCTTTTCGAAGTCGTATTTAACGTCTTTCTTCCTTCATTCATCTTAATGAAGTTCAGTGGAGAGGAGCACCTAGGAACTGGCTTAGCATTACTTGTCGCGCTTGCCTTCCCTATTGCTTACGGTGGTATGGAGTTAGTCCGCAACAAGAAGTTTAACTTCATCGCGGCACTTGGCTTTGTCAGCGTACTATTAACCGGCGGTATTGGCTTCTTCGAACTCGACACTCGTTGGTTAGCATTAAAAGAAGCATTAATACCCGGCCTAATTGGTTTAGCGGTTCTTGGCTCAACCTTCACTCGCTACCCGTTTATCCAAAAAGTTATCTTCACGCCTGCACTGTTAAACATATCTCTAATCGAAGAGCGTTTAAGACAGTTTGGTAACCAAGCAGAGTTTAATCGTTGCCTAATGAAGTCAAACTACCTTTTCGCTAGTACCTTCGCGTTTTCTTCTGCGATGAACTACTTTCTAGCGACTTGGATTGTGACTAGCCCGGCTGGTACTGCAGCTTTTAATGAAGAATTGGGTAAGTTGACACTTTACAGCTACCCGGCCATCGCTATCCCAAGTATGTTGATGATGTTAGGTATCTTCTACTACATTTGGCGCCAAGTTCGCTCGATGACTTCGCTAGAAACGGAACAGATCTTTATTACTAAATAATTTTCGTTGCGCTAGCTCCGAGTACAAAACCACTTCAAATACTCGATTGCTTTAAAAAACAGATTGCTTCAAAAAAGCATGAGCCCAGCACACACGCTGGGCTTTTTTGTCTGTTCTGCATACCGCCAAATATCAACTTTCAATTGATATCATGAATTAATTTAAACAAAACGATGTTCATTTTCATGACTCACTGTCCATAACTGGCCGAAAACAGGTAATACACAATGATTTGCATTGAATGAGGCATGATATGTTTTTATAATCAACTCCGTTTGTTACTTTACAAAGTTCAACCCTAGCAATGACATAACTTCAGTTCATATTGGTCATATTTAACCACTAGTTTGCAAAAACTAAACACCAGACGAACTCGACAAGGAATTTAAAACATGAACAAATCTCAATTAGTTGAACACATCGCAACTTCTGCTGACATCTCAAAAGAGCAAGCAGGCACAGCACTCAATGCGCTCGTTGAAGGCATCTCGACTACGCTTGCTAATGGCGACGATGTATCTATCCTTGGATTTGGTAGCTTTAAAGTGAATAGCCGCGCTGCTCGCACTGGTCGCAATCCAAGAACTGGAGAAGAAATTCAAATCTCAGCGTCAAAAACACCAGCATTTAAAGCAGGCAAAGCACTAAAAGAGACATGCAACCTGTAAGATAGAAAATACAAGGAAGGTTACCGATGACAACTAAGGAAAAAACAAAGACGAGCCGCAGTAAAAAAGCCAGCAAGTCAACCAAAGCACAAGCTGAAGGGCCTAAGGCTCGTCAACGCATTGAAGAGCTTCTCGAAGAGCGTGAACTAGCCAAACTGTTAGAGCTGTAGTTTGTATTAGAACTATAGTATGTGTTAGAGCTGTAATTAAAGATTTACATGATGGTTTGTTGTCATTCAAATGCCACTGCAGATTTGCGGTGGCATTTTTAGTTTAAGAGACAAATCGCTATAGCAAATGCCAAGCTTGAGTTCAAAATCGAATTGAATCTAAAATCGAGCTACTCCTTTTCTTAACTCATTCAAGCTAAGTACACTTCGCTCATACTGCTTTTTACTGTCTTCCATTAAACCGTGAGACGCTTCGGCTTTACTGTGGATGGAAATAATATTCTGGTTAATCTCTTCTGAGACATTAACTTGCTCTTCAATAGCAACGGCTATTTGGTTGTTCCTGTCAACCACTCCCTGTACCTTTTCACTCAATAAAGTGAGGCTCTCTAAAGTCGATTGAATCGTCATTTGAGTGCGTTTCGCCTTTTCAGTTCCGTTATTAACGGCAGTTACTGACTGACTGCTTCCCGTGCATAACTTTTCAATAACCGCTTGGATCTCTGTTGTTGCTTCTTGTGTTTTTTGAGCAAGTACTCGTACTTCATCCGCCACTACAGAGAACCCTCTTCCAGAATCGCCCGCTCGTGCGGCTTCTATCGCAGCATTGAGTGCTAACAGATTGGTTTGGTCGGCAATCGCATTAATCATCTCAATGACTGAGCTTATTTGCTGTGTCTCTCTCTCCACAGAAAGCGATATTGTCGATATGTTATCTAATTCATTAGTGAGATCGCCAAAATTTTCTTCGACTTGGTTTAGCTCGTTCTGACAAGATAAGAGTTCTTGTTGGGTACTGAAAGTCGAATCTAGAGTTGCTTGCGCATTTTGAGAGATTTCACCTGAAGCCGCCTGCATTTCGTTTATAGCAGTCGCTGCCATATCAATTTCTGTTTTCTGATCTTCGAGGTTTTCAGACACCGTTGCGTTTGATTCTGCGGTCTGATTCGCCTGCATTAGAGTCATTTCACATGAATCACTCACAGAGATTCGTATTCTGCCTAATAACGCTTTTGCGTATTGCTTCCGCACCTTCATTCCCAAAGCAATTTCAGAGAGGTCATCCACCTTGCCAAAATAAATGTGCTCCATGAGAGGGTTATTGAATTCCTCTTTCGCTATTTTACAAAGACTCTCCAAACGACGCGTCAAAATATAGATTGATGCTCCCCCGCCGATAAAGAGTAATAAGAAACTTTGTGGTACCGTTACTAACTGATTAAGGTAAAGTGCATAAACGAGCCCGATTAATAATATTGAAATCAAGGTTTGACGTTGCCAAAGCCTTGTTTTAGGTAACATAAGCTTGAATGGTGTTTTACCTTTATTTAAAATCCCATATGCTTTCTCTGCTCGTTCTACATATTCTCTTTTTGGTTTAAATCGAACAGACTGATATTCAACAATCTCGTTATCTTCTTTTAACGGAGAAGCAAATGCATCAACCCAATAATAGCCCCCCCCTTTCCGTTGGTTTTTAACCATACCCATCCAGTTACTTCCTAACTGAATATGCCCCCATAGGTCTTTAAATGCGGCTTTAGGCATATCTCTATGACGAACTACATTGTGATATTCACCTATTAGCTCTCCTTCTTTGTAGCCTGCTACTTCGTTAAAGTGTGGGCTTGCATACTTGATCTTGCTTGAAGGGTCTGTCACTGAAATTAAATTGTACGACTCTGGGTAATCATACTCTTGCTCTACCATAAAATGCTTCCCTGTTTAAACTAGATAACAATCAACTTGTTGTGCGGCCATCCATATCACACTGTGCTGAAAGTAAAGGCACTTGCTGCTCACTTCATTGAGTCAACAGCTATTAGCTATTGACTCAACGAAATTTTTACTCAAGCAGGACGAACACTACTAACATCAATGCTACCAATTTCATACCAACATCAGATAAGACTAGCTTATAAAAAGTAAAGCGGGAGCGTTAAACATCTCCCCCCTGCAAGAGTGAAGCGTATTTACCTACACACGACCCTGTTAACAAACTTTATCACCAAGAAAACAGCGTCTATATGTAATTAAACTCTAATATAGCTATAAAATAAATTTTTTATTTTAACCTTGATATCTCGACAAACTTGATATTATTTACCTGTTGCCCTGAACTCGATTCTTGTAAGATTAATGAAATCAGCCGTAAAATAGTATTAATTTAGGCTCTCATTATGAAATGAGACTATTAAAATTTTATCAAAATATATTAAAGGAAACTTATGAATGTATTAGACAAGGATTGCTTATTACAATTAGTCATTGATAACTTTCATGAAGATGTCGCAAAGTCTGTTGATTTCAACACTGGTGAAGTTGGTATAATGTATACCACCCTTGAGTATAACCTTGCTTTCTGCATGGATTTATCTGTTGTGTGAAAAATATATTCGACGAGATAAATGCTGAACTCATGAGCAATGTCATCTTTGAAGTTGATAATTTCAAATAAGTTGTAAACTTCAAAGATAATAACTTTTTCGTCATTCAAGCCTCACTTTCAATACGCTGGTAATGCAAGAGACACTGACATAAATATATTTTAAACCCATTTCCACTCATATCCGCTTCGCCTTATAACTGTATCCGGCAGAACAAACCTCTTCCAAAAACGAAACTTTAGCTTACTGGCTTTAAGCTGATATCGCGTTGACGACCAAGCTTGAGAAGCGCATGATTTTATTTCGAGCAGAATAGTTTTGGCCGTGTAGCCTACCCCATCACTGTTTCTGTGCAACGTACCCTATTGAAAGGCAGGTCACATGAATAAAATTGTTATGTTAGTAATGGGGCTGCTTTTTACCAGTCGATTGTTCGCTAGTATTGTGCCGCATGTTAGTCAACTTGAGCATGATGCACCTATTCTACTTCGCTCAGCGTTGATCGTAGGTGTTTCGGCTTATGCCACCTGGACTGCATTCAAATACTTCAAAAAGAACAAAGCTTCTAGTTCAGATCAAATCTAGGCGGGGCTGACATGAATTGACTCTTTGCCGACGAACATAACTTCCCGCACTGCGTAATTTGGCTTTCGAGGAAATAAAGATTACGTCTGCTCTTCACCCACTGAGCGCGAATTCCGAGTTCCTGACCAATGGCTATTGGATGGTGAAAGCGAGAAGTTAAGCTCACCGTCATCGCATTGATATTGTTATGGAACAAGCAATACAACATCGCGCTGTCGTGTAACGCGGTAACAATGCCCCCCTGCATAATACCGTCGTAGCCCTCAGCTTTATCTGTTGGTACAATCTTGGCGAAAGCTTCATACTTAGCTAAATTTTCATGCTTTATTGGCGTTTCATGGTTAACAGGCATTCCATGCTTAGCTAGCGTTTCGTACTGAGCTAGCGTTTCATGTTTAGCCAAAGTCTCACCTTCGCCAATAGCTTCAAAAAAAATGGGACTGTCTGTGAAAAAACCTTGGCTGCACACTTGGCAGCGCCGATGGTTGTGAGGAATGAAAACCTTCATACTTACCCTTATTCCTGTGTACCCTTAGATTCCTAGAGATTGATATGGCTCGACCAAAAAAACATCGTCAATTATGTACCCGTGCGGCTTACTCATGTTTTAAGCCTAATGGCGTTCCTATAGGCGAGCTTCATAAAGAAGAACTGCTACTAGAAGAGTTGGAAGCCTTACGCTTAGCTGATCAAGAAGGATTGAGCCAGCTTGAAGCCGCCGAGCAGATGCAGGTGTCTCGCCAAACGTTCGGCAACATCATTAAGCGAGCACGTACCAAAGTAGCCAAGTGCATCGTCAACGGCCATGCGTTGGTGATTCAAGGCAGTTAATTCACGTGTTAGCCAGAAGGTATTTAACTCAGCGAGCGAGAACTCTTGATACTTAACTTGATACTTAGCTTGATGGCTCAGTAATCTGATACAACTTACGGCTTTGCCCTTCACACACATCCTTGCAATTGCATTCGCGATCAATGTCTAACTGTGCGAGTCCTCCACAACTACCTTTGATTGGCTTGCGCGAAAAAATCACGCCTATCGCCATCAGTGTAACGACTCCGACAAACCCCAATAGCGTCAACAAGAAGGTCATTTTCGGAACCCTCGAATAGCGCCTAGCTGATTAGGCTGTGCCATTAAAATCGAAGCTTGTTTTTTGTGCCCTTTCTCGCCGCACGTTTTATTGCTAAACCCGCTATTTCGCGACTCTCGACCATAATCGAGGTCGGTTACTTCTTGTAGATTGTTGAAATCCAGAGTGGTAACTTCGGCTTTTCCTTTAGATGTAAAAACGCGAACATCATGATTGAACAAGTGCGACAGCATCTTCTTACCAATGTTACGAACCACAACAGCTTTCACATCATAAGATTTAACGACGGACATCCATTGCTTCTTCTTATTGCACGGGCTGTCTGACTCAACCAACGAAATAAGATGCTTTATTTGTTGTTTCTCATCGACAATCGCGATCTGTGGAGAACGGGCAAAATGGTTGCCGACATGAAGGTCGCGACAAGGTATTGCGTATAACATGGTAACTTCCTGTTATTGATGATCAGAAGTTCAGCATACGCCCCATTATTAGCATATGCCAACAACTATCGTGTGAAAAATAAGATTCACAGAATGGATACTTAAATTAAGAAGTAAATGCTCATAAACATCATTTAATACCAGTTTCAATAATAACTGACTCTGGTATGAGTAAACCATTTCAGTATTATTGATTTACAAAAGAGGATTGAAACCGCTAAGACAAACCCGCGCGAAACGATATAATGCGCCTCAACGAAGAACTACAAAGTAGCCACACATGTCTAAAGATCCCGGTTTCACCACAGAATACACCCTCGACAAGACGTTTTTCGCAGAGTGTTATGATCAAACTAGCCTTCCGACGCAATTTCCAAAAGCGTATTTAAAGGCATTTTTGTTTCTTATTTTTGGTTGGGTTCTATTGGAATTTCAACTGTTACCTAGCGGCTACGTAGGCTGGTTCTTTATTGTTTTGAGTGTGATTGAAGCGTTCAGTGTCTACTGCAAAAGAACCTGGTGGTTATGGCGACAAAGAATCAGCTCAGGCGCGGGCAGTAAAGTGGTCTTTCAAGGTGACGTTAACGGTGTGAGCTATAAAAACCGTAAAACCACTAATACCATCGCTTGGAGTGATATCACCCAACTACAACAAACCGATTTAGGCTTTATCCTGCATATTGGTAAACAGCGCCAATATGTCAGTAAATCTTGTCTAACCGATGAAGCCATCGTATTCATGGTCGAACAACACGAAGCTTCTAAAACACCCCAAGATTCCTAATCTTTCTATGCTTTCTATGCTTTCTATGCTTTCTAAGCAAACTAGCATCAATTAATGCCTGCCAACTTGGTGGGCATTTTTACGCCACCCTAAGTGTTATGAGTGGACTACAACAATGAACACCGTATACCAAATAAGTGATTGTCACCTTTCCTTAATAACTCAGCTTACTGAGTAAGTTGTTCAAACTTCGGCAAGCTCTTCACAAACCTCTGATGCACATCCATGTAGGTTTGCATATAAATTTCATCGATACTGTCACCACTGGGGAAACTGGATGAGAAGTCGAGATGTTTACGGTCAATCGACAATTTGGCGGCTTCGACAATATGAGCAATGAACATTCGAGGATCTTCCAAACCGATAGAGATACGCATGGTGGTCGGTTTGATGCCTGCTTCATTGAGCGCTTCATCACTAAGTTCTGAGTGCGTAGTCAGTGCCGGACACAGTGCCACCGTATTGGTTTGCCCTAAACTCACTTGCATGCCGATAGCGGGCTCAAGCATGTCGAAGAACTGTTTAAAGCCATCACGATTGATTGGCGCACGATTGCCGTTGCCTTCCATATCGATAGTAAACAGCGCTGCGGGTAACCCTAAGTACATGTTGTTCTGGCAGTGCTCATAGTTGTCACTGTCTGGCAGAGCGGGACACGACACATTGATGTCAGGGTGAGCGTCGAAGATCTTCGCGAGCGTCAGAGTGTTGATGGTTTTTTGCACCACACGCATCTCATAGGTTTTCATGCCATTGAGCACTTCAAACGCTTTGTCTGCATCTAAGAATGCGCCTTTGATGTAATACACATTCCAAAACAACGTTTCGTTCCATGGGATTGTGGCCTCATCACCGTTGGGCTTAGTGAAAGCCACCTCCTCCCCTTTTGGAACAAACATGGTCTCGTTACGCCCAATCACAACCCCAGCTGTTGTGGTGCCTGAACCCGCCAGCTCTTTGGTGTAGGAGTGAATCACATAATCTGGCCTTTCCATCACATCATCACGTTTCAGTACTGGATGTAATAAAGGCGTGCCCACTGTCGAGTCAACAATCACATCCCAACCACGAGAGTGACCAGCTTTACTGATGTTGGCCACATCTAACACGTAGCCATGTGGGTTACACGGTGACTCTAGGTAAACGTAGATTTTCTTACCTGCGGCGAGGCGATCCGCGTATTTATCCGCAACCTCATCAAGACGAATCGTAAACTCGTCACCGGAGTAACCATCGACCCACTCTACTGCGACATTCAGATTAGAAGGCTTTCCAAACCAATCTTCCAACAACTGGTAAGAACCGCCGTAGATGTTGCGTGAGGCCAAGACAATATCTTCATGCCCAAGTAAATGACTCAACAACCCATCAATGGCTGCCATCCCAGAATTAAAGTTCCACGCGAGGTACTCGTTGGCTCTAGAGCCGGCCTCAATATCAACCATGTGGTTAGCCAGTGAAATCGATGTTGGGTTAAGCAGTCTAGAGTAAATATCGTGCAGCGGCTCTTTACCGTTAAATGCATCTTCAATCCATTCTGTACAGGCAAACAAATAGGTCGCGGTACGTGTAATAACAGGACTTGCAGAGAAAATTGCAGCAACATTATCAAAGATAGGATACGCGCCTTTAGAGGCAAAATTACCATTATTGGTGGCAATGGATTGGTAAGTGGCACGCATCGGGTTTTGTAGGTTATCGAGGATCTTCGCGATCTGGAATGACAAAAAGCGTTTGGCGTTAAACCAAGCTATTCGGTCACTCTTGTCGAGCTCTGAAAGTCCATCAACGGTCAATGCCCAAAGGTCGTGTGTCTTGGTATTGGCTTGGTACAGCGTGGTCGCCAGCTCAATCAGCGTGATGCCGTAATCACTGTTTGGGTCGATACCAAAATGCTTTGCTTGCTCAATGGCAAGGGCTTCTGCTTGTTCGTGTTTGGTTGTTTTACGCAGCGGGCTAAGTTGAGTTGAAGTATTCATAATTCCTAAGTCATTCCATGCTTGTTGTTCCTCCTTTAATTTTAGTTTTACGCGGATGTTAAAAATTGCTATTTGCGAAGTAAGACATACACTTTGAGCAATAATATTGCCAAATTAAAATCAATATTGATGGAATATGCCAATGGACGAGATCGATAAGAAAATACTGGCTGAACTGCAAAGCAACGCTCGACTGACTAATCAAGAGTTGGCCGACCGAGTAGCGCTGTCGCCCTCTCCTTGCTTGCGCCGAGTTCGGTCATTAGAGAAACAAGGGATCATTCGCGGCTATCACGCCAACGTCGACCAAGAAGCATGTGGCCTACCCGTTAATGTGTTTGTGTTGGTGAAACTGGAAAAACCGACAGAAGAGAACATGCGAGACTTTGAGCAACACATTGAAGTGATTGATGAAGTGTTGGAGTGCTTTTTGATGACAGGCAATCACGACTACTTACTCCATGTGGTAAGCGAGTCACTCAAAAGCTACGAGCAGTTTATCCGCAAACAATTAACTCGCCTGCCCAATATTGCCTCTATCGAATCCAGTTTCGCCTTCGGTCAGGTAAAAACAAAGACCAAGCTGCCAGTGAGGTGAATTGGTTGCTCTAGCATTGGGATATGCCCTAGGTCTCATTGTAGTAAACCCGCAGGCCTACATCCTAAAAACCCCTTTATTTTCAAGGCTATCTTGTTATATTCATGTGAAACATCACTAATATAAGAAATGGCTTAAATGATAAAACAAAGTTGTACTTTTTTAACGTCACTGTCGCTGCTGCTATCAGCTAACACTTTTGCATACGATCTTGAGATAGAAGCTTTTGAAGGCGAAGAACTCGCACTTTTAAAGAACGCAGAAACGTCTAGCGATAACGAATTGCTAATGCAGGCTGCTAACCTTTTAATTGAAGATTCAATGTATAAAGAGAACTTACAACGCGGATATCAGTACATGAATCAAGTAGCGGAATCTGGCGAGGTAAAAGCGATGATTACCTTGGCAGATAATTATTACTACGAGGAGCAATACGAAAAAGCACTGGCTTGGTACCATAAAGCTGAAACCAGCAAAGACCCTTATGTGCTCTACTCATTAGGCGTGATGTATTTTGATGGTGAAGGTACACCTGTCGACCTAAAGAAAGGCAACGACTATTACCTAGCTTCTGCAAAAGCGGGTTATTCTGACGCTATGTATCAACTCGCATTTTCATACGATGAAGGTCAAGGCGTCACTCAAGATTTCACCAAATCTGCGTATTGGTTTGAGCAATCGGCTAACTTAGGCGATGCAAGTGCTATGTACAATTTGGGTATTTCTTACCTAAATGGGCAAGGCGTTGAAAAGAGTTGCTCTAAAGCGATGCAATTATTTAGCAACGCCATTGAAGAAGATGAACATACACTTTCTTATGTGAAGATGGGTGATATTTACTCTTCTACTCGATACAAAAAACCGTGTGGTTTCAAAACTACAGACGCAAAAAAAGCATTAGAGTATTACACTCACGCCGCAATGCAGGGCAACGATTATGGTCAATATTCCGTTGGTTACGCCTACCGTAATGGTCACGGTACATGGAGCGATTTTGTTAAAGCGCTAGCATGGTTTGAAGTCGCACAGGAATACGGTAACTCGGATGCAGAGAAAGAGATAATCGACGTTAAACAGTACATGTCGAAAGAAAACATTGCCGCAGCTGCGCAGCTTAAAGACTCTTTAATCGAAGATATCTGGTAACAATAATTTATTACAGATTAGATTATTGTTATTACTCGAAAATCAAAAGGCCTCGCACACGCGAGGCCTTAGTTTTATCTACAGAGCCGCTTATTCGCAACCAATTAATCAATTAATCAATTAATCAATTAACTGCTCTAAACCCACTGAATTATGTTCAGTCCATTCGGGTAATGAAGGTTTGTTCGTCATCCACGAAGGCCACATAGTCGCCGTGATAAATAAACACTCGACCTCGCCCTTCTACGATACACGCAAGCTGTGGGTTCAAATCTTCATCAAGATTTTCACTTTGATACGTGCCGGTATCGGTGATCACACCGCGGAGTTTAGGTAAAAATCCATAGCTGCGCTTGGCTTGATCAATCAGGCTCAATTCACTGGCGGTCGAGAAGTAAGATGGGATTGGGCCTGCATCTTCGATAAACATAGTTTTCAGTTCTTCAAAAGCTGTAATCACCAGCCAGTCGATGCCGTTAACGTGATGGATAAACATAGTTTATAAATACCTAGATTCTCGATAATTCTGATGCGGGGATTCTATCACTATCAGACGCGATTTGCGGCAGAACCATATTTTCTTTTATCCTCCTGCCTCTAAGAGGATACATAGCTGATCTTCCTCGCGAGTTGGACGTATGGATCCTTAAAAGGAAGGAAAACTATGGCCAACGTCTACGTCAGCATGGGCAGCAACATTAACCGCGAACATCACGTCACAGAATCTCTCAAAGCATTGAATGACCACTTTGCACCGCTGCACATTTCTAAATTCTACGATTGCGAGCCTGTCGGTTTTAAAGGAGACAACGTCCTAAAGTTCTCTTGATAGCACCCTATCAGCCAAGATACGGCCTGCTCTTCTATGCTGGTAAGCACGATGACATATTTTGTTGCCATAAGCTCATGGAGTTCAAAATCTTTTAGTTCAGTTTCCATAAATACTCTCATTCAGCAGCAAATACATTAAAGTCGGTTACCCAGTTTAGCCAGGGCCAAATGGTACCCTCTATCTATCATCTCTTGTGAACGATCAAACTCTAAAGTGCCACAGGCATTACGTGGGATCTCAAGCGTAATATCAGCGGGGTAAGCGGCCAATTTTTGGCGAGCAATGGTAGATTGCATCGCATCAAACGCTTGGTTGGCAATGTCGTAGGCAGCAAAATTGAAGCTCATTTTACTTTTTACACTGCTACCGAGATTATCGATAAAGTGAACAACCTTCTCATGCAGATTGCTCTCTTTTGTTGGTGGGGAAACCGGTGTCACTTCCTGCTGAAGCGTTTCAGGTTCGCCGCCTAAGTTCACGGCCAGTGTAAACTCTGTCTTATCACCAAAGGTAGGCGCAATAGGTACAGGATTGAGTACACCGCCATCAATCAGCACTTCGCCGTTAATGACATGAGGTGTGAAGAACAATGGCAAAGAGATAGAAGCGCGAATGGCATCAAACAGAGAGCCTGATTGCAGCCAAACCTCTTTTTCATCAGCGACATTGGCGGCAACTGCGGTATAAGGGATAGGCAGATCTTCAATTGAAATCTCGCCGATCAATCCACGCAGTGTGTCGATGATCTTGTCCCCTTTGAAGATACCACTCGATTGCCATGAAAAGTCCAACATCATCGCCATATCCGATTGGTCGATACTGGTGACCCACTCTTCAAATTCATCCAACTTACCCGCAGCGTAGACACCACCGATAAGTGCACCAATTGAACAGCCAGAGATAGATTTTATCTGATAGCCATGCTCAATGAGCCAACGGATTATTCCAACGTGAACCAAGCCTCTTGCGCCACCACTACCCAGTACCAACGAGATCGTTTTTGCCATCGTACTCATCCTTTAATTCATTAGCGTTTTAGTTCTTTAGTTCTTTCATCAAAATAATACCACTTCGTGTAACCGTAAGCTGTGTAAAGCTTTGAAAACGTTCCCGCCTGCGTGCCTAAATGTGTCGCGGATTGAGGTCGTGCAGCTTAAGTTGATTGCTGAAACTCATAGACTTTAGACTACCGCGCTAAACTAAAAGTGAGTCATTCCAGCAAGCCTAAGCGCGACTAGGAATCTGGTTTCCGCGAGCGCTTGATATAACAAAAGGTCGCCCACTGGAAAGCGAGCGACCTCTTGTTATTCATTGTGTTTTTGAGCTCATTCTGCATGTGAGAACAAAGAGTTACAACACGCGTAAGCACTCTTCTGGCGACATGCTCAAGAGCGTATTGGCGAAGTTGATCTTCTCATCGCGCCATCTCAATGCTGCTTCTCGGCCGTCTTGTGCGTGTCGGTCGGCCTCAAAATAGCTTTTTCTTGGAAGTCCGTCTGCTGGCGTCATCACCATAGATTGTTCATTCAAGCGAAGCGTAAACAAGAACTGACCACGTTGTCCGGTTTGCGCTGCCGGGTGGTGCAATGTGGTATCACAGCAATAGCGCCTATCACGCAGTGCGCGGCATGTGTACTCAAAAGCATCTTGAGCACCACGTCCAGGGAACGCGGTATAAACACTGATGCCATCACGCTGCAAAGACTGCTCACCCGCAGCGAGCTGCACCGCATGTTGGATCATCCTAAAGCCCAGAACCACGCCACCAATGCTGTTCAATCCACTGTATTGAATAGCGCCTTCTAAGCTCAAATGAAGTTTGTCTTCCCCTTCATAGAGAAAGAGATCAGGCGATGCCCAATCGCTCTTTGGAATAAGCAGTTGAGTAATATCCGAGTGTTCCATGTTGGTCTCCGCAACAATGAGTGTGTTTGAGTTCACAAGGTAACGTAATGAGAATTATTATCAATAGTTTTCAACCAAAAACGTTACCCCAGAAAGCACTCGTCGATGGACGTTACCTGATGCTTTAACGCCGAGCATTTCTTGTTAGATATTCGTTTATTACCCGTAAATTCATCGCCTATAAATAAACTGGCCCATGATATTTACAGTCTCTCACTCTAGCCCTGCACTCTACGACTAATGTCTAACTGACTGAGACTATTTGTTTTTTTGGGTTTGGTATAAGGTACTAACGACTAAATGTTAATGAGTTTTTAATTATAAGTTGACGCATTGTTTGCGCTTCTGCGTGAGTCAATAACGTTTGTTGGAATAACACGCCTTAGAGTGTGAACGAAAGGAATCAAAATGAGCAGCACTTTAGAGTCGGGACATATACGAGCAGATAAGCCTCAAACCAATGAGGACGAACTCACTTATGAACAACAACACAAGCCAAGCTCGGAATTTGATTCCCGAGAACAGTATTTAGAACACGAATTACAAATCATGGCGCCTAAACGCTGGCGTCCTAATTTGCCGTTTAAAGATTATCGATTCGAGATAGAAGACACCATCCCAGCGATGGCGGCCACCATTGGTAAGATTGTTATGGTGGGCGCCATTGCAGCCACCTTTGCCGGGGCGCTAGGGTTAAATGAAGGCTTTATTTTAGAAAACGTTCGTTATGAACTACTCATCGCCTCTGTTTTCATCATTCTTTTCTCTGGCTTTCTATTGCCGACCGCAAACCTTGCAGGTACACACGGCCCACTCATTCCTTTAATTCCAATAGTGGTTGCAGCAGGCGGGCACCCTATGGCCTTCGGATTGCTGATTGGAGCTTTTGGCTTGCTCTTAGCCATCAGTAAAGGTGGCAGCATGTTGGCAAACCTCACAAGTAAAGGCGTGTGTGGCGGTTTACTGCTCTACCTTGGCTTTGTTGGCACCGCTTCTCAGGTTAAAAAACTGTTCACTTGGGCTGAGGGAATTGGCATGAGCCACATTGCTTTTGTCGTGATCTTCTGCACCATCATTTTATACGCGTTATTGGAGCATTTCCGTAAACGCTGGTTAGCCGTACCTCTTAGCTGCTTGCTGGGTGGTACGATTGCATTTGCCATGGGTGCCCCGTTCTCTTTCCAAACTGAGCCTGGCTTACCTAACATGAACCCTATGTATTGGTGGGGAGAAGACACAGGCTGGATGCTAGGCTTACCTACGATTGAGCACTTCATGGTGGTATTGCCGTTTGCGATTCTAGCCGTGGCGATGTGGTCGCCAGATTTCTTAGGGCATCAAGTATTCCAAAAGATCAGCTATCCAGAACGTACCGAGAAAGTACACATGAACATTGACGACACCATGACCACAGCGTCAATTCGTCAAACGTTCGGTTCTCTGCTCGGTGGTACTAACTTTACGTCTTCATGGGGTACTTATATCGTACCGGCGGCAATTGCTAAACGCCCTATTCCTGCTGGCGCTTTGCTCACAGCTCTGTTCTGTATCATCGCCGCAGTTTGGGGATACCCGATGGATTTAGCTATCTGGCAGCCGGTACTTTGTGTCGCGCTGATTGTTGGAGTATTTGTGCCATTGCTAGAAGCTGGAATGGAAATGACGCGTGAAGGGAAAACCACCCAATCGGCAGCGATTGTTGTATTTTCTTCAGCGCTCGTTAACCCTGCATTTGGCTGGGCTCTCACCATGCTGTTAGATAACTTAGGCTTAGTCGGTTGTAAAGAACGTAGTAGTGAGCTTAGTAAAATGAGCCGTTGGGTGTTGCCTGGAGCTATGTTTATTGTGCTAACTGGTGTGATGGCGTTGGTTGGTCTTCTACCGGGGATACCAGCGATTATTCCAAGTTTTCGCTAGGCTCGATTAATATTTAGTTTTGTTCGGAACACAAAAAGGCCTCGTGCACGCGAGGCCTTAGTTTTATCTATCGAACGGTTACAGCTATTCTTTATCAACTGCAACGCCCTACCGCACTGACTTCAACGCTTTCATCAACGTTGTGTGAGCGGATCTAGCATCAAAGCCTCTCAAATAAACTTTAAATGATCTCTTTAGATTAACGATCGAGGGGGAGAGCATTCTTTGCCATTGAACATATAGCTATAGTTGTAACGATCGATATTCAGTTACTCCCCCTCTCCCATTAGCTTTTACCTATACCAGCTAGAGATTAGAGATGTAAATGACCAATCTGACACTTACAAAAAATGTAAGTTGTCATCAAACCTTAAACATTAGAGCAAAAACTCAGCTTAGATAGTTCAAGTTTAAATGTTAGCGTAATGTTAAAAGAAAAAACAAAGGTACGTGACATGCAGCACGTAAAACTCTTAAACCGCAACACCTTCGCAGGACTCGCAGCAACATTAGTTGGGAACGGCATTGGTCGCTTTGCTTATATAGCATTAATGCCTGTGCTCATTCAAAGTGGGTGGTTCTCAAGCGAAGATGCTTCCATACTCGGCGCTGCAACACTGATTGGCTATATATTCGGAGCTCCTGCATCGAGCTTTTTACAGAGATATTATTCAACAGGCACACTCATACGCGCCTCTCTGTTGTTAAGTAGCTTTAGTTATCTTGGTTGTGCTTTAAAGTCTGCCCCCTTTGAATGGTTTTTAACGCTTAGAACCATTGCGGGTGTATCGGGAGCCGTACTTATGGTACTCGCACCACCCGTGATCACCAGCCTTCACCCTCAAGAAATGAAAGCAAGAATCAGTGGCGTCGTATTTTCAGGCATTGGTCTCGGCGCCATGATTTCAGGAACCATCATACCTTTACTTATCTACCAAAGTGTTGAAAGTGCATGGTTAGGTATGGGTGCAATCGCTTTCCTCGCAACCGTCCTGACGTGGAACACATGGTCTCTTGAGGTTAAGCCAAACCATTGCGATAAAAGCCCATCGACGTTTAATGCCTTATCTAAGAATGAGCGCATCAGTATTAGCTGCGTACTTTTAGCCTACACCTTTAGCGCCATCGGTTATTTACCCCACACTCTCTTTTGGGTCGATTATATTGTTCGAGAGCTAGAAATGAGTTTTGCGAGTGGTGGTTTTTATTGGGCTGTCTTTGGCATAGGGGCAGCAATTGGGCCAATAGTAACCGGTATACTAGGGGATAAATTTGGACTTAAAAAAGCACTATTAGCTGCGTTTATTTGTAAAGCTGTGGGGGTTGCTCTTCCGCTATTAAGCACCAACGAAGTAGCACTTTTTGCTTCATCTCTGTTGGTCGGTATGTTTACGCCTGGCACCGTAACACTGGTATCAACCTACACCTTAGAGATCGTTGGGACTCAGCTCCATACGAAATCTTGGGGAGCAATGACAATGGCTTTTGCGATATCGCAAGGAATAGTCGGCTTTGTTATGGCTCATTACGCCCCGCAGCTCACCAGTTATGACCTCTTATTTATGATCAGCGCGAGTGCACTCATTTTGTCGGTACTCTGCATTGCGTTTACATCAACCAAACAACAGACTTTAAACACTGCTCAAGTAAATTCTTAGCAAAGGAATCGCTCATGAAACTGTATTTAAACGACACCTCTCCATTCTCCAGAGCAGTGTTAGCCACGGCCTATCTGTGTGATGCTCCAATGGTTCTTGAATGGATCGACCCGTGGCAAACACCCAACACATTGGTCACAATCAATCCATTCAGTACCATTCCGGTTCTAGAAACCAGTGATGAGGTTGCACTCACCGAGAGCTTAACGATCTGCGAGTTTCTCATGCAAGCTTACCCAACTGAAAAACTAGCAGCGACCAAGGCTAGCGACACTCAACGCATGTCGTTATTGGGACTGAGTAAAACGCTGATGGAAGTGGCATTTCGCTGCGCTGCAATGAGCCGCTTCGAAGCTGAGCAAAACGTGCTAACGATTAGGGGAAAGGAAGGTATTCAAAGGTGCGTTAAAGCGCTTATCGGGCAGTTGAATAACAATGATGATTTGCTTGAACCTGACTTCTCAACATTGTACCTGCATGTCTCATTAGATTACGTCTTATTCAGGCATGCGAATTTACTTTCAGCAGAAGAGCGCGACATCCTCACTACTGCCTTACATAATTCGCCTTTTAAAGACACATTGGCAAAACTTAGCCTAGAGTCGCTTTCAAAAAAGCTTAACTATTGCGAATACAAAAATTCTTAATCACTTTGATCAGTGTTGTGTTGAACGAGTCTAAAAAGGCCTCGCACACGCGAGGCCTTGTTTTATCTGCGTTCCAACGAACGAGCAGCTAGCAATTTACGATGGTAAAACCAAATCAACTCGAGAGCCATTCATCCAGAACTTTGATGAATTTAGGGTTGATTAGATAACCGATGGAAGCGTGCGGATTACTCTTTCCGTTGCGAATATTGAGGTTATAAACTGGGTGGATGTCTTTCATTCCGCCGGGTATCAGATCCAGCTTGAGCATATCTTTAAAGTCATTTCTAATTTTGCTGTCATGAGAGATAAAATCATCTTCTGCCGATATGTTTATCCATTGCTGAATGTTTAACGGATACTTCTTCTCATCTTTCAAGCGGCTCCCTTTTAGCCTATCTTTTACGTTTTCATCTCCTAACGGTGACCCGAGCGTAAGCAATAAGTTGATCTTTTTGTCTGCTCCATAGTCGTGTCTATACTCTCCGTAATGAGACAATTTCCATAACACGTCATAACTGATCATCGACCCGAGACTGTGCGATACAATCATCACATCATCCTGATTATCAAGCGTTTCCTTCAGTTCAACCATTAGCCTATACCTGACATCGCTACCAAAATAGGTATCTTCATTCCAATAATGTGTCATATCCGGCGCGACCTTCGTTATGAGTGTATCAGCCACACCTAGCGTTCCAAATAGCGATGAAAAAGTATCTGCTAACGCCTCTTTTAGAAAACCAATTTTAGATACCTTGTTATACGTTGTTTTATTGAACTGGCTTGTGTTGTACTTTTTGAGTTCAGACAGCGCTTGCTGTCGACTTGCAGGGTCTTCCGTTGGTTTCTCTAACAATGTGTTTGATAGTTCACCGTAATAGACAAACCGTTTATCGACATCTTTAAAAGCTTGTAATGAACTTGAGCCTCCACAATCTCGCTGCAAGCCATGTTCTATAGCCTCGTACCAAAGTGATTGAAGGGAATCTTTATCGGGCTTTTGAGCGCGACCATGAATGAATATTATTTTCTTAGCCATAGCAGGACGTCCTAGACACATAGTTAAAATTATTATCAGTAAAAAGCACCACTAGATTCGGTCAGCCCTTACTAACAACAGCAGCGCTAATAACGTATCTAGAGGTGGTTGATAGAGCATTTATATAACTATGAGGCCGTCGTTTAAGGACCATAAACGAATGAACGATGCGATCATTACTCGCAAATTGAAATGAATGTAGCTAGCAAAAGCTCCAACTAACAAAAAGGCCTCGCAATCGCGAGGCCTTAGTTTTATCTATAGAATGATTACATCCATATTTTAACAACTACAACTGCCCTACTTCACTGACTCCACCGCTTTCATCAACGTTGTGTTGAACTGCTCAGGTTGCTCTAGCATTGGGAAATGGCCTGAGTCTTCAATGTAGTAAATGCTGTAATCCTTGATGTGTTTCTTGTTTGCTTCTGAATCCGTTGGCCATAGGCGAGCGTTAACCAATATTACTGGCACATTCACGTTCTCATACACGCGGTGAGCTTCACCTGTCACGTATTGACCTAGATAATGGCGGAACTGGTTTATCGCGATAGCTGGCGGTGCAGAGGCCATGTCTTGCGTTACCCAGTAAAGTAAATCCGCGTCTACGCCTTTTGGTAACGAGTCTTTTACGAACATAGTAATACCCGCTTGGAAGTCTGCTTCAAACGGTTTGGTCATTGTATCTAGGTCACTTTGTGAAACCGTTAGTGCAACATTTTGCGATGTGTCGACACCAATAATGCCCCTCACTCTTTTCGGCATCAGTTTAGCGGCCTCTGCAATCACACCACCTGCCATTGAATGCCCAACTAAGATGACGGATTCGAGTTGCTCTTTGTCGATTACGGCTTTGATGTCTACAGCGAATGCAACCATGGTGTACTCTTCACGATTAAACGATGAGTTACCGTGCCCTGCTAAGTCCATGGTGATCACTTGGTACTGCTTTGAAAACTCGCTCACTTGGTTTTGCCAAAGCCTGCTGTCTAAGCTCCAACCGTGAATGAAGATCAGCGCCGTTTCCCCACTGCCACTTTTGCCATACGCAATTTGCTCACCATCGTGAGATATCGCAATACCGTACTTAACCGTTGAATCATGAGCCATGGCATTAAAGCTACCAAGCGCCATGAATACCAAGAATGTGATGTTTAAAACTAAACGTTTCATAGTGTCTCTCTACTTACTTTGGAGGGACACAGAAAGCGCCCCTCTCAATCAATATAGCCACTATAAAGTGTGAAGCTGCAAACAGGTCAAGATGTATTAACTGAATTTTAAGGACAATACATCTAAGGTTTATGGGGAAATACTCAGTCAATTAATAAAGTTACTATTCTCTAATCACACTCATTAAATTCGTAAAGAAATCAAGCCCAAATAAATATAGGGTCATATTCCCATTAATGCTTTATACGCTCGAACAAAGGTTTCCAACGGTTTTCTCCACGCCCAATAGAGTGCAGTATAGGCAGCGTATTATTAGGGCAGTTCCTAGAGAAAACGACTAAAAGACCTTGATCGTTGTAACCAAGCGGTCTGCTCTTATCAACAAAAACGCCTAATCTCTGACATAGTTCTTTTGCAGAATGTAGTTCGTCAACGTCTTCCCAAATTCCATTACTGTCCCCGAACGCAAAGTGTTTCCTTTCTAAGGTCTCACAAACTACCAAATCACTATTCTCATCTATAGTAGACAGGGTTTCTCTAACACGCTCTTCTCCTTCTGGTGTGCCACACAACACACCAATAACAACATTTACTTTATTGTCTCGAATAAAAGAACCGTTCCTTTGATAAAATCCCATAACACTAGTCGATAATGTATTACCGCTACCGATAAAATCATCAATTATTATGATCGCTTTAATTTCAGGAGGAATACCTTCTTTTCGTTGAACTATATTATCGAGTTCCGCGATTTCCTTTACGCAAGTAGTACTAATTAAGTTCTCTTCTGCATATTGAGAAGCAAATTGTGAACCACTTTTCCCCGGACCATCTACATAGGTGATCCAGGTGTCCTTACGTCTTTGAGCTTTTGAGCGTTGAACATTTACAGGCAAACTTCGTCTAACCTTATCATGTAATGACTTAAGTAAAGATCTAACATCACTATCACCATAAAAACGAATATTCTTTAGCAAATTGAACAATAGTCGTTGTTGTATATGACTTGGAATTTGAGAAACCCAATTCCGTATGTCGTTCGTTACAATCTCTACACCTCGATAGCTCGGCCAGCAATCTAGTAATTCTTCAATCTCTTTATCACTAATGTACGCTAAGTCTTCTTCAATTTGACGTTTTTCAGCTAATTCGTCACCCAATTGGTCTGCAATCAATAGGTTGAAACCCTGGTTAATAAGCCAAACTTCAAATAGAGGAATAACAATTTCAAAACTGTTATCAGATTCTTGCATAATTCCCCTTCTACAAAAATCAGTAAGAATTGGCAACAAATCTGCTTCTGTTATTTGATTAGAATGAACATGACTTTTAATGTTTTCAACAGTAGTGTCATGCGATAGTCTTTTAGCACGAGCATAACCAACTAAGACCCTACACCTTTTCAACGTAATGATTTCAACTTCATCTAAATCACCCTGAATTCCGTCTCTCCAAAAATGTTGAAAAGCATTTACATCTAACTCTGCCACAAGTCTCGTAACACACCTTTCTACTTCTTCCACAGATATTTCAGAATCTCGTGAAACTACGGCATTATCAAATATGGTTGAGCATATTTGCTTAGTGAAGTAAGGGTGACCATTAGTAATGTTATGTACGGCTCGAATAGCGTTATCATGCCAGATTATAACTTCTTTAAGATTGGATTTAATAAGATCTTCATAATCTTGCCATTCTTCATCTTGTTTAAAAGTGTTAAGGCTCTCTCTTGAAAATTTGTTCAACTTTTCCCCTTGAGAGGACATCACAAATGACATCCTCTCCGCCCCTATTAGACAAAACCCTATATTTCTTTTACCACTTAAAGAACGAATATTGAGGAAGAATGTTTCCGCTATTTCACTGTACCGATAAAGCTCCTGATTAATTTCGTCAAATTCATCAATTATTATAAGAAACTTCTTATTTGGTTCAAATTTTTCCAATGACATAATTACTCGAGATAGAGACGCAAGAGAACCATTCATTGGGCTTAAGGTTGGATTGAAATTTTGAGGTAAATGTTCTAAAAGAAAGTAACCTATATTTTCGCCTAATGCATTTACTGTGGTTATTGCATCCGGGTGTTTAAAATCTCCACACTCAATATTGAGGACGTAACAGTCAGGTATATTATCGGTAACAAGATCTTCGACAGCTTTCGCCAAGGAACTCTTCCCAACTCTTCGTTGTCCTGTAATATAACTGGATTGCATGTTTTTCATCTGAGCTCTAGAGACAAGCCTGTCTAGCTTATCTTTTCGACCGTAAAAATCCTCACCTATTGCTATATCTAAACTATACGGGTTTTTGTATTTGATAGAATCCCAATCAATAGAAGAAGACTGAGCATTAATTGTTACAGCCAAGGATATAAAATTGTCTTCAGTCGCTCCAATCTGCTCCCACGATATTACTATTTCTAATGTCACGGATGAAATAGGATTAACTACATTAAATGAGATAGGTAATACAAAATCACCGGGGGGAACACTCCCAAGGTCAACATCCTCTGTATACAATAAAACACTATCATTTTTTTCTGAAATATATGAAGTAACTTTTTCAGCAATACCTGGACCAGTATTTTTTAGTGCTAAAAATATTTTCACATCTTCATTTTCTCTATGAAGGGGATATTTCTTTTCAAGATCGAAACTAATTCCATTGCGACTTATAATTTCACATTTAAATCGCTCTTTAGAACGAACCGCTTCGTTCTCTATTACAGTCTTTACTTTTTCCAAGAAGGGGCGATAAAAATCATTTGTAATGAAAGAAATATTTTCCTTACAAAAACTCAATTCATCATCCAATAAATCAGAAAGTTCTTTAACTCTTCGTGTAAAAGTTGAGTCAATCGACTTTGATAAATCAACAACTTGAGTAATGATAACTTCAATGGAACTACGGATTTTTTGAAACTCATAAGGTGATAGATACGCGTTAAGTGTTTTATCTCCGACTGATTTTAAGATCATTTGTTTTTCAGCAGTAATACTTTCAATTTTTGCAGGGACTTCCGTTAAACAATTCAGTTTAGAAAGACAAAAATCATGAACTTCGTAAAGCTTATCTAACTTCTCATAGGTTTGAGATTTTACGTTAATATCGAATCGCTTATAAAAATCAGGTAGTTTCGGTTCTAAAAGCGCTATTATCTTAGCGTCTACACCACTACTAGTGGTTTGTTTTGGAAAAAAGTTAGGGACGGCGCTCAGTCTTAAAACCAGTAGAGAAATATTGCGAAGCTTTTTCTTAGTCCCGAAATCCGAAATCACTTTTATGGACTCCATCAGTGTTAAAGATTTATCTTCTTCAACATCAGCATACTTCTGTAAAAGCCCTCTAACCTCTAATCTTGCTACTTTTAAAGTATCTTCATTAGTATCAAATGAAAGAGAACATATTGCTTTTTCAATACCGAGAGCTGCTTCTAATGTGTCCAATATCCTATCTCAACTATGCAATGAGTATATATCCATCACAATACATAAGTTAATGAATTTTCGTCAAATATTGGCTTTAAGAATTGAGACTTCGTCACATACAAATTCAAAACTATAGACAACAACACAATGCAACTACAGAGTTTGACATATTACTAATTCCTTTACACAAGCGATTGGCATCATCTAAACAAAAAGGCCTCGCAATTGCGAGGCCTTTGGTTTTCTATCTATCAGAAGAGATTAGTCGCGAAGTGCTGCGCCGAATTTTTCTGAGATTGAAGCTACGATAGCATCTACTGAACCAGCGATGTCTGCATCTTCTAGTGTGCGCTCTACAGACTGTAGGCTAAGTGCGATTGCTAGGCTCTTCTTACCTTCTTCAACGCCTTGACCAACGTATACGTCGAACAGTTTAGCGCCTGTTAGGAATTCGCCACCAGCAGCGATACACGCTTCTACGATGTCGCCAGAAGCAACTGCTTCGTCAACAACAACGGCGATATCACGACGGTTTGCAGGGAACTTAGATACGGCTACTGCTTCTGGAAGCACACGAGTGTTGATAGCTGCCCATTCGATTTCGAATACGATAGTACGGCCGTTAAGACCGAATTTACGCTCTAGTTCTGGGTGAACAGTACCAATGATACCCACTTCTTTGCCGTTAGCCATAATCGTAGCCGATTGACCTGGGTGAAGTGCTGGGTTGCGCTCTTTTGCTTCAGAAGAAAGAGCTTTGAAGCTGTATGCGATTTCGTTTGCAGAAAGCTCAAGAACTGCTTCTAGGTCACCTTTAAGATCGAAGAAATCTACAGTGTTAGTTGCCATGTCCCAGTGCTCTTCGCCACGAGTACCAGAGATAACGCCCGCAAGCATCATTTCTTGGCGCATGCCGTTTTCAGCTGTTGCTTCAGGGATGAAACGTAGGCCTGATTCGAATAGACGAACGCGAGACTGTTGACGCTTCTGGTTGTGAACAACTGTGTTTAGTAGACCTTGGATTAGGCCAAGACGCATTGCTGACATGTCCGCAGAGATTGGGAATGGCAGGATTAGCGGCTCAACACCAGGTACAACAAGCTTTTGCTGTTCTGGTTCTACGAAGCTGTATGTGATTGCTTCGTGGTAGCCACGGTCAACAAGAAGGTCACGAACGCGCTTAAGCGGTTGGTTGGCTTCTTTGTGGTCATTCATTTTAAGTGCCGCTTTAGGCGCTTGGTTTGGAATGTTATCGTAACCGTAGATACGACCTACTTCTTCAATTAGGTCTTGCTCGATTGCGATATCAAAACGCCAAGATGGAGACGTTGCCGTCCAACCTGCATCAGTGCTTTCAACTTCACAACCTAGGCGAGTAAGAATTTCCACTACGTCTGTAGATGGGATTTCGTGACCTAGTAGGCTGTCTAGTTTAGCGCGACGTAGAGCAACTACGTTTGCTTTAGGAAGATCAGCTTCAGATTCGCTGCCGTTTACTGGCGCAACTTCACCACCACAAATTTCAACTAGAAGCTGTGTTGCACGCTCCATTGCTGCTGCTTGTAGAGTTGAATCAACACCACGTTCAAAACGTAGAGAAGAATCTGTGTGTAGGCCGTAAGCACGTGCGCGACCACGGATGTGATCCGGTGCGAAGAATGCAGCTTCAAGAAGTACGTCTGTTGTTTCAGTCGTAACACCTGAATCTTGACCGCCAAAGATACCAGCGATTGCTAGTGCTTTGTTTTGGTCAGCGATAACAAGTGTGTTGCTGTTTAGTTCAGCTTCGTTGCCATCTAGAAGTGTTAGCTTTTCGCCCTGCTCTGCTAGACGAACCACGATACCGCCTTCGATCTTAGCTAGATCAAATGCGTGCATTGGTTGGCCTTGCTCTAGCATCACGTAGTTTGTGATGTCTACAACTGGGTCGATTGAACGGATACCACAACGACGCAGTTTTTCTTGCATCCAGATTGGCGATTCCGCTTTCACGTTTACGTTCTTAACCACACGGCCAAGGTAACGTGGACAAGCGTCTGTTGCTTTGATTTCAACAGATACTGTGTCTTCAATGCTTGTTGCAACAGCTTCAACTGTTGGCTCTGTAACGTCTGCGCGGTTTAGTACGCCAACTTCACGAGCAAGGCCACGGATGCTGAAGCAGTCTGCGCGGTTTGCTGTTAGGTCTACGTCGATAGTTACGTCGTTAAGCTCAAGAAGCTCACGTACGTCCATACCTAGCGTTGTGCCTTCTGGCAGCTCAAGGATGCCGTCAGACTCTACGTCGATACCTAGCTCAGAGAAAGAACAAAGCATGCCGTGCGATGGAACGCCACGTAGTTTTGCTTTCTTGATTTTGAAGTCACCAGGAAGTACTGCGCCAACTGTTGCTACTGCTACAGTTAGGCCAAGACGACAGTTAGATGCACCACAAACGATATCTAGCAGCTCTTCTTCGCCGATATCAATTTTTGTAACTTGTAGTTTGTCTGCGTCTGGGTGCTGACCGCACTCAACCACTTTACCTACTTTAACGCCGGTGAATTCACCAGCAACAGGTTCTACATCGTCAACTTCCAAACCAGCCATAGTGATTTGGTGAGCTAGCTCTTCGCTGTTAATTGCAGGTTTAACCCACTCGCGTAGCCAAGATTCACTGAATTTCATAGTTTTGACTGCCCCGGATTACTTGAATTGTTTAAGGAAACGAAGGTCGTTCTCGAAGAACGCACGAAGGTCATTTACGCCGTAACGAAGCATCGTTAGACGCTCTACACCCATACCGAATGCAAAACCAGAGTATTTCTCAGGGTCGATGCCAACAGAGCGAAGTACGTTAGGGTGAACCATGCCACAGCCTAGAACTTCTAGCCATTTGCCATCTTTACGTTTCACGTCAACTTCAGCTGAAGGCTCTGTGAACGGGAAGAATGAAGGACGGAAACGCACTTCAACTTCTTCTTCAAAGAAGTTACAAAGGAAATCGTTAAGAATGCCTTTAAGTTGTGCGAAGTTTACGTTCTCATCAACTAACATACCTTCCACTTGGTGGAACATTGGCGTGTGAGTTTGATCGTAGTCGTTACGGTAAACACGACCTGGAGCAATGAAGCGGAAAGGCGGTTTGCCGTTTTCCATCGTACGGATTTGAACACCAGAAGTGTGCGTACGTAGCATTAGATCAGGGTTGAAGAAGAAAGTATCGTGATCAGTACGAGCTGGGTGATCGTCTGCGATGTTTAGTGCATCAAAGTTGTGGAATGCATCTTCGATCTCAGGGCCAGACTCAGTGCTAAAGCCAAGCTCACCAAAGAACTGTTCGATACGCTCAACTGTGCGAGTCACTGGGTGAAGACCACCGTTCTCAATGCGACGACCTGGTAGGCTCACATCGATAGTTTCTTCAGCTAGTTTCGCTTCAAGCTCTGCACGTTGTAGTGCGTCTTTGCGAGCTGCGATCGCTTGTTGAACAGCACCTTTCGCTTTGTTGATCTCTTGACCAGCAGTGCGACGCTCTTCAGGTGGAAGTTTACCTAGGCTTTGTAGTTGAAGAGTTAGTTCACCCTTCTTACCTAAATACTGAACTCGCACTTCATCAAGTGCGACTAACGAATCTGCTGTATCAATAGCAGTCGTTGCATTAGCAATGATCTCTTCTAGATGTTGCATCATTTCCTCATCTACCAGTTGGTAGTGTCCGTATCGGATGATTAGTTTTTTTAGATAGCTACACATAGTAATCAAACACGCATCCAATGCCAAATTGAATCGCTAAAAGAGCAAGTTATTGACTAAAAACACGGCAAATTTAACAGGATATTAATGAGGAGTAGGAAGAAGTGGAACAATTACAGGTTCCACTCCTTAATTTGGAAGCGAATAGCGCTTAAAAACTGAAGTGAAAAGTACTCTCGATTTGAAGTGTCTTGAGCGCTAAAACTGACGAGAGCTATGGTTCTAGGTTCTAGGTTCTAGGTTCTAGGTTTTAAGTGAGTAGAGCTCTCAACTCAACGCAAACCAGCTCTAAACCTGAATCGAACAAACGCTGTTTTTGCCTGCGTTTTTTGCTAAATAGACGGACTCATCGGCGGCTTTAATCAACTCGTTCATTGAGCCGAATTCTTGGGTTATTTCGGCCACACCGACACTAATACTGCCAATCCAAACTTGATTACTGGTTTCAACCTCTAGTTCAGACACTTTCTGTCGAGCCGTTTCCGCGATGTGTATACCTCCTTTTAGGTCGGTGTTAGGGCAAATAACCAAGAACTCATCGCCCCCTAACCGGCAAACAATATCATCAGTACGGAACGTGTTTTTCAGTTCACGCGCGAGGGTTTGTAACACCAAGTCCCCTGCATCATGACCACTGGTGTCATTAATGCGCTTGAAGTTGTCGGCATCAATCATAATGCACACTATAGGCATACCAAGCTCTTTCGAGTCTTGCCAATGTAGCGCTAACTGTTTAAAGGCACTACGGCGGTTAGGTAAATTAGTGAGTGAGTCTGTTAACGACAGTTCTTCAAGTTTCTTACTCGCTCGTTTCAATTCTGCCGTCCGTTCCTCGACTTTGTCTTCGAGTAACTGGTTGAAGCGTAACAACTGTTTGTGCCGTTCAGATACTTGTTCAAACAGGCTGTTAAGCGCAGTCAGCAACGGGACCGTCGATGAGTCTTGCTGCTTTTCTTCTGCTTCAAAGGCTTGTAGAGGTGTGGCGCCTTCTTCTATGGCGACCATTTGTCGCGCCATGTTTTGGTCGATGCCAAGGATATGATAAGCAAGCCAATGGATGAGGAAGTCCAATAACCGCCGTGCTGACGACTGATCTTCTTCCAAGATGAAAGCTTGCATACTGTAGATATCTTGCATAAATACACGATGCACTTTGATGTGTTCTTCAATGTGTAACTCATACACACCACAATCTCTCATCAAAGATTCTTCTTCTTTAAAGTGAAATTCTGCATAGCGCGTGAGATCGAGTAAAGCGATGTTAATGTCGTCTATAGAGATATTATTCTCTGACAAAAGATTTCCGTAGTGGTTGATAAAACCAACAAGGTATTGATGTTGTTCATCGACAACACCAATACCTGTTTCAAAGTGTTGATCCCAATTAAATAAATTCATAGATCCCTTAGGGCCGATACCACCAGCACGATTCACATGCATATTCGGAGGTTATAGATACTCGAAAAATATAACCATTCTACCTGTGGGTCTATCCGGTTGTTTGATCCATTTTATAAAAAGACGACGTTGAACATTCTAAATATGGTTCATCTTAAATTTGAGACGTTCCCCCCCAACAAGAACGCCTCATAAAGCTAACATTAGCTATTGGAAATACTAACTTTTTGGAAATATCAAAAATAATATTCCAACGCCATCTCAACAAAGTCATCCTTACGTGCAAAGAACAACAAGTCTTCTGGGGTTTCGTTCTCAAACAGCCAAGCGTTCAGTCGCCATTTGAGGTTGTTGTTGATGCGGCTTGATGCTTCGAGCTTTGCACTGTAAACATCACTGTTATCTAAGTCTTGAGTGATGCCTGTGAGCACCTCGGTGCCGTCTTCATCGTTCAAGGCGAAACGTGCACCAAGGAACACATCGTTTTGACCGATTGTTTGGGCGTTGTTACCTCGGCTGTCATACAGGTATTCAGCAATGAAGCCGATGTCCCAATACGATTCAAGCGCCCCAACCCATGTGTATTCAAAGCCTGTCGCGACGCCTGTGTGGTTGTCGTAGCTGTCGCGATAAATGCTTTCCAGCTTCCATAACCAATCACCGATAATGCCTTGCACATCCAACCCGAAGTGCTGCATTTGTGCGTAGTATGGCTTGAGTTCATTGCCTTCTACACGATAATAAGGGTCGCGATTGGTGCCGCCTAGGTAACTTAAACCGACATCCCAATCACCGTACATTTGGCTATAACGCAGTGCCACATCGACGTGCTTTTCTTCTCGCGCAGATTCGTAAAGTGCATCGTCCGATACGGGCACTGTTGGCCTTAAGCGTCCGTCTTCCCCTGCAAAGGTACGTTCACGAAAATACGGCAGTAACATGGCGTCTATGGTTCCCCAGTCTTTGATTGAGGTAAAGTGCACCATCGGCTGACCCAACTTCGATTCGCCATCAACCGATTCAATGGCATCGGTTTGGTTGACCACATCCACCAAGTGCGCTGATTCCGTCACGCCCCAGAACACCTTGCCAACACCCGCTCGCAGTTCATAATCATCCCAATAATTGAGATACAGAGCTTCACGAACGTCGCCATGAGTTCGCTCATCGTCTTCGCTGTCTAGGCGATAAAACGGCGTGAAGGTAAAGCTGCCGTTACCCTCTTGTTGCTCCCAGTAAAACTCCGGTTGCAACACCAGTGAGCTTTGCCCTTTATCTTGCCCTTGCAAACCGTCACTAAAGAACTGCCTGTGTTCAAGGTTAACTTGCCCTGCGAGCTGTGGGCTGATCTGTTCTACGAACTCAGAGCTAAAGCCTGCCGCCACACAAGGCAGCGACACCTGCATAAGCCCGACTGTCGCTGCCAAAGTTAAAGATAACTGCGTTCCTGTTAACACAATCCTTTTCATATTCTTGCCTTACTTTGCACGTTTAAGTGTGTTTTTTTGAAAATCCTTGTCTTTAAGACCGGTCTGGAACGCTAAATCTGTCGTGGTTAATACCGTACTTTTGCCTGTTTGGTGGTTTTGCATCGACATGGTGTGCGCGCGCCAGTATTTGTTTAGGTATTGTTTGTAGTCTTGGAACGATAGAGTTTTCAGCAATGCACCTTTACGATCGAAAAATTCCACTTGAACTGGGCGGTAATATTGTTGGTCTAGCCATACTTTCTGCATGGTGTAGCCAGAGTTTTTGTCGGTCGGAACTTGCTCTAAAACAAAGGTGTCTACGCCTTCCAATTTCGCGTCTTCAATGTAGTTGAAGGTGTACTTTTCTAGCTCAAACGAACTCAAATCTTCGTAAGCAAATTCACTGCCCATAAACGGGCCTGACTTGTTGCGTGAAGAGATGCGCTTTACACGCTTCAATGCAGGCAAATACAACCACTGGTCATCCGACTTTGTGATGTGCGAATGGTTTAAGAAGGCCGTGCCTTTTACGTCGCGAGGCTCATCAAAAATGGTTAAGCCTTTGTCGCCATCGTTATCGACTTCTAATGATTTCAACCGCATTAGACGTGAGCTACTTTCACCTTGCTTGTTGCGAAGTAGCATTTCCATGGTCGCGACAGAATCACCCCACCCCATATCGACAGCTTTACGTTGTTCGGCAATTTCTAGGCCTTTCGCAGGGTCAGCTAACGCTGGGAAAGCGGCGAATGTGCCTATTGTTAATACGCCGACACTTAAGACGCCGACAGTGAACGAACTCATGCTAAATAATGTGGTAACGAATGATTGTTTAACGCTTTTCATAAATATCTCCTTGAGTCAGCCCACCGCAGCAGGCTGACGATTCCTTATTTGGTCGATGTAGTCAGTTCGGCTGTTGGGCTAGGCTGTGGCTTGGTTTCTGGCTTTGTTTCGTGCTGAGGTTTATCTGAGTAGTGAGTCTGTTTGTCGAAGATCATCAGCAAGCTTGGTAACAAGATGAAGTCGACTACTAGCGCAATGAAAATCACAATCGCGCTGAGCAAGCCCATGTCGGAGTTGAGCCTGAAGCTCGACATCGCCAACACAGAGAAACCAGCCACTAACACGACAGTGGTGATCCACAATGCACGGCCAACGGTGTGGAAAGCGTATCGAACCGCTTCTTCTGCTGATTTCCCTTCCATTCTGGCGCGCTGGTATTTACTTAAGAAATGCACCGCATCATCAACCACGATTCCGAGTGTTAACGTAACGACTACAGACAAGCCGAGGTTGATTTCACCAGAGATAAGCGCCCATAAACCAAAGCCGATAATCGCTGGGGCAATGTTTGGTACTAGGCTGATAATGCCCAAGCGAACCGAGCGCAACGCAAAGATCATTAAGCCAGAGATAAGTACTAAGGTGATTGGCAGAGTCGATAACATGCTCGCCATGTTGGTTTCGCCAATGTGAGCAAACATCAGTGATGGGCTCGACGCGACTACTTCATACTGAGGTGCATTAGCTGCAAACCATAAGTAAATGCGCTCTTCAAGTTCTACTAGCTCAACACTGCCGAGGTTGTCGACCGTGAGTACCATTTTGATCGATGACTTATCGACATTGATTTGGTTATTCAAGTCCAAGCCATAAGGCAGAGACATCTCGTAAAGCAGCAGGTATTGCGCGGCAAGTTCACGATTAAGTGGCAGTTGGTAGTAGCTGTCATCGTCACCATGCATGTTCTTATTCAAACGCATGTAAACATCAGATAGCGTGGCTACATGGTCGGTTTCTGGTTGAACGCGCAGCCACTCAGTAAAGTCGCCAATCGTTTGCAAAAACACAGGGTCGGCAATCGCTTGAGATTCGTTAGTTTTTACCGCAATGCTGATAGTCGTCATGCCGCTTACGGTCTGTTCCATGAAGTCCGCTGCTTGTCTGAATTCGCTCGAGGTATCGAAATACTTCACCGATTCATCATTTACTCTGTTCAATGGAATTAACGCGGCAGCGCCAACAATCACCAAGGTAGAAATTGGCAGCAGTGCTTTGCGGTTGGTTACAACAAAGTCACCCAGTTTATCCATGAAGGTCACTTTATCTGCCGCTAATGGATTTGCTGACAAGCTCTTGACTGGCAATAGTTTTAACAGCGCAGGAAGCATGGTCACAGAAAGGAAACACGCGATGAGCACGCCTAGTGCCGACAAGTTACCGAAGTCTCGCAATACTGGAGAATCCGACATGTTCATCATCAAGAAACCAATCGCGGTGGTGACAGAAGTAATCAGAATCGGCATCGCATTGAGCTTGATGCTGTATTGAATAGCTTGTGCTTTCTCCATGCCGCGCTGCATGGCTTGTCTCATGGTCACAATCACGTGAACACAATCGGCAACGGCAAGGGTTAGCACTAAGGTCGGAACGTTGACCGTTGCGGTGCTGAGGAACATCCCTGCCCAGCCAGACAACCCCATAGTGGCGACAATTGAAGAAATGATCACAATAAGCGTGGCCACCACACTAAAGAACGAGCGCAACATAAAGGTGAGGAACACCAACACCACTAACAGCATTAACGGCACGAGCGTTGAGCTGTCTTCTTGAGCCGACATCATAAACGCGTTGTTCATGGCAATGATGCCCGCTTTATGGAATTCGACATTCGGGTAATCGGCTTGGTACTTGGCGATCATCGTATTGATAGCCGCGATCACTTCTTGCACTTCCGCGGTTTTATCCACTTCTGGCAGTTGCACGGTGACGTTCACAATGGTCACATCGCCAGAGGCTGACACTAATGCATTTTTAAGCAGTGGTTCGTTGAGGGCGATCTGTTTTACTTTGGCGATTCGCTCTGGTGTGTGTTCATATTCTTCGTAAAGAAGGTCTTCGACCAGTAAGTCGTCTTCAACCGCTTCGGTGTGCTGATAATTGGCAAGCGAATCGACACGGCTTGAGTACGGGATCTGCCAGGCATCGACCGTGAGGTTTTGAATTAGGGTAAGGGTTTCTGGGCTGAAGACATTGCCATCTTCAGGTGCAACAACAATCGCGAGGTTGTCGGTTTTTGCAAAGGTGGTTTGAATTTCTTCAAACGCCATCAACTGTTTGTTGGTGCCTTCGAAGAAGATGTTGTAGTCCCCTCTAAAGTAGAGGTTCTTTGCCCCTAATGCAGAGAGAATGATGATTGAAAAAACCACCAGCAGAACGATAAACGAACGCTTGGTCGGTATTGAGTGCCAACTGTTATTTAGATCATCGTTTGCGTTATCGACATTACGGTTATCTCGATTTTGCTGATCGAAAGCGGGCTTCTGGCTGTCATGTTTCATCACAGTCTCCATTTGTGACGATTCGTCATAGTTGTGTCTTAAAAAGCCAGCCGGAGCTGACAAAAGACACAATTCTTAGTCATATACTCAAGAAAACCAAAACCACACTAGGCAAACTTAAGTTTATGACGAATCGTCACTAATGGTTATTAATAAACCCACATGAGTGAGCTTAATGGAAGCTATCGACCTACAGATTCTAAGTAAGCGATCTCTTCACTGAACAGTTCTTGTTCAACACGACGCCAAGTTTTACGGTAATCCCAATCGCTAGAAAGGGGCTGCCAGTTGAGGCCGTCTAGAATCATGTTCGCGTTGTGTAATACTGAATACGGGTCTTGTAACCGCTTAATACAATGACTATTTGATGCATTCTGTGACAAAGCATTTGAACCAAATGCGATTGACCAGTTGGCAAACACGATGGCATCTGAACCCACACCAGAAGAGAACTTTAGGTCACCCGCTTCTACTGCTCGGTTTACCATTGAATCGGCTTGTTCGATCACCAACTCTTCCAGTTCGTTCATCTCGGTTACACGTGCACTAGACGCTTTCTCTAGTACCCACGGGCTTTTCGCCATGATCGCGCAGGTTGATAGTACCGGCTCCATGCGAGCATAGATTCGGTAAGCAACGTGCAGTGCGACGATCTTTTCACGTGTGTTGCCTTCAAACTCTCCAGAACGAGCAAACATCAACGCCTCGGTCTTTAAAGAATGAATACATAACGCTAAAACCACGTCTTCTTTGCTGCAAAAGTGATTATATATCGTACCTTTAGAATAAGAGCTCGCCGCCGTTAGCCTATCCATCGTTAGGTTTCCGAAGCCTTGTTCTCGAACCAGATCTTTCGCCAACAACATCAATTCTACTTCTCGGTCTGCGATAGACTGCTGCTTTTTAGACAACACGCCTTTGCAACCAAAGATACTTTGTTTATCGCCTTTACAACCAAAGCCAAACATAATTTATCAGTCCGTATATGAGCTTAGCCATTACCTAAGCTTAACCAGTATTAAAAACGCTCCTATCCAATATATTAACACGAATCGTAAATCCATGTAGTTAACCATTTTGTGACGCTTCGTCATTTCTGACTTATCGTCATAATAGCGCAAATATTGAACATATCAAGGTGTTTCATAATTTAAATTCACTTTATGAATAGATAAGAAAACCATCAATAGTTAACACCGCATCACAACAAGCAGTATAAAAAGAAGAACCTTAGTTTGGCGAAACAAAACCAATTATGCTTTCTTCATCTAAACAGAGCATATGGTTTAGGACAGGAAGCTATTCGAGCCGAATAAACGGCAACGTAGACCACGAGAATGAGTGAGTGCAGGCTCACTTTTTGGGTCAGACCTCTCCTTATGGTTAATATTTGGCTTACTAATGCCGTTTTCTACTAAGTTGCTATAAATTAGGTAAGGGGTGACTTACAATAGTGACAACGACTTACCTTTTTTGAGAACACGATATTGAGCGCCAAATATTCTTATTTAGCTTGGCAAGTGAATACTTCTAGCCCAGCAGAAAAGCTCGTTTTATTGATGCTTGCAGACGGTGCTGACGAATTCGGCTACACCAATGTGTGCTTACAAACAGCAGGTCAACTTTGTGCTCTCTCTACGTTTGGTTTAGCCGACTGCCTTAAGTGTTTAGTCGACCAAGGTTTTCTCGATAAGGTGAAAGTAGACTATCGAGATCAAAAAGAGATTCACGTTTTTAAAATGCTCATTGAGCAAGAGCAAGCTACGGCGCACGTTGAGGTTCAGCCGACCAACAGTATTCCTGTCTACTCTACTGCACCTGCACCTGCACCTGCACCCAAGTTTCAGCCTGCTCCGGCACCGATGCAGCACGCCCCTCGCCCACAAGGCCGAGGCTCAATGAACAGCAACACCGTCTCTACTCATGATCTCAACGAAGAAGAGATACCATCATGGGCAGAACGTGCGTTTAAATTCTCCGGTTTGACCGGTGACCATAGTTTAGTATGGAAGAAATTTGTCCTCTGGTATAAAGCCAAAGCCAATGAATTAATGCCACTATCTCGGATTGAATCCAAGCTGCAGTACTGGCTAGTTAACGAGAAGCAAAATGAAAGACAACAACAGCAGAAGACCTCTCAATATTCAGGAAATGCAGGACAAGCTCAAGGAAATGGGTATAGACAAAAGCTTAGCCCATCTGAACGCTTCAGGCAGCAGCTCATTCAAAAAGGCAAAAAGCCAACCTTCTGAGCCAGCTTCACCTGTTGTTCCTGACTCTACAGGCTCAGTAATACCTGAAGTTATTGAAGCACAGAGCACTGAAGTAGCGACACCCAATGCTGCTAGCACGGGCTCGTCTCAACAAGTGCCTGTTGTTGACCAAGATCCCGCTGAGTTAGAGCTGACCGATTGGTGTATCCATGTGTTCGGTTCTTTCTTGAGCGTGTATGAAACTCAGTGGGAATACCAATACGGTAGTGAGCCAAGCGGAAAGTTTCTTGAGTTTGCGCACTCTGTAGACTCAGACGGCCTTAATCGCGTGCTAATGCATTGTCATGAGCGTATTCAACTAGGTAACAGTTGGCCGCCACAAATGGGCGAGCTTTGGATTCTAAAGGATTCACTAACAGAAGAAGAGCTGCTTGATAGCCGCATTCGCGTGTTGTCACGCACAGCTGTTAACAACATTGAAAAATGGCTTATCCAAAACAAGCTGTACGACTTGAAGCGCACTGCTGAAAACAAGCTTGATGGCCTGTTTAAGAAGTATTATTTGGAAGCAAAACGTTTAGATGAGAAAGGCATGCTAGAAACTGAATTACCGCAATTCCTTCTTGCCGCTAACTCCGTAAAGAACCTAAACGATTTAAAACGTGAAGAGTACGAAAGCCAACACGGCAAAGCGATTAACCCAAGAATTCAGAAAATTCTAAACAGTAAAAAGTAACTGTCCGCTCTGCTGCTACTGTCTACTGTCTACTGTCTACTGTCAGAAAATACAGTCAAGATTACTCGGTTAACAGATACAAAAATGCCAGCAATTAAGCTGGCATTTTTTATGAATTCTTACGAACTCTTTAACGACTATCCGACCGTTATTTACGATCGCCTTACTGATTGATTACAGTAGGTGGATAGTTGCGTTTAGAGAGAAAACGCCTGAGTCGTCATCTTTCATGTTGAAGTTTTGGTAGCTAGCGCCTACAGATAGTGGGCCAAAGATGAAGTATTCTGCGCCTACACCGTACATGATATCAACTTCGTCTTGCTTGAAACCGTTAGATTTAAGCTCGTAAGAGTGAAGACCACCCTTCGCGTATACGTGAAGAGGACCAAAATCGATACTTGGTTTAAGTGCAAGATAAGTCGTGCTTGCATCTAGCTTAGTCAGTGTTTGGTTACCGTACTTAACATTGTCGAAAGAACCTAGGTCCCAGTAACCAACTTCAACACCAATAAGAGGCAGGATGCCCGTACCCACATGGATACCCATCGCTGTCTCTTCTTTATTGCCTAATGAGTTTTGACCACCCATTACACCGCCGTACACCCAAGAATCAGCCATTGCTGTTGAAGATGCACCTAGCAGTGCTAGTGCCAATAACGTTTTTTTCATATTCGACCTTTTCGTCCTGTTGGCAGGCCTTGTGTGGTAATAAATTGCCACCAAGTCGCCCTGTATGTAATAACTGTTCAATTAGTAATGCAATAAGCAAGGTTTATACCCAAACCTTGCCATTGCGTCTAGCTTTATTCGTTTAGCAAGCATCAATCGCGTTTTTAACACGCTTATCTGATACTGGGTAAGGTGTACCGAGTTGCTGTGCGAAGAAGCTTACACGAAGCTCTTCTATCATCCAACGCACCTCTTTTACATTTTCTGGAACCGCGATCCCTTTTGGAATTTTATTCAGCAGCTCTTTGTAATCATTCATTACTGAGTCCACTTTGATCATATGAAGGCGATCTTTATTCGGGTCAATCGGCAGTTTTTCCATTCGGCGCTCTATCGCTTTCATATAGCGTAGAATATCCGGCAAGCGTTTCCAGCCGCATTCTGTGGCAAACCCCTTAAAAATCAAACCTTCTATTTGAGCTTTAATGTCTGAAAGCGCAAATGCCATTGAAAGATCGACACGCCCTTTCAGCTTCTTACTGATGGCGAATGCCGTGGTTAAGATGGTTTCAACCTGTTGAGCAATCTCAACAACTGTGTCATCCAACTCTGCACGTACGTGTTCTTTTAGAGCTTCAAACTGCTCTGGCTCCCAAACTATGCCGCCCTTCTGCTCAATCAGCTTATCAATACCACAAGCGATACAGTCATCGATAAGATCGAGCACCTGTCCGTATGGGTTGAAGTACAAACCGAGCTTAGATTTGTTCGGTAAATTCGAGTGCAAGTATTTGATCGGCGATGGCACGTTCAACAGAATTAAACGACGCTGACCCGATTTCATTGCAGTGATCTGCTCTTGCTCTGTTTCGAACAATTTGATCTCTACGCTGTCTTTGGTGTCCACCAGTGCTGGGAAGGCTTTAACATCATAGCCACCACGTTTCTGCTGGTAGACTTTTGGTAACTCACCAAAGCTCCACGTATGCAGGTTTTGCTGCTCAATGTCATCGTCTGCCACTTTAGAAAGTGTTTCTTGAACCTTGTCTTTCAGACTCTCTTTCAACTCATGCAGGTCTTTCTGCTCTTTCAGTTTACGCTTGCGATGATCCACAGCACGGAATGTTACCTTTAAGTGCTCTGGAATCTGGTCTAACTTCCAGTCATCACGTACCACTTCCACACCAGTCATGCGGCGCAGCTCTTTCTCAAGAGAATCCAACAACGGAGCTTCAAGTGGCGTTACTCGAGCCAAGAACGCATCGGCATAGTTTGGCGCAGGCACAAAGTTACGGCGTAGCGTTTTTGGTAACGACTTAATCAGGCTAATCACCAGTTCCTGACGTAGGCCTGGGATCTGCCAATCAAAACCGTTCTGGTCGATTTGGTTCAAGATAGGCAGCGGGATATGTACCGTTACACCATCGTTGTCATCACCCGGCTCAAATTGGTAGCTCAGCTTCAGTTTGATACCGTTTTGGTGCCAGAAGTTCGGGTAATCCAAATCGGTAACGTGGCTAGCATCGCCTCGGAACAGCATCGACTTTTCAAAGTTAAGCAGTTCAGGTGTTTTCTGGCTGACCTTCTTCCACCATGTATCAAAGTGACGGCCAGATACCGCCTCTTCACCAACACGCTGGTCATAGAAATCAAACAGTTCATCATCGTCGATCAAGATGTCACGACGACGCGATTTATGTTCTAACTCTTCCACTTCTTGCAGTAGCTTACGGTTCTGCTTGAAGAAGGCATGTTTAGTTTCCCACTCACCTTCCACTAATGCACTGCGTACAAACAACTCACGGCTGACGGTTGCGTCAATCGCACCGTAGTTTACTAAGCGTTTTGGAATGATTGGGATTCCGTAAAGCATCACTTTTTCATGTGCCATTACCGCTGCTTGTTTCTTCGACCAATGTGGTTCGCTGTAGCTGCGTTTAATCAAGTGTTTCGCTAATGGTTCAATCCATTCAGGTTGAATTTTGGCGATAACACGGCCCCAAAGTTTTGAGGTTTCCACCAGCTCAGCAGACATGATCCACTTAGGCTGTTTCTTAAATAGGCCTGACGCAGGGAAGATATGGAATCGTGCGTTACGAGCACCTTGATATTCATTCTTCTCTTGGTCTTTCATACCGATGTGCGAAAGCAGACCTGCGAGCAGTGACATGTGAATGCCGTCGTAGCTGCCCGGCTCTGTATTCAGCTTGGTATCTAATTCACGCATTGCTTGGTGAATTTGGAAGTACACATCTTGCCATTCACGGATACGTAAATAGTTCAGGTAATCTTGCTTACACTGCTTGCGGAACTGGTTACTCGACAGCGCTTTTTGTTGCTGCTTAACGTAATCCCAAAGGTTCACAAACGTGATGAAATCAGATTCTTTATCGAAGAAGCGCTTATGCTTATCATCAGATGATTGTTGCTTGTCCGATGGGCGCTCACGCGGATCCTGAATCGACAATGCAGAGGCAATTACCATCACTTCGTGCAAGCATCGGTTACTTGGCGCTTCAATTACCATACGCGCTAAACGTGGATCGATCGGCAGCTTAGCGAGCTTACGACCAATAGCGGTTAGCTTCTTCTTGTCGTCGCCATGATTCTTGTTTTTGTTCGCAGACGGTTCGACTGTCGCGATCGCTCCCAACTCTTCGAGTAGCCTTACACCATCTTGAATGTTGCGCTTATCGGGCGCTTCAACAAATGGGAATGCTTGAATGTCGCCTAGGCCTAACGCTGTCATCTGAAGGATAACCGATGCTAGGTTAGTACGAAGAATCTCAGGGTCAGTAAATTCTGGGCGTGATTCAAAATCTTCCTCAGAGTACAAGCGAATACAGATACCTTCCGCAACACGACCACAACGACCTTTACGCTGGTTTGCGCTTGCTTGAGACACTGGCTCAATCGGTAGGCGTTGTACTTTAGTACGGTAGCTGTAACGGCTGATACGCGCCGTACCCGGGTCGATGACATACTTAATACCCGGAACGGTTAACGAGGTTTCTGCCACGTTGGTCGCCAGAACAATGCGTCGACCAGTATGAGGCTGGAAGATACGGTTCTGTTCACCCGCCGATAGACGTGCGTAAAGCGGAACAATTTCGGTATCACGCAAGTTACGTTTGCTTAAAGAGTCGGCAGTATCACGAATCTCACGCTCACCATTCATGAAGATCAAGATATCGCCTTGGCCTTCATCACACAGCTCATCAACGGCTTCAAAAATGCCTTCAATTTGATCGCGGTCTGAATCACTGTCATCACCACCTAGTGGGCGGTAACGCGTATCAACTGGGTAAGTACGGCCTGACACTTCAATGATTGGCGCGTTGTTAAAGTGCTTCGAGAAACGCTCAGGATCGATAGTCGCCGACGTGATAATCACTTTCAAGTCAGGACGCTTTGGTAGAAGCTCTCTCAAGTAACCCATGATGAAATCGATGTTCAGGCTACGTTCGTGCGCTTCATCGATAATGATGGTGTCATACTGGCTTAAGAAACGGTCGTGTTGGATTTCCGCCAGTAGGATACCGTCGGTCATCAATTTGATTTGGGTGTTTTCAGAAATTTGGTCGTTGAATCGAACCTTATAACCAACAAACTCACCCAGCTGTGTTTCCATCTCTTCAGCAATACGGTTCGCAACCGAACGCGCCGCAAGACGACGCGGCTGAGTGTGACCAATTAGGCCAAAACGACCTCGGCCAAGCTCAGAACAGATCTTCGGTAACTGAGTGGTTTTACCCGAACCCGTTTCACCCGCCACGATAACCACTTGGTTTTCAGCAATGGCTTTCGCAATATCATCGCGTTTTTGGCTTACTGGGAGAATCTCTGGGTATTCGATGGTTGGTTTCTGCGCAGCACGCTGAGTTGCCGTCATCATTGACTTAGCAATATCTAACGCAATCTCATCGAAGACAGCGTGCTTAGATTGTTCGTTCTTGATTTTACTCGCGCCAGTAATTCGCTTACTCAAACGGAAGCGATCGCGCATCATACATTCGTGGAGCGCTTTACGAAGAGATACTGGGCTATTCTGAGTCTTTGTCGCTGACTGTTCAGCTTTCTTGGCATTTGATTGTTCAGCAGGCTTTTTCGATGCAGCTTGGTTTGGTTTCGCTTTGCTCTGTGAAGAACTTGGCTGTGCTGTATTCTTGTTGTTATCTGCTTTTTCCGGAGACGAAGTCAAAGCGTGTCCTATTCTTGTACTTATTAAACTCGCGCGATTATATCACAAGTCTCAAACAAAAAAGCCTGACAACAAAGGGAAAACCTTTTGCTATCAGGCTGATTAGTCACTCTAACGTTAGTCAAAGCGATGAAAGCGTGACGAACGCAAACCGAATGTTTCAAAAATCACAGTTAAAAACTAAACGCTAAAAACACCTGTTATAAACTGCCTGCTAAAAACCGTGCTTAAAACTCGTACTGTAGATAAACCGTGTTGTAGTTACTGCCGCCTTTGATTCGACCAAACTGAGAGGCGTTTTCAAAAATAGCAGAGCGGTGATGCAACGAATAGCCGAACCATAAGTTGTTCAGGTCATTCTTACTCATTAAATCACCTACGTTTACGTCGAACGAAAAGTCGAGATAATTAAGCAAGTGGCTCCCGTTATAACCCTTTTCTTTCATCTCTTTCGCTTCGATGTAAGTCAGCGAATCGATGTAAGACATACCTTCTGCCACACCAACACGCCATTGAGTTGGCCAGTCGAAAGTGTAATACGCTTTAATTGCGACAATGTATTCGGTGCTGCTTGACTGAACATCTGAACTCCAGTGATGCGCGATACCTGGCGTTAAGTAGATGTCCAATGGGAAACCGAAGATCTCATCGGTTAACGGGTGGCCATAGAAGAATGAGGTCAACTGGTTATTGTATTCGTCTTTCTCCCTGTTGAACTTCATGATGTCGCCAATATTCGATGGCGTAGCCCAGCCGTGTGCGACACGTAAATACGGCGCATTGCTCAGCTTAGGTTTTGGCGCTTTGGTTTTATCGTTGAAAAAGCCAAAACCAAGGTAAAGTTCGCCTTGATAACGGTCTTCGACAATTGACGAGTCATAGGCGTTATCATCCAGTCGAGTCACACTGGTTGAACCCAATAAATACAAGTTCGAAAACACATGGTAACGCGCTTCTACACCGACATTCAGGTCTACACCTGCGCCGATGGTTTCACTCGCTGCTGAGTAATACTCGCTGTTGAAGTCAGCACTTTTATAACGCAGTGTCGCACGCGGAGTGAGCTCCCAGTCTCCGGTTTCATACTTGGCTTTCGCTCGTAAGTTACCGTGGAAGTTGTATTCACTGTCACTCATAAACTCTGTCTCAAGAGTCCATTGTTCATCCAGTTGATACGTTAACTGGGCACCGAAGTCCGCTGTATCGCCTTCAATCGCGTTCTGTTCAGAAGCTGGAATGTCAATAAAGCGCAGGCGAGATATAGCATTCAGAGACCATTTCTCGTCGTCGGGTTGGTAAAGGTAAGCCCCCATCTCAGTCCCATCAATGAACACATAATCGTTCTTGAAAAATAGCATGGGAACAAAAGAGCTAACTGTTTGGTCACCACCTGACGTGTCGTAAGGAATACTTGCCGTACGAAACATCGCGGCAATCCCCCACTCTTGCTCTTCAGCAGCCCACACATTAGCACTTAGAAAAATGCTACTTAGGAAAACCGCGCCCGACGGAGTGAAAGTCGGTAAATATTTAAGCTTCATTCTTATGTAATTACTCTTTGTAATAAATTTTGTGTTACTGAATAGACATTTATTAGCGATAACGGCTAACTAAATTTAGGTTTGAGCGGCATTGGCCGTTACAATGTGGAATATTCTCGGTTAAATGAAAGCATTGTGAAAGTCTCCGAATTACAAAACATTATAGATCACTTACCCCAAGATTCCGATCCGGATATTGTTATTGGTGAGGCGTGGTTGCCAGAGCGTTTGGTGAATACCAACCTAGACGGCGACATGCTATTTCTTGAGTTCGATAATGCCCCTGAAGACAATCAAGGGGATGAAGAAGGCCGTGGCTTTGTTGAACACGAAATTGCTATGATTCGTGAAAAACTAGAGCAAGTGTTAGACGACACATCCGATACTAAGACCAAAGCCGATGCCCTATTGGCAATATTTTTAATGGGCCATGAACTTTCTAGCTCGGAAGTTATCGAAATACTTGAATCGACAGAGCTTGAATCAACAGAATCTGAATCAACAGAGCTTGAATCAGCAGAATCTGAAATGACAAACCCTGAAGCAACCCAGCATGAAACCACAGAGCCTGAGATTGCAGAGCATAAAACAACAGAATCTGACATAGCTGAACTTGAAGAGCTAAAGCTTGAAGCACCAAAGCTTGAAGCACCAAAGCTTGAAACCACGATGCATCAAACGGACAAGCTTGAGGCTGCTGAGTCTGAAACGGAAAAGCTCGAAACAAAACAACGCCACGACGACTAGCCACCAACGATTTTAGGTACCGTATTGAAACCCTCTACGACATCATCTCTTCCCCTGTTACTCGCCGGACCCATTTTAAGAAAAACGACTGCAACTGAAGTCGTACTTTGGTTAGCCACCAGCTCGCCCCTCACAGGTAGGGCTGAGCTTTATACGGGTGAATCAAAGCTTACTCGCGAAGCCGTTCTCACTTGTGAAACAGGCCTTGTTCGAGAAACAGGCTTTCCAAACGAAAAAGAACATTCTGACGTAGAGCTAGACCAACCGTTTTATACCTCATCGCTTGAAGACCATGATTCGATTCAAATCGGTACACATGCGTGGGTAACGCTCATCCGCTTACAAGGTGAGTTCCCGACGAATACACCTCTAGAGTATGACGTTCACACAGAGTCAGGCTCATTAAAAGAGCTCGCCCCTCACCTTGTTTACAACGGTAAATCTCGCGTTGAGTTTAAGATATCGACCTCGGCTGATTACATTCTTCATGGCTCTTGCCGTAATCCACATCATCCAAGCAAAGACAGCCTAGTCGCAGCGGATAACAAGGTAGCCGAGCAAACCGTCGCTGAAAGACCCGATATGCTAATGATGAGCGGCGATCAGATCTACGCTGACCATGTGGCAGGCCCAACACTTGATGCTATTCAGCAAGTGATTCAATTGCTTGGCCTAGTGGGAGAGAGCTTACCGTCTGACTCGCAAGTTAACCGAATCAACAGCAGTGACGCCTTGTTTGAGAGCGAATATCACTTATATCAACGTGACAAGTACTTGCCACACCACACCACTTCAGAATCCATGATCGATAAGTTCTTCCCGAATCGTGGCGTACCGATTTTTAGCTCTACCGATTGTGAAAACCACTTGGTCACGCTGTCTGAGTTTATTGCGATGTACCTGTTAGTTTGGTCGCCAACACTGTGGCAATGTGTCAATCGAGAGCGTTTAATTGAGAATAACTTCACTCAAGGTGGGCGCCAATTAACACCGACTGAGCAGCAACAGTGGCGTGATGAAAGCGTCATCATGGATGATTTCATTGCTGGCTTACCGCAAGTGCAACGTCTGTTCGCACATATCCCTACGTACATGATCTTTGACGATCACGATGTTACTGATGATTGGAATCTTACCGTGGGTTGGGAACATGCCGTAGACCAAAACCAGTTCGCAACTCAAGTCATTGGTAACGGCCTCGCTGCCTACTGGATGTGTCAGGGCTGGGGTAATAAACCGGAGAGCTTCGACGAGACGTTCATCGAGCAAGCAAAGCAGCTTTTCGTTGATCAACCGCGCATTCTTAAACAAACGCATAACGTTGAACAAACGGACAATCTTAAACAAACGAACAGTGAAACCGGCGATGCAGCGACTACTCACTCTGTTAGCGACATCGAGCCAAACAAGCATCGAGCCTTCATTGAGATGCTGAGTCGCTTTGAGGAGTGGCATTACACAATCGATACTTCACCCAAAGTCATTGTGTTGGATACTCGAACCCGTCGTTGGCGTTCGGAATCTCGTATGAATAAACCTTCAGGTTTGATGGACTGGGAGGCCTTGATTGAGTTTCAACATCAATTGATGCATCAAGAGAAAGTCGTGATCGTTTCTGCTGCGCCTATGTTTGGCGTGAAGTTTATTGAAACATTGCAAAAGATGGCGACTACAATTGGTAAGCCATTGGTGATTGACGCTGAAAACTGGATGGCACATCCGGGCAGTGCCAATACGCTGATCAGTATCTTTACCCATACAAAAACACCGACCAATTTCGTGGTGCTTTCTGGTGACGTTCACTACTCCTTTGCTTACGATATCAAGCTTAGGTATCGTCGCAACAGTCCAAACATATACCAGATCACCTGCAGTGGCATTAAAAATCAGTTCCCTGCTTCGCTGCTTAAATTCTGCGATGTGTGGGACCGCCTGTTATACAGTCCTCGCTCAGTTTTAAACTACTTCACTAAGCGTAAACGCTTGAAGATAGAAAAGCGAAGTCCTGACAATCAAACCTTCTATCGCCTTTCAAACCGCAGTGCGATTGGGGAATTAAGGCTAGATAGCGACGGTAAGCCACAAGCGATTACGACGTTAAGTGGTGATGGCAAGATCACGCGTTTTCCGGAACCGGACTAAGATGTATGCCTTATCGCTTGGCTATCCGTAATGTCAATTTTAAGTAAAGACGCTTGCGATCACACTCCGTAGGCCCAATAGTTATAGTTATCAGCGTTATGGAACTCGAAACAAATTTCAACTGGAGCTCGTTATGTTCAATTCTCTCACATCAATGTTCAAACAATTGATTGAAGGCCAGGACCTAAGCAAAAACCAAGGCACATCACCTAATATTGCTATCGCGAGTTTGTTGTGCGAAGTCGCGGGAGCCGATCATCAGATAAATGAATCAGAAAGAGTCGCTAAGCTACAGCTTCTTCAACGTTTGCTGGATTTAGATGAAGAGCAATCAAAGGTGCTGCTAGAGCAAGCAGAACCAAAAGTAGAGCAGTCCGTATCGCTGTATGACTTTACATCGCAACTTAGAGACTTGTCTCAGCCGGTGCGAATCGACTTGATCAAAGCGATGTGGGAAGTGGCGCACGCCGATGGGGAAATTGACCCTATCGAAGACTCAGTGATTCGTAAAACAGCCGAACTGCTTTACGTCGACCACAGTGACTTTATCAAGACCAAACTGAACGTCCTAGGCGAAGATTAGAGCCATAAATGACGAATTGGATACTAAAATAAATGAAAGCGACGGGCTAATAAACCCGTCGCTTTTTTTGATTGGATAGAACTTAAAGTTTGGATGGGTAAACTTAAAGTTGGATGGGTAAAACTGAGAAGATTTAAAAATTCGGCTACAACATTGTTAATGTCAGTTTCGCAAGATTATAAGCATCAACATAGCCGGAGTGCTGACGGCCTTCCCACTCGATGTCTTTCGCTTCTTGAGCCGCACGGTGGCCGATGCGTTTTTCTTTCAATCGATTTTGAATACGATAAAGCGTTGCGATGTTTAAAAACTCGCTAAATGGTGGCTCAATGCCTTTCTCTATACACTCTTTATGTAAGATAAGATCATCACGACCCCACGCTGCATAGATCTTTTTGGGACCACCAAAATTTTTAATCATCGACTTGATGACAGATTCTAATGGGCGCCCCTGCTTCTCGATTTTACGAGGTGTAATGCCCGTTAGCTCGGCGCAGAACAGAGAAACTTCGTCTTTCTCTGGCTTAACGTAGTATTGTGCTCGCTTCACGATAGTGCCAGATGCTAGGTCAATTTCAGCAAGACCAACTTCAATGATCTCGCCTGTTGTTCCCACACCGTCTTCGCTCCAACAGCACATTTCCAAATCGAAACATACCACTCGATTGTGATTCATACGTCGCCTAATTCTCTCGTCAAAAATTTTGTCAAATTGTACATGAGCCCAATACAGAACTCGACCCTAGTTGCATCAAGTGCTCATTTAGCCTGCAATTGTCACGCGATTCCGGCCATTTGACTTACTTAGGTACAGCATACTATCGGTTTTTTGAAGGAGTTCTTCAATGTCCTCATTATCGCGGATAGCTGCACCTATGCTGAGAGTACAACTCAATAGTTGACCTTTATGTTCACAGTGAGACTCGCTCACCGTATCTAAAATACATTCTAAATAACGTGCCAGTGCGTCGTGATCGATGACGCTCGAAATGATACCAAACTCATCTCCTCCCATACGGAAGATATGATCGCCCTCTTTTAAACTGCCTGAAATCAACTGAATCACATGAACCAGTAAGGCATCACCAGCCGGGTGACCAAATTGATCATTAATCCCTTTAAATTTATCGACATCAAATCCAATCAAGCTAAACGGCTTATCACCTTGTATCGCTTTATCGAGCACCTTATTAAAGGCTCGTCGATTATAAATTTCTGTGAGACTGTCATGATTGGCAAGAAAACGGAGTTCTTCCGTTCTTTCATCAATCATTTTATACAGGCGTACTTTTTCTTGGACTTGCAGTTTAACGATATAAGAAAGCAACAGTGAAATAGTCGTGCCCACTAGGGCAATCCCGGCTAACACAAGGTAACCATTAAACGAAATGCATGAGTCTATCTTGAAGTCGACAACCCATTCACGATTAGTGAGTGTTATTTTCTTGGTGATATGTTGTCCAGTTACACCCTCATAACCTTTCGTTTCGAATAAAATAGGGGCATCTTCGGCTTCAAAACCGACATCACTAACACGGACATAAACATTCATATCCCCAACCGTCGAAGCCAGCAAATTCTCAAAATAGTATGTGGTGCGAACCACACCAATCACAACGCCGAGTAAGTTGTCACTGTCTCCTTCAAAAACAGGGTGATACACCAACATGCCACTCTTTTTCGTGTCTTTATCTAGCCCATCTTGTATCAAGCGAACTTTGTCTGAAATATTCGCCTTACGTGTCTGTTTGATATTATCTAGAACGAGATCAAATCGCTCTCTAGAGGAGTAAAAGCCAAGAACTTTGTTGTTTGGTTCTGTATTTGGGAAAATATCGCTAGCAACGAAAGCTGGCTGACCATCCAAAATGTAGCCATAGGTTTTTGCTTGGTTCTTCGGAATGGTATACAACTTAAAGAATGGGTACTTTTCTTTCATTTTCGCAGTATGCTCAGCTATCTCGTCTGCGGGCACTTTTTGCATCCACTGCAAGGCAATTAAACTCTTTGAATCATCTATGGTTTGCTTAGCAAAGCGATCAAACTTATCCCAGTTTTCAGGGTCATTTGCGTAGAAAAAATTAGCACCAGACCCAATATATGCCACATCATTATCGATAAAGGCTTCCAAGCTCAATGTCTGGTGAGTAGCAAAACTATCCAAATTCATATTCAGCGCGCGCTTTTGATTAAGCATGACTAATACAAAGCACAAAACAGTAATCAAAAAACTGACCGAAAATACGACCAACGGGAGAGTTTGTCTCTTCAACCCTGGTAGTGGGTCAGTAGTTTGAGGCATGCGGGTTCCAAATAGGCTCTATTGAATGAAAAGTATATAACGGACGGGAATAATGCTCCATTTATGTTTAGTCCTAAAAATCACATTAAACGGGCTTTTTTCAAATTTTACTGGCACCCAAGGGCAATAACCAGACAAATCTCGACTAAATTTCAAGCTAACACACTAAAAAACCACTTGTTTGAAAACATTAAATACAACCCTCAACCCTTGAATATGCTAGTATCCACCCATATTTATAGCTTGAAAGCGGCCGTTTCAGCCTAGTGCTACCGAGTTTCTTTCCAATCGGTATATTCCTTTAAACCGACGAATACACCGTTAAATCAATTTTAAAGAGAAATCACTATGATCGTTGATTTGAACCTAATCCCACAGACGTTTGATATGCTTCACGCAGGCCTGACTGCATCAAGCGTTTTACTACTGCTAATCGCCGTTTCTCGTAAAACCCAAGTGGTTGAGAAAGTTGTAGAGAAACCAGTAGAAAAGATCGTTGAAGTTGAAAAACCAGTTGAGAAGATTGTTGAAGTTGAGAAAGTTGTTGAAGTTGAAAAGGTCATCGAAAAAGTGGTTGAAGTTGAATCTAAGCTAGCAACAGCACCGACAGATTCTGCAATGCAACTACTGTCTATCATGCAGCAAGAAGCACGTTTAATCGACTTCCTAAAAGAAGACCTAACGTCGTTCTCTGATGAAGAAGTGGGTGCAGCAGCTCGTGTTATTCACACTGGCGGCCAAAAGGTACTAGCTGATTACGTCACGCTTTCACACATCCGCACTGAAGATGAAGAAACGCGCATCACGGTAGCTGAAGGTTTCAACCCACAAGAAGTCCGCCTAACAGGCAACGTAACCGGTAACGCACCATTCAATGGCACACTGGTTCACAAAGGTTGGAAAGCAACTGACATGAACCTGCCTAAGCTTGCTGAAAACTACGATGCATCTGTAATTGCACCGGCAGAGGTAGAGCTATAATGGAACACCAAACTCAGCCTTCATCACACGAACCGTTTTCTCAAGGGCAATCTTCTCAAGACCGAGAGCATTCACAAGAACAGCAAGCGCCTAAGTTCAGTGTTGGTATTGATTTAGGTACTACGCACTGCGTTTTGTCTTTCATCGATACAACTAATGAAGACGCTCGCGTTGAGGTAATGCCAATTCCTCAACTGACGGCACCTGGTACAGTAGAAACTCGCAGCCAACTTGGCTCGTTCCTATACCAACCGCACGAACATGAAATGAATGCGGGTTCACGCGTTCTGCCTTGGTCTTCTGAGCCTAAAGCACTGGTTGGTGCTATTGCTCGTAACCTTGGTTCTAAAACCCCTATCCGCTTGGTCGCAAGTGCTAAATCTTGGCTATGCCACGGTGGTGTGAACCGTCGTGATGCGTTCCTTCCTGCAGGCAGCCCTGAAGAAGTTGAAAAAGTATCTCCGCTTAAGACAACTGAGTTGTACCTTGAGCACCTTAAAGACGCTTGGAACCATGCTAACCCAGAACACAAACTGGCAGACCAAGATGTAACGATCACCGTTCCGGCTTCGTTTGATCCTGCGGCTCGTGACCTAACAGCTGAAGCTGCTCGTAATGTTGGTTTCACTCATCTAACGCTGTTAGAAGAGCCTCAAGCAGCTCTTTACAGCTGGATTGATAACAGCAACGACACATGGCGTGACGAAGTAGACGTTGGCGACATCGTTCTTGTTGTCGATATCGGTGGCGGTACTACCGACCTTTCGTTAGTTGAAGTCACTCAAGACGACGGCAACCTAAGCCTGAATCGTATCGCTGTAGGTGAACACATCCTACTTGGCGGCGACAACATGGACTTAGCATTAGCTTACCGCCTGAAAATGAAACTGGCTCAAGAAGGCAAAGAATTGGCGCCTTGGCAGGTTCAAGCAATGACTCACGCATGTCGTGATGCGAAAGAAGCTCTGCTAAACGATGCTGATCTTCAATCTGTGCCTATCGTTGTTCCAAGCCGTGGCTCTAAGCTGCTTGGCGCGACACTGAAAACAGAACTGACTCAGCAAGAAGTGCAACAAACATTGGTTGATGGCTTCTTCCCACAAGTGGCGGTAACGGATCATCCGGTACAAAAAACACGTGGTGCACTGACTCAAATGGGTCTGCCTTACGCTCAAGATGCGGGTATCACTCGTCATATCGCTGCATTCCTTTCTAAGCAAGCCAATGCGCTTTCTGGAAATAGTGAAACGGCTCAGCAAGATTTCAACCCGTTTGCAAACATGCCAGGTATGCCCGGTACAGAAGCGCAAGGGTCAGAAGCGCCAGCGGCAGACTTCATCAAACCAACAGCGGTACTGTTCAATGGTGGTGTTCTAAAATCTAACCTACTTGCTGATCGTCTTTCAGACACGATCAATGAATGGCTAATTAATGCAGACGCTGAATTCGCTAAACAGCTTTCAGGCCTAGATCTAGATCTAGCAGTTGCAAGTGGCGCTTCTTACTACGGCGCAGTACGTCGTGGCCAAGGCGTTCGTATCCGCGGTGGTATCGCCTCTTCTTACTACGTAGGAATCGAGAGCGCGATGCCAGCAATCCCAGGTATGGCTCCTCCTATGGAAGCACTGTGTGTTGCACCATTTGGTATGGAAGAAGGTTCAAGCGTACAAGTGCCTAGCCAAGAGTTCGGTCTAGTGATTGGCCAGCCTGTTCACTTCCAATTCTTCGGTTCAACTACACGCCGTGATGATGAAGCGGGTACGCATCTTGATCACTGGACTCCAGAAGATCTTGATGAACTTCCTGAAATCCAAGTGACACTGCCTGTTTCTGAAGGTCGTCGCGAAGGTGAAGTGGTTCCGGTTACTTTGGCGTCTCGTGTTACTGAATTAGGCACGTTATACCTAGAAGCGATTGCCACTGACAATGGTCAGAAATGGCACGTTGAGTTCGACGTTCGTGAAGATACGAATAGCGACTCAAACGAAGAAGCATAATGAATCAACGGCACCTTAACGGGTGCCGTTACTTTATCAATGCGATTCCCTAGCCCTGTATTAAAAGCATTCCAAAGACAATAATAAGACCAAGACTATCCATTAACTGGTCATCACTTTGGCAGAATAAGGTTTTGTATGGCATCTCCTCGTTTTTTAGTCGGCATTGACTTAGGCACAACCAACACTGTGGTTGCCTACTGTGAAATCAACGACGATCTACAACATGCTCCCGTTTCACTTTTCGATATTGACCAACTCATCGGCCCCGGTGAAGTGGTTCGTAAACCGCTACTTCCTTCATTTCGTTACCATCCGGCTCAAGGTCAGATCTCTCCTTCCGATCTCACTATGCCTTGGGAACCGAGTTTAGTTGAAGGCGATATTCAAAACGTCATCGTAGGTGAATGGGCGCGCGAACTGGGTGCAAAAGTCGAAGGCCGCCAAGTATCCAGTGCTAAGAGCTGGCTATCTCACCAAGCCGTTGATCGTAACTCCGATATTCTTCCTTGGGCAGGCGCAACTGACGTCGATAAGGTGTCTCCTGTAGTTGCGAGCGCAAGCTACCTGAACCATATCCGCCAAGCATGGAACTACCGTAACCCAAGCAATAAGCTTGAAGACCAAGACGTTGTAGTAACGGTTCCCGCTTCATTCGATGAGACAGCACGTAAGCTGACACTCGAAGCGGCAGAACTGGCGGGCTTAGGTAAGATTCTGTTACTCGAAGAGCCACAAGCCGTTTGTTATGACTGGTATGCACGTCACCAACAAACCGCAGCCGATGAACTTCAACAGATCCCGCTGATTCTAGTGTGTGATGTCGGCGGTGGTACCACCGATTTAAGTTTGATCGAAGCAAGCTTCAACTCGAATAATGGCGATGACCAAGAACTCGCACTCGACCGTATCGGCGTTGGTGAACACTTAATGCTCGGTGGTGATAACCTCGATTTGGCCCTTGCTCACCTTGCAGAGCAACGCTTCAATCAAAACAAAAAGTTGAATGCGTCTAGCCTGACCAAACTGATTCAGCAGACTCGCGCCGCAAAAGAGAGCCTGCTTTCTGTTAATGCGCCAGACGATGTGAAGATCACCATGCTGGGCAGCGGTTCAAAACTGCTTGGCGGAACCAAGAGTATTGGTTTAACCAAGCAAGAAGTGCATCAGATTGCACTGGAAGGTTTCTTCCCGCTTTCTGAGTTTGCTGAAGTGCCAGACAAGCGCCGTAGCGCGGTGGTTGAGTTCGGCCTACCCTACGCTGCAGACCCTGCTGTAAGTAAGCACGTTGCCGAATTCCTAGCGACCCACCAGCAAGTATCAAAAGCGGCACTAGAGAAATCTGGCGCAATAAAATTTGATGAAACAAGACCAGCGATTCCTGTTGGCGTACTACTCAACGGTGGTGTGTTCAACAGTGAGCTTGTCACTGAACGTATTACTCAGTTACTTGGCAACTGGAATGGTGCGCCAATCACCGTCCTAGATAACCCTCATCCGGATTGGTCTGTGGCACTGGGCGCGGTGGCCTTTGGCAAAGCTCGCCGTGGTGCGCAACTGAAAATCGGTGGCGGTGCCGCTCGTTCTTACTTCTTACATCTACAAGAAAAGAACAAGATGGGTAAAGCGCTTTGTCTGCTTGCCAAAGGGACTGAAGAAGGCCAAGAAATACGTTTGAACAGCCGTCGTTTTTCACTGACTTTGGGTGAGCCGGTACGTTTCAATCTACTGACTTCAACACACGATCAAATTGCTCATGACACCGCTATTCAAAATGGTGTGATGGTCAATGTCGACGCTGATCTGTTCTCCCCTCTTCCACCGTATATTTCTACACTGGAAGGGTCAGGCACGGCAGAGCTTCAAGCCAACCAAAAAGAGCGCGTCGAAGTGTTGCTCGCTTGCCAGTTAACTGAAGTCGGCACACTAAAAATGGAGTGTGTAAGTACCGAAGATGACTCTAAGCGTTGGTTGCTCGAGTTTGAAGTAAGAAACAAGCAAGGCGATGAGTCTGATACCGCTAAACTTCATCCTAGATTGGAGGAGTGTAAGGAGCTGATTTCTCGCCTGTACAGCGGCAATAAGAAAAGTGCGGAATCGAAAGAGATCAAAACGCTATCTAAAGATCTTGAAAAACGATTGGGTAAACGAGATGAATGGGATTTCACGACCCTTCGTCACCTGTTTGATAGCTTCTCATTAGGCCGCAAACGTCGTCGCCGTTCAGAAGCACACGAGAAGAACTGGCTACGTTTAGCGGGTTACTCGCTACGCCCGGGCTTTGGCGATCCGACTGACTCATGGCGTATTGAGCAAATTTGGGGACTTTATCAACAAAACATTCAATTCCAGAACCATCAAGGTTGGACAGACTGGTGGGTATTCTGGCGTCGTGTCGCTGGCGGATTAAACCAAGAGCAACAAGAGACAATCTTGGCTGACATCGCTAAATACCTTCACCCGGGTGCAATGAAAAACCCAAAAACAGCGAAGGATGCACAAAACAACGGTTATGAAGCCATGGTGAGATTGGCAGCATCACTTGAGCAACTTGAGGTGGAAGACAAGGTTCTATTAGCGACTTGGTTCTTAAGCAAAGCGATTAACCATAATCAGTTCGAACAGGCTCACTGGTGGGCTCTGGGTCGCTTAGCGTCTCGTACACCATTATACGGAAGCCAACACAGCGTCATTCCAAGAGAGCAAGCAGAACAGTGGTTACCAAAACTGCTTGACCAGAATTGGCAGAAAGAGCAGATGATTGCCTTCGCGGCTGTGATGATTTGTCGTAAGACGGGTGACCGACAGTTCGATATCTCTGATGACTACCGTGCTCAGGTTCTTGAAAAATTAAAGCAAAGCAAGGTGCCAGAGTCTTGGCTAACACTAGTAAGTGAAGTGACTGAGCTTTCTGAGAGCGAGTCTAAGCGTGTGTTTGGTGATGCATTACCAAGCGGCTTGAGCCTAATTAATAGCTAGCTTTAAAAACGATTAGCTTTAGTTGTTAATGAATAAAGAAGCTAACGGGAAAAGAAAAAGCCACTTTCGGTTCGTTGAAAGTGGCTTTTTTACTGGTGGCTTAAGGCTGGTATGTTTAGTCGACTTATCACTTTTTGCTTAAGAGCCTCAGCCGTGTTGCAGTTCATCATTGTTAATGTTTCGTTCCAGTTGGATTGATAGGAAAATCCGTATTTTCATAAATATCAGATAACTTTTTCGGTTTTTTCTCTTTGGCTCCTTTGTTCGATTGATTATGAGTTTCGCTTAAAAGCCATTCCTCATGCATTTTTGCTGAATCCAAAAACTCTGGATCTTCCATTGCTTCCTTGCGAAGTTTATTTACACGTTCGAGAGTATCCCAAATCATAATACTTCACCTCCACTAAGGCAGTAATATTAAGATAGCTCAAACACACAAAACTTCAACTAACCCAATGAGATAGCGATCTCAATTTCGTAATTTGCCCACTTTAAAGGAGTGAAACCGGTCATGTTTAATTGGGCTCAGACAGTGGGTATTCCCCATAATTTTCAAAGATCATCAAGTATAAAAAAGCGAGCTTAATGCTCGCTTCTTGTCTGTCTATCTGTTGATCGGATCGCCAACACTCGCACGATTAAATCAACTTAAGCACGGTTGCCAATTTTAACCGTACCATTTGTAGCAAACCAAAGTGCTTCTGAACGACGGCGACCTAGTAAAATAGGGCCATCATCGTAGAACAAAAAGTTTTTCCAATGCTTCTTGAAAACCGACCATTTGGTTTCAAGTACATTGTATTTTTCATAGCAAAAATAAACAGTTACGTCATCTTGCCAATCAATGAAGTTAAGGATTTCTTCTGGCATTTCAGGCTCATCGGCTTCCCAATTTGCCATCCAGCTGATCTCTTCATTCCAGTTAGACGCTTTACTTGGCCAGTCTTGCGAACTTAGTCTTTCTGCATCCGGGCTTTGAGGGCTCACGTTCTCTTTCCAAAACTGAGATGCTCTCGCCTGTGTCATTGGTTTTATCTTTTCCAAATCTTCAGCGGGTAGTGGCATTGACTGGTGAGTAAAAATCCATTTTCTTTGGTATTCGTCCAAAGTTGTGTATGACATCAAAATTCCTCAAATTTCTTCTCAGGCTTATGGATTACCATGCCTATATGTTCTTTTTGATGCAGCGGCGATTAGAGTTCGCTTGATATTCGCTGCCTTTAAATTCGTTGTTAGCTTGCTTACTTAAATGCGCTTGTTGCTAAATACAACTGCGCCTAAGCATTGCGTCTGTCTTCCCAGTTTGGGTTAACTAACGCGGTCAGTACATGGTCTTCCCATTTACCGTTGATCTGTAGGTAGTCTTTAGCAAAACCTTCTCGAACAAAACCAAGATGTTCTAGTACACCCGCACTGCGTTCATTGTGAGGCATATAGCCCGCCATTAAGCGGTGCATGTTCTGCACATCAAACATGTAGTCTTTCGCCATGCTCAGGCCTCTGCGCATGTACCCGTGCCCTTGAGCATGCTCTGCAAGTGAATAACCTACGTTGCACGCGTAGAACGGGAAACGTGACAAATTACTAAATGAGATAGTCCCTAACATTTCATTTGAATCGGCATTAATCAACAAGCAATAATAGCCTAGCCCCAATTTATGGAGTTCGTTTAACTTAATCAGCCGTTGAGCCCAATCCGCTCTGTCAAAGAACGCATCTTCTCGGGTCGGTTCCCAAGGCTTAAGGTACTCTCTGTTCACCTGAAAGTACTCACTGATCATGTTCGCATCATAGATCTCAGCCGTTCGTAAAATTAGGTTACCATCACGTTTATCAATACGTTGCTGCGTACTCGAATCTTCCATAGTCTTGTTCTTATTCTTTTGTCTCTTTTTACGTTACCGCCTCACTCTTACCGAATTTAGCAGTCTAATATCATCAGCTCTTTCTGATGCCGTAATCGCGAAGTTTATTCGCTATTGACGTGTGAGAAACATTCAGACGTTTAGCAAGCTTACGGCTTGATGGGAATGACTGGTAAAGCTTCTCTAAAATCTGAGATTCATAGTCTTTCATGATCTCGTCAAGCGAGCCGTCTAAGCTTAAGTTCGCCATTCCAGCAGTCATAGTGTCAAGCTGTGGCAGGTGGAATTGCTCAACCGTTAGCGTATCTGAATCCAACTCTGTTAGTGCACGTAGAACCATGTTGTCTAACTGACGAATATTGCCCGGCCATTGGTAGTTACCTAATTGGTCGATTAGTTCTTGAGTCAGCTTTGGTTTCAACATACCTAACTGCTGTGCGTACTTTGCAACGAATAGCTCCAGTAATGGCGCAACATCGTTTGAACGTTCACGCAAAGCAGGAATCGATAAAGTCAGTACATTCAAGCGGTAGAACAGATCTTCACGAAACGAGCCCGAGTCGGCTAATTCAGAAAGGCGATGGCGCGTTGATGCGATAATACGGACATCCGCGTGCATCTCTTCTTCTTCACCAACACGACGGAATGAACCATCTTGCAAGAAACGTAGCAGTTTGATTTGTAGATGCGGGCTCATTTCGCCGATTTCATCTAAAAATACCGTACCGCCATTCGCTTGTTCGAAGATGCCTTTATGACCTTGCTCATGGTTGAATGAGCCCGGTGCATGTCCAAACAATTCCGTTTCTGCTACGTCATCAGGCATCGATGCACAGCTTAGAATCAAGAATGGAAAAGACGATCGATTTGAACGGTTATGACACGATTTCGCCAGCATCTCTTTACCCGTGCCTGTATCCCCTTCAATAAGCAGAGGTTGATCTAGCATAGCCAGTTTCTTAGCTTGGCTGATCAAGGCTTTATGGCGATTAGAGACACCAACAAAGTGTTCAAAACCTAGGTTGTTCTGTTCAGGGATGGCGTCTGGTGCGTTCATCTCTTGGTTACAAGAACGAATCGTCATTACTGCACTCGCCAGTACCGCCTCGTTCACATCACCACCTAGATAAATTGGCAGAATTTCAATAGAGAAATCTAGGCCATCTAGCACCACGACTTCCCGGTGACGCGTTACATCGCCTTCAATCCAACGAGCGAAGTTAAAGCTAGGAACGAACGTCGCTAGTGGTTCACCGATCACTTCGTCTTCTTGCTTGTTGAAGAGGTTCAATGCAGCGTGGTTCGCCATGTCGACTGAGCCTTTAAGGTCAATCGCAATCACGGGGTCAGGTAGGTTTGCCAGCAGAGCAATCAGCTCTGTGTTATGCCTTTCGCTTGGCATAAACTGGATTTTGCGTACATCCTTCACACCTGAAATTCGGCGAATTTCAGCCATAAGTTCACTAAAAGCATCAAAATTAATATCCGGGCAATTTAGGTAAATAATACCTTTAACATCAATTTCGATTCCTCGTAAATCAATGCTTTTTGAGGCCAAGATATCGAGCAACTCACGCGTTAAGCCGAGTCTGTCTTCACACAATACTTCAAGACGCACAAATAGTCCTATTATAGGTGTCAGGATAAGTTGACAGTAGTGTGGATTAAGCTCTAAGTTCAGTCAAGAAGAAGAGTAAACATATGTTTACTCTTCGCTCGCAAATTACTCAACTTCCTTGTGTAGATAGATTTTATAGGAAGGTAATTCGCTTTATTTTCTATATTTCAATTTTAAGCACTTCGCTTTACTTTAGGGTAATGCGCTTTATTTCAGAAAGGACGGCTTTGCGAAGGTCGGATAGTTTTACTTTTCGCTCATTATGCCAAGGCATAGGACGCAGCAATGTCATGGCTTTTAAGCCCAGCCTCGCTGTGAGGATGCCGACACCGAGCCCCTGCCCTGCTCTTGCAGAGACTTTACCTGCAAGATCCATCGAGACAAGGTCCATACTTGCATCAATCGCGAGTTCACTGGCTCCCGCTGCTGCCATGTTGATTAACACCAGTTTAAATAGCTTAATACGAGACCAGTAGCCAAGCTCAATGCCATACACATCAGCAAGCTTGTCTATCATGGTGAAATTACGCCACGCTACCAGCAACATATCCGCAGCCGCCAATGGGCTCACGGCAACCAAAGCGGCCGATTCGGTCGAGAACTTAGTGACAATTTGAGTTGCCACTTTATCTTGTTGGGCAACAACGAGCGCATCATACATATCCAAGACTTCAGCATCGCTGTGCGCAGGGTTAATGCTGTTTCGCCACTTATCATAAGCGGGTGATTCGGCGACAATACCGCCCTGCTTCGCAATGTGTTCACAGAACGCTTTGCCTTTACCGACACTTTGGCTCTGAAGTAGCTCTTCACTCTGCTCTTGAACGTTGAAATGGTCTTTCAGCGAACGCAGCTTCCACAGCTCTTTGCCTATTGCACCCAAGCCTAATGAAGCGATTGCAGCAATAAAGCCAGCCCAACCTAACGCGAGCCAGTCTGAGGTTTGAATCGCGGTAATGACAGAGTCAATCGCTTGCCAACCGACTAAACCGGAGAAAGCGACAAGTAAACCCGTTCCAAACCACTTCTTCTTTTTGCTCGGTCGAATCACTTGTTCCAGTTGCTGCTCAGCTTCACCATCAAGGTCAGTTTCCACTTGTGGCGCGACGGGGACAAATTTCTCTTGTTCCGTGAATAGCTGTTGGGCACCCAAATCTGGGGTAACTTCATTCTTATCCGGCTCATCGAAAGAGGTCTTCATCGGTTCATCAAAGACTTGTTTCGTTTTTAACTCACTCATACTGATTGCCTCAATTACTTCAACTTATCGCCAATGAGATACTCTAAGACCTTGTCGACTCTCAGATGCTGACAAGGCTCGTCAGAGTGCTGTTCAATCGGCCTAAAGCTTGTGAAATCAAACTGGTTGGTTTCCCAATACTGTTTGTTTGGCAGTTTACGCGGTACCTCTCCCGGATACATGGTTTGAGGAACATTATCTAAAGTCACACCTTGCAGTGCGGGGACATTGTCTGAACCCGACGAAATGTAGCCTGCGCTCGTCGCTTGAATAGACGCGATGCTCATGCAACTCATGTCGATGTGTTCAAACGCCGCCTGTTGCCAAGCCGGATGCACCATCTGTTGTAACAGCGATACCAAGTTCGGATGTTGATCCGGTGTCACGTGGTCAGCCTTAGTTGCTGCGAACAAGATCTTGTCAATCTTCGGAGCAAACAAGCGTCTTAGTATATTGCTTCGCCCGTACTTAAAACTCTTCAATAACTGCTCTAACGCACCACGCATGTCCATGAAAGAGTCATAGCCCGCATTGAGCGGCTGTAAGCAGTCCACCAGCACGATTTGTCTATCGAACGTCGCAAAGTGGTTCTTGTAGAACGCTTTCACGACCTTCTGTTGATACTCTTCATAACGCGCTTTTAAAACCGCATAGTTACTTGTTTTTGAAAACTTACCCTCGGGCGCGATGCACGGGAAAAATTGCAGCACAGGTGCGCCTTCAAGCTCACCCGGCAGAACGAATCGACCCGGTTGAACCCAGTGCAATCCGTTATCCTTACAAGTATGGAGGTACTGAGTATAGCTATCGGCAATCGCGACCAGTTTCTTTTCTTCGGCTTCGGCTAGCAAGTCAATGTCGCCACGCATTGTGTTCCACTGTCGCGAGTAGGTTTCTCTGTCGCCTTTCAATGCGGCAAACTGAGATTGACTCCAGGTATCGAAGTCCATATCTAGCAAAGGTAAGTCCAGTAACCACTCACCCGGGTAATCGACAATATCGAGATAAAGGGTGCTGTTTTTACTCAGCAGCTTTTTTGCACCTTTGGCAGGCTTATATTTGATTGCTAGACGAATCTCACTGACATCACGCGTTGGCACCGGCCATTCTGGGGGCTGTGCATTCAACGACTCCATCGCTTCATCATAAGAAAAACGTGGAATCATCATGTTGTGTTGTGGAATGCGCTTTGCGCCAATAATTCGGCCATCTCTCGCCGATGCGAGCAGTGGTAGATTTTTATGGGTAGACGTATGAAGAAGCTGATTAACCAGCGAAGTAATGAATGCTGTCTTACCCGCACGAGAAAGCCCCGTGACCGCTACTCGAATATGAGAATCCGTTCCTCTGCTTATAAAGTCACTCATTTCTTGAGTTAGGTGTTTCATTTGAACGACTCCGTGATAATTAGGCTAGTCGGTTATGATTAATAGATAGGCTAGCCTATGTTCTTTCCCTGTTGGGATTGTTTGTATGCTTTTGCTTTTCTTTTGCTAACAGTAGTGAGTATGCAATACACATTCTTAATGCTAGATGAATAAAAGCCCCTGACTACGTTCATAATCAGGGGCTTTAGAATTTTTCTGCGATATCCGACTCTTAATCGTCTTCAATCAACTTGTAGATAACAAACAGTGCAATCTCTGCAATTAGCCAAAGCGCACAAGTAATCGTCACGTATTTATTATCAAAAATGCTGATCCCTTTCAAGATCAGGTCGTAACCAACAAAAGCACCAATCACCACTGCCAAGATAATCTGTAGGATCTGAATAAAACGAGGCATTCCTCTCTCCTATGTTCTTATATCAAACTATGTGTTTATCACTATATCATTGATAATAAGACAAAAGTGCAAATAATGCTGCACTTTCGTATTTAACTTTCTATGAAAAGTCGTGATTCAAACGCTGATGCCAATTCTTATTTGGCTTTTTCAGCTTCAGCAATTTTTACTTTCCACGTGTCAGGGCCGATCTGGTGCGCGTTCACGCCGTTAGAGTCAACCGCAACCGTTACTGGCATGTCTTCAACTTCAAATTCGTAAATCGCTTCCATACCGAGATCTTCAAACGCAACAACACGTGCTTTCTTAATTGCTTTTGCAACAAGATAAGCGGCGCCGCCAACGGCCATTAGGTAAACTGACTTATGTTGTTTGATTGATTCAACGGTTGCAGGGCCACGCTCTGCTTTACCAATCATGCCCATAATGCCGGTTTCTTCTAGCATCATGTCGGTGAACTTATCCATACGAGTAGACGTTGTCGGGCCAGCAGGACCTACCGCTTCATCACCCACTGCATCAACAGGGCCAACGTAGTAAATGAACTTACCTTTCAGGTCGACACCTTCTGGTAAACCTTCACCACTTTCAAGCATGCCTTGAATACGCTTATGAGCAGCATCACGACCGGTTAAGATCTTGCCTGATAGAAGAACTGTTTCGCCGGTCTTCCACTCTTGAACGTCTTCTTTAGTAATTTCATCTAGGTTAACACGGCGTGTATTTGCGCCTGCTTCCCAAGTAATATCTGGCCACTCTTCTAGTTTAGGTGGTGTTAGCTCTGCCGGGCCGCTGCCATCTAGAGTGAAGTGTACGTGACGCGTTGCCGCACAGTTCGGGATCAAGCAAACAGGTTTAGATGCTGCGTGCGTTGGTGCTGTTTTGATTTTCACGTCAACCACAGTCGTTAGACCGCCAAGACCTTGTGCGCCAATACCCAGTTTGTTTACACGGTTGAAGATATCTAAACGAAGCTCTTCTTCTGCGTTCTCTGGGCCTTTGTCGATAAGCTCTTGAATATCGATATGCTCCATCAGAGATTCTTTAGCGAGTACCGCGGCTTTCTCCGCCGTACCACCAATACCTATGCCGAGCATGCCCGGTGGACACCAGCCCGCGCCCATTGTTGGTAGCGTCTTCTCTACCCACTCAGCAATATCATCGGAAGGGTTAAGCATTACCATCTTGGTTTTATTCTCAGAACCGCCGCCTTTTGCCGCGATTTGAATTTCAACTTGGTTGCCTGGAACCATATTAATGTGAACAACCGCTGGTGTGTTGTCTTTGGTATTAATACGCTTACCTGCAGGGTCCATTAGGACAGATGCACGCAATGGGTTATCTGGGTTGTTGTAAGCTTGACGAACACCTTCATCAACCATCTCTTGTACTGTTTGATCTGTTTCCCACCTAACATCCATACCGATGTTCACGAAACAAGTAACAATACCCGTATCCTGACAAATTGGACGGTGGCCTTCCGCAGACATACGCGAGTTGATAAGAATCTGAGCGATCGCGTCTTTAGCTGCTTGGCTCTCTTCTTTCTCGTACGCTTTTTCTAGGGCTTGGACAAAGTCTAAAGGGTGATAATAAGAAATGTACTGAAGTGCGTCAGCGACACTGCTGATCACATCTTGCTTACGAATAACCGTCATTGCATGCCTCTTTATTGTTCTGGTTCCATGTGGGGTCTTGGTTTGACTGTTTTTGTCTAACCGGATTAGTTGGCTTAGCTTTTTATTATGTTGAGCTGTATTTAGTTGCTTTAGCAATCGCTTGCATAGCTGTAAACTAAACCACTTGGATTACTCCGTTCTAATCAAGAACCCATTTTATTTTCAATTTATGATACTCTTGCTTCCTCTCACACGCCATGCAGTGATCGAACTCTTTGTCACAAATTAAACAAATGAATAACAACGAATTTCGCTCTATCCAAATCAAGCCGCTTGAATATCAATCAACTTTAGCTAAACAGCTGTTTTCTCATATTGAAAGCGTGCCGTGGGCAATGCTATTACGGTCGGCCTCAGAAAGCCACGTTGATAGTCGATACGACATTTTAGTTGCTCAACCCATCGCCACCTTCGAGACAATCGGTGTAAAAACAACCATTAATGTTAACGAGACGTGCGAAGTTTCAGAGTCAGACCCTTTCGAACTACTCGACCAATATCAGCAGCAATTACTACCCGCAACCAGTGAGCATCCTGAACTGCCTTTCATTGGTGGTGCTTTAGGCTATTTTAGCTACGATTTGGGCCGACGAGTGGAAGCTCTTCCCTCTCTTGCTAAGCGTGATATTTCTGCGCCAGACATGGCGGTTGGATTGTATGAATGGTCTGTGATTGTTGATCATAAGCTTAAAACTGCGTTCCTTGTTGGGCAAAACATTGATACCCATTGGGATTGGTTAACTCAACAACAATCGCCAAGCCAACAAGCAGAAAGAGCGGAACAAACAGAACGAGCTCATCAAAAGTTTGGATTAACTACCCCATGGCAATCTAATATGACTGAGCAAAGTTATGCCAATAAGTTCGATAGCGTTCAAGAGTACTTATTGTCGGGTGACTGTTATCAGATAAACCTTGCCCAGCGCTTTCGTGCCGATTACCAAGGCAGCGAATGGCTCGCTTATGAAAAGTTAGAGCAATACAACTCGGCACCGTTTTCTGGCTTCATCCGTTTGGCCGACTGCGCAATCATCAGTGTTTCGCCTGAACGATTCTTAGAACTCAATAGTGGCACCATTGAAACAAAACCGATCAAAGGTACACGCCCTCGTTCTGAAGACCCTATGATTGATGATGCCAATGCTCAAGACTTAACAGCAGCAGAAAAAGATCAGGCAGAAAACTTGATGATCGTCGACCTGCTTCGTAATGATATTGGCCGAGTCGCAAAACCGGGATCGGTTCATGTACCAAAGCTCTTCGATATTGAAAGCTTCCCTGCCGTGCACCACTTAGTAAGCACGATACGAGCGGACCTTGATGACCAATATTCTGCAACTGACCTTCTGAGAGCTTGTTTCCCTGGAGGATCGATTACCGGTGCACCAAAAATTCGCGCGATGCAGATCATTGAAGAGTTAGAACCACATCGACGTTCAGCGTACTGCGGCAGTATTGGCTACATCAGCCGAAATGGCAGAATGGACACTAGCATTACTATTCGTACGTTAGTGGCAGAGAACAATACGCTTTATGCATGGGCTGGCGGTGGTGTGGTATTCGATAGTGATTGTGCTTCTGAATATCAAGAGACTCTTGATAAGCTAAGCCAAATATTACCAGTGCTGGCTGATAGATAACTATAATCTTAGATTTATTAAAACGGGCTATTAAAAACAGCTAAAAAGCCAATGTGGAAAGTTATTGCATATTAAAGAAGCTAAGTGAGCTATGACCCACTTAGCTTCTTCCTTTACACTAGCTTAGAATGTGTATGTCGTCGCCAAATAGAATGAGCCTAGTGTGTGAACGTTAGATAACTCTTTGTTCTTTTCATCTTTCACTTTTATATCAGCCGCTTCCCAATCAATACCTGCACGTAATGCTAGAACTGGTACAGCAGGAATTGCGTACTCTACGCCCACCCCCATTTTTATACCAGATACGGTTGATGACTTAGTCGCAAAGTATTTATTCTTACCACTGTTTTCAATTTCTGAATTTAAAAAGCTATAACCTAGAAGTGCATAAGGTCGAAGACCAATATCGAACGTATAACCAACATTCGCAGCAACGCTAATTGAACTAAAATCTGTTGTGAATGCTTTTGAACTTCCTACTTTTGTTGTAGACGTTCCATATTTAGTATATTGCCCTTCGATACCAATAATACGGTTGATCTGATAACCGGCAATGAGTTTATAAGAAGGTGATTCCGTCTCAGTTGTCGTGGTTTTGCGAGTTATAGCCTTACCAAAACCACCATCATCAAGTTCAGTTGAACCAGCTCCTACTCCGATATAGAAACCATTTGTATCTTTTTGTGCAGCTAACGCAGGAAAAGAGGTCACTATAGCAAGCACCACAATCAATTTATTCATATCGAATCCTTTTTATAGTTTTTTCAAACCTCCTTAATATAATTAATAAAAGCGACCAATAAAGTAAGTGAACGTATAGCATTGTAAGTTCACTTGTTACATTGATAATATACTCAAAACATTAGAGATGAACCAATCACGTCGCATATTCACTCACTGCAAATGCAATGATATTTATTAGCCCCACTTATTCAGCATTATCACTAAGTCGTTAGCGGTATAGGGTTTACTCAATATATCGTCCATACCAGATTCAATACACAACTCTCGCTCTTCTTTTGTCGTACCAGCGGTTAATGCAATAATTGGTTGGCTATACCCTGAACTTCGCAGTTTCTTCGTCGCTTCAAAACCATCCATGACTGGCATCCGGCAATCCATAAACACAATGTCATACTCATTATTCGACGCTAATTCCAACCCTTCTATACCATTACCGGCAATCGCTGGCTCTATTTCGTATTTACGTAGCATTTGTTGGATGATGATCTGGTTCATCTTAATATCATCAACCACCAGTACTTTAAGCAATGTCAATTCAACCTCAGACTCAAAACCTTTGGCGACACTATCGCGCTCAGCCAGTGTATCGACAACTTGAAGAGGGAGTGAAATGGTAAATGTCGTACCCGAACCAACAATACTGCTCACCTCAATGTCTCCATTCATTAACGCAGCTAGCTTGCGACAAATCGCTAAACCAAGCCCTGTCCCTTCGTAATTTCGGCTACTTGAGTTATCCGCCTGTGTAAAAGGCTCAAACAATGTCTTAATAGCAGATTGAGCAATACCAACACCACTATCCTCAACAGAAAAAATAAATTGGTCGTTAAGCCATTTTATCTCTACGCTCACGTGACCTTGATCGGTGAATTTAATTGCATTGCCGATTAAGTTCACGAACAATTGAGTAATACGCTCTAAGTCACCATAGAAGTGACTGGGTACCCCATCGGTTACATTGACATCAAACTGGATCTGCTTTTCAATCGCTCGATTGGTAAAGATACTATCAATGGTATTTCTCAAATCTTGGAGTGCAAATGTTTTGGGAATTAACTCCAGCATACCCGCATTGATTTTACTGTAATCGAGAAGGTCATTGATGATGGTTCTTAAAAACTCACCGGATTGGCTTAGGTTATTCACTATCTCTCGTTGAGAACTGTTCAGTTCTGTATTACTGATTAATTCAGCACTACCGAGTAAGCCATTGAGCGGAGTTCTTAACTCATGGTTTATCATTGCAACAAAATCACGCGTCGCCCTTTCGGACTCTTCAGCTCGTTTACGTGACTCAATATTCCGGTTGATAGCAAGCTGGTGAGTTAGTGCGCTACAGATAAGGTCGGTGACTAACAACAGTTGACTCTGGATAAACTCATGATCTAGATCCAACAATCTAACTTGGACGATTAACGCACCAACGATCACCTTCTCGACCTCAATAGGCACTGTAAGCAGATTGTCTTGCCAATGAGGTTCTTGAATATCTTGATCTCGCACCTCTACGATTTCATCGCCATAGTCGCAGGTTTTTAACTGAGGAAGTAACTTCGGAGGCAAAATCAAACGACTGGCTTCAATCAGATAGCTATTACTCACACTCGTCGTCAATTGTGACAGCATGACATCATCTAAATCATTCATAAGAACTGTGCGACCGAAATCAATGAGTAGGTTGTCAATTTGTTCTTGGAATTCAATACGACGTATATTCGCATTTGAACGCTTTTCTAACTGACGGAGCGCAAGTTCAAGTTGTTGGTTAGACTCAAACAGTTCGAGACTTTTTTGTTCCAACAAGGCTTCTGCCACTTTTCGCGCAGCAATTTGTCGTTTGAGCTTTTTCTCTAGGGCTAATGCCAGATCCATATTACTTTTCTACTTTGAGATTAAACCTAACCACACTTTGGTCATCATTTTGTGGCGTCATTTCTACGGCGATGGTTTCACCATGGTAGTCAGCACACCCCTCAATGAGTCCTAAGCAAACATGGGACATGCATCTTGCACTTTTGTAGTCGAATACGAGTTGTACCTCACTTGACGTAATAAAGCTAAATACCGGTGGCTCTGCATCCGGATAGAGCTTTTTCACTTCGACATGGATATAACGCTCCACATGCTGGATAAATTGAAAGGTGCTATTACTATGCGTAAGGCTCGCTTTATTAGGCAATGAGGCCAGTAAGTTCTTAAACACCGACTGCCCAAAAACACGTTGTAAGCTTGCGGCATCAATGTCGGTTTTCTTGCTCAAGTTGATAATCAACCGAACAAGGTCTTTGTGGTCGTAACTTCCGACTGATGTGTAGATCCCTTCATCTTCTGACATCTCTAGAACTTCTTCCAAAAGCTCTAACCCAAACTTGTCTTCAACAAGCTCTAAAAATTCGGTGAATATGATTCCTTTCATCTCATACCTTTTCTACTGTTTCTTTTTAGAATGGTCCACTAAGTTATTGTTATCAAATTCTTAAACACAAAATATCCATGTCATCACCTAATTTTATGACATGGATAACGCTTACATGTAGAAGATCGTCTATTAGATGTAGCAAAATCCGCGGCTTTGAAGAGGTTGCTAACTTCCCAGTCCCTACTTATGTGCAGTGATTGAATAAACTTAAAGGTGAGGAAATAAAGACGAATGCAAAATTGGTAATCAACACACGGTTATGTCTATACTTAAAATCATAATAATCAATATATTGGCTTGATATGAATAAAGAAAGCTTCCTTCAACAGTTCCAACTTAACCCTACCGTTGGCTATCACCCAGAATCAGTAGAGCGCGTTTCGCACATTAGTCGCGATCAATTGCGTAAAGCGGCAGTCGTGGTTGGTTTAGTAGAACGAGAAGATGGTTTACATGTCATTTTTACTAAAAGAGCCGCTCATTTAAAGCATCACCCAGGTCAAGTCAGTTTTCCCGGAGGTAAACACGAACTCTCCGACCCCTCTATGCAATTTACCGCACTTAGAGAGCTCTACGAAGAGGTCGGAATTCGATCGAATCAAGTTAAAATTGTTGGGCAATTACCCTCTTTGAGTACCATTAGTAAATTTTTGGTTACACCAATTGTTGCAATGGTCGATCCTAACTATGAAGCTATCCTCGATGAGAACGAAGTTGCCTCAATTTTTGAGGTTCCCGCCACCTATGTTTTAGACCAAGCCAAGTTACACAGTCACACTGTCAACTTGAAACAAATCAAGCATCGTGTTTTTGCGATGCCCTTCCAAGAGCACCTAATTTGGGGCGTTACGGCTCAAATCATACAATCTCTGCAGCAACACATAGTGCAACCAAATACATAGCAACTACGTTTTGTTTAATCCTTGTTAACAAATACAGCCTTTTCCATGGAACAGATTTATTAATCCAATTTTACGCAAACGTTTCCCTGGTATAATTCTATACAACCCCTCCTTTCGCATTAGTTAAACTAATTTCACGCATGAACATAAATCACCTGTGGCACGCTATTTTCGTGATCAAAAATCCGTTTTTCGCATATCATGTGACACGCCGTTTCATTACATGATTTAGATCTATTTTTTGTAGAAGAAAATTCTGCAGAATTAGCCCCGACTTATTTCCTGTTCCCAAAAAATGAGTAATTTAACATGAACACAACAACTTCTTCGGCAAATGCCGTTACAGATACAAGCAAGTTTAACTATAAAGATTTTACCTGGTGTTTATCACTATTCGGTACAGCAGTTGGTGCTGGTGTACTATTCCTTCCAATCAAAGCTGGTGCAGGTGGTTTTTGGCCACTAGTTATCCTAGCTTTAATCGCGGCACCAATGACTTGGTTCGCACACAAATCTCTAGCTCGTTTCGTACTATCTTCTAAGAACCCTGAAGCAGATATTACAGACACAGTTGAAGAACACTTCGGTAAGACTGGCGCAAACCTTATTACTTTTGCTTACTTTTTCGCTATCTACCCAATCGTTCTTATCTACGGTGTTGGTATCACAAACACAGTTGATTCTTTCCTAGTAAACCAAATGGGCATGGAATCTATTCCTCGTCCTCTTCTTTCTGGTGCACTTATCCTTGCTATGACAGCAGGTGTTGTATTCGGTAAAGAGCTGATGCTTAAAGCAACTTCAGCAATGGTTTACCCACTAGTGTTCATCCTACTAGCACTATCTTTCTACCTAGTTCCTGATTGGAACACTTCAATGATGGAAACAAGCCCAGAATGGTCAGCAATGCCTTCTATTATCTGGCTTGCGATTCCAATCATCGTGTTCTCTTTCAACCACAGCCCAATCATTTCACAGTTCTCTAAAGAGCAACGTCGTGTATACGGTGAAGACGCAGTTAAGAAAACTGACGCGATCACTGGCGGCGCAGCAATGATGCTGATGGGTTTTGTAATGTTCTTCGTATTCTCTGTAGTACTTTCTCTTTCTCCAGAGCAACTAGCAACAGCACAAGCACAGAACATTTCGGTTCTTTCTTACCTAGCTAACGTTCATGAGTCTCCACTTATCTCTTACATGGGTCCTCTTGTAGCGTTCGCAGCAATCACTTCTAGCTACTTCGGTCACTTCCTAGGTGCTCATGAAGGTCTTGTTGGTCTAATCAAGTCTCGCTCTGGTTCTTCAATCAGCACGATTGAGAAAGCATCACTAGCGTTCATCGTTGTTACAACTTGGATTGTTGCGGTAGTTAACCCAAGCATCCTAGGTATGATTGAAACAATGGGTGCTCCAATGATTGCAGCTATCCTATTCCTAATGCCTGTATTCGCGATGCAGAAAGTACCAGCGATGGCTAAGTACAAAACTTCAGCACCTGTGCAGATCTTTACAGCTTTATGTGGTCTAGCGGCGATTAGTTCTGTAATCTACGGCGCTCTTTAATCTCAAGCGTTTTTTATAAGATGACATTCATCTTATATCGCGAGATTAAACAAAAAATATAACGATAATAAATGAGCCTCCCTACTCCCCTTGGGAGGCTCTCTTTTTGAGGTAATCGCAATGATTAGTGTATTTGATATCTATAAAATCGGTGTTGGTCCATCGAGCTCACATACGGTTGGACCAATGAAAGCGGGTAAAGAGTTTATTGATGACCTACGTTCAATGGGAAAATTGCGCGACATCACTAAAATCACCGTGGACGTATATGGATCATTATCACTGACAGGGAAAGGTCACCACACAGATATCGCAATCATCATGGGTCTTGCTGGCAATACTCCTGAGCGTGTTGATATCGATTCTATTGCCGGCTTCATTGCTCGCGTAGAAGAAACTGAGCGCCTTCCTGTTGGCATGCACTGTCATACAGTATCGTTCCCACGCGATGGCGGTATGAACTTCCATACTTCGAACCTTTCATTACATGAAAATGGCATGAGCATTCATGCTTGGATTGATGACGAAGTAGCATACTCAAAAACGTACTACTCAATTGGTGGCGGTTTTATTGTTGACGAAGAGAACTTCGGCAAAGAAGAAGAAAACCCAATTAAAGCACCTTACGAATTCACAACAGCTGAAGAGCTAGTTAATCAGTGTAAAGAAAGTGGTCTTTCTATCAGTACGCTGGTTATGCAAAACCAAGCGGCTTTCCATTCAGACGAAGAGTCTCGTACTTACTTCGCTAACATCTGGAAAACGATGCGTGAGTGCATGGATCGCGGTATGAATACTGAAGGTATCCTGCCTGGTCCACTGCGTGTACCTCGTCGTGCAGCAGCACTTCGCCAACAACTGATCACTTCAGAAAAAACAACTAATGATCCAATGACGGTTGTTGACTGGGTGAACATGTTTGCTTTCGCAGTAAACGAAGAAAACGCAGCTGGCGGTCGTGTAGTAACGGCACCAACAAACGGCGCATGTGGCATCATCCCTGCTGTATTGGCTTACTACGATAAGTTCATCCAAACGGTAACAGAGAAAGACTACATCCGTTACTTCGCAGCTTCTGGCGCGATCGGTGGTCTTTACAAGCGTAACGCTTCTATCTCTGGCGCTGAAGTTGGCTGTCAAGGTGAAGTTGGTGTGGCGTGTTCTATGGCTGCTGCTGGCCTTGCTGAGCTTATGGGTGGTAGCCCTGAGCAAGTATGTATGGCTGCAGAAATCGGCATGGAGCACAACCTAGGTCTAACGTGTGACCCAGTTGCTGGCCAAGTACAAGTACCATGTATCGAGCGTAACGGCATTGCTGCAGTTAAAGCAATCAACTCGACTCGTATGGCACTTCGTCGCTCTTCGGCTCCGACTGTTTCTCTAGATAAAGTTATCGAAACAATGCTAGAAACAGGTAAAGACATGAACGCTAAATACCGTGAGACGTCTCAAGGTGGTTTGGCTGTTAAGGTTGTTTGCTAGTCTGTATTCGTTAACAAGCCAACACTTAACTCAGTCTGCTTGATAACGAGCAGATAATAAAAAGGAACGCCAATGCGTTCCTTTTTTGTATCTGGAATTTGGCTAGCTATTTACTCAGCCCACCAAGTAGCCATGTTAAATCACTTGTGAGATAAGCAGAAAACAACCAAACAGCAGCGAGAACAACATCATTGGTCGGCCACCTTCAGCACTGTATCTGTCTTCCGCTACTTTCATAAAGCGCTGTTTATGAACCATCACTAGAGGAACAAACACAGCCAAGAACACTAAAATGATACCTGCGTAGTTCAGCACTTGCAGGAACTTGTCTGCTGCGAGCAATGAACCCGCTAACGGTAAGATGAAGCTAATACAGTACGTTACCGCTGTGTTTTGGTTGAACATGTCTCTATTCTGGTTGAACAGCGCCATCGCCACACCAAAGAAAGAGGTCAACAACGCCAAGCCAGTGAAGGTAGAAAGAATATTACCTACCCAAGGAGACTGTGCCTCAAACGCCGCCATCAAATCAGAGACATTCTTAAAGCTTCTGAATTGCTCTTCACTCAAGTTACCCACTACCGCAAACAACCAACACAAGTAACACACTAATGGGATCAGAGAACCGACGATCACCATGTTACGCAGTTGCTTGTCTGTTGCTTCGTGGTTGTAAGAAACCAAGGTTGGAATCACAACCATAAAGCCAAAACTGGTAAACAGGATTGCACTGGTTTTGATTAGATCAACGTGATCATGGCTGGTCACCTGCAACAGGTTATCTTGAGTCATATTTGGCGCTAAGAAGGCCATGGTGACAAACAAGCTGGCTAGCATCACGAAGAACAGCGCTCGGTTGAGCTTATCAATCACACCAGTGCCACTTGCGACTACAGCGCCAGCAAGCAAGGTAAACACAATTTGGCTCGTAGTAGCAGTGATTTCAACGCCAAAGTTAGACAGCAACTTACTCAGTAAATCACCCGCGCCCAGAATGTAAGCCATCAATAGGCAAATCAATAACGCATACAGCAAACCATTGGTAAGCAGCTGGCCTTGTTTACCCAGAGTTTTTCGAGCAATAGAGTTCAACCCTAGACCGCCACCGGCTTTGATGGTCGCTTCTAGAAGTAATAGTGCTGCGTAAGTGGTACCGAAACAGATCAGAACCATCAGCAGTGTGCCGTAAAGCAATCCAAATTGAGCTAATACCATTGGGATCGCAAGCATACCAGCACCGAGAGCGGTACCAGCGATAATTAGGGAGCTACCCATCATTTTAATATTCATTATTTTTAACTTATTTGTTTAGTTTTTATAGGTGTGAGTCTTCGTACATCAAGCGGATGACAAAGGAGTTCAGATAGAAATAAAGTTATAAAACGAATAACAATAGGAGCGATAAGCAGTAAAGAAGCGTGCAGAGACGTTGTCGAACAGGGCGTTCAAAGGAGAGCTTGTCTTAAAAGAGGTAAAACGAGAAGCGTGAGTCAGCGTTAACTGATGTGGTGAACCTTCCGTAGGTTCAATAATCGGCGATGTAATCTTGAATTTCATGTATGTGTCCAATAATTGAGTCACATTCCATAGTATTTGAAGCAGCGTATCCGTTGCTGCCCTACCTCTATCATAGAGGTCTTTTTATCTTATCGAATGAGCCTCGAAACACAACGCTATAACCACAATTTTTGCTATTAAATTGAACAAAATAGCCATTTGGATACAAATCAACCACCAAACCGCGTAAAGTAATAATCATTATTAATAAAAATCGACACTATAAACACCCCACCCCATTAACAAAAAAGCTTGTATAAAGAACACCCAAACATATATGACAGCCACAAAAAAGGCGCTCTTGTAAGCGCCTTTCGTTCAATTATTGCCTTTAAGGCTATAACCTTGAAAGCTATAGTATTGAAGACTGTTGCCTTGATAGCTGTAACTTTGATAACTGTATCCTTGAAATCTACAGCATCGAAGACTTTAGCATCACAAACTACAGCATTGAACCTTATTCACCGCGGTAGATACAACCCGCTGTGCATGTTTCTTTAATCTCAACCTTGCTCAAAAGTGGCAAGCTTGGTTTTAGTTCATTCCAGATCCATTTAGCCAATACTTCACTTGTCGGGTTTTCTAAACCTTCAATGTCGTTTAAGTAGTAGTGGTCTAAACGGTCGTAAATTGGTTTGAATACAGCTTTAATTTCAGAAAAGTCGATTACCCAACCAGTATGCGGATCAACTTCGCCTTCTACGTACAAACGAACAAGAAAAGAGTGGCCATGCAAACGACCACACTTATGCCCTTCTGGCACGTGTGGAAGATGGTGGGCTGCTTCAAACATAAACTCTTTGTATAACTCAGTTCTCATTGTGTTTCTCAGGCTAAAAAAATGACACGCAATATTACGTAAAACCAGTTCACACTACAAGTTCTATCACCACTGTACGGCCTTATTAGCTGCAAGGGGAAGCTTGTTGCTAGCCACTCACTTGAGTCACAATAAAACACATATCAAGACGGCTTAAAACTCATCATACGCTTAACCTTCTCGCCTCATGTGAAACAAACCCGCTACATCACAGAAACATAACCACAACCGGAGTGTGGTCACACAATTTGTTATACCCCATAGGTGGTAGTATCTCTTACAAGTAAAGTATGCATGTCATTATAATCAATAAAAACAAACATCTTATGCGCTCAACAATCACATTTAAAATCCTAGTCGCCCTCGCTATTGTTTTCACTTTCTTACTTGCAATATCGACCTACTTTCAATATTCACAGCAAAAACAACTTGTTAACTCCGTACTAAGCGAACAACTGCACGACAAAGCAAGTAACTACTTCGATAGCCTCAATATGATGATGCTGACTGGCACCATGGCGCAAAAAGAAACCCTGCGTCAGAAAGCACTTGCTCAAGAAGGCATTGAAGACGTTCGTGTTCTGCGCGCCGACGCTGTGAGCAAGTTATACGGCCCCGGTAATGACAACCAAACGCCTGTTGATGATATTGATAAACGAGCGCTAGCGGGTGAAACAGTCATCGAACCCTTTTCTGCCGATTGGGGTAAAGGCTTGGTTATTGCTTTGCCAATGAAGTCGAGTGAAGATTACCGAGGTACCAATTGTGTGGCCTGTCATATGGCGCCAGAAGGTGAAGTATTAGGCGCGATTCGCCTTGAATATAACCTGAGCCATGTCAATTCACTGATCAACTCTCAAACCATGGCCGCTATTGGTATTATGGCGGTAATCTCCTTTGCCGGATTCGTTCTGACAATGGGATTAATTCGTAAGATTATCGTACGCCCGCTTCAACAGACTTCTCGCTTTATGACCCAAGTCAGCAGCGATAAAAACCTATCCACTCGACTGCCCGAACAAAGCAAGGATGAGATTGGCACGCTGGCTAACTCCATCAACTCATTCATGGGAACCGTTTCTAACAGCCTAGAAAAGGTACAAGATACTTCGCACAAACTGAATGCGTCAGCCAACCAACTGACTAGCGTTGCACAAATTACCGAGCAAGCCGCCAGCGATCAACAAAACGAAACCGCAGAAGTGCAAAACAATGTCGAGGGAATTCAGGCACAACAGGTCAATGTAGAACAAGCCACTTTAACCGCTTCAGAACTCATCAATCACACCTCAGATGTAGCTTGTAAAAGTGCTAACCAAGCACATGATGCAAGTAGTGAGATAAAGAATCTGGTGAGCAGTATCGAAGAAGTGAAACACAAGATACAAACACTTAATGAGCAAACTGGGGAAGTCTCTTCAATATTGAGTGTGATTCGTGGCATTGCCGACCAAACCAACCTTCTAGCCTTGAATGCAGCGATTGAAGCGGCTCGAGCGGGAGAACAAGGTCGCGGCTTTGCCGTAGTTGCAGATGAAGTTCGTAATCTTGCATCACGAACGGCAGAGGCAACTGGCAGTATTGAGTCAATCATTCATCAGTTCCAACAAGGCAGTGAAGAATCGCTGAATTCTGCTGACCGAGTTTGCGAACAAGCACATCAAAGCTCAACAGATATCGACGCACTGTCCGTTGAAATGAACGGTGTCGTTGAAGAAATGAAACAAGTGTTGGCTCATGCACAAAATATTCAGCAACAAACGCAATCCACTACACATGCCACCCAAGATGTTCAACAGAAGGTCGAAACCATCACGTCTCACGCCAATAACACATCGCAATCAGCGGCTGAGACTCGTGGAATCAGTCATGATTTAGAAGAACTATCTGTTCACCTTGAATCGCTGATTAATCAATTCACTCTCCCCAACTCTGAAAACCCTAATAATTAGTATTCAATTGAAAGACCAATCTCAGCTTGATATGTAGAAAATAGAGTAAAAAATCAGCCCTTATTGGTTTTTCTCCTCGATAGACAAAATATTTCTTTCACCAAGTAAGAATAAAGGTTGAAGCTGTCGGTATGACAGGTAATATGTTCAATCGATTTAAAAAGTTTATACAACTTAATGTTTCGGCTAATTATTGTGCAAATGTATGTTTATTTGCAGCAATGCCAGAGGCTTTGAGTTGAATTTGTCCCTCAATGGAGAATGAAATCAACATGACTTACGCGCCTGTAACAGACGTACTTGGCGGCAAGCTAGCGGTAGACAGTGAAGTAACTGTTCGCGGCTGGATCCGTTCACGTCGTGATTCCAAAGCTGGAATCTCTTTCCTTGCCATTTATGACGGCTCTTGTTTCGACCCGATTCAGGCCGTGGTTCCTAATAATCTTAATAATTACGAAGACGAAGTATTAAAGCTAACAACTGGCTGCTCTGTTGAAGTAACAGGTAAGATTGTTGAGTCTCCTGCGAAAGGTCAAGACTTCGAACTAGCAGCAACTGACGTTAAAGTTGTAGGCTGGGTTGAAGACGCGGACACTTATCCAATGGCTAAAACACGTCACTCTATCGAATACCTTCGTGAAGTTGCTCACCTACGTCCACGTACAAACGTGATTGGCGCAGTAGCACGTGTACGTAACTGTCTATCTCAAGCGATTCACCGTTTCTACCACGAGCAAGGCTTCTTCTGGACTTCTGCTCCGCTTATTACTGCATCTGATGCAGAAGGCGCAGGTGAAATGTTCCGCGTTTCTACGCTAGACATGGAAAACCTACCACGCACTGAAAAAGGCGACGTAGACTTCAACGAAGATTTCTTCGGTAAAGAGACGTTCCTAACAGTATCTGGCCAACTTAATGCTGAAGCTTACGCTTGTGCACTAAGCAAGGTTTACACGTTCGGTCCTACATTCCGTGCTGAAAACTCAAACACAAGCCGCCACCTAGCTGAATTCTGGATGGTTGAGCCTGAAGTTGCGTTTGCAGACCTTAACGATGTAGCAAAACTGGCTGAAGACATGCTTAAGTACGTTTTCGCTGCTGTTCTTGAAGAACGCCGCGATGACCTTGAGTTCTTCGCTTCTCGCATCGACAAGCAAGCAATTACTCGTCTAGAGCAATTCGTTGATGCTGACTTCGCACAAGTTGACTACACTGACGCAATCCAAATCCTACTAGATTCTGGTAAGAAATTTGAATTCGACGTTGAGTGGGGCATCGACATGTCTTCAGAGCATGAACGTTACCTAGCTGAAGAGCACTTCAAAGCACCTGTTATCGTTAAGAACTACCCGAAAGACATCAAAGCTTTCTACATGCGCTTAAACGACGACGGCAAGACAGTTGCGGCAATGGACGTACTTGCACCAGGCATCGGTGAAATCATCGGTGGCGCACAACGTGAAGAGCGTCTAGATATCCTAGACGAGCGTATGATTGCTATGGGTATCGACCCTGAGCACATGAGCTGGTACCGCGACCTACGTAAATACGGCACAGTGCCACACGCTGGTTTCGGTCTTGGTTTCGAGCGTCTAGTATCTTACGTAACAGGTATGGGCAACGTTCGTGACGTGATTCCATTCCCACGTACACCACGCTCTGCAAACTTCTAATTCGAGCCTAAATCGAATTTAAAAGTTAAGAACAAATAAAAACCTCCGCACTTGCGGAGGTTTTTTTTATTCTCTTACATTATTCTCATTCTCGACTTCCCCCCCCCCCTTCTTTCCCACAAACTCACCTGCCCATTTTGCTTAACTAACTGCCACTCACCACCCTAAAATAGCGTTACAAATCAAATTTTAATCTCTGTAATTTAATGTAATGGACGTCTGACAAAGGTATACAGTATTCACCTACTGTATACCTTAAACTTTGTTCCACTGATTTTTGAATATACATTTTTAGGGAACACCTATGAAAAAGACCATCTTATCTGCGGCTCTACTCATCACATTAGCCGGCTGTGGCGGAGGAGGCTCGTCGACTTCCGCTAAGAAACCAACAATTAAGCCCACACAAAAGCCAGTGGTCTTTACATCCAAATGTTCACAAGCCTTGAATGGAGATACAGCATTAACATTCAAGGTTAAAGGGACAACAGCAAGCTTAAATGGTACGGCGTGTAGTGGGAGCCCGAAAGCATTTGACGACATGATGAAAGCTCACCCAAAGACAAAAATGCTGAACTTCATCGATATGAGTGGCTCTATGAATGATGACGCCAACATCCAACTCGCGTACAAGGTCAGAGCAAAAAAGTTAGACACGTACATTAGCTCAATTGGACATGTCGCTTCGGGTGGTACTGACCTTTTCGCTGCGGGTGTGAAAAGAACCATTGAACCTGGTGCCCGATTAGGCGTTCACTCATGGGCACAAGGGGCTTTACAAGGGGCTTCACTGCCTGTCGGCCATAGCCAGCATAAACCCTACATTGATTATTATAAAAAGATGGGATTACCAGATCCAAGCGGTTTCTATTGGTTTACACTAAAAGCAGCACCCGCTAACGGTATGCATTATATGACCCAAGCTGAAGTATCTAAATATGGTTTAGCAACGGTAACAACGAGCTATGTAAAAGATCTTAGAGCAAATTACATTCCTCAAAACAGTTTACTGAACAATGACCTATTAGACGTTATTAGTGACTCTTTGAAAGCTGTGTCGGTTGAAAATAATGTCAGACGAAACGTCTACGTACTCGACCATGTATCTTCTCTGTTGTTCAAACAATTTAATGTATCAAATAGAGACGAGTTAATTACTTACATAAAGCTCAATGGAACATTAGACGCTGCTGCTAAAACATACGCATTTGCGGCTACGTCGAATAAACCTACAACTGTTTACTACTCAAATACAGATAAAGTACAGGCTTCATACAGCTCTAGTAGTAAGTACAGTATCCCAGCGAAACCTCTGATAGAAACGGGTTTAGGGTTAGACAATTACGGTATCGAAAATCCACGTACAAGCGTTATCGTCACGCTGAATAAAAATTCTATTAAAGTGGATTTGGGTTCCGAAGATTTTTCTTTATTCAAAGATCCTTCAATAAATAAAACTGCCCGCTGTGCTCTGGCCGACATGTTCCAACAATCAGGAAATCTTGTAACAGTTTCTGACTGCGTAGAAAGCCGCCTTCAAGGTGATGTAGTTCAATTTGTAAATTATAAACGTACGTCAAAGGCCCCACTGGTTGGTGGCGCAAGTTCAATAACCGACGCTATTACCAAAACCTCTAACTTTGAATTCAATGCTAAGCAAAGTACGCTAATCGCTAAGTAGTTTGACATAAGTTAAAAATAAAGCCCTACTTAGCACAAGTAGGGCTTCTGTTTTATTCATTATGCTTAAATGTCATCAAGCTGCCCAAAATAAATTAGTCAGCGTCACGTACCAAAAAGTGATCGAGCATAATTTTCTCACCTGAGCTTTGAAGAGGTTTGAATTCAATCACCATTTGATCACCTTTCTGTTCAAATGTATTCACTTTCAAAAACAGGCTTTCCTTGTCAGCTTTGATGTTGTGAGCGACTTGTCGACCATTAATAAACACATCAAAGGCAGGAGCTTTAGGGTTTGCAGGTATCACGGTTTCAAAAGTGTACTTTTCCCCTTCTATCGCATAAGCGGTGTTATAAATGCCCCCATCCTTCGTCCAGTATGTGCCATTGAAATCCATATTATCCGCTTCCCAGTAGCTGTAAAAAGCATGTAGGTTTTCAATATCATTCTGAGATGTTGGTGTCCATTTTACGCCTGCGAGGTTTACTGGCTCCGTGTAACTAAAACCATGTTCTCGCATGTTCTTGTTTAAGGAATCTAATCTTCCTAAGACATCATCAAAGGTATCTTGCCAACCAAGCTCGCCATAATATTGAAGGCCAATTTCCCCAATAATATAGAACTCACCCTCCCTCTCAATCGTAATACCCGACCCAGAATCTCCATGGATTATTAGCCACTGAAGATTGCTTTGAGGCATAATCACGGGGTCATATTTATATTCAGCTAGCCATTTTTTATCCGTGTCGTTGTACTTAACGTACTTTTGCCCGCCATTACGGCCGTTATAGTTACCAAAACCAACACTGTTTACTTCATAGATCTCTGAATGATCGAACATCCCTTTCTCGGGCAACTTCGCAGGCTTAATACCGGTAATTGGCGTATCTAAGCGCACTAGAGCGAAATCATAAATACCATCAGTAAATTCATATTCGCCCCACTCACCATCAGGGTCAGTAGTCGCTCGTGATGTGTGAATAACACTGTACTTACCGTTCTCATCTTTTTCATAAGAAAAGCAAGTTACTGCATTTTTATACCCTTCACTTTTAGAACCTGATACATGATTTGCCGTAATGACCCAATAAGGGTCAATTAGAGTCGCAGACCCTGCATTCATGTGGCACGCGAAATCAAATTGGGTCTGTAAAGCGAATGCTTTATGTTGAGTAACCGAACGGTCCATCTTGCCGATACCCGCCTGCGCTGAAAAAGTAGCAACGATCGCTGATGCTAAAATCATTTTTTTCATATTACTTAACCTCTTTCAACTGGATAGCTTCAATAGAGTGGTAACCCTGCTCTGACTCATAATCAAACTGCCTATACTGACGTTTATAAGAGATTTCAACGATATCGTTTGGGGATTGAGACTCAAAAACAATGGTATTTTTAACACTAGTCATATGAAAGGAAATATCATTTTTGATCGTAACGCATTGCTTTTTAATACACGCTGTAACGTCAGCAGAAGACAACCAATTGTGTGTATAGAGCTCTATAGAAAAGCGCCCTTCTTTACCTGGCTGAGCGTCAAAAGAAAAACCACTAGAGCCGACAAGCAAGCCTGAAAAAGCCAGCTCTTGACTGTAATCTGTAGAATCACCACCCTGCCAATAATAACGGTTACCAATTGCGTTTTTCGCATTTGAGTTGTTAGGTTGCTTTAGCTCACCAACAACCATTACATTACCAATTAGTGCTGTATCTGGTTTATCTTGTCTTTGATGTTCCCCATACAGAAAAACCCAATCTAAGCCGTTTAAGTCAACATCTCTTGCATAACGATACTTCCCTTCATCAAGCTCATAGCCGAGAAACTCACTAGTAATCGATAAGGTATTCGATCCAACCTCTGAAACGTTACTTAACCTACTCAAATCAACATTGATCTCACTAGCCACTGCATTAGTTGTTAGCAAGGCCAACATGCATAACTTCGCTTTTGGATATTTAAATCTCATATTTCAGCCTCTGTTTTAGTTCTAAACAATTGTAGGCTATAGATAAATTAAAGACGTAAGGTACTGTAAGAACTTTATTTATCACAACTCAAGCACCGCCGACCAATAATTGGCGAAAACATGTAGCAACCTAAGCATTACAACAACTAATGGATATAAATTGCGTTTGCCAAGCTTTTGACTAAAAGTGATATACCTTCCAAGTAACACCTAGATGCCACTTACATACCCTTACAATTAGTATGAATAGGCACTGCTGTATTCCGTAACTGTCTTTTAATTCACCACGATAAAATCGATATCTAAGCAAATCCGTTTGATGTATAAACGAAAAAGCCCCACCAAATTCTGGTAGGGCTCCGAAAGCTCATTTTCGTGTACTCAGCAACTTAATCGACATCTTGGTCGCTAGCATACTTTATTGCGATACCGCAGATTATCATCATAACGAATGGGATCGCGGCTGTGGTGTATTCGGCCCAAGCCATATCAGCGAACGCTTTTGCCAGTAGTACGTGGCCGAGAATAAGCAGAAGCGCACACACAATCGCGACAATAATCAGCTTGACTTCATTTCCCATAGTCATTTTCAACATAACGGTATCTCCAATATTTGGTCTACCGTTATTGAATCACAACTCTTTGTTATACAATGCGTACAGTTACATCAGAAACAACCCGTACAGTTGCAATCATCGTCTATTTCATGAGTGACCTATGATTTTACAAACGACTTTGCCTTCTCCTTGCTCGCAGTTAAACGAAATGACCACGAGAGAATCAGTTTTAAGAGTGCATCAGTTGATGCGCAAGCTTACCAAGTAAGATTAACGCCTGTTCTTTCTCTTCTGTTAGTTCATAAGAGAAGTTCAACCTGATCGCACTGTCTACTCTACCCTGCTCGCTAAACAAATCACCTGAAGCGACGCTGATCCCTTGAGCAATTGCTAGTTGGTGAAATTGTTGGCTGTCGAATTTGGCAGAGAAACGGATCCAAACAAAATATCCACCACTCGGCTCTTCAATTTCGATAGATTGGGGGAAGTGTTGCTTGATAGCGCTAATAAACCGCTCTTTTCTGATCAAGAGATTTTTACGCAGTTTGCGAAGGTGATTATCATAGCTTTCATGAGTGAGGAAGTGTGCAACCCCAAGTTGAACCGGAGCACTGCTCGATAAAGTAGAAAGAAGCTGAAGCTTTTGAATGGCATCATTAAAACGCGAACTCACCACCCAACCAACACGATAGCCAGGGCATAAACTCTTTGAGTAAGAGCCGCATAGCAACACTGAATCTGTCTTATCAAATGCTTTTAGCGGTTTAGGTTTATGTCCTTCGAAATATAGGTCGCCGTAAACATCATCTTCGATAATATAAGTCTTGTATTGTTCAGCAACCTCAACCACTCGGCGCTTCGCTTCTTCAGACAAACTTGTCCCTGTAGGGTTCTGAAAAGTCGTCATCAGCCAGCACGCTTTTACCTGTTGGTTTTTTAATGCGCTTTCAAACTGTTCAATATTCAATCCGTTGACAGGGCAAACGTCCACTTCGATAGGATTGAGTCCTAATCTCTCTACGGCCTGTAAAGCACCATAGAAAGCTGGAGATTCAATCACGACGTTATCGCCCGCCTTGGTGACGGTTTGCAGGCTTAAGTTAAGCGCTTCCATTGCACCAGAGGTAATCACGATGTCTTGATGGTTAACCGTAATACCTTGCTGTAAATACCGCTGAGCAATTTGTCTTCTTAAAGACTCACTACCCGGTGGCAGGTTATTAATGACACTGGCACCGGTCATCTTCCGGCCAGCGCTGGCAAGGTTTCGGGTTAAGGTAGGTAAAGGGAAAAGATCAGGATCTGGGAACGCTGAACCAAAAGGAGTCACACCCTCTGCAGAACTCGACTTCAAGAAATCGAATAAGCGGTCATTAATGGCTTTCTTTTCACGTACTAACGGCTGTTCATAATCAACCCCATCCAAACGTGGCGCAACAAAGTAGCCCGACTGAGGCTTTGCGATGATCCACCCTTCACTTTCTAGCAACTGGTAAGCTTGTAAGACAGTACTATTGCTGACGTTGTAATTACGACAACTCATGCGTACCGAAGGGATCTTCTCTCCTGAACGCCACGTATTGTTCGCAATTTGAGTTCGAATATCCTTTGCTAGCTCTTCATAACGCGCCATCTAATTGTACTACCTAGAGAAATTCTGTGAGCTAGCGATTTTATCACTAACATCAACAACAATTGCTGCTATCCATATGATGACACCTAATTTCCACAATTGTGTGAATCATCTCACAGATAACTTTGTATGCTTTGATAAGTTTGTACCAAAGGTAGGAGCTAAGTTGGCTTTTAGCCCCAATAATTTGATGTAACCCAAAAACATGCGAGATAACAATGAAAAAAATAGAAGCAGACCAATTAAGCTATAAAGGAGAGTCAAACGGTGTTCATAGTTGGACAACACCGAGCGGCCAACCATATTACTGGCACCCAGATTGGCTCCATATTGCTGAAGATGCGACAGGCTCACATCCAAAGCAGAAGATCGACATAGATCAAGACCAAGCACCAACTGAAAAACACGCGGTGTCTGCTATTCTGAAACACCTCAACCAATGGGCTGCTGACAAATTAGCGTCTCATCCCGATATTGAAACAAACTCTGTTGAAGCGGAAATTAACCTGAAAAAATAGTTGCTCAAAGTAACTTGTTTAAAAGTAAATCGTCGAATTGCGATTTGATATACTGAAATTCGCTAGATTAACCGCTCTCGATTCCACTCAGGTATACCGACTGAATAGCCTCAAATCTCGACCGAGGCTATTCAAGTATCCTCATAAAAATGCTGCAATAACCCTCACCTAGTTAACAAATATCCAACACAAACCAATTTCTTGTTTCAATCCACGAAAGCTGTCGATAATATTCGCGGTCTTATTCACGGTGATGATGTTAATCATTCGCAGTTCCAAAGACGTGAATCAATGATCAAGTAAATCTAAAAAGAATAAAAACTAAGGCTTCAAGATGGATACTTCAAACTACAATCAATCGCTAACGATTAAATTATACGTTATCGCTGGCGTACTGTTTGGCACTTACGGTAGCCGGGTATGCCCGATGCTCGAAAGCTTAACGACGTTAGAGATTTTTACCCAAGTCAGTAGTATCTTTATTTTATTATGGTTAGCACGCCATTATTTGCTATCGCAACACGCCTTCGTCAAACAAGGTCGATTCGCACAAGTCGATACTCTATTATTTTTTACAGCAAGTGTTCCGCTCGCTCTGTATTACAACCTAAGCTACGAGTTCACGATAGACAGTAACTTGAAAGTTCTGTTTGGTATGAGTCTATTCGGTTTCTTTACCGGAACAATTCTTCAATTGAACGCCAAACTCAGCCAAATAGATAACATGGAGGCAACTGGGAAATTTGACTTCAAGCTGATTGGCGAAAGAAGTTCTCTCGTTAAACAAATGATTGGTTTGGTCATCGTGCTTTTGGTTACATTGACCACAATACTGACTATGGTTGCCGTCAAAGACATCTTTTGGCTAGAGCACAACCCTGAACGCTTGTTGGATGGCACGGGTAAGATCAGTGTGATCAAAGAGTTCATTTATTTGGCAGTGGTACTGGGTGGGTACGCGATAACCATCATGACTTTATGGAGCAAGCTGATCAAACGTATTCTCTTAAGCCAAGAGCACGCATTAAGCAAAGTCACGAATGGTGAACAAGGCGTTCGCTTACCTATTTTCAGCTACAACGAGCTTGGTTCAATGGCGTCTATGACCAATACCATGCTTGATAGTCTCGAAAACGCTCAAAACGAAGTAAAAACCACACGTGACGTGGCGATTGTTAGCTTGTCTGCGCTTGCAGAATCTCGAGACAATGAAACTGGCGCCCATATTTTACGAACCCAAGAATACGTAAAGGTACTCGCACTCGAGCTTAGCAAATCAGAAGCTCATGCAAGCTTGCTGACCCCCAACTACATCGAGCTACTTTATAAGTCGGCTCCACTGCATGACGTAGGCAAAGTGGGCGTTCCTGATAGTGTTTTATTGAAGCCGGGTAAATTGACTGACGAAGAGTTTGAGATAATGAAAGGTCACCCTGCTATTGGCGCAGAAGCGTTATCTATTGCAGAAAAGCAATTGGGAAGCAGTTCTTTCTTAAGGGTCGCTAAAGAGATATCTCTGACTCACCATGAGAAATGGAATGGCAGCGGTTATCCAAATCAGCTATCTGGTGAAGATATCCCACTATCTGGTCGATTGATGGCATTGGCTGATGTTTATGACGCCTTAATATCGAAACGAGTCTACAAGCCAGCCTTTACCCATGAGCAAGCCAAGCAGATTATATTGGAAGGTAATGGGACACACTTTGACCCGCAAGTTATTCAAGCTTTCCTTGCCGTTGAACAAGAGTTTGTTTCAATTGCCGCGACCTACAAAGATGGCAAAAATGTACAAAATGAACTTGAGCGTGAAAGTTTGATTGCTCAATCTGCTTAGTCTTTTCGAAAACCACTATGTACATAGGTTATAGAGGTTAGTACGCAGAGTGCTTTCTCGAGTAACCTTTAATCGAACGTAAAGCTCAACGAAGTAGGAAGATTGAGTCTGTTTCTATAAAAAAACCCAACATATAAATATGCTGGGTTTTTCAGTTTAGAAGAAACACTATCTTAGTAGTTGTACGCCACCAAGAGCCACGCCCGGGTTTTTCCCTTTGCTGTCAAGTTTTTCTACTTCATAGACCCACTTGAGCGTTGTTGTATCGGCTGGTAAATCAACGCGGTGAATACTGTAGCCACCCACTTTTGTTTTTCTCGGTACACTCACTCGGTTCGTACCAATAGATGGTAGGCTAGACCAATGATTACCAGACTTGCCTAATGTTCCATCAGAGATATTGTCTCCGATACTATAAGCCTTCCAGATTTCCGTACCATTTGCTAATAACTTAAGCGTACCTTTTGGAAGGTCCTGAGCACCGGTCCACCCCTTTCCAATAACAGCTGTTCTAAAGCGGACTGTTTTCCAATCTTGGCCACTTTGAGCCGTAACAGAAACCTCTGACTTTTTCTCATCACCACCTAAGTAAATATGCCCCTCCCAGTTAATGATATCTGCTGGGTTTTGCGTCCAAGTATTATTAAATTGGTCAGTTCTATTAGCGTCATCCCAACCAAACAAGCAAAGTTCACTCTTACTTGCTGTACATGCAGGGTATTTAGCGCCAGAATTTGCTTCAGCGTAACTAAAGGAAACATCCTGAATACCCATTTTAACCGAGTTACGTACAGACCATACTTTCCCAGTTTTACCATCAACATCAACACGCCAATATAGAACATCACTGGTCGGGTTTAAGTTTACAACGTGCGACCCTGAATCTGAGGTCCCTGATTTCACTTGTGTCCAATTGCTATTATCGGTACTGGTATAAACAGTATAGGTACTCGATTTAGATAATTTCCATGTAAACGTCTGATTGCCATTAAATGGAAGTGACTGTCCATTATATGGGCGTGGCGTATGTGCATACTTCAAGTTGTCATTCGCAAGATCTGTCATCTCACTGTCAGACAAAGCAAAAGAGCGCATCTCAATATTATCCACTAAAATGTTACCGGCCATTTGCTCAGATTCAAGGTTGGTCGTTGCGTCTTTACCTGCGTCCATCCAAGGCTTAGCAATAATTAACCCTTGACTTGTTCCGGCATCTAAACGGCTACCAGCTCCCCAAACACCGGCATAGCCGTCAGTAAGTTTAATATCGTCAACTTCAGCTTTACTGTTGTAATGGTCAACTACAGTTGCTTGCTTACCATTTAACCAAATAGATACTTTTTGGGTATTACGGTCAACACGTACAGCAACAGTATTCCACTGACTTAGGTTGATCGATTCTTTGGTTGTTACTGAAACCTTTCTTAAATCATCTCCACCCGCATAAGTTGCTAGTTGGCGTGAAATCATAAACCACTCAATTGTTCCCTCTTTGGTTAACTTTAGGTGGAAACCATCACTCCAAATACCTTTGCTAACCAAATCAATTGGATGTTCTAGTTTTACATTAGGCTTCACTTTCAGTGATAGTGTGAAATCGTCTTCAGCAAAGTCAAAATCATGCCCATAATGGAATTTATACTTTAAAGACTCCTGAACATCATTCTCTAACAAGTTAGATTTTACTGATTCATAAGCGCCTAGTTTAAGCGTCTTTGAATTAGCATAACCTTGGTTGACCCAAACCTCAGAAATCGACTGTTTATTTGATGTTTTTACTGCTGCCATTTGGGCTGGTAAACCCGTTTGAGCATTCACCGTCCATAAATCATCAACGGGGGCATCTTCAAAATCGAAACGAGCATATAAGTCAGGCGATGTAACTTTTACATGTACGACATCTCGGTCGAAAAGTTTCTTGCCATCAGTAATGATGTAGTGGAACTCATCTTCACCAATAAAACCTTTTGGGGCTTTATAAGTTACCTTTCCATTGGCGATTTTAAGTTCTGCACCCTGTGCTGAATATTTATCAACCTTATGGATAGAAATCGTGTCACCATTCGCGTCAAAATCATTTTTGAGCACATCTAAGCCAGTCGTGCTGTCTCGTTTTACACTGAAATGGTCAATTTTAGCCGAAGGAGGTAAAGGGTAATCGGCAAGGCCTACTAGGTTTCTTCTTAAACGGTTGTTTTTATAGCGAGTAAAGTTGATATCATCAACGTGTGCTCCGCCACCTTGAATTCCTTCACCTTCAGCAGAGGTACTATGGCCTGTGCCTAAGTAGTGTGCGGTTTCATGTAATACAACGCCGTCTGCACCGATGATGTCACCAGGAGAGCGAACAATACTTCCGAAGTTTACGCCTAGAATCCAGTTGCCTTTCAGCCACAGCATTCTATGTTTGAGATCCCAGCCTCGTGTTTTTCTTTGTTCATCCCACCATTTTATAGCGGCAACTCGAATTGGTTCATTCTCATGTTGGTAACCCCACGCCTTACAAGCATCATGAGAAGCGCTTTTTTTACAAGTTTGGTAATGGTCATCTAAGTAGCCCCATGTTTCGATCAATACGTCATTGACAGAAAAACGCAACAAAGCATCTCGGCTCAACACATAGTCAACTAAGTTAATGTAGTAATCTACAAGAACCATCGCATCATCCAAGTTACCATCCGCTTCTTGAACAAACGCTTGGTAAGAGACATGAACTGCCACTTTTACTTTGTGCAATTGAACTTGCGTTTTGTCTTTAGCAATTAAGTTATCTAAGCCAGACGTTGGTGCACTCGGCCTTTCATCTATGGTTTTGATTGCTTTATACATATTATCTAAAATTGCAGACTGTGGCGTAACCGACGCTAAGCTTTGAGCTTTTGCTGTCAACTTATTCGCAGATAAGCCACTTATGATGTCTGCCTTTTCGATCGTCCATACTGTTTGACTACCACGGTAAGCCGTCACATAGAGTTTATTCTTAGTCGTCAGTGCTGCAATAACTTGCGTATTTTCATCACTGGTATCAACACCACGATAAACACGGATATCAGGGGTATTAATTGTACTTGCTGGAGCATGCCCATTAATACGGTGATCCCAAAGATATACTTTCATATCGGGCTCTCGGATCGAGTAACGATGGAGCTCTAAAGTACGCTTTTTACCATTAACAGTAATTGCTACAGAAAGATCTGGTGGTGATGCTTTCGTAGGCTTATAGACCATAGGTTTATGGCCTTCGTTTTTGCTATCTTTGCACCCACCAGCCATAACTACCGCTAGTACCACAAAACATAGACTCAGTATTTTCTTCATTCTATGTGGTTCCTTTATATCGACCAGCCTAAACATGAATAAAAACCATAGTAATAGCAATGAATTACGTTGAACAAAACAACGCCAACGTACAGCCTTTCCAAAGAGACACTGATTAAACTAAGCAGATAAAAAAGCCCAGCGTACTAATACGCTGGGCTATTCAAATTTAATAAATGACAGTGTTACCTTATTAGTTGTACGCCGCCGATAACGGCTCCGGGGGTCATGCCTTTGCTATCCAAACGTGAGCTTTCATACTCCCATTTGAGCTGTGTAACATTCGTAGGTAGCTCAACAAAGTGAACACCATACAAACGGGATTTTATTTTACGAGGCACACTGACAGAATAAGTACCAATAGAAGGCAGTGATGTCCACTCTGTACCAGCTTTAGTCCATACTTCGTCGCCTATATTATAGGCTTTCCAAACTTCCTTTCCGTTAGCATATAGTTTCAATGTACCTGATGGGTAATCGTCCGCACCGGTCCAACCTTTGCCTGCCGCAGCTGCTCTGAAACGTACACCAGACCACTTACCAGCAGGACTATCCACTTGTAAGCTCAACGTTTTTTGTTTGCCACCTAAGTATATATGACCTTCCCAGTTAGTAGTCCCACCGTTGTCAATTGTCCAAGTATTACCATATAGGTCGTTATAACTATTTTGCGTTGCTGGCCAACCAAATAAGCAGGTTACACCTGATTTGACTTCACAGTCAGGTATAGCGGCACCGTTACTAATTTCAGAGTGACTGAATGCAACTTCTTGACGGCCATTAACTAGATTGTTTCGAACTGACCACACTTCACCAACCGAACCATTGGCGTCGACACGCCAATAAAGTGCTTTATCGTTCGCATTTAACGCTACTGTATGCGTACCTGAAATACCATTACCAGTTTTTCCAGTAGACCAAGATTTACCATCACGACTGATCATCAATTTGTATGCTGATGACTTAGACAATTTCCAAGTTAATGTTTTATTTCCAGAAAACGCCACATCTTCGCCGTTGTATGGGCGTGGCGCATAAGGGTACACGTAACTATTGCTAGTCAGTTGTTTAATCTGATCGTCAGTTAATGCAAATGACCTTAACTCCACATCATCTATACGTAAGTAACGACTCTGGCTTTTCTGCAGCTCTTGCTTATGTAACTCATCGGTATCCCACCATGCTTGTCCAATAGTTAGACCTTGGCTAATACTTGACGCTCTTCGGCTACCCCCCCCCCATAGTCCAGCATAACCTTTAGGAAGGTTAACCTCATTTTGTGCTTCATCGACTAGCTGCTGTTTAACCCCATCAATCCACAAACTTGCTTTATTTGTTGCTCGGTCAACACGTACTGCTACGGTATGCCAAGCACTATCTGCTGATAGCAGTGATTCCGTTATCATCGAAATAACACGGTAGTCTGTGCCACCTTTATACGTAGAAAACTGACGAGATTTCATGTACCACTTAAGCTTTCCATCCTTAAGCAGTCGTAAATGATATCCTTCCCTTTCCATACCTCGGTTAAACAAGTTAATATCATGAGGAAGCAGAGTTCCAACTTTCACTTTCAATGAAACGGTGAAACTATCATCACCGAGATCAAATGCATGACCGTAGTGAGTATGGTATTTAAACGACTCCGGCACATCGTATTTGCTCTTAATTGACGCAACCGCTTCATGAGCGCCTAACGTTAATGTCTTCCCATAGGAATCATTAGTTACCGATTTTGAGTAATCAGCCCAAACGTCCTTCCCTGATCGCCAATCACGGCTAACATGAAGTTGGCTTGGCAAACCAGTTTGCTCGTTAGGAATCCAAAAATCATCAATTGAGCTTTCAAATCCAAATCTTGCGTACAAGCCAGAGCTTGTTACTTTTAAGTGAACTTCTTCACGATCGTATAACTGTTTTCCATGATGCTTAGTTGAGTCGGTGATTTGATAAAAGAATGAGTCTTCACCCACAAACCCTTTCGGTGGTGTGTAGCTCAACTTATCTCCAGCGATACTGACTTTACCGCCTTGAACAGTAAGTGAATCTACTTGAGCTATTGATATAGAATCCCCATTAGCATCAAAGTCATTTTTCAATACATCTAATGTTTTTGGTGTATCACGTAACACACCAAAGTGATCAATTTTAGCCGACGGTGGTAGCGGGTAATCAGCAGGACCTACAAGTGTTCGCCTAGCCACTCGGTTTTTGTAACCAACGAAACCAATATCCCCAACATGAGCTTCACCACCTTGTGAGGTTTCCTCCTCGCCTCCCGTGTGATGACCTGTACCTAAATAATGTGACGTTTCATGTAAAGCAACGCCATCAGCTCGCACCATTTGTGCCATAGAGCGAACATAAGAGCCCCAATTTACACCTAATACCCCATTGCCTTTAAGATCGATCATCCGGTGACGCAAATCCCAAGATCGTGCTTTTCTTCTATCATCCCACCAACGTCGTGTTGCATCTTTAATTGGGATATTCTCACTTTGGTAGCCCCAAGCTTCACAGCGAGCATGAGTACTACTTTTTATACACTGTTGATAATGGTCATCTAAATATCCCCATGTCTCTATAAGCACATCATTGACAGAGAATCGAATTAACGCATCACGACTAAATACATAATCAACCAAGTTTATGTAGTAATCGACCAGAACCATCGCATCATCTAAATTACCACCGGCTTGGTCCATAAAGGTTTGATAGCTAACTTGAACCGAAGTGTTGATCTTGTTCAATTTAATATCTGCCATATTCGCAGGTAACAAGTTATCTAAGCCCGAAACGGGGTTATCCGGCGTTTCGTCTATTGCCTTAATCGACTTCTGGACTCCATCTAACAAGCTACTTTGGGAAGAAACTGACGAAAAACTAGCCTTTAACGGTTGGATAGATCCTGCCGTTTTCCCCCCAATAACCGCCGCATCCTTAATAGCCCACACTCGATGACTGCCACGAAAAGCGGTTACATATAATTTATTTTTAGTGGTAAGAGCCGCAATAACTTGTGTATTGTCATCACTGGTATCTACACCTCGGTAAACACGAATGTCTGGAGTCTTAATAGTGCTCGAAGGTGCGTTCCCGTTAATACGATGATCCCATAGATATACTTTCATATCGGGTTCTCGAATAGAGTAACGATTTAGCTCTAACGTACGCTTTTTTCCATTAACAATAATTTCAACAGAAAGCTCTGACGGTGATGCTTTCGTTGGCTTATAGACCATAGGTTTATGGCCTTCATTTTTGCTATCTTTACAGCCCCCAGCAGTGACCACTGCTAAAGCCACGAAAAACAGACTCAGTGTTTTCTTCATTCTAAAGAGTTCCTTCATGTTTACCGCCCTAAACATGAACAAAAACAACATTGTTAGCAATGAATTACGTTAAACAAAACCGCATCGACGCACAGTCGTTCCAAATGGAAATGCCGAAAAATTCCTTAAATCAAATTTTCGAAGCTGTTAGTTATAAATCGTTTTAATAAATTCTAGGTTTTGAGTTGTAACAACCTTATATGAAAGGTATAAATACCGGAGTTATTATTACCTCCCTCTCAATTGACATGGATGAAGATTATGTTTGAAAAAGTGTTAGCAGCTCCCGCCGATCCTATTCTCGGCCTTACTGAAGAATTTAAAAAAGACTCTCGTGAAGAGAAAATTAACCTTGGTGTTGGCATCTACAAAAATGAAGATGGTCAAACACCGGTACTTAAAACAGTAAAGAAAGCAGAAGCTGCACTTCTTGAAAACGAAAAAACCAAATCTTACCTAACGATTGAAGGTACCGCTGAATACGGGCTAGCCGTTCAGAAACTTCTTTTTGGTGCAGACGCAGAGATCGTAACATCTCAACGCGCTAAAACAGCACAAGCTCCAGGTGGTACGGGTGCACTTCGCGTAGCGGGTGAATTCATCAAGCGCCAATTGGGTGACGTTAAAATCTGGATAAGTAACCCAACTTGGGCTAACCACAACGGTGTTTTCGCTGCTGCAGGTATCGAGACTGCTCAATACAGCTACTACAACGCTGAAACAAAAGACAAAGACTTCGCTGGCATGGTTGCTGACCTAGAGAAAGCTTCTGAAGGCGATATCGTTCTTCTTCACGGCTGCTGCCATAACCCAACAGGTATCGACCCAACCGCTGACGAGTGGGAAGTACTGGCTAAACTGGTTGCTGAGAAGAAACTACTTCCTCTATTCGATTTTGCTTATCAAGGTTTTGCAAAAGGCGTTGAAGAAGATGCGGCTGGCCTGCGTGTTTTTGCTAAATACAACAAAGAGATCCTAGTGGCAAGCTCATTCTCTAAGAACTTCGGTTTGTACAACGAGCGTGTAGGTGCGTTCACTCTGGTTGCTGAATCAGCAGACGTAGCAACAACAGCGTTTTCTCAAGTTAAGAGCATCATTCGCTCTATCTACTCGAACCCACCAGCGCACGGCAGTGCTGTAGTCACTCACATCCTTGGCGATGCTGACCTACGTGCTGAATGGGAAGCGGAAGTGGCAGAAATGCGTGACCGTATCCAAGAGATGCGTGAGCTATTCGTAGCAACACTGAAATCTGAAGGCGTTGATGCAGACTTCACATTCATCGAACGCCAAAATGGTATGTTCTCTTTCTCTGGCCTAAGCAAAGAGCAAGTAACTCGCCTGAAAGACGAATTTGCTATCTACATTGTTGGCTCTGGCCGTATCAGCGTAGCAGGCATGACTAAGTCAAACATGGGTCCTCTATGTAAAGGTATTGCTGCGGTTCTTTAATCGCAAAGCCCAATTTGTAGACCGATAAATACATGAAAGCCAGCGATTAAGCTGGCTTTTTTTCTGATATTGATGTATGAATCGTTAACGCACTGAGCCTCTATATCGTTAGCTAATACTCTAGGACAAACTCCACACCCAGTTCATTTGTACGTTCGCTACGAATCTTACCTTTGCCATCTCGGTGTTGATAAGAAGCACCAATCGCAAATTTGTTGGTCACTAAATAGTGTAAACCTAGGTGGTAGACTTCCTCGTCAAACAAGTCACTGCGATTCACTTGTACACTGCCATTAGCAATCCAACGTTTCGCAAAGCCATAGTTGAGCTCCGCTTTTATCCCTTGGATCAACTCCGTATCTGACGAGCGAGTAATATTCGTTCCATTATCTTCGACTTCCCCCTTAGTGATACCAAGCAGGTAGTAAGCCACGATGTCTAGATCTCGCTTAATACTGTAACGGTATCCAATGCCCGGCATAAGGGTATCCATTCGAGTTGTTGAGTCATCTGGATGAATAAAACGTGCACTGTAGTCGCCCAACAACAGCCAATCATCCGTCATTGCATAACTGACACCTAATCCATACGAGGATGCATTATTATTGCTGCCAGCATCTTCATTCAAACTTCCCGAATGAACAGTGGCGTATATATGGTCATAATCCAGAATATCCACACTGTGGGTCTCGGCCCACGAACTTGGAGAAAACATAAAAACTGCAGACACTAAACCAAGTTTCCACTTCAGCATTCCTATCATCCTTTAACTGCCACTCTATTAATTGAAAGATTAGTCTATCCCTAAGACTTTAAAAAGGTTTTAGCTCACAGATTGATTTGTGACGGCAAAATATTATCAAATGTTGTACCATGAAATCATACAAACCAATGGATGATCATTATGGATGCTGAGTTATTAGAGATTCAAAACTTTCTGGCACAATACCCCCCTTTCACAGAACTCCCAGAGGAGATGTTGGCGAAAGTGACCAGTAGCGTCGAAATTTCTTATTACCGCCAAGATACCCCTATCATTCACTTTGGTGATCAGATTAACGACCTTTACATTGTTCGAAGCGGTGAAGTAGAAGTCTATCGTCGTAAAGGTGAGCTCTATAACCGGCTGGATGAGGGACACTTATTTGGCCAAATGGGGCTACTCACCAACAATAAAGTTCGCTTCCCGGTAAAAGCAACAGAAGACACCCTACTCTACTGTATCCCTGAACCTATTTTCCAAGAACTCTACGACAACTATGATTCATTCGCTGACTTTGTCGAAGTAGAAGATAATGCGCGACTGCGTCAGGCTAACTCAGACAGCAACGACGCTAACGATCTAACCACGTCAAAGGTAAAGACGCTGCTGACTAGCGAAGCGCCAATGATCGAAAAAACACGAACCATCCAACAAGCTGCTACCATGATGGCACAAGATAATGTTTCATCTTTGCTGATCATCGACCCGGACATTGTCGAAGATGATGAAGACGATTCGACGCCCGTTATTGGCATCATTACCGACCGTGATCTGTGTACCCGAGTTTTAGCAGAAGGACTCGATCCGTCGGATGAAGTATCAAGTGTAATGACAGCAGAGGTTATCTCACTCGATCATAATGCCTATGTCTACGAAGCCATGATGACCATGCTTCGCTACAACGTGCACCACCTACCAGTACTAAAAGATAAAAAGCCTATTGGTATTATCGAAGCGACTGATATCGTACGTTACGAATCTCAAAACTCGCTGTTATTGGTAAGCAGCATCTTCCAGCAACAAAGTATCGAAGACCTAAAAGTACTTTCTGAACAAGTCAAAGACAGCTTTGTGCGCTTGGTTAACGAAGACGCCAACGCACACATGGTGGGTACCGCAATGTCGGTAATTGGCCGTAGCTTTAAACAACGAATTATTGAACTAGCCGAAGATAGGCTAGGTAAAGCACCCATCCCTTATTGTTTCCTCGCTCTCGGCTCGATGGGGCGTGATGAGCAGCTGCTCGTTACTGACCAAGATAACGCAATTATTCTTGACGATACCTACGATGAGAAAAAGCACGGTAAGTACTTTGAAGAGCTGTCGACCTTCATTTGTGATGGCTTAGACCAATGTGGCTATGTGTACTGTACCGGTGACATCATGGCCACTAACCCAACTTGGCGTATGACACGTCGAGAATGGGAAGAATGCTTCGCTGATTGGATTGATGATCCAAACCCGAAAGCACTACTGAACGCCTCCATCTTCTTTGATTTAGATGGCGTTTATGGCCGCTTAAAATGGGCAGAACAGTTAAATAGTTTTATTGTAAGACGTGCACGTAAGAACAACCGTTTCTTGGCGTGTCTTGCTCGTAATGCACTCAACCGAACACCGCCCCTGGGCTTCTTCAAAGATTTCGTAATGGAGAAAGATGGCCGCCACAACAACTCGATCAACCTCAAACGTCGCGGCACCGCACCACTCGCAGACTTGATTCGTGTTCACTCGTTAGCTGTAGCTTCTCGTTCGAAGAATTCATTTGAGCGTTTGGACGATATTATCGATGCAGGTATTTTGCCCAAAGGCAGAGCGCAGGATTTGAAAGACGCCATGGAGTTTATCTCCTTAGTTCGTATTCGCCACCAAGCACACGATGTCGACAACAACATCGAACCGGATAACAACATCGAACCAGAGAACCTTTCTGACTTCGAGCGACGTAATCTAAAGGATGCATTCCAAATATTAAGTAATGCGCAGAACTTCCTTAAGTTTCGTTATCAAGCCAGCAATAAGTTTAAGTAGGGCCTATGAACAAACTATTCAGATCACCTGCGGTCGATTGGCCGTTTAAGTTTGCTCAGAAGCTCGAGCGCGCTCGTGACGACCGCTTAAAACACTTTTATAGCCAGCCTCTTCCTGCCCCTGACACGCCGCTTTCAGAAGTGACTTTCTTGGCTGTCGACTTTGAAACCACGGGGTTAAACCCAAACAAAGACGGCATCATTACTATTGGTCTAGTGCCATTCACGCTCAATCGCATCTACTTGCGACAAGCCAAACACTGGACGCTAAGACCAAAACAGAAGTTGGAAGAAGAGTCTGTCGTGATTCATGGCATCACTCACAATGACATCATTGATGCGCCAGATCTTAGCGAAGTGCTGGGCGAGATCTTAGAGTCAATGGCAGGACATATCCCAGTGGTTCACTATCGTCGTATCGAACGTGATTTCTTGGATAACGCGTTGAAGGTCAGGTTAGGTGAAGGGATTGAGTTTCCAGTACTCGACACGCTCGAGATTGAATCTCAAATCCAAAACAAACTGGCCGGCGGCCTATGGAATAAGCTAAAAGGTAAAAAACCAGCTTCAGTGAGGCTTGGTCAGAGCCGTCGTAGATACCACTTGCCCGACTACACGCCGCATCATGCGTTAACTGATGCGATTGCGACAGCGGAGCTTCTGCAAGCACAGATTGCGCACCATTTCAGCCCTGATATGCCTGTTAAAGATTTCTGGTTATAGCTAGATTGGACACTATTTAATGGGGTATTCATAAAAAAGAGGAGCCGAAAACTCCTCTTTTTATTAGTGAACGTCGAGCTCACTGATTAAGCGTATTTCTCTTCAAAGTCTTTCATGAAGTTGACTAATACTTGCACACCTTCCAAAGACATTGCGTTGTAAAGTGAAGCTCGCATCCCACCTACCGCTCTGTGGCCTTTTAGTGATTTCAAACCAGCAGCATCAGCCAACTCTAAAAACTTAGCGTCTAGCTCTGGTTTCGCTAATTGGAATGGCACGTTCATTCTTGAACGGTTTTCAGTGTGGACATCGTTTTTGTAGAAAGCAGAGCTATCAATCGCATTATAAAGCAGCTCAGCTTTCTCTTTGTTCACTAATTCCATAGCTTCAACGCCACCTTGAGCTTTCAGCCACTTGAATACAAGGCCTGATAGGTACCAAGCGTACGTTGGTGGTGTGTTGAACATTGAGTCTTTTTCAGCAAGTACTTTGTAGTTAAGAATACTTGGCAGAACATCGTTAGCAAGTTCGAGCAGGTCATCACGCACGATAGCAATGCAGATACCAGCCGGGCCGATATTCTTTTGAGCGCCAGCGTAGATAACACCGTACTGAGACACATCGATCTTACGAGACAGAATGTTAGATGACATATCCGCTACGATTGGCTTATCCGTTTGAGGAAGCTCATTAATTTCGATGCCGTCGATGGTTTCGTTTGGACAAAAGTGTACATACGCAGCTTCTGGGTCGATTTTCCAATCTTTAGCCGGAACAACCGCCGCTTTGCCATCAATTGACGTCTTCGCGTTGAATACATCGATTTCGCAATATTTGCTCGCTTCAGTCACTGCACTTTCTGCCCAGTAGCCCGCATCGATGTAAGTCGCTTTCGTCGCGTCACCTAAAAGATTTAAAGGAACAGCAGCGAATTGAGCACGAGCGCCCCCCTGACAGAAAAGAACTTTGTAGTTTTCTGGGATGTTCAGAAGATCACGTAAGTCCTGTTCGGACTCGTCAGCAACTTGAATAAATTCCTTGCTGCGATGGCTGATTTCCATCACGGAAGTCCCTAAACCATTCCAATCAATAAAGTCCGCTTGCGCTTGTTTCATTACCGGTTTAGGCAGTGCCGCTGGACCAGCACTGAAGTTGAATACGTTATCTAATGTAAGTTCCATGGGGATGATTGCTCCTGCTAAATAATAACTATGCAAGTAATACCATGTTTTACCCAACATAAAAACAACAAAAGAGGTCTTAAGACCTCTTTTGTTTTGTACCGTATAAAATGTTTAAGCTTAACCTGCTAAATCACCCTATCAGTATTCAAGCCTGTTCTGTTTATTGAACAAAAACCGGCATAAGTAGAGCGATTAATGGAATTTCTTGTCCATTTTCGAACACTAGGTTTCCATTTTCTAAATCAGCGCTGATTTCATAACCACTTTCTGTTTCCTTGATCATTTCCATCACAAGCAATTCATCAATACCTTCACGGATGAATGGGTACTCTTCAACAAGCTCATTTGAGAAGCTAGAGTGAACGTTGCCCGTTAATGCAGGCATAATCATCGAAGGGTTGCTGCTGATGTTTTCTGTCCCTTCCGGTACGCTCACCAACCACTTAGATTCGAACTGCCCCTTACCTAGTTCTAACGACATATTTTTCATTGAAAGGTCGAAACCTTTAGCAAACAGGATATCGATAAATGGAATGATCTCTGCAACGTCTTCTTGCGTCATTACTGGATTAGATTGGTAAATCTCGAAGATTTTCTCAAACGATTCACTATCCAATTTCGACATTTCAAAATCGACGTTTAAGTTGTTCAACTGACCTTCACTGGTCTCAATGTTTGCGATATCCAGCTTAAGGTTGCTGCGCAGACGCTTAGTTGCTTCATCTAGATGTGATTCAAAATCGTACTTAGAGTTTTCAATGGTCATGAAAGGCTGCATTGCAGAGTCTGAAACCAAGAAGCTATCGATAGTAAAATTCTGAGTACCTAACCAGTAGCCTTTCGCTTGTTGGCCTGAGCCCACACCTTTCAGATTAGACAGCGTCACCTCTTCACCAGTTTCAAAATCAATTTGAACTGAAGGGACTGAAAGCTCGTAATCAACTTGCCCTAAAACAGTCGCATGGCCAGAAAGGTTCGATTTAGTGATCGATACCGAAGTACCATTCTCATCAGAACCTTGATGATTGAACTGGCTTAACTCGAAATTGAAATCAGTGTTGCCGTTTAACTCGGTGCTAGTCGTTAGAGTTAGAGGTAAAATATCAGTGTTCTCAAATCTCGACAATGCATTTAGGCTCACCAAACCATGGCTAACCGCACTATTGATGACAAACTCACTCGGTAGCCCATCAATCGCGAGTTGTTCTTTCAGGTTTTCATCGGTCACAGTTAGGCGAGTGGTTACATTAGAAGACAGGTAGCCTCTATCGTACTCCACGATCTCAGCTTGAATGCTTGAATTGTTAAGCTTTGCAACGCCATCGGTAATGGCATTTTGTCCAATTTGTCCAACCGCTAGCGGCCAACAAAGTGCCAATGAGATTGCTCCACCAATTGCACCAATTTTTCTTAACTGTTCCATGAGTTCTCTTTCTACACTAGTCTGTTTTTTTTAGTCTAACCCATCAGTAGCAAACAAGAAACATTGAGTTAAATCAGCCTATTGCTCGATACTTCGATTGCCTCAATAAATTAACGGCTAGCTCTCATCCTTATTCAGCGGTTCTTGCTAGGCTAGAAGCGTCGCTACTACTAAGGTTGAGCTGTGAATCAATACGCTGTTATCTGTTTGGACAATAATCCGGTTAGCATTGAAAGACTACGCACGGAGCTCGCTCCGCTAGCTTCTGTATTCGATATTTATACTGCCGAGAACATAGAAGACGCGCATCACGCATTAGAGGATATCCATGATCACCACCAAACCGTTGCTTTGGTGATCACGCATCATCACTCTGAATTTAATGGTGTGCAATTTCTTATTGAACTTGAACAGCTGCCCCATAGTAATACCGCAAGAACGATATTAGTCAGCGCTTCGTCAGACATTCAATCCATTCTGACCGCGGTGAATGAAGGCCGGCTCAATCACTGCCTAACCAAACCGGTTCAAGATCAAGTTCTATTCAAATCGGCGCAAAAAGAGCTGACCTCTTTTGTTATTCAATACGACTCGGAAAACCTGTTATCTTACAGCGACGCGTTGGATCAACAGCGCTTATTCAGAGCACACATCGAGCAAAAGATTCAATCTTTTCAATCGGGTTTCATTCACGACTACCACCAGCTTTCTGACAATGCCCTTGCAGAGCGTGTCGTCAGTGCATTACAAGATGTGTTTTCAAAAGATGACAAAACCAAGGCCATTCGAGACTACTCACCCGAACATCTGCTCACTGTAGAAGGTGAAGACAATCGCTTTTTATGGCTGATTATTGAGGGTGAAGCCGCTCTCTATAAAAAAGATGAGTTGGGGCAACAGCGGGAAGTGGTGCGACACTCTAAGGGCAACATTGTCGGAGGGATGTCGTTTGTGACAGGTGAACCTTCGTTCTCAACCGCGATAACCCTAACGCAAACACGAGTCATCAAACTGGATAAAGATAGCTTTGCTCAGGTAATGCATTCAAACAATACACTGTTGCCTCTATTTACCAATCTATTGCTCCGTCACTTTAACCGACGCTTACAAAGAAGCATCACCAATAAGATTAAGCTTCAACAAACACTAGAATCATTAGAGTCTGCACATCAACAACTGATCGAGAAAGAGAAAATGGCGATGCTCGGGCAGCTTGTCGCGGGAGTCGCACATGAGCTAAATAACCCGATTGCAGCCATATTAAGAAGCATCGAAACTCTGTCAGAACATCTCGACCAGATATTTGCAAACCTATCCGCTCCAGAGTCCAATAAAGGGACTGAGGTACTTGCACATTCAAAGTTAGCTAAGCCACTGTCGACGGCTCAAGAAAGACAGCTCGTAAAGCATCTCACCTCAACTATTGATGACCGTGCTTTAGCAAAAAAAGCCGTGAGACTTAACCTAAGTCAAGACTCTACGGTTCTAGACACATTAAAAGAGTCCCCTGTCGCAGGCAAAGAGCTACTCAATGACTTAGAACATTACCACTATGTTGGAAACTCTATTCGCTCAATTCAAGTGTGCAGCAAGCGTATTGCCGATATGGTAAAAAGCCTAAAAAGCTATGCTAGAGAAGATGAAGAAGTTCGCCACTACACAGATATCCACGAAGGGCTTGAAGATACCTTAGTGATCTTTGAAAACAGGCTCAAACATCACCAACTCGAAAAGCATTACGACACCGACTTGCCGCCTTTATTGTGCCAGTCACTCTCGCTGCAACAGGTGTGGACCAATCTTATTTCCAATGCGCTCGATGCCCTTTCTGAACGAGGGAAGGTGTCCATCACCACTTCTCAACAAACAAAAGGCGACGACACGTTTCTTGTGGTGCAAGTATCGGACACTGGACACGGTATCGCCAAAGAAGACATCAACACTATTTTCAACCCAAACTTCACGACCAAAAAAGAAGGCAACTTCGGTTTAGGGATTGGGTTATCCATTTCTCAACAAATCGTTTCGGCTCATCAAGGTTTTATTTTGGTGGAGTCTGAGGTAGGCAGCCATACACACATGCAAGTGTGGCTTCCATTCAAACAAGAAGGAGCACCTCATGAATAAGTACCTAATTTTATGTGTCGATGACGAGCCAGAGGTTCTCAACAGTGTCCTTCAAGATTTAGCACCATTTGAAGACAACTTTATTGTTGAAGGAGCCGAATCGGTCGATGAAGCTAAGCAAGTCATTAAAGAAATGGGACAAGAAGGTATTAAGCTCGCCTTAATATTGTGTGACCACATCATGCCTGACAAAACGGGTATCGATTTTCTTATCGAACTTAACCAGCACGATTCTACAAAGCCAACACGCAAGCTGCTGCTCACCGGGCAAGCCGGGCTTGAAGATACAGTCACAGCAATTAACAACGCGGCGCTTGATTTTTATATTTCAAAACCTTGGCAAGGCGATCAACTTAGAGACACAATAACTCAACAACTGACAGACTATGTCATTGCAAACGACAAGCAGTTGTTAAACTGGACTTCCATTTTAGATACTCAGCGCATACTGACATCAATGTCGGACAAGCGAACTAGTTTCGGTGAATAGCGATAGGTTAGTAAATAGTGATTAGATGATGATTAGCTATTAGATGACGAATAGCGATCAGATAGTCGCGATTGCATCTTTGCACGAAGTGTATTTTGCATAACAGCGAGTAAATTGAGTGTATCTAATAGTTATCAATAACGAGTGAATGGATACTAAATTTTGTAAAATAACCCTAAAACATGAGATCTCTGTAACAGAGCAGTACTTTACTTGCTTATTTTTTAGCTAAATGACAAATGATTAGCATTTTTATGGGTTATTTTTCCGTGAGTTAGATTAAACTGTCTCAATGTTTATGGTTTGGCTGTTTTTTATCAAACCAAAGGGATCAACACTAATAAAGGTTTACGGTCGTTATGCGCAAAATTCTACTTACTACCGCTATGCTATTGGCTTCTAGCCAAGCACTAGCTGTCGATGGACAATCAAATGAACAAGCACAAGTAATGAGCAACTTTAGCTACGATTACTTTGACGCTCGTATCGGTGCGAGCCCAATTACATTTGGTGGTGCGTTCAGTAAGTCAATCCACCCAAATGCTCACGCAGTAGCGCGTATCGATTCAGAATTTGAAGGCGATTACGACTCTGCTGTCGGTCTTGGTTTCCACGCTCCAATTAACAACTGGGCAGATCTAACGGGTGAAATGCTAGCTCGTATAGTTCAACCAGCAGCGAAAAGCTCTCCTGATATTGGTATGGAATTCAACGTTGGTGTCCGTCAATGGCTTGGCCCACAACTAGAAGTTGGAGGCAAAGGCGGTTACGTTTCTATCGATGATAAAGATGATTGGATCGGTTCTGCTTACGTTCGTTTCCACTCTACAGAACTATTCTCTCTAGGTGCAGAAGTTCGTATCAATGATTTCTACGGTGATCAGTTAATGTTCACGACTCGTTTCAAGCTTTAAGTAAAACGAGAAAGCTCTTAATAAGGGCTTAGCCTTTAAGACGGGCTAGATAGAAACAAAAAAACCGAGGAAATCCCTCGGTTTTTTATATATAAACAGTAATCTTATGCATATAAGGGAAATATCTTTAGTGGCAGCTCTTTAATAATTGCTGCTTGCGTGGCTCTTGTAATAGTTTCCAGTGAATACCATCAATTGCACCTGCAAACTTCCAAAGTAGCTTCAGATCAACGTCGTTTCCGTACGCTTTACGAACCTTATTAAACACTTCAGATGCCCCCAACTGCATAAACATTGAAACATCATCCACTCCCGCCTTTTTAACCATGCGTTCTAATGTAAGTTGCATGTTAGGCAGATCCCTTAATCTACGGCTCGCTGATGATTTTTTGAAGCTACGTTGCTGAACTGAATTATCGATTGAAGTACGAATAATACTATCCAATTCAGGATGTTCTGATGTAAACAGATCCGTGATATCGTAGTAATTCACGGTTGCTGTAGTCTGCTTTTTTACATGACGATACTTTTCACAATCAAGTCCCGTCAGCTTTTTATCTAATAACTTCCCACCTCGAATGAATACACAATCTTCACTCAACAAAGCGAACATAGCGTCATTTTGAAAGAGGCCAATACCTCCAAACATAGAGCGCTTTTGATGTTCACCAAATTGATTCACGTAATTAATAAATGCTGTCTCGGTCATATCCGTTGATCCTTAATCAAATTACCCCGATTAGGTTGATCGCCAGACAAGCAGCTTTTTATGCGAAAAATTTTAAATCTATTTAATGTTTAGGTGAATATTATGGTTTCGTTTGTCACCTTCGAAATAAATGATACTTCGAAAAGAAAAATAAGTCAGGGCGCAGTTCACATCAATCAGTTGAATATCCTTGCTTTTAATGATTTATATCACATTAAACTATCAAATCACGCCAAGAATTTAATTCTTAGTGATACTCCCGTTCAAGTTATCAAAGCTTATGTAGTTCGATGAGTATTGCCTCGCAGCATCGCGGCTTGTAAAATGGTACGACATACATGTTCTTACTCTTAATATGAATCATTTATCATTTTTCTGGCTACCACAAAATAAAGCTCTTCTCCTTAAGGGCCTAGAATCCGAGTTTGCCCAACTTGTTGGACATTCCATCTCAGCGGGAAAAATAACTCTTCCTCCGATTCCTGAGGTTGTACTTAAAATTCAAAAGCTTTGTACTCTTGAACCAACAGGCGTCGCCGAAGTTGCCGAGTGCTTACTTGAAGACCCAGGGCTGACAGCAATCGTGATCCGAGTTGCTAACTCAGTTGTCTTCAACAGACGCAATATCACTTGTGTCGATGTTATGACGGCCGTATCGCGTCTTGGTATATTGAGAGTGCGTGACATTGTCACGGCCCAGGCTATTGAGCAACTTAAACATTCCGTCAATTTGAGTAAAGAGTGTAACGAGCTATTGGTTCAGAGCGCTTCTGTATCAAAAGAACTCGCCGCAACGATGGTACTGGTCACGAACCTATTTAAAGAGCTATCCCCTACCGAATACCGTTATCTAGAGCATGAAAAGTCACTACTTGTTGGGTTGCTTGCAGACATTGGCTTGTTCTGTTTGGTCAGCGAATACCACCTCTATCTAGACAACGGGAACTACTTAGATCACGACATCGCACTGCAAATATTCCAAGGCCAATGTTCGGCAACAAGTAAGTTAGTTCTCAGACGCTGGGGTTTCGACAGCGATTTTATCGATGTGTGCAGTAACACCATTAATAATCACGAAGAGCGCGAGGTGTCTTACCTTGATATTGCGCGAATAGCTAACCACCTACTGATGTTTAGAAACAAGAATGACAACATTGATGAGCACGAAGTAGAGCTTAACGTGACAGGAGCAGAAGTGCTTTATAAATTAAGCAACTTGAGCAAACAGGATTTTAATGCAAAGCTAAGTGACGTGATCAATACTAGCGGCTTCTAAGTTACTGTTAAATTGCTAGTAAATGCAATATGAAGTCGATGCAATGGGGAAAGCATGTTTACAGGGATGATCTTTATATTTGCGCCACTCGTCGTGGGGTATCTTTTTTCAATTTCGAACGCTCAGACACTAGAATTTATCAACCGCTCTACTTCGCGGTTGATCTACGTGATTCTCGCGTTAATGGGACTAAGCTTAGCCGCCCTCGATAACCTAGGCAGTAACCTGCAGACAATTCTTCTATACACCGCCACTTTCTTTGTCTGCTTAAGCGTTTGTAACCTAATGGCGCTGCCCGCGATTGATAAGTTACTGCCACTCCAGACAGACAGCTGTAATAAGAAACTCCCCCTGTCTTCTATGGCGATGGAGTCTGCTAAACTCATCTTAGTGGTCGGTTCCGGCCTTATTGCGGGTTTAGTTCTGCCTATTGGACTTGATTGGGTTGATACCGCGAGTGAATGGATTCTGTTTGTTCTACTGTTCTTTATTGGCATTCAGTTACGCAATAGCGGACTAACACTTCGTCAAATCTTACTCAACAAGCACGGTATGGTAATCGCAATCGCAATCATCACCACCTCAATGCTTGGTGGTATTATTGCGGCTTATGTCCTTGATATCCCTTTGTTCAAAGCCTTGGCAATGTCTTCAGGGTTTGGCTGGTACTCTTTAGCCGGTATCTTGATGGGCGACGCCTTTGGTCCTGTTTATGGCGGCGCTTCTTTCATGCTTGAGCTGTTAAGAGAGTTAGTTGCTTTGGTACTTATTCCTGTCCTGATCCGGAGCTACCCATGCACATCGATTGGTTATGCAGGCGCAACAGCTATGGATTTCACATTACCTGTCATTCAAACCACAGGTGGCGTTCGGTGTGTGCCTGTCGCCATAGTCAGTGGCTTTATCCTCAGCTTGCTTGTCCCGATTTTGATGTTGTTCTTTGTATCTCTTGCTAACTAGATCGCAGGAATAGCGTTTGTTTTAGATTAGAATGCAACTCGAATACCGATGCCCAAGACTCCGATACAGTTACCGAAATAAAAAGACACTAAGTGTCATTGCTCAACAAATAATGATCACGGTAATCTGTAACGACAACGTTATAAAAAGAACGAACTTACAAAAGGAACCGCTATGAAACGCCTTTGCGTCGCATTACTGCTAGCTTCAACTTCTACTTTCTCTTTTGCAGCAGATTCAATGTCTGAGACAAACCAGTGCCAAGCAAAAAAATATGATGCGTACATCGACGCCTCTTTAGGTTGGTATGCTGACCTCGCTACATTAACTTCTGAGCAATACCCAGAATTGACAGAAGTAAGTGAGTGGTTCCTAGAAGGTCGTAAGCACCACTTCGAGCTTAATCGCGCTGCCGTAAACTACTACCTTGTGAACGATTCAAGCAAAGTGGCAACAGAGCAACCGGTAGAAGGCTGGCTGCAATTAGAACAACACGACATTAAGACGTTATCAACACGTGATGATGAGCTTGGTAAAATCGCAAAAACTACGTTCGACGACCGCCAATCAACACCTCATGCTCAAAACTACGAGCTACGTTCAGCGTTTGCAGAACTGCTTAGCCACCCTAAGCAAATCGATACGGCGCTGCAACGCTACAACCAGTCAATTGCCAAACTAGAAGCGATTAAGTGTAAATAACCCTTAACTTACTATGCTTTTATGGGAAGTTGGATTTCATAATTAAGACGGGACATTGTTCCCGTTTTCGTTTAGATTATCCCGCTCGCGTCAATATAAGAAAAATAACTCGCTTGCTATGGTTACGGAACAAAAAACAGCAGATGTTAGCTTCGACAGTCTTCTACGTATCTTTACAGTACCCGAAGGCCCAGATTCAACACTCACTCAAATTGAAGACAAACTTTCAAGAAACCTGAATCAATTCTTACGTGAACACATTGTGGCTGAAGAAAAGCCGTTGCGTGAAATTGAGAAAGATTTTTCAAATGCTCACATCCCAGAGCAACCTGAGTTTGTTTCAGAACATACCGAGCATCTCCTCGATTCTCTTGTGTCTCATTCTGTACATACGTCGTCGCCAAGTTTTATTGGTCACATGACGTCTGCGCTACCCTATTTCCTGATGCCGCTTTCTAAAATCATGATTGCGCTAAATCAGAATCTAGTAAAAATCGAAACATCAAAAGCTTTCACTCCTCTAGAACGCCAAGTTCTGGGTATGTTACATCGCCTGATTTATCAGGATAGCGACCAGTTTTATTCTCGCTGGATGCACAGTGCCAACCACTCTTTAGGTGCGTTTTGTTCTGGCGGTACCATCGCGAACATAACAGCGCTTTGGGTTGCACGTAACAACGCACTAAAAGCACAAGGTTCATTCAAAGGTGTGGAAAAAGAAGGCTTGTTTAAAGCCATGAAGCACTACGACTACGAAGGGCTAGCCATCTTAGTATCTGAACGTGGTCACTACTCACTGAAAAAAGCCGCGGATGTCCTTGGTATTGGTCAAGAAGGTCTAGTATCTGTTAAAACGGATAACGACAACCGCATTTGTACGGACGATCTAAGACTCAAGATTGAACAGCTCAAGCAGAACAAGATAAAGCCTTTCGCTGTCATTGGTGTGGCGGGTACAACCGAAACCGGTAATATCGACCCTCTAAGAGACATTGCAGAGGTGTGTGCTGAATCCGATTGTCATTTCCATGTTGATGCCGCTTGGGGAGGTGCGACTCTAATGTCGAACAACCATCGTCACCTACTTGATGGTATTGAATTGGCTGATTCAGTCACGATTGATGCGCATAAACAGCTCTATATCCCTATGGGTGCTGGCATGGTTTTGTTTAAGAAGCCAGATGCGATGACCGCAATCGAACATCATGCTCAATACATCCTTCGTAGAGGCTCAAAAGACTTAGGCAGCCATACGTTAGAAGGCTCTCGTTCAGGTATGGCAATGTTAGTCTATGCCTCAATGCACATCATCAGTCGCCCTGGGTATGAACTGCTGATCGACCAGAGCATCAATAAAGCGCGCTACTTTGCCGACTTGATTAAAGATCAAAACGACTTCGAACTGGTTTCAGAGCCTGAGCTTTGCCTACTGACCTATCGCTATGTGCCTGAATCAGTCAAAGCGGCGCTACTCAAGGCTAAATCATCTGAACGTGTTGAACTGAATGAACTACTGAATGAACTGACCAAGTTTATTCAGAAGAAGCAGCGTGAAACGGGTAAGTCTTTCGTATCGCGAACGCGCTTAAACCCCGAAATATGGGCGCATCAGCCAATCATCGTTTTCCGTGTAGTATTAGCAAATCCACTGACGGGCAATGATATTCTCTCTTCAGTGCTTGAAGAACAGCGTGAAATCTCTAAACTAGCACCTAACTTGATGAGTAAAATCACCAAACTGGTTACGCAAATTAACGCATAGCCATTCAATTTTAGTTGCATCAAATTGAAAATTTCTTTCTTTTTGATGTAACTTAGCTGTCAGTTCATACTCAATTTGCATTCTTTTTGCTCAAATCCTCATCCAATCCTGTAGTTTTCTAAAATTTTGTTGAGGTTTGTCATATTCTTAAGCATTCATGCCCTGTTTTTGTATTAGTAAATAGTATGTTGGGTTTATACTGACTCTATGGTGCTAGTTAGCTTGATATCTATTTGACGCAGCAGTATTTACGATACCAAATCTACATTTGGCTTTGTGTTTACTGATATTTGCTTCAGCCATCCCCCTGGTAAAAGATATTAACTAGCAAGTTGTTCTCTATACCCTTGTGAACACTATGAATACATTAGAAAAAATACAAAAAAACCTGGAAAATTTCAGCAAGTCTGAGCGTAAGGTAGCCGAAGTAATCATGGCTTCCCCTCAAACTGCAATTCATTCTAGCATTGCTACCTTAGCTAAAATGGCTGACGTGAGTGAGCCTACAGTTAACCGCTTCTGTCGTCGTTTAGACACAAAGGGCTTCCCTGACTTTAAACTTCACCTAGCTCAAAGCTTGGCGAACGGTACACCTTACGTGAACCGTAATGTTGAAGAAGATGACGGTCCAGATGCTTACACGCATAAGATTTTTGAATCGACTATGGCTTGTCTAGATGTTGCTAAAAACAGTTTAGACGCGATGCAAGTAAACCGAGCGGTTGACTTACTGACTCAAGCAAAACGCATTTCGTTCTTCGGACTGGGTGCCTCTTCTGCTGTAGCCAAAGATGCTCAAAACAAATTCATTCGTTTCAATATCCCAATCACTTGTTTCGAAGACATCGTAATGCAACGCATGAGTTGCATTAACTGCAGTGATAACGATGTTATTGTTCTGATCTCTCACACTGGCCGCACTAAAAGCCAAGTAGAGATTGCGAACTTAGCTCGTGAAAACGGCGCGACAGTTATCGCTATCACAGCAAAAGACTCTCCGCTAGATAAAGCGAGCTCTCTGTCTATCTCATTGGATGTACCGGAAGACACTGACGTTTACATGCCAATGGCAAGTCGTGTTGTTCAGATGACAGTTATCGATGTGTTAGCGACAGGCTTTACGCTTCGTCGTGGTTCTGGCTTCCGAGAGAATCTGAAACGAGTAAAAGAATCACTTCGTGATTCACGTTACGAAAAGTACTCTCAGTTCTAATCTGTTAAGACATGAACTTAAGAATCGAATTCAATTGAAAAACGGAGCCTAGAGCTCCGTTTTTATTTGTCTATTGAAATGGGTTTAGGCCGTGATGGGTTTATGCTGTGATTGGTTATACTGTGTCTGGTGATGTCGTGAGCAGATTGAAGACCGTCAGATAGTCCAGCTGTTGCCCTTCTCAACCACGCTGTTCTCGGACGCATAAGAATTAATAATGGTAAAGCTCGACTCGGCGGCAGGTTCTTGATCAATTTGATTCATTGAAGCTCCCTCATGATGCCCTTCTACACAGCCGCACTTCTCGCAAACCTTCTTCAGAATATGTATAAGCCGTTCTTGGTTCAGCGGTAAAGGGTTCCCTTTAATCGCCACTGACTTGAGCGCGTCGGCAGACACCTCATCAAATTGGGCTTCACAGACACCAAATTCCAGTAAGCTTGGAAGCTTGAGCGTATCCAACACTTCAGACAACCAAGAAATCGCATCTTCTTCTGTTACTTCTACGTTACCTGTCACTATCTGAGAAATTCGCTGATAACGCGCTAGGATGTCACATCTCTGCTGCTCCTTCGCGGCAGATATATTCTCTAACATCACAAATGGCGCCAAGCGTGCAGCTATCACACTATGCGGAGCCGAGATTTTGCCCCCTAGCGCAGAAGCCAAACCATGCGCAGCGCCAAGTTTGGCGTTAGTTATCGCTATTCCCCCTAACATAGAGGAAAACGCGAGATCAGAACGCGCTTGAGGCTCATCGTAGATACAGGCTTGCACTATAGAACCACTCAACTTACGCAACCCCTCTTCACAGATCATATCGGTTAACGGGTTCGGTTCGCCACACACGTAGGCTTCCATCAGATGAGTAAAGGCATCCATCGCACCTCGTCCAGATAAATACAGATTAGTTCCATGCGTTAGGGTTGGATCGACAATCGCAACGTCAGCCAGCATATCTGGGCTTCTAAGGCTGATTTTCACTTTGTCTTGCCCTGATTTCAGCACCGCATTTTTAGTGACTTCTGCACCTGTACTCGCTGTGGTTGGAATCGCGATAAACGGAAGCGGTTTGGTTTTAAGAGGGACATTACGCCCAACGACTTCAACATAGTCATACAAATTACCTTGATTAGGTAAAACCGCGGCTAACGCTTTGCCCATATCGATGGCGCTACCGCCCCCCATAGCGACAACCATGTCTGGCTTAAATCGACGTGCAGAAATAGCAGCCTCCTCAACCATTTTGATATTAGGTTCACCGGAAACGGCTATGTGTTGATAGCGCATACTCTGTGCATCGAGATAGTCAGTGACGATTGAGGTGCGCTCTAATGTATTGCCAGTCACCAATAGTACGCTGTAACCGTATTGATTAAAGAGAGACAATGAAGCGGAGAGTGCTCCATCACCAAAGATGATCTTTGTAGATGTCATAAATTGAAACATGGTGCCTCCTGCGCCTATGACCGAACAAAACTGCGAACTCTTGGTTTTTAGAAAATTGATGTTTGGATTTTACATTTGAAATTTGATTTTCGTATTTACAACACAATCTCGGCATCCCAAATACGAATACACTAAAACATCGTTACATCAGACTGCTTACAGAATATGGTTCCATACCTAGATAAAGGATGCCTCGTTCTGCGTTTGATTTTTTTGACAAGATGCAAGTTGTCGCACTAAATATGGACTAAAATCGCAATCTTAGGGGGAATTCACACACTAATACTGAGGGAAATTCACGGTGACAGTGGCCAGTAAACAAGACTCTACCCTTTTATGATTAATATTTGCGCTGATAGGCAAAACCTATCGTATTAAGAGGCAATTCCATCTTTATTTCCCCATGCCATTGAGGCATAGTTGGTTTTAAGAAATTTTGAGTGGCATTCATAAAAGAATAGTTAACATAAATGAGTTAACGAGCCTCATCCCGTATTTAGGAGAAATTAAATGTTTGTAGTTATTTTTGGTCGCCCTGCTTGTCCATTCTGTGTTCGCGCAAAAGAGCATGCTGAAACTCTTAAAGCTAAACGCGATGACTTCAACTACCGTTATGTTGATATCCACGCTGAAGGCATCAGCAAAGCTGACCTAGAGAAGACCGTTGGTAAACCTGTAGACACAGTGCCACAAATCTTCATCGACCAAGATCACATTGGCGGCTGCACAGAATTTGAAGCATACGCAAAAGAAAATCTAGGTCTTTTCGATTAATCTAGAATTTCTCATACGAGAATCGAAGCTAAAGCCTTAAACGGCTGATAAATAAATAGTTAGACTGTATGATTGATATAGAGCCCGCTCATTGTAGCGGGCTTTTTTATGACAATTTTTCAACCGGAGTAAGATTAAGGTCAATATCGAATAAAATTGAAAATAGCACTTATAATTTATTTATATTTAGATACAATTCATTCCTCAAACTGATCCTGTGTTTCACGCTAATTATTGAGCAATCACTGTGAATATCGACGTTGTCTTGCTGTTAAAACAAAACCCCATCCTTCTCATCTTTGTTGTGTTATCTATTGGCCTCGCCATTGGTAAAATTCGTTTCGGTAGTCTCCAACTAGGAAATTCAATCGGTGTTCTGATTACTTCTCTTATCATGGGACATCTTGGCTTTTCCTTTAACGCCGACGCTCTCACGATTGGTTTCATGCTCTTCATTTACTGTGTAGGTATTGAAGCCGGGCCCAACTTCTTCGGTATATTCTTCAGAGACGGTAAGCATTACCTAATTCTTAGCCTCGTTGTACTTTCCACGGCCATAGCCCTTACTTATTTTTGCAGCGAATATTTAGGTCTTGGTTTCGGACTTTCCGCAGGCATGATGGCGGGAGCACTAACAGCAACACCGATATTGGTTGGTGCGCAAGATGCACTCAATTCAGGTTTAGCTGAAGTACCAAGAAACATGGACTTGGGTCTAGTCATAGAGAACCTATCAGTAGGCTACGCGATGGCTTATTTAGTCGGCTTAATCAGTATGATTATGTTTGCCCGCCTTATTCCAAAGCTTCAGAAAGTAAACCTACACGACTCTGCAGAACAAATAGCTCAAGAGCGCGGCCTAGGCACCTCTGGCCAGCGTAAGGTTTATTTACCCATTATCCGAGCTTATCGTGTGGGACCAGAGCTAATTACCTGGACTGATGGCAAGAACCTTCGTGAACTTGGCATCTATCGCCAAACTGGTTGCTACATCGAGCGTATTCGACGTAATGGTATTCTTGCCCACCCTGATGGCGATGCCATTCTGCAAGAAGGCGATGAAATCGCATTGGTTGGTTTCCCTGACAGCCACGCTCGTCTTGATCCAAGTTTCCGAAACGGCAAAGAAGTTTTTGACCGTAACCTTCTCGATCTACGAATCGTTGAAGAAGAGATTGTCGTTAAAAGTGACAACATCGCAGGTAAGCGTTTATCTGACTTAAACTTATCCGAATACGGCTGTTTCCTTAACCGCGTAGTAAGAGCTCAAATTGAAATGCCGATGGATTTAAACATCGTACTTTCTAAAGGTGATGTACTACAAGTCAGTGGTGAAAAGAGCCGTGTTCACGGCCTTGCAGAAAAAATTGGTTTCATCTCGATTCACAGCCAAATGGCCGATTTGACGGCTTTCTGTAGCTTCTTCATTCTGGGCATTTTGTTTGGTTTGATCACCATGACATTCGGCCAAGTCTCATTTGGTTTAGGTAATGCAGTTGGTCTTCTTCTATCGGGCATCATGCTTGGATTCTTACGAGCGAACCACCCTACCTTCGGTTACGTTCCTCAAGGGGCGTTGAATATGGTCAAAGATCTCGGTTTGATGTTCTTTATGGTCGGTATCGGCTTGAGCGCCGGTGGTAAGATATTTGAGCATTTGACCCAAGTGGGTCCGCAAGTTATCGGGATAGCACTTATCGTGAGTGTACTGCCGGTATTCTTCGCTTACCTAGTCGGCGCTTACGCACTGAAGATGAACCGAGCTCTTCTTTTTGGAGCCATAATTGGCGCACGAACCTGTGCTCCGGCAATGGACATAGTAAACGACCACGCTCGTTCAACTATCCCAGCACTGGGGTACGCAGGTACGTACGCGATAGCCAATATATTGATGACCTTAGCGGGTACCTTTATCATTATCATCAGCTAGTTTATTCAGCGTTATAGCGCTTTAGATTAGATATTTTAAATGCACTAATTCATCTTTGAGTTAGTGCATTTTTTATTACTTAATCTCTTTTCTCATCCCACATCTCTATACTACTTTCCTCAAACTACAGACAAAAAAATAGGCGCTCAATGAGCGCCTATTTAGTTTTATTTTGATTTGTGAATTAGATGTCAGCTACATCAAATTCAACAGCTGTCTCTACATCAGCTTCGTAATCAACACCATCAACACCGAAACCAAACAACTTCAAGAACTCTTCTTTGTACTCAACGTAGTCAGTCAGTTCTTTTAAGTTTTCAGTTGTGATTTGAGGCCATAGGTTACGACAATGCTCTTGAATGTCGTCACGCAGTTCTAGGTCATCTAGACGTAGACGGTTCACTTCATCAACTTCTGCTGCGCTGCCGTCTGCTTTGTATAGACGTTGGCTGAACATGCGGAAGATCTGTTCCATACAACCTTCGTGAATACCTTCTTCACGCATCTTCTTGAACACCATCGCGATGTAAAGAGGCATAACAGGAATCGCAGAGCTTGCTTGAGTCACAACAGACTTAAGAACAGCAACGTTTGCAGTACCGCCAGTTTGGCCTAATTTCTCGTTAAGCGCTGACGCTGCACGGTCTAGATCCATCTTAGCTTTACCTAGCGCGCCATCCCAGTAGATTGGCCACGTTAGCTCTGTACCGATGTAGCTGTAAGCAACAGTCTTACAACCGTCAGCTAGAACACCCGCTTCAGAAAGTGCGTTGATCCAAAGTTCCCAATCTTCACCGCCCATTACAGTAACAGTGTCTTTGATCTCTTCTTCAGTAGCAGGCTCAACGCTTGCTTCGATGATCGCATCTTTGTTTGTATCTACCGCTGTAGATGTGTAAGTCTCACCGATAGGTTTAAGAGATGAACGAATCACTTCGCCAGTCTCTGGCATTTTACGCACTGGAGATGCCAGTGAGTACACAACCATATCGATTTGACCTAGATCTTCTTTGATCAGGTCAATTGTTTTCTGTTTCGCTTCGTTAGAGAAAGCATCGCCGTTAAGGCTTTTTGAATACAGGCCTTCTTCTTTAGCTAGCTTATCGAACGCTGCTGAGTTGTAAAAACCAGCTGTGCCCGGCTTTTTCTCAGTACCGGCTTTCTCGAAGAAAACACCGATAGTTGAAGCGCCGCCACCAAATGCAGCCGCAATACGTGAAGACAAGCCGTAGCCACTTGAAGAGCCAACAACGAGTACACGTTTAGGTGCATTTGCGATTGGGCCTTGAGCTTTTGTGTAAGCAATTTGTTCTTTTACATTAGCTTCACAACCGACTGGATGTGTTGTAGTACAGATGAATCCGCGAATTCGAGGTTTGATGATCATATTCAATTTCCTTAAAAAATCAGGTTAAGGATAAGAGTTTCGTGCGCAAATGGCATCTAATTTCTGTAAAAATGTGGTGAAAATGCAAGTGGTTGGAGCACTCAGCTGATATTTGCCGACTAAGTCACCATTTGTTAACGCATCTAACGCGACTTCTTCAACAAAAACAAAAAAGGCACCTTAATAGGTGCCTTTAATCATTTCTTTATCTAAGCAACGCTATTTAGCTTAGGTTTTAACTCTTTTCGCGTCAAAGTTTCACTGAAGTCGTGACTGAAGTGGTCAACTTGAATCGCTGTGTAGCGTAGTTTATCAGCAGCAACAATTTGGTCGACTTCTTCTTGTGTCAAAACATCAGCAGCAAGTGCTTGAGCCAGTTTATCCGCCAGCAAGCCTTTACGAGCCACTTTGCCCTCTTTCACTGCTTTGAAGATCTTACGCTCCAGAGGCTTGATGCTGTACATCGCATTGAAAGCATTCTCCATAAGGCCAACACTATCATCTTCCTCTTTGCCAATGTAACAAAGGTGAGTCAGCCGTTCACGGTGTGCACCTGGAGTCATCAAGCTCTCTGCTAGTTGAACTGTTAGGTTATCACTTGGTTTTTCGAAGTGGTTACCTACAGGGAAAACTAGACCTTTAAGTACTTTACCAACCATCTTGTTCGGGAAGTTTCTGTACGCTTCCTGCAGCGACTTAGCCGCATTATGGAAACAGTGTTGAACCGCGTAGTGTACGTAGTCTAGGTCCGCTTGTTGACGACCTTCGTCTTCATACTTCTTAAGCGCAGCAGAAGCCATGTATAGGTAACTTAGACCATCCCCCAAACGTGCAGAGATAAGCTCTTTACGCTTCAGCTCACCACCTAGCGTCAGCATTGCGAAATCCGCACTTACTGCAAGCGCGCGGCTCAAGCGAGTCAAATCTTGATAGTAAGGCTTAGTTGGGCCGCTCATGTCCGCTTTAATGAACTTCGAGCCAGTCAGTGCTGCACCAAAAGCACCGAACGTGTTTTTAGTTGCGTGTGAGATGTGCTTGAACAACAAGCTATCAAAGTCTTTTGCACCTTGCTTCTCATCCGGGTTCGCTGCTGCTTCCATTTCGCTCAATACGTATGGGTGACAACGTGTCGCACCTTGACCGAAGATCATCAGGTTACGAGTTAGGATGTTCGCACCTTCTACTGTGATAGCAACTGGAATACCTAGGTAAGGCGCAGCCAAGTAGTTCATTGGGCCATCTTGAATTGCACGACCTGAATGGATATCCATTGAGTCATTCAGAATAGTACGTGCCATTTCTGTCATGTGATATTTGGCGATAGCCGTTACGATACCCGGCTTCTCTTTCATATCAAGTGAAGTGGTTGTCAGTGTACGAGTCGCTTCTAATAGATACGTTAAACCACCAATACGGCCTAAGCTCTCTGCAACACCTTCAAATTTACCAATCGACATACCGAACTGCTTACGAACATAAGCGTATGCGCCGGTCGTTTTCGCTGTTAGGTGACCCATCGCCGTGCCCAGTGCGGGTAATGAGATACCACGACCTGCAGACAGACATTCCACCAGCATACGCCAGCCTTTACCTGCGTAATCTGCGCCACCGATTAGCCATTCCATAGGAATAAATACATCGTGACCGCGTGTTGGACCATTCATAAACGCAAGACCAAGTGGATCATGACGCTCACCAATCACAACACCTTCGTGGTCTGCCGGGATAAGCGCACAAGTGATACCAATGTCTTCTTTGTCACCCAGTAGCTTTTCTGGATCGTGCAGTTTGAAAGCCAGACCAAGTACCGTTGCCACTGGTGCTAGCGTAATGTAACGCTTGTTCCAGTTAAGCTTGATGCCTAGTGTCTCTTTACCTTCGTGCATGCCCATACACACTGTACCGACATCAGGGATACCACCCGCATCAGAACCTGCTTCAGGGCCTGTTAGTGCGAAACAAGGGATATCTGTACCGTCAGCAAGACGAGGTAGCCAGTAATCTTTTTGATCTTGAGTACCGTAGTGAGACAGTAGCTCACCAGGGCCTAGAGAGTTTGGAACCATTACCGAAACCGCAGTACTGATACTACGCGTAGCAATCTTGGTTACTATGGTAGAGTTTGCGTGCGCAGAAAATTCACGACCGCCGTACCCTTTCGCGATAATTAGCGAGAAGAAACGCTCTTTGCGTAAGAAATTCCATACTTCTTCAGGAAGGTCTCGGTCTTCTTTCACAATTTTGTGGTCATCAAGCATAGCGAGCAGAGTTTCAAGTTCATTATCCATGAACGATTGCTCTTCTGCTGTCAGCTGAGGTTTTGGGTATTGGTGTAGCTTAGTGAAATCTGGTTTACCAGAAAACAGCTCTCCGTCCCACCAAACGCTACCCGCTTCCATCGCTTCTTTCTCGGTGCTAGATAGGGGTGGTAGTACTTTTTTAAAGAGTTTAAAAGCTGGGTCACTTACCCATTTTTGTCTTAGAGAGCTCATAGTTCAGATCCTTTTGTTCACTATATTGTTTGTGAATATTTTGCTTTTTATTGTTTTATTCTTTTGCTGACATGCCTGCGGCCAAATATGGAATAAGAATATCGACCACTGCCTTAGCATCTATCTTTCTGTCATAGTCATTCTCTGCAATTTCTATTAGAGCCTGGCTAGATGCCATGGTGAATACACAAGTCCCTAGGGTGAAGTGCAATCGCCAAAATAACTGTTCTTGAGTGAGGTTTGGGTTGGCTTTCATTACTGAGTTGGTAAACAGAGTCAGTACTTCGCTGTAGCGAGTTGTAATGAACCAACGCAAGTGACCTTGCACATCCGTATAACCTCGACCGATGAGTAACATAAATCGGCTCGTACCATTTGGCCTTACATCATTGAGTGCCCTTAATGGCTGTCTTAAAGACTCAAACACGTCACTCATAGAGTACGTTTCGTTCAAATTTAAGTTCACAAGTGCATCTTGCAATGCTGGCATAAATGCTTCTAAGTAACGATTGAGTACCGCACGAACCAGAGTCTTCTTATCGCCAAAGTGGTAGTTCACTGAAGCAAGATTGACATTGGCTTTACTCGTAATCGTGCGTAAAGAGGTGTCATTAAAACCGTGCTCAGCAAATAAGCCTTCAGCCACATCTAAGATTTTGTCTTTGGTTGTACTTCTTGGTGCCATTTCAATCACTCGTATTAAACAACTGTTTGAAATATACGCTTAGAACATTTATTTAACAAGCAGGCAACATCACACTTTCACAAATTGGTCGTACCAGTTACGAGCATTACGTTCTAAGCGATTGAATAGAGACGCGTTTAATTAAAAAGAGAAAATTAATGAATTTTTGGGGAACTGAAATGGTAATCGAGGGTCATAAATTAAGTAGAAAACAGAGTATTTAGATGTTTAACAGGCCGTCAAACTTGTTTCTCACTGTTTTCTTAATTACTGCATTTTCCTTATTAACTCCTATACTTGTATCCGCCCAAACCGCATTGGTTTGGGCTTTTTTTTGTCAAAAACCACGGTGTTTTTTAGGTTAATAGTAGGCACAAAAAAGCCCTCGAAACCGAAGGCTTTCATTACATTAAAGTTCAAAGCATTTCACGATCCTACTAGGCAGCATCATTTTTGATTAACTCGGCTAGCACCGAAATATCATTGCCGAGGTCAACCGAAGCTCCCATTTCCGTTGCAATACCTTCAACCACTATGGTTTGAGTATCACTGCCGCCATTGATTGGAATCGATAGTGTGATATCGTCTCCATTAACAGACACTTCAATCATACCAAGCAGCTCGGCCATTTGAGTTTCATCTTGTGGGTCTTCAAGTAGATCATTGAGGTCAATCAGATCACCGGCGCCTTCCGTATAAAGCTCAAAGTCTTTAATGATATCGGTCCCGTTATCGAGCGTAGAGTCTAGCCAATTGAAGATGTTGTCTCCGCTATCTCCAATCAGCAGATCGTTGCCTGACTCGGCATACAAAGGCTCATTACTCGCTGCACTAATAACGTTATATTGCTGCGGTTCTTCGATATCTATGGTGACCGTCTCTACCGTGCTTTCAGCCCCGTTTGAATCGACTGCGACATAATCAAACTGCGGGTCTTCAGTTACCTCCTCGTTACCTTGTACGTAACGCAACTCCCAATTGCCTCCTGTTGATGAAAGCTCCATTCCAACGATCGGATTATCTGGTGAGGAATAACTGAAATCATAAAGAATTTGGCTACTTCCCGTATCTCCAGGATCTTTCTGATACTGCTCTGTATGCGTTGTACCATCAGCAAAGGTATAGAGTACTTCAACATAAACATTACTATTGGTGTTAAATGAACCACCCAAACCATCTAGCCCAAAATCAACGACCCCTAATGGATTATTCGTAAAATCGAGGACTAAGGTCTCTTGCTTATTCATACCTCTACCATCGATATCGCCAATACCATAGCCAACATGATTCTGTTCGCCTTGGTACTGTTTCAAAGGTTTACCGTTGTTATCTTCGATCGTTACCGTAATCGTATTACCGTTATCTAGGGTAATAAGTCTCTCGGTTGGTGAAACTTCTACACCCCAATTATAGAAACCATCAACAAGATCGGGCATATCGTCAGAGTCACCACTGAAGCCCATTTCAAACATTTCTCCAGGCCCGGCAACAAAGCTGATATTGTTTGGGACAAACAACACACCGTTATCGACATCAGACTGCACAATTTCTCTCGTTACGCCATTTTCATCGGTATACAAAAGGCTGCCATTGGTTGGCAAGCTCTCAATCCGAATATTCAAAGGAACTTCATCATGATCATCTTCTAAATCCGAGATGTAATCTGGCATGCCGCCATCTTCAGAATCGAAGAGGATAGGTATAATCGCGTCCTCATCATTAACTACCGTAAAGCTGGTCGCTTCAGGTGCGTCATTGACGCCATTGATTGTTATCTCGATAACATGCTCTACACCATCAATAGCGGTTACCACATATCTTTCAATAACCGTGTCGTCATCGTTCAAGTATTGAACCACATCGTTATCAACGACATAACTCCATGCCCCTTCAGGAGTAATCGTTAACATACCTAGTGCAAGTGCATAAGTAGATCCAACAGGGGTAAACACGCCATTAGGTTTAAATGCAGGCATGTCACTGGTGTCGACGTCAGTAATCGTTAAAGTACCAGACACCGAGAGTTCGTTGGTATCTTCATTGACATCGACGTCCTCTGTCACTTCTCCCACGTCAGAGTCACCTTCCCCAACCGTAATCTCAGATGGATCATCAGCACCATTAATAGTGATTGTCACTTCACTTGTAGTTCCGTCAATCGCAGTAACCGTGTAAACCTCGGTGACAAATTCATCGTCATCGAGATATTGCACATCATCGTTGTCGACGACGTAAGTCCATTCACCATCGTCGGTAATGGTCAACATACCCAACGCAGTATCATTGGTCGAACCTTCAGGTTTAAACATTCCGTTAGGTTGAAAAGCCGCGACATCGTTAGCATCAACGTCGGTAATCGTCAGTGTTCCCGTCGCCATCAAGTCGTTACTCTCCGGGTCAACGTCGACATCCTCCGTCACCTCACCCATATCAGAGTCACCTTCCCCAACAGTGATCTCGGATGGGTCATCGGCACCATTAATAGTGATAGTCACTTCACTCATGGTTCCATCAATCGCGGTAACCGTGTAAACCTCGGTGACAAACTCATCATCATCGAGATACTGCACATCGTCGTTGTCTACGACATAAGTCCATTCACCATCGTCGGTAATGGTCAACATACCCAACGCGGTATCATTGGTCGAACCTTCAGGATTAAACGTTCCGTTAGGTTGAAAAGCTGCGACATCGTTAGCATCCACATCAGTAATCGTTAGTGTACCCGTCGCCATCAAGTTATTGCTGACTTCGTCAACCTCGACGTCTTCTGTCACCTCACCCATGTCAGAGTCACCTTCCCCAACCGTAATCTCAGATGGATCATCAGCACCATTGATGGTGATGATTACTTCACTTGTGGTTCCATCAATCGCAGTAACAGTGTAAACCTCGGTGACAAACTCATCGTCGTCAAGGTATTGCACATCATCGTTGTTGACGACGTAAGTCCATTCGCCACCATCGGTAATGGTCAAAAAACCCAGAGCGGTATCATTGGTCGAACCTTCTGGGTTAAACAAACCGTTTGGTTCGAAAGCAGCGACATCGTTATCGTCGACATCGGTGATGGTTAGCGTCCCTGACGTCGCCAAGTTGTTGCTCTCTTGATCAACATCCATATCCTCAGTCACTTCACCGGTGTCTGAATCACCTTCACCAACAGTTATGTCAGATGGATCATCGGCACCGTTAATAGTGATGGTAACTTCGCTAGTGGTACCGTCACTGGCTGTCACGGTATAAACCTCAGTAACGAATTCATCGTCATCCAAGTACTGAACATCGTCGTTGTTAACTACGTAAGTCCAAGCACCATCAGGGTCGATGCTCAATACGCCTAGCTGTGATTCGTTTGTTGAACCTACGAGGTTAAACTCACCGTCATCTGAAAAGGTAGGAGTGTCGCTGTCTACATCTGTAATTACGATCTGACCAGACGTCACTAATTGGTTGGTGGTGTCATCTACATCAATGTCCTCAGTCACACTGCCCGAGTCATCCGTAGCGACTGCCGCATCATCAGTACCAATGATGGTGACTGTGATGACTTGTTCGCCACCGTCGGAGGTTTGCACTGTCGTCGTATCTTGAATTTGCTCGCCATCAGCAAGTTCATCAAATGGACTGTTGGCCACGAATGTCCACGTTCCATCCTCATTGACGACAAAGGTACCGAGGTCATTGTCACCTTCCGCATCTTTGGCGATAAAGGTAACGTCCGGATCGTCAATGGTTAAAGCGCCCCCGGTTTCAATAGGCTCATCCTGCTCAAACTCAATAACGTTGGTTTCACCTGAAACAAGCGCAAGAGCAATGATATCGAAAAGAGCAATACTTTGAGTTTCGGATAATCCTTGAGATTCAAGCCCGTCAGTTTCAAAGTTCGTGGCAGCTAGAGTTTCAGCCCCTGTACGTTCAATTCTACCACTGTTGGTTAGACTTGAGCCTTGCTCACCAGCGGCGGTATCAAACTCATCACCCAATTCTGTTGGATCAAATCCTTCTTCAATAGCACGCTGAACTTGATCGATCGCATCAGCAGTGTCTAGCAAGTTTAGCTGGCCTTGGTCATCGACAAACCGTGCAGAAACGTTTGGCACGCTCTCTTCACTTGTTTCGACAGTGACAATGACGTCGCTAGCAGCTGGTTGCTCGCCCGGAGGCAAACGTCTAACTTGGCCTTGAGCGTCCAGCACTATAACGCCGTTCGCAAGACCTAGTATATTTAGGTTGATATTTCCCATATCCATATTCCCACTTCTGCCCAGAACACACCAAACGCGGATCCAATCCCACTCTACGCTGTGGCTATTTCCTACAATAAATTTAGTAGCGCCACTATTGATAATCAACTCACTAAAAGAGGTGGTTATGGGTATTTTTAAATTAGTCAATAGCAATAGCGACTTACATTCAAAAAAAAACCAACAAACTTCGCATTTTTTTGCAAATGTCCTAAGCTTCGTTTAATACCATAAGCTCAAGTCATCGATAAACGTTGGATGAGAAATGAATGAGCCGTTAAAAGTAGAAGGAGTGCTACTTTGAAATTGTTTAAGTTATCCATAATGAGTTGCTTAGTTGCTGCAACACCACTCGCCGCTCAAACTCTGGAACAGTCAGTGGCTATTACCTTGGCAACCAATCCAGAGATAAAAAGCATCTTTAACGAATATGTGAGCGTTAGAAAGCGTAATGACGCCTCTGGTGGGGCATACAGGCCCAGTATCGACCTTGATGCCGGTATTGGTTATGAAGGTATAAACCCTGCACCAAATAACGGTCCAGACACAGATCTAACAAGAAAGGAAGCAACGATTTCCCTCACTCAATTGCTGTGGGACGGTTCCTCTACTCTGAACGATATTGACCGTACCGCTGCAGAAGCCGAGTCAGTTCGTTTGCAATTGATAGCAGATGCCGAAGACAAAGCACTGGAGGTAACACAAATATATCTCGACGCAGTAAAAGCGACTGAGGTACTGGCGCTGTCAGAAAGTAACCTTGCGATACACAAGAAAATCTATAAAGACATAAAAAAACGAGCGAGTTCAGGCATAGGTTCTACCGCAGACGTTTCGCAGGTAGAAGCTAGGATTGCCAAAGCTCATGGTAACTTATTGGCCGCCCAGAATAATTTGATCGACACACATACCCAATTTAGAAGGGTTGTAGGACAAGAACCACTAGGTCTGATTTACCCGAGGGCCGATATATCTTGGATTCCACTGTCATTGTCAGATGCCCTAGTTGATGCTTTAGATAAACACCCTGTAATTAAAATAGCGGCGGCAGATGTCGACGCAGCACATTTTCAATACAAACAGTCCAAAGGCGTAAACTACCCTACATTCTCTATAGAAGCGTCTCAGTCATGGCGTGATGATGCAGGAGGCGATGAAGGTTCAAGTCAAGAAACGCTCGCAATGCTGAGAATGCGGTATAACTTGTATAACGGTGGTGCAGACAGCGCGAATTCAGAAGCTTCTGCTTACCAACTAAATAAGGCGAAAGATCTTAGAGATCGTGCTTATCGCCAAGTCGAAGAAGGACTTCGCCTCTCATGGAGCGCCTTAGATCTCACACTGCAACAGAAAAACTTTTTGTCCGATCATGTTGATTCAGCTTCAGAAACCGTTATCGCCTATGAAAAACAATACCGTATAGGAAAGCGTACTCTGCTTGACCTGCTCAACACTGAGAACGAACTATTTGAAGCCCGTAAAGATTATCTGGATGCCCATTATTCGGAGCAGTACGCTAAATACCGAGTGATGAACGCAACAGGTTCTTTATTGAATGCTCTGTTGGTTGATATACCAGAAGAGTGGACAACGGCCGTGGAGTATTAATGATGAAAATAACTTACTTATTACTTCCCGTATTAACGATGACTTTATTTGCCTGCTCCAATCAGTCGCGAGAAGCCTACATCGAGACGCCCGAAGCTGAACAAATTGCCGATCTGCAAGACGATGATAAAGATGGTGTAGTAAACGCGCGAGATACCTGCCCTGGTACACCAGAAACATCACAAGTCGACAATGATGGCTGTGGTGAAACAATTAGAGCAGAAGAAGTACGACAGCTAAAAATACTCTTTGCTCATGACTCATTTGAAGTAAACCCAATATTTTCTAGCCAAATTAGCACCATGGCAGAATTTCTTGAAAACTACAAAAGCGCTTCAATTGAAATCCAAGGTTACGCCAGTAAAGTGGGGTCCAACGAATACAACTTAGACTTGTCAAAGAAACGAGCAAACAATGTACAAGACGAGTTACTTTCGAATGGTATAGAACCGGAGCGCGTGAGAATTGTTGGCTATGGTGAAGAACGCTTAGAAAACGATGGTGACGACCCTACCTCACACGCACTGAACCGTAAGGTAACCGCGACCGTAGTTGGGTTAAGTGAGCAGATCGTTGAAGAGTGGACCATTTTTACCACACTAGAAAAATAGTATGTCATTGTCACTGAAATGTAAGGTATAAAATAAGTTATCTTACAAATACAGCTTAGCTTCAAGATCAATAAAGCCGTGATAGGGTTACCCATCACGGCTTTTTGTTCTTTGTCGTCACATGAATCGTAAAGGTGATTCCGTGACTCTTCTTGCTACTCAGGAATTGGTTTGTTACTCAGTGAGTAGGCTCGCTATCAAGCGAACCTACTACCGAGTATAGTTTTACCTACCAATTATAGCTTTACTTCATGTTGCTTCGTTTTCGGTAAAGAAATACTTAGCAGGAAATAACCTAAGATAGCTGCAGTCGTTGACCCCATCAGGATACCTAATCGAGCAAGCGTATCAAAGTCTGCGTTCGTTGGTCCAAATGCTAGCGATGAAATAAAGATAGACATCGTAAAGCCAATACCACACAACACAGATACCGCGAAGATATTCATGAAGTTCACACCTTCAGGAAGCTTAGCTACGCCCGTTTTCACAGCACCCCAGCTGAATAGGAAGATACCCAGTGGCTTACCCACCAATAGACCCATAGCAATACCAAGCGGTAGCATACCTGTAAGATTTGAAATTGAGATGCCTTCTAGTGATATACCTGCGTTTGCAAATGCGAAGATTGGCAAAATTGCAAAAGCGACGTATGGGTGCAGAGCATGTTCTAGGTGCTTCAGCGGAGAACGCTCTCCTTTATTGCCTTTCAGTGGGATAGCAAAACCAATGACTACACCTGCCAATGTTGCGTGAACACCTGACTTCAATACTGCGAACCACAGAATTGCACCAACAATAAGGTAAACACTCAGCTTAGTTACATGCTTGTTGTTTAGCATGAACAACACACCAGTCGCAATGAAGCCAACCGTTAGTGCAAGCGTCGATAGATCGCCTGAGTAGAACAGTGCAATGATAACAACAACACCTAGATCATCGATAATTGCCAACGCTAGTAGGAATACCTTCAAACTTACCGGTACACGGTTACCAAGAAGAGCCATGATACCCAATGCGAAAGCGATATCAGTTGCAGCTGGGATAGCCCAACCTTGAAGCGCTTCAGGGTTACTTGAATTGAATAGCACGTAAATAAGTGCAGGAGCTAGCATACCACCCACCGCTGCGATAGCTGGGAAGATTGCTGTCTCTTTAGACTTTAATGCACCTTCTAACAGTTCGCGCTTAACTTCTAAGCCAATTAGAAGGAAGAAGACAGCCATTAAGCCATCGTTAATCCAGTGTGATACAGACATACCAAGAACATAGCTGTGCAGTACCCCTTGGTACATTTCGTTCAATGGTGAGTTTGCTACAAACATTGCGATCGCCGCAGCGATGACTAGTATGATGCCGCCAGCAGATTCCAATTTAAAGAAGTCACGGATGACGTCGGTCATGATTTCGCCCTTATATTTATTATTTAAATAAACGAATAACAAAGAATAACCACGAGTTTATATCCAAGCTCTATCGATAGATAATCACTTCTTCGGATGTTTAACTTCGGTTTTTCCTACAAATACTAAACAATACGTCGTATATTCCATAATGTTGTTATGCACCATGAATTAAGTATAGATGAGTTCACCAAGGCTGTATGCACAAATAATTCGAGGGTTGTCGGAATATCAAACATAAAAAAAGGCTATCAAATGATAGCCTTAGGTGTTTTTTAGTAGCCGGTTAACTGCATAAAGCCTGTTGCTTCATGGCTTCCGCTCGCCATAATTGGCCCTTCCCAATAGGGTATGACAAAAGGCAGCCACATATCTCTACGTTTGATACGCGTAGTAAGATTGATATCGTGTTGTGGCACGTTAATAATCCATTGGAGCGGCATTCTTCTACCATTCAGTAGCGTCGTATTCTGTAAAGGCTTGATAGAAATATCGGAGTCCGTTAGCTGATATACTTTGCCCGAACGCGTTGCCAATGTTCCAAACACATACGGCAATTGTTGATTATGGCGATAGCGGTTAATGCTCAGCGCAGTACCGTCATCGAGATTAAACACGAACCAATCCCAGCCTTGCTGACCCACTCCAAGTAAACCACTACCCCATTCTTTATGTACCCACGCGGTACCTTCAACTTCTTTGGCTACACCATCGAGATTCAAAACCCCACTCAAAGATAAAAATGGAGCACTGAAGTTATAAGACGCGACAGGCAATAAATCGTGCTTTTTCTGATAGCCGTTATCGCCGTTGAGCACGTATGGCCCTTTCGCAATAGTGTCGAGTTCAAGGCCAAACGTATCGGTTTGTACTTGAAGGCGACCTGGAAACGGTGTGTTACCCAGAGCACGCCAGTTCCAGTTGTCAATCCAAATTCTAAACGGATGACTGGTCATACCCGCCTGTCCAATGCCACCACGCGCCAAACGCTGCTCTTTCCAAACTTTAGATTCAGACGAAATTACCACATTTGAAATATAAACCTGCGGGCTTTGCCACCCCCGAGTTTCTCTCTCATCGGTTGCTATACGGAAGAAGCTCCACTGTACCGAGTACTTTTTACCATCATCCCCTTTTAGAGAAGCAAAATAATGCCACCACTCATGCTGGAATTCTGGATGGAACTGGAAATCACGAGGCAACGAAACGCCGCGGTCTGGTAATACAGGTTCAAACACATTGAAGTATTCGCTTACGAGTACTGAGTTAACCTCATTCTCGCCCTTATCGCCAACATCGACAAAATAGGAATAGTACGCCCATACACCTAAAATAATGCCAAAGAAACCAATCAGTAATAGAGCGGAAACAAATCGGTGTCTGAGTTTTTTTGAGCCATTTCGTTGAAGCATATTAAAGCGCATCCCTCAGTGATTTCATCGGTGTGTTCCGAATCATTCTCATCACTGGCAATGCACCAGCTAACATCAATGCTGCCATGGCCCACGCAAATGTCTGCAAATAGTCCCAAGGAATCACTTGTAATTCGAGTGACCACCCAAAAGACTGCTTAATGACGATATCGACGATCAAGCTGGCTAACGCCAATCCAAGCGGGATAGCAATCAAGGAAGAAATAAGTCCGAATACAAACAACTGCAAGCTGCCTGTAAAAATCAGCTCTTTTGCCGACACCCCTAAGCAACGTTGCAATGAAATATGCCTTTGTCGAGATACTTCACCCGCAACCGTCGCAAAGAAAATACCGAAGACCGCGATGACCAAAGTGATGTTACCCAATGTATCCGCTATCGCGAAGGTCCTATCAAACACTCTCATCGCCTGACTGTGAATATTGTTATTATCAAAAATACGTTCGGATCCAAGCCTGAAAACACTTTCCAGTCGACTTCGAAGTCCTACCGAATTGACATCATCTTTTAGTATGACGCCTAGGCCAACATTTCCGCGTCCAGCAAACCCAGATAGCCAGTTTCGATGTGACATCATGACTTGATGGTAAGGGTTTCCATAATCGTAATAAACACCGACAACCTGCCAACCAGAGCCAAGATTGTCATAAAGGTCTATATAGTCGCCTGGGCGAATCCCTAACTTGAGAGACATCGATTCACTGATCAACACACCTTTCGAATGATGCAGGTGGTACCAGTAATTCGGAATGCCTAACTTGATCGTCAGCGCTTCTAATTCTCCTTCAGAAGGACCAGTACTGACCACCTGGGTACTTCCGACAGGGGAAGCGACATCTTTCTCCCAACGCCACCAAACTGAATCGACTTCAGGCTGTTCTGACAGCCAATTACTCATACGTGCAGCGGCGTTGTTGGTTGGGTAGATATAAAGGTCTGCAGCCAAACGCTGTGTTAACCATTTATCGGTGGTATCCCTAAAGCTACCCACCATGGTTTCTACACCAATATTCGCTGTTAACGCTAGCATGAACGCCATTGTCGCCACACCACGATAACTCATGCTTGAAGCGGCATCCGCAAAGAACCAGCGAGCACGAACCCAACGCAGTGAATAAGACAAACTGTTGAACAGCTTCCACATCAAGAAAGGCGTAAACAAAGCCACACTGACGAGCATCAGGGCAATAATCGCAAAACCAGATTCTTGTGTTTGTGGGGCTTGATACACAGCGACAGCTGCAACCAAGAAACCACAACCAATCAATGCTTGCCAAGTAAACTCAGTGCCAGCAAAACGCATCAAAGATAAACGAGATGACAAACGAATCGGTTGCGACCTCAGCAAACGAACCAATGGCCATGCACACGCTAGGAATGCACCAAGCAACGCCATTAATAAGCTATAACCACTCCAACGCCAACTCCAGCTAAGGGTTAAGCCCACATTCGCATCGTAAAGATCACCTAAACTCGAAGAAACGGCAGGTAACAGTTGGTTTGCCAACATGACACCGAATACATTGCCGCAGATCCAGCTAAGTAAAACTAATAGTAATAACTCTAAGCAAAGCGCTTTAGTCAGTTGCCAACCAGACACACCTGTTTGTCTCAAGATTCCGACGAGTGGTTGGCGCTGAATGAAAGACAGCGACATCGCTTGATAGAAAATAAACAAGCCAACGACAAACGACAGCATGCCCATCGCTTTTAGATTTAAGTGGAAAGCACTAGTCAATGACTCAAGCTCAGCTTTAGAGCTGCGAGAGATTGTCAAACCATTGGGCAACATGTTTTTAAGACGTTCAAACTTCTCGGGAGGCATGTCTGAACACGCAATCACGGAAAGCCCTGCGCTGCGTTTAAGCATTCGGAGCAAGGAGATATCCGCAATCAACCTTGTACCATTAATCAGGTTATTTTGGTCAACCACCACAGGACCAAGCTCAGAGCCATCCATAAGTGGAATGTAGTCCCCATCCTTCCATTCCATATGTTCAGCAAGATCATCACTCACCAAGATCGGATATGGTGGTTTCATGAGATCCAACGTGGTGAGTTCTTTTAGAGCAGCACCAGGCTGAAGCTGAAGCATAGAAACAGGATCTATGCCGATCAACATAAAATTTGCGCCGTTTTCATCAGTGATACTATGGTGGTCAAAAGGAGAACACTGCTGAAAGCCTTCACGGCGAAGCTGAATGTAAAAACCTTGCGGGATTTTATTCGCGTTATGTTTTGGTCGAATACGGTAAGGAAGAGGATTCGAAAAGAGTTTTTCGCCATGCGTATAACTTTGCTTGGCGTGTTGGTTGATAGCGGTAACACCAACCAAAAGTGATACGCCAAGGGTTAAACCAAGCCATACCAAGATAATCTGAAGTGGGTAACGTCGATAGTGACCAAGTAGTGCTTTAACTACGGGCCATAACATGCAGTTGCCCTCCTTGTAGGCGAATTCTGCCATCCATATGCAATGCAACTTTCTCACTGTGTGTCACCAGCAATAAGGTACATTCTAATTGGCGGGCCAAAGAGGTCAGCAAACGCATTACGGCTTCCGCATTGCGCTCATCAAGGCTTCCCGTTGGTTCATCAGCCAACAAGATTTTCGGTTCCATATACAAGGCACGAGCAATCGCAGCACGTTGTTGCTGGCCACCAGACGCTTCTTCAGGGTAACGACCAAGTAAAGGCATAAGGTCTAAAGCAGAAAGAATCTGTCTCCAGAGCCCCTTATCTTCAGGTAAACCTTTTAACTGGCGGCAAAAACGGATGTTGTCGGCAATGTTAAGCGTCGGCAACAAATTAAATTGCTGAAAGATATGACCGATGTTGTTTCTACGATAAGCGGTGCGGTCACGCTCGGTCGAGTCGTGCATATCGAAGTGAGGGAAAGCGATTTCACCTGAATCGGCGAGGTCTAAACCCGCGATAAGATTCAGTAAAGTACTCTTACCAGAGCCACTTTCTCCCATTAATGCCAGCTGATCACCTTGGTTTAATGTTAATTCAGCACCTTGCAAAACAGGGTGAAACTCCCCCCCATCGACATAGCCTTTACATAGGTCTGACAGCTTTAACATTAAACAGCTCACATTAGTTAGAATTTGGAATGAGAATCTACACTAATTCCCTGTTAGGAGGAAGTATTTTGAAAGATAGATCACACACCAACGATAAAGTGATGGGGTTGATGCGCTCTACTTCAATTTCCTATCAAGTTTTTAATCCATTTTCTTGTTTTCATACGATAGAGCGACCCACCCCACTTAAGCACCTCTTCAGTGAGGAAAAGTAGATATATCCACTCAGGTGGAAACTTAAGATAGATAGCGGCGATTGCAGCTAACGGAATACCAATCACCCACTGGGCAATCAGATCTTGATAAAGGCAGAACTTCACATCACCGCCCGCTCTCAACACACCAACGATCACAGTCATCGGTGCCGAGCGGATTACAATACCCACGCTTAAAATCAGAATGAACTTCTCAGAAAGAGCTCTGGTTTCTTCCGTCAGTGCACTAAAAGCATTCAGTATTGGCGTTTGTACAAAGTAAAGAAAAACGGCCACAACAATACTGGTCAAGAAACACAAAATCGTTAAGCCTAACGCTTGATAATAAACCGCTTCATTGTTCTTCGCGCCAAGTTGGTTACCCACCAGAACCGCTGCCGCATTCGACATCCCAATCAATAAACTCAATGAAATAGATTCAACCGGCGTCATCACTGAAAGTGCTGCCAGTCCCTGAACGCCCGATTGCCCCATGATCGCGTGGTAAGTAAACAAGCCACCGGCCCACGCCAAGAAATTAAACGTCGTAGGAAGCGATAACTTTAAGAAGCGAACCACTTTTTCAATCGAAGCGGCTGCTTTTATATCGCATAACTTGAAAGCCAAGAGATGCTTTGAACAATAAAGATAACCAAACAAGGTCGCCACTTCGATTGCACCACTCAACACTGTCGCAATCGCTGCGCCTTTTATTCCTAAGGCGGGAAAGCCCAAATTACCAAAAATCAAAACCCAGTTTAAAAACACATTCGATAAAATGCCAATACCACTAAAGAAAGTGCTTAAACCCGGCTTGTGCATCGCTCTTAGGCCTACTGCCATACTGCTGACACACGACACCGCTAACATGCTGAACGAGGTGATAACAATGTATTCAACACCAAGGTTGATCACTTCTTGGGAGTCAGTCGTCACACCCATGATTTGCGCGGGAAATGAAACGAAGAAAACAATGGTCAGCAACGCAAATAGTGTCGATACTAACCATGTCAATGCGGTACTTTCTCTGACACCTTGTTTGTTACCTGCTCCCCAATATTGAGCCGTTAGCAGAGCGCCCCCCGTGGTGACACCCACCAGCATAATGGTCGTTACAAACATAGCACGGCTAGCAACCCCCACAGCCGCAATGTCTGCTTCTCCAAGCTGACCTAACATCAACACATCCACTAAGCCTCTGCTTGAAAACATAATGCTCTGCAGAGTAATAGGCAAAGCAATCGCAATAAGCCTACGAACAAAATCACCTCGAGTGTGATGAATAATTGAAGAGAGCAACATAGAGACACCTAAACGGAACGTATTGATGAATAAAGATAAATATCACGCTATTATATCAATGTTCGGTTTTTAACCACAGATATAAATGGAATAACAATGAAGAAAGTACTGGTATTAGGCGCTTCTGGTTATGTTGGTTCACAGCTCCTCCCTCTCCTACTTAAGCAAGGTTATCAAGTCACTGCTGCTGCAAGGCATATCGACTATTTAAAGGCACGAACAGAGCCTCACGACAACTTGTCACTTGAATACCTTGATCTCGCAGATCAAGCGGCAACACAGGTATTGGTACCCGATTTTGATCTTATTTTCTTCCTAGTTCATGGCATGGCTGAAGGCCATGATTTCATTGACTATGAATTGAATCTAGCGCGCAATTTCATCTCAGCGCTAACTCCAAATAACAAGCACGTGATCTATCTAAGTTCGCTTCAACCACAAACGGCAGATTCGGAACATTTACAAGCCCGAAAGCAAACCGGTGACTTATTACGGAAAGGCTCAGTGCCAGTAACCGAATTGCAAGCTGGCGTGATCATTGGGCCAGGGTCTGCAGCATTCGAAATCATGCGAGACTTCGTGTACAACTTGCCTATCATGATCGCGCCAAAGTGGGTCGACTCTAAAGCTAACCCTATCGCATTACAGAACCTGAACCACTATCTACTAAAACTCGCACATGACACACCTAGCGAAAGCCAAACCTTCGAAGTTGGCGGCCCCGATATTGTCTCTTATCGAAATCAATTTGCTCATATTGCCAAAACAGCCAATCGTCCACTCAGGCTTTGGGCGACATCACTCCTTACGCCTTCAATCGCGTCATATTGGCTAGGCGTGGTGACTTCTGTACCGTCCAACATAGGCAGAGCGCTTCTCGCAGGCTTAAAGCATGACTTTATTGCCAGTTCGACCACCATTAGAGAAAAGTACCCTCAGAAGCTTATCTCGTTCGAAAACATGGTTGAACAAGCCATTCATGCTGAAGGAAACTTCGTGAAAAGTAATGTGTGGGGCTTTGACAAAACCGCCTTCAAACGCTGGCAAGCTGGGTACGGCTATTACCCAAAGAAAACAGGCGCAAGTATCACCTCCAGCGCATCATTAGAGTCGCTTTGGCATATAGCTCAGCAAATAGGAAGCCCGAAACAAGGTTACTTCTTTGCTAATGCTTTGTGGCGCACACGCGAATGGTTAGATGTTCTTTTCGGCGGTGGTGTACCTGTTCGACAAATGCCAGAAGGCCCTAACCTAAAAGTCGGTGACAAAATTGACTCTTGGAAGGTGATTCGCTGTGAAGAGAATCAGTTTTTATCTCTGCTTTTCGGCATGAAAGGTCCCGGATTAGGGCGATTAGAGATTACCGTATCTGACCACGGTGATTCGCGTGAACTGAATATTTCAGCTTGGTGGCATCCAAAGGGGTTTCTAGGATTACTGTATTGGTTTGCGATGATGCCTGCTCACTTGTTTATCTTCAAAGGCATGGTTAAGGCAATAGCAACGACAGCAACCGATAAAAATTAATCCCCCTCAATATTGAGACATAAATGCAATTGATATTGATAATAACTATCACTACACTTACGCTTTGCAATATAACCCAGACAAAAAGTAGTGATATGAAAAAACTAAATTGGAAGCGAATCAATCGTAAAACACATTATTGGGGAGCTGCGCTCATAGCCCTGCCGATCATCGTAGTACTTGTTAGCGGGTTATTACTGCAAGTAAAAAAAGAAGTAACTTGGGTGCAACCTGCAAGTATGAAGGGTGAAGCTAAAATCCCGCAGCTATCATTTCAGCAAATTCTCGATATTGCGAGTACCGTACCAGAAGCTGAAATTCAAAGTTGGAAAAATGTCAGCCGAATGGATGTTAGACCTTCGAAAGGTATTGTGAAAGTTAGAGCTAAGAACAAAGTCGAGGTGCAAATTGATAATGCCAGCGGTAAAATTTTACAAGTCGCCTATCGTCGTTCGGATCTCATTGAATCATTACATGATGGCTCGTTCTTTCATGAACATGCTAAATTATGGTTATTTCTACCGGCTGCAATAATTTTAATTATCTTATGGATATCAGGCATTTACATGTTCTTAACGCCTTATATATTAAGACGTCAGAATCGTAAAAGAACCACATTAATAGATGAACATAACTCTTTAACTCGACCGATTAATTCGTAGATAATCTCTTTCCGAATTGCGAGCACGCCTAGTTAGTATTATCGTTAATGTAAACACCTTAGATTTAAAAACCCACTGTAAATCTAAGGTGTTACGGTAACTTGATAGTCGTACTCGCCTTTCCGGCTTGAGTGATTTAATGATTTAGCACGGCTGAGCTCTCATAAGTATTTTTATCGTGACATACCCACACTCGCAGTTATGTTAACCATTGAATTTTACTCGCCAATAAAACTCAATGGAATTTCAGCTAACTGTTTACCTTGGTTACTTGGATACACGATGTATTCACCGTGATACTTCACTGCTGACTTGTAGTCCGTTACTTTGTGAAGCATAAAACCGGCTTCCATCGCTGCTTGAATGAACTCTGCGTGGTTACCTCGCACAAACCAGTTCATCGGCTTAACCATCAACTCTCCTTCAAAAGAGTCATCACACTGTTTGCCGCACAAGGCAAAAGAGTGCTCTCCATCGGTGAAGAATTGAATCTTACCACCAGTCGTTAGCTCGTCTTCACTCGATACGCTCCAACCCATCTCGTACATTTTGTCCATGAACGCTTCAACGTCACTGTCTTTTAGCGCTTTAGGTCCTTCGCCTTCAGGGAAAAAACGTCCGTAGAACGCAGAAATACGTTTAAAGGTAAAAGTTAGATCAGAGTTGTTGCCTTTTGAGCGACCCTGTTTCTGCCAACGCACCAAATCAGGAACAATCACACGATCATAAGACTGAGCCTTAATCGCCTTCGTTACCCAACGAACTAAATAAAGGTTGTTCGCAATAGGCGCATCAATCGCTTTGCCTGCTTTGTGCAGAGCGTAAAGCTCGCCTAATGCATCATTCACTAACTTCTGAATTTCAATATAGTATTTTGACATTATGCCTTCTTTCCTAATGTCCAATATAGTAATGCTGACATTACTGCACACGCAGCCATTACCATAGCCATAGACCCAGCACTGTCACTTGGCAGCATCGCAACGATAGCTCCAACGACAGAACCAGTACCAAATCTTAATGTTCCCGCAAGCGATGAAGCCGTGCCTGCCATGTTTGGATAACCACTTAGCAATAGACCCATAGAGTTACTGCCGATAGTAGAAATGGTGCCAATAAATAGCATCACAAACGGCACAATACCCCAAAGCCCGAGATCCAATAACCAACCGACCAATAAACCCACGCCAGCCAATAATTGAATGACCAGCGCGGCTCTCAACATGGTATGAGAGCCGACCTTCTTAACAATTCGACCATTAATTGTCGTCATCAGAATCATCGCAATGATATTCAGACCAAACAGGTAACCAAACAGGTCAGGACGCACACCATAAACATCAATGTAGACAAAAGAGCCTGCGGTTAAGAATGCAAACATCCCAGAGAACGAGAACGCACCCGAGAAAATTAGGCCCATAGCGGTCGAGTTTTTACATAAACGAGCGTAATTACGAATCGTGTTTTTAAAGCGCAATGGTTGACGATTTTCAACAGGCAGAGTCTCTGGGATTTTGATTATTACCGCGAGAATCACAATCACTGCAAAAATAGCTAACACCCAAAAGATTGAACGCCAACCGAACCACAATGCCAAATAACCACCAATCATCGGTGCGATAAGTGGCGCAACCGTCATCACTAAGGTAACGAACGACATGGTTCTTGCGAAATCTTCACGGTCGAACATATCACGAACAACGGCTTGGATTATTACCGCCGCCGCCGCACCTGCAAAACCTTGTGCGGCACGAACTAACGTTAACGCTTCAATACCATGAGTGGTTGCACTCACGACAGACGCTATCGCAAACAAGAACACACCAATCAGTAGAACTGGCTTGCGACCATAACTGTCGGCTAACGGACCATGTAACAACTGACCTAAAGCGAAACCTGCGGTGTACGCGGTAAGTGTGATTTGCACTTCCCCTGCTGTCACGCCGAGATCTTTGGCGATCGTTGGCATTGCAGGTAGGTACATATCGATGGCGAGTGGTGTCAAAGCACCAATAGCGCCCAGAACCAAAAATAGCATCCAACCTAACTGAGGAGTTTGTGGTTGTGAGCTTGGGGTCTGCGGGGTAGACGTTTGCATAACTCTCCGACTAAGTACTAGGTTCTAGGTTCTAGGTTCTAGGTTCTAGGTGAGTACGAGCATGCACGCAGCAATATTCAAATAAACACACGGCAATACACGAATACGCACAGTGATACACGAATATGCGCACAGTAATAATGGCTGAAACTGTCCTAGTACCAGTCAAAATAATCAGCCGACGCTATCCTTGGTCGGCCACATCTACGGTAGAAAAGATTACTTCCAGATAGAGTCGACTTCTTCTTGTGTTAGGTAACGGTATTCACCCAACTCTAAAGACTCGTCCATCTCGATTTCACCAATACGTTCACGGTGCAGTGCTTCTACCTTGTTACCAAGTGCAGCAAACATGCGTTTTACTTGGTGGTATTTGCCTTCATGAATCGTTAGCAACACTTCACGCTCTGCACGTACTTCAAGGTGTGCTGGAAGTGTTAGGCCGTCTTCGCTCTTAAGCTGGATGCCCTCTTTGAACTTTTCAACATAATCGTCTTCAACAGGTTCAACCAACCACACTCGGTACATCTTCTCGCACTTATGCTTTGGCGACGTAATACGATGAGACCACTTACCGTCGTCTGTCATTAAGACAAGACCCGTTGTATCAACATCTAAACGACCTGCAAAGTGCAGCTTGTCCATTTTGATTTCATCGAGTAATTCAAACGCAGTGCGATTTGAACCATCTTCATGCGAACAAACAAAACCTTCTGGCTTGTAAAGCATGATGTAACGCGGGCCGTGAACATTCAGTTCATTGCCTTGCCATTCCACAACGCACTCTTCAGTTACCTTAAGTGAGCCGCTTTTTTGAATGACATCATTTACTGTCACTGCTTTTGATTTTAATAAGTGTGTTGCTTCTCTTCGAGTGACGCCTAACGCATCGCACAGAAATTTATCTAAACGCATGAATACCTCAACTAATCTAAGTCGGGTATTATAGTCACCTTTGCTCAATTAGTTGAGCTATTTCACACTATTTGTTTTTCATCTTACAAGACACGATATGTATACACTCCGCCCGTACCAAGCTGACTCAGTAAAATCAGTGATTCATTACTTCAGAAAACACCAAACCCCGGCTGTTCTTGTGTTGCCTACAGGCGCAGGAAAAAGCCTTGTGATTGCAGAGTTAGCAAGGCTTGCTAAAGGTCGTGTTCTAGTGCTTGCACACGTAAAAGAGCTCGTTGAACAAAACCATGAAAAGTATGAAGGTTATGGGCTAAAAGGTTCAATTTTCTCTGCCGGCTTAGGGCGTAAAGAGACAGACCAACAAGTGGTGTTTGCATCGGTTCAATCTGTGGTTCGCAACCTCGATTCATTCTCCAATCAGTTCTCACTGTTGGTTATCGACGAATGCCACCGCGTGCCAGATGAAAAGACCAGCAGCTATCAAAAAGTGATCACTCACTTACGTGAGAATAATTCGGGTATTAAGGTACTTGGACTAACCGCGACGCCCTATCGTCTTGGTATGGGCTGGCTTTACCAATACCACACCCGCGGCCAAGTACGCTCTGAAGAACCTAGGTTTTTCAGAGATTGTATTTTCGAATTGCCGATTCGCTACTTGCTCGATGAAGGCTTTCTAACGCCAGCACGCATGATCGATGCACCCGTTTTGAGTTATGACTTTTCACAACTAAAGCCGGCAAGTACGGGTCGCTATAAAGAATCAGAGCTCGATATGGTGATTGAGCAATCGAAGCGTGCTACCCCACAAATTGTCGATCAAATCATTGAACTGGCCAAAGACAAGCTTGGCATCATGGTATTTGCAGCCACTGTTAGACACGCACAAGAGATCCTTGGTTTACTGCCCGTAGGTGAAGCTTCAATTGTAATCGGCGACACACCGACACTCGAACGCGACCAGATCATCAGTGACTTCAAAGAACGTAAAATTAAATTCTTGGTTAACGTATCGGTATTAACCACAGGTTTTGATGCGCCCCATGTGGATTTAATCGCGATTTTGCGCCCAACAGAGTCCATCAGTTTGTATCAACAAATCGTTGGCCGCGGCTTACGCCTATCTCCGGGTAAAAAAGAGTGTTTAGTGCTCGACTATGCGGGTAATAGTTACGACCTTTATCAACCGGAAGTGGGCGATCTAAAACCCGACTCAGACAGTGAAATCATCACTATTCCCTGCCCTGCTTGCGGCTTCAATAATAATTTTTGGGGGAAATTAGACAGCAATGGTTTCTTGCTTGAACACTTTGGTCGTAAATGCCAAGGCTACTTTACCGATGAAGACACGGGGGAGCGCGAGCATTGCAACTATCGCTTCCGAGCCAAATACTGCGGTGAATGTGGTGCTGATAACGACATTGCCGCACGTATTTGTCATGAGTGCGATGCCACCTTAGTTGACCCAGATAAAAAGCTTAAGGAAGCGCTGAACCTAAAAGATGCGTTGGTGTTTGAGTGTTTAGAGATGGACCTTAATGTGCTCAAGGACGACAAAGGCAAATCACAACTTAAGGTCACCTACCGAGGTGAAAACCAAGCACAAGTACATGAATTCTGGTCGTTAACCACCAAGAAACAGAAGCAGAACTTTAAGGATCAATTTGTTCGCCCTCACCTTGCCGACCGACACCGACCATTTGAAGAAGCTTCACCAACGAAAGTGGTTGCTCACCAACATCGATTCCGCCCACCTCAATTCGTGATTGCGCGTAAAGTGGGACGCTTTTGGAAAATGAGAGACAAGATATTCGAAGATGAACTCAAGCAATAGACTCCCAATAATCAACAGAATTAATAAAAGGAGTATCGATACTCCTTTTATTCACATTCTAATGACCACAAATTAGATTGCGCTCAGATTTCTCTAATTCCCGCGCCTCTTTTTCCATATTATCAAAAAGTTCAATGGCTAAAGTTGGCTTATGAATATAAAAGCCTTGAATAAAATCAATGCCTAGCGTTTCTAACGTTTTTAATTCTTCTGCCGTTTCTACACGTTCTGCAACCACTTTAGTTTGGCTCATTTCTGCCAACTCAACTAATGAGTGCACCATTTTTTTCTTAAAATCAGAACTGTCAATATTTTCAACAAGCGAGCCATCTAGCTTGATCGTATCAAAACAGCCTTCCGCTAAAATTGAATAAGACGAATACCCCGAGCCAAAATCATCTAATGCCACTGTTATTTGATGAGTTTGTAACTTTTTAACTATCTGACGGAATTTATCATCGGCTCGATAAAATACTTGTTCTGTCACTTCAATCGATAAGCGAGAACGAATAGAAAAAGGTAAATCACACAAGCGCTCAATCATACGTTGATCAAAAATAGTTTTTACGGAAAAGTTGAGTGATAGCTGAATAGTTAAATAATCCTCTAGCAAGCTAATTGCGTACGTAAACATACGAGAATCGAGCTCCTTCTCAAGCCCATGAGAAGCTACAACATCGAGCAGTTCACCAGCAGAAACTATTTTTTCATGCCCCTTTTCATCCTCCATCTTTAAACGGCACAACAACTCATAATTTGAAGGTCCCTTCTTTAAATTATGAATTTTTTGTGCAAAGCAAAGCAGCCTATCTGAGTTGACTAACTCAACCGCTTCTTCCCTAAGATTTGGCAAACTATACAACATAACTTCGTCTTGTTGGTGCCAGTCTTGATAAGGTTCGTTACTCGATTTTGCTTTACGACAACAGTACTCAGCCTTGTAAATACAATCTTCAACGGATTCATTTGGTTCACTACGATAGCGACCGAAACTAAAACTTAGAGCATTTTCTGTTTCTTGTGTGATGTTTTGTTCTGACAAATATTGCAGTAACTCTTTAGAAACTGACGCCTGGCAAATTAATACAAACTCATCGCCACCAACCCTATACGCCCGCCCTAGACCTTGTGTGGAAATCTTTTTAAAACGCATAGCTAAGTTTATTATCATTCGGTCACCAACATGGTGACCATGACTGTCATTAAGAAATTTTAATTTATTTGCATCAATGTAGTAATAGCAACGAGAACCCTCAAATACTTGTTTATATTCTATCGCTTTTCTATTATATAAACCTGTCATAAAATCTCTATCAGAACTTGACAAAAGCTTTTTATAATCAATCAAGTTAATCACTCTCAATTCACTTAAATCATATACACATACCAGAACAAAAGAAGCATGTGTCATATAAAATAATATATGTATTATATAATAGTAGTCCGAAGTAAACGAAAGAGTCACTTGGGACTCAATCGAAACAATAGATATTAGAAAACATGCAACATAACAGTATATAATTTGTCTCTTATGTTTAACCTCTTCTAAAGTTAAACAAAAAAACAAAACAACGATCGAAAATATAGAACTAACAATGAAATTAACTAGACTATTTAAATTGATATAGATAGAGAAAAACTGCAGACATACAAATAAAAAACAAACCAACAACTGCTTGTAACTTACTCTATTTTGGCTTGTAAAAACCACCATAAAATAAACAAACATCAAAGATAATGTGTAAGACAAAAACCAGTAATCACTTCTTAGAAGATTGGCAGTATAAATACCACCTTTTCCAAACCCATCCCACACAAAACCAAATTTATACAGACAAAAAATGGAAAATAAACATATATAACAGATTACAAATAAAGATTTGAAGCGCTTGATAGGCCAAACGAAGTAAACATATATTAATGATATTACGATCACAAGTATAAATAATGCGAGAATAACCCCATCTCTTACTATGAGAATTTCTTTAAGTTTTTGCTCTTCCGCTAATATCGAACTAATATTTACTGTTTTATTCTCAGGAAACTTTACTAATACATATTGGTATTCAAAATTTTGTTTTATCCTTAATGAACGGTGATGTTCAAACAAAAAATAATCAACAACATCGCCATGTTGGTTAACAAAAAAAATCTCACCAGTACGGGAAGACAGCGATTTCCAAACAAGATGATCATGAAATAAATTATCAGAAGATATTGAAATTTTAAGCCAACACGACTGATTAAATTCAGGGATGCAAGTAACAGTCGGATTCCACTCTTGTTCCGTATATATGATGGCATCAACCGGAGAATGACTTGCTATCATGCCATATTCGAAATCACTGATTCGCTTAAAATCTAATTCGTTGCCATGGCTGCTGAATGTTATCAGCATGGAAAAAAACAGCATGCTAAGTACTGTAAATGGCACTATAAAGTCCTTATGTAATCAAGTAGTGTGGCAACGAAGTCCCCAACAATGAATGTATGACTAATTTTAACATGCTGATTAAATGTGGCTCGTAAGTGAATGTAAGTTATATTTCGGATTTGTTAGATTGTAAGTAACTTTAATCAATAAGAAACCGAAATGATATCACATACACTCATATCAATAGTTCAAAATCAGGGACCTATAACTTAATCAGTACTCATTCTACGTCGTCATTTCATTCCTAAGCCTCGTTACAAAAACGTCAGTTGGAACCAATGCAAATACAACACAATGATTGATCACGGGTCTCTTATCCTTGGATTTGATGAAGAGGTGATATAGAGAGTGAAATAAAGCAAAAAACAAGCGTTAGGAACAGCTTTGGTTCCGCCCACCTCAATTCGTCATTGCCCGTAAAGTGGGGTGCTTCTGGAAAGTGAGGGACAAGGTATTCGAAAATGAACTGAAGCAATAGACTCCCAATAATCAACAGAATTAATAAAAGGAGTATCGATACTCCTTTTATTCACACTCTAATGACCACACATGAATTAACTTGTTAAACCACAAATTAGATTGCGCTTGGCTTTATCTGACTCTCGTATTTCTTTTTCCATATTATCAAAAAGTTCAATAGCTAAAGTGGGCTTGTGGATATAAAACCCTTGAATATAGTCAACGCCGAGTATTTCTAAAGTATTTAATTCTTCTTCCGTTTCTACACGCTCAGCAACCACTTTAGTTTTGCTCATTTCAGCCAACTCAACCAGTGAACGCACCATTTTCTTCTTAAAATCTGAACTATTAATACTTTCAACAAGAGAACCATCGAGTTTGATCGTATCAAAAGAACCTCCAGATAAAATTGAATAAGATGAATAGCCCGAACCAAAATCATCTAATGCTACTGTGATTTGATGAGTTTGTAATTTTTCAACTATTTTACGAAACTTATCATCTGCACGATAAAACACCTGTTCTGTCACTTCAATAGATAGGCGAGAACGAATATAAAGAGGTAAATCACACAAACGGTAAATAACACTTCGATCAAAAATAGTTTTAACTGAGAAATTTAATGATAGTTGAATCGTTGAATAATGCTCAAGAAAACCAATCGCATATGTGAGCATACGAGAGTCCAGTTCTTTCTCTAAGCTGTGGGAAGCAACAACATCGAGCAATTCACCAGCAGAGACTATTTTTTCCTGCCCGCCGTCATCCTCAATCCTTAAACGACACAACAGCTCATAACTTGAAGGCGTCGCCTTTAAAGAATGAATTTTTTGAGCAAAGCAAAGCAACTTATCTGAGTTTACCAATTCAACTGCCTCTTCTCTGAGATTTGGTAAACTATAGAGCATAACCCCATCTTGTTGTTGCCAGTCTTGGTAAGGTTCATTGTTAGATTTGGCTTTACGACAGCAATATTCGGCCTTGTAAATACAATCTTCAACGGATTCCTCCGGATCACTACGATAACGGCCAAAACTAAAGCTTAGAGCATTTTCTGTTTCTTGTATGAGGTTTTGTTCTGACAAGTATTGCAATAATTCTTTGGAAACCGAAGTTTGGCAAATTAATACAAACTCATCGCCACCAACTCTATATGCCTGCCCCATACCCTGCGCTGCTATTTTTTTGAAACGCATAGCTAAATTAATTATCATTCGGTCACCAACATGATGACCTTGACTGTCATTAAGAAATTTCAATTGATTTGCATCAATATAATAATAACATCGAGAATATTCGATTACTTTTTTATATTCTATAGATTTTCTATTATACAGCCCTGTCATAAAATCCTTGTCAGAACTAGACAATAGTTTTTTATAATCACCTAAGTTAATAACTCTTAAATCACCCAAATCATAAACACATGCGATAACGAAAGATGCATGCGATAAATAAAATAACATTTGAATAATATAATAATATCCAGAAGTAAGTGAAAGGCTCATTGAGGATTCAAGCGTAACAACAGACATAACAAAGCACGAAAGATAGCTAATTATAATCTGTTTTTTATTTTTAACCTCCTTTGATATTAAACAAAAACCGATAACAACGGCTGACAATATAGTACTAATTAGAAAGCTAACTAAAACACTTAAGTTAACATAAATAGACAAAATCTGAAGAAAAACAAATAAAGAACAAATTGACAAATGCTTAATATTAACTCTATCGCAACTTGCAAAAACAAGCGTCAAATATATACAAACTAAGGAAAGGGAATAAGACAAAAACCAATAATCACTTCTAAATAAATCGATAACATACGTGCCTTTATTATCATAACCATCCCATAGAAAACCAAACTTATACATATAAAAGATGGAAAACAATAATATATAGGAAGTCATAAATAATGTTTTAAAGCGTTTAATTGGCCAAGCAAAGTAAACATAAACCAAAGATATTGCACTCGATAATATAAATAAGGCAAGAATCACCCCGTCTTTCATTACGAGTGCTTGTTTGAGTTTCTGTTCTTTCACTAGTAAGGCGCTAGTATTTACAGTCTTTCCTTTAGGAAACTTTACGAGCAAGTAGCGATACTTAAAATCTTGTTTTAATTTTAATGAACGATAATAATCAAATGAAAAATTATCGGTAACTTTGTCACCTCGGTTAATAAAAAACAGTTCTCCGGTGCGAGAAGATAAGGATTTCCAAACTAGATGCTCATAGAGTTGGTTATCAGAAGAAATTGAAAGCTTAAGCCAACACGACTGGTTAGACTTGGGGATGCAGGTAACAACTGGAGACCACTCTTCTTGCGTATATATGATTTCATCAACCTTAGAATGACTCGCTATCATGCCATATTCGAAATCACTGATTCGCTTAAAATCTAATTCGTATGCCTGACTAGTGAATGTGACAAGCACTGAAAAAAGCAGCATACCAAGTACTGTAAATGACACAATAAAGTCCTTTTGTAGTCAAGTAGCGTGGCAACAAAGCCCCTATAATCCATATACTTGCAAGCTTACCATGTTAATTATTTGTAATTTGTAAGCAAATGTAATAACTTCACTATCTTACTGTCGACCAAAAGCACACTAAAGATGGTTTCGTAAAAAAGTACACCGCGTTGCATGACCAACGCCATGAAGATATCACTCACATCGTATTCATACTCCATTCATTTTTATTGTATTAAACTGCCGATACTTGTTTCTCTTACTAAGGCCACTGCATGCAAAAACCAAAAGCTATACTCATCGGTATCGCTGTAGCTATAGGCTCGACATCAAGCTTTGCTCAAGATGCTCACCATAATGGTCATGATCTTGTACAAGATGTCCATAAAGCGGGAACCCGTATCGAATTTGAAGAAGATCAAGACGAAGTCTATGAAGCGGTGCAAGAGGGCTACATTCGCCCTTTCTCAGAAATGTATGCTGTGGTGGAGAACGATCTTCATGGACGAATCATTAAAGTAGAACTCGAAGAAGACGATGATATTTGGGTTTATGAACTAAAAATAAATTTCCAAAACAATATCATCAAGGTCGAATACAACGCTGAGACGTTAGAAATGCTGATGATAAAAGGTCGTAATTTTAAAGAAGCGATCAAAAGTTCCCACGAATAATAAATAACAATAAAAAAAGAGTTATACATGAAAATTTTAGTCGTTGAAGACGAACCACGCTTGGGCCAACAAATTATTGAAACACTTGAGGGAGCAGACTGGGTTCCAGAACTTTCTCAAGATGGTATCGACGCACTCTACCGTGCAACGTCAGAAGAGTGGGATGCAATTGTTCTCGATTTAGGTCTACCTAAGCTTGACGGCCTAACCGTATTAAAGGGTATTCGAGACGAAAACATTAACACGCCAGTGATTATCTTAAGTGCTCGCGACACGCTTACCCAACGTGTCGAGGGCTTGAACGCTGGCGCTGATGACTATCTCACCAAGCCGTTTGAAATGGTCGAGCTGATTGCTCGTATTCGAGCTCAACTTCGAAGAGCATCAGGCAGTGCTGCTCCTATTCTTCAAATCGGCGACTTAAGTTTAGATACACGCAGCTCTAAAGTCTTATGGCAAGGCCAAGCGGTTAGCCTCACGGCTCTTGAATATAAGGTGGTCGCTTACTTCATGCATAACCAGAACAAGGTTATCTCTCGCACTGAGTTGGTTGAACACATCTACAAACAAGACTTCGACCGCGACTCAAACACAGTTGAGGTGTTTATTGGTCGTATTCGTAAGAAAATCGCCCCAAAGATCATCAAAACCGTTCGTGGCCTAGGCTACCAACTGAATGCTGAATAGCGCAGTGGTCAAGTTATACGCCATAACCAGTTAAGCGCAATCATCTAACGAGCGCCATCATCAACCAAATATACACAAATAAATTAAGTGGATAGCCTGTTCTGATCATCGCAATACGATAAGTCACGATGAGCAAAGACAGGCAGGAAATATATGAATCTAAAAAAAAGAACACTTAAAAATATCAGTCTAAAAAGCCGCTTGCTCCTTGCCGCGGCTTTTTGGCTAGGTGCGATGATATTAGCGGCAGGTGTCGGTATCCCGAAACTGGTGAATGACTACCTTGTCGATGATATGAAGCAGCAGCTTAGCCTAACCATGGACGAGCTAACCGCCAACATCGAAATCAACGATAGTGGTAACCTAATCATGGCAGAGCGTCTGTCTGACCCTAGGTTTAACCAACCCTACAGTGGTATTTATTGGCGTGCCGCTACCCAAGCTCAGATCATTAGATCCCGTTCTCTATGGGACAAAGACCTCGCTATCAAGCGCTCGCCGATTCATACTTCTGTCAAAGGGCCTGAGAAAGAAAAGCTGATTTACATCGAGCAGGATATCTATCTGCCAGAACTGAGCGAACCCGTTACAATCACCATTGGTATTGATGAAGACCCGCTAGAATCCACACTGGCCGAACTTACAGGTCAAGTATGGTTGATTCTGATGCTGCTGTTTGTTGGCGTGCTTATGCTAATTGGTATTCAAGTCAGCTGGTCGCTACTGCCACTCAGTAAGATGCAACGTGAACTGGTGATGTTAAGAAACGGCGAGCAACAAGGGTTAAGCGATAACTACCCGAAAGAAGTTTCTCCATTAGTATCTGATCTGAATGCCCTACTCTTTCACTACCAAGAGTTATTGGAGCGAGCCCGTAACCACGCTGGAAATCTATCTCATGCGTTAAAAACGCCGCTGTCGGTTCTAAAAAATGAGATAGAGCGACTTCCTGATGATGACAAGTCATTGTTACAACAACCCATTCATCAGATTCAAAACCAAATAGACTATCACCTTGGCCGTGCGCGCATGGCAGGTGCAATGAACATTCTTTCGGTGAAGTCTTCACCTTGTGAGCGTGTCGAAGCGATCTCAATGGCGTTTGATAAGGTCTACGCCGCCAACGAAGTCACCATGATTAACGAGCTAGATTCTGAGGTTGAAGTAGCTGTAGAAAAGACCGACCTCGATGAAATGGTCGGAAACCTACTAGAGAACAGTTACAAATGGGCGCACAGCATTATTCGTGTCCACGCTAATGAACTCGACGATGGCAACATAGAGTTGGTGATTGAAGATGATGGCCAAGGCATTCCTGAAGAGAAGCTTGAGCAAGTGACCAAACGTGGTGTTCGACTTGATGAAACCACACCGGGAACAGGTTTAGGGCTTAACATCGTGAATGAAATGGCGCACAGCTACCGAGGCAGCCTAACGCTCAGCAAGAGCTCTATGGGTGGATTGAAAGCCTCTCTGGTGCTTAAATTAAGCAAAGGTTAACTAAGCTAAACGTGCGAGTTAAATAAGTAAAAACTAAACGCAATAAGCCCTAGCGTAATACTAGGGCTTATTTCAATCGACCTTATATACGACTCTATATCTCATTCACAGCGACATCTAGAGTTTGCAAATTATCATTATGAGTCGCGACTCCGATCATCAAGATCTTACCGTCGGTATAATAGTCATGATCTTCATTCATCACTTCCACCGTTGCCAATGGGTACTTGTCTAGCTCAATGTCTGGTAATGACGTTCGTATTTGATTAGCGAGCCTATCTCGTTCTTGATCAACATTAGGGTCAATGTTATGTAGTATGGTCACAATGCCTGAGTAAGGGGTGACTTTTAGGCCATCATCATAGCTAATTGCACCTAACCACTGAGGCTGGTTAGTGTTAATATCAACACCTGCACGCCACCAGCGAATATGGCTGCGCTTCATCAAGTTACCCGGTAATTGAAACGCCATATCTTGTGGTTTTTCTCTCCAATATAAATCAGACACTGGTGGCGTTTTGTCTCTAAGCAACGCGAGATAACCAGCCCATTCAATCTCATTTCGAGAGAAGGTTTTATTCTCTATCCAACCTAATTGCTTCATTAAGTCTCTTGGGGTTGCTCCAACATAAATTACGTTGATCGCTTGTGCCGAGTAGAATGAAGATTTGCCGGGGAACGCTTTATAGGTAACCGAATTCCAGTCGACTTTGTCAATTTGAGCCGTCTCTTGCTGATTTTGAAAATCATCGGCTTTCCAGAAAAAGTGAGCGTAATTCGCAAACAATACCCACGCCAATAACAACGCACTGGATTTAAGCACCAAGCGTCGCCACTTCATTCGATAACCTATTATGGTGAAAACCAATACCGTGAACACACCGGCGATCAAGCTATTATGCTCAGAGATAAATATCTTAAGACTATTAAGCCACGGGAAGTTTTCAACACCGTGCGCCAGTAACATGCCCCAAGCAATGAACTGTCCACCACCAAGAGCCAAGCCGATCAACGCCAACACACTGAAATTGCGCCACGGCACACGATGTGAGCCAGCTATAAATGGCACAACCCAAGCGATAGGTCCGAATAAGCGAGCAAAAAGAATGATGTATGTGCCTTTGCGAGCAATTAGGTAACGGCAGCGCGCAATTAATCTTTTGGTTTTAGGACGAAACCGAATAAGCTTGCGTTGCGCTTTCGCACCGTATTTATAGCCAATGAAGTAACTGAGTTGGTCACCAAGCAAACCACCTAGCATGACCAAAACCAACGCCATCCATGCACCTGAATACAATTGAAAGCCCGCAGCGATAAAAAAGGGCTCTCCCGGTACAAATAGGTTTGGACCAATGAGAGCATCACCCAATGCCCCCAGAAACAGCCCTAGTCCATCAAACATAACAACCTCAATACTTACTGTTCTTTGTAGTGGCCAAACTTGTAGTTCATCTCGTTGTTACGCATTTCGCCTTTAAAGAAGCGTCTTACATTGGCTTTGAGGTAAGTTGAGCCGGTCTTCACAACGCCATCTTGGTCTAAACGGCGTGGGTCAAAACCAAAAGTCATATTCAGGAATCTAAATCGCCATGTCTTGCTCGCACGTTTTACATAGTCACAGTCTTCACACAGTACGATATCTTCATCGAAACCGCCGATTTCATCATGCGCGCGTTTAGTCGCGAAAATACATGCGCCAATCGCCGTCGGGAAAAAGAACTGGGTAGTGAACAAGCCTGCGTTAAATAAGCCGTAACCAAACTTGTGTACAAGCGGCAAACCTTTGGAACTCATGTACACACCCGCAACTTCAAGCTTTTTCTCCTCTAGTTCATAAAGCGCTTTCGCAAGGAAGTTTCGAGGCAAGCTCACGTCAGCATCTAAGAAAAGGATTCTGTTGTACTGCGCTAATGACGCGCCCGTGTTTCGGCCAAGGCTCACACCACGGTTTTCCATATGATGAACAGTTAATTTTGGCAACGCATTTTCATAAGCTTGTGCCACTTCTCTTGTGTTGTCTTCACTGTTGGAGTCGACAACAATCACCTCAAATTCTTGGTGAGTTTGCACACTCAACTCTTCCATTAAGCGGCTGATGCGTTTCTCTTCGTTTAGCGTAATTACGACAATGCTTACCGGTTCCATATTTTCACCTATTCATTCTGCTGTTTAATTAACACTAAGATTAACCAACCAAGCCTTAACCAAGTCTTAGGCAAACATTCATTTTCCGTTCATTAACTTGATGATTTAGCAGCGCAATAAACAGATAAGATTGGCAATGTAAAAGACGATAAAATGGGGCAAGTAAGCGCTAGTGAACGTTTTATCTCCAAACGAATCATTTATCGAAGGAAATTCACTTTGAGATGGGCTTCTGACTTGCTCAGATTTGAATGTGATGTTAGTATCCGCGCTCGCTTAAGCATGAACTCGTTTATGCATAAGCTTTACCACATACTCAAGGTCGCATTGAGGTGTGAAGTTAATTTTTACTAATTTGAGAGTAAAACTATGAAATTTGAAGCAGTAGTACGTACTGAACTAGGTAAAGGTGCGAGCCGCCGCCTACGTCACGCTGGTAAATTCCCAGCTGTAATCTACGGTGGCGAAGCAGCAGCTGTAGCTATCGAACTTGTTCACGCTGACGTGATCAACCAAATGGATAAGCCTGAATTCTACGAAACAATCACTCTAGTGATTGACGGCGCAGAAGTTAAGGTTAAGCCGCAAGACGTTCAACGTCACGCGTTCAAGCCTAAAGTTGAGCACATGGATTTCATCCGTATCTAATTCCCTACCAAGGAATAAGATTGGATTAATCCAGCCTTCTGCATAGAAAAGATAATCGATCTTACCAGTCGAGAAATCTAGAAATTCGAAACCCCGATGCTACCAACATCGGGGTTTCACCGTTCCTGGGCCCTCAAAAACGTCGTAAATATCGCGCAATACACTGAAAACAATCAATTTTCTTCTCCCCCACTTTATCCCAGTCTTGCTTGGGTGGACGAAAGGTGGACTTATACAGTAGTTTTTCTAACACAAAGACTAGACCGCTTTTTCGCTAGGCTCCGCACACTCACTTTTCAAAACATAACACTCAGCCTCCCTGGCCAAAAATCATGGATTCGGATTCCGAATTGGCGAATAAAGAGGAGTAATATTAGGATAGTTGTAGCAGTTTACCTTGGAAGGTTATCGTACATTTACAGGGTCAAGCGGCCTGAATACTCGACTTTCCTTAGGCTCTTCTTTCTAGAGCGTTCGTAATGTCTTTTTTGAGTTCACCTGAAAGGCGTTCGAATTGTTTTGGTACAACCAAACCTTCCTCGCACATTTGCATGAGTTGGATAAATGCTCGGCTTCGAGAATGTCCATCAAAAATAAGCTTCATTTGCTTTTGAGATTCTTTGGAGTACTCGCACATAAAGTGAAACCTTTCCCCTACAGATTCTGATTCATCAGTAATCGCTTTGATGGCTTCATCTAGCTGACGAGTACAAAACCGTTGCGCAGCTTCACTCTTTATCTCGCAAAAGATTTTCCAATCAGACTCTTTGATATCCATACAGACCTCCACAAAGTGTTACTTCTTAGGGTAGAACATTACGGCGTTTAAAAGACGTGAACGACACGATTACCCAATAGTAAACCAGAGCGCTATTAACACGAAATCCAATCTTGAGCAGAAAGGAAGGGCCAGCATTAGGCTGCTTTAAACGCCTGTAGGGATATTTCCAAAGTCTAGTTTGATATTAATTCCACTAATTTCGCTTGATGCTAAGAAATACAGGCATAAAATTTGGCCAGAGGTACATATAAGAGTCCACCTTAAATGCTTGTTATCTACGTTGCTGAAGATTAGCGACATGATGCTTATACTTCTTCTCACGCCAACACCATATTGCATAACTTGACGGGATAGCACCTATCGAACCCCAAAAACCACTCATCAATACATCGGTAGTTTGCGCCCAGCCCCAAACACTTTCTGACATAAACAACGGTTCAATACTTCGACCGACCATCACTCCTAAAAGTGCGGGAAATGATGTACGGATAATAAATCTAAGACTTCCTTTTTTCCTCTCTAGCTTCCATTTTGAAAACTCGATATCAGGATCTTTCACTATCGCCTCCATAAGATAATTTGCCTGAAGCACATAATGCCTAATTGAGTCGCTGACAACACTACCTATACACTCAAACCTACGACCGAAATCACTGAAACTAATCCAAGTAGAAAATTACAAACGTAACAGTCTGCTTAAATGCTTGTCATGGCGCAATTTGCAACACCTGTGGCGATTTACTACAATATAAATACAAACTAAATTAGGAGACATATTATGGCTACTGCAAGTGTACGTATTGACCAAGATCTTTTTGATAAGGCAGCGATAATGGCTAAAGCACTAAACCGCACTACACCAAAACAAATTGAGCACTGGGCTAAAATCGGGAAAATGATGGAAGACAACCCTGATCTACCTTATGAGTTCGTAAAGCAAGCAGTCATAGCAAAAGCTGAGAAGGAAGCAGGTAAATTAGAGGCTTACTCTTTTGACTAAGATTACCAACATTCTTCAGACACCTACTTTTAAGAAGGCGGTCAAGAAATTACACAAGAACCAAAAAACGGATCTAGATAATGCTATTCGAGCCCTTATGGAAGATCCGCATCTTGGTGAGCAGAAGAAAGGTGACCTGTTTTTCTTGAGAGTGCATAAATTCAAGATGGTTAAACAATTAACATTGCTCGGTTATAGCTATGAAGATGGTACTGTAACTCTCGAACTAATAGCTCTCGGCTCGCACGAAAACTTTTATCGAGATATGAAGAAAATATATTGATTCAATGTGATCGAAAATATCCTTGCCCGTCTGAGCCATACTCTTGTAACGCTATAACTCTCCTTATGAATAACACCTTACTAACCTTAAACTGCAAGGTAAACGACCTCCAACTATTGATGCCGATTCTCGTGCGGTTCGTCGAAAGGCATTTGATAATAAGGAGAATAGCATCAACCAAAATAGAGGAGGTGTGACGACGAAAGAAACGAAAAATGGCTAACTGGCTGATAAGATTGCTATCGCAACCTTATCTTAGCCTCGCTCGCCTTGAGAAAGCCTCAAAGCGATGCGCCCTTCAAACTAAATTACACAATTTACTTAATAAAGTGGCTTCGGGCTTGTTCAACACTCGGGATTTAGTGTTGGCTACGCAACACCTTAATCCTTATTTGTTATGTGCAATTGTCGTTTGTTATTCTCACATTGGTTACGGGCTTACTACCATTGGCTGTGACATCTACAGAAATCCACTTTCCATTCGACAACCACTCACTGATTCCCACGCTATTACATATCTTAGCTGGCAACATTTTTCGAGAATTTCGAGTAAGTACTTCTTTATTCATATCGCTTAGATCTACATTTGATATATGTACTTGCATAGAAATAACGTTTTCTTCAACCCTTAAAGAAGTAACCTTTACTTTTCCATCTTCACCGAACAACAACCCTTGAAACTGCGACTTTAACTCTTCTAGCTGCTGATCTTCCTTATAGCGAGGGTAGTATTCTCGCCCTACGATGATAAGTGGCAACAAAAATAACAGATACATCCTAGACTTATTCATTTATCCCTCTTGCACATAACGCCTAATTAAGTAGCTGACAACGCTACCAATACACTCAAATCCACCACCGTAATCACTGAAGCTAAACCGAGTTGAAAATGCCACGCGTTGGCAGTCTGCTTGAATTGCTTGTTATGTGTTTACTCAAAGTAACCCTCGGAAGCAATGGCAACCGATTGAAAGTACAACCCTTCACCTTCTTCTAGGTCAGGAAGAGTTGGACGCCAGAAAGATAACTGAAGCTCTTTAAATACGTAGCTATAGCCTAACTCTGGATCAGAATAATCATAGTTACCTTCTAGCTGAATTCGTTCGAGCACATTAGTTGCTAATGTCCTATGTACGTCTAAGCCAAGCAATGTCGTTGAAAACAACTCTGACGCAGCGGCTTCAATGAACTCAACTCTTCCTTCATTATCAAAATCTACCATGAGACCGTCTAAAAAATGATGGCGATGACCATAGATGCAATCAGGAGCTCCGATAACATTGCTCACTTCAGTTTCTGTCATACCGAACTTGACTGGACCGATTGAATTTCCTAGCTGAATTTCGAAAATTTCCATTTTTATCCTAAAAACACATAACAGCTCTAAGACAGAAAAATTCTTCATTTAAATATAGAATTTTTCTATCTAGTATCTTGATGAAGTTAACCATACCCCGTTTTTATGAAAACTAACAGCAACTTAAGCACTACGAGCATCTGCCTGAATCCCAAAATACAGATTTTTTCTATATAGCATGAATTGATGTGCCAAACTGCAACTCATGTATATAACCAGTTAAAGCTAAAATGAAAAAATCACCATTTCTAGCCTACATAGAAGAGTATATGTTGGGGAGACACTATGCTCTTCGTACTACACAGGCGTACATTTATTGGATTCACCAGTACATTCTTTATCATGATAAAAAGCATCCCAGAAGTTTGACTTCAAGGCATGTAGAAGACTTCCTGACGCACTTAGTTGTTGATAGGAAGTCAGCACAGAAAACGCAGAGCCTAGCCCTCAATGCGATAGTCTTTTTATACAAAGAAATCGTTCAGGAACCCATTGAACTTAATATGCAGTTTCGCCGTTCAGACAAATCCCGAAAGTTGCCAACGGTTATGACTCCAGAAGAAATTGGCAATTTCTTTTTCCTTCTGCTCGTCTGGCACCCGATTTACGAACAGGTGAATTACGAAGGCATCATATTCATCCAACAGCACTACAAAAACACATTAAGGTAGCTAGCAAAAAAGCCGACATTGAGAAAAACATTTCCTGCCACACTTTAAGGCATTCATTTGCTACGCACCTTCTTCAAAGCGGTGCTGATATTAGAACAGTTCAAGAACAGCTTGGACATACCGATCTAAAAACAACGCAAATATATACTCACATCATAGATAGAGGAGCCAACGGCGTAATTAGTCCACTATCAAAAATATTCGTTAAGTAATTGTCGGGGAATCTCTGGTTCCGAGGTTTCGTAAACTTAGCGGCTCACAACTCACTTACATACCTTTACTTACCAAACCATGAAACTTGCTAAATTAGATGCTTACTTTTGCTCTAGCCGTAACTTCGGTATGTTACGAACCATCAATGATATACAGTCAAGGAAATGCAAATGAAGCGAATTGAGCAACTACCAATGCCACCCACCTCTGGTGTTTTAGGACATGTTAGTTATTTAAAAAAGTCCAATGTTCATCAGCAAATGTTGTGTTGGATTAAAGAGTACGGTGCTCATTTCCGTTTAAAGCTAGGCTTGAAGGATGTACTTGTATTGTCCGACGTAGCTCAAATCAAGTCAGTGTTAAAATCTAGGCCGGATGAATTTCGCCGCCTAAAGAGTATCGAAAGTGTATTTGATGAAGCTGGGCTTAATGGCATATTCTCTGCTGAAGAGGAACGTTGGAAGCATCAACGAAAATTAACAGAACCTATGTTCCAACCTAGTCACCTGAAACATTTTCATCCTCAGTTAAGCGTGATTACAGAGCGCCTAGGAAAACACTTTGAAATGCTGGCAGAATCAGGAGAAGTGGTCGAATTAGTCGCAGAATTTAAAAAATACACGGTTGATGTAACATCTCTGCTAGCGTTCGGGGAAGACTTTAACTCGATAGAACAAACGACTACGCCGTTAGGTAAAAGCTTACAAGAAGTTTTTCCGGTAATAAACCAACGTTGTAAGTCTCCCATTCCATTATGGCGCTTTTTCAAAACAAGAAAAGACAAGCAGTTTGATGCCAGTTTGGAAGAAATCGGGCGTTTTGTTTCTGGATGTATTGAAAAACAACGAGATCGTTTAATCAACGAACCAAACCTTAAAGGCTCACCAGAAAACATGTTGCAAATCATGCTGTTGGAGCAAGAGCAAGATTCATCATTAACAGACCAAGATATTATAGCTAATGCTATTACCCTTCTATTGGCTGGTGAAGATACCACCGCGAATACACTTGCTTGGATGGCGTTCTTAGTCAGCGGTAATAGTAGTAGTGAACAGGCCCTACAAGATGAACTTGACGCCCTTGGTGATAGGAAGGTTTTAGAGTGGCCTCTTCCTCGTGCACCTTATATGACTGCGGTGATGTATGAAGCTATGCGATTAAAGCCAGTAGCTCCACAACTTTACTTGGAACCCACACGAGACACTCAGATTGGCGACATCGAAGTAAAAAAAGGCACTCCTGTTTTTGTGATGCTACATGCAAATGGTTTTGATCCAGATTTATTTGAAGACCCAACCACGTTTAACCCTAATCGTTGGATAGAAAAAGATGGCGCTTCATTCTCTAACCTTCAGCCGTTTGGTGGAGGTGCAAGACTATGCCCTGGACGCTCATTGGCGATGATGGAAATTAAACTCGCCTTTCATACATTGTTTAAAGAATTCAGTATCGAGCCACAACAGGCCCCTGAAACTGTGGTTGAACAATTTGCGTTCACGATGTCTCCCGTTGGATTTAATGTAAAAATAACCAAGCGAAGCTAGCTTACAAATAGACGTATCGAGAGCGAATGACAGAGAGCCGATATTTCGGCTCTTTTCAACTATTAGGGGAATCAGAATAGGCCCAAAGGAAATACTCAATATAGTTAGAAACTAAAACAAACGTAGATACACCATGCCTAATATCGTCTTATTCGTATATTTTCCCATTATGCTTCAGCCAGCCATGAGCATGGTGATTCCGAGGATCTTTGTGAGTCCAGTGCATCACGCCACCTTTCTTGTTCCATTCATACTCCCCATAAAATTCAACTCTATCGCCCTTTCTCAATCCCTGAATACGAGGAGCTAAATCAATATTATGTGCCACCAGCAAAGTTTGTCCGCTGTCGAGCCTTAAGATAAACTTCTGATGTCGAGAGCCTTTATTATCGTCTGGAAGCAATCGTGAAACTAAACCCGAACCACGTACTTGAACATCACTTTGGTGATTTTGGTAAGCTTGCTTAAGTCGCGCATCATTGGCCTGAACATGGCTGACACCAAAGCAGAGCAATACCAAAAATAGAGTAATAAACTTTTTCATTCCCTTCATTGCTTTCGTTTCCCATATTAATTATTTAGGCTACTCACTAAGTATCCCTTGCGACAAAAATAGCATAAGCACCACGACTAACGATTCATTAAAATCAAACTTATCTAATAAATAATTGCTCTTGGATTCAAGTGCGCAGTGCAACACCACTTTAACACTCAACATTTCAATATAAACAAGTTTCATTAGGTAACCTACTCACCACAAGTCGATGTGATTCCCTGTGTTTTGTAACCACTTATTTCATTGAAATTTTTACAATTAATCGCTATCTAAAAGAATACTAAACTGTGGTCACATAACACTCTACTTATCATAAATAGCGTCACCAACCTCCCCTATTATCCATTGATTTTTTGAATACCAAAATCATTCAATTGAACATATCAACGCAGCTTATTGATTAAGCAATTGAACTCATAACGTAGACCCTGTACGCTTACACTATGCACACGGTTACTTAATGGAGATCACAATGAACGAACTACTGACAAGCGCCATGGAACAGAAACAACGAACAACAGTGACCAGTTTATTCGCAAGGAATGGATTTAAGATCGCTGCCACTGATTTTGATGATGTGACTTTCGAACGAGAAAGTGTGTTGGTCAATGTTCGTTTTGATGCATCTTCAAACGTTGAATCGATTTCGGTTCTAAACAACTAGCAAGATCACAACAGCCAGAAACCATTTACAGCCCGAGTTCATGCTCGGGCTATTCGTTTAAAAATCCCAATCATCATCTTCGGTAGCAACGGCTTTACCGATGACATAAGAAGAACCGGAACCAGAAAAGAAGTCATGATTTTCATCAGCATTGGGTGACAATGCTGCCATGATAGCAGGGTTAACCTGACATAACTCATCCGGGAACAATGCTTCAAACCCTAGATTCATCAATGCCTTGTTGGCATTGTAATGTAGAAAATGCTTCACATCTTCAGTTAAGCCAACAGGATCATAAAGCGATTCGGTATATTGTGTTTCGATTTCATAAAGAGAGAACATTAATGAATAAGCTTCATCCTTAACTCTCGCCTGTTCTTCCTCACTAAGAGATTGGTAAGCGAGTTGAAATTTGTATCCAATGTAGTAACCATGAATCGCCTCATCACGAATAATCAGACGAATCAAATCCGCTGTATTGGTCAGTTTAGCCCGACTCGACCAATGCATGGGTAGGTAAAACCCAGAATAGAATAAGAAACTCTCTAGAAAAACACTGGCCACTTTTTTCTTTAGCGGGTCGCCTTCAACCAAATAATCGTCGAGGATAATCTGTGCTTTTTTCTGTAACAGAGGGTTCTCTTCAGCCCAGCGAAACGCTTCATCAATTTGCGGCGTAGTACACAAAGTTGAGAAGACAGAAGAGTAGCTACGAGCATGAACTGCCTCCATAAAAGCGATGTTGGTTAATACCGCTTCTTCATGAGGCGTTCTAGCATCTTCCATCAAGGCTGGCGCACCCACAGTATTCTGAATCGTGTCGAGTAACGTTAAACCGGTAAAAACTCTAATCGTTAGCGTTTGTTCTTCTTCAGTTAGTTGCTTCCATGTTTGAATATCATTGGATAAAGGTACCTTTTCAGGCAGCCAAAAATTAACCGTCAGGCGATTCCAAATCTCTAGATCTTTGCCATCAATCATACGATTCCAGTTAATCGCTTGAACGGGTCCGGATTCCATTTTTTTCATTGCGTTTATCCCTTTATTACAGTGAGCACGACACGCACCCTTCAACTTGAGTACCTTCTAATGCTTTCTGTCGCATTCGGATGTAGTAAAGCGTTTTAATCTTCTTTTTCCATGCGTAGATCTGAGCCTTATTGATATCTCTAGTCGTTACCTCATCGTCAAAAAACAAGGTCAATGAAAGGCCTTGATCAACATGTTCAGTCGCCGCTGCATAGACATCGATTATTGCCTTAGGACCGATGGAGAAAGCATCACGGAAGTACTCTAAATTGGAGTTGTTCAAATAAGGAGCAGGGAAATAAACGCGCCCAATTTTGCCCTCTTTTCTTATCTCAACTTTAGCCGTAACAGGATGAATAGAAGCGGTAGAGTCGTTGATATAGCTAATCGAACCTGTTGGAGGAATAGCCTGTAAGTTTCGATTGTATAACCCTGAGCTCATGATGAGCTGTTTCAATTCGCTCCACTCAGACACGGTGGGTATTCGTATATCCAAACGGCTAAACAAATCTTTTACCACATCCAATTTTGGTGAGAAGTCTTGCTGCAAATATTTGTCGAAGAAAGACCCATCACTGTAACTAGAGTCTTCGAATCCTTTAAAAGTGCTCTTTTTCTCTTGCGCCAACTTATTAGAAGCTACGAGGCAGTGATATAAGACACAGGCAAAATAACTACCGGTAAAATCAATGGCCTCTGGTGAATCATAGTGAATGCGTTCCCGAGCCAAAAAGCCATGTAAATTCATCTGCCCTAGACCAATAGAATGACTTTCATCGTTTCCCTTTCGTATAGAAGGCACACTGTTGATAGCGCTCATCTCTGAGACGGCGTTCAATGCTCGAATTGCAGTTTCAACAGTTTGAGGTAGTCGGCCTCCGTCCAAGGCTTTAGCAATGTTGATCGAGCCTAGATTGCACGAAATATCCCGCCCTATATGACTGTAGTTCAGGTCGTCATCATAATTTGACGCCTCATTGACCTGTAATATTTCTGAACACAAGTTAGACATATTTACACGCCCCTGAATGGGGTTAGCCTGATTAACCGTATCTTCAAACATAATGTATGGATAGCCCGACTCAAATTGGATCTCGGCAAGCGTTTGGAAAAGGCCCCTTGCACTCATTTTTCCTTTGCGAATCCTTGGGTCGTCCACCATTTCATGGTACTTCTCCGTTACACTAATTTCAGAAAAAGGTACGCCATACACTCGCTCAACATCATGGGGAGAAAACAAATACATATCTTTGTTTTGCTTAGCCAGTTCCAGCGTAATATCGGGAATGACGACACCAAGGCTCAAGGTCTTAATTCTAATTTTCTCATCGGCATTTTCTCTTTTTGTATCAAGAAATTGCATAATGTCGGGATGATGAACATTGAGATAGACTGCACCCGCACCTTGCCTAGATCCCAATTGATTTGCATACGAGAAACTGTCTTCAAGCAATTTCATCACTGGGACGACACCTGAACTTTGATTTAAGATCCCTTTAATAGGCGCACCTTGCTCTCTTAAGTTCGTTAGAAGCAATGCAACACCACCGCCACGACGTGAGAGTTGCAACGATGAGTTAATCGCTCGACCGATACTCTCCATATTGTCTTCGATTCTCAACAAAAAGCAGGAGATCAATTCACCACGGCTCTTTTTACCGGAATTAATAAAAGTGGGCGTAGCCGGTTGAAAGCGCTGATGAATGATTTCTTCCATTAGTGCCAGTGCAAATTCACAGTCACCACGAGCCAGTAACAGTGCTGTCATAACCACTCGGTCTTCGAACCTTTCTAAATATCGCTTACCATCACGAGTTTTCAGCGCATAGGAAGTAAAGAACTTATAAGCACCTAAGAACGTGCGGAATCGAAATTTGGCTTGATAGGCGTTTGCCCAGATTTGATGAAGAAAACTGCGATCATATTGCTCAATAACTTGAGCCTCGTAATATCCCTCTCTGAGCAAATAGTCGATCTTCTCGTCTAAATTATGAAAGAAAACGGTATTTTGATTAACGTGTTGTAAGAAAAATTGTCGAGCCGCTTGCTTATCTGCCTCAAACTGAATCGTCCCTTGTTCATCAAGTAGATTCAACATTGCGTTTAAAGCATGGTAGTCAAGGGACTCGTTCTCAAAGTGGTTATCCATGATGTTTCCAAAATTGTTCTAACCCATTTGTCACGATATCAATATCGCTCTGGGTTCCAGATAGTTCGAAACGATACAAAAGCGGAACGTTGCACTTTTCAGCGACAATGGCACCTCCGCGAGCAAAAAGAGCTCCAAAGTTTCGATTTCCCGAAGCAATCACACCTTTGATCAAAGCTCGATTGTTCGGGTTATTCAATAGACTTATAACGGAGTTAGGCACAGCTCCTCGCCCCTCACCATCGGCATAAGTCGGGCATATGAGTACGAATGGTTGCTCGATCTCTAGCGTCCTTTCATTGGCCTCAGTAGGAAGCCTGATCGCAGGCATTCCAAGCTGTTCGACAAACCGCTTCGTATTCCCTGAAGCGCTAGAGTAGTAAACAATCATTAACCCAACGCGCTGATCATGTCAGGTCTAAAACCAGACCAATGGCGGTCATTGGCAACAACCACGGGTGCTTGTCGATAACCCATTGATTGAACCCTTTCCATTGCGATTTCATCACACGTTAAATCAACAACTGTATGCTCAATACCTTTGCTCTGTAACGCCTTAACCGTTGCTGTGCATTGCACACACTGTGGCTTGGAATAAACGATGACATCCATATTATACAACCTCATTTAAATCTTAATGATAATCATTACTAAATATATTGGCACATATAGTATTTAGGTTTTATATTTTGTCAACATATTGATTCCAACCCTAAAGACCATAGACAATACATGGTTGATATGCAAATGATAATCAATATCATCAGTTACCACTAGTCAAATATGGAGCAGTAAGGTGAGTATTCCGAGTTCCGGTTCTAATGACATATCCATACATGATATGGAGTGGCAGGGCGTCACTTTAAGCGAAAGTGCCGCAAACAGAATTTCCCAATTATCACATGGACAAAAGCATTTCCACCTCACGGTTAAGTCCTCTGGCTGTACGGGTTTTGCATATGAAGTGACACTGATCGATTCGCCATCCGATGATGACATCAAATACGAATCGCATAACGTCATTTTCTATATTGCGCTCAAAGCCCTACCTATGATCGACGGCACTGAGATCGACTTTGTGCGACAGGGTTTAAACAGTAATTTTGTATACAATAATCCCAAAGTGAAGAACCTTTGTGGATGTGGCGAGAGTTTTGGAGTTTAACCATGTGCGCACTAGAAACGCAGCCTGAAGTTGAAGAAATGCTGCAGAGCAGCCACTATCGTGAAGGTTTTTACACTGAGTTATCTTCTGATACTTTGTCGAAGGGAATCAACGAACAAGTCGTTCGAGCAATCTCCGCAAAACGTAACGAACCCGAATGGATGTTGGAGTTTCGTCTCAAAGCATTCCGTAAATGGCAAACAATGGAGGAACCACATTGGTTAAAAGCCGATTATCCAGACCTCAATTACCAAGATTACAGTTACTACTCCGCGCCAAGTTGCTCTAGCTGTGACAAAGATAGCGGTGATGGCTCAAATGAATTTTTGACTGAAGAAGTCGAGACAGCCTTTGAAACACTGGGGATTCCAGTTAGAGAAGGTTCAGAAATTGCTGTCGATGCAATCTTCGATTCAGTTTCCGTCACCACTACCTATCAAAACGAACTGAAAGAACTCGGGATCATCTTCTGTTCATTCAGCGAAGCTATCCAAGAATACCCTGAACTTGTGCAGCAATACTTAGGCACCGTTGTTCCACCTGAAGATAACTTCTTTGCGGCTTTGAATGCCTCTGTTGCCTCTGACGGCACTTTTGTTTACATCCCGAAAGGTGTGAGATGCCCAAGAGAACTCTCTACCTACTTTCGAATAAACCAAGCAAAAACAGGCCAGTTTGAAAGAACAATTTTAGTGGCTGATGAGGACTCATACGTCAGCTACATTGAAGGTTGCTCTGCCCCGATGAGAGATACCTATCAGCTTCACGCCGCGGTCGTAGAAGTGATCATCCATAAACGAGCTGAAGTTAAATATTCCACGGTACAAAACTGGTTCTCGGGAGAAGAGGATTCACAAGGCGGCATACTTAACTTCGTAACCAAACGTGCGGTTTGCGAAGGCGAGTACAGCAAAATGTCTTGGACTCAATCAGAAACAGGTTCTGCGATAACGTGGAAGTACCCAAGCGTGATTCTCAAAGGAGACTACTCTGTCGGTGAGTTTTTCTCCGTTGCTTTAACGAATGGCGTTCAACAAGCCGATACCGGGACTAAGATGGTTCATATAGGAAAACACTCTCGCTCTACCATCATTTCAAAAGGGATTTCAGCAGGCAAAAGCCAGAACAGTTACCGAGGGCTGGTTAAAGTCACTCCTAACGCAGAAGGTGCGAGAAACTTCACTCAGTGCGATTCAATGTTAATCGGCGCTGAATGTGGGGCTCACACTTTTCCTTATATCGAAGTCAAAAATCCATCCGCTCACGTTGAACACGAAGCGACAACCTCTCGAATAGGCCAAGATCAACTGTTTTACTGCACCCAACGAGGGATCAGTGAAGACAACGCCATATCCATGATCGTCAATGGTTTTTGTAAAGACGTATTTTCAGAATTACCTCTCGAATTCGCTGTTGAAGCGCAGAAACTTCTATCAATCAGCCTCGAGCATAGTGTGGGATAAAATGTTAGAAATTAAAGATTTACATGTCAGCGTTGAAGAAAATACTATCCTAAAGGGAATTAACTTAATCGTTAAGCCTGGTGAAGTTCACGCAATTATGGGACCTAATGGTTCAGGGAAAAGCACCCTATCCGCCACACTGGCCGGCAAAGATGACTACGAAGTCGTCAGTGGTGAGATTGTTTTCAAAGGTCGAGATCTTATAGAGCTTGATCCAGAAGAGAGAGCCGGTGAAGGCGTGTTTTTGGCTTTTCAGTACCCTGTCGAAATTCCAGGTGTAAGTAACAAACTCTTTCTAAATACGGCTCTCAATGAGGTTCGCGAATACCGAGGCTTAGAACCGATCGATCGCTTTGACTTTGAAGATCTATTGGAAGAAAAAGCGCAATTGTTGAAGATGCCAGCAAATTTACTCCAACGCTCTGTCAATGAGGGGTTCTCTGGGGGAGAGAAAAAACGTAATGACATTCTACAAATGGCGGTGCTTTCACCCGACCTTTGTATACTAGACGAGACTGACTCAGGTCTAGATATTGATGCCCTTAAAGCCGTCTCTGAAGGTGTAAACGCGCTACAGAATGAACAACGAGCTTTCATTTTAGTCACGCACTATCAACGTATCCTCAATTACATCAAACCAGATTTCGTGCACGTGTTGTACCAAGGAAAGATTGTGAAATCTGGTGACCACACGTTAGCTCAAGAATTAGAAGAGAAAGGCTATGGGTGGATCATTGATGAACAATAAACATTCATTGCTTGATTCATTTGAAACTCTTGTTCGACCGCATGAGTGGCAAAAAAAACAATGGTCTAAATTGCTTGGGGTTGAGCTACCGTCCCCTCAACATGAGGACTGGAAATACACGTCTCTTGACCGATTAAACGAACTAGAGCTAAGCAGTGCACCACAGCAGTCGACAGCTAACACGCCATACAACAAATTCAGTTTAGACATTGATGCTTATCGATTAGTCTTCGTCGACGGCTTCTTTTTAGCTCGATACTCCGACTGGATCCCAAAAGTTCGAGTGACTCCCATCTGCGCGCTCTCTCCAATTGAAATCGATGAGCTATCTCGTTCAATAAAGCCTGACGCTTTTACCTATATTACTGATGCTACCGCTTCAAGTGGCATATTAATCGAAGTCGAAGCTAACACGCAGATATCAAAACCTATTTATCTTCTGCATATCAATTCCGAAAAACAAGGTGATGTATCAAGCTACAGAAGCCATATTGAAGTCGCAGATCATGCGGAAGTCACCGTCATCGAACACCATGTTTCACAAGGTAGTGGTAGAGGCGTAACATTATCTCGCTTAACACAACACGTTGGTTGTGGTGCTCACTATCATCACACTAAAATTGTCGAAGAGGCCTTAAACCAACATCACTTCGGTCATAACGATTTGGTGGTTAATGCGCATGCTAGCGCCTACTCTTGTTGCTTGCTCTACTCAGGCCAATTGATACGACATCAAGTAAGTTCCGAACTAACTGGTGAACAAGGTTTTGTCGCTATGGACAGTATTTCCTTACCTCAAGGTGAGGCAGTTTTTGATTCTCGTACGTATTTAAAGCACAACTCTCCCCACTGCCAAAGTGAACAAAATCATAAAACCATCGCTCGTAACCAATCTAAGTCTGTTTTCGACGGCATGATCTATGTTGACCCTGCCGCGCAAAAAACAGACGGACAAATGGACACCCACAGTCTGATTCTAGGCGATGACGCCCAAGTTAACTCTAAACCTCAATTAGAGATTTATGCCGATGATGTTAAATGCAGCCATGGTGCAACAACAGGGCAAATCGACCCAAACCAAATCAACTACTTACGCTCTAGAGGTATACCAAAAGAACGAGCCGAACACATGATTACATCTGCGTTTGTCATTGACGTTACCGATAGAATTAAACACCTCGCCCTAAGACAATCTGCGATAGATAAAATCAATGCGTCACTCAATAAAGGATGTCCTAATGACTGATTCGAGCGAAAAGATAAGCCCTTGGTTTAACGACTTCCCGGCTCTAAGAACTCAAGTTTACGACAAGCCTTTGGTCTATTTAGACAGTGCTGCGACTGCCCAAACCCCTCAAGTCGTAATCGACCGCATGACTCAGTTTTATCAACATGATTATGCGAGTGTTCATCGCGGTGTGCATTACCTAAGCTCTAAAGCAACCGAAGAAATGGAACAAGTCAGAGAAAAACTTGCTCAGTTCATTTCAGCTAAATCCCGAGAAAGTATTGTTTTCACCAAAGGGACGACTGAGGCCATCAATCTCGTTGCTAATAGCTATTTACGCCCTAGGTTAAAAGCGGGGGACGAAATCATCGTGACGGAAATGGAGCATCACGCCAACCTTGTTCCCTGGCAGATGCTTTCTGAAATTTATAATGTCAACATTCGTGTTTGGCCAATGGCAAAAAATGGCTATTTGAATCTCAACGACCTTGTATCGTTAATGAATACAAAGACAAAACTGCTGGCGATTAGCCACGTATCGAATGTTCTAGGCCGTGTAAACCCAATTAAAACGATAGTCAAAGCTGCGCATAAAGCAAAAGTCCCCGTGTTAGTCGACGGGGCTCAAGCTGTCATGCACGATCAAGTCAATGTGACGGATCTCGATTGTGATTTCTACGCCTTCTCTGGACACAAATTGTATGGCCCGACAGGCATCGGCGTGCTTTACGCAAAAAAAACACACCTCGACAACATGGTGCCATGGGAAGGCGGCGGAGCCATGATCGATCAAGTTACACTGCCTTTGGGAACCTCGTTTGGCCAAGCTCCGTGGAAGTTCGAAGCGGGCACTCCGAATATTGCAGGCATTTTAGGTTTAGGCGCCGCTCTAGACTACATAGAAGCTATCGGCTTCAAAGAGATCTCTGACTATGAAAAAAATGTAATGAATTATTTGGTGGAGAGCATTAGACAGATACCAGCAATAGAGGTCTATGGCGATGATGATAACCGCACGGGCGTTTTGGCTTTTAATATGAAAAATCAACACTCTTTTGATGTGGGTTCATTCTTAGATAGATATGGTATTGCGATTCGTACCGGGCATCTCTGTGCAATGCCCCTTATAAAACGACTCGGTCAAAACTCGCTGTGTCGCGCATCGATTGGCATGTACACAAGGCCCAAAGACATAGACGCCTTGTGCCAATCACTAAAACGAATCCACCAACTGTTAAGGTAACTTATGTCCCCTGAAAAGCTCCAGAAAAACTTCGAGCGATGCGCTGACTGGGAAGAACGTTATATGTATTTGATAGAATTGGGCGACCGATTAGAGCCCTTCCCTGTGACAAAGATGAATAAAACACATCTTATCGCAGGCTGCCAAAGTAATGTATGGCTAGATCTTTCCATCAGTCAACAGAACAAAATGTCGATACAAGCGACCAGCGATTCTTCACTAGTTAAAGGTTTGTTGGCATTGGTGTTGATCGCCTATAACAACCAAGAACCCGCTAGCGTTCTAGAGTTCGATATTAAAGACTGGTTTCGCCAGCTAGATCTAAAATCTCAGCTTAGCGCCAGTCGGAGTCAAGGCTTAGAGGCCATAATAAAACATATTCGGTGTCACGCTCGGACTGTTTAACCGCTCAATACACGACAGTCCGGGATCATTAGACCACACAAGGGTTACCGCCCTAGCGATAGTGTCTATGCTCTGGTTAAAGGTGTTTCCTAGCATCTATTGCATCGTGCATTTCTGACGTGTTTTACAAGAAACAGGTCATTTACAAGAAGCAAGTAAAGAGTTTCGTGTTATTAAGTTTTGGTACATGACTATGATCACCGTTCTCAATAATACGTATCGATAACTCTAAACAAATCCCCCCTCTATAACAATGGAGAACAACGTATGTCTTTACGAATAATCGCAACAACGATAGCTCTTATTGGTGCCAGTTTTACCGCTCAAGCGAACTCGGAATGTGAAGTATCGATTGATGCCAGTGATCAAATGAAGTTTTCAACCGATATTTTAAGTGTCCCTTCAAGTTGCAAGGAAGTAAAAGTAACGCTAAACCACACAGGCTCCCTGCCAGCACAATCAATGGGGCACAATATTGTGATAACAGATACAGCGTTATTCCAAGCCGTGGGGATCGATGGCATGTCAGCAGGTATCGACAACAACTATGTTAAGCCTAATGATAACCGCGTTTACGCGTTTACAAGAATCATTGGCGGTGGCGAATCTACTTCTGTTACCTTCAGCACCGAGAAGATGAAAGCGGGTGGCGATTACTCCTTTATTTGTTCTTTCCCTGGTCACTGGGCAATCATGAGAGGAAAATTTGAATTCAAATAAAATATACGCTCTTTATTTCTTTTACGTTTAAAGTAACGAACATAAAAAAGCCCCAACCTAAGTTGGGGCTTCGTTTTATCTATCTATCTATCTATCTATCTATCTATCATTACAGCTTAAAACGGCTGATTTCATTTTCTAGTTCGTTAGATAGTTCAGAAAGCTGAGCAGCTTGTTCTGCTGCTTGGTGCGCTTCGCCTGCAAGCTCGTTGGACACGTCACGAATCCCTTCGGTGTTACGAGTAATCTCAGACGTTACTGACGCTTGCTCTTCTGCAGCAGAAGCGATTTGAGTCGCCATATCACTGATACGTTCAACAGCAGCATGAATTTGCGTTAAGCTAGCGGCCGCTGAGTTTGAGTCATCAACACTGGTTTCAGCAAGCGTTCGGCTATCGTTCATGATACTTACCGCTTTGCCCGTTGTACCTTGCAGTAATTCAATCGTTTGTTGAATTTCTTGTGTTGAGCCGTGTGTACGTTGGCTCAAAACTCTCACTTCATCAGCAACAACCGCGAAACCGCGACCTTGTTCGCCAGCACGTGCAGCTTCAATCGCCGCATTAAGTGCAAGTAAGTTAGTTTGTTCAGCAATGCCTTGAATGTTAGACAAGATAGCGTTGATGCTATTGCCGTGCTCTTCAAGCTCTAGAATCACGTTTGTTGCAACTTGAACTTCTTGCGCAAGATTTTGGATTGAGCTTTGAGTCTGGTTCACTTGACCCGTACCGTGTTCACAAGCGCCAACGGCCTCAGATGAATTCTGTGCAGTTTGATCAGCATTACCTGCAATCTCTTGTGTTGCTGCAGCCATTTCGTTCACGGCTGTTGCTACCATATTGATTTCGTCTTGTTGCATCTGAATGCGAGCGCTACGCTCTTCAGCTTGAGAAGCAGTTTGACGTGCTTGGTTACCCAATGCAGCAGACACTTCACTTAGCTTGAGTACCATGGTGTGCATATTGCCCACAAAATGGTTGAAATTTGCCGCAAGTTTACCAATTTCGTCATCACTTTTAAGCTCAAGACGTTGAGTTAAGTCTCCCTCGCCCGAAGCAATTTCTTCAAGAGCCGCTGAAACGCGGTTTAAGTCGCGGAATAGGAAACTAACCAGCATAGAAACCAACACGATAACGATCAGAGTAATTACAACCGCTGTAGTAATGAGTTGCGTAAGAAGTATTGAGTGATTCGCTTCTTCAGTCGCACGATCCATTTGAACCGCAAAAATCCAGTTAGTGTTAGGCACCTTCGTGAAGTAAAGCAACTTCTCAGCGCCGCGTTCTTTGATAATCTCGATGCTACCCGTACTTACGGCGTTTTCGATGATAGGCATAGAGATATCGTTTGAAAGCTGGCTTACAGGCTTAAGGCTCAATGCTGAGTCTGGGTGTGCTAGGAATGTGCCGTCAGAGGCATCAATGAGCATTGCGTAAGCGTTGTCACCAACATCTAAACTGATTACATCGTTGACGAGCTGATCAATAAGTACATCCGCACCAACAACGCCAACAAGCTTACCGTTATGACGAACAGGTTCAGCAATCGTAACTAGAAGCGCTTGGGTGATCGCATCTTGGTAAGCCGTGGTAATGATTTGCTTGCCTGCAGCGTTTGCTTCTTGGTACCAAGGACGTTGACGAGGATCGTAACCAGCACGATTACGTTCAGGATGTGAACGGTACATTCCGCCTTCTGGAGTACCTAAAAAGATATCGTCAAAGCCACCCGCTACACGAGCTTGCTTAAGGAAAGGAACAACATCATCCTCTCGTGAAAAGTCATTAAACGCTGATGCGATATCCGTGCGAATATCAATCCAGTTTTTAATACCTTCAGATGCAGCTTCAGATACGCTTTCAGCTCGTTGGTATACGCCATTACGAGTCTCTTCAAATAATTGGTTTGCTGATAACCAAGTCAAGGCTGTTGCCATGACGATAACAGCAGATAGGCTAGCACCTATCAATTTCTGCTTAAGTGTTAATTTCATTAGTAAGTTTCACGAGTGGTGGAAAATCTAGCGAATACTACCCAATTTAAGCAAACGATTCGAGCTATTTCACAGTTTCACACCACATTATATTTACAATAAAACCAAAAGCTTAGCTTTCGCCAATTACTTGGCTTTTCGCCAAATTCAAGGCGCCATTTCAACGATGATCCCTACGATATATACAGTCTTACAGGCTGTAAAATGGATAAAAAAAAGGCAGGAGAGTTTCCTCTTCTGCCTTTGTTTTACTTTATATTCGACATCAAAAAATGAAACATCGAATAGTACGTAGTCTATCTTTTCTCTGTTCGCATACCCATTAGCAGGCTCACACACATCAACAATAGAATGATGGTGAATGGCAATGCTGTTGAGATTGCACCCGCTTGCAGAGCTTGAACGGCTTCAGTACCGCCAACCCACAATAGAGCTACTGCAATCGCACCTTCAAGGAACGCCCAGAATACGCGTTGAGGCACTGGCGTATCAACTTTACCACCAGCGGTAATACTGTCGATGACTAAAGAGCCCGAGTCAGACGATGTAATAAAGAATACGAGAACCAGTACAACTGCGATGATTGAAAGCAGAGTACCAAACGGCAATACATCAAACATTTGGAACATTGCCAGTGATACATCAGTTAAGCCATTTTGACCGAGAGTACCAACCTTATTCACGATTTGATCAATTGCCATACCACCAAACACTGACATCCAAATGATAGTCACTGTCGTTGGAACAATCAGCACAGCCGTAATGAATTCACGAACGGTACGACCTTTAGAAACACGCGCGATAAACATACCGACAAATGGAGACCATGAGATCCACCAAGCCCAGTAGAATACAGTCCAGCCATGTAACCAAGCTTCATCTTCACGACCGTGAGGGTTACTCAACGGAATGATGTTCTCTATGTATGCCATCAATGTTGTAGGGATTGAACCTAAAGTCACTGCGTAGCCGATAAGAGCTACTAGGATAAGTAGTAGGAAAGCAACCAACATGTTGATATTACTGATAACTTTAACGCCACCATCAATACCACGAAGTACGGATACGACTGCTAATAAAGTTACTACAGTAATAACAATGACTTGTAACCCTAAACCTGCCTCAATGCCGAATACATGCTGAATACCACTTGCGGCTTGCTGTGCACCTAAACCTAGCGATGTAGCCAAACCAAACAGGGTTGCAAGTACAGCAAGAATATCAACAATGTGACCAGCCCAGCCCCACGCCCTATCACCTAAAATTGGGTAGAAGATAGAGCGAATTGAAAGCGGTAATCCCTTATTGTAAGAGAAAAAAGCCAGTGAAAGCGCCACAACACCATAAATAGCCCAAGGGTGAAGCCCCCAGTGATACATAGTTGCACCGAGTGCTAGTTTTGCAGCTTCTGGTGTATTTGCCTCGACGCCAAGTGGCGTTTCATACCAACCTGTGTAGTAAGCCGCAGGTTCTGCGACACTCCAGAACATCAAGCCAATACCCATACCTGCAGCAAACAGCATCGATAACCAAGACATGAATGAGTAGTCTGCCGTTGCATCAACACCACCAAGGCGGATTTTACCAAACGGAGAAACAATCAAGCCTAAGCAAAAAATAACGAAAATATTACCGGACCAAATAAACAGCCAATCGAATGAATTGATAATTTGCCATTTAACACCATCCAATGCTGACTTTGCTGAAGCGGTATCTGTAAGCAGCACACCGATCAAGAACAAAGTGATGAGTCCCGCACTGATACCAAACACTGGGTTATGAACGTCAAAACCCCATTTTTGGACGTTATCTTGACCAACAGTGTAATCCGTACTGTCGATACTGTATTTATCTATACCTTTAGTCATTATTCCTCTCTACGGAATACTTATAAGGTCTGTTGACCTCATATCCCTTACTTTCCTGTGACTGAATCACAAACTCGAACATACGATCCAAGTAGTACAAGCTGTTGTCACAATAATTCAAATACTTGGATGTCTGAAGTTTAGCAGGTTAACTTATTGTTTTCAGTAAACCAGAATCAGTTCGATGAATTTTCAAACAAAATAAAGATAATCACTTAGGTTTGTGACGAAAAAAAGGCCGACTAAGTCGACCTCTATTTGAAAAATACTTTTAGCTCAAAGCACTTTGCTGCTTAACCAATTGATTCTCTGTACGCAAACCTAGAAATAAACTTAGGCACATAAGCAATAATATGAAGGCAAATGGTAATGCCATTGAGACTGTTCCAGCTTGTAATGCCTGAATAGATTCAGTACCACCTACCCACAATAACACTGCTGCAATCGCGCCGCCCATCAATGCCCAAAATACACGTTGCGGAACAGGTGCATCGACTTTACCGCCAGAAGTAATGCTATCAATAACCAATGAACCTGAGTCTGATGAAGTGATGAAGAACACCATAATCAAACCAATGGATACCACTGAAAGCACAGAGCTCATTGGCAGCGCATCGTAAGTATGGAATAGAGAAAGTGTAATATCTTGCAGACCATTCAAACCAATCTCACCCACCTTGTTCGCCACTTGATCAATCGCGATACCGCCGAAAATAGCCATCCAGATGATGATTACTGTCGTTGGGATAAACAATACAGCGACGATAAATTCACGAATTGTACGACCTTTAGAGATACGAGCGATAAACATGCCCACAAATGGAGACCATGAAATCCACCAAGCCCAGTAAAATACCGTCCAACCTTGCATCCATGTTTCATCATCACGACCATGAGGGTTGCTAAGAGGAATAAAGTTCTCAATGTAGCCCATTAGCGCGGTTGGTATCGCCTTAATACCCGCCATGCCACCCGCGATAGTTACGAAGATCAGCAAGCCTAACGCAACAACCATATTGACGTTGCTTAGAACCTTAACACCACCGTTGATACCGCGGATAACCGACATTGTTGCTAACAGAGTCACGACTGCAATAACAATAAGCTGCATACCAATACCGCCATCGGTACCAAATACATGGTTAATACCGCTTGCGGCTTGTTGTGCGCCTAGGCCAAGTGATGTTGCAAGGCCAAACAATGTTGCAAGTACTGCGACAATGTCAACGATATGACCAAACCACCCCCAAGTTCTGTCACCGAGTAGCGGGTAAAAGATTGAGCGAATAGAAAGCGGTAAGCCTTTATTGAAAGTAAAGAAGGCAAGAGACAAAGCAACAACGGCGTAGATTGCCCAACCGTGCAAGCCCCAGTTGTAGATGGTTGCACCTAGTGCCAACTTAGCCGCTTCAGGAGAATACGCTTCAACACCGAGCGGTGTTTCATACCAACCGGTAAAGTAAGCAACGGGCTCTGCCACACCCCAGAACATGAGGCCAATACCCATACCTGCGGCAAATAGCATAGACATCCATGATAGATTAGAGTGCTCGGCTTTAGCATCATCGCCACCTATACGTATCTTTCCGTACGGGGAGATAATGAGGACAAAACAGAAAAATACGAAAAGGTTCGCAGCCCACATAAAGAAACCATCGAAGTTACCGATGACTTTCCACTTAACACCATCAAGTGCCGCTTTAGCCGTTTCAGGTTCTGCAACCAAAAGCGCAACCAGGAAAGCAATTATTGCTCCTGCGCTGATTCCAAATACAGGGTTATGAACATCAAAACCCCATTTCTGAACATTATCTTGTCCTACGGTATAATCAGTATTATCAATACTATACCTATCCTTTACAGGCTCCATGTATCCTCTCTAATTAGTAGCGCACAATTTGCAACATTGCATTTGGCACTTAAATTTCGAAAGGAAGAATAACAACTCGTCGCAAAAATACTAAAAAAACCATCAAAAAACGGGTACAAACAGCACATTTGGTAATTAAATTACACATTCGCTGTAATTTAGCGTAACATCACTCCACAAGCCCCGAGCTAACAGCATACTTAGCAAGCTCTGCCGTAGAGTGAATGTCGAGCTTGTGCTTGATATTTTGCCTATGGGTTTCAACCGTTCGGTAACTGATATTTAATCCCTTCGCGATCTCTTTGCTGCTTTCCCCTTTAGCCACTAATTTCAACACGGCTTCTTCACGCCTACTCAATGGGTTCTTCACAGGTTGTGTGGGAGTAATAGGTTGAGTAAACAAGTTCTGAGTCACTTTTTCACAGAAATAGGTCGAGCCTTGATTGACCGTCTTGATTGCCTGCACCATTTTTTCAGCCGAAATTTCTTTCAACATATAGCCGACAGCACCCGATTGCATCACCTTCATGATGTATTCACGGTTGTTATGCATGGTCAGCATCAGCACCTTGGCTTGAGGATCTTCCTCTTTAATCAGATGGGTCGCATCAATACCATTCATGATAGGCATGCTGATATCCATCAACACCACATCAGGGCGCAGGTCTTTAACCATTTCAACGGCTTCTAATCCATTGCTGGCTGTACCTATCACGCTAATATCAGGCTCGAGTTCTAATCTCGCCATAAAGCCATCCAGTACCACTTGGTGATCATCTGCAATCACAACTCGAATAACTTCACTCATTCACCAATCCCTCTAGTGTCAGTAACACTGTAATTTCCGTTCCAAAGCCAACCTCACTCATCAATTCAAAGTCACCACCGATGAACTCCACCCGTTCTCTCATGTTACGTAACCCAATACCTCGCTTTTCCATTGCTTTATAGGTATTAAAACCAACCCCATTATCTTGGATGAGCAATTGCAACACATTGCCAATTTGCTGTGCGATAACCGTTACTTTGGTCGCTTGTGCGTGCTTCTCTATATTATTCAGTGACTCTTGCACCACTCGATATAAAGTCGTCGCAGCTTCTGATTTCAATTTTCCCGGCTGCGTATTAAACAAGGTTTCCACTTCAATGCTCGAGTGCGCCTGAAAATCTAATAACAGCGAAGACAACGCCGCTTCTAAGCCGATATCATCCAATGAACTTGGACGAAGTTGATGCGAGATATGCCTCACTTCTTCGATTGCTCGCATGAGTGAATGCTGCGACTTATTCAAATGTGCTTTAAGGTCTTCGCTTTGTAGCTTATTACCGAGCAGTTCTAAGTGACAGCGACTCGACACTAATAATTGGTTAATACCATCATGCAACTCACGCGCGAGATGCTTCTTTTCGTCCTCTTGAAACATCACCGTCTTATGCGCCAGTTCCTTCAAGTTATTATCCGCTATCCGATGTTCATGCATGTTAATGGCCAAGGTCAGTACAATGATGACCGCGACCGTCACACTCAGAATCACCACAATCGAAAAGAACGTTGTTTCAATATTCTTGTTAATTGCGGCCTGCATCGAGGCCACTTCTTGATGCACATCCTCAATATACAAGCCGGTGCCAATCATCCAGTCCCAACGCTCTAACCAAGCGGCGTAACTCAGCTTCGAGACCACCTCACCCGTCGAAGGCTTTTGCCACAAATATTGGTGAAATCCTCCGCCGGTTTGTGCTTCTCTTAACAAGGCTTCTATCAGAAAATCGCCATCTTCATCTTGCAATTGAAGCAGGTTTTTGCCAATCAATTCTGGCTGTATCGGATGAACGAGATTGGTTCCGTAGCGATCATACGCAAAAAAGTAGCCATCAGAACCATACCTAAGTTTAGACAGTATGCTTCGAACTTCTCTTTTGGCTTGTGCTTCTTTGATCTCTGGATCGTTATAGATGTGCTCGATGGCATCAAATGCAAGATCGACGGTGTCTTTGAGGGCGTTTTCACGCGACTTAATTAAGCTGTCTCGGAAGATCTCGACCTCTTTCTCACCCAACGTCTTAGTTTGGTGCAACGAGATCCAACTAATGCTCGCAGTTACAAGCAGCAACGGGAGTAGCGTCAGCAAAATCAGCTTAACTTTTAGAGGCATTCCTTTTCCTCACAAAAAACGGCTTATTGAACATCAATAAGCCGTTTTACTTTATCAATTTATGGATAGCCGTTGAAACATATCATTCACATTCTAGGCTTCACTCACATTCCATAGAAAGATGGGAAAGCGAGAAGTGATCCAAGTACGAGGATTTGAATAAGAATGAACGGCATCACACCTCGGTAGATATCCTTAGTAGTCACACCTTTTGGTGCCACCCCTTTTAGATAGAACAAACTGAAGCCAAACGGTGGCGTCAAGAATGAGGTTTGAAGATTCATCGCGATAAGGATTGCGAACCAAGTCATGTTGATTCCCATCAGTTCAGCAACAGGCGCAATAATCGGCACAATGATGAAACAGATTTCTACGAAGTCGATGAAGAAACCCAGAATCAAAATCACCAACATGGTAATGATCAAGAAACCCCATTTCTCACCTGGCAACTGCAGCATCCACTCTTCAACCAGATAATCACCGCCAGTGTAAGTAAATGCCATTGAGAATGCCGTTGCACCCAACAAGATAGCAAATACCATTGCCGTTACTTTCACCGTCTCTTTAGAGGCGTCATACACCATCGACCAACTAAACTGACCGTAGAGTAAAGCGAGTACCATCGCACCCGCCCCCCCCAGGGCAGCAGACTCTGTCGGCGTAGCAACACCCGCAAAGATAGAGCCCAATACGACAATAATCAGCGCGAGTGGCGGTATGATTGCTTTCAATGCGTTGATGACTTCTTGTTTGCGGCTGATGGAATCATCACGCTCAATTGGTTGAGCTGCTTCAGGGTTAAGCTTCGCGTATATTAAGATATAAACGATATAAGCCCCCACTAACATTACGCCCGGCCAAATCGCTGCTTGGAACAAGTCGCCTACCGGAACACCCAATACGTCCCCTAATAGAATCAAGACGATGGATGGCGGAATGATTTGCCCTAACGTACCAGACGCACAGATGGTGCCGCAGGCTAAACCTTTGTCGTAGTTGTACTTGAGCATAACAGGCAACGAGATAAGCCCCATTGCAACCACAGAAGCGCCTACCACACCGGTTGAAGCGGCAAGCAGTGAACCTACGAGAACTGTCGAGATTGCGATACCACCTCGGACACCACCAAACAGTCGTCCCATAGACTCAAGTAACTGCTCAGCAAGCTTAGTCTTTTGTAGAACAAGTCCCATGAAAACAAACAATGGAACGGCCATCAGCACCGTGTTTTCCATGATTGATTGAATTCGGTATGGCATGAAGGCAAACATTTCTATACCTTCCGCCCAAACGCCAAAGATTAGCGCGATCCCACCAAAGGTGAACGCCACAGGGAAGCCAAGTAAAAGTGCAAACAAGGCTACGAAAAACATTACTATTCCAATCATGTTCAGCCTCTACTTATTCTTTGTATGAGTATTATTTGCATGCGTGTTATTTGCATGGATAAGATGCGGATTAAAAATCTTGTTCAATGAATGCAGGATTAAACCCACGCCACTAAGTGCCATTAAGAAAAATGACAACGGGATCATGGCTTTGATGATCCAGCGATATGGCAGGCCACCCGGGTCACCTGAGGTTTCGCCGAGGTTATAACTCTCTTTGGCAACATCAATACCAAACCAAGCAACCAGCAAACAGAAAGGCATCAGAAAAATCAGTGTGCCGAGCAGGTCAATAATGGCTTGCGCTTTAAAGCTCAATTGTTCGTAGAACACGTCTACTCGAACGTGGCCACCTGCCTTGATGGCATAAGGAACACCTAATAGAAAAACGGCTGAGAAAAGGTGCCATTCCATCTCTTGGAAGGCGATAGAGACATCATTGAAGGCATATCTCATGACAACGTCATACACAACGTTAGCGATAAGTAGAATAAACAACATACTGGAAAGCCATCCCAGTGCATCACCGATACGATTAAATAGGCGTTCAATATAAATTAGACTTCGCATTCCCGACTCCATGGAATTTGAAAAGACATCGCGCAGCACAACTAACCTTACTAAAAACGATTCAGTTTATAGCTAGCAATAGGCACGACGTAGAAAGGGTTCTTGGTATCTTGTTACAGGATCTATCCTGCTTAATTATTATGGCTTAAATGAACCCGCCGCTTAGTTACCTAACAAGAAAAGCTTTGGGTTCATTTAGCTTCAGTTCAAAAACTGTCGATTATTTCGCTTGGCTATTTAAATAAGCTCTATGTGAAATATCTGTCCATGAACGTACTTGCTCTAGGTAGCTTGCTTGCGAAGCTTGAATCTCTTTTGCCAATGCATCTTTCTCAGCGTGCTTAGCAAGTAGGCGATCGTTCGCTTCTTTCAGTGCAGACATAACCTTTGGCGGGAAATCTTTAACTTGTACGTCTGGGTATTCTGTTTTCATTGAAACCCAGTTCTTGCCACTTTCGTGCGTTGCTTGTGTATACATATCGTAAGCCGCTGTACGCATTGCAACACGCAAGATTTCTTGTAGGTCTTCAGGCAGCTTGTTCCATGTACGTTTGTTAACTAGGAATTGAAGCTCTGAACCCGGCTCATGCCAACCTGTGTAGTAGTAAGGTGCGATCTTGTGGAAGCCCATTCGTAAATCAAGTGATGGACCTACCCACTCTAGTGCATCGATTGTGCGACGCTCTAAAGACGTGTAAAGCTCACCCGGGGCAATATTGGTAGGTTTAGCGCCTAGCTCCGCCAGAATCTCGCCAGCAAAGCCTGGGATACGCATTTTCAGACCTTGTAGGTCTTCAACGCTGTTGATCTCTTTTTGAAACCAACCGCCCATCTGGATATCCGTGTTACCACCCGGGAACGACATCAAATTATGTGGAGAGTAAACCTGCTCCATCAACTCCATACCACCACCGTGATAGAACCACGCGTATTGTTCAGCTGGCGTCATACCGAAAGGCATAGAAGTGAAGTAAAGCGTGTTTGGAACTTTACCTTTCCAGTAGTAAGAGCCTGAGTGCCCCATGTCGTATTGACCAGACTTAACCATGTCAAAAACGCCAAGCGGTGCTTTGTGTTTGTTCGCAGAATCGATTCTGATTTGCAGTCGACCGTTCGACATTTTCTCAGCCATCGCAGCCATGTTCTTCGTCGCGTCACCGAATACTGGGAAGTTTGGTCCCCATGTTTCAGCAAGCTTCAAGCGATAAACCTTATCAGCAGCAGTTGCACCAGTAGCGACCAAAGCTAAACAAGCCGCTGCAGTAACTGCAACGTTTTTAAAAACTCGTGTGAGGGAGTTAGAAATGAGACTCATATTCACGTCCTTTGTTGGGTTAACACTCTTTCTATGAGCATTTTTTATGATTCAACATAAGAGTGCACCGTGATGTGGTAACAAGATATCAGGGAGAGCACGCACGGCAGACCCACATAAACTGCGTATTAGACCAAAGGATTACGTAGAACTACGTAGGAGATAACTTAGCAATATCGATTTTAAAAGCTCTCGGAGATTTATCAGGGTAATTAGTATTGATAAATACCTAAGTAGTTATAATGAAACTGCATTAACAATTGATTCCCATTTCGTGAGGAAGCTCTATTCTCGCCACACATCGAATATGCACCCAAGGGCACCTATCCATATAAATCAAAGTTTCAGAGAATTAGATGCCCTACTTTGGTGCTGACTGATTCGAAACATGGGACACGCGAACGACAGATGAATAACGGAAGAGGTCAGCCGATTGGAAGTAAGGCTTCTGGGGCTAGGTTCGAATATGAGTATGGGGTCGGGGTCAGGGTTTAGATTGAGATGATCCGTCAGATACAAAAAAGCCTCGAAATTCGAGGCTTAAAAACTTTAACGAAGCGAATGTAATCCCGCGGGATTACATAGCTTTGTAGATAACCTTGTTACCTGCAAGTTGCTCTTTCGCTACTAGGTTTTCTTCAAGAAGTTTTTTCAATGCGCCTGTTGCCCATGAAGCTGCTTTCGCGTCTTCTTGACCAGCAGCTAAGCCGATACCTTTAGGGTTAATGCCTTCAGCATTGCTAACAACGATGTCTAGAACTTGTTGTTGCTTAGGAGTCAGTGCTACTGCAACTTCTTTAGTTGCTGCTACTGCTTTCTCTACCGCTGGTTTTGCTGCTACAGTTTTTTCTGCTACAACTTTCTCTGCGACAGGCTTCGCTTTTTTCGGCGTTGCCACTGCTTTAACTACAGCCGCTTTAGTGCGCTTCTGCAGTTTAGCCTGCACCTTACGCTTATGAGCAAGTCTCATTGAATATTTCTCCAGTTCACTGCTCTTTTCGCAGTGGTGAAAATTTGAAGCGCGATTTATACCAAAAAACAGGAGCTATTTGTAGAGTGAAGCGTCGAAAGTCGACGAAAAATACCGATATTATCTACTAGCGTCTATTATTTAATCATCGCTTTATCAATTCAGGGTCATATACACTGGTTATCCATCCAGACAAAAATATGAAAACTTGGTGTTGCCTATGGACACTCGTCACCTTACAAATTTCTCTTTGCCTGCTTTTACGCAATCATATCGAATTATCGCCGTCATTTTAGGATTCGCTTGTCTAATCATGGCGTTATACATTGATAACTCAAAATTACTGATCGTGGGTGCATTTTGCATTAGCGCGCTTTTGGGCACGGGCTATTATTTGATGCTTCGTAGCAGAGTGATGTTCACGCTCACCTCCACTCACTTTCAACAGCATTTTTATAAAGGTGGGTGGGTTTTAAAGTGGAGCAATATTGAAAAGATCGGCATGTGTACCTACGAGCAAGAAGGGTGGCATCAACCGCTCCCTTGGGTGGGTATTAAAATCAAAGATTACTCGCCCTACCTTGACTCTATCTGCCCTAAAATAACCTGCGAATTATTGCTGAGCCAGCGAGCACTTTTGTATCTAGGAGCTAAGCAAGCAGGTAAAGAATCAAACTTTGAAGATATGGTGCTCGACTCATCGCATTACCATGCACGTTGCACAGAAAGCGGCTGTGTTGAATTGAGCCAATATAAAGAGTCAGAGAATATTGACGACGATAACTTCAGTGATTACCAGCCACAGACTGCCCTTGATTCAACCAATGAATCGAACACTCAAAACGCGTTGATTAAAGATTATTCAGGATTACAGGCGATGCTTGCAAACAGGATGAAATATCAAAGAGGATTTCACGGCTACGATATTTTCATATCAACCCATGACCTAAATATTAGTGGAGAAGAGTTTGTTGGACTGGCTCGACGCTACTTGGCGGCTGCCGAGCGCCTTTCTGATTAAAAATAAACCGGTTTAAAAACAAACTAGCACGCAATAAAAAAGCTTAACTTTGATAAGAAAAGCTAAGCTTCATTTTCAATCGCTCTTTTATTAGGTCAGAGGCTTAGTAGAGTGGCATTTCATCAGCTACAAACGGGTTTGATGCGCGCTCGCGGCCAAATGTAGACTCAGGGCCATGGCCCGGTACAAATGTCACGTCACTGCCTAGCGGCCAAAGCTTAGTTTTGATTGAAGCAATCAGCGTGTTGAAGTCACCTTGTGGAAAATCCGTGCGACCAATAGCACCGTTAAATAAAACGTCACCAACAAACGCCATGCGCGCTTGCTCGCTGAATAACACAACGTGACCCGGCGTATGACCCGGTGTATGGATAACATCAATCACTTGGTTACCAAAAGTGACTTTGTCGCCCTCTTCTAACCATGTGTTTGGTTCAAAAGCTTTGCACAGTGGGAAACCAAACATCTGGCTTTGGTTCTCTAAACCTTGAAGCCAAAAGTTGTCTGCCTTATGTGGGCCAACAATGTTCACGTTCAAGATTTCAGCAAGTGGTACTGTCCCGCCCACATGGTCTAGGTGACCGTGAGTCAATACTAAGTTCACTACTTTAACACCTAACTCTTCGATGATAGCAGCCAGTTGCTGAACATCACCGCCCGGATCGACAACGATGCCTTCCATTGTCTCATCACACCACACAATTGAGCAGTTTTGAGAGAACGAGGTAACAGGGACAACTTGATACTTAAGAGACATATACAAACCTTAGAGGGCAAACTGAAATTTGGGCAAACTATGACATTGGATGTCTACTTTGACAAGTACCAAGCATTCGCTCGCAAATTCAGCTTAACGCTACCAACTCCGTGCTGGACCTGTATCAATATGGATAAAGTTGCTACGTGCATAGTAACCGACACCACCCGCATTCAAGCTTTTAGCAACGTCTCTTAATTCTTTTAGGTTAACGCCATCAATACGGAAATCGATCGCTTTACCTAACATATGGTAGCTCTTCTTGGCTACGCCACTCGACTTTGATCGCAATGCTTCATTGGTCGCTGGAGAACGGTAGCCAGAGATGATTTGAACTTCTTTTTGAATACCCAGTACATTTTGAATCTGAGTGATCTGATCAAACAGGTTCTTGTCCATTGGATGAATCTCATTGCGGCGGAAATCACGGCACAATTTGCTTAAGCGAGCCATTTCATCACCAACATAGTTAGTGCCATCGAAATAACAGGTCTCTAAGCGTTCACCGGTGTGAAGATTGTTCATGCTAATCGTTCTTGGTTGATCAGGGTATGAAGCAAAAGCGATAGAAGGAGTGATTGAGGCGACAACAGCGGTACCACCAGCGTAAGTCAGAAACTGACGGCGTGAAAATAAACTTTGAGACATACAGCAAAAAAACCAATTAGATCGAACGAAAAATGCACGATACATAATGGAAATTGCTGCGTCAACGTACAAAAACCGCCCAAAAGGTTAGTATTTGTAACCTTTGCACGGTTAGTTATTGATCCACATTATAATTTTATCAATAGAAGCTTGGTTGTCATTTTTTGGTCAAGATCACCCTTATTGGCTTCAATTATAATTAACCACCCTCTTTATCATATTGATAGATGTCACCACGATACTGTATGCCCCCTTCTTCAAACAGCACGGTTTGATAGATGATATGCACGGGGATTCGCTTCTTGAGTCGCACCTTAGTATTAGGAGCAAGGTCGTTACTTTGGTTAGGGACTTTCCTTACCTTGGTGGCAAACAACAATTCAGCCAACTCCTCTGCATGTTCGACACGTATACAACCTGAACTATAAGCTCGGAAGTCATCATTAAACAGGCCTTTACTTGGTGTATCGTGCAGGTAGATGGCTCGCTTGTTGGGTGTGTTGAACTTGTACAAACCTAGTGCATTATGTGAGCCCGCCTGTTGACGCATTCGATATGGGAACGAATTGAAATTGATGGTCTGCCAATCGATATCTGTGGTGTCGACGGTTTCCATAGTGCGCCAACCATCAATGACTTGGAAGTCGTGTGTTTCTAGGTAGCTTTCGTCCGCTTTTACTTTAGGCAAGATGTCTTTCACCATGATTTTCCATGGCACGTTCCAAGTCGGGTTTAGGATGACCGAATCTAGGTTTATCTCTAAAAGCGGTGTTTTTCGCGACTTTCTGCCCACGACAACTTTGGACTCAAAGACCTCTTCACCATCTTCCCAATACTTCATATCAAAACTAGGGACGTTGACGACAATGAGAGAGTCTCTGTCTCGTGGCCACAAACGCACGCGTTCCGCATTCAGAGCCAAAGAAGTCAATCGGTCATCAAAGCTCATGTTGATCCATTTCATCGTATCTGGCCCGACGACCCCATCGTCTGTAAGGCCGTGCATGCGCTGGAATGATTTAATCGCCGTTTGCAGATCTCGATCGAACTCTGGGAAATCGACCGCGATCATCGAGGTATCAACACCGACCAAAGCAATACGCTCAACAAGAATGGCTTTGTCTGAAAGCTGGTCACCCAAGCGCTTCAAACCTTTCTGTCTATAACGTTCAATATTGAGCTCAGAGGCGGTTTCTAACACCGAATAGGTTGCTTTGAATTGGTCAAAGTCCCCAACAGGCGGCGCGTAAGACAACACCATCTCCAATAAGTAATCATTGGCGACACTGCTTTTTAATCTCATCAGAATATGTGGAGAAGGCGCTGGTAACTTGGAATGTAACTTGCCTGAGAAATACCACTCTTTACCGGCAAGTGGCGCATTTTCAACATAGCTTAGGTAATAGATAAAGGTATCGGTTAATAAGATGTCCAACTCTTGCCATTGCCCACGAGATTGGTACTCACGGATTTGCTTAAGTTGTCGGTCAAAAAGCGGTGCCATTTGCGCTTGTTCTAAAAGCGACAATTGGAATTCAAACGCTTTAACAAGTTCAGGGGAGTCCCACAGAATAGGCAGAGAAGAGTCTTGATAAATACTCTGGGTAAGCTCTGGATAAATCAGCATAAAAGAGAGTTCTGAATCAGCCGGAATAAATCGGCTCTCGTCAGAACTCGTATAGCTCCATGCATGCACAGAAACTAACACCAATAATCCACAGAAGTATTTCGCTAACATGCTTAATCCCATCACCAATCATCCCATAAGTATGGCAAAGAAATAGGAGTAAGCATGTTATTTTTGAGAGGCTATATATATCAGATTGAACTCCAGTGATTATCCCACTGGACCGATGATTGCTGAATTGATTTTTCAAAAGGCTTGCGTTGGCTAACCACACTCCCCGCCCCAGAGCTGAGTCGAAACTCACCATCAAGCAGCACTGCACCAGAAGCATCAGATAGCGCAGAGAGTTCTACTAGTTCTTTAGTCTCCTTAGACCAAATACCGTAGCAATTGCCTCTTGGCGAGGTCGCAATAATCCAATCATCAGAAGCCGCAATACTTGCGATATAGTGATTGAACCTTGCCCATTGCTCTGGCTCTGCGTTCAGTGATTCAAACTGCCCACCTTTGGTATGCATCGCCAAAAGTGAAGGATACTCATCCGGCTCACCACGATATTGCTGGCCACAAAGCACAGTTTCAGCACCATCATGGGCTAGGTGACGAATACTCAATTTCTTATCCAGCAATTCAACCTGATCAAGTAGCACGCCTTCAGGTGAAACATAGCTCAAACTCGGCTGCATCGAATCCAAATTTTTAGGTGTTCTACCATCAGTATGAACGCCACCAACGCCGATCGCGAGATTACCGTCAGGCATGATGATCACTTCATGTGGGCCAATGCCGAAATCAGTAAACTCATCAACTTTACGATAGCCTTGCTCGACATTGTAAACGCCAATAACGCCTTGACTGCTGTCCGTTTTACCTTCGGTGGCATACAGTAACTTGCCATCTAATGAGTAAACACCATGGCCATAGAAGTGACGGTTCTTCCCTTTCACAACTAACTTGATTTGCTCACCGTTTTTATAGTCAAAAACCATAAAATAATCACCAGGACGACGAGCAAAAACAACCGCATGCGATAATGTTGGGCAAATCGCAACGCCATGGCCACGATCGGGAATCGGCAATTGACTCAGCGGCATACCATATTCGTCAGCCACAACCGCTGAATATTGGCCACGACCATTAAGCGCACAGCCGATCAGTTGAGGATCATTAGATGTGCTCACAGCGCCAGAGCGACTAGCACACCCAAATGGCAGTACAGGAACAGCTGCACAACCCAGTGCAGCCTTGAGTAGCGTTCTTCGTATAGTATCAGTCACCATCGGTAGCATTGAATCCTATTACCACGCCAAGCTCTATCGCCACTTCTTCATGAATCAGGTACTTCAAGCGTTCTAATTTATTGTATTGAGTCAGCACATCTCGGTAACCTTCTTTGCTCTGCAGCAGAGTGAACAAGCTAGAATCTGTCGGCCAAGTCTCTAGTGTTAGCGTGAACTGGGCAGCAACACGCTCTGCAAGGTCACTTAACCCCTTCTCTTTCAGCAATCCATCCAAGCCATTGCCATCAGCGAGGTAAAGCTTCTCAAGCGCTGCTACATTGGCTTTTAGTTGAGTCATCGAGGTTTGTGCGCGCCATGATTCTGAGAAATACGGACGCGGATGACCAATTTTAGCCATCGGACGGCTCAGCTTTTTCATACTGTAATCAAGTTGATTCGTCAGCAAAGCAATGTATTCCGACTCCCAACGCATCTCGTCTAGAGCTACCCAAGGGTTAACTTGCCATGCCTGTGCAATAGAAGACGATTTAAGTGCCAAGTTTTCAGCAATCGCTTGCGATGATTGGCAACCAAGATCTTTATCTTGAAGTAATGGCGATTGGGCGTCATAAAGAGACCATTCCAAAGCGCCTAGCCCTTGAACTGTCACACTTTGCTGAGCAATTTCATCTTGAGACCAAGACTTATCTTGCTGAGTCAGTTGACGCATTTTTAGGCCGGTGGTGTTCTTTTTGTCTGGCCAGAATTGAATATTCCAGCTCTCTTCAAGTGCCGCAGTTGGACCTCTTTCTTGGCCTTGAAGTGCCATCCAGCTGTTCATGGTGAGCTGCCACTGACTTTTCAAAGCATCTAACTCAACATCATTAGTTTGGCAGTAACCCTGCATCAAGACTTCTAGCTCGTTGGCTTGCTTGGCGAATAGGACTGCAGAATCAAACTCTTGTTGATAGACACTGCGACTGATGTGGTCGGTCGTATCAGCTTGATAAGACACACCGTTAACCTCAGGTGAAGCGGCTTGCTCACCCGATGATTGGCAGCCTGCCATGATTAATACCGACAAAGGCATTAACAAAAATTTATGTGTCATGCTGTTACCTTACTTGCTAATTTTTCTTTTAATTATATGAGTTCATTAAATGCGAAACGACCGCTGACCTCGTATTCCTACAAGTTCAGCGGTTGTGTTCTTTGGGTTAACTAGATCTTTGAACGACTGAATCTCAGACCGACTATAGCGAATTCAAAAACGCCAGTAGTGCTTCACGCTCAGTGGTATTCAAAGACAGAACGTTTTGTTTCGCCATTTCTGCTTCACCACCGTGCCAAAGTACCGCTTCCATAACGTTTCTTGCGCGACCGTCATGAAGCAGGAACGTATGACCATTCACTTCTTTGGTATAGCCTAATCCCCATAACGGTGTCGTGCGCCACTCTTGGCCATTAGCAAGATACTCAGGGCGATTATCCGCCAAACCTTCACCCATATCGTGCAACAACATGTCTGTGTATGGACTGATTAACTGCTTAGACAACGCAGGTAAACCTTCACGTTCTGCAGTGCGAATTTCAGCTTGGTGACAACTTTGGCAACCAACGTCTTTAAATAACCTTTTACCTTGAACAACGGCAGGGTTGTCCACGTTGCGACGAATAGGTACCGCTAGATGCTGCGAATAGAACTCAACGAAGTCTAAGATGTTATCACTGACTTCTGGCTCACCACCATTCGGAAAGTCATCACAGGTCGATTGTGCAGATGTGCAGTTTTCATTAGGGAATAATCGACTCGTTAAACCTAAATCACCGTTAAACGCAGCCGCATTTTGCTGCATTAGGTTTGGCTGACCAGCTTTCCAACCGAATCGACCCAACGCCATTTCGTTAGTTTGAACATCAAGAACGTAGTTCGCTTTGCCTGAAACACCTTGCTTGTCGGCCAACTGCTGTTTAGCAAATCCGAGAATCGTTTCTTTTGAAATGCTCTCAAGCAGACCAAGACCAATCATTGGCGGCGCGACACGAGCAGAAAATTCTGTTTTAGGATGCATCTCGCCGAAAGCAAGCTCAGTAATCTTTAGGCTTGGTTTACGCAGAGTTACGACTGTGCCGTCTTTGAATTCAACAGGAACATCCGTGTAGCTAATGTTCACTTTACCCTCAGGCTTTACACCTTGAATTGCGAAATCTTGTAGTTGTCCACCGTAAGTCGGCTCTGGAATACCACCATCACGAATGAAGGCTTGTCTCTGCTCTGGCGTTTCAGCCGGGATACTTAAGCGGACCAACAATGAAACCGCGTTCTGGTCATCTTTTTCAGGCGCATGACCACGACCATCTTTGATATGGCAGTTTTGACAACCGTTGGTATTGAATAGTGGGCCTAACCCATCACGCGCATCGGTTGATGACGGCGCAGGAACCCAAGGATTTCTAAAGAAGCTGTTACCTACGCTGAAATCCAAGCGTTTGCTCATTGGCAAGTTGGCGGCAGGAAGAGAAAAAGCGTTCGCGCCCTCTTTCTTTACTGTGGTTTTGCCACCAGAGTAGGTTTCATGGGCGTGTAATGGGGATAAGAAAAACAGTGCGGTTAATAGTGAGGCTGAGAGATACGACTTCATACATTGCCTTGCTGTGTTTTTGATTTTAGTTTTTATTAGGGAGTAACTTTTTTGAATAACAAACAATTAAGGGCTCAATAAGAGCCCTTACAATAGTTTTGAACTCGGGTTCTTAAAACTCGTGATCCGCTGTGTCTGGGTTTAGGCTATCAATGCCAATAACACCAGCAGCACGCTCGATTGCAGCGGTTTGAGACACTAGCGCAACAATAGTTTTGTTTACGAGTGCGTTACCCGCAGCATTGTCAGCAGCAATTAGCTGATCGAAGTGCTGGTTGTTTTTCTCTGCAGAAACAACAAGCTGACCAACTTGTGCACGTGCTAGATCAAACTGCTTTTGAATCTCTTTTGCAGCTTGCTCGTCTTTTTGCTCAACGAGGTCAAACAGGCTAGGACCAGAAAGTAGAGAACCGTCTTCACGCTTGTACAGGCCAGTGTATACGTTGTAGATACCTTGCTCGTTGTAATAGTGAGAATTGTGCGTGTTATCCGAGAAACAATCGTGCTCGTCTTCAGTAGAGTTTGCTTCTAAAGCCACTTTCATACGCTCACCCGCTAGTTCACCTAAAGACAGTGACCCCATACCAAATAGCATTTTACGTAGGCCGTTCTCGCTAGATTCAGAAAGAAGCTCTTGACGATAGTTGCCCTTCTCGCCTTCAGCCCACTGCTTTTCCATCCACTCTAGGTCTTGGATAAGGAGTTCCGCAGAGGCTTTTAAGTATGCGCCACGACGGTCACAGTTACCATTAGTACACTCAGCGCCAACAACGAAATCAGTGTAAGCACGCTCACCTGCACCGCTGTTTGTGCCATTTAAGTCTTGACCCCAAAGTAGGAATTCAATCGCGTGGTAACCAGACGCTACGTTCGCTTCAGAACCACCGATCTCGTTTAGGTCTGCAATTAACTCTGGAGTAATGTTAGTTGCGTCTACTGTTGTTTGACCAATTTGGAACGTCTTATTTGCAACGATGTTTGCGCTAGCGCCTTCGTTACCAAGCTCATATTGGTAATCAGTCGAAACGTAATCGATAAGGCCTTCATCTAGCGGCCATGCGTTTAATTGGCCTTCCCAATCATCTACAACAACGTTACCAAAGCGAAATACCTCAGACTGTTGGTAAGGTACACGAGACTCAAGCCAAGCTTGCTTTACTTGTTCGAAATTACCAGCAGAAGGAGAAGCTAAGAAGGTATCAATAGAAGAGTTCAACGCTTTTGCTGTAATTACTGAATCTGCAAACACTGCATGAGCAATATCGGCGTAATGTTCTACAACTTGATCTTGAGTTACTGCTGCAAAAGAAGAAGCAGAGGCAAAAATGAGTGACGAAGTTACGGCTTTTGTCACTAAAGATTTAATGGTCATGAAGCATCCTTGTTGAGCTTTGAATTATTATTCGTAGTAATAGTGCAAACCATTATCATTTACACTACAGGTTTGAATCATACAAACTTACAATTTTATTGCAAGATAAATACAAAAAAACCTCACATTTGTGAGGTCTTTAAATACTTTTGTGCTATAGCAACGAAAGAAGGTTTATCAAATATCCAGATTATGCTTGCCGTGTGAGACTTTCGCCTTTAGATAGCTTTCATTACCCGACTTGATATGAGCAGAGGTGTTCACCACTTCTTCAATCTCAATACCGAAAGATTTCAGTTCATTGATTTTCTTAGGGTTATTAGTCACCAAACGAATTTTTGTGGTTCCTAAAGCGCGAAGCATTTCTGCCGCTTCGGTAAAGTCACGTAAATCATCACCAAAACCTAGGTGGTTATTCGCTTCATAGGTGTTCATGCCTTCGCTTTGCAGACGGTACGCATCGATTTTGTTATACAAACCAATACCACGACCTTCTTGGCGTAAGTAAAGAATCACTCCCCCCGTCTCACCCATAATTCTGATGGTTTCATCTAACTGCTCACCACAGTCACAGCGAGAAGAATGAAAAACATCACCAGTCAGGCACTCAGAGTGCATACGAACAAGAGGTATGTCTTGTGTCTTATCCGCTGATTTAAATATCACAGCAACATGCTCTTTATCTGTTTTCAATCCATGAAAAGACAGAAGTTCAGCATCAATACTGCTTGTTACCCCTACTTTGAAATCTATTCTGGCACGCACTTCCGCCATAACTATACTCACTTGAAAATTCGATGTATTTAACAACACTACACTATATGTCTAGGCAATATTTTGTAGCTAACTATCTAATGATAGACACTATGAGGCTGTTAACAATTTTTTTCAAGGTCGACCACGTACAAATTGTTATATTATAACAATTAATTTTCTAGGTAACAAAAAACCCCACATTGGTATGACCAACATGGGGTTAAAAATCAATCAGTAAAGGTTTTAGTGATGCTTTGTTGCTGAACAGTTAGCCTACTTGTGCTTGCTTCCAGATAATAAGCTGAACCCAAGCATTTTCTAATTCTGCTAACTCTTCGCGCGTAAGTATGGATATGCTCGATTTCGCACTGTATTTTTCAGCCCATTTATCGGATTGAACATGAGTATGGAACTCTTTTTTCAAACTTGAGGTTACATTATCCACAGACACATCCTTAATACTATTTAACCTTTACGATCTGTCGATAATACAAAATATTGCTCAATTGGTAAACAGTAATATGTGATTTTTTTATATTTTATTCTTAACACTTACAACTAATAAATATATAAATATGATCAACATAACAACCGGAAGTAACCAAAGTAATAGGTTTGAATAGTTCATTTTTGGTTTATATAGAACAAACTCACCGAATCTATATGTCATATATTGGGTTATTTCATTATTGCTCTTGCCTGACTTAACCATATTAAAGACAACGAGACGCAAATCTTTTGCTATTGGGGAATTTGATTCTATTAAGTTTTGATTCTGACACTGTGGGCAGCGCAGCGATTTTGCCAAACTAATAGCACGCTGTTGTTGATTAGGGCTTTCAAACTCAAATAACTCTACCTGAATACTTGTATCTTTATCACTCGCCGTAAACAAATCCTCTGCTATTACAGGGAAGTTGACGACAATAGCAGCGCTAAGTATGAGCACTATGTTGAGCAGGAACTTCATCATCCATTTGCACCTTTAAAATAGTGAACGAGTTCTTTGCGCCAAACCGATTCATTAATCACACCTAGCAACTTCTTAACTATTTGGCCTTCAGCATCGACTAAATACGTTTCAGGAGTCCCTATTACACCGAGTTCTAAAGCCAACTTCCCTTGAGGATCACTGATCACAGTTGAGTACGGATTGCCGTCGCTCGATAACACATTGATCGCTGCCCCAGAGTTATCTCGATAATTGAGACCAACAATTGGTATGCCTTTCTTCTGCAGTTTGAGTAAAAAAGCGTGCTCGGTTTTACATATTCCACACCAAGAAGCCCATACATTGACCAATTGGTAAGGATGTTGAGTAATATCAGCAAGCGTAAGCTTAGCCGTTTCAGAGATTAATGCTTCAGAATCGAATGGCTCATCTGTAACGAGCTTTGCTGCCGTAAATTCAGGGAAAGCCCTTTTTTGCTCTGAAACGCTGGTCGTTTGTTGCTTACTTTCGAGCGCATATGAAAATGCAACGACCAAAGCAACAGCCACTGAAAATAGAGTAATGAGTTTATTACGAACGCTGGTATGCATACTGTGACGCCTTAACGGTTTTCTTTTTACGATGAGTCAATGAGAGTAAAGCGCCAAGAATGGAGAACAACCCACCAAACCAGATCCAGCGCGCATACGCCTTGTACTGCACTCGAAACGCATAAGCGGTGGAGTCTACTTTCTCACCCATGGTGATATACACATCACCATGCCAGAACCATTTCATTGCGGGCTCACTCATGTTCATCACTCGAACTTGGTAATGTCTTCTTTCAGGTGTAATGGAAAAACTTTGCTCGCCAGTTTCTAGCTTAAGTATCGCCTTCTCTGCGGTAAAGTTTGAGGCGACATAAAGCTTTGTATCTTCATGAGATAGCGTCCAATCAATGAACTTTACTTGTGCTCCTGGGCTTAGTTTATAGCTGCGCTCAAACGAGTGGTAGCTATTCATTGCCGCACCTACTGCTAATACCGCGACACCAACATGCGCAAAGGTCATCACCCAGACTTTTCGTTGGAACTTCGAGCTGCGCGTCACCACTAAGCCATAAACATGAGTGAGTAAAACCCAAAATGCGAGTGACCATGTCATCAGAGCCATCACTTGTCGTTGGACTTGTTCCACTTGCCATGAATAACAAGCATAACCAAGTACCAATGACACCACAGCTAACGATGAAATAACACCTTTAGTCGCTTGAGGTTTAATACTCAGCAAAGGGGCTAAACCCACGACGGCTAACGCAAGCAAAGCCAAAGGTGCAATCAACAGATTAAAGTAAGGCGCACCTACCGATATGTTCCCCAACCCAAGCAGTTCAAAGACCATTGGATAAAACGTACCAAACACCACAACAGCGGTCGCCAGTACAAAAATGAGCACCGCGACTAGGCTTAAAAAGCTCTTACTCGCGAAGCTAGTAATCGGGTTAGATTCAAAAGACTCTCCTCTGATGATAAGCAGAGAAAATGAGCTCACGAGCACCAACACTAATATAAGTAGCAGTGCGATACCTTTGGTTGGATCGACAGCAAAAGCATGCACCGACGTTAATACGCCAGAACGAACAATAAAGGTGCCTAAGATACTCAAACAAAACGTAATGAAAGCAAGGCTGAGAGACCATTTCAAGAGCTGTTGTTTGCCCTTAGCAACGCCTAGACTGTGCAGTAATGCTGTTGAAGTTAGCCACGGCAACAAGCTGGCATTTTCAACAGGATCCCAGAACCACCAGCCGCCCCAGCCTAATTCGTAATACGCCCACCAAGATCCAAGAATGATCCCTGCAGTTAAAAAGATCCAAGCGACTAGACACCAACTGCGACAATGGGCAACCCAATCAAACTCAATAGGATCAACCAGCAAAGCGGCAACTGAAAATGCCAGCACCACAGAAAAACCGACATAGCCAAGGTAAAGTAATGGAGGGTGAAAGATCAGGCCGACATCTTGTAACATTGGGTTAAGGTCACGCCCTTCTAGCGGCAAGATCGAATTCATTTCAAATGGGTTTGATGCGAATAAGGTGAACCAAGCAAATATCGCGAGCAGTAGATTCATTACCCACAACACACGGCTTTGGTATTCATTCGAATAGTGTTTTTGTAAGGCAATCACGCCAGACCAGACGCTGATCGTCAGTACCCAAAACAACAAGGAACCTTCATGTCCTGCCCATACGGCTGCAAGCTTAAAAAATGAGGGTAATTGAGTGTTTGAATGTTCAGCAACATAGAGAATAGAGAAGTCATCACTGACAAAAGCATAGCCAAGCAATACGACAGAATTGAGAGAAAACAATGCACTTGAAAGAGAGAAACCGCGGATTAAACTTATATTTTGCGTCCGTTTGTTTAGCATTTGATAAAACGAATGCACACCAATAATGCTACTGAGTACAGCAACCAACACTAAACTAAACAGCCCCAAAGAACCGACCATATCACCTCAATAAGGCTCCGCTTGAGCAGAGCCGATCTGAACACGCATCTCATGTTTATTTAAAGCATGTTCATTAATAAGCAGATGTTTAGTATCCGACATCTGCTCACTAATAAACTTGCGCGAAATTAAGCTAACGTTAACTGCCCTGCATAAAGGACAAAAGTTCGCAGCATTAACACGCCCATCAGGCTTAACGAAGTTACAGAGAAAATATACACCGAACTATGACGGATAGACGTTGGTGTGACCGCATTCAGCAACAATGGTAAAACCATACCAACACCGATCACGCCATACCAGAACCAACTCGCCCAGAAACCACTGCCAATTGCGTTCCATACTGCTTGCTCACTTTGACCACCAGCGAAGATAAGCCCAGTAAAGAAAGTAATAAGAACAAACAACTCAAACATCACGACAGGGCGCTCGAAGCCGTGGATCCATGAAATACTCGGGCTATGAGGTGATTCTTTAAAGACCAACACACCAAATAAAATACATGCCGCCGCTCCCGAAGATAAGCTCGAGAATAAGAACAAAATCGGCAGCACTGGGTTATTCAACAGTGGGAATGTATTTAGAGCGGAAAGCAGGAATCCTGTATAAGCGGCAAGCATCAGAGCAAGAACAGCTAAGAATATTTCCAAAGCATTCTCGAACACTTCTAATTTGCCAATCCAGTTACCAACAAAATCGAGTCGTCCTTTTAACCATACTTGGTCATTCAAGAACCCGACGATTTGATCTCTAAATATAATGCCGATCCAAAGGAACAAGATCACCATATACACTTGGAATAAGATCACACCCATCGACATCACAGACGTTGGATTGTAGAAGATCATGATCTTCCAAAATGATAACGGTTTTGTTAGGTGGAAAACCAAGATCAGCAGACCTGAAATGATCCCAAAGGGCGCAAGAAAAGCCGTGGCCTTTAACACACCATTATGGGCAGGATCACCTTCAATGACTTTACGCTTAAGGTAAATGGAGATCATTACGGCACCCGCCGACATCCCCGCGAGAAATAGATAGATTGCTATAATCCAGTCCCATACCACGGTACCAGACTGAAAAGCTGCGTCCCATGCACTCATAATCAAATCTCCCCTTTTTGGTGTGGCACTTTATAGAGTTTGGGCTGAGTACCGAGATAAGCTTTGTCTCTGTAAACCACCTCAGATTGAAGCACTTGGTTTATCTCACTCTTAGGATCATTTAAGTCACCAAAAATCAACGCTTTGGTTGGGCAAGATTCGACACAAGCAGGTAACTTACCTTGTGCTAGGTTGGTATCACGACAGAAGTTACATTTATCTGCGGATTTATTCTCAGGATGGAAAAAGCGCACTTGATAAGGACATGCCAGTAGACAATAACCACAGCCGACACATTTCTCTTTATGCACATCAACGATGCCAGTTTTTTCATCTTTGTAGGCCGCACCTGTAGGACAAACCATGACACAGGGTGCATTATCACAATGTTGGCAAGAGTTACGAGTAAAACGGTAATCAACATTCGGATATTCGCCTTGAGGCTCACTCTTAATAATTTCTAATCGCGATACGCCTTCAGGCACTTTGTTCACTTCACGGCATGCTTCGGTACAAGCAGTACAACCAATACAAGCGGTTTCGTCATGGATCATTCCATAACGCTTAGTGCCATCTTCTTGAACGTTGGCCAACGTTTTACGACTTGTTACCGCCGCGGTTCCCGCGACACCCGTGGTAAAAATAACGGCACCAGCACCTGCTAAAAAGTTTCTTCTTGAGCAGCTCATAGATTACTCCCCTTCTTTCTTCTGGTTGAAGTCTGAATGGCAATCCACACACAGCTTGATGGTTTGCTTTTTATCTAAACCCAACACTTTCGCTTCAGTGGCATGAACGTCATGACAGTTTGAACAGGTTAAGTTTTGCGCGTGAACATCGTGAGTCCAGCTAGCTTCACGAAGATCATCCGGTTTATGACAATCTATACATTGGCTATTCGCATCTAAAATTAAGCTTGGGTCTAGGAAAACCTTCTCAGTTCCCGGTTGTGATTGAGCCGAACGATACTTCACCACTTCAGGTGCACCTTCACGGTGATCGGGGCCAATAGAGGTATGACAATCAGTACAATTCACTTCACGGCCAAGTAAAGCGTGTGCGCTTTCACCATGAGAGCCCAATACGGTTTCTTTGGAATCTTTATGGCATTGAACACACTTGTAATCTTTGTCGCGGATTAATTCGACTTCATGTCTTGTTGATTCTCCTACTGGCGTAACAGCAGGCTCAGCAACAGCATGAATGGAATAACCATAGAGGCAGAATGCTAGAAGGGATTTAAGCATTATGACTATGGCCAATTTAATATTGCCCATTTTATCCTTTCCTTATACCGGCATTATTTAACTCTCAACTAAATAATATTCCGGTTAAACAAAAGTACCCTTAAACGATATTATTACCGCTTAAATGATATCAATTCTTATTTTGGATAAGCCACAACGCTTTCTATAGTTAGAATATACCTCTAATTGGGTAATACGAAATTTGGATGGGTTATTCTGTGAACGCAATCACCCTATTTATATCATGGTCAATTCAGGTAATTGATTGTTATATATGATAATAATTCTCAATTAAATTTTAATAACACTACCCAACAATACCCCTTTAGGGGTATATAAACTTCAACGTGATTGAAGTCACTACCATTAATTGATCTAAGACAAGCTATATCCAACACGTAACAAAATGTGTTTGTTTATGAATTAATATAAACAGGAATTCTCCAGTTCTTAATTTGAATAGCAAACTCACAACGCTTGGTATAAGAATCAGTATATTGGAGATATCACTGTGAAAAAGCATTGGATACGTAATTCGGTCACAGCACTATTAATGGTTAGCGCATCACTAGCAAGCGCGACCAGTTTTGCTGCGTCTGAACAAAAAGAAATTGGCGATCCTCGTAACGACCAGTTCGAGCAAAACCACCCAGATCAATATCATTCATGGAGACAGACTTCAGAAAGCGAAACCATTGAAGATGCACTAAAAGAAGATCCCAACATGGTCATCATGTGGGCTGGCTACGGCTTCGCAAAAGATTACAACAAAGCACGTGGTCACTTTTATGCGATTGACGATGTACGACAAACGCTTCGTACTGGCGGCCCAACTGACGAAAGCTCAGGCCCAATGCCAATGGCGTGTTGGAGCTGTAAAAGCCCAGACGTCGCACGTGTTATTGAAGAACGTGGCGAAGATGGTTACTTCGAAGGCAAATGGGCACGTCTTGGCAATGAGATAGTTAACCCTATTGGCTGTTCAGACTGTCACGATACGCAAAGCGAAGGCTTTAAAAACGGTGAACCGGCACTGAAAGTTACTCGCCCTTACGTTGAGCGTGCATTTGACGCGATTGGTAAGAAGTTTGAAGACCAAGGTCGCCTAGACCAACAAGCTTCCGTTTGTGCTCAGTGCCACGTGGAATACTACTTCACAGGTCCGACGAAAGGCGTGAAATTTCCTTGGGATAAAGGGACTCGCGTAGAGCAAATGGAGGAATACTACGATGAGATCGGCTTTAAGGATTGGACACACAAAGTATCAAAAGCACCAATGCTAAAAGCTCAGCACCCAGGCTATGAAACTTGGCGTGAAGGTATTCACGGCAAAAACAAAGTTGCTTGTGTTGACTGTCATATGCCGAAAGTAACCAAAGAAGATGGTACCGTTTATACCGACCATAAAGTGGGTAACCCATTCGACCGCTTCGAAGATACTTGTGCTAACTGTCATACTCAATCTAAAGAAACCATGCGTAACATCGTTTCAAGCCGTAAAGCGCAAGTGCTAAACATGAAGCTGACCGCTGAGAAACAAATCGTTGCCGCTCACTTTGAAGCAGGCGCGGCATGGGAAGCAGGTGCGACAGAGCAAGAGATGGAGCCTATCCTACTGGATATCCGTCACGCTCAATGGCGTTGGGACTACGCTATTGCGTCTCATGGTGTTCATATGCACGCCCCTGAAATCGCTCTAGAAGTGCTAGGTACTGCCGTTGACCGCGCAGCCGACGCTCGTACTAAGATTGTTCGTCTACTGGCGAAGAAAGGCATCACTGATCCAATTGAGATTCCAGACATCTCTACCAAAGAAGCGGCTCAAAAAGCGCTTGGAATGGACATGGATAAGATGAACGCTGAGAAGCAACACTTCTTAGACACAGTTGTTCCTAAATGGGAAGAGCAAGCTGAAAAGCGTGAAGCCAACTACGAATACTAGTTTCTTCAATTAGACCATTACGTAAAAACCAGTCACACTATTATTGTGTGGCTGGTTTTTTTTGGGTTTGGGGGAATAAACATCAATATCGACACCCCCAATCCACTCGCCAATTTAAGGAATCAAGAATGAGAACCCTACTTTCGCTTTCGGCATTATGTATTGCACTACTCAGTTCAGGCGTTCACGCCTCTGAGCGTGCAGAAACAGGGTGGGAATTAATAGAGAAAGGCGCATTAGTCGTTGATGTCAGAACACCTGAAGAGTTCGAACAAGGGCATCTAGATAACGCCATCAACTACCCTCTTTCTGAAGTGGCTACTCACTTCGCCGATATAGAGAAAGACCAACTGGTCGTTCTGTATTGCCGCAGTGGTAATCGTTCAGGGCAAGCTTATCAGTTCTTGCGTGCTCAAGGGTTTACTCAAATCCATAACGCAGGTGGGTTAACAGAGATGCTAGATAGCCAATAACTTGAGAGATTAATGGCTTTAGAGGCTAATCGTTTCAAAGACAAATCGCTTCAAAAGCCAATCAGGGAGAATAGCCTATTGACCAAGCCTAGCGGATCATCTGCTTGGCTTGATTGATCGAGTGAATAATCGAAACGCGATCAATCCCCTTTTGATTGGAATCGAGAATTTGAGTCCACGCATCAATCGCTTGTTGATAGCGCATACTAATGAAGTGATCGGTCGCAATCAGCATCAATGCCGTACGATCATTGGGATCAAGCTGCATTGAGTGATCCAATAGCGTATTCACGTCATCGCTCATCGCTTGAGAGCTGAGGTAATAAAGAGCGGTTGCTTTGGCAGCATAGAGGCCAGAATGTGCTTGAGGATCTAAGCGAATCGCGTAGTCGTAACAGGTGAACGCTGCATCAAACTCCCCTTTCTGCATATACACACCACCAAGCTTAAACCACAAATCGGATTGATTCGGGTCTTGCTCAAGGCTTTGCTGAAGCTCATCTTGGAAATCCGTTGCCGTGTAACTATTGTTATCATCTATAGGAAGTTGAGGTATCTCTTGTTTCAGTTGAGACCAGACAAGTACGCTCAAAGCCACAGCAATAAGCGAAATCAACACATTCCCTTTTAGATGACCGCTGTTTTTGTTCGCTGCAATAATAACCACAATCAAAAACAAACTCATGAGTACCAACGCAACCAACAACCAGATATCCATTCCATATCCCTTTTATTTAGATTTAGATCTATCTCTACTCTATCGTTTTCGCCCTGCCTCGTTATTGATCAAAGTTTAGCGTTCGAGATTTAGTGATCAAACTTTTGCATAAAAGCAACGGAATAAAGTTGGAGCTCAGACCCAAGCCATAAGCCAAATGAGAAGAGAAGAGAAGAGAAGAGAAAAAGAGTGAAATGACAGGCAATAAAAAACCGAGCACTTGGGCTCGGTTTTTTCATTGGTAAGCTTAATTACTTAGCGTAATCGAGATTACTCAGTGTCTTGCTCGCTATCACTTTCAGAGTCAGAAGCATCAGATGCTTGCTCTTCACTTGATTCAGAAACAACTGTTCCTTCTGCGTCAATAGTTTCAGCATTTACTTCTTCAGTTTCTTCGCCTTCAACAATCTCAGCTTCTTCTACTTCATCGATACGTTGTAGACCTACAACATTCTCGTCTTCAGCAGTACGAATCAGTGTCACACCTTGAGTGTTACGACCAACTTGGCTAACTTCCGCTACGCGAGTACGTACTAGTGTACCTGCGTCGGTGATCATCATCATTTCATCGCCTTCTTCAACCTGAACAGCACCAACTACTGGGCCATTACGATCAGAGACTTTGATAGATACTACACCTTGCGTTGCACGGCCTTTCGTTGGGTATTCAGCCAGCTCAGTACGCTTACCGTAACCGTTTTGAGTCACAGTTAGGATATCGCCTTCGTTTGAAGGAACAATCAGTGAAACCACTTGATCGTCTTCTGGGAGCTTCATACCACGAACACCAGAGGCAGTACGACCCATTGGACGTACTTTGTCCTCGTTAAAGCGAACAACTTTGCCCGATTTAGAGAACAGCATGATGTCGCTATTACCATCAGTAATATCAACGCCAATCAGTGAATCATCGTCACGTAGGTTAACTGCGATTAGGCCGTTAGCACGTACATTTGCGAATTGATCCAGTGATGTCTTCTTAACTGTACCGTCGCCTGTTGCCATGAAGATGAATTTCTCGTTTGAGAATTCAGAAACAGGCAGGATAGCCGTAATACGCTCACCTTCTTCTAGAGGAAGAATGTTAACGATAGGCTTACCACGAGCGGTGCGGCTTGCTTGAGGCAGTTGGTAAACTTTCAGGCGGTACGTCTTACCACGAGTAGAGAAACATAAGATGTTATCGTGAGTATTAGCAACAAGCAGACGCTCAATGTAATCCTCATCTTTCATCTTAGTTGCACTCTTACCTTTACCACCACGACGCTGAGCTTCGTAGTCGCTTAGGATTTGGTACTTAACGTAACCTGCGTTAGAAAGCGTTACTACCACGTCTTCTTGAGCGATTAGCTCTTCCATGTCGATGTCATGAACCGCTGCTGTGATTTCTGTACGACGTTCGTCGCCATAGATATCACGTACTGCTTCAAGTTCTTCACGGATCACTTCCATCAAACGCTCAGTGCTTGCAAGGATATGCATTAGCTCAGCGATCTCTTCTAGAAGTGCTTTGTATTCGTCTAGAATCTTCTCGTGCTCAAGGCCAGTTAGGCGGTGAAGACGAAGTTCTAGAATAGCTTGCGCTTGAGTTTCCGTTAGGAAGTATTGACCATCACGGATACCGTATTGGTCTTCAAGCCAATCTGGACGAGCTGCATCAGTACCAGCACGTTCAAGCATTGATGCAACGTTACCAAGATCCCAACCACGAGATACTAGACCAACTTTAGCTTCTGCTGGTGTTGGTGCGTTCTTGATCAGTTCAATGATTTCATCAATGTTTGCAAGCGCTAAAGATAGAGCTTCCAAGATATGTGCACGGTCGCGCGCTTTCTTCAATTCGAAGATAGTACGACGTGTCACAACTTCACGACGGTGATCAACAAAACACTTCAACATATCTTTAATGTTGAAAAGTTGTGGTTGGCCGTTGTTCAGAGCAACCATGTTGATGCCGAAAGTTGTTTGCAGCTGAGTTTGTGAGTAAAGATTGTTTAGTACAACTTCACCGACAGCATCACGCTTACATTCAATAACAATACGCATACCATCTTTATCAGATTCGTCACGCAGTGCACTGATGCCTTCAACTTTCTTGTCTTTTACAAGTTCAGCAATCTTCTCGATCAGACGAGCTTTGTTCACTTGATACGGAATTTCAGTAACGATAATAGTTTCTTTACCGTTCTTCTCCGTTTCAATTTCAGCTCTCGAGCGCATGTAGACTTTGCCTCGGCCAGTCTTATATGCATCGACAATGCCCTTACGGCCACTGATTAATGCTGCTGTCGGGAAGTCTGGACCCGGGATGTAGTCCATTAGCTCATCAATAGTGATATCTTCATTATTGATAAATGCTAAACAGCCATCAACAACTTCGCCTAAGTTATGCGGCGGGATGTTGGTAGCCATACCTACTGCGATACCAGAAGCACCGTTAACCAATAGGTTTGGTATTTTTGTTGGTAAAACTGCTGGTATTTGCTCGGTTCCATCATAGTTAGGAACGAAGTCAACCGTATCTTTATCAAGATCTGTTAATAGCTCACCAGCTATTTTTGACATACGAACTTCGGTATAACGCATTGCCGCAGCTGAATCGCCGTCAACCGAACCAAAGTTACCTTGGCCATCGACTAACATATAGCGTAATGAAAACGGCTGAGCCATACGAACAATTGACTCGTATACCGCACTATCACCGTGTGGGTGATATTTACCGATTACATCGCCTACTACACGAGCAGACTTTTTATATGCTTTGTTCCAATCATTACCTAATACATTCATCGCGAACAAAACGCGGCGGTGTACTGGTTTTAGGCCATCACGCACATCTGGAAGGGCACGACCAACGATGACGGACATCGCGTAGTCTAGGTATGAACCTCTAAGCTCATCTTCAATATTTACGGGCGTGATCTCTTTCGCTAGATCGCTCATAGAGCCATTTTCCCTCTATAGTCAGATCGTATTTTTGAATACGTATAAGACCGAAAAATATAACACAAATTTACCTACGGAGGCATCACTTTCCCTCTCCTTTTACCATCTTGTGACCCTTGTAGCCAATCTATTGATGAGAAATTGCACCTCAGCGTCATATCTTGCTGAAACATGGTCACTTTACACTCAATAAACTAGCAAAATTGTAGATCTTCTGGTCAGCAGGAAAAGGCAAGTTATAATGCCTGCAATTTCATGGATGCATTATTTAACTTGGAAATGCCGATTATGACTAAATCACAGAACGTAGACCCAGCAGAAATCAAAAAATTCGAAGACATGGCGTCGCGCTGGTGGGATCTAGAAGGCGAGTTTAAGCCACTACATCAAATCAACCCACTGCGCCTAAATTACGTGCTAGAGAAAACCGAAGGCCTATTTGCCAAGAAAGTCCTCGATGTTGGCTGCGGCGGCGGTATTTTGGCTGAGAGCATGGCCGTTGAAGGTGCGCTAGTCACTGGTTTAGATATGGGTAAAGAACCGCTAGAAGTCGCTCGTCTGCATGCATTAGAAACCGGCACCAAGCTCGATTACATTCAAAGCACCATTGAAGACCATGCTGAGCAAAACCCACAAACTTACGATGTGGTGACGTGCATGGAAATGTTGGAACACGTCCCTGACCCACAATCGGTTATCTCGGCTTGTTCAAAACTAGTTAAACCGGGCGGCCACGTGTTCTTTTCGACATTGAACCGCAACTTTAAGTCTTACCTATTCGCTATAGTAGGTGCAGAAAAGCTACTTAAGATTGTTCCAGAAGGTACTCACGACCACGAAAAGTTCATTCGCCCAGCTGAACTTATCAAGATGATAGACAACACTCCGCTGCAAGAATTGGGGATTACAGGACTGCACTACAACCCGTTAACGGATACTTACCGTTTGGGCACAAATGTAAATGTTAACTACATAGTCCACACGCAAAATCTCGCCCAATAACTATTAGTATCCCCACCTTCAAACCTTTTAGAAAAAGACGATTGAAAAGAGTTGTAATTAACATAACTTTGCGACTCTTTTCAGTCTAAATATCGTGCGCTCGCTTCCATTTTGACCACCTAGATTTAATTTTAATCATCCAAAATCCATTGCCCATTTTGCTCAAAGATCAAGGGATTTTTTTTTATGTGTGCGCAAAAATAAAGCAACCTTAAAAGGCTATTTTTATACAATCAAGTCACATCGAACCTCGTCAGTTAGTGGTCACTTACAGTTTTTTTTCAATCCACCACTTATCCACAAGCACTCCCATTTCTTTACCTTGAAAAATATAAGCTGTAGCACTATCTTGTAACCCAACAAACAAATGACCCCTATATGTTGTGTTTGAACTACAATGTATGGGTAGACCAAGATCACAAAGCCGAAACGTAATTTACAAAAATTACACAGAAATACACAAAAACACGGCTTTGTTCAGTTTTGTTAGGGAAATTAAGCAGAATGAACCAACAACTTACTGTTACCAAACGTAACGGGCGCAAAGAAACAATCGATTTAGAGAAAATCCATCGAGTGATCACATGGGCAGCTGAAGGCTTGCACAATGTTTCTGTATCACAAGTAGAATTGAAAGCTCACATTCAGTTTTACGATGGCATCACCACGACTGACATCCATGAGACAATCATCAAATCAGCAGCGGATTTAATCTCTGAAGAGACTCCTGATTACCAATATCTAGCAGCACGTCTGTCAGTATTCCATCTACGTAAAAAAGCGTACGGCGAGTACGAGCCACCGGCTCTATATGACCACGTTGCAAAACTGGTTGATATGGGTAAATACGATAGCCACCTAATGGAAGACTACACGAAAGCTGAGTTTGACGAGCTTGACGCGTATATCGACCACAAGCGTGACTTAGACTTCTCTTATGCAGCGGTCAAGCAGCTTGAAGGTAAATACTTCGTGCAAAACCGTGTAACAAAAGAAATCTACGAGAGTGCTCAGTTCCTTTACATTCTAGTTGCTGCTTGTTTATTCGGTAAATACCCGAAATCAACTCGTCTGGATTACATCAAACGTTTTTACGACGCCTCGTCTACGTTTAAGATTTCTCTACCTACACCAATTATGTCTGGTGTACGTACGCCTACTCGTCAATTCAGTTCATGTGTACTGATTGAGTGTGGTGACAGCCTTGACTCTATCAACGCAACAGCAAGCTCTATTGTTCGTTACGTATCTCAGCGTGCTGGTATTGGTATCAACGCAGGTCGTATCCGTGCGCTTGGTTCTGAAATTCGTGGTGGTGAAGCGTTCCACACTGGCTGTATCCCTTTCTACAAATACTTCCAAACAGCAGTGAAATGTTGTTCTCAAGGTGGTGTTCGTGGCGGTGCAGCAACCGTGTTCTACCCACTATGGCACGGTGAAGTTCAGTCTCTATTAGTACTGAAAAACAACCGTGGTGTTGAAGAGAACCGTGTTCGTCATATGGACTACGGTGTGCAGCTGAACAAGCTTATGTACTCTCGTCTTGTTCAAGGTGGCAACATCAGCCTGTTCTCACCTTCTGACGTACCTGGCCTTTACGATGCGTTCTTCGAAAACCAAGACCGTTTTGAAGAGCTGTACGTTAAGTACGAAAACGACCCATCAGTGAAGCGTGAAACAGTAAAAGCTGTTGAGCTATTCTCTCTGCTAATGCAAGAGCGTGCTTCTACTGGTCGTATCTACATTCAGAACGTTGACCACTGTAATACACACAGCCCGTTTGATTCTGAAGTTGCCCCTGTTCGTCAATCGAACCTATGTCTAGAAATCGCGCTACCAACTAAGCCGCTTTCTAATGTAGAAGACGACGAAGGCGAAATTGCACTGTGTACGCTTTCCGCATTCAACCTTGGCGCAATCAATGAACTTGACGACCTAGCAGAGCTTTCTGAGCTGGTTGTTCGTGCTCTAGACGCACTTCTTGATTACCAAGATTACCCGCTTCCAGCGGCATACAAGTCGACAATGAACCGTCGTACTCTAGGTGTGGGTGTTATCAACTACGCATACTACCTGGCGAAGAATGGTGTTAAGTACTCTGATGGCAGCGCAAATGGCCTGACTCACCGTACTTTTGAAGCGATTCAATACCACTTGCTAAAAGCGTCTGTTGAACTAGCTAAAGAGCAAGGTCGTTGCCCATCTTTCCACGAGACCAACTACGCGAAAGGTCTACTGCCAATCGATACTTACAAAAAAGATATCGACTTAGTATGTGAAGAGCCACTGCACTACGATTGGGATTCTCTACGTGAAGAGATTATGGAGCACGGTCTGCGTAACTCGACGCTAACAGCGCTTATGCCTTCTGAGACATCGTCTCAAATCTCGAACGCCACTAACGGTATCGAGCCACCACGTGGTTACGTATCTGTAAAAGCATCGAAAGACGGTATCCTGAAGCAAGTTGTTCCAGATTTCCTAAATCTTAAAGAGAACTACGAGCTACTTTGGAACATTGGTAATAACGATGGTTACTTGCACTTAGTGGGTATCATGCAAAAATTCGTTGACCAAGCTATCTCTGCAAACACTAACTATGATCCAAGTGTTTACGACAGCGGTAAAGTACCAATGAAGAAGCTGCTTCAAGACCTACTGACAGCGTACAAGTATGGTGTTAAGACCCTTTACTACCATAACACTCGTGATGGTGCTAAAGATGACCAAGGCGATGCAGTTCAGGTGCCGGAAGAAGATTGTGAAGGCGGCGGTTGTAAGATCTAAACCGCAATAAATATTAAGACCCCAGAGAAGAGCTATCTTCTCTGGGTTTAAAGCATTAACAGGGTCCGTTTTATTGCGGGGTCTTTAAAAGATTTGAGGCATTTATGGCTTACAGTACTTTTTCTCAACAAAAAAATGACCAACTAAAAGAACCGATGTTCTTGGGTCAGTCGGTAAACGTTGCACGTTACGACCAACAAAAATTTGAAATCTTTGAAAAGCTTATCGAGAAGCAGCTTTCTTTCTTCTGGCGTCCAGAAGAAGTCGACGTGTCTAGCGACCGTATCGACTACAACAAGCTTCCTGAGCATGAAAAGCACATCTTCATCTCTAACTTGAAGTACCAAACGCTTCTAGATTCTATCCAAGGCCGCAGCCCTAACGTTGCCCTACTTCCATTGGTATCACTACCAGAAGTTGAAACTTGGATTGAGACATGGTCATTCTCTGAAACGATTCACTCTCGTTCTTACACGCACATCATCCGTAACATCGTAAATGATCCAGGCGTAGTATTCGACGATATTGTTGAAAACGAAGAGATCCTGAAGCGCGCTAAAGACATCGCATTTTACTACGATGATCTAATCAAGCTAACGGCTGACTACCACCGCTACGGTGAAGGCAACCACAACATCAACGGCGAAGACGTTAAGATTTCACTTCATGACCTGAAGAAAAAGCTTTACGTATGTCTAATGTCTGTAAACGCACTGGAAGCGATTCGTTTCTACGTGAGTTTTGCATGTTCATTCGCATTCGCTGAGCGTGAGCTAATGGAAGGTAATGCGAAGATCATCAAGCTAATCGCTCGTGATGAAGCACTTCACCTTACTGGTACACAGCACATGATCAACTTGCTACGTAATGGCCAAGATGACTTCGAATTCATGCAGATCGCTGAAGAGTGTAAGCAAGAGTGTTTCGACCTATTCAAAGAAGCGGCTGAGCAAGAAAAAGAGTGGGCAGAATACCTATTCAAAGATGGCTCTATGATTGGTCTAAACAAAGATATTCTATGCCAATACGTTGAGTACATTACTAACATCCGTATGCAGGCTGTTGGTCTAGGTACGGCTTACCCAGAAGCAACGTCGAACCCAATTCCATGGATCAACGCTTGGTTGTCTTCAGATAATGTTCAAGTTGCTCCACAAGAAGCTGAAATCAGTTCTTACCTAGTTGGCCAAATCGACAACGAAGTAAATGCTGACGACTTTGAAGGGTTTGAGCTGTAATGCCAACAATCAAAATCAACAAGCTGACTTCTATTGAATCTAACCCTTCAAATACTCTATTGGAAACAATGGAACAAGCCGGGTTAGAGCCAGAATACAACTGCCGAGATGGCCACTGTGGCGCTTGCCGCTGTATATTGGATTCTGGTGAAGTCGAGTACGTTGGTTTTGCTATGGCTTACACGCAAGGCAATGAAATATTACCTTGTATCTGTAAAGCAAAAACTGAACTATCGCTGAGTAACGTTATTCATAGAAATAAGCAAAAAAGTGCTTAATACTTGTACTTAGATCTTATACTTAGCGCGATTAGTACAATGTTGAATCGTTAACAGAAAAGCTTAAAAATTTAAGGGCCCGATAATCTTCATTATCAGGCCCTTTTTGTATTTCATGTTGGCTCAATAAGATAACTCGCTTATTGCACCAACTCGGCTTTATTGATGTATATGATTTATTACATATATAGCTTTATAGCTTTATAGCTTTAACTTGGGCTTTATAGCTTTAACTTGGACTTTATAGCGTTGACTTGGTTCTATAATACCGCTTTAGGAATAAACATATCTTTCAATCGCTTAACTGAAGAGTAAGTACCAAACATCGGTTTGTTGTCTAGATGCCTTCTCAGCATATCGGCGGCAACGGTCTTAATCACGTTGCGTTGGTCTTCGCGTGAGTACTGACGATAAAACTCAAGCACCTGTCCCCACTCTCCTGCTTCAGTCGACAATGCGACGCTAAATGTGTTGCCTTCTATCTTACCAGTAACCAAAGCCAGTTCTGTACCGCACTTCTCTCTTGTAGCGCCAGCCAGTGCAAAGGTTGCGGCTAATGGATCACTCTTTTCAAGTTCGCTCTCTTTTGGCTCAGCCATGACCCATGAATGCCCAAAGCAGTCTTCAACCTGCTCATTCAATTGCAGCCACGCTGACAGGGCGCCTTTGGTCGACACTTCAGATACAGATAACGTCTTCTTTTTTTCCGCCATGATGTGTCCAATATGGTCAATCATTGGCTCATCAACGCTCACGACATTACTCTCTAGCAGCTTGTAAACCATTTGCAGAAGCTTAACGCGAGTTTCTAAGTCTGCCTTAGGACCAAACAGTTTGACCTCAATAAAAGGCAGATAAGAGCGGTAGCCAAGTTCATAGCCTGCTGGAAGCTTAAGCTGGTCTAACACATCCGAGATACCCGATTCAGACAAACCAAACGTAAACAATCGACTGCATTCAGAGGCAACCACTTGAGGATAGGTACGCGACAAGTCAGGAAGAATCTCAAACGTAACCATACGTTTGAATTCACTCGGTACACCTGGAGTGAAATAGAAAGTCGCATCGTTGATTTTCAGCTTGAAGCCGCAAGCCGTACCCACAGGATTATCAACAATCTCTGAACTCGCGGGTAATAAAGCTTGCTTAAGGTTACTGTCAGGCATCGGCATGCCGCGTCCAGAGAACATCTCTTCCATACGAGTCAACCACTCAGGGAACATAGCAAGCTTTTGATCTGAGGCCGCAGCCGCAGCAGCCGCACTCATATCATCAGTTGTCGGCCCCAAACCACCATTGACGATAACCACATCATAGTTGAAGCTCAGCATCAGCAGTTCTTCGACCAGAGCGTTCATTTGGTCGCCCACAGTTGAACGTTTAGCCAAAGCAAAGCCGTGCTGATAAAACTCAGCAGACATCCAAGCTGCATTTGTGTCGACAATGTCCCCATGAAGAACTTCTTCACCAGTGCTTAACATTGCGATTTTCGTCATATTTATATCCCTTGTGGCCATTAAAAGACACGGCATTATTTACAAACTAGTCTAAGGTTGAGGTTGAGTTTGAGTCATTCACCTTTTCACAAATATTACTAATGCAAAATCTAAGGTTTTCTTAGGAAAAGCAATAAATTATTAGTTCCCTAAACTAAGCATTTAATAGATAATTGTGACTCGGATCAATTATTAACTTCTCATGGAGACCCTTGTGGCCAAATCACCGTTACTAACGAAGGTTACTGCTGCATTTTCAATGCTAATGTCAGTTAACTCGGTTGCAAGCCAATACGACTTCGACCAGCCAATCAACCTTTCTTATTCGGATGAATGTGCTCAAGATTACTGTGTTAATGAAAGCTTGTACACCTATAAGCCTAGTAACAATTACTCACTAAGCGAATCGAGTGAAGAGTACGACCTCTCAACCCAACAGCCAGAATATCTGTTGGTTAGTCAAGAGAAAGATTGGGATTACCTAATGGGTCAAACTTACACCATTCTTGGCTTAAGTGTCGCTACAGTAGGTCTAATGACTCTATTACCTGAAAGTATCACTAAGTGGGATGATGACCAACGTGATATCAGCTCACTCGGTAAAAAATGGAAAGATAATGTTTCTGAAGGCCCTGTATGGGACCGTGATGAACACTTCCTAAACTACGTAATGCATCCGTATTTCGGTGGTGTTTACTACACCGCAGCTCGACATGCTGGTTATGACGAGTTTGAGTCTTTCTTATACTCTTGGACAATGTCGACATTTTTCTGGGAATACGGCGTAGAAGCGTTTGCTGAAGTACCGTCATGGCAAGATATCTTTATTACACCATTCTTTGGGGCTGTTGTCGGTGAAATGATGCTAGAAGCAGAGCAAGACATTGTTGCTTCAGGTGGCGAAGTGATGGGCTCTCAAACCATGGGTGATGTTTCGTTATTCTTCCTCAACCCTGTTGGCCATATCCACTACTGGGTAAGTGATGCATGGGGTGGTGACGCAGAAGTTAATCTAAATACTAACCCTTGGTGGGATAACAAAGACGCAGCCCGATTCGCCTACGATGCAGGGGCAACATACGACTCTCAGTTTGTTGGTATGAACTTTAAAGTAACGTTTTAAATCGGCTTCCAGTCTTTGAACTCTAAGTTGCTGCATTTCAAATAAAAGCGATAACTCTTCTAAAAGCGGCTCTCTAGCCGCTTTTTTGTGCCCTACTCTTCATTCTCTTTTTTTGCATCACAGCTTAGTTTCAAAAATTGACACAGGTCAAACATTGTTCGATGTAACCTTCTACACTGAAATTAAAGAACTTTATCGCGTGATATCAAATATTTAATTAGCAACGAACAATTGAGACTTTGGGGGCTGATATGAACAGTACATTTATCGTAAACTTTATCGGACAAGCATCACCAGCAACAATCAAGCAACTTGCTGCGGTTACTCACGAAAACGACGGAAAATGGCTCATCAGTAAAGTTAACTTTATTGAAGATCAAGTTGCAGGCGTATTAAAGATTCAACTTCCTGCCATCAACGAATCAATTGTTAAGGATGCTTTCAGTGCCAATGCTGACTTGATCGTGCAGTTTGTTGATTCAGACCACACTCACAACGCACAAGACACAATACATCACTTACGACTCGACTCTAACGACCGAGCAGGCATCGTCAACGAAGTGACACATGTACTAGACAGACAAGGGATTAGCATTCTAGATATGGATTGCCACCGAGTGTTTATCGCTGGGGGCGGTGGTGTTAGCTCAAGCCTATTTACTTCCAAGATCGCCGTGAAGTTGCCAATTGAAGTCTTGATTGATGATGTCGTAAATGAATTAGAAACGCTCAGTGAAGATACTCGAGTGATGATTGAGAGTTAATAATCTTAGCCTCCTGATGATAAATTCATCATTGGGAGGATCCCCTCCAGAAAGCCCCTCTCTTACATAACTTACAAAAAACCATATAAAAACACCCGAAATACATAACTTAACCATATGAATTCAGGCATTCGTATAATATTTTTGTTACCATATATTATCTTATACAATTTAGTGGCTTAGGTTAAAACATGGAAAGAAATAGGTCGAGTTGGCAGCTCAATACCATCTCAGTAATCCTTCTCATAACGCTATTCAGTGGCTGTAAAAGCGGTCATGAAAATAATAGTAAAACAACGTCTGCTTCATCATCCAAGATTAGCGTTAGCATCCCTAAAAGTGTTTCGTTTTCTGAACCACAATCAGGGTCGAAGACAGAGTCAATTACCGTTTCTTTTTCCAAAGCCTTAAGTCAAGAGATCAGTCTAGCTATCACTACTAGTGATATCACGACACGCTCTACTGGTATGTTCAAAAACTACGACGCTATCTCTGCTCAAAACGTCAAAGTTTCGGCAGGTGCAACCAGTGCAGTTCTTCCACTAAACCTTATCCATAATAATCTATACGAAGGGAACAAGACCTTTCACTACACCATTAGCATTAACAACAGTGAAAATTACACACTGTCTAACAAACAAACTACAATCACCATCAATGATAGTGATGTTCAGCCCACGGTAAGATTTAACAAAGGGTTAAGTACCGTTGTAGAGGGCGACAGCATTATTCAAAAAGTGGAACTAAGCCACTACACCTCTAAAGACGTTACGCTGACTCTCGCTCAAACGGGCATCGCCACCGCTAAAGACTTTAGCGTTGATATCGCTGGTTCAAGTATCAAGATACCCGCTGAAACCCTTTCAACAAGCATCAAGTTTTCTGCGATTGCTGACAGCTTCAATGAAGGCGGAGAATCCGTCATCTACACTATCGCTAGCGCAGGAAACGCGGCTATCGATGCTAAGAAAAACTCGCTTGCGTTCTATATACCCGGACAGAAAAGCTTCAACGATACTGGTTATGTTACCTATTTCGATGGCACAGCTTACGACAGCGTCACTCCACCAGCAACACACCCGAATCAAGATGCCGATTTTGGTTTAGATAAAACGGATGGAAGCGAACACTCTGATGGTGCATATGGATTCCGCTACACCAAGATTGATGCGAATGCTAATCCAGTAAGTTCATCAGCCTCTAGCTGGCGTTGTGTAAAAGATGAACGCACAGGTTTGTATATTGAAAACAAACAAGCCGCTAAAGCTCTGCCTACGACAAGCGCCATCGAAGATTGGGTGAAAAAACACAAGCTAGATGCCAACGCAAACCCTTACCTTTGGGGAGCGGAATCAAGCTCTTGGCGAAGTGCTTCATACACCTACACTTGGTATGACTCCGATGCAACCACCAATGGCGGTTATGCAGGGGCGCCTAACGACCTCCTGTACAATGAAGGACCAATATCTTCTCAATGCGCTTATCCCAATGACAAGTCAGGCAACCGCTATTGTAATACCAGTAGCTATATTAATGCCCTAAACAGTTATGCCATCTGTGGTATTACCGATTGGCGTCTGCCCTCTCCTATTGAGGCACGTTCATTCATTAACTTCAATGTGGGCAGCAAGCCATCAAATGGCGTGGACTTCTTCCCTAACCTAGGTAGCAAGATTTTTACAAAAACAAGCTCAGTAAAACAAAATGGTAGCGTGCGATGCGTTGATACGACAACGGGTGAACTAAAGCTTTGCAATAAAAACATTTTTAGCTCTGCGGGTATTGTCGCTGTGAGCGGAGGCTTAGATTAATGAAATTCCATATATGCTTAGGGGCTCTGACCGCCTTACTGTGCGGTAACGTATTGGCACAAACGTGTGTAACGACACAGCCAGCTTCTATTAAAGATGGGCAGTTTATTGACCGTAAAGATGGCACATTATTGGACGTTACCACTAATTTACTTTGGTCTAAATGCAACTTAGGTGAGAGCTACAGCTCGGTAAAAGGTACGTGTGATGGAACAGCGCTTAAGTACAAAAGCTGGCAAGATGCACTCAATGCAACTAAAGATACAAGCCTGACGACGATTGCTAGTCAAACGGGCTTTCGCTTGCCAAATATCAAAGAACTCAGTTCAATCGTTGAGTATCGCTGCACTAAACCGGCCATTAACCTTACACATTTCCCTACGACAACCAATGAGCCTTACTGGACGAACACCCCAGACGCACACAAAATTAACACTGCCTATGATGGTTTGATCATTGATTTCGAAGAGGCTCTGGAAACGATTATAGATCCAAGTAACCCCCCTTCTCCTCTGATTAGATTAGTTAAGCCATTTAACTAGTTTTAAAGGAAAACAAAAAGAGCAGCTCATTGGCTGCTCTTTTTATTATTCTGAAGCGATGACTCAGTTATTGAACTGACCATTGTGACAGAGAACGCTTGAAGTCTTCATAGCCAAATTCATTCAGTTTTTGAATTTCGCCATTGCTGCGCTCGCAATAAATCGATGGCATCTTTAGCCCATTGAACCAGTTCAGTTTCACCATGGTATAACCTGCACTATCCAATAGGTGCAGCTTTTGGCCAATCTTCAGCGGCTCGTCAAAGCTCGCTTCGCAGAATTGATCGCCCGCCAGACATGAACACGAACCAATCACGTAGTCATGACTTCCGTGTTCAGACGCTTCCAATACCGATGCAGGCTCGTTGTAGATAAGCGTGTCAAGGCGATGAGCTTCGGTTGCCGAATCGACAATTGCCGTTTTCTTCACGTTCTCTACGATATCAACCACAGTCACAACTAAGTCAGTCGTCTTAGTAATGATGGCTTCACCCGGTTCAAGGTACATCTGCACGCCGTGCTTTTCAGAGAAGGCTTTTAGCGCAAGGCCCAGTTTCTCGATGTCATAGCCCGGCCATGTGAAGAACACACCACCGCCCATGCTCACCCAGTCCAACTTATCTAAGTGCTCACCAAACTGTTCTGAAATTGAATCAAGCAGGCCGATAAATGCATCGACGTCTTTGTTCTCACAGTTCATGTGGAACATCACACCATTGATCTCATCGAAGATCTCAGGCTTGATGTGATCAGCTTGCACACCCAAACGAGAGTACTGACGCGCAGGGTTTGCTAAGTCTTGCCCTGCATAGCTCACGCCTGGGTTTAAACGCAAACCCAGCGAAGCCTTACCTTCAACGATATGTCGGTACGCCGCGAACTGGCTTTGTGAATTGAAGATCATCTTGTCGCAGATATCAGCAACTTCTCTCACGTCATCTTCGCTGTAACCCACACTGTAAGCATGCGTTTCACCACCAAAGGTTTCGTGGCCAAGTTTTACTTCGTATGGACCAGAGCTGGTCGTGCCATCGAGGTAAGGTTTGATGATGTCAAACACACCCCATGTAGAGAAACACTTGAGTGCCAATACCAACTTCACACCTGAAATCTCTTTCAGCTGCTTGGCTATCTCTAAATTCGCAATCAACTTCTCTTCGTTGATCATGAAATAAGGCGTTTTTAGTTCGTTGTTTTGCATGTTAATACCTTGCGGCCCTCGAGTTCACGAAGGCACATGATAATCGAACAAAGCCGACGCTGATGCATCGGCTTGTAATTATACGTTCTTGTCATTCGCAGAACTTTGCCCTTGTAGCTAGGACATCGCACGGAGTTTACAAATGTAAATGAGCACGATGGACAACGCAACGAGGGCAAAGAGCCAGAATTACTTCAAAGTATGGATCAGAGGTAAACCGGCTGTCGGCTCTAGCTCTTGAACGTGCCAATCTAGACCGATCTCAGGCATCGTTGCTAGGAACGGGTCTGGGTTTAGCTGTTCCATGTTGAATACGCCTTTATCAGCCCATTCACCACGGAAGAACTGAAGTGCAGCAGTAATCGCTGGTACACCGGTTGTGTAAGAAATCGCTTGGTGCTCTACGTCTTCGTAAGCCACTTCGTGGTCTGCGTTATTGTAGATAAATACGCTGCGCTCTTTACCGTCTTTCTTACCTTGAACCCAAGTACCGATACACGTTAAACCTGTGTAACCTGGAGCTAAAGAGGTTGGATCTGGTAATAGTGCTTTAAGAACATGTAGAGGCTGAACCACAGTGCCATCGTGCAATGTTAGCGGATCTGGGCTTAGAAGGCCGATATCACGCATGCAATTGAAGTAGTTCAGGTATGCATCACCAAAGCCCATCCAAAATTCGATACGCTTAGCTGGGATGAACTCTTTCATTGAACGAACTTCATCGTGCGCCATTGAGTAAACTTTGTGAGAACCACAGTTCGGGAATTCAAACTCAAGCATACGAGAGTGACAAGGTACTTGTTTCCACTCTTCATTTTCCCAGTAGAAAGAATCGCCTTGGATCTCAAGCATGTTGGTTTCTGGGTCAAAGTTTGTCGCAAACTTCTTGCCGTGGTCGCCGGCATTCACGTCCATTACATCAATTGAGTCAATCTCATCGAATAAGTGCTTAACGGCGTACGCAGCAAAGATTGATACCACACCAGGATCGAAACCAGCACCAAGAATACCTGTGATGCCCGCTTCAGCGAACTTCTCACGGTAGCCCCACTGCCAATCATAAGCTTGTGGTACTTGTTGGCCTTCAGAACATAGATCAACCGCTACCGATGTATCTAGGTAAGAGACTTTCGATTGGTAACACGCTTCCATGATCGCCATGTTTACCCAAGGAGGACCAGCGTTGATCACTAGATCCGGCTTAACTTCTTTAATCAAAGCAACAAGCGCATCAACATCGTCAGCGTCTACTGAGCGTGCTTCTAGTTTCTTAGTTGAATCTTTAAGGTTGTTTTTGCCCTTGATAGATTCGATGATTTTTTCACATTTCGCAATTGTACGAGAAGCGATTGTGATATCACCCAGAACTTCGTTATTTTGTGCTGCTTTATGTGCAACAACCCAACCAACGCCGCCTGCACCAATTTGTAGAATAGCCATAGTATTAATTACCCTTGTTGTTCTGCTAGCTCAGTGGCTAGAGTTTGAATTTTGTTAATTAGAGAATTGAAATCTGATGTCGTTAAGCACGGATTTAAGATAGTAAATTTCAGCGCGCTTTTACCGTCGACGACTGTTTCGCCAAGAACTGCAACACCACGAGTCAGCGCTTCCAGTCTTAACGTTTGATTCAGTTTGTCCAAATCCGTAGCGCTGTCTTCTGATTGCCCATTGCTAGGCACCGAACGAAACAGCACTGTTGATAGTGAAGGCTCCGCGAGTAGCTCTAAGTCAGCTTGGTTTTGAATAAGGTCTGCCACTTCTAGCGTTTGCTCTAGAAGATGGTCGTACATATCACCCAGTTGCTTTGGCCCAACGCTTTGCATCGTCATGAAGACTTTCAGTGCATCGAAACGCTTGGTGGTCGCGATAGACTTATCGACTAGATTTGGCAGCTCATCGTGCTCGCGATTCAAGTAATCTGCGTGATGCAGTAAGTACTTAAAGTTCGCTTTGTCTTTCAGAAGCACAGCACCACAACTGATGGTTTGGAAGAACAACTTGTGGAAGTCGACACTCACTGAGTCCGCTTTTTCGATACCTTTCAAACGAGCTTTGTGGCTGCTTAAAATAAGAGCGCCGCCATAAGCACTGTCGACATGGAACCAAAGGTCTTGTTGGTTTGCGATGTCAGCAATCACTTCAAGGTCATCAATAGCACCGTGATCGGTTGTACCCGCAGTACCGACAACAGCAAAAGGAATCAACCCTTGAGCTTTAAGTGCTTTTACTTCTGCATCTAGCAAGTCAGGCTTGATAGTGCCATTTTCATTGGTTTCAACACAGCACACTGCAGCTTCACCCAACCCGAGCAGAGATGCAGACTTTTGAACCGTGAAGTGAGATTTCTTTGAACATAAGATACGCAGCTTGCTCGCGTATTCTGGCAAGCCAAGCTTTTGAATTGAGTGACCATTGTACTTATCGGCAACCCAGTCTCTCGCAAGCAATAAACCCATTAGGTTACTTTGCGTGCCACCACTGGTGAAAACGCCGTCAGCTTGTGCGCCAAGTTGGTATTTGTCACACATCCAATCCACGACGCGCTGCTCAACATAAGTCGCAGCCGATGCTTGATCCCATGAATCCATTGATTGATTCAACGCCGCGATAATGGATTCCGCAGCTACCGAAGCCATAAGAGGAGGCGTGTGAAGGTGTGCAATACAATCTGGGTGTTGCACAAAGATAGAGTTAGCTGCCACTAAGTCAGCCGTGCTATCCACAACATCAACCAAAGCGTGTTGGTTGTTATCGAGGTCGACAGCATTGATAGCTGCTTCTAGCACTTTTGGTTCTAAACCCGAATAAGGGGTTTCAACCTGTTCAAAAACAGCTTTCATCGCTTGAGTAGTTTGATTCATCACGTTAGCAAATTCGTTACTACCGCCTAAACCCGTCTGGATGAAATGCTTGTTCCATTCTTGGTTTGTTTGCTCACTTGAAGCTTGGTCTTGTTGTGAACCACCACCAGCAGCGATGATGGCTTCTTCCATCACGCGGAGTGCAAAGTCGATCTGCTCAAAAGAGATAATCATTGGTGGAAGGAAGCGAATAACCGAACCATCACGGCCACCCTTTTCGACCATCAAGCCACGCTCTAGTGCTGCTCGTTGAATCGCTAGAGTTAACTCGCCGTCTGATTGTGGTTCGCCAAACTTGTTAAGCTCACCATTTGGTTGCTTGATCTCAGCGCCAAGCATCAGGCCTTTACCACGAACTTCAGCAATACAGTTCACGCGAGATTGAATCTTCTCAAGCCCATGACGTAAATATTGGCCTGCGATGTTCGCGTGCTCAACCAAACCATCACGTTCGATGATTTCCAACGCCTTAGCGCCAGATACCATTGCCAACTGATTACCACGGAATGTGCCGGTGTGCTCACCCGCTTTCCAAGTATCAATGCTCTTATCGAACACAAGCAACGACATTGGCAGTCCGCCACCAATCGCTTTAGACAAGCACAAAATATCTGGATTAACACCTGATTCTTCAAACGCAAAGCGATGGCCGGTTTTACCCACACCACACTGAATTTCATCAAAGATCAGTAGGATGCCATGCTCATCACAGATGCGACGTAGACCTTGTAGCCAAGATGCTGGAGCTGGAATCACACCGCCCTCACCTTGTACTGGCTCAACGATCATCGCGGCAGGTTTCATGATGCCAGATTCGTCGTCATTCAAAATACGCTCGATGTAACGAATGCTTGCGTTAGCACCCGCCTCACCACCAATGCCAAACGGGCAACGAAGGTTGTATGGGAAAGGCATGAAATGTACGTCAGACATTAAGCCGCTACGACGTTCTTTAGTGCCAAGGTTACCCATCATGCCCATAGTGCCGTTAGTCATGCCATGGTAAGCACCACGGAAAGCAAACATGGTGTTACGACCTGTAGTTTGCTTGGCTAGCTTGATAGCCGCTTCCACAGCATCAGCGCCAGATGGGCCACAGAATTGAAGAACCGAGTTCGTTGAAAAGTCTTGAGGAAGAAAAGCTTTAACTCGCTTGATAAAGGTCTCTTTTGCTTGAGTCGTGATATCAAGAGTCTGGTATGGCAAACCTGAATCGAGTTGGTCTTTAAGTGCTTGGTTAATCTCAGGGTGGTTGTAACCCAGAGAAAGTGTACCTGCACCGGCTAAGCAATCGAGAAAGAGTTGGCCACGAGTATCTTCAACTAAAGCGCCACATGCTCGTTTAATAGCAATAGGCAGGCGTCTTGGATAAGAACGAACATCCGACTCATGCTGTTCTTGCTCTAGCAAAATAGCGTCAGGTGTTAGGTCGTGCGTTCCCTCTAAGATAGGAACCATAGTTGAAAATGAATTTGCGATAGTATTGATATCGACTTCAAAGGCGGTAGTCATAAAAGTCCCCTTGAATGTGTTCATACTCACCTCCATCACACGCAATTACCCACCAGCCCTCTTTAAATTTGGAGAGAGTTCATAGTGAAACACGCGTATTGTCTAGAAATGAGATATAGCTGTACGCTCGCATAAGTCAAATGACGAATACGAAATTAGGCCGTCTTAGGACAGCAGAAATTAGTTAGCGTGAGCTCAAGGTTCAGTAATGCTACTGTTTTGAAGAATTGGACATTTATGCAGTATCGGACAGCTATGAAGAACTGGCCCTTTTGGAAATGCAGAGCTGATTAGCAATGTTGTTATTAGTGTGTTCAATGTTGGGTTTCCCATTAGCATGGCGAATTGCGCCATAAGTATCCCGTCTATCAGCTAAAGGCTAGCTGATACCTACCCTACGTAATGTCCCAATCAGCAAGAATGGTCACTACGCGTATCCCCCAGAAGCAATCACGGCTCTTTTTGAGCATCGGCAATTCCGAGATTGTTCGAAAAATAACATAAAGTGAAATGAACGATCAATAGTTTTTAATAATGACTTAAGAAATAAGAGCAATGATTGAGCAATTGCTGTAATAATCATCAATCTTGCCTTTAAAAACCCCTGGTTCACTCGTTCCTCATGCCCGAGGATGGCGACTTGAACATACAAATGCTAGTACGGTGACTATAATGCTGCTTACCGCTCCCCCCTATGCCATTCCCTAATACGAGGGCGATGTGGGGTTATAAACGTTGCTAGAGATATTTTGAGGTCATCGCCTCTTTCCGTCATTCCATAGCACAAGGAACGAGCTCATAAGGAATCTCGCTTTTAAAAACTAACTTGCTTGCGAAATTTTGAGTGAAGGTTCGAACAAGAAGAGTACTTATACCAATCGTAGTAAATAACTGGTCACCCTAGCTTGTTAAAAACCTCGATAACTTCGTTAGAATTTTTGATTGTAGAATAACTACTTATCGAAACTTCTTATCGAGAAGAGCAGCCTTGTTCTCAAGCTTTTTTCCTACGCTATGTTTGATCACTTACTTACTGTGATTGGTATTACACGTAAAAGCTAAACACCAGAAACCAAAAAGCCCGAACATTTCTGTTCGGGCTTTTAATTTGGAGCGATACATCGGGTTCGAACCGATGACCTCAACCTTGGCAAGGTTGCGCTCTACCAACTGAGCTAGTATCGCATTTGCTACATCCGTTAAGACGTAGACTTCAATAGATGGTGCCCCGGGCCGGACTTGAACCGGCACAGCGCGAACGCCGAGGGATTTTAAATCCCTTGTGTCTACCAATTCCACCACCAGGGCACGCAATTCTTTATTGCGATGCCGATTACTGAAAAGTAAAACACCATCTTAATGCTGACGCCAATCAACATTACAAAATTTGGAGCGATACATCGGGTTCGAACCGATGACCTCAACCTTGGCAAGGTTGCGCTCTACCAACTGAGCTAGTATCGCATTTTCATTACTCTTCTAAAAAAAAGAGATAATGGAGGCGCCTCCCGGAGTCGAACCGAGGTCCACGGATTTGCAATCCGCTGCATAGCCACTCTGCCAAGGCGCCTTAGTAACTCCAACCGAATCGCACACTGCCATCCTCTTGGGTACGGGATGCATTCTACGGATTCAGACGATTGAGTCAATATTATTTTTGTATTTTTAATTCGTTTGAATAGATTTCATACGAAAGAGGCCAAATAGCTGACTTAATGTGCAAAACACACTGTGAGTAGGTTATCCAAAAGAGATCAATATCACATTAGATATCCACTATTGATAACTTAACCGTAGGTTAAAGATCAAAAAAGCGAGCCTCAGCTCGCTTCTTCATTAATGGTGTTTTTCGTCTAACAAATCATCTTTGGCGGCCATCAAGTACTGCGCCATAGACCAATAAGTAAGAACGGTGGCAACATAGAGCGCAATATAACCTACCCAAACCATCCAGTCGTCGTATCGCCAGATAAGTACCCAAAGAGCAAACATTTGAGAAACGGTTTTTACTTTACCAACCCAAGACACCGCAACACTTGCGCGTTTACCGATTTCAGCCATCCATTCACGAAGCGCTGAAATGATAATCTCACGAGCAATCATGGTCACTGCTGGGATTGTTATCCAAATCGAATGGTAATGCTCAGTGATCAGGATAAGAGCCGTAGCAACGAGCACTTTATCCGCCACAGGGTCAATAAAGGCACCAAAGCGAGACGTTTGTCCGAGCTTACGAGCCAGCATGCCATCTAGCCAGTCAGTAAAGCCTGCTACCCAAAATACCATCGCAGAAGCAAAAGGAGCCCATTGATAAGGTAGGTAAAAGACAACAACAAATACTGGGATCAAAAATAGTCTCAGTAAGGACAAAATGTTAGGTATATTCAAACGCATATTATTGGGCTCTTATTAATTGCGCTTTAATGGTGCGGGATTTTTACTATTGTTTCAATGCTTGATAAATGTTTTCTGCCAAAGAATGACTAATGCCCGGCACTTTGGCTATTTCTTCGACAGTTGCACGCTTAAGTTCTTGTAAGCCACCCATATATTTCAACAAAGATTGACGACGTTTCGGTCCTACCCCTTCGATTCCTTCCAAAGCACTAGTTCGGCGAGTTTTACCACGTTTTGCGCGATGCCCAGCTATCGCGTGATTATGACTTTCATCGCGGATATGCTGGATAAGATGTAACGCTGGTGCATCGCTCGGTAAGTTAAATTCCTCCCCCTCAAGAGTAACCAAGGTTTCTAAACCCGGTTTACGCGTAACCCCTTTGGCTATACCCATCATTCGAGGTCGAAACGACCAATCATCCCAATATTGGGAGATAATCTCATGAGCGCGGTTAAGTTGACCTTTACCACCGTCGATAAAAATGATGTCTGGGATCTTATCGACATCAAGTTGCTTCGAGTAACGCCTCTCAAGAGCCTGAGCCATGGCCGCGTAGTCATCACCACCGGTAATACCAGTAATGTTGTAACGACGATATTCCGGCTTAACCGGCCCTTCTTGATTGAACACCACACAAGACGCAATCGTACTTTCACCCATGGTATGACTGATATCGAAACATTCCATGCGCTTGATAGCATCCATCGACAGCACTTCTTGAAGCTCTTTAAAGCGCTGATTGATCGTCATTTTGTGATTAATCTTGGTGGTAATAGCCGTCAACGCATTGGTATTCGACAATTTAAGATAGCGACCTCGAGTTCCAGAAGGATTGGCATGGAAGTGGATCTTACGACCCGCAACTTCACACAAGGCTTCTTGAATCGGTGTGATATCTTCCATCAAATCAGCATTAAGAATTAAACGCGTTGGGATGGTTCTCGCTTCATTATGCGCAAGATAGTATTGGCTTAAAAAGCTCGAAAAGACCTCTTCGCGTACCGTATTGTTTGGAATCTTAGGAAAGTGGCTTCGGCTACCTAAGACTTTGCCTTGGCGGATCATCAAGATATGAATACACGCCACGCCATTCTCTTGAGCAAAGCCCAACACATCCATATCTTCCATAGAGTCGTCAGATACATACTGTTGTTCTTGCACACGTCGAATCGCTTGGATTTGATCGCGGAAAGCAGCAGCTTGTTCAAAGCGAAGCTCTCGGCTGGCCGTGTCCATCTTCTCGATGAGCGTCTCTAGCACCAACTTATCTTTCCCTTGCAGGAATAGACGAACATAGTCGATAAGCTCACTGTACTCTTCATCAGAGATGATTGAGCTGACACATGGCGCAGCACAACGACCAATCTGATACATCAAACACGGGCGCGTTCTGTTGGCATAAACGGTATCTTCACACTGGCGGGCAGGGAAAATCTTTTGGATTAAGTGTAGCGTCTCACGCACAGCGCCGGAATCAGGGTAAGGACCAAAGTATTCGCCCTTTTTCTTCTTAGCACCACGATGCATCGACAAACGAGGGTGCTTGTGACCACTAATAAAAATATAAGGGTACGACTTATCATCACGCAAAAGTACGTTGTATTTAGGCAAGTACTGCTTGATGTAGTTATGCTCAAGGATGAGCGCTTCTGTTTCCGTGTGCGTTACAGTGACATCGATCTTGTCAATATTGCTGACTAAAGCGCGTGTTTTTTCACTGTCGACTTTTTTACGGAAATAACTGGAAAGGCGTTTTTTGAGGTTCTTAGCTTTACCGACGTAAATAACAACAGCCTCGGCGTTATACATTCGATAAACGCCGGGCTGCTCTGTTACTGTCTTGAGGAATGAGACTGAGTCAAACAAGTTAGTCACTATACGATCTCAGTGTTAAAGGGTCTCAGTGTCTAACATTCCATGTCTAATTGCTAAATGCGTCAGCTCTACATCGCCACTGATATCCAGCTTGCTAAACAAGCGGTAGCGGTAACTGTTGACTGTTTTAGGACTTAGATTGAGTTGTTCTGAAATATCCGTCACTTTCTGACCTTTGGTAATCATCATCATGATTTGAAGTTCACGTTCAGATAAGTCTGCGAATGGATTTTCAGACGCAGGCGAGAATTGGCTCAAAGCCATCTGCTGCGCTATTTCTGGTGAAATGTATCGTTGGCCGCTGTTGACCACTCGAATTGCATTTACCATTTCATCCGGACCTGCCCCTTTAGTAAGGTAACCAGCAGCTCCAGCTTGCATCACTTTAGTTGGAAACGGATTTTCCGTATGAACAGTTAAAACGATGATTTTAACATCAGGGTTGAAACGCAAGATTTTCTTGGTTGCTTCTAAGCCACCAATACCAGGCATATTCATATCCATCAAAATAACGTCAGTATTGTTAGTACGACACCATTTTGCAGCATCTTCACCGCTTTCAGCTTCCCCTGCTACGTTCATTCCACGGACGTCTTCAATAATACGTCGTATCCCTGTGCGAACCAGCTCGTGATCATCTACAAGGAAAACATTTATCAAACTTGTATCTCCACACTATTAATTGGCTCTGCAACCACTGTGTCATTTCATCTGTTTGAAACAATTGAACAAAGGAACAGTGAATCGCAGCATTGAGTACATCTTAACTTAATTACTAAAAAAAAGCTCTGTTGAATATGTGCTGAAACACGAACTTTAGCAAGTACTTATTAACAAATAAGCCAACTAAAACAACAAGCTTTTTCTAAAAATCAACCAGTTAAAACAACACCCAATAAAATTACACAAGATAAAGATATTTTCAATACCATTGAATAGCCATTCGCGACAATTTCACTTATTTGCTTATAGAGTCCCGTTATTTGCCTCTGTTAACTAGAATTTAGTTAGTATTTTTGCTGCTTGTTATGCGCTGAGGGTCGCTAGGTGGTAGTATTCGATTCCCAATTTCAATAGGTTACTACATTGGATATTCAGCAAGGCTTTGTACTCACAAGACAAGCAAGAGACTTTTCAGGGCGCACACAAATCGACTTGTGGTTAAGCACCCCTAAAGGCCCAACGCTACTGACTATTCAAAACGAAAAGCCTGTCTTTTTTGTTGCTCAATCTGATATCGAAACGTGCCAATCTATTGCCGATAAAGAGGCCATAGATTGTCAATTTAAGCCTTTAGAGCTAGCGACATTTGACCAAACCCCTTTAGCCGCTTGTTATACCTCGTTATCGAGAAGCAGCTTTGGGTTAGCTCAAGCCTTTAACGGTGAAGAGATACAAACCTTTGAAAGTGATATTCGACTCGCCGATCGTTTCTTAATGGAGCGCTTTATCAAGGGCAGCATCGAATTCACAGGCGCTATCACTCAAAAAAAACAACACCTCAGAGTTTCGAATGCAAAATGTCGAGCTGGCGATTACGTGCCAAACTTGTCTGTGGTTTCGCTTGATATTGAGTGTTCGGAAAAAGGTGTGCTTTATTCCATCGGCCTAGACAGCCCGATGGACAGCCGAGTGATAATGATTGGCGACCCACAAGAAGCCGACACCAATATCCAATGGGTTGCCAACGAGAAATCGCTCCTTGAAGCCATGATTGCGTGGTTCTCCGAGTTTGACCCGGACATCATCATAGGTTGGAATGTCATTGATTTCGATTTTAGGCTGCTGCACAAACGTTCAGAATGGAACGAAGTGAAGCTCAGCATCGGTAGAGACAATCAACCAAGCTTTTTCCGTAGTTCTGTACAAAATCAGCAAGGCTTTATCACTATTCCAGGCCGTGTTGTCTTGGATGGTATCGATATGCTTAAAACAGCAACCTACCATTTCCGATCATGGTCTCTTGAGTCCGTGTCACAAGAGTTACTGAGCGAAGGCAAAGACATTCATAATGTTCATGACCGTATGGATGAAATCAATCGAATGTTCAAGTTCGATAAACCTTCACTCGCCAAGTACAACCTTCAAGACTGCGTGCTAGTAAATCGCATCTTCGAACACACTCACCTACTCGATTTTGCTATTGAACGATCTCGCTTAACCGGTGTTGAACTTGATCGCGTTGGCGGCTCTGTTGCGGCCTTTACCAATTTATACATGCCTCAGATACACCGCGCAGGTTACGTCGCGCCTAATTTAGAGCCCGAGAATTGGATTGCTAGCCCCGGTGGCTACGTGATGGATTCCATTCCCAACCTTTATGACTCTGTGTTGGTACTCGATTTTAAGAGCCTGTATCCATCGATTATCCGCTCTTTCTTGATTGATCCAATGGGGCTAATTGAAGGGCTAAAGTTAGAGTTAGGCTCTGAAGAAGACCAAGCAGTGGCTGGGTTTCGTGGTGGTCAATTCCACCGCTCTAAGCACTTTCTACCAGAGATGATCGAAAATCTCTGGGCAGCGCGTGATGTCGCAAAGAAAAATAACGAGAAAGCTTTTTCTCAGGCGATTAAGATCATCATGAACTCTTTCTATGGCGTACTTGGTTCTTCTGGTTGTCGTTTCTTTGATACACGCTTGGCATCCTCTATCACCATGCGCGGGCATGAGATCATGAAGCAAACCAAGGTTCTGATAGAAGATAAAGGCTATCAAGTGATCTACGGGGACACAGATTCAACCTTCGTGTCTCTCAATGGCAGCTATGAGCAAGAGCAAGCGGACGAGATTGGTCACTCCCTTGTTGCTTACATCAACGACTGGTGGACGAATCACCTGAAAGAGGTCTACAACCTCACCTCGATACTTGAATTGGAATACGAGACCCATTACCGCAAGTTTCTAATGCCGACTATTCGAGGCTCTGAGACAGGCTCGAAGAAACGTTATGCTGGCTTAATCAATCAAGGTGACCAAGAGAAGATCATCTTTAAAGGCCTTGAGAGTGCTCGAACGGATTGGACACCACTCGCACAACAGTTCCAACAAACCTTGTATGAAATGGTGTTTCACGATCAAGACCCGACCGACTATGTCAGACAGTTTGTTGATGAAACCTCTGCTGGCAAACACGATGATTTACTGGTTTATCAAAAGCGCTTGCGCCGTAAGTTGCATGAATACCAAAAGAACATTCCGCCACAGGTTCGCGCGGCAAGATTGGCCGACGAGATAAATGCCCAGCTTGGTCGCCCGCTTCAATACCAAAACAAAGGGCGTATTGAATACTTGATTACTCTGAGTGGCCCTGAGCCCAAGGAGTACTTGAAGAGTAGCATCGATTATCAACATTACATCGACAAGCAGATTAAACCGGTCGCTGAAGCGATTCTGCCATTTATAGGGTTAGATTTTGAAAGAGTCAGCGGCCAGCAACTAGGCCTGTTCTAGATTTAATTCTCTTTTCGAGGCGACATTAGACTAGAGATATCGATTAAGCTCGAACCGGACATCAAAACGAAAAAAGCAGAGAAGTGCTGTGTTACTCAGCCCGCTCTGCTTTTTAGTATTCATTGGGACGTTATGAATCTCTATCCGATACGAAACTCAGTTTTCTGATACTGCTTAACCAGCCATTCACCAAAGCCATCAAGAATCCCTATCACTGAACGTTTTGGAATCGCTCGTCCAGACAGTAGAATACCCAATCTTTGAATCTCGATTTCTTTCTCTGGATGATATCTTAAGAACTGTTGACCGCACTCCATAGGCGCATCGAACCAGTTCTTGTCTCGGTACATGATCAAAGAGTAACTGGCTCGCAGAAGCTTCTTGGCAATAATCACCTGCGCGGCGACTTGTTGTTCTGGCGTTGTTGCTCGGGCAATCTTATTACGATAAACCGCTAACCAATTTTCCGCGTCCATATTCCAATGCTTGGCAATTTCCCAACTCGTTTCGAAATCACCATAGCAGTCTGATAAATCTTCACCATGCACACACACAGCTAAATGCTTGAGCATGAAGCCCCACGTAAAGATATTGTCGAAATCAACTATCTCGCTCACCAAGGTGGTTTTGATCGCCACTTGTGTGACCTGAGGGAAGCTTTTTTGGAAGCGCCATTTGATGGTATTCAGCAGCGTGGTTCGTTGATCTGGGAAAGGACGACGGGTAACCACAACCACATCTAGATTCGAACGACCGACAACGGCTTGCTTACGTGCCACACTGCCATAAACATAGACACTGTGTAGATTAGAACCTAACCCACCTTTTAGAAAGGTAATCAGATCGTTAACCACAGGTTGAAATTCAGGTTGAAATGGCTGTGTTGGGTCAATAACAGGTAGCTGCATAGGTCGTTTCGGTAAATAAAATAATGATTTAACTGTCTCTCTATGATCGCTTAGGTGACTTTATGATTCAAGCTATTCCTATTTATAGCGTCTACGAGATATAATCACCGGATAGACCCAATAAGGACAAACACAAAATGCCTAGAGCAAGTGAGATTAAAAAAGGTTTTGCGATCAACGTTGATGGCAAAACAGTACTCGTTAAAGATATCGAAGTAACAACACCAGGTGGCCGTGGCGGTCAAAAGATTTACCGCTTCCGTGGTCACGATGTAGCTACTGGCGTTAAAACAGAAGTTCGTCACAAAGCTGACGAAATCGTTGAAACTATCGACGTAACTAAGCGTGCAGTGATGTTCTCTTACGTTGATGGCAACGAGTATATCTTCATGGATAACGAAGATTACACACAATTCATCTTCAACGGTGAAATGATCGAAGACGAACTGCTGTTCATCAACGAAGACACTCAAGGCATGTACGCGATTCTTATCGACGGTACTGCGGCGACTCTTGAGCTACCAACTTCGGTTGAGCTAGTGATCGAAGAGACAGACCCTTCAATCAAAGGTGCATCTGCTTCAGCTCGTACTAAGCCAGCTCGCCTGTCTACAGGCCTTACTGTTCAAGTTCCTGAGTACATTGCAACTGGCGACAAAGTTGTTGTGAACACAGCTGAACGTAAATACATGAACCGCGCAAGCTAAGATACTGATTATGACCGAAGCTAACGACCTAATGTCTTACGACGACGCAATTGACACTGCCTACGACATCTTTCTAGAGATGGCTGCTGATAACCTTGAACCTGCAGACGTGATCTTATTCACGGCTCAGTTTGAAGATCGTGGCGCTGCAGAACTTGTTGAAACTGGTGACGATTGGGTTGAACATGTTGGCTTTGAAGTCGACAAAGAGATCTACGCTGAAGTACGCATTGGTCTTGTAAATGAAGCTGATGATGTCTTAGATGACGTGTTCGCTCGTCTACTGATCAGCCGTGACCCTGAACATAAGTTCTGTCACATGTTGTGGAAACGCGACTAGGCTCTTCTTAAACCAGCTCAGAGTCCCGAGCTGGTTTTCTTACGACTTCATAGCCTCATCACTTTACCAAACTGCAACTCTACAAAATTATGACCAAAGCAAAGACAGATACCCTATCCAAAGGCTATGCCTGTGTTGGATTAGTAAATCCCAAAACCCCTGAAAATGTTGGCTCAGTAATGCGAGCGGCTGGTTGCTACGGAGCAAACTCTGTATTTTATACTGGCACCCGTTATGACCACGCTCGACAGTTTCATACCGACACCAAAGAAAAGCACCTTGAGTTGCCATTAATTGGTGTTGAAGATCTTAAAGACATTATTCCTGTTGGCTGCGTTCCCATCGCGGTTGATTTGATAGAAGGCGCTAAGCCTCTGCCTGATTATAAGCACCCCCCTCGTGCTTTTTATATTTTCGGCCCTGAAGATGGGACTCTGAAAAAAGAGATCACGGACTTCTGTCGTGAAACCATCTACGTTCCGACTAATGGCTGCATGAACCTTGCTGCCGCGGTCAATGTTATTTTGTATGACCGCATGGCAAAGGGTGATAACTTTTCTAATCATTTGAAAGTGACCTAATACCAATCGTAGCGAGTAAGCCGAGCTGGTTGAGCGCTTCTAGCTAGTTAATCACTTCTACTTAGTTAATCACTTCTACTTAGTTAAGCACTTCCACATGATTTGAACTGCGCCATATTCAAGACATAAAAAAACCTGCTAAGTTAGCAGGTTTTTTTGTATTCGAAACATTGGATTAAGCTTCAAAAGCGACGTAATTATTTACGTGATCTTGGCTTAGCCGGTTTAGCCGGGCGTCCGTTGTTCAGTTTAGGCTTTTTAGTCGCCTGAGGTTTGCCATTAGTCGCTGGAGCGCTACGACCTGAGTCAGGTGTTGTAGTACCGCGAGTTGCAGGCTTCTTACGCTTAGTCTGGTTGCTACGGCCTTTAGGAGCATTTGCACGCTCTTCGTGACGCTTAACAGCACGACGAATTTTCTGGCTACGAGAACGTTCACGCTTACGAGAAGTGTTTGCAGGATCAAGATCCAACAATGTCTCTTTTTCTGGCTGAAGTTCTACAAGCTCACGCAAGTAGTTTACTTCTTGAAGATCTAGCTCTTTCCAACCGCCACGAGGCAGTTTCTTATCAAGATAGATATCACCGTAACGTACACGTTTCAGACGGCTTACTGTTGTTTCTTGTGATTCCCAAAGACGACGAACCTCACGGTTACGACCTTCGTTAATTGCTACGTAGAAAGTATGGTTCATACCTTCACCGCCAGCGTAAACCACATCTTCGAAACGAGCCATACCATCTTCAAGTTGAACGCCACGAGTCACGTTCTTAACTTTTTGCTCGGTTACTTCACCAAATACACGTACTAGGTACTCACGCTCAACCTGACGGCTTGGGTGCATTAGGCGATTTGCTAGTTCACCATCGGTTGTGAACAACAGTAGGCCTGATGTGTTTGCATCAAGACGACCAACTGAAATCCAACGAGAACCACGGATCTTAGGTAGACGATCGAAAACAGTACGGCGACCTTCAGGATCGTGACGAGTACAAAGCTCACCTTCAGGTTTGTAGTAAGCAAGTACACGACAAACCACTTCTTCAGAGGCTTTGCCTGTAATAGTGTGGCCATCGATACGGATCACTGAGTTCTCGTCTTCAAGACGCTCACCCAATTTCGCAACTTGACCGTTAACACTTACACGACCAGATTTGATTAAACCTTCTAGTTCACGACGAGAACCGTGACCAGCTCGCGCTAAAACCTTCTGTAATTTTTCGCTCATTTACTCTTTTCTACCTAATTGTCGTCTTCACAGACGTCGAATGAATTTTTCGCGACCAAATCGCGGTCGCGTATTATCGCAAATAACCTGCCAAAAAGCACTTGTTATTTACTTTGGCAGGTTTGCTGTTTCGTTACAGACTGTTAATCAGTAACGCTATTATTCAAACGGCGCTGGATCACCGGCACCACGACGTAAAACAACCGCGTCATCGTCACTGAAGTCAATAACCGTAGTAGGTTGCTCACCTAAGTAGCCGCCATTCAAAATGACATCAACCGCATGCTCTAGGCTGTCGCGAATTTCTTCAGGATCCGATTCAGTTGTCTCGTTACCCGGTAGGATTAACGAGGTCGACATCAATGGCTCACCCATCGCTTCTAGAAGGTCTAGGGCAATTTTGTTGTCTGGTACACGAATACCGATCGTTTTACGCTTAGCGTTCATCAAACGCTTTGGCACTTCTTTGGTCGCTTTGAAAATAAACGTATAAGCACCTGGCGTATGTGCCTTAAGCAGACGGAAAGCCACGTTATCTACTCGTGCATACAGTGACAACTCAGACAGATCACGGCATAACAAAGTGAAATTGTGCTTATCATCGATTCGACGAATTTTACAGATGCGTTCGAGTGCTTGCTTATTTTCAAGCTGACAACCCAGTGCATAACCTGAATCTGTTGGATAAACCACAACGCCACCATTACGAATAATCGCTACCGCTTGAGTAATTAAGCGTGCTTGTGGGTTATCTGGGTGTACATAAAAAAACTGGCTCATTGTTGATCCTCATTATCGAATCTCTCGACTCTATCATCAGAAGGAGCTGGTTCACCTAAAGACTATTCAGATGGTGAAACCGTTTGAAACTCCCAATCTTTCCATACTTCTTCGACCCCAGAAGGTAGCCAGAGATTACGTCCAAGTTCCATCCATGGGGATGGGTAATGGAAGTCGCTGCCTTGGGAGGCTAATAGTTTGTATTGTATAGCATAATCCGCAAGTGTGCGTCTTTCTTGTTGTGCTTGCTGAGGTTGAGCCACTTCCATGGCGTCACCATTTGCTTCAACAAATGCAGCGAGAAGGCGTTTAACCCACTTGGCGGTAAGGCCATATCGCGCAGGGTGAGCTAATACCGCTTGACCACCAGCCGCATGAATCGCCGTGACAGCATCACTCATTGAGCACCATGTTGGCGGCACATAACCTGGATTGTTGCGCGTAAGAAACTTTTTAAACACCTGCTGCATGGTTTTCGCGTAGCCATTGTCGACTAACCATTTCGCAAAGTGTGCTCGAGTAATTGGTGCATCGCCTGCAATCAACTTAACCTCTTCTAACACACCTTCACGAGTCGCTTTCTCAAGACGTTGAGCAATCATCTCAGCGCGCCCAATACGATGAAGCTTTTGTTGTTCAATTAATGCTTTCAATTCTAGTGATTCAGGATCGACGTTTAACCCAACAATATGGATATCTTTGTTTTGCCAAACGGTTGAGATCTCGATGCCGTTAATCAACTGAATAGGAAGATTGTTATCAGCAATATAGCGGCGTGCTTCTGCAAGCCCATCAGTCGTATCATGATCTGTAATCGCTAACGCTTCGATGTTAAAGCCTAGCGCTCGGTCAATCAGTTCAGGTGGAGTAAGTCGGCCATCTGAGGCTGTTGTATGACTATGTAGATCAATTCTCATATATTCTTTTTCATTGTTTTCAATTTTTATCGTTATATTTGTGTCAACACACTTGACCTGCAAGCGTAAAACTAGTTAACTAGTACACAAATACGAAGTGTCACATTTGATAGGTTCACTATGTTACAAGAATTTAACCAAAACCATAAAGATAAAGTTTTAGAACTTTCTTCAGTAGAAGCAAGTTCAGAGCTTAATTGGTGGCGCACTTGGACAAGTTCTTGGTGGGCCAACGTGTACTTCTAATTAAACAGTTTGTTTATAAAAAAGTTATCACTAAGCCCGCTTTCATAGCGGGCTTTTTAATTTGTCGAACATCTCACATTCAACTGACTAACAAATCAACGAATTGACCATATTCTAGATTGGGTGAAAGGTATCTTTATGCGACTATGTAAGGCAGGAAATTTAAAGAATCATAAAGGAGGTCTTGTGAACAAGGCCATTGAAATCAAAAAGCTGGGAACCATTGAGGTCATCAATTCTTCCGTTCCTTACTCGCAAGATCCAACCAGTGTTTTTCATACTCTGTGTGAAAACAAAACAGACAGTTTGCTGTTGGAATCGGCTGAGATTGAATCTAAACAGAACCTGACAAGCCTACTCCTTATCGACTCTGCTGTTCGCATCGTATGTCGCGGACATGAAGTAACCTTTCAAGCGTTGACTCAAAATGGTCAAGCGTTAATCGAACACCTAGATCAAAACGTTAAAACAGAGATCAAATCTGACCTTACGGATAACGTTTTGACGTTGACTTTTGTCGAGCCAAGCAACGAATTAGACGAAGACTCACGTTTAAGAGAGGCATCTTCATTCGATGCACTGCGTTTGGTTCAACACAGCTTTGAGCAAGACGCGGATAACAAGCACGCGTTATTCATGGCTGGCCTATTCGCTTACGACATCGTGGCGAACTTTGAACCGCTAGGCGATGCTAAAGCAACCAACAATTGTCCTGACTTTGTTTTCTACGTTGCCGAGACACTATTGCGTTTCGACCACCAAGAGAACGAAGGCCTACTTCACGCGAGCTTGTTTGCTCAAGATGAAAGCATTAAAGCGCAATTAACAGAGCGCCTAGCTGATATTCAAACACAGTGTCAGTCACTGAAAGCCATCACAGAAGTAACGCCGCTCGACAACGTTGAAGCTGTACCAAGCGTTTCAGATGAAGACTTCTGCCAAACGGTTCGTGACCTTAAAGAATTCGTAGTCAAAGGCGATGTATTCCAAGTCGTACCTTCACGTCGCTTCACACTGCCTTGCCCTGCTCCACTGGCGGCTTACAAAGAACTCAAGCAAAGTAACCCAAGCCCTTACATGTTCTACATGCAAGATGAGCTGTTTACTCTGTTTGGTGCTTCTCCAGAAAGCGCGCTGAAGTACGAAACCGAAACCAACCAAATCGAAATTTATCCAATTGCTGGTACTCGTCGTCGCGGTAAACGCCCAGACGGTCAAATCGATTGCGACCTCGATAGCCGTATCGAGCTTGAGCTGCGTACCGACAAGAAAGAAAACGCTGAACACATGATGTTGGTCGACCTAGCACGTAACGATGTAGCACGCATTGCAGAAGCAGGCACTCGCCACGTGGCAGACTTGCTAAAAGTTGACCGCTACAGTCATGTAATGCACTTGGTTTCTCGTGTTGTTGGTCAGCTACGTGAAGACTTAGATGCCCTACACGCTTACCAAGCTTGTATGAACATGGGTACGCTAACGGGCGCACCAAAAATCCGCGCAATGCAGCTTATCCGTGACGTAGAAAAAACACGTCGTGGTAGCTACGGTGGTGCTGTGGGTTACCTAACGGGTGAAGGCACGTTAGATACTTGTATCGTGATTCGCTCTGCTTACGTTGAAGATGGCGTAGCACAAGTACAAGCGGGCGCGGGCGTGGTGTTTGATTCTGACCCACAAGCAGAAGCGGATGAAACTCGCGGCAAAGCACAAGCGGTTATCTCTGCGATTCAAGCAGCACATACCAAGAGCTTGTCGTCAAATAAACACGCATCAAACAAGAAGGAGTCGTAATCATGGCTGATATTGTATTCATCGATAACTTCGACTCGTTCACCTACAACCTTGTTGACCAGTTCCGTTCATTAGGTCACAGCGTAAAGATTTATCGTAACAACATTCCAGCAAAGGTTGTTGAAGCGGCGATCAACGAACTAGACAACCCTGTTGCACTGCTTTCGCCAGGTCCTGGCGCTCCTGCCGACGCGGGGTGCATGCCAGAACTGATTCAGCTGCTAAAAGGCAAAGTACCAATGATTGGTATTTGCTTAGGTCACCAAGCGATTGTTGAAGCCTATGGTGGCACCGTTGCAGGTGCAGGCGAAATCATTCATGGTAAGGTGTCGATGATGGAACACCAAAACCATGCGACTTACCAAGGCTTACCTTCGCCACTAGCTATCGCTCGCTACCACTCTCTGGTTGCAACGCATGTATCCGATAGCCTAACAGTGACAGCTGAAGTCGATGATTTGGTGATGTCTGTGGTTCAAGAACAAGACAAGGTTTGTGGATTCCAATTCCACCCTGAATCAATTATGACGACCTACGGTGCAACGCTTCTTGCGAACGCTATCGAATGGGCTCTTGAGAAACCTCTTCGCCTAGAGAAAAGCTCTACCCTTGAGAAGACAGCCACTCTTGACCAAAAGACTAACTAGGAAACGATCATGGAACAGATTAATAAACTTTACGAACAGCAGTCTCTTACTCAAGAAGAAAGCCAACAATTGTTTGATGTGATCATCAAGGGTGAGCTAGACCCAATCTTGATGGCTTCGGCTCTAACTGCATTAAAAATCAAAGGCGAAACGCCTGATGAAATCGCTGGTGCGGCGAAAGCACTGCTTGCCAATGCAAACCCGTTCCCACGCCCTGATTACGATTTTGCAGACATCGTTGGTACTGGTGGCGACGGTCACAATACCATCAACATTTCTACAACTTCTGCATTTGTAGCAGCAGCGTGTGGTTTAAAAATCGCGAAGCACGGTAACCGCAGTGTATCGAGCAAATCAGGTTCTTCTGACTTACTGGATTCGTTCGGCATCAACCTAGCGATGACTGCGGAAGACACTCGTACTGCAGTCGATGAACTTGGCGTAGCATTCCTATTTGCTCCGCAGTATCACGTTGGTGTACGCCACGCGATGCCTGTTCGTCAAACAATGAAAACACGCACTATCTTTAACATCCTTGGCCCACTGATTAACCCTGCTCGCCCTAACATCGAGTTAATGGGTGTTTACAGCAAAGAGCTAGTACGCCCTATCGCGGAAACCATGCTGCAAATGGGTATGAAGCGTGCTGCCGTTGTGCACGGTAACGGCCTTGATGAAGTGGCGATTCATGGAGAAACAATCGTTGCTGAAATTAAAGATGGCGCAATTCACGAGTACACAGTGACACCGGCTGACTTTGGCCTGAACACTCACCCTCTTGAAGCAATCAAAGGCGGCGAGCCAGAAGAGAACAAAGCCATCACAACAGATATCCTGACGGGTAAAGGCACAGATGCTCAAGTTGGCGCAGTGGCAGTCAACGTTGCTCTACTGATGCGTCTGTTTGGGCATGAAGACCTAAAGGCCAACGCACAACAAGCGATTGACGCGATGAACTCTGGCAAAGCGTACGAGCTTGTACAAAAGCTTGCTGCACACGCCTAACGAACGACGAGACAAAGAACATGACACAGACTACCGATAAACTGTCGACCCACGTTTCAGTCAAAGAAGCTGAAATGGCGGAAGTACTAGCAAAAATCGTTCGTGATAAATACCAATGGGTTGAAGCGCGTAAGCAAACTCAACCATTGGAAGAGTTTAAAGCAGCGTTAACCGCAACAGACCGCAGCTTTTATGATGCACTGAGCGGCGAACAGACGGTTTTCATTACTGAATGTAAAAAGGCATCACCGTCAAAAGGTTTGATCCGTGACGAGTTTGACCTGGACTACATTGCATCGGTGTACAACAACCACGCTAACGCGATTTCAGTTCTGACAGACGAGAAATACTTCCAAGGTGACTTTGAGTTTTTACCTAAAGTTCGTAGCATTGCTAAGCAGCCAATCCTGTGTAAAGACTTCATGGTGGATACCTACCAAGTTTACTTAGCTCGACATTACTCTGCTGATGCGATCTTACTAATGCTATCGGTATTGGATGATGAAGAGTACAAAGCACTTGCTGAGGTTGCTCACTCACTCAACATGGGTGTGCTTACCGAAGTCAGTAACGAAGAAGAACTTCACCGCGCAGTCGCTTTAAAAGCAAAAGTGATCGGTATTAATAACCGTAACCTGCGTGACCTTTCGACGGATTTGAACCGTACTAAAGAGTTGGCTCCGCTGATTCGCGAACTGGCTCCAAACGCAGTCGTGATTTCAGAGTCTGGCATCTACACACATCAACAAGTGCGTGACCTTTCAACGTTTGCAGACGGCTTCCTAATCGGCAGCTCTTTGATGGCAGAAAAGAACCTAGAGCTTGCGGTGCGTAAAGTAACACTCGGTGAAAACAAGGTGTGTGGTTTAACTCACTCTGATGACGCTGCGAAAGCGTATCAAGCGGGTGCGGTATTCGGTGGTTTGATTTTCGTTGAAGCATCTAAGCGCCATGTGGATATCGAAGCGGCTCGTTTGACGATGAGCGGCGCACCTTTGAACTACGTGGGTGTGTTCAAAAATCATAGTGTTGCTGACGTTGCTAACACAGTTTCTGAACTCGGTCTGTTTGCGGTGCAACTGCACGGTGATGAGTCTCAAGCATTTATAGATGAGTTAAAACAATCACTACCTGAAAACGTTGAGATTTGGAAAGCTTACGGTGTTGCTTGCAGTGCTGAAAACGGCGCTGAAAATGCGCTACCAGAATTACTTCACAGCAACGTGACTCGTCACCTACTAGATACTAAAGTGGGTTCTCAAACGGGTGGTACAGGTCAAGCGTTTGATTGGAGCCTAATCAACAACCAAAGCGCAATCATGTTAGCGGGGGGGCTAAACCCTGAAAACGCTAACCAAGCAGCGAAACTAGGCTGCTTAGGACTAGACCTAAACTCCGGCGTTGAATCCGCTCCAGGTAAAAAAGACGCAGACAAGCTGCAACGTGCTTTTGCAGCGATTCGTAATTACTAGTCTGGCTTCTAGAACTTAAAACCTAGAACCTAGAACCTAGAACCTAGAGCTTAGAAACCAGAACTAGAAAACAGAAACTAAAAACATATTTGTGAGCTTTGCCTTTGCGAAGCTCAAACAAGACTAAATGATTTGGTGTGAAGACACTCCAATAGAATTGAAGGAATAACACAATGGCTAAACTCGATGCCTACTTTGGTGAATACGGTGGTCAATACGTACCGCAGATCCTAGTGCCAGCACTAGACCAACTTGAACAAGCATTTATCGATGCACAAGCCGATCCTGAGTTCCGCAGCGAATTCATGACGCTTCTACAAGAATACGCTGGTCGTCCAACGGCACTAACGCTAGCACGTAACCTGACTAAAGGTACAAAAACCAAACTGTACCTTAAGCGTGAAGATCTACTTCACGGCGGCGCTCACAAGACAAACCAAGTACTTGGTCAAGCATTACTAGCCAAACGCATGGGTAAGCAGGAAATCATCGCTGAAACTGGCGCGGGCCAACACGGTGTTGCAACAGCTCTAGCTTGTGCTCTATTAGGTCTTAAGTGTCGTGTTTACATGGGTGCAAAAGATGTTGAACGTCAAAGCCCGAACGTGTTTCGCATGAAACTAATGGGCGCAGAAGTTATCCCAGTTCATTCTGGCTCTTCAACGCTAAAAGATGCATGTAACGAAGCTCTGCGTGACTGGTCTGCAACTTATGAAGACGCGCACTACCTACTGGGTACTGCAGCCGGTCCTCACCCATTCCCAACGATTGTTCGTGATTTCCAACGCATGATTGGTGAGGAAACGAAGAACCAAATTCTAGCTCGCGAAGGTCGCCTTCCTGATGCGGTTATCGCTTGTGTAGGCGGTGGTTCAAACGCTATCGGTATGTTCGCTGACTTCATTGAAGAAGAGTCTGTTCGCCTGATCGGTGTAGAGCCGGCAGGCAAAGGTATTGATACCGACCAACACGGCGCGCCACTCAAGCACGGTAAAACGGGTATTTTCTTTGGCATGAAAGCACCACTGATGCAAGATGAGAACGGCCAAGTAGAAGAGTCTTACTCTGTTTCTGCGGGTCTAGATTTCCCATCAGTTGGCCCTCAACACGCGCACCTAAATGCTATTGGCCGTGCTGAATACGACAACGTGACCGATGATGAAGCGCTAGAAGCGTTCCAATTGATTGCTCGTAAAGAAGGTATTATCGCAGCGCTAGAGTCATCTCATGCTGTGGCTCATGCAGTTAAAATGGCTCACGACGACCCAGAGAAAGAGCAGCTATTAGTCGTTAACTTATCTGGTCGTGGTGACAAAGACATTTTCTCTGTACACGACATTCTTAAAGAGAAAGGAGCATTATAATGGATCGCTATCAATCACTCTTCACTCGCTTGGCTGAAAATAATCAGGGCGCATTCGTGCCATTCGTAACGGTTGGCGATCCTAACCCAGAGCAATCACTTAAGATCATGGAAACGCTAGTTGAAGCGGGTGCTGACGCACTTGAGCTTGGTATTCCATTCTCAGATCCGCTTGCAGATGGCCCGACAATCCAAGGTGCGAACATTCGTGCGTTAGACTCTAAAGTAACGCCTGATGTGTGTTTTGATCTTATTGGTCAAATCCGCGCTCAATACCCAGAGCTACCAATCGGCCTACTGATGTACGCGAACTTGGTTTACGCACGTGGTATCGAGAACTTCTACGAGCGTTGTGCTAATGCGGGTATCGACTCAGTATTGATTGCTGACGTACCTACTAACGAAAGTGCCGAGTTTGTTGCAGCTGCTGAGAAGTTTGGTATTCACCCAATCTTTATTGCTCCACCAACAGCAAGTGATGAGACGCTTCAATCGGTTTCTGAGCTAGGTGGAGGTTACACTTACCTACTTTCTCGTGCTGGCGTAACGGGCGCAGAAACCAAGGCAAACATGCCAGTGACAGCTCTGCTTGACCGTTTGAACAAGTTTGATGCTCCACCCGCACTGCTTGGTTTCGGTATCTCTGCTCCTGAACAAGTAAAAGAAGCGATTGAAGCTGGCGCTGCCGGTGCGATCTCTGGCTCAGCGGTTGTGAAGATTATTGAAAACAACGTTGAACAACCAGAAGCAATGCTTAAAGCACTTGCGGAGTTTGTAACGCCAATGAAAGCGGCTACGCAGAAGTAATCTACGGTCAGTAAATAGAGGCTAGTAATCATTGGTCATTAAATAGAACCAGCGATTCAAATAATAAAAGGCTCCACAACTGTGGAGCCTTTTTTATTGCTTTTCATTTGAGCCAATCACTCATCGGCTTTCATCGCTTTCTTGATTGCAGCCTCATTGAGTGTCGCTTTGATCGGGTCGGTTATCTTCTCCACTAGATCGATGGGCATTGGGAAGATGATGGTGGAGGTTCTTTCGTTAGCCACCTCAGTTAGAGTTTGCATATATCGCAATTGAATGGCGTTAGGCGCTTGATTCAACACCTCTGCGGCTTCACGTAACTTAGAGGATGCTTCAAGCTCACCAGTAGCATGTATTACCTTAGCTCGACGAGAACGTTCGGCTTCGGCTTGTTTAGCAAGAGCACGCACCATACTGTCATCCAGATCAACATGCTTGATCTCGACATTGGCAATCTTAATTCCCCAATTGTCGGTATGCTGATCCAAGATCGCTTGTAAGTCTCTATTGAGCTCTTCACGCTCAGACAGCAGCTCATCCAACTCATGTTGCCCTAGTACTGAACGCAGCGTTGTTTGCGAAAGTTGGCTGGTGGCTTCAAGATAGTTCTCAACATTGTTAATCGCCATCTTAGGATCAAGCACGCGGAAATAGACCACAGCGTTGACCTTGACCGACACATTGTCCCGAGTGATCAAATCTTGCGTCGGTACGTCCAACACAATGGTTCGAAGGTCAACTCGCACGATTTGTTGAATGAAAGGAATGATGATAATCAAACCCGGCCCTTTCACACCGTAAAAGCGCCCGAGGAAGAACACCACTGCACGCTCGTACTCGCGCAGCACTCTGAACATGCTGGCTATCAACAAGATAACGAGCACAATGACAATACCTATAGTGTGTATAAACATAACCGCCCCCTAATGGTAACGATGGCTAAGCAAATAATAATTCAATAACGTTTGTCCTAGCATGTCGCGCTAGCTAGATTTCGATGATGTATCATCGGGCAGCGCTTCAACATCCAAAGATAGCCCCGTCAACTTGGTGACTCTGATGATCTGCCCCGCTTGCAATTCACTCGCGCATTTGGCTTGCCATATCTCACCTTCGACCAACACTCGACCCGATCCAGGGAAACCGCTTACAACTTTGCCTGTGTCACCGACAACCGCTTCCATCCCCGTGGTCACTGGCTTGTTTCTCAGTCGGGCTAGCATAGAGATAGTTACAACGATAAAAGCGACAGAGAATAGGCTAATACCAATGATTAGCGGCAATGCAATTTGATAACCCGGCACCTCAGTATCCATCAGCATGATCGAGCCCAATGTGAATGCGGCGACGCCCCCCAAACCGAAGATACCAAAGCTAGGGCTAAAGGCCTCTGCGACCATTAAGGCAATTCCCAATAGAATTAAGGCAAGGCCTGCGTAACTCACCGGCAGCATTTGTAGGGAGTACATTGCCAATAACAGACAGATGCCGCCCAATACACCGGGTAAACCGACGCCAGGGTTATAGAACTCAAGGAGCAAACCATAGATTCCAATGAGCATCAGAATGTAAGCGACATTTGGATTTGTGATCACCGAAAGCAAACTAAAGCGCCAGTCTTGCTCTCGCTCGACAAAAGCCACCTCATTAAGCTGAATTTCCTGACTGACACCATTGATTGTGATAGAACGTCCATTACTCAGTTCTACCAATTGTTGTAGATCGCTCGCGATGAAATCAATCACGTTAAGAGTCAGTGCATTCTCAGAATCCAAACTTGCTGCCTCTCGTACCGCTTTTTCTGCCCATTCTTCATTACGGTTGTGTAACTTGGCCAAACTGACGATATAAGCTGCTGCATCATTAATGACTTTCTTTTCCATCGCGGTGGTAGCTTTAACCTGGTCAGAATTTTGTGGCTCTTGAGTACTTTCATTGGCAGCAGAAGTGTCGTCGTCTTTGTTGGTGTCATCTTGGGGAGATAAAGGATTTGAAGGCGCTTTACCGCCACCTAGAGAAACAGGGGTTGCTGCACCTAGATTAGTTCCAGGCGCCATGGAAGCGATGTGGCTGGCAAGTAAGATATAGGTTCCCGCACTCGCCGCTCGTGAGCCCGCAGGCCCAACCCAAGTCGCAACTGGAATCGGTGATGTAGTAATGGAGCTAATAATGTCGCGCATCGACGAATCTAATCCGCCGGGCGTGTTCATTTTCAAAATAATAAGCTTGGCTTGCTCATCGTGAGCTTGTTCTATTTCTCGAGTGAGGTAATCACTGGTCGCAGGACCTATCCCTCCGTTCACCTCAATCACCCAGGCATCATCAGCCTGAACATACGTAGAGCTGAACAACAGAAGAAACACAAACAAGTACTTTAATATAAAAGTCATGCCCCTCTCCTTACAACTGAGATGCTAGATAGACGTTTTATTTAAAGCGTAGAGGTAACATCTTGGTAATAAATAGACACCTTAAGCATAGTTCAGGCTAAGTTTCGCACAACAAGCTTTATCATTTTAGTTAGATTGTTCTGTATAGAAAAATGGCAGAAATATGGATTAAATGTTAAGAAACGCGAGTAAACAACGCAGAACACAATCCATTCACAAAGTGATCAAGAAAAACACTTTTATAAACCCTATAAATAACCGAACAGTGAAAAATCAAAGCAAACGTTTGCATCGGTATAAAAAAACACCAAATGAGATTCGACCACCTCTTTTTAAAGGACTTTCACCTCAGCTCATATTGATAAATGTAAAGGATACGTGTAAAACTCGTCGCGAAATATTAATCCAATGATACATAGTACATTGGTGAGTAGTTCTGGGATTTTTATATTTTGTAGCACAGAGGTAATGGAAGTGTTAAATAAAAAGAGTTTACTAAGCAACATCGGCGTTCAAGTCGTTATTGCAATGATCATCGGTACCGCTGTTGGTGCAATGATGGGTGACAGCGCAACAATGTTCGCTCCACTGGGCGCAATCTTCATCAATTTAATCAAGATGCTGGTTATCCCTCTAGTCGCGGTTGCACTGATTTCAGGTGCTGCTGGTCTAGGTAATAGTTCATCGGCAGGTAAAGTCGGTGTAACAACACTGGGTTACTTTGCACTAACGTCTGCACTGGCTGTAGCACTAGCGCTTATAATGGGTGAAGTGTTCGAACCGGGTCGCGGTATCGATGTTTCTGGCGTTGAAGGTATGTTCTCTTCAGAATACGCTGCGAAAGGCGAGCTTCCAACGTTCTGGGCAACCATCACTGGCATGATCCCTACCAACGTTTTCCAATCACTGAATGAAGCAAACATTCTGCAAATTCTCGTTTTCTGCTTATTCTTTGGTATTGCGATTTCTAAACAAGCAAAAGAGAAGCGTGACCCTATCATCAACGGTGTAAATGCTATCGTTGACGCTATGGTATGGATGATCAACAAAGTTATGATCATTGCGCCACTTGGCGTATTCGGCCTAATGGCAGAAGCCGTGGGTACGTTTGGTTTTGGCGCGCTTATGGTCGTGTTCAAGCTGTTCATTGTTTACATCGCTGCGATCCTAATCTTCGGCTTTGTTGCTTACCCACTGATGATTCAAATCTTCACTAAGACTTCAGCGAAGAAGTTCCTAGTGGCAATGAAGAAGCCTCAAGCGGTTGCACTATCAACAGCATCGTCAATGGCGACACTACCAGTAACAATGGAAACGGTAGAGAAAGAACTTGGTGTTCGTAACTCTACGGCTTCATTCGTTCTGCCTCTTGGCGCGACGATCAACATGTCTGGTAACGCAATTTACTACGGCCTAGTGGCTATCTTCTTCGCACAGCTATTCAACATCGACCTTTCTATGGGCGCTTACGTTGCTATCATCGTAACGTCTACGCTAGGCGCAGTTGGTCAAGCAGGTGTTCCAGGTCCTTCTTTCCTAGTAGTTGCAGTTCTTCTAGCAGCTGGTATCCCTATCGAAGGTCTACCTCTGTTGTTCGCTCTAGACCGTATCTTCGACATGATTCGTACTGCTCTTAACATCACTGGTGATGCAGCATGTGCAGTAATCGTTGATTCTCTAATCAAAGACGAAGTGAAAGAAGCTGAGCTAGAGAAACAACAAGCTTAAACTTCTTAGAAACCTAAAGACCAAAAAGCCACTCATTGAGTGGCTTTTTTACTTTTAAACGTTGATATTTATTTACTTTAAATTAAGCGTCTGCTGATGCGTTAATTTTAAATCTCAGCACCTTCAAGCTTGAATCGAGATCGACATCGACAAACTCAGGTGGGTTGTCTAAGCGCTCGATAAACTCAACAGTGGGCGCTTCTTCCGCCATAGTCTCAATCAAGAAGTTTGGTGATACTGCTGGCGAGTTAACACAAGCAATCACTTCACCGCCTTCGGTTAGAAGCTCTGGCAAGCGACGTAAGATCTTTTTGTAATCTTTAGTGAGTGCAAAACTGCCTTTTTGAAACGAAGGTGGATCGATGATAACTAGCTCGTAAGGGCCACCCTTCTTGATCTTTCCCCACGATTTAAAAATATCGTAGCCTAGGAAGTTCACCGAACGCATATCGTGCTCATTTAAGCGATGATTATCACGGCCTTTATTTAGTGAGCCGCGTGACATGTCTACGTTCATACACTGACGAGCGCCACCAGCAATAGCCGCTACAGAGAATCCACAAGTATATGCAAATAGGTTGAGAACGTTCTTGCCCTTAGCATTGTCTTGTACCCACTGACGTCCATTACGCATATCGAGGAACAGACCAAAGTTCTGATTGCGCCCAATGTCTAGTTGGTACTTAAGGCCATGCTCAATCACTACTGGTGAGTCGTTTAATTCCCCCCACAACACTTCAGAGGGCGCACCATCAGCATAACGGTGTTGCAGCACGATACTTGTGCCCTGCTTTGATTGCCAGATGTCTTTGTTAGTAAGTTCAACCAATCCAGCTTTAAGAGATAGCAAGAATTCATCGTCCACCTCTTTAAATACGTTAACCAATAATTGCCCATCAACCCAATCACATGTTAGTTGTTCTAGGCCAGGCCAAAACTTACCACGGCCGTGAAAAATACGACGTAGCTCATTCGGCACTTCATTCAATTGCTGTTCAATATGACTAAAAAACAGAGGTAAAGCTGATGCTTCCATTATTTCACTCACTTAGTGTTTAGCTTTGGCCACGTTAATGACCAAGGTTCAAGCCAGTTGTCTAAACCATTAGACACTATATCTTGATGCCACTTCTCACCCAAAGAATCGAGGCTTCTTGGATCGCAGACATATTCGTAGGCTTGTGATTGATAGGTAAATCGAATCGCGAAGGCATGCAGATAACCTCTGTCAGCCCCACTCGATGGATTGTAAATAGGGTCACCAACAATGGCCGAACCGATCGACTTCATCGCGACCCGGATCTGGTGAGTTCGCCCCGTATAGGGTTTACATAACAGTAGACGCTCTCCGGGTTCAGCCGTTGCAGATAAAAATTGGGTAATCGCTGGGTTTTCTTTGGTTGTCAGTAGCTTCCAGCTTGAACGTCGTGAACGCTCCATATCCCCTGAGATCAGCCCCTGCTTTTTCTTCGGCTTCTTAGAGCCAATCGCAAGGTAGTATTTCTCTACTTCACGCTTTGCAAACAGCTGTGAAAGCTCACTCGCAGCTGAAGCATTTTTTGCCAGCAGCAGAATTCCTGACGTCATTTTATCGAGACGATGGACTAGGTATAGCTTCGGCTCATTGATTGCCTTAGCAACTTCTTGCAGCAACATCGTATCACCATCGTCTTTATGGACGCTGACGCCTGGATGTTTGTTTATGAGTAAAAAATCAGAGTGGTTCAGAAGAATGTCGAACATTTAAAGGCTAGCTCCATTGTAGAACGTGGAGTATACCGTGTCTGAACCCAGATTCCAGCTACGAAAAAGCCCAACTAGTTCAATAAATATTGAATCGCTGGGCTTATGTTTCAATAGACAGTTTTCAATGCTAAGTCTTTAATCAATTCGCTCTCAGTTCTAAGCTTATGGTCTAGACTGATGCACTAAGCAAGTTTGAACTTACTCACTAAGCCTTCTAGCTCAGCAACTTTAGCATTCAAACCTGATGTGTTCTCAGAGCTACGAGTCGCTAACTGTAATGACTGTTCAGAGATATCACTGATCGCCGTAATATCTGCAGCAATCTCTTTAGTCACCGCTGTCTGCTCTTCTGCTGCAGTAGCGATAGAGTTGACCATGCTTTGTACATTGCCCGCACCGCTTACAATCGCTTCTAGTGCTGAAACTGCACCAGAACTCTGTTCAACACCAATTTCCACTAAACGGCAGTTATCTTGCGTGTAAGTCACCGCTTCTTGAGTACCAGATTGGATAGACTGGATGATACCGGACACTTCTTGAGTCGCTTTTGTCGTTCTCTCTGCTAGTGCTCGCACTTCATCAGCGACAACCGCAAAGCCTCGACCGAACTCGCCAGCACGCGCAGCTTCAATCGCAGCATTCAAAGCCAATAGGTTAGTTTGCCCAGCGATGTCTTCGATTACTTTGATAACACTACCAATCTGTTCGCCATGTGAACCCAACGTGTTCATTTGCAGCGACATATCACTCATTTGAGTAGACACTTGTTGGATGCTCGCGACCATCTCAACAATCACATTGCGGCCATCTTCAGCAGACGTTTCTGAGCGACGTGCTTCTTCATAAGTAGAGGTGCCTTGTTGCGCTACTTCTGAAATGGTCAAGCTTAACTCTTCTGCCGCGGTCGCAATCAAGGTCGCTTTATCTGCTTGAGCAGAGGCACCAGATACGATGTCATGGCTAATTGATGAAAGCTCACCGGTAACCGATTGAACTTGGGTCGTCACAGAAGAGATAGAACCTAATAAGTCCACCAATGACTTTTGCATCTGATTGATCGATTGAGCAAGGTCCGCCAATTCATCTCCAGAATCATCAACAATATCACCGGCCGTTAGGTCACCATTTGCTACGCGTCGTGCAACTTGTTCAACACGGGTTAAACGATTGGTGATAGAACTCGATAATACATACGCAATCACACAACCAAACACAATCGCGATGGCCGACAACACCATAATCGTACGCTCAATAGTGGTAAACGAATCGGTTAATAGAGCCAGCGATTCTTCAGTATCAGCACGCTCACCTGTTGACGCTTGGTCTAACATATTTTCTATCGGAATTAGGTTCTGCTCATAAAGCGCTCTAAGCTGCTTAATATTCGATAGCAGAGCAGTGTCATTATTGATCTTCGGTACGATGTTGCTTTCAAACTCTTGAGTAAAACGTCCCATCAAATCTTCAATTCTTTGAATGCGACGGTGATCTTCAGAACCTTGACTCTCTAGGCGCTTTGCATCTGAAATAGCTTGAGCAAACTCATTTTTGTTCGAACGGTAGTCATTGAGTGCATTGTCGACCTGAGTAATCGCTCCCAAGGCATCTCGGTAAACGTCTCCGGCTTCATCGATCAATATCAGGTAGGTAACCGTCCCTGGAACATCATCCATTCTAATGTTATCAGCGCTCTTATGAGCTCCAATAACTTCTAACGATACAATCCCAACTAACGTGACAAGCACCGCCAATATAGATCCAAAACCCAAGTATAGTTTTTTTCTCACTGACAATTTCACAAAACACCTACCTAAAAAAAAACAGACCAATATAGCCCTACCAAAACTATATCGGCTACCACCTCGGTAACTTTAGGGAATGATGTTTTTATTTTTCGAAAAGAAATAAGTGAATAGCATAAAAAAACGGGAGCCGATGGCTCCCGTTTATCAATTAACTTTAGCTTGCGATTAAAACTTCTTAGAATTATAGCTTCTTAGAGATAAGCGCAGAACCAGCAATGATACCAATACCAAGTAGCATGATTGCACCTTTACCGCTGTCGAAGCCAGAAGATATACCCATGAACGCTACGATAGCGATAGCTACTGGGATGATGTACTTAACGAGTGTGTACCATAGACCAAATAGAGGGAAAGAAACTTCACCGTCGTTAGTGATTTCTTTCTCTAGGTCAGCACGATTTAGCCTCCAACCAGCGAAGATACATACCAACATACCGCCAACTGCTAGGAAGATTTTATCCGTTAGTAAGTCGAAGATATCAAATGCACCAGTACCAAACAGTGTTGGACCGAAACCGCCAAGTGATAGAGAAGCGAAGATACATAGAATCGCCATTACGACACTTGCAGACAGTACAGCTGTTACACGCTTCATGCCTTTCTCATCGATTAGGTACGAAACAACAACTTCAAGTAGAGATACTGAAGAAGTCAGTGCCGCAACACTTAGACCAACGAAGAACATAAGAGCAAATAGAAGACCAACTACGCCGCCCATTTCAGCGAATAGCTGAGGAACAACAACGAATACTAGACCAGGACCTGCTGCAGGTTCCATACCGAATGCGAACATTGCAGGGAACATTGCAACACCAGCTAGGATAGCAACGCCTGTATCCATCGCCGTAACCATAGCTGTAGTTTGAACTAGGTTCTCTTTCTTCTTAAGGTAAGAACCGTAAGTCAACATACAACCCATACCAAGAGATAGTGAGAAGAATGCTTGACCTAGTGCGGCTAGGATTACACCGCTGTCTACTTTAGAGAAGTCAGGGCTGAATAGGAATTCAAGACCAGCCATCGCGCCCGGAAGCATTAGGCCTTTGATTGATACCACGATAAGGATGATGAAAAGAAGTGGCATCAGAATCTTACCCGCTTTCTCAATACCGCCAGAAATACCCTTCATAACGATGACAACGTTAAGTAGTAGGTATAGGCCCATCCACATTAGTGGCTGAACTGGGTTTGAGATAAAGCCACCGAAGCTGTCGCCAATTGCTTCAGGTGCGTCTAGTAGACCACCAGCAATTTTACCGATGTATGCGATAGACCAGCCACCTACTACAGGGTAGAAACCCATGATAAGTAAACCACTGACTACGCCAATAACACCAGCGAACGTCCAGCGACGGTCAGTTGATTTAAATGCACCTACTGCTGATTTTTGCGTATGACGGCCAATCGCAAATTCAGTCAGCATCACACTAAAACCGATGAAGATTACAAAAAACAGATAAATTGCAACGAATGCACCGCCGCCACTTTCACCTGCTGTGTATGGGAATTTCCAGATGTTACCTAAGCCAACAGCAGAACCTGCTGCAGCCATTACGAATCCTAATTTCGAACCCCAGGTATCGCGGGGTGTAGTGGTTGTATTACTAGTAGCCACGTTTACTCCAAACTTTTGTGTTATGTGATGTTGTATTTTGCTGTGTGTGGCGTCATTAAAAGATAAGGTGTATATAATAATTTACACCATCAAAAGATTTGATTGACGCTCGTTATCTAGCAAGTAAACCAGTTTAAGAATACAATTGGAAGCCCGAACCGTATATATTTCGTTATCAATGTAAATCTTTATGGTTAAATGCCGATTTTTCATACAAAACAATTGCATTCGTCTTAAGTTAACTAAAACTTAACAACTTTAACCTATTTACAGCTTTTGCTCTATTTTGTAAATAGTTGATTCCTTAAATTCCCATATCCGTAAAATAGCATTACTATCTAAGTGTCTCTTTTTTCGAGTATTCAATGTGGAAAAGCTCTACCATTTTTTAACTTTAGCTTCTGTAGCTTTATACTGGGTCCTTGTCGCCGGTGTGACTTTTCGTGTCGTACTAAAACGACGCTCTGTCAGCGTTTCTCTCGCATGGTTGATGGTTATCTACATTATCCCTATTGTTGGCGTCGCTTGTTACTTCCTTTTCGGAGAGCTAAATCTTGGTAGAAAGAGGGCTGAGCGGGCGCATCGCATGTTTACGCCTTTTGGTGATTGGTTCCGCCAATTAAATGATTGCCAAGCCCACCTTCCAGGTAAAGTCGGCTCTCCTATCCACAAAATTGATGAGCTTTGTAACAATCGGATGGGCATTCCAGCTCTCAGCGGAAACACACTTTCACTGCAAGCGTCTCCTAATGAGATCCTACACGCAATTATCGAAGATATAGAAAACGCCCAGACTAGTATCAAAATGGTTTTCTATATTTGGCATCCTGGCGGCCTCACTGATTCGGTTGCCTCTGCTCTTATTCGAGCCGCAAAACGTGGTGTCGATGTTAAAGTTTTGCTCGATTCTGCGGGCAGCCCGCGCTTTTTCAAAAGCCATTGGCTATCCATGATGAAAGACGCAGGTGTTCACGTTGTGCAAGCACTTGAAGTGAGCCCTTGGCGTATTTTTCTACGACGCTTAGATTTAAGACAGCATCGCAAGATCATCGTGATTGATGAAACCATTGCCTATACCGGTTCAATGAACATGGTCGACCCTGCTCACTTCAAACAGAGTTCAGGTGTAGGTCAGTGGATAGATGTGATGGTTCGAGTGACAGGCCCGACCGTTAACGTGTTATCCGCCATTCACGGTTGGGATTGGGAAGTGGAAACAGGTGAACGAATCCTTCCTGATTTACCAGAATGTCCGGTTGAAGAAGTTATGACACATCATCCTGTTCAAGTAGTGCCATCTGGGCCGGGCATGCCGGAATATCTGATCCTGCAAGTGCTAACCATTGCGATCAATCAGGCGAATCACTCTGTACGTATCACGACGCCCTACTTCGTCCCAAGCGCCGACTTATTAGAGACACTCAAAATGACAGCGCAACGTGGTGTCAACGTAGAGCTAATCATTCCACATAACAACGATTCACTAATGGTTAAATGGGCTTCTCGCGCCTTCTATACTGAACTGCTAGAAGCCGGTGTGAAGATATATGAGTTTTACGGCGGGCTTCTTCACACCAAATCGGTAGTGATTGATGAAGAGTTTTGCTTAATCGGAACGGTCAATATCGACATGCGCAGCCTATGGCTGAACTTTGAAGTGACACTAGCCGTAGATGACGTGCACTTCACTCAGCAGCTCTCTGAGCTACAACAATCGTACATTGAATCATCTCACCCAGTTGTACTGGAACAGTGGGAACAGAGAAACTTACGAAATCGCTTCTTTGAAAGATTGTTCTATTTATTCAACCCTCTGCTGTAATACTTATGATGAGTCGATTGCGGCTCATCACTTCCTCCCGTAAGTTTTTAACCTTTCACCATTAATTAAGTGAAAGGTTAAAAAGCGAAAGAAAAGCGTAAAAACTCCCGCTCCCCTCTTGCTTTGAAGGCTATTGGCATGTTTTAAATAGGACATAACCGATTGATAAGGAATTCACAGCATGTCCGAGAACAAAACCACTAAGCTGATCACTGCAGGTCGTGATAAGAAGTGGACCAATGGTGTCGTTAACCCACCAGTACAGCGCGCTTCAACTGTCGTATTCAACTCAGTAGAAGAGAAGCGTAAAGCTACAATTAACCGCGCTAACAAAACACTTTTTTACGGACGTCGTGGAACCAACACTCATTTCGCCTTCCAAGATGCCATGGTGGAAGTGGAAGGCGGCGCAGGCTGTGCACTCTACCCTTGTGGTACAGCAGCTATCTCTAATGCCATCCTCTCTTTTGTTGAAACAGGTGACCATATTCTGATGGTCGATACCTGTTATGAACCCACTCGTGATTTCTGTGACACCATCATGAAAAAGATGGGTGTAGAGACCACTTACTACGAGCCAACGATCGGTGAAGGCATCCAAGACCTCATCAAGCCAAATACTAAGGTTCTATTTACTGAGTCTCCGGGTTCAGTCACCATGGAGGTTCAAGACATCCCAACACTCGCACGTATTGCTCATGAACATGACATCATCGTAATGCTTGATAACACGTGGGCGGCTGGTGTTAACTTCTCACCGTTCGATTTTGGCGTCGATATCTCAATTCAAGCGGCGACTAAATACATTGTTGGTCACTCTGATGTGATGCTAGGAACGGCGGTAGCCAACGAAAAATGTTGGGAGCAACTGAGAGAGCAAAGCTACTTGATGGGGCAATGTGTCTCGCCAGATGACGCTTACTTGGGGCTTCGCGGAATTCGCACTCTTGACGTTCGTCTACGCCAACACGCAGAGAGCAGCTTGAAAGTAGCGAAGTGGCTAGAAACTCGCCCTGAGGTTGACCATGTTCGTCACCCTGCGTTTGAATCATGCCCAGGGCATGAATTCTTCAAACGAGATTTCACTGGTGGTAATGGCTTGTTCTCTTTCGTGCTGAAGAACTCAAATACAAAAGCGACCACAGCGCTGCTTGATGGTATGACGCACTTTAGTATGGGGTACTCATGGGGTGGATTTGAAAGCTTGATTCTAGCGAACGAACCGAACAGCTTTGACAGCCTAAGAACAGTAGCGAACCCCAACTTCACAGGAACACTTATTCGCGTACATATCGGATTAGAGGACGTTGATGACTTGATTGCAGATCTAGAAGCTGGACTAGAGCGTTACAACGCGCTCGTTTAATTTCAATAGTTAAGCAAACTCATACCCAAAAGGCAGGATTACCCTGCCTTTTTCTATATTAGAGCACCTCACTATTCAAGGTTTAGCCTTGAAGCAAACCCAATGGAATACCTCAAACGATTCTCGTTAAATAAATAAAGAGATTTATCGGTTATAGAACACCGCCCCCTTGATAGGGCTAATATAGCTGAGTCATGAAGCCTGTTTTGATTGTTTACAATGACCAGTAAATTTTTCAATTTTTATCGCAGCAAGAAATAACGCTTTTATTTGTATGGACAACCTTCTAAATGGTCATTGACCATACCCATCGCTTGCATAAACGCGTAACAGATTGTTTCCCCAACAAACTTAAAGCCTCTTTTCTTCAAAAACTTACTCATTGCCTTAGATTCCTCTGTAGAAGCCGGAACGTGAGACATATCAGCCCAGTGGTTTTCGATCACCTTGTTATCTACGAATTGCCACAACGCATTTGATAAAGAACCGAACTCTTTCTGTAATTCAAGCGTTGCTCGTGCATTGTTGTATACCGAAGCAATCTTGCCTTTATGCTTAACCACATCGAAGTTTGCAATGATGTACGGCACGTTGTCTCCATTCAACTCAGCTAACTTATTCAAATCGTAGTTATCAAATGCAGCACGATACCCTTCACGCTTTTTAAGGATAGTAATCCAACTGAGACCAGCTTGAGCGCCTTCTAAGGTAATGAACTCAAAAAGAACTTGGTCATCATAAACAGGCACGCCCCACTCCTCGTCGTGGTACTCCCTTTCAAGTTCGTGTTTAAGTGCCCATGCGCAAGTTCTATCCGATGTATTCACTTCCATTATTACGGTCTCTTCTTAGGGCGTGTTGATCTTTCGAGCTGATTTTTGCAGCAAATTGCTGGGTATTTATACAAGGCAGAGGCTTTAATGTGTAGCTAGCCTACATGAGAAGCCGATAACGTAGTAGAAATGACCAGCAAACGCTGCCCAAAGGGTTCGGCTAAAAGCGTTTTACTCTTTGTTGAGGGAGATTTGCTTAGAATGACTAGGCTACTTCCCCCTCGCCGCGATTAAAACGCTTTTATCTCGAACAAAATTTAACCGCGAAAGATCAACACGCCCTAGTAATCGTATATAAAAATAATGCCCCAATCCGGGGCATTATTTCAAAGGTCAACAGACATTAAGCTACTTCAATTTTATGGAACAGACGATACAGCACAGGTACTACAATTAGCGTCAGTACAGTAGCAAAACCCAGACCAAACATAATGGTTACCGCCATTGGTTTGAAAAAGATATCCGGTAACAACGGAATCATACCGAGAATCGTGGTGATCGCTGCCATACATACCGGACGAACACGGCTCAATGCTGCATCGACAACTGCGACATAAGGATCTTTACCTGATTTCATTTCAATCTCAATTTGATCAAGCAGGACGATACCATTTTTGAGTAGCATGCCCGATAAGCTCAAGAAGCCCAACAGCGCCATAAAACCGAAGGGGGTATTTAAGGCTAACAAGCCAGTCGTCACCCCAATCAACGCCAATGGAACCGTTAACCAAACAATCAGAGGCTCTTTCACCGAATTAAACAAGAACACAGTGATCAAGAACATGAACAAGTAGCCAAGAGGCATGGTTGTGAATAGTGATGCCTGCGCATCCGCAGACGACTCATACTCACCACCCCACTCCAATGAATAACCCGGTGGCATCTCAATCGCTTCTATTTGTGGCTGTAAGCGTTTCTGTAAAGTTGAAGCTGTCTCTTCACCCAGTAGGTCAGGATCCGCCATTACCGTCAGCATACGCTTACGGTTCTTACGGATGATCAGTGGATCTTCCCACTCCAATTCGTAGCCTAGTGTTACTTGTTGTAGTGGGATGTATTCACTTAATGCTGGGCTCCAAATCTTCATGCCTTCGATGTTGCGTATATCGACACGTTCATCTTCAGGTAAACGAGCGACAATAGGCATCAGCGTCGTCCCATCACGGTACACACCGATCGACTTACCAGAGAAAGACATCGCTAGGAAATCATCCACGTCAGATTTGGTAATACCATAACGACGCGCTTGGCTTTCGTTGAACTGAGGCTCCAGTACCTTAGTTCTTTCACGCCAATCGTGACGAACGTTAAACGATCCATTGTCAGCACGCATGATATCCATAACTTGAGCTGCGATTGAACGTAAAACTGTTGGATCAGAACCCACAATTCGCGCTTCAATTTTCGCACCGCCACCAGGACCTAATTCGATCTGCTTAAGTTTGTAATTAATTTCAGGGAACTGGCCGTTTACATGCTCACGAAAGCGCAACATCAAACCTTCAAGTACTTCATAACTCTTCACACGAACCGTTATCTCACCGTATGCGCTATAACTTTTCTCTGGCGCATAAGTCAGCATGAAACGTTGCAGACCTTTACCCGCCGTTGTCGTGATATGTTCAACTTCGTCCTGCTCTGCTAACCAACTTTCCAGTACTTTCAGTTTGGTGTTGGTCGCTCGAATATCCGTACCTTCCGGCATCCAGACATCAACTTGGAACATCGGCGTGGTTGAAGATGGGAAAAAGGCTTGTTTTACGAAGCCAAAACCATAAACGCTCGCGCCTAAACCAATGATCAACACAAACATGGTTAACCACGCACGCTTCATACAAAACTCAAGAAAGTTTTTATAGATAACGAAAACCATCCCGTTGTATGGGTCTTTACCCTCACTTTCTGGATCGACTTTCTGGCCTTTGAAGAACATATCGGCAAAGAACGGCGTGAGCGAGATGGCAGTAAACCAACTCAGCATCAAAGAAATAAGTAGAACCGTGAATAAGGTGCCACAGTATTCGCCCGTCGAGTCTTCAGATAAACCAATAGGCGCAAACGCGGTGACCGCTATCACGGTTGCACCAAGCAGTGGCCATTTGGTTTGGGTCACGATATCCGTGGCGGCCTGCATCCGGGTTCGCCCCTTCTGCGTGCCGATCAATATCCCTTCCACCACCACAATGGCATTATCCACCAGCATCCCTAGCGCGATAACCAACGCGCCCAATGAAATACGTTGAAGATCGATTTTGAAGTACTGCATGAAAATGAAGGTACCGAAAACGGTCAATAGCAGTATCAAACCGATCAACAAACCCGATCGTAATCCCATGAAGAACAGTAACACTATGATTACGATCGCAACCGCCTGTCCTAAACTCACTACAAATCCACTAACCGACTTATCTACTTCTTTGGGTTGGTTATAAACCTCAGATATATCAATACCAACAGGCTGCTGATATTTCAGCTCAGCGAGCCTTCGATCAAAGGCTTCACCCACTGCGACCACGTTCACGCCTTGCGCAAAAGAGACACCAAGGTTAAGTGCGAGCTCGCCGTTATAACCAATAATATTACTTGGTACTTCAACATAACCACGAGTTACATTCGCCACATCTTTCAGATAGATAAGCCCTTGAGCGCCACCTTCTGTTAGAATCAAATCACCGAGCTGTTCAACATTCTGAAACTCTCCTGTTGGATGGATTCGAATGTACTCGTCACCAATCCTTACAGCACCGGCACTTGAAACAATATTCTGAGTTGATAAAAGGTTAAATACAGTATTTGGAGACAAACCCAGAGAGCTGATCCGTTTCATCGATATCTCAATGAACACCTGCTCTTGCTGTTGGCCGGATACCGAGACTTTACTGACCCCATCAACAAGTTCTAGCTCTCGCCTTAGGTAATCAATGTAATCAAGCAACTCTTTGTAGCTATAGCCATCCCCCGTCACCGCCAACAAAATACCGTAAACATCACCAAAGTCGTCTATGACTTGAGGGTCATTTACCCCGGGTGGAAGTTGACCTTTCAAGTCATTCACTTTACGTCGAAGTTCATCCCAAATTTGTGGAAGATCATCAGGGCCGTAATTATTCTTCATCGTTACCGTAACCTGAGACAGGCCACGACTAGAGATAGAGTTAACTTCATCAACATAAGTAAGCTGTTGAATCGCTTTCTCTAATGGGTAAGTCACTTCCTCTTCCACTTGCTGAGGCGTAGCTCCCGGATAAGAGGTCACTACCATCGCATCTTTGATGGTAAAGGCAGGATCTTCTAAACGGCCCAAACCAAAGAATGCAGAAACACCACCAATAAGAAAGATCAGGGACAGCATCCAGCTGATGACTTTGTTACGTATAAAGTAAGAAGCGACACCTGTGATCTGATCATCACCCTGTTGATCGTCATTTTGAGGCTTGTTATTTACTTCACTCATTGTTCGTCTCCTGAGGCAATACTTCCACTGTCATCCCATCTCGCAATCGCGATACGCCTGCAACAACGACATGCTGCCCCATTTCTAATCCTTTAATTATCTGCAATGTTTTCTGATTCGCTTTGCCTAACACGACTTGCTGTTTAGACACTGTATTGTCGTCATTAAGAATCCACACGTAAGAGTTTTGACGAGTTAACTCATCCCCATCGGCATTAAACACAGCCTCAATAGGAATAAGTACGCCAGCTTTTAATTTCAAACCGATATCACGCCCATTTGACGTTACCTCAACGGCCATACCGTCAAGAATCAAATCATCTTCTGGCATAGGCAAAGCAAGCGTGACGGTAAATGTACCTGTGTTTGGATCGGGTTCAGTCGTAAACTCTTTTATCCCCGCACTGTATTCATTCCCACTTGGAACTCTAACTACTGCCTCAATATTCGAGATAGTCGCTTCATTTGGTTGATTTACATAGATTTGGTCAGGTAATTGGATAACAACTTCAACATCCTCAACACTGTGAATATTCACAATCTGTTGGCCAACCTGAATATTTTCGTATTGGTCAACACTGACACGAGAGATAATTCCATCAACCGGTGCGCGAAGCTTAGTAAATGACAAGCGCAGTTTTGCCAATTCTAACTCGGCATAAGCGATTTGACGCTGAGCGGCAATCTCATCGAATTGAGACTTAGCCAATAGCCCTTTTTTGACCAACGGACTTGAACGTCTGTATTGGCTGTTAATTACTGTGTATCGAGCTTGAGCGTTATCAACATCCAACTGATAATCGGTCGGATCTAACTCGGCAAGAACATCACCCTTTTTAACTTGTTCACCTTCTTTGACATCAAGTTTAAAAATTTCACCAGCGACACGGAAACTTAGGTGCGCTTTCTCAGCAGCATTAGCCACTGCTGGAAAATAGAGTTTATCGTTAAAGTCTAAGACTGAGATTTCAATGGCTTTAACAAGAGGAAGATTTTCGACTTCAGTGACACCTTTGTCTTTACAGGCTGTCAGCAACGCCAAACATGATAGGCCGATGGCTTTTGATATTGTCTTCATGTTAGAGCCCCCTTTCCTTGATCCACTCACGAACTTTGACGCCAGTTTCTAATCCATTAACGCCCGAGGTCACAACCCGATCTCCGTCGTTAAGACCCGAAATAATATGACGTTTTTCATCAATGACTATCGCAACTTCTTCGACGATACCATCGCTATTTACGCGCCATACTGAGACATCATCTCCATTGGTCATCATTGCTGAGGTTGGAATTTTTGTCGCCGCTGCTTGTGAAGAAACAAGGTTAACCGTGCCAGACATACCCGGCAGGATGCCGATATCAGTCGGTCTCTCCATTACCATGGTGACCTTGTATGACCCGGTTTTTGGATCGGCTTCGGTATCGACTTCTTGAAAGGTGAGGACATAAGAATGTTCGGGGAAGGCATCGAATACCATAGTTGCGTCGGTCTCAAACCCTGCAGAAAAGCGTGCAATTAATTGGTCAGGCAATAAGAAGACAACTTTGAGGATCTGATTCGTTTGGATATTCATGACACCTTGCTTAGCCGCGATGTATTCGTGGTTTTCAGCAGGAATGATAGAAATAGTACCATCATAAGGCGCAACGAGTGTGGTGTAGCGAAGATTCGCTTTGGCTTGATTTAAAACCGCTCTCGCAGAGTTATGATTTGCTTTCGCTTGGTCAAAATCTTGCTCAGAAACCACTCTATCCTTACGTAGCTTGATGGAGCGTTGGTATTGCACATCGGCAAGTTTGAAGTTAGCTCTCGCTTGCTTCTCTAACAACTGATATTCGTCAGGATTAAGCGTTGCAAGCCCATCACCTTTGGAGACCTGTTGCCCTGCAGTGACATCGATCGTTTTTAGTAAACCGGGGACTCGAAATGCCAATACGGCTTTATCGCCCGCTTCAGTAGTCGCAGGAAAATTTCGTTCGAAGGCATTGTTACCGACCGAGACGGTGAAGAGTTTGGCTGGTCGTGATTCGGGTTCAGGAACCGGAGGGAGCTCCTTACCACACCCAGATAACCCAGATAAGGTCACCAATAGGACTAGGGAGGCTTTGTACATTGCGATCATCCATATCTATAAATATTTTATTAACATAGATTAATCACATGTAACTTACCAGTTATCGCAAGATTTATTTAGACAAAATTATTAAAAAAAATAACGGCTTGGGATAAATTTTCCTAAACCGTTATCTAATCTTTTTGAGGCTTAACCACTACATGTTCTTAAATGCACGGTCGACTTTAAAAGTGTCCGAAGTCACATAAGCTTCCATATTGCGTACACTGGTCTCTAACGTCTGGAAATCCCCCTCTAAAGTGCCCAACAAAGACTCTGCTGTTTGCCCTTTTTCCCAGGGTTTTTGCTTGAGTGTGTGCTCTTGTTTGGCTTTCATCTGATCGACATATTGAGGTGGTTGTTTTTCAAGCATAAATGTCAAAGCTAAATACGCTAATAACACCAAAAAGCTACCACCTAGCAGTGCGGCTGAGATAACTAAGATGCGAACCAACCAAACTTCAAGGCCCAAATAGTTCGCTAACCCGGCACACACGCCAGACAATTTACCGTTAATCGGATCGCGATACAGTTCTCTACTCATAGTTTCGTCTCCAATTAGGCGACTCCGCATCCAGTATCTTTTCTAGCGTTTTTACACGGTCTTGCATCGACTCGGCTTGCTCAGAAAGCTTATGCAAACGCTGAAGATCCGTTTCTGAAAGACCATTACTGGATTTCTTCTTGCTGCGGTAATGTAAGAATAACCATAGCGGTGCCACGAAGATTAAAAAAACAATCAGTGGACCTGCAATTAGAAATGTTGACATAGACAACTCCTAAATTATTTATCGCGGTTTTCAACTTGTTGCTTCAGTTTCGCTAGCTCTTTTTCAATTTCATCTTGAGCTTGTAGCTCTGCAAACTCTTGGTCTAAAGATTTTGCGTTACCCGTCTTAGCGTAAACGTCCGCTTCAGCTTCTAATTCATCCACTTTACGCGAGAATTGCTCAAACTTCGCCATTGCTTCGTTGGTTTTGCTTGAGTGCAGGTGTTTTTGAACATCACGGCGGTTACTTGCAGCGTTGTTACGGATCATCAATGCTTGTTGCTTTGCTCGAGTTTCTGCAATTTTAGTTTCAAGCTTGCCAATCTCACTGGTTAGCTTTTCTATGGTTTCATGAACCAAAGTTTGCTCGGTGTGAAGGCTCTTGATGATGTCTTCCAGCTTTTGCTTTTCAATTAGCGCTGCTCTCGCTAAATCTTCACGTTGCTTAGTAAGTGCCAGTGTCGCTTTATTTTGCCAATCTAGAATCTGCGTTTCGATAGCTTCAACTTTACGCGCTAGCTCTTTCTTGTCTGCGATGGCTTTTGCAGAGTTAGTACGAACCTCAACCAGCGTGTCTTCCATTTCTTGGATAATCAGGCGAATCATCTTTTCAGGATCTTCAGCCTTATCTAATAGTGCACTGATGTTTGAATTTACGATGTCTGCAAAGCGAGAAAAAATACCCATGAGAAGCTCCTTAATTACAATAATGGCAAATGTGCTTTAAATAGTTGTTCAACTCTCAAACCACTTGCTAAAAAATTTACGTTTGTAGTTAAACCTACCATAGGTAATCCAAGTAGCGTGCCAACTTTTAATATACTAATTATCAGCTACTTACAATGTAATGGCGATTAATCCGAACCATGCTATGATGAATTTAACCAAGTATTGGTATTTTTCACCACTACAGTTCTGTGATTAATTCTATTTACATCAAGTGATGTCAATAAAGCTCTCTAAATCATGCCCATTGGAAATCAGACCATACAAGGACCCATTATGCAGCAGAATCTCATTGGTGAATCCCCTAGTTTTCTCTCTGTTTTGGATAAAGTGTCTCAACTCGCGCCAATCGAAAGACCGATTCTGATCATTGGTGAACGTGGTACAGGTAAAGAGTTAATCGCTCAAAGGCTGCATTACCTTTCAAGGCGCTGGGACCAACCATTGATCTCACTGAACTGCTCAACCCTTAGCGAAGGGTTGATTGATTCAGAGTTGTTTGGTCATGAATCAGGTTCTTTTACTGGTTCAAAAGGTCGTCATCAAGGTCGCTTTGAAAGGGCCGAAGGTGGCACTCTGTTCTTAGATGAACTAGCGACCACCCCCCTTGCCGTTCAAGAGAAACTATTGCGTGTTATTGAATACGGGCAATATGAGCGTGTCGGTGGACAAAAGGCGCTAAGTGCCAATGTGCGACTGGTGTGTGCGACCAATGCTGACTTACCAGACATGGCGTTAAAAGGCGAATTCAGACCCGATTTATTAGATAGACTGGCGTTTGATGTCATTACTATCCCACCTCTTCGCGAACGAAAAGAAGACATCACGCTGCTAGCAGAATACTACGCCATTAAGATGTGTCGAGAATTAGAATTGGAGCTGTTTGTCGGTTTTGCTCCATCTGCTGTTGAGGCACTATTGGATTATTCTTGGCCGGGAAATGTGAGAGAACTCAAAAACGTCGTTGAACGAGCTATCTACCAGCACGGTAAAGACCCATATCCTATTGAATCTTTGGTGTTTAACCCCTTTAAACCGACATGGAAAATAGATCAAGATTCCACGCACGAAACTGGCAATGATCTGTCCAACAGCCATACTCCATTAGAGCACTCATTTTCTTTGCCGCTTGATTACAAAGCATGGCAAGAACAGCAAGACATTAAATTACTCAATCAAGCACTAAAACAGAGCAAGTATAACCAGAAGCAAGCAGCAGAATTACTTGGGTTAACCTATAACCAATTACGTGGAATGGTGAGGAAGTACGCGATTGTAGGGCAAGCTAACGATAAATAGCTGTCCACACTTGATTATTATTTGGAGCCGAATAAATAAAATGTTAAATTGTCGGGATCTTGAGGCTCCTCTAACGCCTCGTTTCGAAAAGTATTTCTTTTTATGAAAGCACTAATAAGACTATCACTGAGCATCTGCACGCTTGGCTTTTTAGCTGGATGTGGTGAGAGTGTCACTCACGAGCAAATCCGTGAAAAAGGCTTCATTTATTGCGGCCAAGGTAATCCTAGTACCTTCAATCCACAATTGGTTGATAGTGGCATTACCTCAGAATCGCTGAGCCCTCAAATTTTCGATACCCTGCTCACTCTTGATCCTATGACTTACCGACCAAAACAGAACTTGGCAACAAGCTGGTCTGTCGATAAATCAGGTACAGAATACACTTTCAAGCTGCGCCCAAATGTTGCGTTTCAAACTACAGATTGGTTTACCCCAACCCGCAGTATGAATGCACTGGATGTGGTCTTTAGTTTTGAACGTATCATTGATAGTTCAAACCCATTTCATTATGTGGGCGGCGGTTTATATCCATGGTTCGCAGGCATCGACTTTCAAAACCTGATTGTTGAAATCACGGCGGTGGATGACCTAACGGTGAAGTTCCAGTTAAGTCGCCCAGATAATTCATTTCTTAACAATATCGCCACCAGCTATGCGGTTATCCACTCCAAAGAGTATGCCAACAAGCTGATTACCACAGATGAAAAAAATGAAATAGACTCCAAGCCAGTTGGGACAGGTCCTTTTTACTTGGATGAATACCAAATCAATGATCTTGTACGCTTGAAAAAGAACAAGCATTACTGGAAGGGTGAAGTACAAATGGATCAAGTTGTGTTCGACACTTCCCAACGTGGTACCGGAACACTGGCCAAGCTGCTTCGCAGTGAGTGTGACGTGTTGAACTCACCAATTTCTAGCCAGATCCCTATTATTCAAGCTCATGAAGAGTTGAAGATTTCTGCCACACCTGCAGTAAATGTCTCTTTCATCGCGTTGAACACCGAGCATCCTGCATTGCGTGACTCACGAGTACGTAAAGCACTGAACTTGGCTATTAACCGTGAGAACATTCTTGATTCTGTGTACTACGGTACAGGTACAAAAGCCTACACGTTACTTCCCCCTACTTCTTGGGCTTATCAAAAAGACAGTGTTCAAGTTCGCTATGATCGAAACTACGCGATCGCACTTCTTAGAGAGGCCGGTGTAGAACCTGGGTTAGAGCTTTCAATGTGGGTACCACTAGAGCCACGCGCTTATAACCCGAGTCCAAGAAAAACTGCAGAATTAATCCAAGCGAACTTGGCCGATATTGGTATCGAACTCAAACTCTATACCGATGATCGATTTGACCGAACACAGCTGTCTTCAATTTCCTCAACAGATTTGTTACTCACAGGTTGGATTGGCAGCACGGGCGACCCAGACAACTTCTTGCGTCCACTTCTATCATGTAGTTCGGAACGCGCAGGATTAAACGTCTCTATGTGGTGCAACTCAGACTTTGATTTCCTTCTCGACTTAGCATTAGAAATTAATCAACAAAGGCACCGTGTGAACTTGTATCGACAAGCCCAAAACATTCTTAATGAAGAAGTTCCTGTGATACCTCTCGCTCATGGCGTGCAATTCCGCGTGCACGATCGTTCGCTAACAGGTTTTAAACGTAGTCCTTTTAATGCTCAACCTTTTGATCAAGTCAGAAGGGAGGTGAACTGATGTTTTGGTATACATTAAGACGTGTAAACTTATTCATTATTACGCTTGGAATTCTGACTTTAGTGGGCTTTGCTCTACTTCGATTAGACCAAACATCACCTTGGGCAATTCAAGATTTTTGGCCAGGTTGGCTTAGCTATGTCAGCGAATTATCGACGCTGAATTTCGGCCTGAGCAAACACGGTGTTCCTATCATCGAAGAGCTTGTCGTGGTATTCCCTGCGACCTTAGAATTGTGCTTCTTTGCTTTTTTACTCGCACTGTTTATCGGCATCCCTTTCGGCACAATTGCTGGTATGAAACAGGGCAAGTTTGTCGATACTACGATATCGTTTACTTCAATGGCAGGCTACTCAGCACCTATATTTTGGGTCGCATTGCTAATGATCATGGTGTTTTCACTGCACTTCGAGATGTTCCCTGTTGGGGGGCGATACGATCTACTTTACGAAATTGAACACGTGACTGGATTTGCAATGATTGATGCCTTCTTTGCCGAAGGTAACTATCGAGCACACGCCCTACAGAGCGTAATAGACCATATGGCGTTACCTTGTCTTGTTTTGGCGCTCGCTCCAACAACCCAGGTTATCCGACTAATGAGAGCGTCAGTGGCTGAAGTGATGGCTCAAAACTACATCCGTGCCGCACGAATTAAAGGTCTTTCAACAAGAGAGATCGTCACTCAACACGTATTAAGAAATGCAATACCACCGATTATTCCTAAGGTCGGCGTTCAACTCTCCAGTATGTTAACGCTCGCTATCATCACCGAGTCTATCTTTAACTGGCCGGGCATTGGCCGCTGGTTACTGGATGCATTATCCAATCAAGATTACGTTTCAATTCAAGCTGGTGTAATTGTAGTAGCAACCTTGGTTTTGACCGCGAATATACTGTCTGATCTACTGGGCGCGATGGTCAATCCTCTGGTAAGGAAGGAATGGTATGCTAACAAATAACGTCTACCAAGAAGAACAGATTCCAACCCAATTCGAGCGTTTCTGGCGCAGCTTCCGTGGCAATAATCTCGCAATGTTTGGACTGTGGTGTTTGGTCTTGATCATTCTGATCACCATCACTTCACCATGGCTAGCACCGCATGATGCTCAAGAGCAGACGGGGCACCTACTAACACCTCCTTCTTGGGATCCTGCTGGAACAGTTGAGTATTTTCTAGGTACTGATGATTTAGGGCGAGATATTCTATCCCGTCTGATTATTGGCTCTCAGCTGACATTTGGTGCCGCAGTCGTGATTACCTTTATCGCAGCAGTCATCGGTTGTCTGATTGGCGTACTTGCAGGTATGACTCGTGGGTTGCTATCAAGCACGCTAAACCACCTGCTTGACACGGTAATGTCTATTCCGTCTCTGCTACTCGCGATTATCTTCGTGGCATTTCTTGGCTTTGGCGAGTTTAATATCTTGCTAGCCCTATGTTTGGCATTGATTCCACGCTTTATTCGTTCGGTATACATTGCCGTGCATGCAGAAGTAGAAAAAGACTATATTTTGGCTTCTCGCCTTGATGGTGCAAATGACTTCTACCTGTTATGGAATTCAATCCTTCCTAATATTCTTACTGTAGTGGCACTTGAAATTACACTGGCATTGTCAGTCGCCATTCTTGACATCACGGCCTTAGGTTTCTTAGGCCTTGGCGCTCAAGCACCAAGTACAGAGTGGGGCTCTATTTTGGGTGACTCTGTAGAGCTGATTTACCTTGCACCATGGACAGTAACCCTACCCGGCTTAGCCATTATGTTTACAGTGATCGTGATTAACCTCGTCGGTGAAGGTGTTCGCCAAGCGCTAAATGCAGGAATCGAATAATGCCGTTACTTGATATTCGACATCTAACCATCGAGATAGAGACTCCTCAAGGGATGGTTAAAGCCGTAGATCGAATGAGTATTACCCTCAATGAGGGAGAAATTCGTGGCTTAGTAGGTGAATCAGGCTCAGGAAAGAGCTTGGTAGCAAAAGCGATCGTCGGTGTTTGTAAAGAAAACTGGAAAGTGTCAGCCGACCGAATGCGCCTTGGCAATATCGACCTGCTGCAACTGACGCCCAAAGAACGGCGCCGAGTGATCGCTCGCGATATCGCGATGATCTTCCAAGAACCATCGACGTGTCTTGACCCTTCCGAAAAAGTGGGACGCCAGCTGATTGAGGCGATTCCTTCGCGTTCATTTGAAGGTCGATGGTGGCAACGGTTTAAGTGGCGTAAAAAGCAAGCGATAGCATTACTGCATAAAGTGGGAATCAAAAATCACTCTCACCTAATGGACAGTTATTCTTATGAGTTGACGGATGGTGAGTGTCAAAAGGTCATGATCGCGATGGCTATTGCAGCCAAGCCAAAAGTGCTAATAGCCGATGAACCAACCAACGATTTAGACCCCATTACGCAGTCTCAAATATTGCGCTTATTGAGCCGAATGAATCAGCTCCATAACACGACGATTCTCCTTATCGGGCACGATTTAACGACCATCACTCAATGGGCAACACGAATTACCGTGATGTACTGCGGCCAGTCCGTTGAGTCAGCCGATACGACAAAACTATTGGATGTACCAAAGCACCCTTACACTGTCGCACTACTAAAAGCGATGCCCGACTTTAATGACTGGATTCCCCATAAAGAAAAATTGCAATCTTTACCCGGGTCAATTCCTCCGCTGCAACACCTTCCAATTGGTTGTCGCCTGGGGCCTCGTTGCCCATACGCGCAAAGACAGTGTGTAGAGATTCCACATACTAAGCGTATGAAGAATCACAAATTTAACTGTCACTTCCCTCTGAATATGGAGAAGAAAAAGAAATCATGAGTGCACTATTAGAAGTCAGTGATTTATCTAAAGACTTTACGACTCGCTCTGGTCTTTTCCGTAAAAAGATTCATCAGGCAGTGAAGCCTGTCAGTTTTTCCCTTGAAGCGGGGCAGACGATTGGTTTTATTGGTCAGAATGGTTCAGGAAAATCGACATTAGCTAGAATGCTTGCCGGCATGGTTGAACCGACTGCGGGTGAAATTCGTGTGAACGGGGAAAAACTAGAACACAAAGACTACTCGACTCGCTGTAAACTGATTCGAATGATCTTCCAAGATCCGAACACCTCGCTAAACCCACGCATCCAGATTGGTCGAATCCTTGAAGGACCATTGAAGCGAAATACCAACATGCCACCAGAAGCCCGCATGCGCCGCGTAAAGGACACATTATTACGTGTTGGGCTTCTACCAGAACACGCTTACTTCTATCCTCAGATGCTTGCTGCAGGCCAGAAGCAGAGGGTTTGTTTGGCTCGCGCGTTGATACTTCAGCCTTCCATCATTGTTGCTGATGAAGCGTTGAATGGTTTGGATATGGCGATGCGTTCGCAAATCATCAATCTGTTCCTAGAACTTCAAGAAGAGATGGGCGTATCGTTCGTTTATGTTTCCCAACACATCGGCATCGTTAAACACATCACAGATAAGATCATCGTCATGCACGAAGGCAATGTAGTTGAAAGTGGTGAAACTCATGAAGTGCTTACCAACCCAACTCACCAAATCACACAAAGGTTAGTTGAGAGCCACTTCTATAAAGCACCAAGCCATTAATCTGTGATTGCGCTATATTCCGCAAAGGGGAAAGATATGTTACCAAGAGCTTCAATGCTTCCCCTCTTGTTGGCGCTGCTGTCCTTTAATGCAGCAAGCACACCACTCACATGGCTAGATAGAACCTTCGTCGAAACTGCCTTTTATCACGTCGCACTTCAACACGAATATTCACAAGGCGACAAGCTACTCGCTAAATGGAAACAGCCTATCAAGGTATGGGTTGATCATCGAGTGGGTGATAAAGAGCTGCATCAGGAGCTCACGGAACTTCATCTCCAACACTTGTCCGAAGTGACCCAGCACCCCATAACAATCGTTAAAAATAAGTCTGAAGCGAATGTAAAATGGATATACACGAGGCAGAGTCAGTGGATATCTGAGGCGAAATCGATACTCAAGCTCAAATCAACTCAGCATTTAGATAACGCTATTTGCACAGCGGGTTATCGAACCAATTCTAAAGGTGAGATCGTTTACGCCGGGGTTATTATTCCAGTCGATCAAGCAAGATCGCGAGGTAAGCTGGTCGCATGTATAGTGGAAGAGATCACACAGGTTCTAGGCCTGCCGAATGATTCAGATAAAGCCTACCCTTCTATTTTCAATGATCACACGCCAGAAGACTTGTTATCCCCCTTAGATGTGGTGCTGTTAAAGCTACTGTATGAGCCTCAATTGAAAGTGGGAATGACAAAAGAACAGGCAAAACCAGTTGTTCGAAAAATACTGAAAAGATACAGCGAAACAGGTGTACTTAAGCAAGCTTCAAAAGCCGCTCAACAAGCACCATTGTATCAATTGATCGGGTACTGACGAAAATGCGTTGAAAATAGCTTAGACGGGAGCAGTAAGAATATAGCGCCGCCTCAAAGGCAACGCTGAATTAGAATGTTACTGTGTTACGGGAACAAAAAGCATTAACGCTTAGCGGCCTGCTTTTTCAATTCGAAGTCGAACTCATCCGGGAATAAGATAACACCTTCTTCTTGCTCGTTCGGGAACACAACAACTGCAAGCTCGTCGTCTTCTAGACCGTTAGTCCAACGGCTATGCCATTTGTTTAGTGAAATAGACTCCGCTTTACACTCAGACCAATCACCCGTCGCCCAAGACTCCGCAAACTCTTGATTTGGCCATACAGGAACACAGTCTTCATCTTCTGTGTTCAGCATTACACAACCGTGTTCATCGGTTAAGATCCATACTTCACGGTTCGCTACGATTTCTTTCACACAGTACTTCAGGCGTTGCTCACCCGTATACTTATTGATTTCAGCGATTTTTTTATCGTCTAGCTGTGTAGTCATCTCAATTTCCTACTTTAGTCAGTAACTTTGTTCTTAAAGCTATTTTATGCCGAGTGTTTTTAACTTCAAACATTATCGATGAAGAAGAAAGTCTACTTCAAAGAAAAACGCCTGCTAAATAAGCAGGCGTTTATAATTAAGCGACTTGGTTAAACAAGCTCGCCTTGAAGCCAAGGCCAACCTTGCTTCTTACGGCTAAGTGTATTTTCCATCATCAATACACCGTCTTTCTCGAATTTAACCAGCTTATCAGCCCACTCACCTTTGTATAGAAGACGAGTTTGAGCTGTAGTGATATCTGTCAGCATTACTGCAGCGAACGCTAGACCATCTTTCTCACAACGCGCTTCAAGATCAGCTTCTAGCGCTTCGATCATGCCGTCTACTTGCTCAAGAGTCGCAAGCTCAACTTGACCAACAACAACATCGCGACCGTTGAATGGGTAGCCTTTAAGGTCTTTTTCTACTAGCTGTGCAGCAGATAGGCCTTCGATGTTTGTTTTAGCAATTAGAAGTGCTTTGATGAAAGCATCAACGTCTGTTACGCCAGCGATTTCAGCAAGCTCAGTAACAGCGTCTTTGTCTTTTTGAGTACATGTTGGAGAAGCAAAACCAACTGTGTCTGAAAGAATTGCAGACATCATCAGTTTAGCGATTTGTTGAGAGATAGCGTGACCTTCAATCTTGAACATGTTGAAAAGTACTGTGTTTGTACAGCCAACAGGCCAGATCCAAGCTTCCATAGGGTTAACTGTCATCACGTCACCTAGACGGTGATGATCGACAATGCCTACGATCTCTGCTTCAGCAACATCGTCTGGTGCTTGTGCTAGATCTGAGTAGTCTACTAGCCAGATTTTCTCACCAGCAACAGAAGTACGAAGTTCTGGAGACTCAGCGCCAGCAACTTCTAGAATGTGTTGAGTTTCGCGGTTGATCTCGCCTTGGCGAATTGGTGTCGCTTCCTCGCCACGAGCTTTAAGAAGCTCAGTTGCAACTAACGCACTACAAATACTGTCACTATCAGGGTTTTTGTGACCAACAACTAAAATCATGTTTCTTCCTATTACACTAACAATTATGACTCTACCTTTAGAGTCTCTCTTTATTAGACATACTTTACCTCATTTTTTTAGATTGGTCATGTTTCGTGGGTTTGGCCAATGGTAACAATAGATAAAAAAACAACGAATGCAATTGATAATTATTATCATTCGTATATGATTATCTTAATACACAAATTTTGAGTGACACTTATGGATCGACTAATCTCTTTTTTGCCAAGCAGCAGCGCTGCGAAAACAACTCAGTTTTCACTGTCTTTTAAGCGCCTGCTTTTACCTATTTCACTTGCGGCGTTAGTTGCAGCTCCTGCTACGCGAGAATTGACGGTCACTACCTTGTCAGACGCCTTCTGGGCAGTGTCATGTTACGTTGCGCTAACCTTAGCGATTTACCACTGGTTAAGTCTATACATCAACAAAGACAACGTCTTCAATAAGCTCGTCCATCAATCTCGTTCAAACCAAGTTGTATTCGCCGCGCTAATGGGGGCATTGCCAGGCTGTGGGGGGGCGATTGTGGTCACCACACAATTTATTTCAGGCAAACTCGGATTTGGTGCGGTTGTGGCTGTGCTCGTCTCAACCATGGGTGACGCGGCCTTCCTGTTAATTGCTAGCGAGCCCAAAACAGGTTTAGCCATGATGGCGATGGGCATAATAGTGGGTACCGCCTCAGGACGAATCACAAACTTGTTTCACGCAGACGACTTTTTACGCCCGAAACAGGCAGAGAAAAATGAAGCGGAAAACAACGGCGCCTCACAACCTCAAGATCAAAACCCTGTCTCTAAAAAAGCGATAAACCTTCAGGGTTACCTATGGTCTGTGCTTATTATTCCGGGAGCCGCAGTTGCCCTGCTTGGCTCTTTTCAAGTCGATGTAAACCAGTTGCTCACACTGCCTGAAATGTCTATGGAATGGACGGGAACGATTTTACTGATCAGCTCGATGTTCCTGTGGGGGCTTACCCGTGAAATTGAGGATTACAAATCAGCCGTAAGTGAAGATGAGAAATGTTTAGGCTCTCATCCATTACAAAAAACCGCTCAAGACACCAACTTTGTCACCGCATGGGTGGTGGTTGCTTTTCTTTTCTTCGAATTTGGCTCTGTGATTGCAAATGTCGATTTTGCGACGCTATTCTCAAGCTGGGGCATGATGCTCCCCCTGGCGGGTGTGTTGATGGGTTTGTTACCGGGGTGTGGTCCGCAATTGTTGGTCACTAGCCTATACCTTTCAGGCGCACTGCCACTTTCTGCTCAGGTAGGTAACGCAATTTCAAATGATGGTGATGCTTTATTCCCAGCTATCGCAATGGCACCTAAAGCTGCTCTTGTAGCAACGTTATATTCAGGCGTGCCCGCATTAATCTGTGCATACGGTTATTGGTTTATGTTCGAGCTTTAGCTTTATGTACGAAACTTGAGCTCTATATATAAAGTTTGAGTTCTGGATTTGCGTTCAAGGCTGAGATTTATATTCAAGGTTTAAGCATAACCCCCATAGGTTTTTATTAGGTCGGTACTTTGTATCGGCCTTTTTGTTTCCAGTAACCTAAGCTTGTTACAAGAAATTCTTTTGACATACTCTCCCTACTCGATTGTTTCTACAGCTTATCAGTAGCAGCACGTTGTAGCCCTTCTCAAATACACCTCCATAAACACTATGACAATGTTTTGTTAGAAACCCCAATCAGGGCACCAGAAAAACAAAAAGCCCCGGTAAGAGTCCTTACAGGGGCTTTAATTCAAGCTTTTGTACTTAAGTTACTTAGCAAATAAGCTCGGTTGCTCAAGTAACAACTTAAGAAACTTCGATTGGACCACCGAATGAAGTTACAGGAGGCAGTTTGCCTTGGAACTTCTCGAAGTTGACCAAACATGTATTTGCTGACGTTGCTTGAGCAAGTTCAGACGTACCGATGTCTTGAGTTAGTGTGTTTGGATCGCCGTATGTACATAGCGCGCCAACTTTCTCGTTAATCGGGCCATACCAAGCACCTTCTTCGATACGAACAACACCAGGCGCGTAGCTATCCATTAGAACAGCACCTGCTAGTAGTTGCCCACGGTCATTGAACACACGTACTACGTCGCCATCTTTGATGCCTTTCTTCTTAGCATCGATTGGGTTGATGTAGATTGGCTCACGGCCTTGTACCGCGTAAGTCGCACGCCACTCTTCAGATTCACACATCTGAGAGTGAAGACGCTTGTCTGGGTGACAAGATTGTAGCCAGTACGGGTGTTTGTCAGAGCCTGGACCACCGTGTGAACGTTCAGATTTCTCAAACCACATTGGGTGTTCTTGACAGTGCTCGTAACCCATATTGCCAACAGTACGGCTTGTGATTTCGATGAAACCAGAAGGAGTACCTAGTGCGTTGATCTCTGGATCTTCACGGAATGAAGCGTGACGAGTCCATGGCTTACCTTTACCGAAGTCTAGGAAACCTTTCTCCCAGAACTCAGCAAACTCAGGCATTTCGAAGCTGCCTTCGTTTGATGCACGACATTCGTCATACAGAGATTTAACCCACTGCATTTCGTCCATACCACGCGTGTAATCGTCGTAACGGCCCCAACGCTTAGTTAGGCTAGACATGATCTCGAAGTCAGTTTTAGACTGGAACAGAGGATCCACTAGTTTGTGCATCGCGATCAAACCACGGCCAGAGTACGCGCCGTAACCATCAATATCATTACGTTCCCACTGAGTACATGCAGGAAGCACGATATCAGAGTGACGACAAGTTGCAGTCCAAGCGAAATCAACAGCCACTACAGTTTGTAGGCTCTTGAATGCTTTACGCATCTTGTTGCGATCTTGGTGGTGGTGCCACGGGTTATTACCACTGAATACCATCATCTTGATATCCGGTAGTGTTACCGTTGAACCGTTCGCTTTGATCTTCTTACCTGGCTCTAGCAAGCTATCTACCCAACGAGCAACAGGGATTACACGGCTGTAACCGTTGTAATCAGTGTTAGTGTGCTTAGGCGATTGACCTTGGTCGATGTTCAGCGGGAATGAACCCGGAGCAGCGAAGCCAGTTGAAGATACACCGATACCAGAGTAGTGGTGACCATAAGAGATACCACCGCCTGGAAGACCAATTTGGCCAACCATTGCTGCAATAACGGCACACATCCAGTAAGGCTGCTCACCGTGCTCTTGACGTTGGATACTCCAACCAACAAGAATCTGCGTACGACCGTTAACCAGCATCTTAGCGAATTCACGGATAGAGTCCGCGCTTGCGCCACAGATAGCCGAAGCCCACTCTGGTGTCTTCTCAACTTTATCTTTCGTTTCACCTTGAACGTACTTGATGAAGTCTTCAAAACCTAGACAGTAAGTTTCGATGAACTTCTTGTCGTATAGGTCTTCGTTGTAAAGAACGTGAGCAACACCAAGCATGAATGCCACATCAGTTTGTGGGTTGATGTACATTTGCTCGTTTTCTAGGTAACGGCCTGTTTTGTTTTTAACAGGGTCAACAGAAACAACGTTGATCTCTTTCTTAGCAACTTTCTCTTTCAGCTGTTCTAAATATGCAAATGACTCGTGAGTCTCACATGTCCAACCTACTTGCAGGTTTTTAACTGGATCGTTACCCCAAAGAACAATGTTGTCACTGTTTTCTAGGATAAGTTCCCAAGATGTACCTTGTGCGTAAACTTCAGTAGAACCTAGCACGTAAGGCATGATCGTTTGACCAGCACCTGTTGAGTAGTCACCGATTTTCTTCACAGAGTAACCGTGAAGTGCCATTGCACGTTGCATGTGGTTAGTACAGCTGTGGAACTGACCCGTTTGTCTCCAACCAGTTTGACCTGTGTGAAGCGCCCATGGACCGTAATCTTTCTGTACGCGCTCTAGTTCGCGGTAAACAAGGTCTAGTGCCTCATCCCAAGTCACACGAATAAAACGGTTGTTACCACGCGTGTCTGCGCTGTATTTATGCTTCTTCAACCAATCTAGGCGAACCATTGGGTAACGCACACGTGATGGGCTGTAGATAATACCTTTAATACCTTTCAACATCTCAGTTGGGTGTTGATCGATTTCTAGAGGTTTAATCTCTTGTACTTTACCCGCGTAAACGCGAGCTCGGAATGCACCCCAGTGAGAACCAGAGACTTTCCACGCGCCGTCTGTTTCTGCTGCAGACGCTGATGCCGACGCCAATAAGCTTGGACCGATAACCGATGCCGCACTTGTAGTAGCGACACCTTTAAGAAAACTTCTTCTTGTAATTGCCATTGTGTTACTCCAATTGACGTCTTATTAGTGATGGCCTTCAGAAAAATCTGATGAGTGCTTCTGTAGATACTTCAGAACAAGAGCTTCTGTATCTGTATCGAAGTTAACAAATGCAATCATACCATCTAGCATGCCTACCCAACCGTTAGCACTGAAGTGAGCTTCATCTGGCTGTGAGTGACACGTTGAACAGTTAGATTGGTACGCTTGACCCGCTGCGTTCCAGATTGGATCGAAGTTATCAACCATAGACTCTTTCTTCATCCAAAGTGCTAGGTTAACTTCTTCCCATGGAAGGCCAGTAAGCTCATCTTCTTTCTTCTCACCAACAGTGATAACGTCACTTTGAGATACTTCTTTCGTCAAGATTGCAGTTGAGATGTTCATACCGAAGTCTTCTTGGATTACACGTCCGAAGCCTTTCGCTTTACGCCAACCGTCGATTTGAATCTTGATCATGTCGCCTTTTTCGTCGATCACAGCCACTTTACTTGCAGGGCTTAATAGACCCGCTTCAACTGTTGCTGTTTCATCTGTGTACATTGGTAGGTGACGAATAGAGATCACGTCAGAACCATTTGCGTAAGATGTGCTGCTTGCTACATTTTCTAGCTCGCCAACAATGCCGCTTGCTGATGCCATATCCTTTGGAAGGTTGTGAGCAATACCTTTATGACAGTCAACACAGCTTTGATCACGTTCTGCTGCATTCTTCATCTGGATACGCGCTGTTGGACGCATGTTCTCGAAGTCCATTGAATCGTAGTTGTGACAGTTTTTACACTCTAGAGATTTGTTCGAAGAGAAACGATCCCATTCGTGTTTAGCCAGTTCGATACGACGAGCTTCGAATTTCTCAGGTGTATCTAGGTCACCAAATACTTGAGCGAATACTTCTTTAGATGCTTGCATCTTACGAGCGATTTTTGCTGTCCATTCATGTGGAACGTGACAGTCAGGACAAGTAGCACGTACACCAGAAGTGTTTTTCCAGTGAACCGTTTCTTGTAGTTCTACGTACACGTTGTCACGCATGGTGTGACAGCTTACACAGAACTCTTCTGTATTTGTGTGCTCTAGAGCTGTGTTAAAACCGCCCCAGAAAATAACACCAGCGATAAAGCCACCCATAGTTAGTACACCAAGACTGATGTGTACTGCAGGGCGAGTCATTGTGCGCCATAATTTAACTAAAAATGATTTCATGTTTAGCTCTCTTAAATATTGATTTTAGAAAATGTTGTTACTAGAGGGCATTACATGCCGCCGTGAGCACCAGGAGGTCCGAATACAAACACTTGCAGTGCCCAAACTAGGAAGCCGTAACCGCCTACAAAAGCCACACTTAATATTGGAAAGAGAACCACCGCGATGAAGAGGAAAGACTTCCACTCCAACGAGCGTTTTTCGCCTGTTTCAATTTTATTAACATCACTCATACATTTTGCCTATTTTGTATTTAGTAATTTCGAATAACCCATTCTATGGGGCTAAAGTTCTTGAGTATCTAACAACAAATTTTAGACCATACACAAAGTAGGGTTCAATCAAATCCCCCGTTATAACCCTTGCTAATCAATACTTTTTTGAGGTCATCCAAACTTGTTTTCAGTTAAACAAAGTTATTAAAAAGTATTAACAAATGTGAAGAATTAAGTATGCTTCATAAATGTTAAAAGCCAACATTTACGCAACCAGATGGTAACTATTTTTAACCTTTTACCTACTAAGTAGTAGCCAAAAAAGTATCAAACAACCACTATTTCGTATGTTGTTTGTTAAATAATTGCGTATTTTTTGAATCGACGACTTTGAAGCTGAAATGCGTCATTTGGCACTTTCAGATATGATGTAGACCACTTAAAAGGAATCATTATGCAAGACATTATTGATATATCTTGGTGGCAGTTATTGTTCTTCAGCTCACTTCTCTTGCTACCCATTACCATCAACCACAAGTTAAAACTCGGCCTTGGCAAAGAGGCTTCTGTCAGCATAATTCGTATGGTTATTCAGCTATTTCTGGTTGGACTTTACCTAGAATACTTGTTCACCTTGAATAGCTTATGGGTCAATTTACTGTGGTTATTTGCAATGATCATCGTTGGGGCAAGCTCAATTGTTGAAAAATCTAGGCTCCCCAAAAACCTACTTTTAGCTCCTATAGCCGTTAGCCTTGCTGTAACTTGTGTACCTATTGTCTTGTTTATCTGCTTTTTCATCATTAAACCAACACCGATTTTTAACGCACAGTATCTTATCCCTATTGCAGGGATGCTGTTAGGTAATAGCTTAAGCAGTAATATTGTGGCATTGCAAAACTTGTTTGGGGCTTTTGAAACGCAGAAATCAGAGTACGAAGCGGCTATCGCTTTGGGCGCGTCTCCTTCCTATGCAGCCGCGCCTTTTGTTCGTAATGCGATACAGAAAGCGATGTCACCGATTATGGCCTCTATGGCAACGACAGGCTTAGTCACGTTACCGGGAATGATGACAGGACAGATCTTAGGAGGTGCATCACCGATGATCGCGATTAAGTATCAGTTGATGATCATGTTAGCTATCTTCGTGATGATGAGCTGCTCTTTAGCACTTGCACTTCAGCTCTCATTGAAGACATCTCTAACTAAAGAAGGCCGAGTTCTCGCGCAAATACAGCCTTCGAAATAGCCTCCCTACTCCACTTAGATCTGGTTACTCACTGAATTTGAGACAGGTTATCCACAGAAATTGTGGATAACCAAATCAATATAGATCCTTTTTCGTCCATTCCCACCTAGGGAAAGATCATTACCTTTGATCTTTGGGCGTTTTCAAAGACATATACACACACGGTGATCATCGCTATTGAGCGTTCACATGATAATTTGAGAAATGAACAAGTAGGTTTTCCACAAATAAAAACGGCCTGCAATGCAGACCGTCTTGTAAATGTCATAAGTCAGTTCAGTGTTTTCACTGAGTCCAGGTTACCAAATTAACTCGTAAACTGGATTAACCGAGTAATCGGAATTAATCACGAAACTTTTGCTTTGTGGATCACAAAGCCATTATTAGTCACGTAGGTAGATCAACCAGTACCACATACCAACAAAGATACCACCGCCAATGATGTTACCAATGGTAACGGGCAGCAAGTTGTTCATCAAAAAGTCCATCATGTTCAGATCAACATAGTCCGCAGGGTTAGCGCCTGTCATTGTCCAAAATTCTGCGGGAGCAAATGTTTTGATACCGATAGCTAAAGGGACTTGGAACATGTTGGCAATACAGTGCTCAAAACCGGCTGATACGAACATCGCAACAGGTAAAATCATAACTGCGATTTTGTCAGTCAGTGTACGTCCACTAAATGTCATCCATACCGCGATACAAACCAATACATTACACATGATGCCAAGCGCGATAGCTTGGATAAAATCATGGTGCATTTTGTGTTGGGAAATCGCCATGGCGTTCAAACCCACTTGCCCATGATCGAACATGTACTGTTTAGTCAGAAGCATACATGCCACCAGCAGCAATGCACCAATTAAGTTACCGACATAAACCGTGGTCCAGTTCTTAACTAATGTACGCCAGGTAATCTTGCCACTTGCGCGAGCAACAAGCGTCAACACAGAGCTGGTAAACAGTTCACCACCAGTAACAACAACAAGGATTAAGCCTAAGCTAAAAGCTAGACCACCTAATAAGCGAGTAATACCCCACGGTAAATCACCAGCACCAGTGGTTACGATGGTGTAGAACACAAACGCAATACCAATATGTATACCAGCTGAAATCGCTAGGAGAAAAGATTTGATTGGGTCTTTGGTTGCTTTACCTACGCCAATATCTGCAGCGCGCTCAGCCATTTGTGGCGGTAATAATGAGTCGAATTGGTTTAGATTCATGATGATTTACATTTTGAAACATGTCGTCGGGAGCGCGATAATCCTCTCTTTCATTTCTGAATTCAAGCGCTATTTTGGGTTCAAAATACCTCCCGAAACCTTGCTGTAAGGAAATAACCCAAGTTATTCCAAATTCATACAACTTTAGTAGTAAAAAGAAAACTCTGCTAAATGAGAGCATCTCAACATAAAAAATAACGTACCTTTATATATCAACAAGTTATAGATCTATAAAGAGAATGCCGCACACTATAACGATGGATTGAGCACACCCACCTCTAGATTTTGATATAGATCAACAGAAAGTAAAAAAGCGCCTATAGGCGCTTTTAAGTCAATCACAAATAAAGAAATTAGTTATGCTAAACCGAAGGTTCAATCACTTCTTCTGATGATTGTTCTAAGGGTGCATCCCCTAGGCTAGATTCAAAACTAGGATTAATCGCACCAGAGTCACTTTCGTTGGTAACTTTACCACCTAAGCTTTTCAAACTATCGACTAACTCTTCTAAGCTTTTTATATGAGCATCACTCTTGGTAATCTGCCCATCCAATAACTCATTGTGTTTAGTCGCTTCAGCCAATTTCTGTACTTGCTTCTGATTCTCGCTTTCTAACTTAGCAAGTTGCTTAGTCAAAGCTTCAATTTCTGACTTTAATGACGCCGTCATGTCCGAGCTTTTCAGCGTTTTAACACTCGCTACAATTTTTTGAGACTGAAGACGCAATACAACATCGCGGTGGTCTTCATCATTAACCACTCGTGAAATGCTCAATAACTGATTCTCGGCATTTAAAACCGATTGTTCAAATTTGTCACCTTTAATGCTCGCGAGCACTTTCACTTCATGAGCAACACTGCGCACGTGGTTCAATTCGAACTCCGCAGCGTGAACTGCGTCTTCAATGATCGACTTTTCACGGGGACTGGCTTTCACTTGGCTTTCTGCCAAAGCAATTTGAGATGCCGCTTTAGCAAACGTCAGTGGAACAACGTCATCGAAATCTTCATCTTCCAAGAACTCCAACTCATCCTTCAAAGGTTCGATGTACTTCTTGTGTGCCACTTTAACTTCTAACAAACTCGCGTTATTAAGAAACTCTACCTGTGCTTCCTGAGCGTCTTCAAGTTCATCGACAAGCACATATTCGAACAACTCGCTGTATTCTGAATACAAGCGCTTGTAGCTCGATGCAAACATAGTGTCGGCACCAAGAAACTTTAAGTAATCCATTTGCACTATCGAGTCGGCTAATACTCTATCAGCCTTCTCCTTTAACACTAAGATCGAGTCATAATTTGATCGAATCAACGCGATTTTTTCATCAAAGGCTTCTGCGTAAGTTAGTGTCGAAAAAATCGAGTAACTCTTGGTTAACTGTGTTTGATCTTTCAGTAAGTCCGCATAAATGCTTTCAGCATCATCCCAAGCGTCTAATAGTTCATTGTAATTCTCTGGAGCATAGAGAGACAATTGAGCGTGTTCTTCAAGCTTAGCCTCCCACTCGGAGTAAACACTTTGGACAGACTGAAATGAACGGACCTCTACTGTTGATTCATTGTCATTTGTGGTTTGGTTCGCGCCTGTCTGCTCTGAGGGTGTACTTTGACAACCTGAGATAGCAAATAGCATACTGATCGTTAATGCTACTTTGTTCACTCTCACTGATGCGTTTCCTTTTTATACAATATTAGCTGGATACAATATATTTCTAGTAACACAATATATTACAACCACTTCGCAATAAACATCGTTCAGAATTTAAGTGGCTGCAAATCACGCAATCTAACTAAAATAAACCCACCATACGACGATTAATCATTCAATTTGGTATCACTTATCAATTCTATTTATTTGCTATTGCTTGAGCCGTGAATGCGCACTAAGGTGAAGGTAGAGAACGTTATGAATATATAGGTTAATTATGAAGTACAACGCTGAACATATTGCTGATTTAAACCTCCTTCTTCAATTTGATGTAAGTAGCGCCGCTACTGGAATTAAAGTTCATCAAGAGGCTGCTCAAGAAACTCAAGACGCTGTTAAGCGCCTATTCGAAAAGAACCTTTGCACCCAGCCAGACGGTGGTTACCTAACAGATGAAGGTATCCAGATGGCAGAGCGCGCAGACAAGTTACTTCGCGTACTGAACTAAAACTCCACGGTTCTAGTAAAAACTCCACTCGCTTCGGCCGTGGAGTTTTTTCATTTTTGGGCAAAGGTTTGTTAGGCTTATCATAAATCCGTCATTTGCAGTTGTGAGGAACACATGGCTTCTATATTTATTGTTGGTGCAGGATGGGTCGGTGCACCTTTATCTGAACATTTAGAAAAACATGGTAACCAAGTTGTGGTCACGAAAACGACCCAAGCAGGCGCTGACGCTATTGGCAACGAACGCATTCCTTGTGAAGTGTTCAGCTTTGATGCAAAACAGCCTGAACGCTCTATTGGCCAACTCTACTCACTCCTATTGGAAAACAATACCGAGATAGTTATTGGTAGCTTTCCTCCCGGCTTTAGAAAAGGCGCTGGTGTCGAGTACGCCGACTATTGGCAACAACTGACTAGCGCTTGCCAGAAGGCAAACGTGAAAAAGCTCATTATGGTCAGTTCGACGACGGTATACCCAACCAAGCCCGGAGTTCTGTACGAGCAAGACGCCTCACTCACTCTTTCAACTTCAGCAGACGAGCAAGCATCCGCATTTTCGGACAATGCACGCGTGATGCTTCAGGCTGAACAATTGGTGATGGATTCCGGTATCGATTACACCATTCTTCGCTTCAGTGGGTTAATCGGCCCTAGTCGTCATCCATCTCGATTCGCAAGCAAGCTAAAGCAGGTCAGCTCTCAAGCGCCAGCAAACATGCTTCACCTTGATGATGCGATTGGTGCGGTCGATTTCGCTATCAATCAACTTCACAATGAAGTCGTAAATGTCACCACACCGAATACAGTGAGCAAGGCGGAGTTCTACGCAGCTGCACTAAAAAGTGCCAATAGCAGCGAGCCACTCCCTCCTATTGTCGACACCCCAGACAAGCTGATCTCTTCTAAAAAAATCCTCGGTTTAGGTTACTCGTTTAAATTCGATTCCACACTGGACGCACTTCATGACTGAGCAATCTACAGCTAAGAAAAATCCCAATATAAAACTGCATCGCTCAGTCGACACCCTTTGGAACTTTATGTCTATGGGTCACAAAGTTGCGCCTTCAGACTGTATATTTGTGTTGTGCAGTAACGACACTCGCGTTGCTGAATACGCAGCTGAGCTCTATCACCAAGGTGTAGCGCCTTATATTGTCTTTTCTGGTGGTGTGGGACGCTTTACAGAAGGGGGGGTTGAGCGTTCAGAAGCAGAAACGTTCGCTTCTATCGCACGAGACTGTGGTGTGCCTGACTTAGACATTATCATTGAGAAGCACGCGACAAACACTGGGGAAAATGTACGGTTTACCCACGAGCTACTGGCTCAGCGAGGATTATCACCGAAACGGCTGACTCTAGTTCAGAAGCCCTTCATGGAGAAACGCACTTACGCAACGTTCTGTAAGCAATGGCCTGACAAAACTTCCGAGATAACGGTGACATCACAATGGCAGAATTGGGATGATTACTTTAACGAAGAGTTGCCAATGGATATGGTGCTAGGCGCATTGATTGCTGATTATGAACGAATCAAATCCTACCCAGAGAAAGGCTTTCAGATTGAGATGCCGATCCCCGACGATGTTGACCACGCCTATCAAACATTGAAGAATCTCGGTTTCGAATAAAGCAAAAGATCGACTAAGAATAAAATAAAAGCTCGGCTTGGAATAAAACAAAATACAGGCTCAATAAACAAAAACGGTGACACTAGGTCACCGTTTTCTAATTTGAACGCTATTGGTTTTAGCAATACCGACTTATAGGCTGCTTATTTACCTAGCGCTTCTTTATAATGTAAACGGCAAGCCGAAACATATTGGTCATTGCCACCAATAGCGACTTGGTCACCTTCAGCAATCGCCACACCGTGCTCATCTGTACGAATTACCATATTGGCTTTACGGCCACAGTGGCAAATTGTTTTAAGTTCTACTAATTTGTCAGCCCAAGACAACAAGTAGCGGCTACCTTCAAATAATTCACCCAAGAAATCGGTACGTAAACCGTAGCAAAGTACTGGGATATGCAGTTTATCAACTACTTCTGTTAGTTGGTACACCTGCTCTTTCGACAAAAACTGACACTCATCGATCAATACACAATGACGCTTTTCTTCTTCGTTGAGCTTTTGAATTGCCTCAAACATATTGGTGTCGTTTTTAAACAATTGAGCTTCAGATTGAAGACCAATTCGTGAACTCACTTTACCGATACCATAGCGATCATCTAATGCAGCCGTAAAGATCACTGGTGTCATACCACGTTCTTGGTAGTTGAATGAAGATTGAAGAAGCGTTGTTGATTTACCCGCATTCATTGCCGAGTAATAAAAATACATCTGAGCCACAGAAATATTCCTGTTAATTAAAAGTTGAAGATAAAAAGGTGAAATTAGAGAATTTTTGCTAGAAAAAAGGGCTGAAAATCAGCCCTTTTTATCAGATTTACTTACGACGCCAAGTCGTACCTTCTGGACCATCTTCCAGAACAATACCTAGCTCGTTCAGCTTATCACGTGCAAGATCGGCATTTGCCCAATCTTTCGAAGCACGAGAATCGTTGCGCAGTTTGATCAACGCTTCGATTTCAGCGACTTCGTCATCGTTACCTGCTGCATCGCCTTGCAAAAACGCTTCTGGATCTTGATGAAGAATACCGATGATGTCTGCCAGTTCACGCATCAGTGCCCCTAGTGCACTTGCTTTTTCGATGCTTTCAGTCTTGATACGGTTGATTTCACGAGCCATTTCAAACAGCACTGAATAAGCTTCAGGTGTGTTGAAATCATCGTTCATCGCTGTAGAGAAACGAGTCACATACTCTTCACCACCAGCAGGGGCTGCGGTAACGTCTAGACCACGAAGTGATGTATAGAGACGTTCAAGTGATGCACGAGCTTGGTTTAGATTATCTTCGCTGTAGTTTAGTTGGCTACGGTAGTGACCAGACATTAGGAAGTAACGAACTGTCTCTGCATCGTAATGCTGAAGTACGTCACGGATAGTGAAGAAGTTACCCAGTGACTTAGACATTTTTTCTCTGTCTACCATCACCATACCGCTGTGCATCCAAGTATTCACATACTGGGTGCCATGTGCACAGCAAGATTGTGCTATTTCGTTCTCGTGGTGCGGGAACTGTAGATCTGAACCACCACCATGAATATCGAAGTGATTACCGAGAATAGACGAGTTCATTGCTGAACATTCGATGTGCCAACCTGGACGACCTGGACCCCATGGCGATTCCCACGTAGGTTCACCAGGCTTAGACATCTTCCAAAGAACAAAGTCTAACGGGCTACGTTTTGCAGAATCGATGTCAACACGGGCGCCAGCTTGAAGCTGGTCAAGATCTTGCTTAGAAAGCTTACCGTATTCGTCAAACTTCTTAACTTCGAACATCACGTCACCGTTGCTTGCAACGTAAGCAAAGCCACGTTGAATTAGCTTTTCTACTAACTCAATGATCTCTGTGATGAATTCAGTCGCACGAGGCTCGACATCTGGGCGTTTCATGTTCAATGCATCGAAGTCCGCGTGCATTTCACCGATCAGACGCTCAGTCAGAGAGTCACAAGACTCGCCGTTTTCATTAGCGCGCTTGATGATTTTGTCATCGATATCAGTGATATTACGAACGAAATTCAAATCGTAACCAAGGTAACGCAGGTAACGAGTTACCACGTCAAATGAAACGAACGTACGACCATGACCAATATGACAGAGATCGTATATGGTTACCCCACAGACATACATACCGACTTTGCCAGCTGTAATTGGTTTGAATTCCTCTTTCTGTCTTGTGAGCGTGTTATATATCTTCAGCATGATCTCTATCTATTTTATGGATTAATCAAAAATAAGCTCGCAGTATAACAAGTCATACCTTAATAGGTAATCCCCCTAAGCAGGAATTACCTCAAACATCCGAGTTAAGTTAATGATTTGGTGATTTGAAAGTCCGCCAACATGCGCTAGAATTCAAACTTCATATTAAAAAGACAGTAAGGTAACAATCATGATCATCCTTCACACAAATTTTGGTGACATCAAAGTTCAACTTAACGAAGAAAAAGCACCAGAAACAAGCGCAAACTTCCTACAGTATTGCCGTGACGGTTTTTACGACAACACGCTATTCCACCGTGTTATCGATGGTTTCATGGTTCAAGGCGGCGGCATGACTTCTGGCCTTAAAGAAAAAACAACTCGCGCGACTATCAAGAACGAAGCAAACAACGGCCTAGCGAACAAAGTGGGTACGCTAGCAATGGCTCGTACTATGGAACCGCATTCAGCGAGCTCTCAGTTCTTCATCAACGTTAACGACAACTCTTTCCTAAACTTCCGTAGCGAAAGCCTAGACGGTTGGGGCTACTGTGTATTCGCAGAAGTTGTTGAAGGCATGGACATCGTAAACAAGATCAAAGGTGTTAGCACTGGTTCTATGGGTATGCACCAAGACGTACCTCTGGAAGAAGTGATCATCACTGGTACTACAATCGAAGCTTAATTCACCGCTTTCGGTTAGTATTGATGAGCCGATAAAATCAGGATATAGGGAGCGAATCGCTCCCTTTTTTAGACCTATGAAAACATATTTTATATCAGATCTACACCTTGCTCCGTCACGACAAGACATCACAGACTGCTTCTTAACCTTCATGAAGAACGAGGCCGTAGAAGCGGATGCACTCTACGTGTTGGGCGATCTTTTCGAATTCTGGATTGGTGACGACGATACAAGCGAGTTCGCGAATTCAATTCGCCAAACGTTTATAGACTTAGTTAACACTGGCGTACCTTGTTATTTCACACAAGGTAACCGTGACTTTTTAGTTGGCAAAAAATTTGCGAAACAAACAGGCGTACAACTTCTAGATGAAGTGTCAACTATCGATATCTACGGACAAAAAGCAGTGGTATTGCATGGTGATACTCTGTGTACCGAAGATATAAAGTACCTCGCCTTTCGTGAAAAAGTTCATCAGCCCTGGTTACAATGGGTCTTTAATAGAATTCCATTTTTTATCAAAAAGAAAATTGTCTCCAAGGTTCAGTCTGATATCAAAGATGACAAGCAGACAAAGTCTCTCGATATCATGGATGTAACACAGCAAGAAGTCGAAAATGTGATGACACAACACAACGTCGATTTGATGATCCACGGTCATACTCACCGTCCAGACATACACACCTTTAGTGCCAATAATTGCACTAAAACCCGTATCGTATTGGGTGATTGGTATACTCAAGGATCAGTTCTGGTGTTCACTCCGCAAAGTTTTGAACTACAGAATCGCGAGTTTAGCAATCGCTTTTAGCATCACGCTTAAACTTTCACTTTTATTATTATCATCGGTCAGATTTTCTTCACTTGTATATGGTAATTTCTCCTGAATTAGCTATTATCTGTCTATCAAAAATAAACCGAACACAGTACCAAGTTGAAATATTCATACGTAGCGCGTCAACCAATACTCGATGCAGACAAGAAGACCATAGGTTACGAGTTGCTATTTAGGGATGGTCCTAAGAACACTTTCCCTGAAGTAGAGCCGGAGCTCGCTACTAGCCGTTTGCTTTCCGACCACTTCTTATCTACCCACTATAATACATTGGGTGATAAGCTTGGATTCGTTAATTTCCCATATGCAAGCTTGGTTAACCTAGTCCCGACTCTATTTCCGAAAGAGAGCCTAGTTGTCGAGGTACTGGAAGACTGTGAGCCAACAGACGAACTGCTAGAAGCCATCATCACAATTTATGATGCGGGTTACACGATCGCGTTAGATGACTTTGTGCCCAGCAAAGCATGGAAACGCTTCTTACCCTACGTATCAATTATCAAATTCGACATACGTTTGATCTCAATCGCTAAAGCAGCGATGTTCATGAACACGCTGAAAGAGTTGAATATCGAGTTTCTAGCGGAGAAAGTAGAAACTCACGAAGAATATCAAGAAGCAATCCAAGCCGGGTTTAACTACTTTCAAGGCTACTTTTTCAGCAAGCCGGAGATGATTCAAACTCGTGCATTAAACCCTGCTTTTTTAACCATTGTTCAACTGTTGAAAGAGATAGCCAACGATCCTATCAACTTTGCCGAAGTAGAGCGTTTGATTACCCTTGATATGACAATGTCGTATAAGTTGCTCTCTTACGTAAACTCCGCAGGTGGCTCATCAACACCGATTCGTTCATTCCACCAAGCGCTTGTTTATCTTGGTGAACAGAAGCTACGTAAGCTAGTGTCACTGGTTGCTATCGCATCAGCGAAAGAAGATAAACCAGACTCACTTTATGGTTTAGCCGTGATACGTGCGCGCCAATGTGAACTGTTGGTCGAGAAAATGAACGTTAAGGTTGAGCCCGGACAAGCCTTTTTAACCGGCATGTTCTCGCTACTCGACTCCCTATTCGATCTGCCGTTAGTAAAAGTACTGGACTCAGTGCCGATCGATGATGAGATTAAACAAGCCTTGATTGAGCGCAAGGGTATATTAGGTGCCATTTTGGCGATGGTCATAGCTTATGAACAAGCTCGCTGGGATGAAGCAACGCGCATTCGTAAACTGCTCAAACTCAACGAAGCTGAGCTAGGTCAAGCTTATGACGAAGCAACTTCTTGGGCCCAAGACCTGCTGTCTCCTACTTTGAAATAGTTCACATCACACAGCAACTTCAATCGAAACTAAGCTTTGGTGAGCGGTCGTTTCTTGATAAACTCCAACGCATTCATTTATGGCCTCTTAACAGAGGCCATTTTTACAGGATTTGACCATGTCTTTATGCCCATGCGGTAGCAAAAATACTTACCAACAGTGCTGCGAATCAGCGCACCTTCACCACAGTGCTGTTGAAACACCTGAACAGTTGATGCGCTCTCGTTATTCAGCGCACGTGTTGGGTTTGGTTGACTATGTTGTTGCGACTTACCACCCTAGCTGCAATGCAGAAGCGCAAAGAGAAGGTATTGCCGAATCTATCGACAGTGATTGGGTAGGACTAGAAGTCATCGATACTGCGGCAGGCTCGCACCAAGACGAAGGTTTTGTTGAATTTAAAGCCTACTTCAACGAAGGCACTGAACAGTTTTGCATGCAAGAGTGCTCGCGCTTTGTTCGTGAAGACGGTTTGTGGTACTACATTGACGGCACTTTCCCCGAGCAAGGAAATGAGCAAGAAGAGCAAGAAATTGACCCACGCTTAAATCAAACCGTTGAGAGCTTTAAGATCGGTCGTAATGATCCGTGTATTTGTGGCAGTGGTAAGAAATACAAAAAGTGCTGCGGGTAACTCGTACGACTAAGAAGTCAGATTAAGAGAAAAGATTCCTGATGTCGCTTAGGCTCCTCGGAATGACGAAGAATCAGGATTAGATGCATTACGAGAGAAGTTCAGGAATGAAAACAAACAAAGAGCGCCGTAAACATATTTGTTTACGGCGCTCTTTGTTTGTTACACGATTTTATTTATCTAACAAAACTACTTGTGGCGCTCTTTTAGTTTGTTCACCACGTCGTTCATCGATAGACCTTGGTCTTGCAATAAGACCATTAGGTGGTAAATCAAATCCGCAGATTCACACACTAACTCCGCCTTATCGCCCGACGTCGCCGCAAGCGCGACTTCAACGCCTTCTTCGCCCACTTTTTGCGAAATACGCTTGGTGCCGCGGGCATATAGACTGGCAGTATAAGAAGACTCAGGATCGGCGTCCTTGCGGGCAGCCAATAGCTGCTCAAGCTGATGAAGCCACACCATCTGAGACTCTTGTTGTTTGTCTCCGTCCCAGCACGTTGTAGTACCAGTGTGGCACGTTGGGCCAATGGGATTAACCTTAACCAGTAAAGTGTCGTTGTCACAATCCAAGGCAATGTTTTGCAGTTGCAATACATTGCCCGACGTTTCACCTTTCGTCCAAAGACGCTCTTTGGTGCGAGAGAAAAACGTCACATTGCCAGTTTCACCTGTTTTCTCAAGTGCTGCTTGGTTCATGTATCCCATCATTAACACTTGGCTTGATTGGTAATCTTGAACAATAGCTGGCACTAAGCCATCTACTTTTTCCCAGTTAATACGCTCTGACAATGCGCCTACTTCTGTTTTTGATAAGCTTGCGGATTCAAAACTCATAGTCGCACCTCTACATCTTGTTGTTTTAAATACTGTTTAAGTTCACCAATATTGATGACTTGTTTGTGGAATACCGAAGCTGCTAACGCTCCATCCACGTTGGTCTTCTTATAGGCTTCAGCAAAGTGTTCCATTGCACCCGCGCCACCTGAGGCAATCAATGGCACATTACACACTTCACGTACCATGTTTAACTGATCGATGTCATAGCCGTTACGAACACCATCTTGGTTCATCATGTTTAACACAATTTCACCTGCGCCACGCTTCTGTACTTCCTGTACCCAATCTTTGGTTTCCCATTTGGTTGCTTTAGTACGCGCTTCATCGCCAGTGAATTGGTAAACCTGATATTTACCGGTTTCTTTATCGAAGTATGAATCGATACCAACAACGATACACTGCACGCCGAACTTATCAGCAAGGTCAGTGATCAGTTGTGGGTTAGCCAATGCAGGTGAGTTGATGGATACTTTATCCGCACCAAACTCAAGAATACGCGCCGCATCTTCCGCTGATTTAATACCACCAGCCACACAGAAAGGAATATCAATCACTTCAGCTACGCGTTTTACCCAGCTCTTATCAACCACACGACCATCGCTTGATGCAGTGATGTCATAAAATACCAGTTCATCAGCACCCTCTTCTGCATAGCGTTGTGCTAGCGGAACGATGTCACCAATAATTTCGTGGTTACGAAACTGAACGCCCTTAACCACCTGTCCATCACGGACATCCAAACAAGGGATTATTCGCTTTGCCAACATGCAAATGCCTCCTCTGCGGTAAACTTGCCATCAAGTAGCGCACGACCCACAATCACACCAGCAACACCGCTGCCTTTAAGCGCTTCGATATCAGCTAGGCTACCAATGCCGCCCGATGATTGGAATTGCACTTGTGGGTACTGCTTACAAAGATCAACATAGAGCTCTACGTTTGATCCTTCTAGCGTGCCATCACGTAAAATATCGGTACACAGAACGTGTTTAAGACCAACCGTGAGGTAGTCTTCAATCAGCGCTTCAATGGTCACGCCTGAATCTTCTTGCCAACCTGAAATTGCGACTTTACGTGTGCCGCTTTCGTCAATATTGATGTCCAGAGCCAGCACAATTTTTTCCGCGCCGTATTTCTCCATCCAACCTTTCACCAACTCAGGTTGCTTAACTGCTGTAGAACCAACCACAACGCGCTGTGCGCCAGCTTCTAGCAGATCAACGACATCTTGCTCGTTACGCACGCCACCACCAATCTGGATGTTCGCAGGCGTGCTAGCAAGTAGCTTAGCGATCAAGTCTAATTGACGAGCCGTTGTGTCTTTTGCGCCGGTTAAATCAACAAGGTGAAGCCAACCTGCGCCAGCTTGGTGGTACAAGTTAAACTGCTCTGCTGGGTCTACTTTGTATTCTGTTACTTGCCCGTAGTCTCCTTGGAATAAGCGAACTACTTGGCCTTCAATTAAATCTAACGCGGGAATAATCATTTACATTCCTTATATGGCAACGTTAGCCGCTGCCTAATCCTTATTACAATTCCAAGAAGTTCTGAATCAGCTTAGAGCCAGCTTTCGAAGATCGCTCTGGGTGGAACTGAACACCATAATAATTGCCACTTTGAACCGCCGCAGTGAACGGTTTACCGTAATCACATTGTGCAATTGTGTAGTCACCCACGGGCATTGCGAAGCTGTGAACAAAGTAGAAGTATTCACCTTCTTCAATGTCTTTAAATAGAGGGTGATTAGGTGTTGCCGTGACGGTGTTCCAACCCATGTGTGGTAATGGCAAGTCGCCCGTTTCAAGTAAACGAACTTCACCATCACACAAACCTAGGCATTCAACTAACTCGTCAGCCTTTTGGCCTTTCTCTTGAGACAGTTTGCCTAACAGCTGCATACCTAAACAGATACCTAACAGAGGCTTCTCTACTTGCTTCACAAGGGTAACAAGGTCACGTTCTTGCAGGTTCTTCATTGCCTCACTTGCTGTACCTACACCGGGTAGGAATAGCTTATCGGCAGCAAGAACAACTTCTGGTTCTTTTGAAATTTCAACTGCGTAGCCCAGACGTTCAATCGCAAACTTCACCGAGGAAACATTGGCACAACCAGTATCAATAATAACTACTTTTTGCTCTTTCATTGTTTTTCCTTGCTAACGTTAGCCTTACAGAACGCCTTTGCTGCTTGGTAACTCGTTACCTTCAACTTTGATTGCTTGGCGAAGAGTACGGCCAAACGCTTTGAATAGGCTCTCAATGATGTGGTGATCATTATTACCGTCAGAAGAGAGGTGTAGCGTACAAGCCAATGTATCGGTTAGAGAACGGAAGAAGTGAACCACCATCTCTGTTGAAAGATCACCCACTTGCTCGCGGCTGAATTTAGCATCGAACTTCAGGTATGGACGGCCAGAAAGGTCTAGCGCACACTGAGCTAAACACTCATCCATTGGTAAGCTGAAACCAAAGCGGCCAATGCCACGTTTGTCGCCTAGCGCATCTTTTAGTGCTTGGCCTAAAGCCAGAGCGGTGTCTTCAATTGTGTGGTGATCATCAATATGTAGATCGCCCTTCACAGTCAGGTTCATTTGGAAACCGCCGTGTGTCGCGATTTGATCAAGCATGTGGTCGAAGAAACCCATGCCGGTATCGATCTTGTTACCACCGGTTTCATCAAGGTTTACTGCCACCTTGATATCCGTTTCTTTAGTAGTACGAATTACTTCAGAAACACGTGCATTAACCGTCAGATCTTTAACGATTTGTGGCCAGTTAAGCGTGCCTTCAGTTTCCGCATCTGGGCCATATTGGATACCACGAATTGCCATGTTCTCAGCAAGTTGAAGATCCGTCATTCGGTCACCAATCACGACTGACTTTTGGAAGTCAACTTTACCGCCTTGAAGGTATTCTTTAACCATACCTAGCTTCGGTTTGCGGCAAGAACAGTTGTCTTCGTCAAAGTGAGGACAAATAAGCACGTCGTCAAACTTAACGCCTTGAGATTCGAAGAACTCCATCATCATATTGTGTGGAGCATCGAACTCTTCTTGCGGGTAGCTATCTGTGCCTAGACCATCTTGGTTAGTAACCATCACTAAGCGGTAACCAGCATCTTGCAGTGCAAGTAGGCTAGGGATCACTAACGGTTCGAATTTTAGTTTGTCTAAACGGTCTACTTGAAAATCAACTGGCGGCTCAACAATTAAGGTGCCGTCACGGTCTATAAAAAGTATTTTCTGTTGTTTACTCACTTGAACTTCCTTTTAATTTTAAATCTGCTGGCCTAGCTAAAATCAACGCTAACCCAAAATATTGGTTTCACTTGCCAACCTAATTAATCGAACCAAACTGACAAATGTTATTACTGGTAAGCCTTTCGTTACTGATAAAAGTTACGAATAAATCCAAGTGTCTTTTCGCACTCTTCGCGATTACCAATACTAATACGAACACAGTCTTCAATTGGTGAATTACGTAAAATGATGCCCGTATCCCAAGCCGCTTTAAATAACTCATCGCCGTTCGGGAATTTAACCAGTAGGTAGTTGCCCCAGCCATCAAATACCGTCACTTGAGGCATGCCTAATAGACCTGCTTGTAAATACGCTCGGTTAGCACTTAAATCCAGAACTTGGAACTTAGCACGCGCTAGTCCTTGCTCTGAAAGTGCTTGAACGGCAATGTCAGCAACAGGGATTGGTACAGGATAAGGAGCAATCACTTTTAACAATACATCGATAAGCTCTTTGTTCGCTAGCGTAAAGCCACAACGTAAACCCGCTAAAGCAAAGGCCTTCGACAAGGTGCGCAAAATCGCTAGGTTTGGATATAGCTCAAGCAAGTCAACAGTTGAGGCTTCTGGACAGAAATCGATATACGCTTCATCCATCACCACAATCGCTTTGTCTTGTGTCATTTCAAGCAGCTTGATGATGTCTTTGCGATCAACCAAATTACCGGTTGGGTTATTTGGACTACAAACAAACACCACTTTTACGTTGTCAAGTTGAGCTTCAATAGCAGGAAGATCCAATTGCCATTCAGAAGTCAGAGGCACCACTTTACGCTCAACACCAATCGTCTCTGCACTGATTGCGTACATACCGTAAGTGGGTGGGCAGTAAAGAATAGCGTCTTCGTTCGGCTCACAGAAAGCACGAATCAGTAGTTCAATGCCTTCGTCAGCACCACGCGTTGTCAGAGTTTGCTCTGATTTCACGCCTGCGTATTGGGCGTAAGCGTCAATCAGCTCTTTTGGCTGACACTCGCTGTAGCGGTTAAGACGAGACAAGTTCAGGTTGTACTCGTTATCAAACGGAGATTCGTTGGCGTTCAACCATACATCTCCGCTGCCACCAATGCGTCTTGCAGACAAGTAAGGTGTCAGAGCCTGAACTTGTTTTCTTGCTAACTTTTCCATGCCCTACCCTTATTTCGCTTTATTTAACTGTTCAAATCGATTTAATTTTTCAACTCGGATAGTCACAGCACGTTTGTGCGCATCCAAACCTTCGGCTTCCGCCATTGTGACTACCGTTGGTGCTAGACCTTTCAAACCATCAGCCGTTAGCTCTTGTACCGTCATACGCTTAGAGAAATCAGCCAAACCTAAACTTGAATAGGTTTTGGTATAACCATAAGTCGGTAATACGTGGTTTGTACCAGATGCGTAGTCACCTGCAGATTCTGGAGACCAGTCACCAAGGAAAATTGAACCTGCATTATCTAGCAACGGCAGCAATTCACGTGGACTCTTGGTCTGAACAATCAAGTGCTCAGGACCATAGAAATTCGAAATCGCAATCGCTTGAGTGATCGATTCTGCAATGATGATTAGACTTGAAGCCAATGCTTGCTGAGCGATGTTCGCACGAGACAGCTCTCTCAGTTGCTTCTGAACCGCATCGGTTACTTGGTCGGCAATAACTGGTGATGGTGTTACTAATACAACCTGTGAGTCTGGCCCGTGTTCAGCTTGGCTCAGGAGATCAGCAGCAATGAAGTCAGCATCCGCAGTTTCGTCTGCAATCACTAACACTTCAGACGGGCCAGCAGGCATATCAATCGCTGCGCCGCGGAAGTCGTTACTTACTTGGCGTTTAGCTTCCGTTACGTAAGCGTTACCTGGGCCGAAGATCTTATCGACCTTAGCAACACTCTCTGTACCGTAAGCCATGGCAGCCACTGCTTGACCACCACCAACATTGTAAACCTCATCGATTTTACAAAGATTAGCGACATACAAGATTTCATCCGCGATTGGCGGAGGTGAACAAAGCACAACCTTACGGCAACCCGCAATTTGAGCGGGTACACCTAACATAAGAACCGTTGATGGAAGTGGCGCGCTGCCACCCGGAATATAAAGTCCAACAGTATTAATAGCGCGCGTCACCTGCTCACACACAACACCAGGTTGTGTTTCAACCTTAATTGGCTGTGGCTTTTGAGCTTCGTGAAACTTAGCAATGTTGCTGTAAGCTTGCTCCAACGCTTGCTTCATCTCTGGTGTTAGACGAGCACACGCCTCTTCGATCTCACCCGAACTAACTCGGATAGATTCTGGAGTCACACCATCGAACTTTTCAGTCAGTTCCTTAAGTGCGGCATCGCCTTCATTTCGTACTTTTGCAATAACATCAGAAACAGTCGCAGTGATGTTTGCACCTTCAGTAATAGCTGGACGCTCTAATACCGAGTCTTGCTGTGATTCACTTAAAGATTGCCAAACAACGGTTCTCATCGTCACTACCCCATCATTTTTTCGATTGGTAATACTAGAATCGAGCTTGCACCCAACTCTTTCAGCTGTTCCATTGTTTCCCAGAACAAGTTCTCTGTACTTACTAGGTGAACGGCAACTTTGTCTTTGTCTGTTGATAAAGGGAGAACCGTTGGATCTTCAGCACCAGGCAGTAGTGCTTTGATTTGCTCTAGCTGAGACGTTGGTGCGTGAAGCATGATGTACTTCGACTCTTTCGCTTGTTGAACACCCTGCATACGAGTCAGTAGCTTTTCAATCAGCGCGGTTTTGTCTGCATCGAAATCACCAACACGTTGAATCAGTGTTGCTTTAGATTGGAAGATAGCTTCTGCTTCTTTTAGGCCGTTTGCTTCTAGCGTTGCGCCTGTAGAAACTAAATCAGCGATAGCGTCTGCAAGGCCGGCACGAGGAGCGACTTCAACGGAGCCAGTTAGCATACAAGCGCTGAATTCAACACCCTGCTCATCCATGTAGGCTTTAAGTAGTTGTGGGTAGGTTGTCGCGATACGTTTACCCGCTAGATCTTGTGGGCCGTTGTATTCTTCATCTTTGTTAATCGCGATAGAAAGACGGCAACCACCAAAATCTAAGCGACGAAGTGTGCGAAAATCTGATGGTTCTTTTAGAGCGACACGGTCTAGGCGAACTTCTTCTAGTTCATTCTCACCGATAAAGCCAAGGTCAACCACACCATCCATGATAAGGCCTGGGATGTCGTCATCACGAACGAGTAACAAGTCGATTGGCATATTTAGTGAATGAACAACTAAGCGCTCACCCATGATGTTAAATTTCACACCACATTTTTTAAGTAGATCTTGGCACTCTTTACTTAAGCGACCTTTCTTTTGAATTGCGATTCTTAGGCGTTGTCTCTGCATTGCTATATCCCTGTGCAAATATTTGAATTTATTGATTATTTAAAGTGCTAAAACTAAAAAACCCTCGGAAGACTTTGTCGTCCCGAGGGTTTAAATCTAAATTCTTTGACTTAACCTCCGGGAGAATTCTAGCTCCCGGGTATACGTAAATCTCCCCGAAAGACTAGATAGGGTGATGATGGTGATGAATGTTCATTACTAATTTACGCATACTTATCAGCTCTTAGGTTGTTTGCTGTCTTGTCTCCACACTAACTAAGCTGACACCCTTTTTCAACCATTTATTCGAACTTTTTTCACGAAATTTAAAATTAAATTAACGAACACAAAAAAAGGGAGGCAAACGCCTCCCTTCTCATTATTCAATCAAATGATGATTAGCTTTTACATGTTGCTATCTTGCAACGAGAGAAATAAGCCAATGCAAAACATACCGCAACAAACGTTAGAGACGCTGCGCCAAATGCAATACCAGTTGATGATGTCATTCCTAGGGTGATGAAACCAATACACGATACGAACGCCACAGACAGCGCATAAGGGAGCTGAGTCGATACGTGGTCAATGTGATTACAACGCGCACCTGTAGAAGACAGAATCGTTGTATCTGAGATTGGAGAACAGTGGTCACCAAATACAGAACCCGCAAGAACCGCACTTAGCATAGGAAGAATTAGCGCGATGTCAGAGGCTGCAGCCATGTCACCAGCAATCGGTAGCATGATACCGAACGTACCCCAAGATGTACCTGTCGAGAACGCCATTAGGCCAGCAAGAAGGAACAAGATAACCGGTAGCCAGTGGTAATCGATGTTACCTGTTGCTAGAGAGGATAGGTACGAACCTGTTTTCATGTCGCCGATAACAGAACCGATCGTCCATGCAAATACAAGGATAAGGATAGCACCAAACATTGAGCTTGCACCAATCCACATTGTTCTTGCGATATCAACCATAGGCAGTTTCTGTTTGAATACCGTTGCTAGCGCGACGAGTAAACCAATAACACCACCGTAAACCAGAGACTTACCTACATCTGTATTTTCAAATGCACCAAGTAAGTTGAATGCTTGACCATCAGCAGTAAGCGCTTGGCCACCGGTGTAAAGCATTGCTGCAACCGTCGCTACGATTAACGCTACGATTGGCATAACGAGATCAGAAACAGAACCGTTTTCGCTCTCTTGAATATCTAGCTCTTCATTTAGATCGTGAGCTTGCTTTTGATCGTTGTCGCCTTCAAAGCCACGTCCTTGAGAGGCTTCGATCTCATGCTCTCGCATTTTGCCAACATCTAAACCAAACCACGCAACAGCAAACACCATTAATAGTGCAAACACAGCGTAGAAGTTCATTGGAATAAGACGAACGTAAGCACCCAGTGCAGAATACTCTGTCACACCGTGTGTCACTAAGATGCCACCAATGATAGTGATGATGTAAGCACCCCAGCTAGAAGCCGGCATGATCACACACATAGGAGCAGCAGTTGAATCTAGGATATAAGCTAGCTTAGCGCGAGATACGTAGAAGCGGTCAGTTACAGGGCGAGAAATCGCACCTACCGCTAAGCTGTTGAAGTAATCATCAACAAAGATGAATACACCTAAAAATGCAGCAAGTAGTTTTGAACCACGTTTGCTCTTAACACGAGACTGTGCCCACTCAGCGAATGCGCGAGTACCGCCAGATAGTGTTAATAATGCCGTTGTCATTCCAAGGATAATAAGGAAAGCAACGATGCTCATGTTCCAAGTGTTAATACCACCATCTTCGATGAAAACACCAGATACTTTAGTAAAGACGTAGCTAGCTGCGTTACCTACTGAGTAGTCAGCAAGTAGAATCGCACCCATTACGATACCGACACCCAAGGAAACTAATACACGGCGGGTAACAATAGCAAGAGTCAAGGCAACCAAGGGAGGAAGCAGCGATAAAGGCGATGTTGCAAAATCTATTAAATTCATGATCTTCAAAAACCAGTTTTTTATTTGGCTAGAGATCTACTGCAGATAAACTTGATACGGCTTATCAAGCTCATGTTGAACTAAGCGAAAGGGAAGTGAACACTTCACCCAACCCTACAGTAGCGCTCCATAGTTTAAAATTAAGACTATGGCAGTGTTGTACCTATTGAGCACAACCCCAGCAAATTGCTTAGATATACAATTTACTTCGGCAATTACACCTTTCATTTCCGTTCATTGGCATCACCCCAACGAAAACTACTCTTTATAATTGCACCTCTACGTGCGGTAACATTATTAACCGTGTAAACCAGAGTTTAACAACGGATTAACCAAAGCACCGCATCAGGTAGCCGCAATTGTACCCATCAAGAGCAACAATGCAACATATCATTCCGAGAAAAATAGCTTTTTGTTAATGAAGTAATCAATAGAAGAATAGTCAACTTTTACGGATTACTCCACTTAACACATATCAGATATCACCTGTTTTTTTTAAGATATTCTTAATAGTTATTATAAGTTCATTAGAGGTCTACCTTTTCATCTTAAAGCACTCGTCTCATTTTTTTATTTAAATAACTAATAGAAGAAATACTATTTGTTTTATTCTTAGGCTCTGTTTATTATTAGGAGGATTATTTAGTTTACCTTGATGGGAAATATCATGTCTGAATTAACAAAAACTCTATTAAATATCCGTAGCCTTCGTGCGTTCTCACGTGAATTAACTCTTGAGCAACTTGAAGAAGCGCTAGACAAGCTGACTATTGTTGTACAAGAACGTCAAGAGTCTGAAGCTGAAGAACGCGCAGCAAAAGCAGAGCAAGAAGCTAAGCTTTCTGCTATCGCAGAACAAATTGCAAAAGACGGAATCGATGTTGCCGATCTTATTGCTGCACTTTCTGGTGAAGCAAAATCTAAAACAACAAAATCTAAACGTGCTCCTCGCCCTGCGAAATACAAATACGTAGACGCGAATGGCGACGAGAAAACTTGGACAGGTCAAGGTCGTACGCCTTCAGCTATCCAAGAACAACTAGATGCTGGTAAATCTCTAGAAGAGTTTGCTCTTTAAGGCATCGAGTTTGCTAAGTGAATAATCAATAACCCACTAAGCAATAGAATTAATATTTAAGTCGACTAAAGTATTATTTACGGCTTCAATATATTCAGAAACAAAAAAGGCTCCTTTCGGAGCCTTTTTTATATTTCACTATTAGAATTATAAATCAAAAAATGCCTTATCTTTCCCAGTACGCTTCTTCTAGACTATCTTCTCTTTCAGGAAGGCCTCGAGATAATCGTGGCGAATGCTGAACTAATACTTCATAACTTGCGCGGTTTGAATATTTACAAACTTGTGAGAAAGAAGAATACGTCAAGAATGAATGCTGATGCTTACTTGAGTTAGGCACATTTTCTTTATGGTACTTATTAGCGGCCATATCATGTAATAGAGCTGACAACGCAGCATCACCGGCACCATTAGTATTCTTAATCTTTTCTGGACCGCCCATGTAAGGTGCGATATGCGAATAGATTTTCGTTGGATTTTCACATAAATTTTTATGTGCGGGACGGCTAAATTCATAACGGTTAAATTCAGCAATCGAGCCTGGTAACAACGGTAATGATGTTTCACGCTTCACTGCATCTTCAGTGTAACCCGCCATAAACAAGCCCACAGGGCCTGCTGTACATAGAACTAAGTCTACCCAATCGAGTGCTTTGTCTGAAGCAGCTAGAGGATCGCTTTCACCAGTTAATGCTTCAGCTTCGTCTTCGTTCATTGCAACAACGGTTACATGTTGTTCAAGGAAATCTTTCCAAAACTCGGGATCATCTTGAATAACGAATTTAGTACCAAGCGTTAAAACAACAGGTACATCGTATTTCTTCGCGTACTCAATAGCTTTCATTGTTGCTTCAGGCATAGGGTCACCTGGTTTACAACGAACTAAATACGCCGTTAATACTAAAGCAGAAGCACTTTTGAAAATTTTCTCAGGAATGCTTTCTGGTTTTAATTGATTCATTTGTCCTTCGCTAATTGCGAAAGTACGTTCACCATCTTCTGTAATTAATGCAAAGCAGCGACCAATTGCGCCATCTACCCCTTGTAAATGGTTCAGATCCATTCTGCTTGATGTATTACATAAATAGCGGTAACCGTAGCTACCAATTTTAATATCTTGGCTCATTACACCCAATAGTGTTGAACGGTCATCCGCCAATACTGAGTAGTTGTGTAATGTATTACCAATTGTGCCACCTGCGTATTCATTAGTAATCAGGCACTGTTCTTTTAATTCTTGATACAAGGATTCAGCAGCTTCATCACCGATAACCAGTGAATGTCCCTTACTTAAGCCGTATTTTTCGATTAGCTCAGAACTAACCTTTGCTTCAATATCCACCAAGGTTTGGTCAATACCGATAATATGGGTACGTGACATTCTTTTGCTCGTTTGAGCTTGGCTTACTAAAGGGTCACGAGCGTGAACAGGAAAATAGTGCTTTGATTTACGTTGTCCAGGGAATTTCATAGGGCTAGTCTAAGTCAAGGGGAAATAGGTGGCGGATTCTACCGCGCTATATTTAACGCGGCAATCTTTCAAACTATAGCAAACGTTTGCCAGGCTATTTTTTTATTCGCCTTCCATAAAGCTTAGATCAGGCAGCATCCCCAAATGCTCGGCGTAACGTTTTTGATTAAACTCTGCGCCGTTTTTCATTACATCAAATACTTCAACTGCCAGTGCACATGCCATCGCTGCAATTGCCTCTTCACGAGGCGTACCTGTCATCATTAAACGCATTAGCGTCTCTTTCACTTTTACTGGTTGTCCATCTTCAAGTTGGTTCTCGATAATCTCGATCAACTGTTCTTCTTGCATAAACTCATTTTGTTCAGACATTTTTTATCTCAGCTCTTGGATTTTGAGCGACTATGCCACATATAGATCTGACATCCTAGCGAGTCTCCTCGCGTTCATGCGATTCTCTAACGAAGTCAGCGCATTATTTGTGCAAATGAAACTGTGATTCCGGTCTCGGATCTGTCACGGTGTTTCTCTTTCTGTTAGAATCTGCGACCAAGTAATAGTAACGGTGTTTAGACATGTCAGATATCAGCTCTGGAAACAGCGAAAAGAAAGTAATTGTCGGTATGTCCGGCGGTGTAGATTCGTCAGTATCGGCGTATCTTCTTCAGCAACAAGGCTATCAGGTAGAAGGCCTTTTCATGAAAAACTGGGAAGAAGACGATAACGAAGAATACTGCACGGCAGCTGAAGACCTTGCTGATGCTCAAGCGGTATGTGACAAGTTAGGTATCCACCTTCACACTATCAACTTTGCAGCAGAGTACTGGGATAATGTATTCGAGTACTTTCTGGAAGAATACAAAGCGGGTCGTACACCGAACCCAGATATCCTTTGTAACAAAGAAATTAAATTCAAAGCATTCTTAGAGTTTGCGGATGAAGTATTAGACGCGGACTACATTGCTATGGGTCATTACGTTCGTCGTACTTTCCCAACTCAAGAAGAGCTAGACGCTGGTGCGAAGCCAGAAATGCTACGCGGCCTAGATGGCAATAAAGACCAAAGCTATTTCCTTTATACGCTAAGCTCAGATCAAGTGGCACGCAGCCTATTCCCTGTGGGTGAATTAGAGAAGCCAGAAGTACGACGTATTGCTGAAGAGCAAGACTTGATCACTGCGAAAAAGAAAGATTCAACAGGCATCTGCTTTATTGGTGAGCGCAAGTTCACTGAGTTTTTAGGCAAATACCTACCCGCTCAACCGGGAAACATCGAAACACCAGAAGGCCAAGTTATTGGGCAACACCAAGGCTTGATGTACCACACGCTAGGCCAACGTAAAGGCCTGCATATCGGTGGCACCAAAGGTGGCGGCGGTAATGAAGAACCATGGTTTGTTGGTGAAAAAGATCTTAAACGTAACGTTCTGATCGCGGTGCAAGGTAAAGACCACCCTCTTTTAAAATCAGAAGGTTTGATCGCTTCTCAACTTCATTGGGTTAATCGCACACCAATTACTGAAGTTATGACGTGCACGGTAAAAACACGTTACCGTCAGACCGATATTCCTTGTACAATCATTCCAATTGATGATGAGAACATTAAGGTTATTTTTGACGAACCACAAATTGCGGTGACCCCAGGTCAATCAGCAGTGTTCTACCTAGACGAGGTATGTCTTGGTGGTGGTATCATTGAAAAGCGCATCTAACCAATAAACGAACGACAAACAATAGAAGACAACTAGGAGTTACTACGTGGCTAATACACTTTATGACCGTACTATTGCTTTCGCTGGAATTTGCCAAGCTGTGGCTTTGGTTCAACAAGTAGCGAAAGACGGCCATTGTGATAAAGATGCCTTCGAAGCTTCACTCAGTGCCATTTTAAACACCAATCCAGCGAACACCGTGGGTGTCTTTGGACGTGAAGCGAACCTAAAGCTTGGTCTTGAGTGCTTAGTAAAAGGTATCGATAGTACTCCAGCTGGTAGCGATATTACGCGCTACATCATCAGCTTGATGGCACTTGAGCGTAAGCTATCTTCTCGTAACGACTCTATGTCTCAGCTTGGCGATCGTATTCAAACTGCAGAACGTCAAACTGAACACTTTGATCTGTTTGACGAGCAAATGGTCAGCAACCTAGCCAGTATCTACCTTGATATTGTAAGCCCTATCGGCCCGCGTATTCAGGTTTCTGGTACGCCAGCTGTACTTCAACAGACGTCGAGCCAGCATAAGGTTCGCGCTCTGCTGCTATCAGGAATTCGAAGCGCTGTGTTATGGCGTCAAGTTGGCGGTAAACGTCGCCACCTTATATTCGGTCGAAAGAAGATGATCGAGCAGGCTCAAATCCTACTAGCTCGCATGTGATTTATTAGCTCGCGCATCGTCGCGAGCTTGTTTTTTGTACCAACACAACCCTCACGCAAACGATTGCGCAATGTGCGTGACAATTGAGATTGTTACTGGTATAAACCTCTCAAAATTTAGAAAACTCAATTCAGGAGAACATCATGGAACTGTCAGCATTGACTGCTGTTTCACCAGTAGACGGCCGTTACGGAAGCAAGACTGTTGCATTACGCAGCATCTTTAGTGAGTTTGGCCTACTAAAGTACCGCTCTATCGTTGAAGTTCGTTGGTTACAAAAGCTTGCAGCTACAGATGCAATCAAAGAAGTACCAGCGTTCAGTACAGAAGCTAACCAGTTTCTTGATGAACTAGCTGCTAACTTCAGTGAAGAAGATGCTCTGCGTATCAAAGAGATCGAGCGCACGACTAACCACGACGTTAAAGCAGTTGAGTACTTCTTGAAAGAGAAAGTTGCTGGCGTTCCTGAACTTCACGCTGTAAACGAATTTATTCACTTTGCATGTACGTCTGAAGACATCAACAACACATCTCACGCGCTTATGCTTAAAGAAGCTCGTGACACAGTGATTCTTCCAGAAATCCGTAACGTAATTGATGCTATCAAAGCACTTGCGAACGAGTACCGTGACATTCCATTACTGTCTCGTACACACGGTCAGCCTGCTTCTCCTTCTACTATGGGTAAAGAGATGGCTAACGTTGCGTACCGTATGGAACGTCAATACAAGCAAATCGAAAACGTTGAGATCCTAGCGAAAATCAACGGTGCTGTAGGTAACTACAACGCACACCTTTCTGCATACCCAGAAGTTGAATGGCACCAGTTCAGCGAAGAGTTCATCACTGAATCTCTTGGCGTAACTTGGAACCCGTACACAACTCAAATCGAACCTCACGATTACATCGCTGAGCTATTCGATGCTGTTGCTCGTTTCAACACTATCCTTCTAGACTTCGACCGTGACGTTTGGGGCTACATCGCTCTTGGTCACTTCAAGCAGAAGACTATTGCTGGCGAAATCGGTTCTTCTACAATGCCGCATAAAGTTAACCCAATTGACTTCGAAAACTCTGAAGGCAACCTTGGTCTAGCAAACGCAGTATTCAGCCACCTTGCACAAAAACTTCCAGTTTCTCGCTGGCAGCGTGACCTTACTGACTCTACGGTTCTTCGTAACCTAGGTGTTGGTGTTGGCTACGCTATCATTGCATACACTTCGACTCTGAAAGGTATTAGCAAGCTAGAAGTTAACCGTGATGCGCTACTTGCTGAGCTAGACAAAAACTGGGAAGTACTAGCTGAACCCGTACAAACAGTAATGCGTCGTTACGGCATCGAGAAGCCATACGAGAAGCTAAAAGAGCTAACTCGTGGTAAACGTGTAGATGGCGAAGGCATGCGTGCATTCATCGACGGCCTTGAAATCCCTGCAGACGAGAAAGTTCGCCTGAAAGAGATGACTCCAGCGAACTACATCGGTCAAGCAATCGAGCTTACTGACAAGCTGTAAGATTCAAAGTTCGAATCAAAAAATAAACTAAGGCTTCCCATGTGGAAGCCTTTTTGTTGCGTAGAACAAATGTCTCGAACAGTAGCGCCCTAGGTAAAGCAACAACAATGAATCAAATCTGACTTATCCTACTCACCTCCCCCATTCAAATACTGCAAACCACATTAGACAAACATTCTTAAACGCTAAGATCAAAAAAGGCCTCCCGAAGGAAGCCTTTAGAATACATATTGCCGCTTAACGACAGTAGCTTGTGTTAGATATTACATGTTACGTAGAGAAGCAATACGCTTATCTAGCGGCGGGTGGCTCATTAGAAGCTCAGTTAGAGACTTCTTACCGTTGATACCAAACGCCATCATAGAACCTTCTAGTTGTGGCTCATGGCTCACCTTAAGACGCTCTAGCGCTGCAATCATCTTCTCTTTACCTACCAAGTGCGCAGCACCTGCATCGGCATGGAACTCACGATGACGGCTGTACCACATCGTAATGAAGCTCGCTAGGAAACCAAATACCAGTTCCAGCACCATAGATACACCGAAGTACACCATCATGTTGCTACCACCCTCTTCTTCATTGTCATTCGACGCAACAATGTTGGCGATGAAACGAGATAGGAAGATAACGAATGTGTTCACTACACCTTGCATCAGCGTCATGGTCACCATATCACCGTTCGCGATATGGCTAACTTCATGCGCTAATACCGCTTCAGCTTCATCACGCGTCATGTTGTGTAGCAGACCCGTAGAGACTGCTACTAATGAATCATTACGCTTAGCGCCCGTCGCAAATGCGTTGATGTCTGGCGAGTCGTAAATTGCCACTGTTGGCATACCAATGCCAACTTGTTGAGACTGACGGCTTACCGTCTCCATCAACCAATGTTCTGTTTCGTTACGTGGACTTTCAATGACCATGCCGCCTACCGATCGTAGCGCCATTTTCTTTGACATCATCAACGAAATGAATGAGCCGCCAAAACCAAATACTGCAGCCATCACCAATAGGCCTGATAGGCTACCAGGTTGCATACCTGTAACTGCGTATACAATATTAAGAACAACACTTAGTACCAATACAACCGCTAGGTTGGTTGCAAGGAACAACATTACTCGCTTCATTACTTATCTCCGCATGAAAGCTGTTTTTATAAAACTTATTATTATAGACAAGGCAGACAGCAATTTATTCCAACCTTGAAGACTTATCCTTACTTATACATATAGTCTTAGATTAAGAAAACAAGGTTAAGCATTAAATTGCAACATTTGATTACGAGACCATATTCGACTTACCCCTAGTCTATTAGACCTAAGTCGTATGGTGTCGGTATAACAATCCGTTTACAGTGGCTTCAGATGATTTATTGGCTAGTCCATGTACAAAAAGGGAAGAATCATGGTTGAAGGTACTAACACTCAAATGGCTATCGATTTACTGTGCTGTCACCTAGGGATTACTGAAGAAGAAGCAAAAAAGCAGATTGGGATCCTAACTCCACAAGCGGCACAGACAAAAATCACAGAAACACAACAAGCACTGATGGGACTTACCAAAGAACACTAACCCATAGCGACTTGTTCAAAGGCCAGTTGTTTATAAACTTATGGCCAAAAGGCTTAACATAGCAAAAGGGCTGCAATCGCAGCTCTTTTCTTGTTGTTAAAACTCTATATTGACTAACTGACAACACCTCAATCTTCCTTACAAGGCCGATGATCGATGGCCTACACCACTATTGAAAATACCGTTTAGCCAGCACAGCACACTCTTCACAAAGCGCTTTAATAAATGGGTCACGTTCTAGCTCAACAGTATGAAACAAACTAAAAGGCACTTTCAAATCGTTACAAAGCAAGCTCGTCTCTTTCTTTTGTACCCCTCCATTCCGCACGCCATTTTCTGCCGTATGATTAGGAAGCAATGCCCACCCTTGCTCTTGAAGCAATTGAATAATGAGATCGCTACTGCTCACAACGCGCGTGCTATAAGAGAAAGCTTTTATCACTCCCCCTGCTTTTAAGGCATTTTCACTCAAATATTGAGTCTCCAACTGCACATCTTCGAGGTCAAAACTTGCTTTAGTCGCTAATCTAGAATTCGATCCAACATATAACCCATAATCGACATAACCAAGGTGTTGAAAATAGGCAGGGAACGTCAATGAAATTGAACCTCTTGTTGGGAAGAAAGCAAAGTCTAACTCTGCGCTTTTCAAATCCTCTAGCCCAATTTCACGGTTTCTTGCTAGCCAATTAATACTGACCAATGGAAAAGATGTTGCTGCCCATAACTCTAGGCATTTCAAAAAATCAAAAGGAAAATCAGTGTCATAGCCGATATTGAAATGTGTTCTCGAATCGGTAAATAAAAACTTACTGATTTCTGCCAACTTACTATCTTGTCGAATAACCAAAATAGCGTGTGGGTAGAGTTTTTCTGCCGCTGAGGTCGCGACTGCCTTTCTTCCTATGATAGTAAAAAGCTCATAACCTAATGAATCTTCGTAAGATTTAACCAACTCTCGAATTGTCGTACGGTCTTTCTTTAAACGACGTCCCGCAGCACTAAACGAATGTTCATCGTAAACAGCGACAAAAGATCGCAATTGTTCCAATGTATGCACATGACCCCTTGAACGTAAAACCCCATCATAAGTGGTTTTATATGGTGCTAAAGTGCAATCATAATTGCTAGCAGTATTTCTTACTTGCTAGTGCTATGACTCCCAAAAAAAGAACAATAACTTCAAATCCATTGGCGCAATTTAATGCTCCACTCTTAAAGCAGCTTTTTGCTCTCGCGATCCCTATAACGCTACAAAGTATCTTTTTTTCTAGCAAAGGAGTGATTGACCTAATCATGATTGGTCAATTGAGCGAAAATGACATCGCTGCCGCAGGCGTTGCTAGCCGAGCCTTATTTGTTGCTACCATTATTCTCTCTGGTGTAACAACCGCCGGAGCGATCTTAATTGCTCAATATTTTGGAAAAAAAGATCATCAAGGGACAAGAAGAGGTACTGCATTAACCTGGTTACTATCAAGCTTACTCGCCTTATTACCTTTCGGTGTTCTGGCGCTAGCAAATTCACAGATAATGGGAATGTCTTCTAATAACATTGAAGTTCAAGCTTTAGGCTCTCAATATCTGTTTGTTACAAGTTTTAGCTTATTTTGTGTAGCTTTTACAGGCAGTATCGCCGCCTACTTACGCTCGGTACATCAAGCCTCAACCAGTCTCTATCTGAGTAGTATTGGGATTATTCTCAATATATTATTTAATTGGGTATTCATTTTCGGACACTTCGGTGCGCCACAAATGGGGTTGAAAGGTGCCGCTATTGCAACGTTAATCAGTTGTGGGCTTGAAGTTGTTATTACGCTTATCTATTTGAAACTGAGTAAAAGCGTAACCTTATTTAATTCCTCAGATATCAAACAAGCTTTACAGTTTACCCACATAAAGCAACTCACTTGTTTGGCCTTCCCTACCACAGTGAATTTTACATTATGGGCAGGAGGATTGTTTGCCTATACCTCAATCATGGGACAGGCAAGCGATGAAGGCCTGATCGTTTTATCTATCATTACACCGATTGAAGCATTTTCGCTTAGCTTCTTGATCGGCATCGCCAACGCCTCTGCCGTTATTATTGGTAACCATATAGGTACGAAAGATTTTGAGAAAGCCTACGGCCACGCTATCGTGTTCACTGCAACCGCATTCTTGGTTACCCTTTGTGTATCTCTATCTTTGTACGTACTCAAAGACAGCATTCTAAACCTCTTTACCTCGATGGAAGCCACTACTAGAGAGCTAGCCAATAAGTTCTATTTGATTTTTTGTGTAGGAATTGTTTTGCGGTCACTCCCAACAACGATGGTTGTTGGCGTGTTACGAGCAGGGGGTGACGTAAAGTTCTGCTTATACCAAGATCTACTCACCCAATGGTGTTTTGGTATTCCTTTGGCTGCAATAGGTGCTTTATTAATGGGTTTGAGCCCGCAATGGATCTTCGCTCTGTTTTTCTTGGAAGCTCTATTCAAATGGTTTGCATGTATTCATCGGTTTAGAAGCAAAAAGTGGCTGAACTATCTAGCCCAATAACACACTTTACTTGATAAAATTGAGAGATAAAAAATGAATTTAATCACCTTATATGAAGCCTATGGCCTCACTATAGCAACTCTACTTTTCATAGCAATTTATCTATTTGTCCATATTAAGTACATTCGACACCACGAAGCGCATAAACGATTTCTTGAAGCTTTGTGGGCATTAATGAAAAACACAATCCACGGTGAACATATTCGAACGATGGGCTATAAACCAGAGAATCAAGAAGATAAAAAGTAATGTGCTGATGCAAAAATAAAAAAACCGACTGTAACAATTACAATCGGTTTTTCTGATTCAGTTGGCTAAACCTATAAATTAAGAAGCGGGGCAACATCAATATATTTACCGATGTCCTTAGACTCCGCTCTTGGCACATACGGAATTTCACCTAACTTCGGTGCACCTAGCTTATCTTCAAGCATCGCTATAATTTCGGCGTAATGTTCAGTACCTGGGTTAATGCGGTTTGCAACCCAACCCACTAGGTTCAGTCCATCAGCACGAATCACTTCTGCGGTTAGCAGAGCATGACTCAAACAGCCAAGCTTAATACCGACCGTCAATACCACTGGCAGCTGTTCTTTTTTGACCCAGCTAGACAAATATTCTTCATCAGAAACCGGGACACGCCAACCACCAGCACCTTCAACTAACACGATGTCAGAGTTTTGCTTATGCTCTGCCAACTTAGCTGATAATACCGCTTCATCAATCACGACACCATCATGCTTGGCAGCGATGTGTGGTGATGATGGTAGCAACAACGCATACGGGTTAACGTCTTCGTAGGCGATATCTTGCGTCGCAGCTTCTTGAAGATGCAGTGCATCACTATTACGTAATCCCTCAGGGGATTGTTCACACCCTGCGGCAACTGGCTTGTAGCCTATTGTTGATAACTCTTGTGCGGCTAAAGCTTGAAGAATCGCTTTTGAAACCACAGTTTTTCCCACTTCGGTATCCGTACCTGCAATGAATAATGCATCAATCATAATTGAATAACCCCTAAACAAACTTGATATGTTGCTGGTAAGAAACCTTGATGGTTTTTAAACTCTCTATATTCCCGCTCAACAAGCTGCAACATTCGACGGCTTGTTAAACCTTGTGAGCGACCACTTACGTGATTAGCGCCGATGCCTTTAAGGTCGCGCATCAGTTCAAACGCAGTGTCGTACCAAACGGTGATGGTGGGCAAGTCTAGTTGATGAGCAGTACAGCTAGATTGCGCTAACGCAATTTTTACCTGATTGATTGTAATAAAATGGTTAACGTGTTGATGTGTGTCAATTTTTGACCATGACTTTTTCAGCTCAAACAGTGACCCATCAAGCAAAGTTGAGAAAATAACACGCCCACCAACTGCTGTAACACGCTTCATCTCTCTCAAAGGCGACGACAAATCGTCACACCATTGCAACGCAAGGCTAGAGAAAACAATATCAAAAGCCCCATCTTCGAATGGCAATAGCTCGGCATCAGCTTGTCGATATAAAGAGACCATTGCGCCACAGCGCTGTTCGGCTTTTTGCAGCATTCCAACAGAAAGGTCTGCGCATACCACTTCAGCGCCTCGTTTCACCAATTGCTGTGAGAAATAGCCAGTGCCACAACCTAGATCGAGCACCTTTAACCCAGAGAGGTCACTCGGTAACTTACCCAGCAGTCGGTGGCCGACATCGCGCTGGAATTCAGCGTGTTTGTCATAGGTTGTTGCTGCTTTGCCGAAGGCTTCGGCAATCGCACTCTTGTCTTGGCCTACGTAATTATCCACTACTGCTTCTTGTGACATTTACTGAGCCTCTTTATTTAATTCAAAGTTCGATTCTAAGCTTGGTTTGATATTTAATTCGGCGTGTTGCTCCATTGCTTGAAGCAGAGAATTGGTTAACTGAGAAATCTGTTTCTGACTATGGTTCGCCGTTAAGGTAATACGCAAACGAGCAGTCCCAATAGGCACCGTTGGTGGCCTTATTGCCGTTACCCAAACTTGGTTGCGCTTTAACTCTTCAGCAATAGATAGTGCAGCTTGGGCTTCGCCGATTAAAAATGGCTTGATCGGCGTCTGAGTATCAATAAAACCTTTCACGCCACTCATCTGCTCTGCATAGAGAGCTCCTAACTCCGTGAGTTTCTCACGACGCCACTCTTGCGTTTGAATCATCTGGCATGCATGAGACAAAGCCACCGCTTGTGAAGGTGGCATTGACGTCGAATACACATGATGACGAGCGAACTGAGTTAAGTAATCACCCACTTCAGACGAACAAAGAATCGCAGCACCAGAAAGGCCAAATGCTTTTCCAAAGGTCACCACCAAAATATCAGGTGAGATTTGTGCCGCACTGCAACTCCCTGCCCCTTTATCACCTAATACGCCGATACCGTGAGCATCATCAACCACCAACCAACTGTCGTATCGATGAGTTAGGTTAGATATCTGGCTGAGAGGCGCTTGATCGCCATCCATGCTGAACACACCTTCAGTCACAACCAACGACTGTGGGGTTCGGCTCAACAGCGATTCTAAATGTTGCGTGTCGTTGTGCTTAAAGCGCTTCATGGTTGCAGGTGAAAGCATCCCCGCTTCCATCAAAGAGGCGTGGTTGAGCTTATCTTGCAGTAGAGAGTCGTCTTTCTCGAGCAGAGAGAACAATAAGGCTTGGTTAGCGCTGAAACCAGAGTTAAAGAGAATCGCGCGTTCAAAGCCAAGCCATTCACACAGCTGACCCTCTAAATTTCGATGAGCAGGACTAAAGCCCGTGACCAAGGGCGATGCTGCACTGCCAGCGCCATACTGGGAAAGCCCCACTTGCCACGCATCAACCAATTCAGAATCGTTTGCCAAGCCTAAGTAATCATTACTCGAAAAATTAATGAAGCTAGAACCTTCGCTAGTAAGCAAAGGGCCATTACTGTTTTCGAGTACCTTAAGTTGACGAGTTAACCCTTGCTCACGGCGGTGAACAAGAGCGCTTTTGATACGAGATTTAAACAGTGGCATCGTAGAACATGTCATCTTTCGTTGGACGAGCGGCAACGCGCTCCACCACTTGATCTAACAGTTCATTTTCTTGAATTTCGTCAGGCTTCTGAGCCACCTGTTGGCTATTGATACCTAACTTCTTAAACAGCTGCATGTCCGTGTCTTCATCTGGGTTTGGCGTAGTCAGTAGCTTACAACCGTAGAAGATAGAGTTCGCGCCAGCCATAAAACACATTGCCTGCATCTGTTCGTTCATGTTCTCACGGCCTGCTGATAGACGAACCGCAGACATTGGCATCATGATACGAGCAATCGCTATCAGTTTGACGAAGTCGAAAGACTCAACATCATCGACGTTTTCCATCGGTGTGCCTTTCACTTTCACAAGCATGTTGATTGGTACACTTTCTGGGTGAACAGGAAGGTTCGCAAGCTCGACAAGTAGGCCTGCACGGTCATTAGTACTTTCGCCCATACCAATAATGCCACCAGAACAGATCTTCATACCGGCATCACGCACGTGAGATAGCGTATCTAAACGATCTTGGTAAGTACGAGTGGTGATAATGCTGCCGTAGAACTCCGGAGACGTATCAAGGTTATGGTTGTAGTAATCCAAACCTGCGTCCGCTAGCTCACCTGCTTGATCAGGCGTTAACATGCCTAGTGTCATACATGTTTCTAGGCCCATGCCTTTCACACCTTTGATCATGTCAGTTAGGTGAGGCATATCGCGTTCTTTCGGGTTTTTCCACGCCGCGCCCATACAAAAACGAGTCGAACCCGCGTTCTTGGCTTTTTGTGCCGCATCCAAAACACGCTCGACTTCCATCAAGCGCTCTTTGTCGACATCCGTTCGGTAGTGAGCACTTTGAGGACAGTACTTACAATCTTCAGGACAAGCACCTGTCTTAATCGATAACAGCGTACTCACCTGCACGTGGTTGTGCTCTTGGTACTGTCTATGAACGACTTGAGCTTCAAACATTAAATCCATAAACGGTTTTTCAAGCAGTGCTCTTACTTCAGCAACTGTCCAGTCATGACGAACTTCCACGTGTCGATCCTTTTTTATTATTTGATGTTACATCTCTATCAATAGAGATTGTATTTATGCTTGGATAGTCTACCGACAAGCTTTAGACTGTCAACACATTGATAATATCAAAAGTTTACATTTGGTTATTTTTAAACCACACCAAGAATGGAAGTTACTATGGATCTCGCCTTTGACCGCCAGCATATCTGGCATCCTTATACATCAACGTTGACACCTCTGACCTGCTACCCAGTCACCAATGCAGACGGCGTTTACCTAGAATTAGAGGGCGGAAAACGAATTATTGATGGAATGTCCTCTTGGTGGTCAACCATCCACGGCTACAATCATCCAGAGCTCAATGCTGCAGCTCACAGCCAAATCGATAAGGTTTCACACGTTATGTTTGGAGGTATCACCCACCAGCCTGCTATCGATTTATGTAAGAAACTTTTGAACCTAGCGCCAAATCATCTCGAGCACGTATTCTTGGCCGATTCAGGTTCAGTAGCCGTAGAGGTTAGTCTCAAGATGGCCCTTCAATACTGGCATGCTAAAGGGCAACCTCGTTCAAAATTCCTCACACTGAGAGATGGCTATCACGGCGATACTTTTGCGGCAATGTCAGTGACCGATCCTGATAACTCAATGCATAGTCTCTACAAGGGCTTTTTACCTGAACACGTCTTTGCCGATTCACCAAAAACTGGCTTTTGGGATGACTGGAACTCAAGTGACATCGATAGCTTTCGAGAAAAGCTAACGCTCCACCACAAAGAAGTGGCAGCTGTGATCTTAGAACCAATCGTTCAAGGTGCTGGCGGTATGCGCATCTACCACCCTGAATTCCTGAGACAAGTCCGCTTGCTGTGTGATGAATTTAACGTCTTACTGATCTTAGATGAGATTGCGACCGGCTTTGGCCGTACAGGGAAATTGTTTGCTTGCGAACATGCCGATGTTCAACCGGATATCTTATGCGTTGGAAAGGCGCTAACTGGCGGTTACATGACGCTGTCAGCGACGCTTGCGAGTAAAGAAGTCGCCGACACTGTATGTGGCGGTGAAGCCGGGTGCTTTATGCACGGGCCAACCTTCATGGGCAACCCTTTAGCTTGTGCAGTAGGTGCAGCAAGTTTGTCGATCATAGAGCAAGGTCATTGGCAAAATCAGACTCATCAGATTGAACAACTCTTTTCTGAGTTATTACCACCTCTACTCGAGCATGATCTTGTCAAAGATGTTCGCTGGTTGGGCGCGATTGGCGTTGTTGAGACACACACACCAGTCGATATGGAAACCATCCAAGCTCACTTTGTTGAACAAGGTGTTTGGATTCGCCCATTTGGTAAATTGATTTATATGATGCCTCCTTTCATTAGCAAACCTGAACATATCAAACAACTTGTTTCAGCCATTGAAAGTGCATTACAAGATAAGAACTGCTTTAAGTAAAAACGAAGTATACCCTTATCTTTCTTTGTTGGTTAATCTCATAAATTAAAAGGCCTTACGTGAACGTAAGGCCTTACTCTATTTTCGGTGATAGCTAATAATTTAACGTAATTGACTATCTTTACTTGCTCGACGATTAAACAATGAATGTCGATGTGCTGCATGCTCTAACATTGACTGGCATTCAATACAGAAACGTACGCCTTTTATCGTAAGTCGCCTTTGCTCAGGTATCTCACCACCGCATTCATCGCAATAACGTAAGCTTTCTCCGCCTTGAATGTTACCTCTAACTCGAGAGATCTCATCATCAATGGTGTTTTGAATTTGCTGGCTCACACTATCGTCACCAGCCCATCCTACGGCCATAAGCCCTCCTCAGTAATTGAACGAGAAAATCTATACCTACCGCGGTAAGAGCATATTATAACCACATTATCGACTTGCAATAATCGTCAGAATTAAGAAAACACTATTACGTACAGGTAACAAAGTTAATTATTTCTCACCATTGCCCCATTCTATAGGCAATAAAAAACCCAGCCTGCTGGCTGGGTTTTATTAGCAATCTAATGCTGAATCAGTCTAATTAACCGATGTGCGTTACGCCGCCCATGTATGGTTGAAGTACTGTTGGAATCGCAATACGACCATCAGCTTCTTGATTGTTTTCTAAGATAGCAACCATAGTACGACCGACAGCAAGACCAGAACCGTTTAGTGTATGCACTAGTTCAGGTTTCTTCTCGCCTTTACGACGGAAACGAGCTTGCATACGACGCGCTTGGAAATCCCACATGTTTGAACAAGAAGAGATTTCACGGTAAGTCTCTTGTGCTGGAACCCATACTTCTAAGTCGTAAGTTTTCGCAGAACCGAAGCCCATGTCACCCGTGCATAGAATCACTTTACGGTAAGGAAGCTCTAAAAGTTGAAGTACTTTCTCAGCGTGACCTGTTAGCTCTTCAAGCGCTGCCATTGAGTCTTCTGGCTTAGTGATTTGTACTAATTCAACTTTGTCGAATTGGTGCATACGGATAAGACCACGAGTGTCACGTCCGTAAGAACCCGCTTCAGAACGGAAACATGGAGTGTGAGCTGTCATCTTAAGTGGCAGTTCAGCCTCATCAGTAATCGTGTCACGAACCATGTTCGTTACCGGCACTTCCGCAGTAGGGATAAGCGATAGAGTCTTAAGAGGCACGTCACTTACTTGCTCAGTTAGCGGGCTTGTGTGGAACAAGTCTTCGCCGAACTTAGGAAGTTGACCAGTACCGTATAGGCTATCGTGGTTCACTAGGTACGGTACGTACATTTCTGTGTAGCCGTGCTCATCAGTGTGAAGGTCCAGCATGAACTGAGCAATAGCACGGTGTAGACGTGCGAATTTACCTTTCATCACGATGAAACGAGAACCAGAGATTTTAACTGCGCTAGCAAAATCAAGACCGCCAGACATTTCGCCAAGATCCACGTGATCTTTCACTTCGAAGTCGTAAGTCTTAGGTTGACCCCAACGAGAAACTTCTACGTTGTCGTCTTCATCTTTACCATCTGGCACTTCTGCGTCAGGTAGGTTAGGAATCGACATTGTGATCGTTTCTAGCTCAGATTGAAGCTCAGCCAATGTTACTTTAGCTTGGTCTAGTTCTGCGCCTAAGTTGCCTACTTCAGCAAGGATACGCTCAGCTTCTTCATGGTCGCCTTTTGCTTTCGCTTGACCAATGGACTTCGATCGAGAGTTACGTAACGCTTGCAGCTCTTCAGTTTTCATCTGAAGGGACTTACGTTTTTCTTCAAGTTCACGAATTGTCTCTACATCAAGGGTGAAGCCTCGACGTGCTAATTTTGCCGCTGTTTCATCCAGCTCAGCTCGAAGTAATTTAGAATCCAGCATTGCTAATCCTATGCTTTAGTTATTTGAATACTCAGTAGTTTGCTACTGAATCACTGCTAAACCCCTAAAATTGGTGCTATTTCAACCAATATCTAACGGTTTAATTTAAATTTTATGACTAGGTAACGATATCCAAAAAAGACTACTTTTCATAGCGTTTTTGTGGGCTTTTTGCGTCCAAATCCGCCAGATAATCTAGCTTCTCGCCAATTTTGGTCTCTAAGCCTCGTTTTGTTGGGAAATAGTATTGTGTATCGCCCATTTCTGGCGGTAAATACTTTTCGCCAGCCGCGTAGGCACCTGGTTCATCATGAGCATAACGGTATTCCTGCCCGTAGCCCATGTCCTTCATCAAAGTTGTGGGTGCATTTCTTAAATGATGAGGCACTTCATATTCAGGAAGATTGTGCGCATCCGTTAAGGCTTGCTTCCAAGCGGTGTAAACGGCATTACTCTTAGGTGCACACGCTAAATAGACAACCGCCTGAGCAATCGCACGCTCCCCTTCTGCTGGGCCAATACGCGTGAAGCAATCCCAAGCCGACATCGCAACCTGCATTGCTCTTGGGTCAGCATTACCAATATCTTCAGAAGCAATCGCTAATAAACGCCTTACGATATACAGAGGATCACAACCCGCCGCAATCATTCGCGCCGACCAATACAACGCGGCATCGGGATTAGAGCCACGAATCGACTTGTGAACGGCAGAGATTAGGTCGTACCATATATCACCCTTGTTATCGAAACGAGCAACCTTCTCGCCAGCCACCTCCGCTAACAACTGCAAGGTTATCGCTTTATCGCCCTTATCGTTGTCTTCCGCCATGTCATACAGCAGCTCAAGATAGTTGAGCGACATACGTGCGTCACCGTTGACCAGTTCAGCGAGGCGATCTAAGACGTTATCAGCAAAATCGGCAGACACATCACCCAACCCGCGCTGCTTGTCTTCAATCGCTTGACGAATGACGAGAGAAATATCCTCTGTATTGAGCGATGTCAATTTGTAAACACGCGCACGCGACAACAAAGCGTTGTTCAATTCAAAAGAAGGGTTTTCTGTCGTCGCGCCAATAAACGTAACCGTGCCATCTTCGATATGAGGTAGAAAAGCATCTTGCTGGCTTTTGTTAAAGCGATGGACTTCGTCCACAAATAAAATCGTTCTACGCCCTGCTTGCTTGTTCTCACGCGCTTTTTCAATGGCGATACGAATGTCTTTTACACCCGAAGTCACTGCTGACACGCGCTCGACTTCTGCATTGGCGTAATTTGCTGCCACTTCTGCCAGCGTGGTTTTACCGGTGCCCGGAGGCCCCCATAAAATCATAGAGTGGATATGGCCCGCCTCCAACGCTCTGCGAAGGGGCTTACCTGGACCTAATATATGCTGCTGACCGATATACTGTTCAACAGTTTCAGGTCTCATACGAGCAGCAAGGGGACGAAAATCTTCGTCCCCTGCAAAATCTAAGCTGTAATTACTCAATTGCAATCTCTTGATTCGTTGATGGCATCAATGCCTATCGACTTACTACCAAACGATCTGCCAGTTTGGATCAGTTTCTTTGGTCGTCGACCTCGACACCTTCCGGCGCCACAAAAGTAAAGCGGTCTGCAGCAGGTTTACCTAAGTCAACATTGTTAAAGGTAAACTCACCTTTTTGGCCGTCTTGTTCAATCACATTAAAGCCCTGAACAATGCCTTTCTCGGTGATATTAATCTGGAAATCGCCCTGATTAGAGTCCACAGCCGTTGGCGTTAGCGTAAATTGGTTACCCGTTTGCGCAACATTGTAGTTATCCCAATCACTTGCTTGGTTACGAGTCAGCAATACAAATGGCGTTTGCGATGTGGCTTGTTCTTGCCAGTAAATGCTCACTTGTTCAATGAACGGGCTGTAGTACCACAAGCTTTGACCATCAGAGACCAATAGGTTTTCATCAGGGAAAGTCGTTTCCCAACGGAACAAGCTAGGGCGTGCAATCTCTACTGTGCCCTCGCCTTCCATCACAACATCACCGTCAGGGCTGGTGACAACTTGTTTAAAGTCAGCGCTAAAACCTGCATTCAGCGACAAGCGGCTACTCAACTCTTCTTTCGGAGAAGCAAATACTGAGAAGCTCATAAATAAAAGTGCGAATACTTTTTTCATCAATAATCCTGTTAGAACATAAGTCGGTCATGTTTTGGTTTTGACCGACTGAATAGTTATGAGTTCCTATTGGAACTAATCTTTTGGTGGCGCTGGCGCCAAGACTTCTCGGTTACCGTTATGTCCTGGAGCACTGACAATACCTTGAGCTTCTAATTGCTCGACAATTCGTGCGGCACGGTTGTAGCCGATCTTAAATCGACGTTGCACACCAGAAACCGAACCTCGGCGTGAATGAACAACATGTTCGACAACTTGATCAAACAGAGGATCGACTTCTTCGTCGCCTTCCATCTTCTCACCCGGCAATAGTGTTTCTGGGGTTTGGTCGCCGTTCGTAATCTCTTCAATATAGTTTGGCTTACCGCGTGCTTTCCAGTTATTCACGACCGCATGTACATCATCATCAGATGCAAATGCGCCGTGTACACGAGTTGTGTGGCTTGAACCCGGTGGTAAGTACAACATATCACCCATACCAAGCAGTGACTCTGCACCACCTTGGTCAAGAATGGTTCGAGAGTCCGTTTTGGTTGATACAGTAAAGGCTACACGTGTCGGGATATTGGCTTTAATAAGACCCGTAATAACATCCACCGAAGGACGTTGAGTGGCTAAGATCAAGTGAACCCCCGCCGCACGCGCTTTCTGCGCCAAACGAGCAATCAATTCTTCAACTTTCTTACCAACTACCATGATTAAATCGGCGAATTCATCGACGACAACTACGATGTAAGGCAGTTTTTCCAATAATGGTGCTTCAGGGTCCATGCTGTCACCCGGTTTCCACAGAGGATCATGAATTGGGTGACCCGCTTCCGCAGCCATCTTCAATTTGTCGTTGTAGCCTTTAATGTTACGAACACCAAGTGCCGACATCAGTTTATAACGACGTTCCATTTCGCCAACACACCAACGAAGGGCGTTAGACGCATCTTTCATGTCAGTAACTACTTCAGACAGTAGATGTGGAATACCTTCATAGATAGACAATTCCAACATTTTCGGGTCAATCATGATGAAACGAACGTCTTCAGGCGATGCCTTGTAAAGCATACTCAAGATCATCACGTTCACACCCACCGACTTACCAGAACCGGTGGTACCTGCAACCAGTACGTGTGGCATCTTCGATAAATCAGCAATAACCGCTTCACCTGCAATATCTTGTCCTAGAACAACGGTCGTTGGTGACGTCGCTTCTTGGAACTGAGGGCTACCTACCACATCGGAGAAGAATACGGTTTGACGGCTCATGTTCGGCAATTCCAAACCAACATAAGGTTTACCCGGTATTACCTCTACGACACGCACTGCCAATGCAGAAAGTGAACGCGCTAAGTCCATAGAAAGACCAGAAATACGGCTCACTTTCACGCCAGGAGCCAGATCGAGTTCGAATCGAGTGATGACAGGGCCAGGGAAGATATCAACTACATCTGCCTTTATCTTGTAGTCCGCTAGCTTCGATTCAACAAGACGAGCAATCGCCTCTAGTGCATCGCGGTCAATAAAGGTTTCACGTTTTTCAGGGTGGAACAACAGCTCAAGTGTTGGCAATGGCTCGGCAGGTTTGGGCAAATTCACATCTTGCTGTACCAAGAACGGGTTTTGTGTCGCCGCCATATTCGCTTGCGCTTCAGATACCAGATTTTGGAATGCTGCTACATCTTGGTCTTGGTGCGCAGACTCATCTTCCGTGACCTCTTCCCATGGAAGATCAACAGCCTGCTCTTGAGCTTGTTCGTTAGCTTGCTCAAACTCCGCATTACCTTGTTGGGCGGCGAAAGGCTCTTGTTGCTCAGTATTAACATCTTCAATCGATACCGGTTGAAATACTGAAGCTTGTTCATCTTGCTCTTCCGCCATATCAAACGGAGATGCTTGTACAGAAGAATCGTCTTCGATTGTTTCTTCTGTTTCATTCGCTGGCGAAGCATATAAAGATTCAGGCTGAACGTCTTCTGCACCGAGTTCACTCTCGACTTCAGAGGAACTATCCGTTGCTGTTTCAGCACTATCAAAATCACTATGAGTTGGACTAACTTCCGCTTGCTCGTTTTGCATGTATTGTTGGTACGCAACCTGAGATTCATGTGCGTCAACTTGTTCCTGAGCCGCTAGATCATCTTCATACATTGCTGCATTTTCTAGCTGCTCTATCGTTGCATTCAACTGCTTCGAGCGCTCAATGCCCTCTTCCAAAGGCTCTTCTGGCTGTTGGTAAGTAGGAACTGCCGAGATCGACTGTTCTGGCTCAATTATAGCTTGAGGCTGAACCTGAGGTTGTTCATGAACAGAAGCATCTTGCTTAATGGCCGCTTCTATTGGCATATGAATATTATAATGGCGCTTCGGTGTTGCTGTATTGTCCAACGACTCTTCAGTCTTATCTGAAGAATCATTGGTTGCAGAGAAACTCATAGTGGGATCAAGCTGCTCTTGTTCTATTTGTTTAGAGCCTTCTATAGCACTGCCTTCTAGACCATTATCTTCTATAGCTGGAACATCGCGGTAGATAGGCGCGTGATTACGTTCTTCAATTAACTCGCGATCTGCTGATTCTGTTAACTGAGGTTCAAGCAGCTCTTGATCTTGGCCGCGCGCCTTATTAACGGCTGCCGTAAAGAATTTGATTGCACACTCGCCTAACCATTCAACGATACTTAACCAGGAAATGCCCGTTAATAGGGTAAAGCCAGCTCCCCATAAGAAAAGAAGAACCAACGTACTGCCCAGAACGTTCAGCGTTGGAAGTGCAAGACTTGTTAATACATCACCGACTACACCACCAGATGAAAAGTACCAAATATCATCGAAGTTGATATCCGCTAAACCACAGCTAGTAAGAATAAGGACAGTAAGTCCAAGTAAACGAGTACCCCACAGCATGAAATCGATCTGCTCATCTTCATTACGTTTACGGAATAATACCCACGCAGCAACCGTCACCAAGATAGGTAAAGGATAAGCTAAAGAACCAAACACAAAGAAAAGCGTATCCGCCAACCATGCACCTACGTAGCCTCCTGCATTTTGAATATCACCACCCCAAGCCGTTTGCGACCATGACGGGTCAGCAGGGCTAAAAGTTAATAACGCAACGGCAAGTAGAATAGAGAAGAGAACACCTAGAATTAGACTGCACTCTTTTAGACGTTGAGAACCACTTAAACGAGGAGACTGAGGCTCTTCACTCGTTTTAATGATTGTTTCTACTTTATTACTGCTCTGCTTGAACATAAACCAACTTAATAATTAAACGGGATAAAAACATCTCGAGCGGCAATAGCCGCTCGTTTCAATGAAACTACTGTTGATTTAACCATATCAAACAGAAAAACCCAATTCCAGAAAGCAAGAAAGCGGAACAAATGTCCGCTTTCTTTCATTTCACCAATTGTGATTAACGAGTTTTAATCACAAGTTGATTGGTTTGTTTCACTTCTTCCATTACAACGTAAGTACGAGTGTCGTTTACGCCTGGTAGACGAAGTAACGTATCACCCAGTAGCTTACGGTAAGCACCCATATCAGATACACGTGTTTTTAGAAGATAGTCAAAATCACCCGACACTAAATGACACTCTTGGATGTCATCCAGTTTCTGCACAGCGGTGTTGAATTGTTCGAACACATCTGGCGCACCACGGTTCAACGTAATTTCAACAAACACTAAAAGTGAAGCATCAAGGTACTGTGGGTTCAGCAATGCTGTGTACCCAGTAATGTAACCTTGACGCTCTAAACGACGAACACGCTCAAGACATGGAGTTGGAGAAAGTCCTACTCGTTTTGAGAGTTCAACGTTTGAGATCCGACCGTCTTTTTGCAACTCATTAAGAATGTTGCGGTCAATACGATCTAGTTCCTTGGACGGCTTCTTATAATTGTCTGCCATTTTTTATTCCACCTTATTACTTCCTTGCAAAAAAATATACTACAACTTTTTAATATTCGGTATCAAATTCTATCTAAACCTATCTATACTAGATATTAATTCGACAGAATTACCCTACACATAGATAAAACAACCAAAATAAAATAAGGAGTCAGGATGATCATTGGCGTACCTAAGGAAATCAAGAACCACGAATACCGCGTTGGTATGACCCCAGCTAGCGTGAGAGAACTAATCTCACACGGCCACCAAGTTTTTGTAGAAACCAATGCCGGTACTGGTATCGGTTTTTCAGACGATGATTACATCGCTGTAGGCGCATCCATTCTTCCTACTGCTGCTGACGTTTTTGCGAAAGCAGAAATGATTGTAAAGGTTAAAGAACCTCAAGCTGTCGAGCGAGCTATGCTTCGTGAAGGGCAAATATTATTTACCTATTTACACCTTGCACCAGATTTTCCACAAACGGAAGAGCTAATCAAGAGCAAAGCTGTCTGCGTAGCCTATGAGACTGTAACAGATAATATGGGTCGCTTGCCACTATTAGCACCAATGTCTGAAGTCGCTGGTCGCATGTCTATTCAAGCAGGTGCACAAACACTAGAGAAATCTAACGGTGGTTGTGGTCTTCTTCTTGGCGGCGTTCCTGGTGTTGAGCCAGCGAAAGTTGTTGTAGTTGGCGGCGGCGTTGTTGGTGCTAACGCAGCACGTATGGCTGTTGGCCTTCGCGCTGATGTAACCATTCTTGATCGCAACGTAGATACACTTCGTCGTCTTGATGAAGAATTCCAAGGTCGCGCAAAAGTGGTTTATTCTACTGAAGACGCTATTGAGAAGCATGTTCTAGAAGCAGACCTAGTGATTGGTGCAGTACTAATCCCAGGCGCAGCCGCTCCTAAACTTGTTACAAAAGATCACATCGCTAAGATGAAGCCAGGTTCAGCGGTTGTTGATGTTGCAATCGACCAAGGTGGTTGTTTTGAAACTTCACATGCAACGACTCATGCTGATCCAACTTACATCGTTGATGACGTAGTTCACTACTGTGTTGCTAACATGCCAGGTGCCGTTGCTCGTACTTCTACTTACGCACTAAACAATGCAACACTTCCTTACATTGTTAAGCTAGCGAACAAAGGCTACCGCGAAGCACTTCTATCTGATGAAGGTTTCCTAGAAGGTCTAAACGTAATCCACGGTAAAGTGACTTGTAAAGAAGTTGCAGAGAGCTTTGACCTCGAATACGTAGCGCCTGCAGAAGCAATCGCAATGTTTAACTAATGATGTAATGACTAACTGAACGCAATAACCTTCTCGTTGAAACGTTCAGTTAACTCATACACATTAAACAAAAAGCCAGTACGACATAATGTCGCGCTGGCTTTTTTGTATGTATAGCTTTTTTGTATTTATAACTTTATTTTGCATTCATAAGTTTAGATCGTAAAAACACGTACCAATGCTGTTTACCGCTAGCACTAGACTTTAACCCCATGAATCAATAGGTTTCTTGGCGTAATGTTGCGTTCGCAGAACTCTTCTATCGAAGCTTCATATCCTTGTTCTTGCAGATAGATGGCACGATCTAAAGCCAACCATATTTCTAATGGTCGTCTAAATACTTGCTGAACCAAACTCAGCTTTTCCATTTCCCAGAAAAGCGCTTCGCCTTGAATTAAATAAGAGTCAAAATCAATATCTGAACCCATCGATAGCTCTTTCACTTCAGATGCCCAGCAACAAAATGATTCAAAGCCTTCGGATAGCTCCGATTTCTTAATGCTTGGTACAGGAATGTACTCGTCGACACCAAGCTCACCCTTAAGTAGTTGGCTAAAACCCAAACGGTAACTCATCTCTAATTGACGGTGTCTCTTTACTCTTTCACCACCAGTGACGGTTTCTTGAAGCGGTATTCTTAAATCATTTTTACTTAGAGTTAATTCAGAGCTTTTCGCGACAGAAGACATAGCTTGGTAGCTTTCATCGCGAATAAGGTGGTAGCAACATGGAGAAATGGTGACTGCAGGAAGCCCATGTGAAACAGACTTTTTCACTAATTCGACATGAAGGTCACCACAAGCATGAAGAGCAACAGCATGTTGATTTGAGTTAAACACCCGATCTGCATCTTTTGAAAACGCGTCACCTTGAACAAAGTCCATCTCTAGTTTTTGGTCATCTGCAATCTTTTGTCCGCTTTCACATAACGATTGTTGCCATTCAAAGCTAGTGACTTTTTGATCTGATTGCTGAGATAAGATTCGACCGAGAAAGCCTTTGCCAGAGCACCATTCAAGCCACTCTTTACCATGATGGCCTTTTAATGAAGCCTCACCCATCGCGACGATTTGTTGCAGCTTTCTGCCGGGAATACCATCGGCAGTACCGCGCGGAAGATCAAGCCCAACTAAAGCCGAATTATCAAACTGGATGTGTTGATTGGCATTCCCTAACTCTGGGAGAAAACGCATAAGTTCCGAAAGCAGAACTTGAGGCTGTTCTTTTAACGTTTGAATGCGCTCAATACTCAAGCCATCTAACCAATCGACAAGTGGAAGGTTTACGCCTATCCATGGCTGATCGTGAGTTTGGCATAGGTGAAAAGGCTCTGAACGCCAGTAAATCTGGTGCTCTAGCAAAAATGAATCGAGTATTTTAAATCGTGAGTGCATGCTTCCCCCTATGGTGCGAGGATTGTAGGGGTAAGAGGCCAAAATGGAAAGGAACGTTACAAATTGAGGTTGTATAAAGACAACCTACCGGCAAGCAAACCACAAATGAGCTTAAATGAAAACGGCCTGTAAACAGGCCGTATTAGGAATCTAGGTAAGACTATGACCCTTAGCGAACGGGTAAGTCGATGTCTTTAAACATCTCTTCGATCTCTTCATTCGATTTCAAAGAAATAGCTTGCTCAACCACTGGGCGAGTTAGGTGCGGTGCAAAACGCTCCATAAAGTCAAACATGTAAGAACGCAGGAAAGTGCCTTTTCTGAAACCAATACTTGTGGTGCTAGCCCCAAATAGATGGCTCGCGTCAATAGCAACCAAGTCTGTATCTTGCTCGTGGTCAATCGCCATGCTTGCGATTACACCCACCCCTATCCCCATCCGAACATAAGTTTTAATCACATCTGCATCCGTCGCGGTAAACACAACACGCGGTGTTAAGCCTACTTTGTTAAATGCTGTATCAAGCTCGGAACGGCCAGTAAAACCAAATACATAAGTCACGAGAGAATAAGCGGCAAGATCTTCAATCGAGATATTTCGTTTCTGTGCAAGAGGGTGATCTTTCGTTACCACAATCGAACGGTTCCAATGATAACAAGGCAGCATAATTGCATCTTGATAAAGGTGCAGCGCTTCCGTTGCAATCGCAAAGTTCGCTGTCCCCTTAGCTACCGCTTCTGACATCTGGCTTGGCGTGCCTTGATGCATGTGAAGCGACACTTTTGGATAACGCGCCGTGAAACCTTTAATCACATCAGGGAGTGCATAACGAGCTTGAGTATGAGTGGTTGAAATATTCAATGTGCCCATCTCTGGATGAGTATGCTCACCCGCAACCGCTTTAATGCTTTCAACACGTGCCAAAATCTCTTGAGAGATACGAATAATATCCTCACCGGCTTGTGTAACCTGGGTTAAATGCTTACCGCTACGCTCAAATATTTGAATGCCTAGCTCGTCTTCAAGTAATCTAACCTGTTTACTTATGCCGGGCTGAGATGTGTACAAACTCTCTGCTGTCGCTGAAACATTTAGGTTATGGTTTAGAACCTCAACAATGTACTTCAGTTGCTGTAACTTCATATCTAACCTCGTAATCCTTTACTCATTTCTGCGCTAACTTATTTGCAAATAGAGCGTTATAGTCTCGTGTAATATAATTAATAGTTATAACGCTTCGAGAACTAAAATGACAGAAATATCGAGCTTTTAGAGCGTAACAAATAAAAATATCACTGACGCTTTGTAAGCCACTCCTCATTCTCACACATTAGTTAGTAAATTTTGATTGCCGATTGCGCTCAACAAGAGATAATCAAAAATTGTAATTTACAAGTGCCTATACACAATGGAATCGTGTATCCTCTCTAGTTAGCTATAGAAAACAATAAGCAGACACAAATATATGAATATTGGTTTAATAATCGCCTTGGTAGCCGTGCTTTTGGTGTTGGTTTTAGGCTACAACATCATGCTTCAATACAAAGTTAAGGTAGAAACAACGAAGAAACAGGAAGCTTCTCGTTATCTAACCATTATAGATGGAACAGAAGAGTTAATTGGCAATGCTCACCACATGCCGTTTAGCCAAGATCTTCTTATATGCTTAAACAATCGAATTCTTGATGCATTAGTTAATATGTATGAGCTCGATCCTAAAAATAAGCAGCTTGCCCAACGCATCGAAAGCGTAAAGCAACAAATCACTCAGCTTAAAGAGAACCACCAAGGGGGCGAAAGCACCGCTTTTCGCATGCCTAGTAGTGACAAACAAGCAATCATGATGCTTAAGCTAGTTAAACGCTTGCGTGACACGGTTCGTAACGAGCACAATAAAGGACGTTTTAATACTCAAGCTTTTGTGGTTGAAAACGCTCGCTTAGAAACAATCCAAATTCGCATCAACATCGAGAATGTTATCAAACGTGCAAATGACTCGATATCTCGTGGACAGCCTGGCACAGCAATTCAACTGTTGCGCAAAGGCATCGATGCATTAGCCACTAAAAACGACGCATACTCCAATCAAGCGAAAGACAAGCTACAACAGATGCTTGACGATCTTGATCAGAAGCGCCTAAATAAAAACGCAGAAGATTTACAGCAGATGGAATCGAAAGAGCGTGAAGATGACATGGATGCTCTATTCGGTCAGAAGAAAAAATGGTAACGCTCTAACTCAACACTTAAAGGCCGCTTTATTTAAATTAAATTAGCGGCCTTTTTTGTATCTGTGGAATTTCCTTTCTCCGTATAGGGGGATCTCTTAAGCTGTGATAAAATCCCGCATTATCAACAAACTTGCCCCGACCATGTATCAAGAATTATTAGCCCCTATACACTCTTTTCTTAAAGCTGAAACGCCAGATTCATGGATAGACGAAGCCAAGAAGCCTGAAAACCTTCATATCATTTTACGCGATCACATGCTGTGTGAGCTTAAGGCGGCACAGAGTGCTTTGTTCCTTATCCGCAAGTACGCCGTTGATAAAGACAGTGCAAAGCAACTGAATGAATGGATCTTGCCCTACGAGCAATTTGCTTACCGTCGTATCGGAGACTTAGAGTCTTTACGTGGAAAAAGCAATGTATCAAAGCAAATTACAGCGAAAGAAGGCTGTAATTACGGTACTGACTTGATCGATAAGATGGTATTGCTGATCAAAGAGGAACTGCATCACTTCTACCAAGTGATGGAATTGATGGTAAAAAAAGGCGTGACTTATCAGCCGATCGAGGCGGGTCGCTACGCTAAGGGTTTAATCAAGCAAGTTAAAACTTACGAGCCTGATGCTCTGGTTGATAAGCTTATTATCGGTGCATTTATTGAAGCTCGCTCTTGTGAACGCTTTGCTAAGCTGGCTCCTTTCTTAGAAGAAGACATGGAAAAGTTTTACGTATCTCTACTTCGTTCAGAAGCTCGTCACTATCAAGACTATCTTGAACTCGCGGAACAAATCGCAGGGAAAGATATCTCTGAGCGTATTGCTCATTTTGCGCAAGTTGAAGCAGAACTTATCACTTCAGAAGACAGCGACTTTAAGTTTCATAGTGGCGCTCCGGTTTAAGTTAAGCCAAACTAGCTCTGCTTCTCGCAAACAAACAAGAAGGCCAGCAATTTGCTGGCCTTCTTCATTCGTGTCGCTGTATCGCTATCTAAAAATACACTTAAACTTAAGCTAGCGTGCCGTTAATTTCAGCAAGTACTGCTGCTGGGTCTGCTGCTTGAGTAATTGGACGACCGATAACTAAGTAGTCTGAGCCGGCTTGAATCGCTTGAACTGGCGTCATAATACGCTTCTGGTCACCAACATCAGCGCCTACAGGACGAATACCTGGAGTAACTAGCTTGAACTCCTGACCAAGTGCACCTTTGAGCAAAGAAGCCTCTTGTGCGGAACATACAACACCGTCTAGGCCTGAGTTTTTAGTCAAAGACGCTAAGCGCATCACTTGTTGCTGTGGCTCTAGATCCAGACCGATACCCGCTAAGTCAGATTGCTCCATACTGGTTAGTACGGTCACACCGATTAACAATGGACGATCTTTACCATATGGTTCCAAAATTTCACGAGAAGCCGTCATCATACGCTCGCCACCGCTCGCGTGTACGTTCACCATCCACACGCCCATCTCAGCGGCAGCACGTACCGCTTTTGAACATGTGTTCGGGATATCATGGAACTTGAGGTCCAAAAACACAGAGAAACCACGTTTATGTAATTCACGAACAAATTCAGGGCCAAACAGAGTAAACATCTCTTTGCCAACTTTTAGGCGGCAAGATGCTGGGTCAATACGATCGACAAAGGCTAACGCATCCGCTTGGTTATCATAATCCAATGCTACAATGATTTTTTGGTCGTTCATTTCATCTCCTAACGCAGTTAACTTTCTACAAAATATTTATACCAATCAGGCCATAAATAACAGTCATAAAAATGCAGCCCGAAAGCTGCAATTAATAATTTGGTCTTAAAATGACCACAAATCTATTCACCATCAAGCCCACGAATAGGCTTGATCGTTCCCCACCCCTTACATGAAGGGCAGTGCCAATACATTGAGTGAGTTGAGAAACCACACTGACGGCATCGGTAATGAGGCTTAACCTTGAGTTGTTCACCAACCATAGATTGAAGCGTCGTTAAGCTGTCTTTGGCTCTACCTTCTTCCGCTTCCTCTAGGTGATAATCAATTAATCGATAAAAACCTTTCATGGTTGGGTTTTTAACAAGCTGCTTTGTCAGTAGCTCTTGAGCAGAGCCAACATCTTCATGGTCGGCAACGAGTTGAGCCAGCATCAACTCAGCGGAAACACCGGCTTTCTTCTGAATACACGCTTTAAGGAACTCGACCAACTGCGCTTCTTGTCCAAGTTTGTGGTAACACTCAGCAAGCGTTGGCAGGACTTCACTAATGAAGTCGATATCTTGCTCGAGAACTGACTCTAAATAAGTAATTGTCTTGTGATAATCTTCATTGGCTAAATGGAATTTTCCTAAAGCAATACTGGCTCGAACACATTTAGGGTCTTCTGAAAGGGCCTTCTTGAAGTGCTGAAGCGCTTTAGGGCGGTTGCCGTCGGCTTGTTCTTGCATCGCAAGCTCACACCAGAAGTGTGCAACCATCGCACGCGTCTTCATTTTCTTCTTGCTCAGTTTAACTAAGATATTCCCGTAATGAATCGCTTTATTCCACTCACGCGTTTGCTGATAAATGGCAACCAACTGCTGTAAAGCGCCTTCTTTATGATCAGGCTCTTCTACAAGCTGTTCAAAAATTTTCTCTGCGCGATCAAGAAAGCCTGAGACCGTATAGTCTTTAGCTAATTGTTGCAATGCGAGGTTTTTTTGATCAAGGGTAAGCCCAGATCGAGAGATAAGATTTTGGTGAATACGAATAGCGCGGTCGACTTCGCCTCTTGAGCGGAACAAGTTGCCCAAAGCCAAGTGAGTATCGATGGTTTCATTGTCTACTTGAAGTAACTCAATGAAGTGATCTACCGCTTTGTCAGATTGGTCTGACAGTAATAGGTTCAAACCCGTCACGTATTGGCGGGAGATCTGGTGTGATTGCTTTTGTTTTTCTTGCTGAGCATTACGATTACCCATATACCAACCATAAGCGGCTGCGATGGGCAAAAGTAAGAACAGTAACTCTAACATCAAATATGGCCTTTAAGCTTTAGTTTCAGCAGCGACCTGCTTTGATTGCTTATTGAGTTGCTTCTTCAAGCGATGAATTTTTAGTTGAGATCGCATGTGCATATTTCCAAAGACTAACCAAGCAAGAGCAAAACCTGAAACGAATACAACACCTAGCAAGCTTGAGAGGTGGAAGTTACCTTGCGCTAGCAAATAATTGAAATTCACAATTGTTTGGTTTTGAGAGCCTAAAGCCAGTGCCATTAGGAAAAGTGCGATAACAGCGACTATTTTTATAATTTTCATAGTTCATCACTCATTGATTAGTTAGCTGTACGATTATGCAGGAAAATTACTAATCAGACCACCATATTATGGTCATAAAAAAGCGGCATACATTATAGTATGCCGCTTTTCTTAATTCCGATAAGTAGCCTACAACCCTGAGTTTACTCGTTCGCGTAGCTCTTTACCTGGTTTGAAGTGAGGAACGTATTTACCTTCCAACTCAACCTTGTCACCAGTTTTAGGATTACGTCCAACACGAGGTTCACGGTAATGCAGAGAAAAGCTGCCAAAGCCGCGAATTTCGATTCGATCACCACTTTCTAGTGTTGAAGCCATGTGCTCTAAAATGTCTTTTACAGCGTCTTCAATTTCTTTTGCAGAAAGATGCGTTTGCTCAGCGCACAGTCTTTCAATCAATTCAGACTTAGTCATAGTTACCCTCGTTGGTTTTCTTTTTAGAAATTATAGACCTATAGGAAAAATAAGCAAAAAAAAAGGAGCCTTACGGCTCCTTTCTTGGCTAGATAGCTATAATTCTCTTAATGAGAAGCTATTATTCGCCTTTAGCAGCTTTGAATGCGTCTGCCATTGCGTTACCGAACGCGCCTTCATCAGACTTGTTCAGTGAAGCCATTGCTTCTTGCTCATCAGCTTCATCTTTAGCTTTGATAGATAGGTTGATTACGCGGTTCTTACGGTCTACACCAGTGAACTTCGCTTCAACGCTGTCGCCAACGCTTAGGATTAGAGATGCATCTTCGATACGGTCACGAGAAACTTCAGAAGCACGTAGGTAGCCTTCAACGCCTTCGATTAGCTCGATAGTAGCGCCTTTAGCGTCAACTGCAGTTACAGTACCGTTTACAAGAACACCTTTCTTGTTGTCAGCAACGTATGCGTTGAACGGGTCGTTTTCCATTTGCTTAACGCCAAGAGAAATACGCTCACGCTCTGCATCTACTGCTAGAACAACAGCAGAGATTTCGTCGCCTTTCTTGTATTCACGTACAGCTTCTTCGCCGGCAGCGTTCCAAGAAATGTCAGATAGGTGTACAAGACCGTCGATACCGCCTTCTAGACCGATGAAGATACCAAAGTCAGTGATAGACTTGATCTTACCAGTAACTTTGTCGCCCTTAGCTTGCATTTCTGCAAATGACTGCCATGGGTTAGCTTTACACTGTTTCAGACCTAGAGAGATACGACGACGTTCTTCGTCGATATCAAGAACCATAACCTCAACTTCGTCGCCAACATTAACAACTTTAGAAGGGTGGATGTTCTTGTTAGTCCAATCCATTTCAGAAACGTGTACTAGACCTTCAACGCCTTCTTCGATTTCAACGAAGCAGCCGTAGTCAGTTAGGTTTGTAACACGACCAGAAAGCTTGTGACCTTCTGGGTAACGCTTAGCGATTGCTACCCATGGATCTTCGCCTAGTTGCTTAAGACCTAGTGAAACACGAGTGCGCTCACGATCGAACTTAAGAACTTTAACTAGGATTTCGTCACCAACGTTAACGATCTCTGATGGGTGCTTAACGCGCTTCCAAGCCATATCTGTGATATGTAGAAGACCGTCAACACCGCCAAGATCAACGAATGCACCGTAGTCAGTAAGGTTCTTAACGATACCTTTAACTTCAGTACCTTCTTGTAGAGTTTCAAGAAGTTCGTCACGCTCAACACTGTTTTCAGATTCGATAACAGCACGACGAGAAACAACAACGTTGTTACGCTTCTGGTCTAGCTTGATTACTTTGAACTCTAGCTCTTTGTTTTCTAGGTGAGCAGTGTCACGGATAGGACGTACGTCTACTAGAGAACCTGGAAGGAAAGCACGGATACCGTTAAGTTCAACAGTGAAACCGCCTTTAACTTTACCGTTGATGATACCAACAACAGTTTCAGCTTCTTCACAAGCTTTCTCAAGTACGATCCAAGCTTCGTGACGCTTAGCTTTCTCACGAGAAAGTTGAGTTTCACCGAAACCATCTTCAACAGCGTCTAGAGCTACGTCTACTTCAGCACCAACTTCAACTTCAAGTTCGCCAGCAGCGTTCTTGAATTGTTCAGCAGGAATAGCAGATTCAGACTTAAGACCAGCGTCTACAAGAACGTAACCGTTCTCGATAGCTACTACAGTACCTTTAACGATGCTGCCTTGTTGGAATTCAGTTTCAGATAGAAACTCTTCAAAGAGTTGAGCAAAAGATTCAGTCATTATTTAATCTTCAATAATTAAACGTCCATGGGTATCCTACCGCATGGGGTTGATAAATTCGCCGGTCATCATCCTTGCGACCAACGTTCGTACTAGCTCGGCGAAATTACCCAGCCAGTTTCGATTCAATATAGTGTAGTGCTTTTTCGACTACCTGCTCAATATTCATTGAGGTGGAATCAAGCACTAGAGCATCCTCTGCAGGGCGAAGTGGCGCCACAGGGCGATTACGATCTCGATCGTCTCGCTCTTGGATCTCGCTCAAAAGGTCGTCAAATTTAACATCTAACCCCTTCTGTTGCAACTGTTTAAGGCGGCGACTCGCGCGCTCTTCAGCACTTGCATCTAAAAATATTTTCGCTTCAGCTTCAGGAAACACAACCGTTCCCATGTCACGACCGTCAGCAACCAAACCCGGCGCCGTGCTGAATGCACGTTGACGACGAAGCAGTGCTTCACGCACACGAGGTAAAGCAGCCACTTTTGAAGCCGCCATGCCAGTCTCTTCTTTACGAAGTTCACCAGACACATCTTCGCCTTCTAAGATAACCTTCACTAGTTCACCTTCAGCGATAAACTGAACATCTAAGTGAGTTGCAAGCGGTACTAAAGCATCTTCTGATTCAGTATCCACACCATGGTGAATTGCCGCTAAAGCCAATACGCGATAGATCGCGCCTGAGTCTAGAAGATGAAAGCCTAGCTTATCTGCTAGTAACATACACAGGGTACCTTTACCTGCACCACTTGGTCCATCAACCGTAATCACTGGGCTTTGAGAAGGCATCTTTTACTCCACGTTTTGTCGTAAGTTTTATTCTGTACTAGCGGTTCGCCACTACTTTATAGGCGGCATATTATAGAGAAAATTTGCAAATCGAGCGAGGTAAATCTCAGATAATTCCGGGGTGATGATACAGAAACCCATGCAACCAACTCAATATCCGTTAACTTAGACAGATAAGGCTGTCATTCGCTTCTCTTTAGGCATAAAAAAGCCTCGCGATAAGCAAGGCTCATGATTTTGCATTTTTGTAGAGCAAATAAGTAGTCGCTAAAAGAAGCTTAGCCAATAATAGCTCGAACCGCTTCTAGGTCTTCTGGCGTATCAACACCAGCTGCAGGTGCTTCTGCCGCAACGTCTACGTGGATTTTTTCACCGTACCAAAGTACACGTAGCTGCTCTAGGCACTCAATACGCTCAAGGGTACTTGGTTCCCAATTGATATAGGTATTAATAAAACCCGCACGGTAAGCGTAAATGCCAATGTGACGAAGCAGTGGAGATTCAGCAGCTGTACCGTTGTTCGCGTAAGCATCGCGATCCCAAGGAATAGTAGCTCGGCTAAAATACAGGGCGTACCCATCTTTGTCGGTCACAACTTTTACGGCGTTAGGATTAAACACTTCGTCAGCATGAGTAATTTCCACACCGAGCGTTGCCATAGGCGCTGTACTGTTTGCAAGGTTATTCGCCACCTGATTAATGATCGCAGGTGGGATCAGTGGCTCATCACCTTGAACATTCACAATAATATGATCATCAGGAATCTTCATGACTTCAATCACTTCTGCGAGACGCTCAGTGCCTGATTCATGATTAGGTGATGTCATACAAACGGTCGCGCCAAATGCTTTGGCCGCTTTTTCAACTCGAGCGTCGTCGGTAGCGATAATAACGTTATCGGCACCCGCCTTCATTGACTGTTCGTATACCCATTGAATCATCGGCTTGCCGCCAATGTCAGCAAGTGGCTTCCCTGGTAAACGGCTCGATTGGTATCTTGCAGGTATAACAACCGTATAGGACATTACTTACCCTCATCCATTGAAACGGTGCGAGCTTCAGGTTCCAAAAGAACAGGAATACCCTCTTTAATTGGGTAAGCAAGGCGATCAATTTTACAAACAAGCTCTTGCTTATCTTTGTCAAAAGTTAGTTTACCTTTACATACAGGGCAAGCAACGATCTCAAGCAGACGGTGATCCATAGTACTCCATAACCTCTTTTATTCTTTTTAAAATTTGCTGTTGCGAATCTTCATTGAACTGCGCAGAAACTGGAAGATACCACCAGTTGTCTTGAGCATACTCTTCGCATTTCACAGCGTCTTTTTCTGTCATAATCATATTCATACCTTTTTTTGCTAAGGCATGAAGTTCATCTTTATCAAAATTTTGATGGTCGGCGAAGCCCTGCGTATAAACCACATCACCATCAAGATTTTCCAATGTTTTAAAAAAGCGTGGTGGGTGACCGATACCAGCAAAAGCCACCAGCTTTGGTAATTCTGAAACTGGCTTTTTCTGACCAGTCTTTAGATTAACGGCTTCACTCGGCGCCAAAGACATCGAGAACTCTCGCCCGTGCGCTTTACCGCCATTGTTGACCAAAAAGTCTACGTCATCTAAACGAGACACAGGCTCTCTTAATGGACCCAAAGGAATTAGGCACTCACTACCAAAGCGTCTCGCACCGTCGATAACAGCAAATTCAATATCGCGTTCAAGTGCATAATGCTGAAGGCCGTCGTCAGTGATGATGACATTAACCTCTTCGCTCAGCAAAGCCTTTACTGCGTTTGCGCGCACAGGATCAACCGCTACAGGCGCACCAGTTCGCTTACGGATCAAACGAGGCTCATCACCAGAGTGCTCTGCTGGCGTGTTTTCATCCAACACTAACGGATAGTTTGGTGCTTTTGCCCCATAACCTCGAGAAACAACGCCGGGCTTAAAACCGTGAGCCTGAAGCATCTCTACCAACCAAATCACAACTGGTGTTTTGCCATTGCCCCCAGCGGTAATATTACCAACAACAATCACGGGTAAAGGCGGGCGATAGGTCTCTTTTTTCCCCGATAGATAAGCATCACGACGTTGACCGCTGATCATTTTGAACAGCAGACTCAATGGCCACAATAGCGGCCAGAGAAAGTATTTTAATGGGTGATTGTTAAACCAAATCTTTTCGATCACAACAAAACCTAATCTTATCCGCTGAACTGAATTCGGTGTAGTTGTGCATAAGCGCCATCAAGGGCGATGAGCTCGGCATGTGCACCTCTTTCTACAATATGCCCATCATCGACCACGAGAATCTCATCAGCTTGCTCGATAGTAGAAAGTCGGTGTGCGATAACGAGTACTGTTTTGTCTTTCTGCAGCTCTTCTAACGCAGATTGAATCGCTCTTTCTGACTCAGTATCCAATGCAGATGTCGCCTCATCAAGGATCAGAACAGGTGCATCTCTCAATAGAGCACGTGCAATCGCGATACGCTGTCTTTGACCACCAGAAAGGCTCGCACCATTTTCGCCAACAACCGTATCGATGCCATTTTCCATGCCTTCGATAAACTCACTTGCATGCGCAAGTTTAGCCGCGTGTTCGATCTGTTCACGTGAATACTGTTCTTCAGCTGCGTAAGCGATGTTGTTCGCAACCGTATCGTTAAATAGGTGCACATTCTGGGAAACAAGAGCGAAGTGCTCACGTAGGTTTCTCAATTCATAATCACGAATGTCGTGACCATCAAGTTCGATAGAGCCAGAGTCTACGTCATAAAAACGAGTAAACAGGTTCGCAATGGTACTCTTACCCGAACCCGAACGGCCGACAAGTGCGACTGTCTTGCCTTTCGGTATATTAAAACTGACCTTATCAAGCGCTGCTTTCTCTGCACCTTGGTAAGTAAATGTCACATCTTTTACTTCGACTTCACCCGCTACGGTTTCAGGCTTCAACGTACCTTTATTTTGTTCCGTATCTAAGTCCATCAAACCAAATAGGGTCGTACTCGCTGCCATACCACGTTGGAATTCAGACGTTACGTTAGTCAGAGCTTTTAGTGGGCGTAGTAAACCAAACATCGCCGAGAACACAACAGTAAACGTACCTGGAGTAAGCTCTGCTTTAATTGAATCAACACTAGCAAGGAATAGAACAACTACGATTGCAAGTGATGCAATCATCTGAATGATTGGGTTCGCGGCCGCTTGAGCAGTGATTAGCTTCATGCTTTGTTGACGCATTTGGTTACTAACTTCATCAAAACGGTGTCTTTCTAGATCTTGTCCACCGTACGTTAGAACCACTTTGTGCCCTTTCAGCATTTGTTCTGCCGAAGAAGCGACGTGACCCATACTGGTTTGCATGTTCTTAGAGATCTTTCTGAATCGCTTCGATACGATACTGATTGCCCACGCAACAAGAGGGGCGACAGCGAACAACACCAAAGACAACTGCCAGCTATTCCAGAACATCAGCGTCAACAGTCCAATAATACTTGCGCCTTCACGGACAATACTGACTAATGCTTTACTGGTTGCCGCAGAGACTTGCTCTGAATCGTAAGTAATTCGAGATAGCAGCGCACCAGTCTGTTCTTTATCAAAAAAAGAAACTGGCATATGCATGAAGTGACTAAAGATTTTACGTCTAATTTCCATGACCACATTGCCTGAGACCCAGCTCAAACAATAGGTTGAAACAAAGCCACTGATGCCACGAACGAACATCATGACAAAGATAATGAGAGGGAGCGTACGTAAAAAGTCAGATTCCGCATTACCAAAGCCTTCATCAAGTAACGGCTTTAGTAAGGAAATCATGTAGGTATCAGTGACAGCATTTATAATAAGCGCAATAACCGCAACACCAAGGCCGGCCTTATATAGTCGAATATAAGTCCAAAGTCGTTTAAATGTGACCCAGGTAGTTTCATCTGTTTGTGTTGACATAGAATCGCTTAATTTTCTCACAATAATCTTTCTATTCTACTCCCTTACGAAGCATCTGCCTATACCACTGTCTGCCTTGTTGTTCTCTAATCTCATGATATTGCCAACCTTCCTGACCAATGCTGATGGTTATTTGGCCGCTTTCTCCAGTATCAAGCCAAGCACTACCCGCGTCGTGATAACGTTCAATAACGGATTCGCTCGGCATCCCCCATTGATTGCCTTTGGCCAAAGAAGCGATCGCTAACTGAGGCGAAACGGCCTCAATAAAACGTGTGATCGAAGACGTATTGCTGCCATGATGAGGCACGAGCATGACATCGCTTTTTAGCTGTTCGCCTTCCCGAGCAAGTAACCACTCACTCACGAGTTCAATATCACCCGTGAGCAACATCGAAAAGCCCGAATCTGGTTCAATAATCCGTATGACACAAGAGTGTGGGTTATACGCCCTATTCACTAGTTTTGGAGGCCACAACACCTCGAACTGCACGCTCTGCCATTCCCACACCTCACCTAACATACATGCTTGAACAACTGAGCTCATTTGATGATTCAAACTTTGGCTAGCTTTTATCCATTCAGGCTGATAGTTCTCAAGCAGCGCCGGGTAACCGCCAGCGTGATCAGAGTCGAAATGGCTAATGATCACTCCTTGAATTTCATCAATACCTCTTTGCGATAAAGTAGGAATCAATAGTGACTCGACCATCGACCCTCCTGGCCACGCGTTACCTAAATCGTACACCACCGCGTGACTGTTCTTTTCAAGGATGAGAGACAAGCCATGCCCTACGTCCAAAACATCAATAGTTAACCTGTCCTGTTTAACTTTGCCAAATTCCCACCACAACAGGAATACAGAAATGATGACAGCAGCTGCTCCATGTTTAAGGTATCGAGCAATAAAACCAAAGAATAAGATAGGAGCAACGAGCAGCAGGGTTACGTGATTATCTACCTGAATCCAAAACTGTTCAGAAAAAGGCAAGCTAAACACCAAGGGTTCAAGTGATAAATCAACCAGTATCCATAACTGAGTAGAGAAATGAGCCATTGATTCGTTGTCCCCAATTACTGATTCAGCTATCAAACTTAGAAACATCGACAAAAACAGCAAAGGTATCGTCACCATTGATACCCAAGGTAATAGCAGCAAATTGTAGACAACCGAAATCAAACTAACGCCCTTGAAAAACAACATCGAAAGGGGCGCAATTAACAAGGTCAGCATGACCTGTAATTTGATGAGATTTAGCACTCGTTCAATAAAGGTAGATTTTGTAGAAGAGGCGTTACTATTGAACGCAATGTAGAGAACCGCACCCAATGTGCCAAAAGATAGCCAGAAACTACTGGATAACACAGAAAAAGGCCAAATAACGAGTACGATACACAAGCTGATTAAAACATAACGAGCCACGCTGATGCTTTGCCCACGCCACAGAAAGTAACTTGCCACGACACACATCACTAGCGCTCTCAGGGTCGGCAGTGTAAACCCAGCAAACCAACTGTAAAAATAAGCGAAGCCTAAACCAAACAGTGTCGGAAACCATAACAACTGAGGAGACAACAAACGCACTAGCTTCCCCACCTGATAGCCGATACCAAAGGCAATACCAATATGAAGCCCTGAAATCGCCATCAGATGAATCAAGCCGCTACTTTTCAACAGCTCCCATCGCAAAGGAGGAATAAGTTCTCGGTAGCCAAAACTCAAGGCGACAATTAGGTCGTTATTGTTTAGCTGGCTAAGATGATCAAGACTGCGCTCGAACCACCGAGCACGTAGATGGTTGCTAGAGTGGATTCTATATTTAGTATCCGTTCGGTAATTCGCACTTGCCGTAACCCCAGTGCTAAAAAGGTGCTTTTCTAAATCAAAGCCAGCTTCATTAAGCTTTCCAAAAACAGGCTTGATACTGACCGACAAATGAACGTCATCACCCAAAGTGAGCTTGAAAGGCGTAAACAATCGCAATTTTATCAATTGAGGAAAGATTAATTTTTCACCGTCAATTGATCTAACTACTACTACGCTTTCAAAACCATGGCTATTTTCACTAAAAAGACTAACTACTGAGGCATTTATGGTAGTATTCTGCCCTGATTGAAATAAGCGACTTGTTTGGATTTCAATCGCATTCCCTAGGCATACAACGAGTATCAACGCAGTAGCTAGACCTCTTGTACCTCGGAAAACGCTATACTTTATTGATGCGATTAGTAATAACAGCATCAATGGTGCCAAGACCCAATGTGGCATCACAGGCCAGAAGCTGGCAGACACAACTGTCGCAGCAAATGAAATCAAGAACCAAGTGTTAAACAAGAGAGTAGCTTCCTCCTATGCCAAGAAAGTTTATCAAACGATTTATGCCTGACCATGAGCTAATCAAGCGTCAGAAAGCATTGAAAGTTTTTGGCAATGTTTTGTACAACCCCAACTTATGGTGCCTTAATCGTCGCTCTGCGGCTGGCGCATTTGCTGTTGGGTTATTCATGGCGTTTGTCCCTCTACCAAGCCAAATGATTATGTCTGCAGGCCTTGCTGTCGCATGTGGCGTTAACCTACCTTTGGCTGTCGCACTTGTTTGGATCAGTAACCCGGTCACTATGCCCGTTCTCTTCTACTTTGCTTATAAAGTTGGGGCGTTTGTTATGCATGTACCACCTCAAGCGTTCCATTTCGAATTGTCTTGGGACTTCATCTTGGCGCAAATGAATACGATCGGGCCTCCTTTCTTACTGGGTTGCCTGATTTGTGGCGTAGTTTCAGCAATGATTGGCTACTTTGGTATTCGCGGGTTATGGCGTTACTCAGTAGTAAGAAGTTGGAAGAAGCGTCAAGCAAGGTACTGACAACTTTTCCTTGTCGTTCAATCTATCTTTGTATGCGCTTCACTTAAACCGCACACTAGTTAAAGTCAGATGAACCACAGAACTCTGCAATATTGGTATGTAACCACAGTCGTAAAGAATGCAGATTGAATTCAAAAAAAAGGATCCCATCAGGGATCCTTTTTTGTGTATGCCATTTGTCTATCACGCTACATAACGTATTACTTCGAGCTAAGCACCGAGGCAGGGTTTAACTTGGCTGCTCGTGATGCTGGGTACCATGTCGCCAATAGGCTCAATACAATCGCTGTACCTGAAACCACAACAACATCCGTCATATCTAGTTGTGATGGCAAGAAGTCGACAAAATAGATGTCACCGGACAAGAACTGGTGTTCAACTAGCCTTTCGAGCCCTTTGATAAGCGTAGTGAGATTAAGTGCCACTAACACGCCTATTGCACTGCCCACCAAACTACCTAACACGCCTGAAAATACGCCCTGCCAAACGAAAATGCGTTTCACAAGGCCGTCCGATGCGCCCATGGTTCTTAATATTGCGATCTCCGATGCTCTGTCTTTTACTGCCATCATTAGCGTCGAGACAATATTGAAACAAGCCACACCAATAACCAGTACCATCACCAGATACATAATGGTGCGAACCAACTGGATATCTCGGTATAAGAAACCAAACTTCTGTTGCCAACTGCGCAGGTACACATACACATCGAGCTGATTGCCAACTTCACGCACAATTGAGTTTGCGTTCAGAACATCGGTCACTTTTAAAGAAACCCCTGTCACTGCCTCGCCTAGGTTTGCGTAGACTTGCGCATCGCCAATCGGGATTAGAGCCAAGCTGTGATCTATTTGGCCGTTAAGCGTCAGCAAACCAACGACTTTGACTCGAACACGTTTGGGGGCTTGAACCTTCACCGAGCCATTCACCGTCGGGATCATCAGAGTTAAGTAATCACCGACTTTCGCGCCAAGTACATTAGCCACGCCAGAGCCCAAGATAATCTGTTGCTGTCCTGCCTTAAAATCGCTCCAAGCTTGCTTATCGATAAAACTCGATAGGCTTGAGACTTGTTGCTCAAGTTGTGGGTCAACGCCTCGGACTTCAATCGCCTTTAGTTCTTTGCCCTTTTCGGCAAGCGCGGTAATTTTCACATAAGGCGCAGCCGCTACAACATCATCATGTTGAGTCGCTTGTTCGATCACATGCTCCCAACGTGTCACAGGTTCATTGACTCCCTCGAATTCCCCATGTGGGATAACAGAAAGCACTCGTGACTGCAGTTCACGCTCAAAGCCATTCATCGCAGATAAACCGATAATGATCACCGCAACGCCGACTGCAATACCGATCGTCGAAGACAAAGAGATAAAAGAAACCATCTTGTCTCGTTGTTTCGCCCGACTAAATCGGCCGCCTATCAATAAAGATAAAGAAGAAAACACTTAGCTCTCCTCTTTTTCTACGTTAACCAGTAAACCGTCTTGCATGTGCAGTTGACGGTCCATCTTGCCAGCAAGTTCGCCATCATGGGTTACAACCAAGAAAGCGGTATCGTATTCGCGGTTCAATTCACGCATTAAATCGTAAATAGAAAGTGCTGTGTTGTGGTCTAGGTTACCAGTCGGCTCATCCGCCAACACTAGCGCAGGCTTGTTCACCAATGCACGAGCAATTGCCACTCGTTGCCTCTCACCGCCAGAAAGCTCTGAAGGTCGGTGATCAACACGATGACTCAATCCGACTTTATCTAACAAACGTTGTGCTTCTTCTTTCGCTTTCGCTGGCTTTTCACCACCAATAAGTAATGGCATCGCTACGTTTTCTAACGCTGAGAAATCAGAAAGAAGATGATGGAATTGATAAACAAAGCCAAGATGCTGGTTGCGAAGCTTGGCCTGCTTATTCGAACTCAAAGACGCTAAGTCTTGTCCGAGAAAGCTTACGCTGCCATCAGAAGCATCATCCAACGCCCCTAAAATATGCAATAGCGTACTTTTACCTGAACCGGATGTACCAATGATTGCTACTAGCTCACCCTTTTCTATTTTGAAGCTGACGCCCTTGAGAACCTCAGTATCTAACGAGCCTTCACGGTACGTTTTACGGATATCATTACATTGAAGAAAATTACTCATAACGAAGGGCCTCAGCAGGTTTCACAGACGATGCTCGATAAGAAGGGAAGACAGTGGCAATCAAGCTAAGTGCAATAGCCAGAACCACAACAACGGCGATTTGAATTGGGTTAATTAAAATTGGCAACTGTCCACCAAATGAAAACAGAGCAACACCCATCGCCTCTAAAATAGTATTGAGGTTCGAAGCTAAAATCACGCCCAGGATGCCACCAGATAATGCGCCGATCACACCACTACTTGCACCTTGAACCATAAAGATCCCCATGACTTGACCATCACGCATACCTTGGGTTTTTAAGATGGCGACTTCGGACTGTTTCTCCATCACCACCATAATAAGCGCAGAGATAATATTGAAAGCAGCAACACCAATGATCAGCCCAAGCATCAAGCCCATCATGTTTTTTTCCATTCGAACGGCTTGGAATAGCTCGCCACGTTGGTCTCGCCAATCGCTCCACAACCAACCTTCCGGTAGCGGTTGATTTGATAGTTCCGCCACTTCAAATGGGTCGTCAAAAAACAATCGCCAGCCTGAAATCGTATCAGACTTATAACGCATCAATCGCCCTGCGTCTTTGATGTCGGTAACCATCAATTGAGCATCGATATCCGAACCCGTGTTAAAAATGCCAGCTACGGTAAAATTTCGTTGGCTTGGAATACGCCCTAACGGGGTGTATTGGCTCGCACTGGTCACCATTAAGCGAACTTTGTCACCCATAGACACTTTCAAGTTTCTTGCCAAGGTATGACCAAGGAAAAGCTGATACTGACCCGCTTTGAGTGAAGACAGTCTGCCAGCAATTAAATGATTCTGAAGAGGGTCATCTGAATTGGGTTCAATACCAATTAACAAGCCCGCAGATAACTGAGCAGGACTTTGGATCACCGCTTCACTACGAACAATAGGTTCTACGTGACCATTGAGCGACATTTTCTCCGCAAAACTAGGTGCTTGAGCAGAAAGTGACGTTGTGCCTCCTTGCTCGTAAACGACGGCTTGAGGAAGGACACCAAGAATTCGGTCTTTTAACTGCGCTTCGAATCCATTCATTACCGACAAAACAGTAACCAGAGACAGTACACCAATGGTGATTCCGGCTGTCGACATATAAGAAACAAAACGGCTAAAGCGATCACCTGAACGGCCTTTCAAATAACGCAGGCCAACAAACAATGAAATAGGATGAAACATACTTTGAACCATCTAGAGGAGATGCGGGTTAATGTAACGGGTATTGCCGTTACTGTGTAGGGGGTAATTGAAAATATAGAGTGAATTAACTCAATTAGTTAGGCTTGAAAAACAGAACCTTGTCAAATAGCCAACTTTCAAACAACTATTTGAGACTTTCAATTAACTGACCTTGATTACTGCGGCCACATAGCGATAATCAATAGATCACTTCAAGGAACTAACGCATGACAGAACAAGAGTTTTTTACCGTTCACCATAGCCTTACCGCTAATATTGAGCCAATGGACAGTAACTTCGCTTTACCTTCTCAGATACAGTTCGAATCGGAGATACCTGCCCCTTTTGTTGTTGCAAGTGAGTTTAGCCAATTGGACCTATTAGCCGACAGTGCTCGCAACGAACTGAAAAACAGCGACTTGAAGAATGTCATCAGTTTATTGGATGCACAGAACTCTAAATTAAACCTCTTGTTGAGCTTTATGTTATCGCAACAAGATGATGAACAATTTCGTACCCATACGTATTCATTTGGTGCGAGTCAGTTCTCTTGTTTTTCCAAAACAGATATCGAAGCGGGTCGCTTAGTTAAAGCCAAGCTCTTTATCGAGCACCCTGCCGCCGCTATCTATTGCTACGCGGAGGTCTTCGCTAGCGAACCTAAAGATTCAGGCTTCGAAATCAAATTCAAATATGCTCATCTTCGTGATACTGACCAAGACTTGTTGATCAAGGCAGCGCTCCATCAACAACAAAAGCTCTTACGTCAACGCTCTCTAGAACGAGATAACAAGTAAATAGACATGACAAAACAATCCATTTTTACACTACCTAAGCTCAAAGGTGCCGGTGACAAAAAGCACATCGGCAACTTAGTTGGTTCATCTCTCGCGCTTACTATCGCTAAACTTGCGGAGCAGCATAACGGCCATACTTTACTTGCAGTGCCTGATCCTCAGATCGCACTCAAGCTTCAATCTGAGATTGAACAGTTTACGGTACATGAAGTTGCGTTATTTCCTGACTGGGAAACGCTGCCATACGATAGCTTCTCGCCGCACCAAGAGATCATTTCAGATCGTATCGCACGCCTTTACGCACTGCCAACGCTAAAAGATGGCATCACGATCGTTCCGATCAGCACGTTATTGCAACGCCAGTCACCGCGCGACTTCTTACTACAACACACGTTAATGGTGAAAACAGGCGATCTCTATTCACTAGAGAAATTACGCCTGCAACTCGAAAAGTCGGGCTATCGCTATGTTGACCAAGTGTTTGGCCCGGGTGAATACGCAAGCCGTGGTTCTATTCTCGACCTGTTCCCAATGGGTAGTAAAGACCCGTATCGTATCGACTTCTTCGATGACGAGATCGACACCATCCGTACTTTCGATCCTGAAAACCAGCGCTCTATCGAAGATATCTCAGAGATTCGCCTGCTACCTGCTCACGAATTCCCAACCTCAGAAACGGCGATTGAAGATTTCCGTATTCGTTGGCGCCAACAGTTTGATGCGCGCCGTGAACCAGAATCGGTTTATATGCAGGTTTCTAAAGGCACATGGCCTGCTGGTATTGAGTATTGGCAACCGCTGTTCTTCGATCACACCGAAACCTTGTTTGATTATGTTACCGATGAAGCGCAACTCCTGATTCTGGGTGATGTCGAGACTGCAGTAGATTCATTCCTAACAGATGTTGCTCATCGATACGAACAGCGCGGTGTTGATCCATTACGACCACTGCTGAAACCTGAACAACTGTGGCTAAAGAAAGACGAACTGTTCGCACACTTCAAACAAAAGCCACAGGTCATTCTGAGCTTAGAATCAATTGAAGAAAAAGCCGGACGTACCAACCTTCCGGTTGTGTCTCTGCCTGATCTCAGCGTTCAACATCAGAATAAAGAGCCTTTGTCTAACCTAAGAAAATTCACTGAATCCTTCGACGGCAAAGTGATCTTTTCGGTTGAGTCTGAAGGCCGCCGTGAAGCACTGAGTGAATTGCTTCGAGGCATCAAAGTTCGTCCAAACGAAGTTGAAAACCTCGACGCGGCGATTAAAGGTAAAGATAAGTTCACCCTGACCCTAGGTTCTGCTGAGCATGGCTTTGTCCACGAAGAGCAAAACATCGCCCTCATCTGTGAAAGTGATCTCTTGGGTGATCGCGTTGTTCAGCGTCGTAAAAAAGATAAGAAAAGCGTAAACAGCGACACCGTAATCCGTCACTTAGCGGAACTTAAACCGGGTCAACCCGTTGTGCACATAGACCACGGTATTGGTCGCTACATCGGCCTGCAAACCCTAGAAGCGGGTGGTATGAAAACCGAATACGTAACACTTGAGTATCAAAACGATGCCAAGCTCTACGTACCAGTTGCATCTCTGAACTTAATTGGCCGCTACTCTGGTGGCGCTGAAGATTCCGCACCGCTACACAAACTTGGCGGTGAAGCCTGGCAGAAAGCTCGTAAGCGCGCCGCAGAGAAAGTCCGTGACGTTGCAGCCGAACTGCTCGATGTTTACGCCAAGCGTGAACTTAAGCCGGGTTACAAATTTGAGCTCGATCGTGGCCAGTACGCAACCTTCAAATCTGGCTTCCCGTTTGAAGAAACCGATGACCAAGCGATGGCAATTAATGCGGTAATGTCTGATATGTGCCAAGCAAAAGCCATGGACCGCTTGGTGTGTGGTGATGTTGGTTTTGGTAAAACAGAAGTCGCAATGCGTGCCGCGTTCGTGTGTACCGATAACAGCAAACAAGTGGCCGTGTTAGTACCGACAACGTTACTTGCTCAGCAACACTTTGAAAACTTCCGCGACCGTTTCGCCAACTTGCCGATTCGTGTCGAAGTACTGTCGCGATTTAAGTCGGCTAAAGAACAAAAATTGATCATGCAAGATGTTGCCGACGGTAAAGTCGACATCTTGGTGGGTACTCACAAGTTACTTTCAAGTGACCTTCAATTTAAAGACCTTGGCCTATTAGTTGTCGATGAAGAACACCGCTTTGGTGTACGTCAGAAAGAAAAAGTGAAAGCAATGCGTGCGGATGTCGATATCCTAACGCTCACCGCGACGCCAATTCCACGGACATTGAACATGGCAATGAGCGGCATGCGTGACTTGTCAATCATCGCAACACCACCAGCACGACGCTTAGCAATAAAGACCTTTGTCCGTGAGAGTGATGACGCGATCGTCAGAGAAGCGGTACTTCGCGAAATCATGCGTGGTGGTCAAGTTTACTTCTTACACAACCAAGTCGACACGATTGAAAAGACGGCTGAGTCACTACAGAAACTGATTCCAGAAGCGCGTGTCACCGTGGCTCATGGCCAGATGCGAGAGCGCGAACTAGAACGCATCATGAATGACTTCTACCACCAGCGTTTTAACTTGCTAGTGTGTACAACCATCATCGAAACCGGTATCGACGTACCAACAGCCAATACCATCTTAATGGACAGAGCCGATAACCTTGGTTTAGCACAGTTGCACCAATTGCGTGGGCGTGTGGGTCGATCTCACCACCAAGCTTATGCCTATCTGCTAACACCTCCCCCGAAAGCAATGACCAAAGATGCGGTTAAGCGATTAGATGCCATAGCTTCACTTGAAGACTTAGGTGCAGGCTTTACACTAGCAACCCATGACTTAGAGATTCGTGGTGCGGGTGAACTACTCGGTGATGAACAGAGTGGTCAAATCCAGTCGGTTGGCTTTACCCTTTACATGGAGATGCTAGAACAAGCGGTTGAGGCATTGAAAGAGGGTCGAGAACCATCGCTTGATGACCTACTGCGTGAACAAACTGAAATTGAAATGCGCTTACCCGCGCTATTGCCTGATGACTACATCCCAGACATCAATACACGTTTGTCTACTTATAAGCGTATTGCGAGTGTGAGTGACACGGACGAATTGGCAGAGTTGAAAGTCGAGCTGATTGATCGCTTCGGCCTCCTGCCGGATGCTACCAAGAACTTGTTGTCAGTTTCAGAGCTAAAATTAGCCGCGGCGTCTATCAAAGCGAAGAAAATTGAGGCTCATGATAAAGGTGGATTCTTAGAATTCTACCCGGATGCTGACATAAACCCGACCTACCTTGTTAAACTGTTGCAATCTCAACCGCAAAAGTTTTCAATGGAAGGACCAACAAAGTTCAAGTTTACGATACCATTGGTCGACAGACGGAAACGAATTCAATTTGTTAGTGATTTATTGGGCGAATTCAGACAGAACTTGCTGCCTTCGGCATAAGACCCAATCCACTTGCACATATAAATTATCCAGCCGGTAGTTCGGCCGGAAGACGGAGTAAAAATGAAAAGACTGATCCCACTGCTACTATTGTTCGTCTCACTGCCAAGTTTGGCGCAGAGACAATTTGATATAGAAGTGATCATTTTTAAGCGTGCTGTTGATGCAGAAAAAGTGAATGAATCTTGGCCTAACACACAGCCTAAGATTTCACTTGAGCGCGTTGGTTCATTTCAAGACACCCAATACCGAGCAAAGAAAGGCGTACAAATGCTGCCTTACTCGGAGTACCAATTAACGCCTCAGAAAGATAAGCTAAAAAAACACGCAGGCTTCGAAGTTCTGATGCATACGGCTTGGCGTCAAGGCGACCAAGGCAAGAGCTCAGCACCGGTTTTTCATATTCAGGCCGGCAAAGACTTCTCTAAAGACTTCAATGCTGATGGCTCAGAAAAAGGGACAGTAACAGCAGTAAATACTGATGGCTTCAAAGAAGAGACCATAGATAAGCCGCTCTATGAATTAGACGGCAAGCTACAAATCTACGTTCAGCACTACCTCTACGCTGAAACAACATTGGATTTAAAAGCGCCAAGCGTTCGTGAAGTAACTCTTCAAGAGCAACAAATCGAGTTAGATTCACCAGTAAGTGGCGCCGAAAGCAATGTTCAAGTGGGCAATCTAACGGAGATTTCTCCGACGGTTGAAGTCGAAGAGTTCCTTAAGAGCTACCGCATGGACCAAAAACGTCGTATGCGCAGTACTGAGACTCACTACCTTGACCACCCGCTTCTTGGAATGGTTATTCAAGTTCGACGTGTAGCGCAGTAAGTTACTTACCGATTCGGCTATAATTATATAAATAATTCAATCCGCCCTCCTAGTGAGGGCGTTTTCTTAAGTGCTATCTATCTTTATTCTGTGCTGACTCGCTTTGTTCAGTACTTATATGTAATTCGGTATTTCTTATGAGCCCTGACTTTCAAATAAATACTCAACACCTCAACCTCAAAATCATTGAAGCCTCAGACGCCCAAGAGTTTTCTCAGCTGGTTAAGTCCTCTCCGAGCTTACTGCCTTGGGTCGACTGGTGTCATGACGAGTTTTCTATCGTCGAAGCCGAAAAATTCATTCTGGCGACTCGCTTAAACTGGGTCAAAGCCGATGCGTTTGGCTTTGGTATCTTCGAACAAAAAAGTGAAAAATTAGTCGGTATGGTGGCCATAAATGAGCTTTACCACACCTTTAATATGGCCAGTTTAGGTTATTGGGTGGGTGATCAATTTCAGAGAAAAGGGATAGCGAAAGAAGCAATGCTTGCCCTATTTGAATTTTGCTTCGCAATGCTCAAGTTGACGCGTTTGGAGATTGTCTGCGATACAGAAAACCTACCCAGTCAGAAGCTGATCGAGAAATGTGGCGCTGAACGTGAAGCCATTGCAAAGAATCGTTTTATCTTTAACGGTAAACCGAAAGATGGCGTGGTTTATTCTGTGTTACCTCCATTATCTTAATAGCTTTATAGAGTAACAATCCGTAATAACACGTACTCGACACGATCAAAAAAGAGCTCCGAAGAGCTCTTTTTATTATCAGCGTAATGACCTTAGAAGGCTTACCTGATTAGTGAAGCTTTAGGTTCGGACGAAGGACACGGTTAATACGACCAACCAACATCATCAGTGATGTTTTGATTAAGCCGTGAAGTGCCATCTGGTGCATGCGGTACAAAGAGATGTAAACCACACGAGCAATACGTCCCTCAACCATCATTGAGCCTTTAGTCAGGTTACCCATCAAGCTACCTACTGTAGAGAAACGGCTTAGTGAAACCAGTGAACCTTTATCTTTGTAGATGTAGTCTTTCAGGTCACGACCGTTCAGCTTAGCGATGATGTTGCTAAATGCGCAGCTTGCCATTTGGTGAGCCGCTTGCGCACGTGGTGGAACAAACGAACCATCCGCTTGTGTACATTGCGCCAAATCACCGATAGCAAAGATGTTGTCATCAAGCGTAGTTTGCAGCGTGTTTTTGACAACCAACTGGTTGATACGGTTGGTCTCAAGACCACCGATATCTTTCATGAAATCTGGCGCTTTAATTCCAGCAGCCCATACCATGATCTGTGCTGGGATCTTCTCACCATCTTTAGTCGTTAGGCCGTCAGAATCTGCCTGAGTCACCATAGTATTAGTACGAACGTTTACACCTAGCTTAGTTAGCTCTGAATGTGCTGCGCTAGAAATACGAGGTGGTAGAGCTGGCAGAATACGTTCGCCCGCTTCAACAAGGTTTACGTTAAGCTTGCTTGAATCTAGGTCGCCAAAACCGTATGTACGAAGCTCTTTCACAGCGTTGTGAAGCTCAGCAGACAGTTCAACACCAGTAGCACCCGCACCAACAATCGCGATGTCTACCGTACCTTGACCATTCTTAGCATGAAGCTTTAAGAACTGATTGTTCATCTCTGTACGGAAACGATGTGCTTGCTCTGGGCTATCTAGGAAAATACAGTTGTCACGAACGCCTGGGGTATTGAAGTCGTTTGACGTTGAACCTAACGCCATCACAAGAATGTCGTATTCAAGTTCACGGCTTGGCATCAGCAACTCACCGTGCTCATCAGTCAACTCGCTCAACGCAATCACTTTACGTTCACGATCGATATCGTTCAGGCTGCCCATTTGGAAATCAAAGCAATGGTTTTTTGCGTGTGCGCGGTAGCTTAGCGCGTCAACACCTTCATCCAATGAGCCAGTGGCTACTTCATGAAGCAATGGTTTCCATAGGTGGCTTGCTTTACGGTCTACCAGAGTAATCTGGGCACGTTTCTTACGACCTAAAGTGCGGCCTAGCTTAGTTGCTAGCTCTAAACCACCAGCACCGCCGCCTACTACGATAATTTTTGTCACAATGACAATCCTCTACAAAATGAATAAATGGGGCTCGGCTCGATTACTCCAACCGATAAATTCTATGTATCTACTCGGCCTTAATTCCAAAGGCTGCGGCTTATTTGATGACTGTAATAATAAGTAACAGCAGCTCACTGAGTAGTTAGAGGGATTACAAGCAACAAACATTGGTTTGTCACTTTGCTCACGTGGATGAAAAGGTGTCTACCTGAGAGGTAGAGCACAAATTATGGGCAAGTTTTATCACTCGCTCTCAATTTTTTTTGACATTTATCAAAATATTTTGCTTTGGAACATTATATATAGCAAAAAGATGACCGCAACAAAAATCCTTACCCACAATGAGGATTCGTGACTGATTAGTTAACGTTTGCGCAAACTCATCGATAAAATCTATATGACTAGGCCATATTGACCTTTCGCGGTTAAATTTCGTTCGAGATAAAAGCGTTTTAATCGCGGTGAGGGGGAAGTAACCTAGTCATTCTAAGCAAATCTCCCTCACAAAGAGTAAAACACTTTTGGCGGGGGGCGCTCAGCTTGAACCCTTCGGGCAGCGTTTGCTAATTTGGATAAAAAAACAGCACTCAATTGAGTGCTGCTTTAAAAAATGATGGTAATGATTAAGCGTTTTTAAACGCCTTCATTGCCTGCAAGTGTTGAGAGATCTTTTTGAACTTATGACTCTCTTTTTCGTCCCAGACAACTTCGTAGTAATCTTCTAGAGCAGAAGCTGTTTTCGTATTGTCATGAATTTCATCTTCACGAGAAAGTACTACTAAACAGCGTCCTTTGTTCTTCATGCGATACTGAGCGACACACTTAGTCGCGATGTCTTCGTACTCTTCTGGGCGATCAATTCGACCTACCATGTTGTTCTCAGGGTGCAGATTAGGGTTGAACACCACCTGCTTAATCCCGCATAAGAAACCAATACGCTCAGACCAAAAACCACCCAAACCTACACCACAAATGATTGGATGTGGATCATCGGATTGCTCTATCACTTTATGCACTTCTTTTAGCAAATGCTGCATATCGTGTTTTGGATGCAAAGTACTGTAGTTGATGAAACGAACGTCATCATCAATGAATTGCAACTGCAGTATTTTTTCGTGATTGCCCGGGCTTGTTGAGTCGAAGCCGTGTAGATAGATAATCATTGTACCTCCCCCATTGAATATTGGTACGTTTTGATCAATCTAACACGAAAAACAAGGTTTTAAAGGGAAGAGCTCTGAAATTATATTTTTCACTTCCTAAACGTGATCATAGCTACATAAAGTGTGACTAAGAGCCTCTGCTTCACGCAAATAACTGTCATCGCCCCATAGCTGATGAGCAAGTAAATACCACAGCATCGCCATCATTTGGCTTCTTGGTAACCACGCTTCTACACCATCTAGCCAAGGCTGAACATCATGGATACCTCGCAGCTGACAGTACTTCTCAACCGCTTCAGTGGCCTGCACTCCAGTAACCGCAATGGTCAAAGTTAAATCTAGCCTAGGGTCTGCTAGCGCAGCGTATTCCCAGTCGATAATCTTAATACCGTCACTGTTTCTCACTAGGTTATAACCACCTAAATCAAAATGGCACAAAGACAGGTCGACATTAGTAACACTCGGGGCCGCGCGCCACTCTTGATAAATCTTAGTGCAGGTTTCAGTCTTATGAACCGCATCAAGCTGCAGCCAATAGTGGTCGACTCGCGTTGTGAAACTGAATGATTGCAGTGGTAATCGCGCAGTATTAACCAAATGTACCGAGATCAGCGTCTTCAGTAAATCATCTAGCTCTAGTCCTTCGTACAGCGTCTCACCCGCGATCCATTCAACCAATAAGCCTTGCTCATTGACCACTATCGGACTTGGGCCGATATCTAGGCGTTCAATCGTAGACAATACTTGATACTCTTCATGGCGAGATATGAAGAACGCTTTCGTGATGGGTGTAATTGGACGCCAAACATACGCGGTGCCATCGGCTAAAACCAATTTCCAACACCGATTGGTCAAACCGCCAGTCAACGTCTGCGCTCTGATTGGAGGCTCAGAAAAGTAACCATCAAGAGAACTCAAACTGGTATCAAGAAGCTTTGCTTCAGACCAAGAAAAAATCGCCATACTTATTCCCTATAAACGTCTTATACCAATCACAGTAAGTAAGTGATCAAACATAGCGTAGGAAAAAAGCTTGAGAACAAGGCAGAATTTTTCGATAAGTAGTTATTCTACAATCAAAAATTCTAACGAAGTTATCGAGGTTTTTAACAAGCTAGGGTGACCAGTTATTTACTACGATTGGTATTAATTTCCCTACAAAAAAGGCACTGACCAAAAGCCAGTGCCTCTTCATAAATACCAATCACAGCAAATAACATGTACTGCGTTGAGGCATGACTAAGCCAAGTTAATAGCACACTAAGCCATTCAAGAAGCTCAATAAGCTCAATTAAAAACTCAGTAAGCTAATTAGAAGCCAAGTAAACTAGATTAAAAGCCCAGTAAGCTCTTAGATTGTTGCTTACGGATTTCAGTCTCGTCAGCCCACTCAATCAAGCCAGACTCAAGATCCATTAGGCGCATGGTCATTTTGTAGTATACGTCTTCGTCGCTGCCCGCTTTCTTAACGATGCTTGATAGGTTGCCGTACAACATGTACTGAGCACCAACCATTTTACCAAATTGGATTGCTGAACTTTGATTTACAAGCTCATCGTTATTTTGGAAGTTCAATTGTTCACGAACAGACTCTACACGGTCCATATCAACGAAACGGAACTTACCAGAGTTCAGCATTTTAGTACTGATGGTATCAGTGATTGACTCAGTATCGATGTGCTCACTTGTTTTGTTCTTGATTCGCTCTACGAACACGATTGGACGTTGTTCACGAGTAATGTAAGACACAGAACCAGACGCCATCATGCTATCGACCATTTCACCCGCAATCGTTTGAAGGTCAGTTGAACCGAAATCGATTGTCGTGGTTTCTACTGATTGTGCATCACCGTAGCTTACCTTGTTTGAACAACCGCCTAAAATAACCGCTAAACCTAGTAGCGCAATGACACTCTTTTTCATTTTGTTTCCTTAACTAATCACTAAGCGGGGTTACCCACTCTCTTAAATTTTGTATTTTCGAATCCTTAGACCCGTTCTATCTCGTTTTTGCTATAGAGCTTGGAACCACTCTAAATATGAGCGGTTCCAAACGAAAGTTTACTGCTCTCTGAACTGAACTCTGAACTGAGTCGCTTTCGGATTTACCGACACTTCCGATAACGAAATGCTTTCAAAGCCACGAACAATCGCTTGCTTCCAAGGGCCTTGCTTTAGGTTGACCTCAAGACCAGCATCGTCGTACCAGTAAAAGCGATAAAGGATATGTTGATCGCCTTTATAGTTACTGTTTAAACGCACGATTCCTCGCGTATGACCGTCGACAAGATCAGTACGGATATCTTCAACCTGTAAGCGGCTGCCCAATACCTTATCACCAAAGAAAACGTTCTGAGTTTGACTATCTACCCTTACGCCAGCTGTATTATCAGCACAACCAGCCAGAGCCATAACCGCTGCTAAGCTCACTAACCACTTTTTCATTACAGCCTCCCTAGCTGTTTATGCCACATTGTTGCATTGTTTCCTTGTCGAGAAATCCACACCAAAGTGGTCTGCCCTTCTCGAATATCAAAGTCATACATTTTACCACCCGCTTCTAACGTATATTGACCACTGTTTGCTACAAACGTGCTGGTCTTTATTTCCGCAGGTAAAGATTGCCAGCTTCGAGTGTCTGGTTGTTCCGTGAATGCATTCCAGACATTGAACAAAATGTTACCGACATCGTTACCTTGAGTTGCTTCTTTACGGATGCGGTCTTTCGCGACAACACGTAACGCTTGGCGAATAACAATGCTCGTCATACGTTCAGATAAATCATTCTGCGCCATCGCATTCACATCCGTAATCAAATGCTCAGACAACGGTTGCCCGCTGATTCGTAGCGCAGAAAAGCGTTCTACGCTTTGGCTCGGATAATATGGCAGCGCCAGAGAGTATATTGCGCCCTGATCGCGACTGTCATAAATAGGTAAATCTAATCGCCAACTGTCCATCGCTTGAACTGCACTTTGCTCTTGAAGCACAATCACTCGCCCTTCACTTGCCCCTAACTTAGGTGACAGTTTGTAGCGCTTCTCCAGTTTTGCTAGATCTTGTCGCATGCCTAAACGAGCTGCTGTTGCCATGGTTCTATCAATGATTTCTTGGTTATCTGGCATGACAGCCAAAGCACGTCGATAGTCCACATAAGCGCTATTCAGATCGTTAGATGCTTCATAAAGCAAGCCAGACAAAAACATCAGATACGCATTTTGCACAGATTGCAGCTTTTTACCCGCATCAGGATAATTCGCAAGAATACTACCCACGTTGGCAGACAACCCTTGAGATTTTGCGTCGCTAGCAGCACTTTCTAACTCAGCTTCACGTTGTTTCTTTGCTTGCTCCTGAACTTGGTTAGCGCGACGCATTTCGATCACCGCACCTTCTAAATCGTTTTTCTTTAAATAATTCAAACCAAGATATAAATGCAGAAAGCCCAACTCATAATCGGCTGGCACATACTCGGTAATATTGTCATTCACAGCCAACGCGCCGACACTGGTTGCACTGTCTGATACAGAGATCACCGCTTTACTTTGCTGATCTTTTACTGCCTGATCAGCCAGTTCGAGCGACGATTTACTCTCAGGATATTTTTGATCCAGTAGATTAATTCTACCTTTTTCAAAGTTATCAAGAATGTCACCTGCTACGTAATCTGGTAACTCTTGTTGAGCCGTTGAATAATCCCCAGACTTGACGGCTTGGTAAATTTCTTTGTTTTGCGCGCTGTAATGACTGAACAGGCTCCCTGCCGACATATTCGCACAACCCGCTGTCAACGCCGATAACAGGGCAATGGAAGCGAATCTAAACTGGTGCTTCACTTATCGTCTCCGTGCATGTTTAAAATGCCAACTTTGTTAGGGTCTGTTGACCTTTCGTGGTTAAATTTTGTTCGAGATAGAATCGTTTTAGGCGCGGCAAGGAGTATGTAGCCTAGTCATTCTAAGTTAATACTTCTTAACAAAGCATAAAACGATTCTAGCCGAACCCTTCGGGCAGTCTTTGTGGTTCATTTCTACTGCGTTATCAGCTTCTCATGTAGGCTAGCTACACTTCAAAGCCTCTGCCTTGTAGAAATCTCCCACAAAGTGCTGCAAAAATCAGCTCGAAAGATCAACAGACCCTAGTCTCATTATCAAAACGAAACACGTTGTAAAAAGAATCTTAAGCAAGGTAATCCCTTGCTTAATTAGCTCTGCCTTTGCGAAGCCGATATTCAGACAACAGATAAAACTAAAAGTTGGCATACAAACAACAAATTTTCCAACTAGCTGTTTATGTTAATTAACCATTAACTTGTATTAACGAGATCATTAACTGTTTCGTTAGCTTATTAGCCTTTTAATTAACTCATTAAAAGCGGGCCAAGCGGGCGACCACCAACCAAATGCATGTGAATATGGTAAACCTCTTGGCCACCGTGAGAATTGCAATTCACAATAAGACGATAGCCGTCTTCTGCAATGCCTTCTTCTTTTGCTAACTTACGAGCAACAGTAAACATACGTCCCATCATTGCTTCATCTTCCGCTTCAACATCATTCGTTGTTGGAATCAGCTTGTTAGGAATAATTAGAATATGACTAGGAGCACGAGGGTTAATATCGCGAAATGCGGTTACTAAATCGTCTTGGTATAGCAAATCAGCTGGAATTTCTTTATTGATGATCTTACTAAAAATGGTTTCTTCAGCCATGTGTCTCTCCGATAAAACATTTATTTTTTAATGCTTTGAGTATGCGCTATGCCGCATCAAACCACAATAAACCTGCTTTAAAGCATAATAAAAAACACCGTTCAAATCAAAAAAAACACGCCTTGCCTCTCAAGAATGGCATATTGGTTAGGACAAAGGGCTATTTTTGACGTGTGCGTCATAAAATGCGTAAGCCGAGCTCAATAGAATCCTGATAATTTTGTTAGTTTTGTTTTGACCTGGTATTAGGTCCACATTTATTTAGGGAGAAAGTCATGAAGGGATCTGTGATCAAGCGTATGTACGCTGGTTTCGCACTGATCATCATCATGTTCGCAGTCACGATAACCATCATGATGAGCAGCATGAATCAGATACATAGTAATTTTGAGAGCGTCTCAAAAGTCTCATTACCGCTGGTTGCGCTTTCGAACCAAACAAGTGTCCAACTACTTTCCGCTGACAAGTCATTTAAAGACTTCTTAACCACACAAAATTCTGAGCGTATGTCTGCAATGCGTACAGAGTTTGCCGCATCACAAAACGCTTTTTCTGAAGTGCTAGGTAGCCTAGAAGCAGCAAGCCAAGACAATACCTCGCTCACTGAGCGCATCACGCAATTAAGAGCAATGGAAGAACGTTACTTCACCGAAGCAGGTGAAGCGATGAACAATTACATTGCTATGTTTGAGGCGCAAGAACAAGTACAAAAAGCATCACGTGATTTCCAACGCTTACATTCAGAATTAACCGTTGGCATGAAAGAGTACGTTGCCGACCAAAAAAGCATCTCTGTAAAAGTGATGGCAAAGAGCTACTTTATTAAACTACAAGACGCCGAGGTGATTACCTCTGATGCACTAGCAAGTTCTGATGTTGCCTTCGTACAAAAAGCCGTTAACCAAAACAAAAAGGCCGTTACCCACCTAAATTACGCGTACCGTGGCTTAGCGACACAATTGCCTGCGATTAAAAATGTTTTCGATGAATCGGTTAAAAACTTCACGAAAGACGTGGGACAAAAAGGCGGTGTTTTAGATAAACATAATAACTATCTGAAAGCGAAAGAAGCCTTGTACATCAACATTGCTAATCTAGCCGTTGAAGTCGACCAAGCAATGGCGGTACTGGATTCTTTCAACGTCACAGCGGAAGAGCAACTCAACTCATCATTAGCAGATGCGAGCAGCATCTACGACAACGGTCTATTCAAAGCAATTGCAATTGGCATTGTTGTCACCGTATTCGCTGCAGCAATTGGTTACCACATTGCACATAGTGTAAGAGAGCCACTAACGCGCATTCTCGGTACATTAGAAGGTCTAACTGAAGGAGATATGACTCAGCGTATCGATATTCGATACGACAACGAATTCAGCCGAGTAAGCCGTCACATCAATACCTTAGCCGACAACCTGCACAACATTTTGGTGAAACTGAATGACGCTTCAGATGACCTAACCAATACTGCAAGCGTAAACCAAAAAACCTCTTCTGAGACACAGGCTCAATTGAACAGCCAGCGTGAACAAACAGCAACCGTCGCAACGGCAATGACACAAATGTCTCATTCTGTACAAGAAGTAGCAAACAGCGCACAAAGCTCATTAACTATGGTTCAACAAGTAGAATCGGCTTCTGAATCAGGTCGTCAAGTTATGAACACCAACATCAGCACCATTAATCAACTTGAGGTGCGTCTGACTGAATCCGTGGGTGCTGTAGGCGAACTACAACAAATGAGTAGCCAGATCGGCTCTATCCTCGATGTTATTCGTGGTATTGCTGATCAAACGAACCTACTTGCACTCAACGCAGCAATCGAAGCGGCGCGCGCAGGTGAACAAGGTCGTGGATTTGCTGTCGTTGCAGATGAAGTCCGAGTACTGGCACAAAAGACCACTCAATCAACGTCTGAAATCGAGACCATGATCAGTAACCTACAATCAAGCTCTAAAACAGCAAGCAATGTAATTGAAAGCTGCATGAGTGATATGGATATGTCGGTTGAACAAGCTTCAAGTGCTAATAGTGCTATGGAAGAGATTCAGGCATTGATTCTAGAAATCAGTCGTATGAGTACGCACATTTCTCAAGCCGCGGCTGAGCAGAGTGAAACTTCGGGTGATATCGCGCGTAACATTGAAGACATCAACCAAATTGCTGATAAGAGTTATCAAGCGATGTCATCAATTGCAGAGGCAAGCCAAAACCTAACAATTCTGGCAAACCAGCAAGGCGATTTAGTTCATCAATTCAAGCTATAGGTAAACGAACAACCAATAGATATTCACCTAAAATGTTGGGATATCTCACCCAATAGTGATAACTAATTGAACAAGGGCAACTTTTATCAAGGGTTGCCCTTGTTTTTTATGAGCTTTGTCATTATATGATTATAAAGGCTTGCTGCTTCCCGTTTTCTTTCACCTTTATGAGCGAGCCGCTATTAAGGAATTTATATGGCTGTTCATGTTGGCATTATCGATCAAGACCCCATTCGGTTGATCACCCCACTACTCGACAACCGAACGATCAGCACTCACATCGTGTTCATCGGTGACAAAAATCAAGTCAGTATATATCAACGCTTAGACAGCGTTTTACAGAAGCGTGATATTACGAGCGAATTTTTCGAGATTCCAACTATCGTAAACACCTCTGCAATCAAAGAATCTATCCAAACCCTTGCCGAAGACCTCAAGGCTCGAGGTCAAGAAGTAAAACTCAACGCAAGTTGTGGCCTTCGTCACCGACTACTTTCTGTCTACGAAGTATTCCGTACTTACCACTGGCCGATCTTTGTTGTTGAACCAAACAGTGACAAGTTGTGTTGGCTTTACCCGAATGGTAAAGAGGACGCACAAGTTCAAGACCGTATCACTATCGATGACTACTTAACGGTATTCGGTGCTCGTGGTGAATTCAGCGATGTACAACTGTCTCCGCAACTTGACCAAAAACTTTATGAACTGGGTGAGCGCTGGGCAAGTAACGCATTAGAATTAGGCCCAGGTCTTGCGACATTAAACTACCTTGCAACGACCTGCCGTAAAGAACAAAGGCTTGATGTTGGCTTGTCTGAGAAGCAACAAGGTTATCGTGAGCTGAATATGCTGTTGAGCGATTTGGTTGAAGCTAAGATTGCCACTTATGACAATGGTATTTTGACGTTTGCCAATGAAGACGCACGACGCTTCTCAAACGGCGAATGGCTTGAAACATTGGTTCATAGCACAGTGAAGCAGATCCAAGATGACATGCCGACCATTCAAGATCGCTCTTTGAATGTTCAGGTTTATCGTCAGCTCGGTGAGCGCGAGGTTCGTAATGAGCTTGATGTTGCTTCTGTAGTGAATAATAAGCTGCACATCATCGAGTGTAAGACCAAAGGTATGCGAGATGATGGCGATGATACCTTGTACAAGCTGGAATCGCTCAGAGACCTACTAGGCGGCCTACAAGCACGAGCAATGTTGGTGAGCTTCCGCCCTCTTCGTCATAATGACATCACACGAGCAGAAGACCTTGGCCTTGCATTGATTGGCCCTGACGAATTAAAAGATCTTAAAACACACCTAGCGGCATGGTTTACCGCCGCCGGTGGTAATGAAGACTTAGAGTGCTAAAACAAGCCAGTTTTTCTGAACACAGCACTGTTAACTAAATTTTAAAAAGGCGAGTGACTATTCAGTCACTCGCCTTTTTTCTTATCTATTTTCTCTATCTATTACTTTAAAGCTGCACAAAAAATGGCCGCATCGAATGATTTGGCCATTTTCAAAATTTGAAGTCGTTTTAAGACTTAATACACTTGAAAACTTAATGCACTTGAAAACTAAAAGTACTGTTACGACTTAAAGCATTTTACGAGCAGCTTCTACAACCACTTTGATTGAGCGCGCTTCTGTTACTTTTAGTGTCTCGTGATCAGGTATCTCTTTTTGAGTACGGTTGATGATCACACCAGCAACACAACCTGCTTTCAAACCAGAACTTGCACACATTGTTAGTAGCGTTGCTGATTCCATTTCGAAGTTAAGAACACCCATGTCTTGCCATTCTTGCATAGAACCTTGGAAACGCTTAACCACGCGACCAGAGAACGTGTCGTAGCGCTCTTGGCCTGGGTAGAAAGTATCACTTGAAGCGGTTACGCCCATATGAACTGCTGCGCCTGATTCTTCAACTGCTGCTTTCATTGCTGTAGCAACTTCGAAGTCAGCAACTGCTGGGAACTCCATCGGAGCGAAGTGCAGGCTCGCGCCGTCTAGACGAACAGAACCCGTAGAAACAATCATGTCACCCACGTTTACGTGAGGTTGGATCGCACCAGTAGTCCCAACACGTAGGAAAGTACGAACGCCAAGCTGAGCAAGCTCTTCAACTGCGATAGAAGTAGATGGGCCGCCGATACCTGTTGAACATACAACAACTGGCTTACCGTCTAGCTCTGCGCGGTAAAGCGTGTATTCACGGTGGCTCGCAAGAAATACGGGATTCTCCATCTCTTCTGCAATTTTTTGCACACGAGCAGGATCACCAGGAATGATCGCAAGAGTAGCACCGTTAAGATCTGCTTCAGTAACACCTAAGTGGAAAACAGCTTGAGACATAGTTCGCTCCTTTTGGCTTATTGGGCTTTTTACCCTTATTTAAGCTCATAGTAAATTCGTGGGGTACGAACACACTCTAACCAAGCTCATAATGAAATGAAGTGACGAACATCACACCAATGATCGCAACAACATTTCAGGTTTCACGAAAAACCGATTGGCATCACAAAAATAAGCAATCCGAACGGCTGCGTTGCATACTAATGAGACAAAAAACGCCTTTAACGAATGACCGCTAAAGGCGCTTTTATGTGAGGTGCTTTTTATATAAGACGCTTTTAAAATTAAGAGTGTCTATGTCTGAGTCTGAGAGCTTAACTTAATCCGCTTTCGACTTGAATCGAAGCAGACGCAGTGCGTTGAGTGTCACCAGTGCTGTCGCGCCACTATCTGCAAGAACGGCAACCCAAAGCCCGGTAATACCAAGCAAACTGGTCACCAAGAACACACCTTTCAAACCGAGCGCTAGTGCTACGTTTTGACGAATGTTATTCATGGTCGCTTGCGACAGTTCAATCATCGCGGGCAGCTCTGTTAAACGGTTGTGAGTCAGTGCTGAATCTGCCGTTTCAAGCGCAACATCAGTACCACCACCCATAGCAATACCTACATTCGCCGTTTTCATTGCTGGCGCATCGTTGATGCCATCACCGACCATTGCCACATGCGATTGTTGGGATAACTCCTCAACGTAAGACACCTTGTCACTTGGCAATAAGCTTGCCTTGTACTGCATACCAATCTTGCTACTAATCGCTGCTGCGCTTCGTGGGTTATCCCCTGTGAGCATGATAGATTGAATACCCAAGTCATTAAGTCGTTCAATCGCAAGCTTCGCATCACTGCGTAACGTATCTTGCCAAGCAATCAAACCAATCTCTGTCGAGGTTTGCTCCGTTAATCCATCTTGCTGTTTCAGCTCCAGAGCAACGACAACCGTCTTGCCCTCACCTTCTAATGCTTCTACTTGAGAAACCACATCGGGTCCAAGAGCAAACGTGACTTTAGACGGTGATAAAACCTGATACTTAACACCGTCGACATCGCCTTCAACACCGCTACCAATGAGCGCTTTCTTGTTGTGTGATTCAGGGATCTCAACATTCAGCTCTTTAACTTTAGCGACAAGCGACTGCGCCAATGGATGAGTCGAACCGACTTCAATCGCCCCAACTACACGAAGCATAGCGTCTTGCTTCCAACCCGATAGAGGCTGAATATCCGTAACCTGAGGCTTGCCTTCAGTCAACGTACCTGTCTTATCAAAGGCAATCGTTTGAATTTTCCCTAGCTGCTCTAGTGCCGCGCCGCCTTTAATTAATGCGCCACGTTTCGCCGCTGCTGCTAAACCAGAAGTAATTGCAGCAGGTGTCGAGATAACCAACGCACACGGACAAGCAATCAATAATAGAGCTAGACCTCGGTAAACCCAGGTTTCCCAAGGCTGCGCAAATAGCAATGGTGGTGTGATGATGACCAACAGAGCTACCAACATCATTAGCGGTGTGTACCAACGACTAAACTTATCGAGGAAACGTTCAAGCGGTGCTTTACGAGATTCCGCTTCTTCAATCAAATGAAGGATACGGTCAATCGCATTTTCACCCTGCTTTGAAGTGATGCTGATACGCACAACTTTATCCACCACCACAGCGCCAGCCATGATGCTGTTGCCTGCTATATGTTCGACAGGAACAGACTCACCCGTTAGCGCGCTTTCATCAAAGCTCGCAGCGTCGGTAATAAGTTTACCATCAGCAGGTAAACGAGAGCCCGCCGCCACTTCAATCACATCACCTGGAACAAGTTCACTGACGGCAACTTCAACACGTTCACCGTTGATAATCTTGGTGGCATTTTCTGGCACTAATGCCATTAGCGCTTGAACACCACTTCTTGCTCTGGATGAAGCAAACGCTTCTAATCGCTCACCAATCAAGAACAACAGAAGAACCATCGCTGCTTCCGCGGTTTCGCCAAGGTACAAAGCGCCAAGGGCAGCCACACTCATTAGTGTTTCTATCGCAAAAGGTGTACCTGAACGGGCAAGTTGAACGGCTTTTTTAGCTACAGGATAAAGTCCAAGCAAACAAGTGGCGGTGAATAAGCCTTCGCTCAATTGAGGAGAGATACTTTTCAACAGTGCTGCAAACAGCATGGCCGCTGCAATCGCGATGATCTGAAAATTAGGTTGGATATGAGCTTGCCAAAAAGTCTCAGGTTGTTGTTTTTCTTTCTTAGAACCGACTTCCGAAAGAGGGAAACCAGTTTTGATAGAGACTTGTTCGATGGTTTCAGCAAGATTTTTACTATCGAATTTAACAACAAGCTTTTCGGTAGCGAATAAAACTTTAGCTTCAATAACACCTTCGATGTTACTGACCGCTTTTTCTATTTTTCGAGCACAAGCTGGACAGTCCATTCCCGAGACCAACCAACTTTTGGAAAATTGGGCGTTAAGAGACTCAGTTAAGGGCAGCCGGTCTTCTTCTCCACTATCTGAACCACAACAATCATCTCCAGGCGAAGAAGGTGCAGCAACAGAAGAGCTGCAACATGCAGATGAAGTACCTGCTGCCGTGATGCTTGAAATTTTTGGGCTAGAGCAGCTTGCTCCAGTCGCTTGAGGTTGAACGTCCACTTTTGCTGAGCGGCACGCTGCATGTTTTGCGCACATAATGTATCTCCTTAATACTCAAAAGCCTTGAGGTTATTGCTGACTAATCACAGCAACAAAACCTTAAGTTCATCAAAAGTATAAACCTTGGAGGTAGCTCCAAGGTCAAGAACAAATTGTCCTAGGTAAAAAAGAAGTTATCAAAAACCAAAGATCTTATTCAGAAAGTACAGAGTTACTGAGATTTAAGCTCCGTACACTCTTCTCTGTTCGCCGATACATCATCAATAAGAACTGCATCATGTGAACAGAAAGGTTGTGTATTCAAGCTGACTATCGACACATCGTCTTCCACAGGATCAACTTGGGAACCTTGCATAAGCTCGGCAATATGATAGCGAAGCACTAAGGTACCGAGTATTCCGAACAAAACATTACCCAAGGCTTGCCCATACAGCACACCCAATGCGCCATACCATTGCGAGCCTAAGTAAACGAACGGCAATGTACCGAGAGTGGCTTTACCCAGATTCAGTGCTGTCGAGTAAAGCGGTTTACCTAGGTTATTAAAAGACGTGTTAGCAACAAACAGTGCGCCGTTGAAGGTGAAGGTCAACGCTACATAGGTACAGAATGCGGCAACAATAATTGCGGCATCGCCTTGTAGGCTAAAGCCTTGGATCACATAGTCTTGGACAAAGTATAAGAGAATACAAACGGCGATGGTGTATGCAGTAGTAACCAACAAAGAATTGTTGAGTGTTTCTTTTACTCTGTCCATTCGCTCTGCACCAAAGTTTTGCCCAATGATAGGGCCCACGGCGCCAGACAAAGCAAAGATAACCGCAAAACAAACCGGCGTCAGACGACCTATCACGGCAAAGCCTGCGACAAAATCCTCTCCGTATTGTGCAATCCCCGTCGTTACAATCGCATTACCGATAGGCGTTGCGGCATTGGTGATAATAGCAGGCAGCGCAATAGCTAATATCGGTCGAATATTAATGCGCCATTGTACAATAGAAGGGGGAGCCACCAGCTGGTGACTGCGAATCAAAGGGTAAAGCGAGAAAAAGAGCACCGAAAAACGAGCAAAGACAGAAGCGATAGCCGCCCCTTCGATGTTCCAACCAAAACCAAAAATAAACAAAGGGTCGAGAATCGCGTTAACAATGCCGCCCGACAAGGTCGCCCACATCGAACGTTTGGCATCCCCCGCGGCTCTCAAGCCTGCACCCGCAGCCATCGCTAGCGCTAGAAATGGCCCGCTTGGCAATAAGATCTGCAGGTAAGCTTGCGCCCGCTCTGCGGCAACCCCCTTTGCACCAATCGCAGCAAGCAGCTCTGGGATATAGGCGAACATCACCGCAGTAATCGTCGAACTGATGACAAAAGCGGTCAGCATAATACTGGTGGCGAGGTTTCGAGCATGTTCTTGATTCTTTGAACCAATAGCTTTGGAAACCAACGCACCCATAGCAATAGAAGTACCGATCGAAACGGAGGTAGAGAAAAATGTCAGTGTACCTGCAAAACCAACGGCCGCGGCCAATTCGACTTGTCCCAACATACTGATGAACAACATATCGAGTAAATCGACCACGAATAACGCCATCAAACCAACAGAGCCAGCCCCCGACATCACCAATATGTGGCGCATCGTTGAACCTTCTACAAACTTCGCCGTTTGATTTGACATGAAACCTCCAAAAGTTGGAACACCACAAGATAAAGCTCTATAAGCTATTCAGCCACAAACTAGGGATCTACAAAAAAGATCCATCAAGAAAAGCTCTACAAAGAAAAAAGGCGCTAGTGCGCCTTTTCAATTGAGGATATTGAGAAAAATAATCGTTCTTAACACACCACTATACATGATGTTTAAAACTATACCTGATGTTTGAAGCATTCATCTAAGTTCTTGCCGATTGCTCTCAAAACATCGGTTCGAGTAATCATCCCCACTAACTTTTTGTTATCGAGCACAGGGTAGGCTTTGGGTTTTCCAACTTGCATCATATCTGCCAATTCAATAATGGATAATTCTGGTGATACCGAGAGAACTTCTTGGTACATACAATCACCTACAATATGCGTGTCTTGGCAGAAATAGCTCACCTTCACTAACTTCTCGAGTAAATCTTGTTCAGAAAGGAAACCAATCACTTGCTCATTATCATCAATGACTGGACCGCCCATATGATGGCTGCGCATTACTCTGTCTAACGCGAGGCTTAACGGCATGTCAGGAGTGAATGTCACAACCTGCGGCGTCATGTAATCTTTCACTTTAATAGAATGCATTGCGTTCTCCCTAAAATACATTTTGTTATCGATTTTTCTATCGTGTTACCTTAATTGTTGTCTAAAATCTTGATTTTACTAAATGGATTTCAACAATTTTATTGATAGGCAAAACCTACCAAAGCAAAAAACGAGGCAACAGAAGGCTTGCACGCATATCTATGAAGCAAAAAATTTAAACACCGCTTACAAACTCTTACCTTTGATTCTTCACATAAACTAGCCTGAATACATAAATACTGTAACCTTCACCACACTAATAACAAAAAGCTCAACTTAGGTAATTTATGCAACACGACAACAACATGTACGCGTATGTTTATGCAGACAACGAAGGTACAGAGAACACACTTATCGCTACTGTCGACAACCAAGAAAAGCCCCTAATCTCAAGCTGTTTTAATGAGATAAAGCGCATGTCTAACTTAGCTATTGATCTTGCAGCTGAACACAACTTGAAAGTGAAACTGGTTAAATACGGAAGAGAACAAGAGATCGACTTCGGCCTATTCCTAAAATAGCGCAGTCATAACGCATGTCTTGATCGGCAAGCTCAAGCAGCATGGTCAACAGCACAGAACACCGTTGTAACAACATGTTTTGAGTAGGCAATCACATTGACAATGATTGCCTGCTTTATTCACCATCGAATGCCGACCACGGTAAATGTACAAAAAGGTGCACAAAAAAGGCCAGCATTCGCTGACCTTCTTCATTCACGATTTAAATCTCTATACGTTATTTGCTAACTCTTAACTCTTAGATACTAGCTAGTAGCTACTAGCTACTAGCTACTAACGAGTACAATAGGCTTCCCACAAACGCGCTGCCTTTGAGTAAGCTTCAGCCTTATCATGCGTTTCTGCAAATAAAATCGCCGTCATACTATCCACAACACTATTCGCCATTAACTCCATCTCATCTTGTGGTGTGCCCAGTACACATTCAGAAGGCAGAGGCAGTTCAGCATTCATTGTGCCTTCCCAGTAAAAAGATTCCACCTTCTCAGGAGAACTCATCCAGACAGTTTGACTCACTTTAGGGTTGTATTCTGATTCGCCATTCATGCCTTTAAATGAAATCACCGAGTGGGATTTATTGCCAATCACATGCTCGACTTCTGCATGAAGTTGTGGGAATCCTGGGTGAAAGCTGCCACGCAAGCCTAAACGACCACCACCTGGGTTCAATGCTCGAACTACAGTATTAATCGGCGTTCTCAACCCGTAACGATGTTTCCAACCAATCATAGTTTGAGCTTGTGGGGCGAAGTTCGCTAAAGGTAAGTAAGCAATGCCATCGGCTTCTAGGATCTGCTTTGCGTCTTGCGGATCTTGCGCGCTGCGAACGCCGACGCATTCTAAATGCGTTTCGACATGCGTACGACCACTGGGTTTGTCCATGTAGCCATGCATTAATACTTTATAGCCGTTGTCAGCTAGAATTTTTGCTGCCAACAGGTTCCAAGGCTTTCCACTGGCGTTATCGTTACGCTTACCTGCGTAACACGGCCAATCGATATCAGCACCTAAGTCTGGCACTCGGGATTGAAACGCTTTTACAAAGCCTGCGATCTCTTCATTGGTTTCATTCTGCACACGAATCAACATCAGTAGCATAGCCATTTGGTCGTCACCGACCTCTCCGCTTAAATACTCATCCATGATGCGGTAGGCTTGTTCGAACGACAAAGGCTTACGGCCTCTTTCCCCTCGTCCAACTGTACGAATACACTCTAAAATACTACTCATTGATTGTTTATTCTCTTCCGTTGATATCAATAAAATTCGAATACGTTTTCGATTCTATGACACCCGCAGTTCATTGCAAAGCGATTCAGGTACTATCACTCTAATTACCAATGCACTGATTACTGTTCTAAAAGCACGCTTACTGGTGTAAAATTAACTAATGCAAAATCGCACATATTGAATATGTATCCAGATGACAGTAAAACCGCAGAGTCTAAGAAAACTTGAATCGCTTGTTTTGCGCCTTTATTGCTTAACTGCTGCGGAATGTAATTCACGCCAACCTTAGTTCAGACACAAAGACTAATATTTAATGCCAAAGTTGATTAACAAAATTTGGGTACATGCTTTTATGCTATTCGCTATGTTAGTGGCCACCATCAGTGTGGACAGTATCGCGAACGACAATGCTATGCAGGCAACTCAAAATCTATCGACCTTATCGCAGAACACCTATTCCTCATTCAACACCAGTGACTCATTCCCATATTCTAGCGCGCAACCCAATGTAGAACACCACTGCTGTGGCTCTGTATGCTTGCTTAAAATGCCACCGTTGATTGTGTCAGAGTCTTTTGATACCCAAATTGGTTCATTGGCTTTAATCGAGAAAGAGCCTTCACACAAGGCGATCATGTCGCCACAAGCTCCTTACCGCCCTCCTATTTCTTAATTGTTTGTCCCTGTTTGGCAACGCTTGCCAACGTATTACTAATACAGCTCTATCGCTGTAAACAATGACATCCAAATTTAGGAAATAAACACATGAAAAAGCTATTTAGCCTATTCGCCGCTCTGATCATGAGCGCTTCAATTAATGCCGCTCAGTTTGAAGAAGGCACTCACTACAAGATCCTCGACGTAGCGAAAGCAGATAAGCCAGTCGTTACCGAATTCTTCTCGTTTTACTGCCCTCATTGCTACAAATTTGAAGGCGTCATTAAGTACCTAAAGAAAGACCTACCGAAATCAGCAAGCTTTCAAAAAGTGCACGTAGCGTTTATGGGCAACGACATGGCTGTGCCTATGGCAAAAGCTTACGCGACCATGATTGCACTCGATACTGAAGACAATATGGTTCCAGCAATGTTCGCCAAAATTCACGAGAAGCAACAGACCCCAAGAAACGAAGCCGAACTTCGCCAGATCTTCATTGATAACGGTATCGATGCGAAGAAGTTTGATGCGGCATACAACAGCTTTGCAGTGAACTCGATGCAAAAACGTTTCGATAAAGAATTTGATCAAAGCACACTAACAGGTGTTCCTGGAGTGCTGGTTAACAACAAATACATCGTAAAACCGGATCAAATCAAGAGCTACGAAGAGTACAACCAGCTGGTGAATTACCTTCTAACGCTTTAATCAAAAGCGATAGTCTTTAAAACCTCAAAAGCCAGCGACCTGATCGCTGGCTTTCTTGTCTTTACGAGTGAAGTGAATGCGCAATGGCACGCTCGAAGGTCATTCAGTTCGCCCTTGAATACACGTCAGAATCACTGTTCACTGGCATCCGCCGTTATTTCTCATATACTGCACCCTATTACATCATCCACTACTCTGTAGTACTCAAAATATTAGCACTCAAACATTGGGCACCTTTATGATCATTCTGACCACTAACTTTGGCGACATCGAAATTGAACTTAACCTTGAGAAAGCGCCAGTAAGTTCAAAAAACTTCCTTAAATACTGCCAAGAAGGCTTCTATGAAGGCACGACATTTCACCGTGTGATTGAAGGCTTTATGATTCAAGGTGGTGGACACACTATCGACATGACAGAGAAACCAACACACGCACCTATTGTGAATGAAGCTAACCGAGGCTTAAAAAATGTGATTGGTTCTGTAGCGATGGCTCGCACTGACGCACCCCATTCAGCAACGGCTCAATTCTTTATCAATCTTGACAACAATGATTTCCTTGATCATACCGCGACCAGCAACGCAGGTTGGGGTTACGCAGTGTTTGGCAAAGTATCGGCAGGTATGGATGTGGTAAACAAGATTGCGCTTGCACCAACCACTACTCGCTGGGGACACGAAGATGTGCCGTGCGAAGATATTGTGATCACCAAGGTCACGATTCGCGATTAATTCAAAATTAGCAGTCAATTCGCTTTTTTATCAAATAACGAAGCAATGTTGGTGCTAATTGCATTGGTATTAGTTACGATGACAATAGTTGTAATGTCATCATAAGAATTAGGTACTGACGGATGTCACAAGAATTTGATAGACAAAATAGCTTTGGTTGGATGATCAACGTGATCGCCAATAAAGCGAGCAAAGATTTCGACACAGAATTGAAAGAACATGGCTTAACCATTGCGCTCTGGCCAACCTTGATGTGCCTATGGGAAGAGGAAGGTATTACTCAGCGTGATATCGCGGCAAAGTCCAAAGTCGAGAATTCAACAACGACACGCACACTGGACAAGCTAGAAAAGCTTGAACTGGTTGAACGCAGAGCCGATCCAAACAGTCGTCGTTCTTTCAGAATCTACTTAACGGAAAAAGGGAGAGCACTCGAAGAACAGCTGATTCCAATCCCTACTCGTTTAAACAAAGAATTGATGAATGAGTTGGACGCTGAAGAACAACAGCAGATGATCAAGCTACTTCAAAAGATGGTCGCGGCAATCTGATTTTACTGCACTCATCGCTTACCAAACATATTGTTTAGTGCTTTCTAAGCATGCATCAACACTCGGCCTTGTACCGAGTGTTTTATTGTCGTCTCGACCATTTTATATAGCAAAACAGTGAAGCAATGATCATCGCTAAACTCATGATGAATGCCCCTTCCGGCAAGCTTTCTGTCACCGATACAGCAAACACCCATACCTACAATGAAGCAGACAGCAACAAGCCAATGCTTCCCTTAAATTCTCAATTAAAACCGCAAACGCCTATTTTTTAGCGTCTTCGACATCGCATCTGATGTACTGATGACTTGTTCTCTGAACCATTTATGAGCGGGGTCATTATTCTGCTTCTTTAGCCAAATCAAATAGTGGGATATAGGCTGATATTCAAAAGGTGGTTTAAACAACTGTAAACCTAACCTTTCTTGAAACTGCACAGCCATAGATAAAGGCACTACCGTGATGTAATCCGATTGGCTACATAGCAAGATATTACTGAACAGTGAGCGCCCGTGAAACACGATTTTGCGCTTCGATAAATCCAAAGAGGTGTAGTGATTTAAACTGCGAACTTTACGTCGCGTTCTGTCTAATACAGCATGTTTTTCACTCATGAATTGCGCTTCGCTGATTTCACCTCGGATTCTCGGGTGGTCAGCTCGACACACGATCACAAACTCCCCTTCATATAGGGTTTCACTAGCTATGCTAGGGTGTTCAGGTACCACAATATCGATCATGGCATCGAACTCTTGAGTCAAAAGATCTTCGTAAATACGCTCATCACTGTCTGGTTGATCAAAGACTTCTAACGACAAGTTTTGATTAGGAAGCGCCGCAAAACTATTAAGCAGTACCCACTGTAAGTGCTCAGGTGAAGAAATTACAAACTTACGTTCAGAGGATTGATCATCAAAATTAGCCATCGATTGAAACACGCCATTGAGTTCATTGATCGGCGCTTTAACTTGTTCATACAAGCTTTGGGCATAAGAGGTAGGCACAACGCCACGTCCTTTACGAACAAAAAGCTCTTGGCCAATCTCTTTTTTTAGGCGCGCTAATGCGGTGCTGATGGTCGATTGATTGGTACTGAGTTGATCCGCAGCCTTACTCAAACTGCCCTGCTCCATCACCGCAGAAAACACAGCAAGTAGGTTGAAGTTGGGGATTTCGTTGCTCATATATCATTACTCGTTAGGCGACCATGAGTTCCATGCTATCGTAAAAGCGATTAAATAAAATAATATTCCCTCGTTTGACCTCGCAAGTTGAGACAGTAAGCCTCCTTCATACCGATCACTTTTGAAGGAGGGCCTAATCGATGAGTGACTCTCCTATAACAACAAAAAAATGCACAATTGTGTCGTTTGTCATGACACTGTGTTGAGTGTCATTAAGATATACATTTAAGTAACTAGCGCTACAGTATTTCACATCAAATCATCTAAGAAGTGCCTTTCTGACGGACAAAACTGATTATCGGCTCTATATGACTCCTCACTTATATTCATCACTCTTTCTATTGTAAAAAGCGCATAAAAATATTCATTTCAACAAATTACTTGTTGATGCTTTTATTAGTCATTTCATTGATCCAAACCAATTTAACTCACGATGTTTTAAAGCCGAATTTGAGCGCCAGCAAACAATTCGGCTTACCGATTTAGAGTGATAGTAACTCATCGTAATTACGATATTATCAAATCGTAATTCTGGGTAGATACCGCTCAAAACTCTTCCTATTATCCTGCTAACAAATCAATTCTTAGCCAAAACAGAATGCTGACAAATGTTTTACAACACTATGTCATTGCCATGGAAGAGCCCCTCGACAACCGAGGTATTACACGTAAAGAAGACAATAACTAAAAGAACGAGTCAAATATTTCGTTCAACAGTACATAGTCATTCAACCTGCGTTTCTGACTAACAATAAGAATTGGTTTGTAGGGAAGCATATTCGCTTCTTGATACCGAGAATCGGTTGTCTGGACTTAAATACCATCTATTACTTTTGTTTATTATGCGCACCAATCTACCCACATAATAGACATCTACTTTTTAAGATGTCATTAAAGGTTACTCCTAGGCTGCAAATTCTCTCTTCTTATTGATGTAGGTTGAGATATGAACTTTATTAAAATCGTTTTCCAGAAAGTCTGGGCCGTTGTGATGGTCTTGATTAAATTCTGCCTGTTTATGGCGGTGATGTTTGCTGGTGCATGGGCTCTTGCACCATTAGGCACAATCCATTCTAAAGACATCGACATGTCTCAATTCAACAATCATCCCAATGAAATGATGATGAACTTCTTCCAGATGGAGTCCTTCTCTGGTTACTTATTCTCAGTGACAATTGCTGTGGTATTAGCCGGTGTTTACGGTATGTGGCAGTTGCATGAACTGGGTGTGCATAAAGCAAAAGAGCACAAAAGCGCACACGTTCAAATCGTGTTTGCACTGTCACTTTGCGGACTCTTCATCAGCAAAACATTCTGGGTTATCGCCTTGGTTATCGCATTGGCGAACTGGAAACATATTGGTCAATCACTGAGCGATGTGATTCGCCGCGGTGTACAGCCTAAACAAGACGCAACCAATTCAGAGGCTGCCGTAGTCCGCGTATCACCTGAAAAATCGGTAACAGAGCCGTCTCAAACAAAGCAATCTTCAGTAGAACAATCTTCAGAAGCTCAGTCTTCAAAAGCTAAGTCTTCAAAAGAAAAAACTCCAACAAAACCATCCCCTACAGAAAAAGAGGTCGCATAATGAAAGAGATGATGATTCCATACATCCTAATTGTATGGTCACTGTTTGCGACAGGCGCACTTAAGAAGAACTTCAAAAACTACACATGGGCTGCCATTGGTGGTGTAACGATTCTTGCGCTATTAGCGGTTATCTCTCGCTTGTGGGCACCCGTTGATTTAACCAACTCAACCACAGTGAAAGCACCACACGCGGTGATGTCACCTATCTTTGGCCAGCAGATCGACAAAGTGCTTGTTGAGCACAACCAAATGGTTAAAGAAGGCGACATAATCTACACCCTCGTCGATATAAACTCTGCTGCTGACAAAGCGAAGATCGAATCTGAGATTGTTAAGAAAGAAGAACAGGTTAAACAGATGACGCGAGATCTTGAGCGTGCTGAAACATCACCGCAGATCTTTAATGCTCGTGATATTGAAAAGTACGATTCAGATCTTCGTGTACTGCACGCTGAACTTGTGTCGCTGAAAGCCGATCTGCAAAAAGTAAACTGGGCGCAAGAGAAGAAAACCGTTAAAGCTGAGTTTGACGGTCAGGTATCGATAGTGAATATCGCTGAAGGTTCTGTCATGGGTAACATGCACCTCTACAACACCAGTAAAAAGTTCCTTGAGATGCGTATTTCAGACCAAACGTACGGCTATGTTCAAGTAGGAGATTTCGCTGAGTTCTTCGTTGATGCATATCCAGGGCACGTGTTCCGAGCAAAAGTACACAGCTTTAATGCAGGTACCGGAGAGTCGAGTATTTCTCCACTTCAAGGGCCACAAAGCGTCGGCCAACACGTAGTAAGAAACGGTAATGGTTTAGGCCGTACCATTGTACTTAAGATCATCGAACCAGAAGGTTACAACATCCCGATTGGTTCAACTGGCGCGGCTTGGATCTCGGCAGAGAAGCCACATCCGTTCTGGGGCTTCATTGATGTTATCGGTGCAGCAACGGTTCGCCTTCAATCTTACAAGTCATACTTAGGTGCTTGGTAACACTTAACCGCTTAGTAATTTAAGCCCTTCGTAGCGACTAGACACTAGATAAATACTTACATCATTTAACAGCCACTAATTTCAAATTAATGCCCTGAATTTCAGGGCATTTTTGTATCAGTCACAGCCAGAGAGTACGATGAATTCAACAACCTTAACTTTAGACTCTTTACCATCAAGGCTACGCTCATACTGGCGGAATGGTTCTTAAGTAATGTACCAAATAATTACTTAAGTAGACTTAGTAAAGGATTATGGCACCACTTGAAGAAAAAATAATTTATTAATATAAAAACAAACGATTGTTGGTTAACCATTTAATTATTACCCACCTCGTAAGTAAAGAAAAGTAAGTAGCCAATGTAAGCAAAGTAAGCTAGGTAATTAAAATATCCAAACCCAACAAGGAAAAAGATGAAACCACTGACAATAGGTGTGGATTTCATGACACTCAGATTACAAACCAACAATAATTAACAAAAGATAAAACAAAACAACAATTATTTAAATATTTGTTAATTATCCGTAAAAGTGACCAAATTGATATTTATACAGAAAAGGATATAACATGCTGGATTCAACAATAACTATCTAGAATACATTGAGTCAAAATGAAAAGAAAATTATTACTAGCTACTTTAGCGCTAGCTGTTTTATCTGGCTGTAACAAAAAAGACGAAGCTAAAGCTCCGGTAAAACAGAAAAAAGCACCAATCTACAACACAGATATAACATTTTTGAATAGCGCAGCAGACCCCGTATCTCTAGATATAGAAAACCTGTTAAGAACTGCAATTTACGCAACGTATGAACGCTCTGAGTATCTTAAACCAGTCATTGGAGATATTTGGAAATATTCCAACAGTGGCTTTGCCTTTAAGCACTTTACGGACAATGGTACTGCAGAGAAAGAATATACACTGCCAGACGGAAACAAAATATTCGTTACTGTTTCAAGATTTGACCAATCAGGCTTCAATATGTCTGTAACCTCTGACGTAATCACCAAACCAATGCCAATTAATGTTATTGAAAAATCAGAGGGTGTATACCAAAAAACAGATGTTGGCGTTTATGGTGAAAAAATCGATATAAACTTCGATATCAAATCAGATGGCCATTACGCTTCCTCTACAGGGCTTAAGGGGCAAAATTTCAACTTATCGAGAAAGAAAGATTCAACACTATTAACTGTTGTAGGAACAAATATTGATGAAATAAACCTGAACTATAACTATAATAAACAAGAAGTTGACTTTCTTGTTAATAGTACTCCTGCGGTTGCTATTCATTACACTTACAATCAATCTACAGATACACTAACCAAATAATCGTAACTCTTTATTCGAAACAATATATCGAATGAAGTGTAGCGCGATTTAGTGTGCATAAAGTTAGAGAAAAGAACACCTCCCATAAGGAGGTGTTCTTCGTTATTAATCCAACGGGTCTCTACAAAGGCTTTTTCGTGAAATCACCAATAAGCCAGCTAAAGATAACTTATGCAGCTTGAGTCGCGATGGTTTTACGTTGATTTTTGGTCATCAAGTGATAAACCACAGGCACAAAGTAGAATGAAATAAGCGTGGTTAACACGGTTCCACCAACAATAGCGACCGCAAACGGAGGCCAGAAACCACCACCAGCAATGATCAATGGCATGAAGCCACCAACAGTTGTAATTGTGGTCGAACTGATATGTCGAGTACACGACATTACCGCCTCGACTACCGCATCCACATTACCTGATGAGGCTTGTTCATCCAATTTCAGCTCCGTCAAAATCACGATGGCGGCATTGATCGCCAAGCCTGCAATACCAAGCATTGCGATGATCACCGTAAAGCCGAACGGATAACCGAAAATCCAAACAGACAACAATCCTAGACCACCAGCCAATCCTGCTACCATGAAGATGATGCTGCTCATTCGAAACGAATTGAACGACATCACTACCACCAACACCATCAATACCACCACGACTGCGACATTCGAGATCAGGCTGTTGACTGAATTATCTCGTTCAGCGGATTCACCACCAAAACCAATCGTGTAACCTGATGGCATCTGATAGCTTTCTAAACGTTTTTGGAATTCATTAAGTACCGTTTGAGGTAAGACACCCGCTTCAATGTAACCCTCGATGGTATTAACACGCTGCCCATTACGACGAGTAATCGCACCACGGCTTGTCGTTAATTCAAGCTCAGCTAAAGTAGAAACATTGATACCGGTTGAGTACACCTCAGAGCTTATCGGCAAGCGAATATTACTCAAATGCGCCAAGTTTTCACGCGCGTCATCCGCAACTCGAACACGGATTGGTACAGATTCACTGCCCTCAATTACCGAGCCGCTTTCACGACCAGTCAGCGTGGTTTGCAACATGCCCGCAAACTGATTGAGTGAAATTCCGTTAAGTTTTGCGGTGTCTTCATCGACCTTCAACCACACCTTTGGCGTACCCGGTTGCAGCGTTTCCCTTGTGTGAGTGACATGAGGAACTCCTGCCAGAATCAATCGCACATCCTCACCAATCGCTTTCAACGTATCGAGGTTTTCACCATACACACGCAGTTCAACGGGCGCGGTAAATGGAGGCCCTTGGTTCAGTTTACGCACCAAGATCTGCGCCTGTGGTACTTCTTTATCTAGCACCTTTTGAAGTTCTGGAATTAGCGCATTGGCTTGTTCAAAGTTTTCTGTTTTCACCATTGCTTGCGAGAAGTACGGCGCGTTGTTTTGCCTTGCTTGCAAGTTGTAATAAAAAGATGGGAAGTTAGCGCCCACTAGCCAATCAATGCGCTCCACTTCTGGATAGCGATGAATGATATCGTCTATTTTCTCAGAGATATTCTTGGTCGCATAAATGCTTGCTTGAGGCGGCATGTACACCTGAATCTCAAACATATCTCGGTCTGATGGCGGGAAGAATTGCTCTGTCAGCTGAGACATACTCCAGTAACCGGTAAACGGTACCAATAACACAAGAGCTATAGTGATGATTGGATGCGTCACACCAAATCGAACAGAAGATGAGAACCAACGTGTTAATGCTGGGATTCTTAAGCCCGTCATGTACCAATGGTGTTGACCTTTCTTATCGACATCACTGAGTTGCTTGGGCAGTAGCTTAGTCGCCAAGCCTGCGATTAAGGTGTGCGAGATAATGTAAGAACCGATCAACGAGAAAGAAACGGTAATCGCTATACCACCGACAAACTCACCCGATGCACCCGGCATCAAGATAATCGGGGCAAACGCCAATACGGTGGTTAAGGTTGAGCCTAATAACGGCACCCATAAATGCTTCAATGCATTCATGGTCGCTTCCGCTCGGTGCTGCCCTTTCAAACGATACGCTTGAATGGTATCGACCATCACCACCGCGTTATCGACCATGATCCCGAGCGCCACAATTAAGCCCGTCACCGACATCTGGTTAATCGGCAGACCGGTCATTTTCATAACTGACAGGGTTAATAATGAGGTTAACGGCAGGGAAATCGCGACTAAGATCGCTGCACGCACGCCTAAAGTGACAAACAGAACAACCAAAATCAGACCAAAGCCGATCATCAAGCTCTTGCCTAAATCGTCTAAGCGAGTCTCGGTATAACCTTGCTGATTAAAGAGCACTGTCACCTTAACGTTACTTGGTAACTCTTGCTCAAACTTGCCAATCAGAGCGTTAGCTCGTGACGTCCAGTTATCGACTCGCAGATCAGGATGCATTCTTGCCGCGACAATCACACCCGGCTCACCATCGATAATGGCAATCTGATCTTGAGGGGTTTTCTCACCACGTTTCACCGAAGCAATGTCTTCCATACGGATAATGTGACCATTGCTGTCGGTGGCAATTGGCACTTGCTTGATACGCTCAATAGAGTCCAGTTCAGACTCAATTTCCAAGCCAAAACGGGAATAAGCACTCACCAATTCACCCGCAGAGTTTTTCGCATCGGCCCCTTCTAGCGACTCAGCAATATTGGTACTTGAACGCCCTAACGCCGATGCGTCCGCAGTACGTAAACTGATTTGAATCTCTTCTTGTGGCATCCCATATTCATCAACGAATTCAGTGCCCGACAAGGTTCTTAATCGCTTGGCGAGCTCTTTGGCATAACGGCCGAGGGTTAATCGATCTGGCTCGCCTGCACCAGACCAAGTCAGAGAAGCAATGGTCGTGAAAGCGTAGGTATGGTCACTGTCGAGATCGGGAGAATGCGAACCCGCAGGTAATATGGATTCGATGTCAGATAGTTTGTCACGCGCTTGCGACCAAACCGGTTCTGGCTCGGTGATAGTGTCATTCAATTCTAACGTGACAATAGACACGCTCGGCCTTGAGGTTGAACTCACGAGTTTAACTTCACTCAACTCACGCAACTTGTTCTCAATCACCTCAGTGACTAGCGTTTCTACACGTTCTGCGCTGGCTCCGGGAAAGCTGGTTGTGATGTTGGCGTAACGGTTGATGATCACCGGGTCTTCTGCACGCGGCAGCGTCATGAACGCAGAAATACCACTCACCATCAGCAGCGCTGTCATCAAGATGAGCAGTCGCGTATTGGAAATAGTCTCTATAATTTTCATACTATTACCTACTCAGCTACGCTGACTGGCTTCACGATTTGACCAGGAACCAAGCGATGTAAACCACTTGCGATCACCTGTTCGCCATCCTCGATTGCACCACTCACATACGCTTGTTGATTGTTAGCAAACAACACCTGAACACTTCGTCGTTCAACTTTGTTGCCTTCACCAATGACAAAGATGTTCCACACACCGCGCAAACCATCAATCAAACCGGTTAATGGCACCCAGTAACCTTGGTCATCAATCTGTTCATCAAACTGAAGATAGGCAAGTTGCCCTTCCAATACCGAAGATTGCTCGGGGAACAGATAACGTAAGCCGACGCTGCGGGATTGTGTGTCGACCATTGCGCCCGGATTCAACAGGCTCACAGCAAAATCCTCTCGCCCGACTCGAATACTTGGTGCGGAAAGTGAAGTCACCTTTTTCATTTGATGAGCAGGAATACCGATGAAGGCCTCTTTGCCCTCAGAAGCGAGCAGTGTAAGAGTTGGATTCCCTACATTCACCACATCTCCAAGCGAGACAAAACGGGTTGCGATGGTGCCAGAATAAGGAGCAAGAACTGTCGATTTCACTAGCTTCAATTGATTGCCTTTTACTGAAGCATCAATACGCAGCAAGTTCGCCTGCAATACACGTTGTTCACTAGTAAGAGAATCAATCTCAGCCTCGGCACTGAAGCCCTTTGCTTTCAGTGAGCGTTGACGTTTCAGGTTTGCCGCCACAAGGCTCAGTTGTGCTTTGACTTCTTCAGCTTGCGCTTTCTGTTGGCTCGATTCAGTCTGCAACAGCTGGGTGTCTAACCGGATTAAGGGTTGACCTTCGGTTACTGTGTCACCGACATCCACCAGAATCTCGTTTACTTTACCCGCCAATTCAAAACCAAGATTCGCCTGTTGCCCTGCTTTTACCACACCAACATATTCACGCTGTACCGCATAAGAGGAAGATTGCACCAAGGCCATCGTTTCCACGGTTAAAATGGTTTGGACGCTCGAAGTCGTTTCAGTGGTTGAATCAACCGACTCTTGGGCCTGTTCCTTTTCGCCACATCCAACAAGAAAAGCCGACAACGCCACTGCCACTGCGCTTCCCTTCATCAATTTATACATACGTACTGTTCCTATGCGGTACTCAATTATGTTCTTTTTTAGACTAACCAAATCAAACTAGACTGTCTAGTTTGATTGTGTTAAAAATAAGTTTCATCATTAATGATTGATAAAACCATCACAAAAAGCATAATGCTTAGCGCAGAACGAAATGCATTGAACTGAGCAACACCAAGTACCAAGCAAGTAACGAGAAACAGCACGTGACTAAAATCATCAAGAGTGAACAGAAGAGATCTCAGATCTTAACCGCAGCAAGCCAACTTTTCTCTGATCATGGCTTCAAGATCAATATGGATCAGATAGCCAAAGCAGCGAACGTTTCTAAGCAAACGGTCTACTCCCACTTTAAAAACAAAGACGAACTTTTCGAAACCTGCATGCAAACCAGATGTGCGGAGCGAGAACTCAGTCCTGCTGCCTTTGATATGAATGCCACTTTGGAAGAAGAATTGGTGAAGTTTGGTGTGAAGTTTCAAGATTTGTTACTTGATGAGCAATCTAGACAAACCTTCCAAAATGCCATTAGCCAAGCGAATACGCATCCAGAGATCGCCTCAATCTATTTAGAAACTGGGCCACAGAAGACCACTAAGTTACTCGCTGATTATTTGCAGTCGAAAATAGATTCGGGTGACTTAGCGCTTGCAACATCAAGTTCACCGATCATTGCTGCACGACAATTGTTACTGATGTTTCATGGTAAGTCGGCTTATTGGGCATTCTTCGGACACGACAGCGGCGAGTCTGATAATGAAAGACTGAATTACACGCGTGAATGTGTTGCACTATTCTTAAACGGCAACCAACCTCGCTAGTTTGAGCCCAAATGAATGAAGGTTAGTTAGCAGGAGCAGCTGACTCAAGAAGTAACTCGTAGAACCGTTTTGCAGCAGAGCCTGTCTTTGCTCCTTTTGGCAAAGTGAGATGAAGCGGGACTTGGTATCCGCTGCCATTTTCCACATTCAACACCGTGAGCTTGTCACTTCCTCGACTTTCAACAATGTGCTTTGGTAGTCGACAATACCCGACTCCCTGCTCTACCGCGCCAAACGCATGATCGAAATTATCGACCGTAATACGCTGACTCGACTTTAACCAGCCTACATCCTTTTTGTTCCCTTGCTTTTTGCTGCCTTGGTTAGCTTGAGCACCTAAATCCCTCACCACTATTTGTGGCAAAGACGACAGTTGATTCAACGACACTGAAACGGCACTTACTAACGGATGTGAGCTAGCAACTACTGGCTCCATCATCGTAAAACCAAAGGCTTCTGCTGAATAATTAGTAATAGGCAGGTTGATGATAGCCACATCGGCTCGTTCTTGGGTGACCATTTCCGTTGTTTTAGACAGTGATGTTTCAATCACTTGTATTGATGTGGTGTTGTTCTCCGCCAAAAATGCAGCCATCGGTTGATAAAGACGTTTAAGACAACACAAGTGATCAACCGCCACCACAATTTCAGACTCAACACCTTTCGCCAGTTGTTCACTGATCAACTCTAGCTCGCGAGCTTGTTCCAACATGCTACTCGCTCGGCGCAGCAGTGACTTTCCGTCTTCCGATAGCACAGCCCGACGACCTTCAACCTGCACTAAAGTCACGCCTAATTGATCCTCCAACTTTCTCAGCGCATAGATCAGCGTGGTGTGGCTCTTGTTCAATTGCAGTGCCGCAGCCTGAATACTGCCTGCGCGGTCAATCTCGTAAAGGGTTTGCCATTGGTCAAGGGTAGTTTTCAATCTCATCGGTCTAAAATCCTGACAGTTATTAACTATATTATGAACTTTTCTGTCTGTTTTTTACAGGTAATATCTATTTCAACAGGCAATATAAATCTCAACAACAAACGAGAATGGCTTGTTTGTCTTAAACACCTATTTTTAGCGGAATTTGTTAAACGGAGAAACACAATGAAACTACTACAAGTCGACTTTGAATTTAACGGCCCATTTGGCGAAGAGATGTCGAACGCACTGGTTGACCTAGCAAAATCTATCAACAATGAACCAGGCATGATCTGGAAAATCTGGACAGAAAACCAAGCCAAAAAACTGGGCGGTGGTGTCTACCTTTTCGAAGACCAACTCAGCGCAGAAAATTACCTAACAATGCATGCCGCACGCTTAAAAGCGATGGGCGTGGATGAAGTTCACGGCATGATTTTTGACGTAAACCAGCCGTTAACTACCATTAACAAAGGCCCAATCAACGGCTAATTCAGCTGTATATTCCTGAGTAGAAAATAGTCATCGTGCAATGAATGCAGAATAGTGAAAGACGCGAAATAGAGAGAATACTAATGAACAATAAAACGTTTTTAAGCCTACACGGCATCATTTACGCAGGGTTTGCCTTCGCGTTGTTTTTCCTACCAACGGTCATGTGGCCTATGTACGGCGTAGAAATTAACGATAAGCACGCCTATTTTCTCTCTCAGCACACCAGTATCTTCCTTGGTGGTATTGCCGCGATAAGCTGGTTACTTAGAGACATTGAACCCGGAGTATCAGCTAAAAAACTCATCCAAGGTTTGGTGGTTACGAATATGCTTGGCGCCATCATCACATTGTATGCAGCGTTTACAGGAATCTTTGTTGGCTTTGGCTGGAGCGACCCAGCATTCTTCATTTCACTATCGGTGCTCAGCGTGTTGCAGGTTCGTCGACAAGGCTAGTTCATACAAAACCAAACCAATAAAAAAGGAACAGATGCACTCATCACCTGTTCCTTTTTCTCAATCAACTATCGTTAACCTAGCGTGCTCAGCTTATTTTCTGTGCTCAACGTAAATCAATTCATCAGTATTGAAGCCGCGCTCTTTAGACATCGCTTTGAACTTCTCCATCACTTCTGGCGCAACCTCTGGTGTTCTTGAAAGTAACCACAAGTAGTCAGTATCTGGGCCCGAAACAAACGCGTATTGGTAGTTCTCTTTGTCCAACTCGAATACCACATAAGCGCCATAGAAAGGGCCAAAGAAAGACACTTTCAAATAGCCTTGTTCAGAACCTTCGACAAAATACGCCTTGCCTTCCGCTTCGTTCCATTCGCCATCTTCAGCCGAATAGCCGCGGTTAATTACCTTAACGCCACCATCATCACGTAGGCTGTATTCGGCACTGATGTTGTCTAAGCCACGCTCAAACGAGTGATCCAAACGAGCCACTTCGTACCATTTTCCTAAGTATCGATCCAATTCAAACTGTTGAACGGGCTTTACTGTTTCAGGCATGCCCACGCAACCACCCAATAGAATCACACTAAGCAGCAATAATATTTTTTTCATCCTAACCTCGGCTTGTTTTTATTAGTAATGCGAGTAAGCCTTGTGAAAACATAAACTTACATCCTTGGTAATACGTTAAATCCATTTTTAAAGTTCACCTAACTGTCATTTATTCAGAATCTTATGTGAATGGTTTAGTCTGCGAAAGAATCAGTGATGTTTCATTGATGTTCGGTGCTAAGTGGGAGTCACCGCAAAATATACGGCAAGTTAACTTAATCAGGAGAGCAACTACGGACACTTTATTATTAAAAATTCGCGATATGATTCTTATCACTCGCTTTCTATACTGACTAAACAGTGGAACATGGAATAAATAATAATGAACAATAAGCTCACTTTGCCACGCACTGCATGGATTGCCTTACTCGCCAGCTTAGGCGCTGTGCCATCGGCTGTTTCTCAAAGCCTAACCGCAGACCAGATCTTTACCAATGCCGACATATATGGGCATCGCGAGTCAGACTCGATCGTTACCCATAAAGGCAAGATCATCTTCATCGGTGACCGCGAACAGACGCAAACTTTTGAAGGGCAGAATACTGATATCATCGACTTGGAGAACGCTTTTGTCTTGCCGGGGTTCATTGATAATCACAACCATGTTTTCGAAGCCGCTTCAGAGCTGGGTGGCAATTGCGAACTAGACTCTGAAGCCACATTAGAAGAGCAAATCCCTTACTTAGAAGCGTGTAAAATCAATAGCGAAACCAATGGTCGAGGCTGGCTGATGGGTTATGGCTTTTCTTTGGAATCGACACTCGACAGCGACTCTGAATACACACCACTTGAGATCATCGACAGCATCTTCCCTGATCGCCCCGTGGTGATCATGGAGCAAACTTCACACTCAATGTGGGTTAACTCAAAGGCACTGAAAATAGCGCGAATTAGCCAACAATCTCCAGACCCACAAGGTGGCGCTTATTTAAAAGACCAAGACAGCGGCAAGCTCAATGGTATCTTATTAGATAATGCTGGCGACCAAATTATGGAGATGGCGTGGAACAGCCAAAGCGAGCTCTTTGAACAAAGCTACCAAGGGTTAATGTTCGGTCTTGAAGAAGCCGCTGCGCACGGCATTACCACCATTGGTGACGGCCGGATGTATTGGAAGCGAGGTTGGTATGACGTTTGGCTAGAAGCGGAGCAAAACCAAGATTTGACTGCTCGCGTTTCATTACGCCCTTGGGTTTACCCATCAATGGCGATACCCTCTCAATTAGAAGTCTTCGAGAAGATGTATTCAGATGATAAAAGCCGTCTTCTACTCGTCGATCAGGTAAAAATGTACAGCGATGGCATCTTCATTAACGGTACAGCAAAAACACTCGCGCCCTATTTAGATACCTATCTGCCACAGTCTCCCAATGGCCTAAACTATATTCCACCAGCACAGATGAAAGAGTGGCTAACCGCGCTCGATAAAATCGGCTTTAGTGCTCACATTCATGCGATTGGTGATGGTGCCGTTCGTGAATCACTAGATGCGATTGAAAGCGTGCGTAAACAAGGTTCACAAAAGCCTTACACCCTAACCCACGTTGAGTTAATCAATGATGAAGACGTTCCCCGCTTCAAGCAACTCAATGTCTCGGCGGATTTCCAAGTCGGTTCCGATTACGTTGCAAGGCACCAACACCAATGGGCCGAAGCCTTCCTTGGTGCTCGCCGTGCCAAAGCCATGATGAACCTAGACGCGATACTCAAGACTGACGCCAATATCACCTTAAGCAGTGACTGGAATGTACACGATATCAACCCTTTGGTCGGCATCGCGAACAGCTTAATCATGGGCCAAACAGGCTTAACTGATATCTATACCGCGATAGACGCTTACACCATCAATGCAGCTAAGAGCCTTGGTATCGACGACATCACGGGTTCTATTGAGGTAGGGAAATCAGCGGACTTCGCGATTCTCAACAAAGACATCACCACGTTGTCAGCAAGAGGAATCGCAGAAACACAGGTGTTAATGACAGTGTTGAACGGGAAAACTGTTTTCGAAGACACTCTTCTCGAAGACGCTGCTTTCAAAGACACAAATTAGCGAATCAAAGTTTGACACAAAGCCGTTTGCTTGCGGCTGTTAACTGATTCACTAAAAAGTATCAGGGGAAATATAAGATTAAGCTTGCTCTGCGAGCTTGGTATTTCCCTTTATTTTTACAACATAAGTCGTCGCAAAAATCAGTACAGAAAATAGCCCACATAAGTAGATGGGATACAGAGGGTTCAAGGTTGAAGTAAACGCAAATAATGAAGCAACGCCATAGCCTAGAGTATGAGACATGGCGATATACCCTGCGGCTGCACCCGGAGCATCACTTTGCTTTTCGGTGGCGAATAACGTGTAAGCAGGAACAATTAGCGCTGCGCCAATCGCGGTCAGTACCATCGCCATAGCTAACGCCCACATACTGGGGATCAATAACATTCCAAAGCCGACAAGCAGACCAAATGCCCCCCAACGGTACATAACAAACGGTGTCAGCTTTTCTTTTTTGATAACCAAGAGTTGAGTAGCAAAAGTACAGGCAGCACTGATAGTCAAAAGAATCCCGATCGTGTCACTTATTTGATCGGTAGACCAACGGGTGATCGAATAGATCAATGGAGAAAAACTGTATTGCAACAACGCGACTGCGGCACACAACAACAACCCGCAAGATAAAAAAGGCAGTAATGTTTTATTCGGTAACCAAGGTGCTTGCCCTATTCCTTCAGCCTTCCGAGTTTCTTTTTTAGGGGGTGGTAACAACATCGTGACAAGTAAAGCAACACACGGCAAAAAGATCATCACGAATAGGGGGGCAAAAGGCGATAACTTTAACGCTAAAATGGAGACCAAAGGCCCAATTAATCGACCAACACTTAGGCCAAGACTCACTGATGTAATGGCCTGTAAACGGTTCTTCTCACCACACAATAATATCGCCCAATGCTGACTCGCAGGCACCATTCCAGACACCGTACAACCATAAATAATTCGCGCGACCACCAGCCCAATCAAACAAAACTCGAATACCTGCCCCTGTTTGCTAAACATGGCGAAAAAACACAACAAAGCAAAGCTGATAGCCATGCCTATCAGTGCCTGAATGACTACTTTTTTAGGTCCATATTTGTCGCTCTGCCTTCCCCAAAACGGCGCAGATGGCAAAAATAACATGCTTCCTACCGCGATAAGAATCGACCACGTAGGTAGGCTGAATGCAGACTGTTCAACAAGAAAAGGCAGTGAAACGAGTAAGCCGTTTTGCCCAATTCCCATAAGAGCCGAAGCAAGACTTATAGCCAATAGTTGAAATTTTTTATTTTGTATCACAGACATAATATCGAAGGCGCTAGAGTAAGGTTGGTAGGTTCGTAGTGGGCACGAGCACATTACAATGATAAATAGATTGATTTGGCGAATAATTATCATTTTGATTTCACTGTGTTACATTAGCGGCTAGCAGCCCATAACTCAACTTCATATTGCATTATGTACACACTTACCAATGCCTCGTTCGAAATCGACGGTAAGAAAATCCTTTCGCCAACGACTTTGACCTTTGAACCAAAGAAGATCACCACCTTGCTTGGTCATAATGGATGTGGCAAATCGACACTCATTAAACTGTTAAGTCGACAAAACACGCCAACAGAAGGTGACGTTTTCTTCAATGAGCAACCACTCGCCTCATACAGTAACCTTGAATTTGCACACCAAGTCGCCTACCTGCCGCAGCACCCACCGATTACTGATGGCGTGACCGTTCGTGAATTGGTTTGCTTTGGCCGTTATCCATGGAAAGGCGCATTTGGACGTTACAGCAAAGATGATTATGCCATCGTAGACGAAGCGATTGAGAAAGTTGGCCTTAACGCCTTTTCTGACCGATTTGTCGCAACACTTTCCGGCGGAGAAAGACAAAGAGCTTGGGTCGCTATGCTACTTGCTCAGCAAAGCCAATGTATTTTGCTTGATGAACCAACTTCAGCACTCGATGTCGCGCACCAGCATGAATTGCTCGCTTTAATTAGAGAGCTTAATCAGTCACTCGGCTTAACCGTGATCATGGTGCTTCATGATGTCAACATGGCCGCCAAATTCAGTGATCATTTGATTGCGCTTCATTCTGGAAAAGTGATCGCTTCCGGTTCGCCTAAAGATTTGATGACGCCAGAAACACTGATGCAAATCTACGGAATGGAGCTTGCGCTCTTTAAGCACCCTGAGACAGGGCAACCTATCAGCTACATCCCTTAAATCAAAAGGAACCTGTTGTGAAAAAGTTCATCACCATGCTGTTCACAGTATTAGCTTTCAATGTCCTTGCTCTAGAGAGCGTTCACGCACTAGAAATCAAACATGAAATGGGCAGTGCCTCTTTCGATGCTACGCCTAAAAAAGTGGTGGCTTTAGATTGGGCACTCACCGAAACCGTATTAAGCCTAGGCGTTGAGTTGCAAGGTGTGGCAGACGCACAAGGTTATCAGCAATGGGTGGTAAAACCTGCGTTAAATGCAGACGCGACAGATGTGGGATCCCGAAGAGAACCAAACCTAGAGCTACTAACAGAACTCAAACCTGACGTCATTTTAATCAGTGAGCATATGGTGGCGGCCTACCACCAGCTCAATAAAATCGCACCTGTCTTGGTTTACAGTGTCTACAGCAAAAAGAAACAACCACTTGAATCCGCAACTTCGGTTACCCTCTCTTTAGGCAAGCTATTTAACAAAGCACAACGCGCCCAACAAGTGATTGATGAGACAAACAAGAGATTAAGCGATAACGGTGAAAAAATACGTGCCGCAGGCAACTCAGACAAACCACTGATTTTTGCACGCTTTATTAACGACAAAACCTTACGCATTCATAGCCAAGGTTCATTAGCGCAAGCCACCATAAGCAGCATGGGTCTTAAAAACGACTGGCAAGAGCAGACAAACCTCTGGGGTTTTACCACTACAGGCACTGAAAGGCTCGCTGAACACCAACAGACGAATGTGATGATCTTTGGCCCGCTAACGGAAGAAGAGCATAAGAAACTGACTCAATCCCCTCTTTGGCAAGCGATGGCGTTTACGCGTACAGACTCCGTTTACGAACTTCCTACCATCTGGACCTTCGGTGGGCTAATCGCTGCTCAAAGGTTTAGTGACCACATTACCGAACTGCTTATCCAAAAATAATGGCTACCGTAAAGATCGAAAAAACCCTCACCAGGCAATTCAATATCAAGCCTGCAGTGCTGTCTATCGCTGCAGTTTTGTTGATCAGCTCGCTACTGCAAATTACCGCTCCTTACTCGCAAGGGGTTGGCTTGATTTGGGATACGCTGTTTCACTTTGATTCTTCAAATTATCAGCATCTGATTACTCACCTCACCTATTTACCTAGGCTTACCGTCGCTCTCATTTGTGGTTTTGCACTGGCAGTCGCTGGGTGTGTGATGCAATTTGTACTGCGTAACCCCATTGCCTCACCTACCACATTGGGTGTTGCTTCGGGCGCAGAACTCGGCATGGTATTAGGGATCCTTTTAATTCCTGCTAACCTAGCTATCCCAGGGTTTATTTCCGCTTTCATCGGGGGCTGCCTTGCAACAGGCTTAGTTTTTACCTTAAGTTCTGCACGAGGCTTTTCACCATTACACATGGTGTTAGCCGGTATGGTTGTCAGCCTATTTTTAGGCTCACTCAACACCATGTTGCTCATGCTGCATGAACAACGGCTTACCAGTATTTTTGTTTGGGGGGCCGGTCTACTGAATCAGAATGATTGGTCGAGCGTGCAGATATTGCTTCCGCTAGTCTCTATCCCTACCTTGTTATTATTGGTTTTACAGCGTCCATTATCAGCGCTGCAATTTGGCGATAATGTCGCTACTTCACTTGGTGTCAACATCAAACAAATCAAATTGCTTTGCTTATCGTTGGCGATATTTATTACTGCAGCCGTAGTCAGTGAAGTAGGCTTAATCGGTTTCGTTGGCATTGTGGCTCCTGCTATCGCTAGGCTTATCGGTGTAAGAGCACTCGCGAAACAGATTCTGGTCAGTGGGTTGGTAGGCAGCTTCATTCTATTGATTGTAGATTTAGTGATTCAGCCCTTCTCTGGCTTCGGTGGCGAATTGCTCCCTACCGGCGCAATGACGGCGCTACTGGGTGCTCCTTTCTTATTGTGGTTACTGCAACGTACCAAGCTGCAGTCCGATCTCAAAAACCGCAGTGAAACCATTGAGCACTACAAATTCGTTGATACGCGTAAAGTACTGGCCGCAATGTCAGTACTATTGATGGTAATGTGTGTTCTTGCCCTTACAGTAGGTAAAAACCAGTTCGGTTGGAATCTTGAACTCAACCCATCGCTATTCGATCTGCGTCTACCACGTGTATTAGTTGCTCTATTGGCAGGGATCGGGCTTGCGTTTGCAGGCACGATTATTCAACGCATCTCAAACAACCCAATGGCGAGCCCCGAAGTATTGGGGATCAGCTCAGGGGCTGCTCTGGCGTTAGTGCTCGGCACACTATTTGGCACAGCAGTCGGCCGAGAAGAGCAAATGCTGCTTGGTACACTCGGCGCAACTTCAGTGACTGCCGTGGTTTGGTTGATGGGAAGAAAACACAATTTCGCCCCAACGCAAACCTTGTTAACAGGCATAGCGCTAAGTGCAGGGCTCGACGCTCTACTGCGCATCACAATGAGCTCGGGTAATGAGAATGCAACCGCGCTCCTCACTTGGCTTTCAGGATCGACTTATTTAGTCGCTAATCAAGATGTCATTTTGCTCGCCGTTGGGGTTTCCATCACCAGTGCAGTGGCGCTGTCATTGAATCGCTGGATAGAGCTGATTAACTTAGGGGACGTCACCACAAGCAGCCTAGGTATGAACACAACCGCTGTTCGATTGGCTTTGCTTTTGCTAGTCGCGGCACTAACAACGCTGTGCACCATCGTCATTGGGCCATTAAGTTTCATTGGATTATTGGCGCCGCACATGGCTCGCTCGCTTCACCAATATCGCGCGATTCCTCAAATGCTCACTGCAGCATTATTAGGCGCTATCATCATGGTTGCTGCCGACTGGATTGGTCGTACGCTATGGTTCCCTTGGCAGTTCCCTGCGGGGTTATTAGCCTCTCTGATTGGTGGCGGCTACTTCCTCTATCTAATGAGAAAATAAGCACACACGAGAAGTCAATTTCTCCGCTTAAAGCCCCCCGTTTGAAGCCTCCATTTGAAGTCGAGGCTTTAAGCGGGCTCTCTTCTTACTTACTCATTAACACACTTGCCAACAAAGCTATCAATTACCGATCAATTCCCAATAAACCGCTAAATTACCAACCAACCTATCCATTGCAACAGGTCGATTAACATTGTCTTTTGGTTACAAAAACACAATTTATGGTATTTAAGCCTTTTTGTGTTTACCATGGAATCAAGATTAAACACATACTCTGAGCGTCATGGACATAACGACAATTACAAAGCTCCAACAAAATTTGTTATTCAAGGTCATCGCAAGGCTAAAAGCCGACGACGCGAAAGCGGGAAGCAGCCTTAACGAATCGTCATTGGCACAACAATTCGAAGTATCGAGAAGCCCTATTCGAGCAGTGTTAAAGCACTTGTCAGCGCAAGGCATCACTAAAGTCGTCCCTTATAAGGGAGCGGTATTGCAAACCGATGCGGCAGATATCGACATTTCAGGCCAAGACAACGACCAACAACCTCGCCAAGAACAGTTATACCTGCGTGTACTCATGGATTTATTCTTTAGTGAGTTAGGTCAGTCGTTTTCCGAGAAAGACCTGCAACAACGTTATGATGCCAACCGTGGTGAGATGCAAAGCGTGCTACGCCTGTTGGAAAGCGACGGCATTTTTCGTCGTAGCCCAGGATACAAATGGCAGCTTGATGGTGTTCTAAATACACTAGAAAGGCACACTGAAAGCTATCGATGCCGACTCATTTTCGAGCCTGCAGGCCTACTCGAACCAACATGGACACTTGATAACAGTGTGATTGAAAGCTGCCGAGATCGCCATGCTCAAGCTATTGCGAACCCAGAATCTGTCAACGCCAGCCAACTCTTTAGCCTCAGTGCCGAGTTTCATGAGCTGCTTGCCGCATGTTCAGGAAACCGCTTTTTATTAAGCACCATGCAGCAACATAATCGCCTGCGTAAAGCGACCGATCTGGTTTCGATGCACATTCAATCTTCAGTCACTAAATCATGTCAGCGTCGCCTAGAGATCATCGAGTTGGTGCTCGAAGGTAACAACCAAACGGCTTCGACAAAATTAGCTCAATTACTGGAAAATGATATTCGTGTCATGAAACGTACCTACAACGACGTAATGACAGTCTCTATGGAGCAGCGAGAAAGTTTAATCAACAGCATCATGGCAAAAAACAGTTAACCACTTGGGCAGTCAAATCATGGCTGCCCTTTATCGTGTCCTTCTACCATAAAAAACACGACTTCTTACCTCACTATCACGATAGTTCCTGCACTTAACACCTGCTGAATTGTAGGCTTCACATCCGCTTCAACACTTACGGTACAAGGCACTATCCCTACTTTTCCCTGTGGCTAACAACCCTGCCAAGCAACTAATTCCAAATCTATAAAAGAAAATTGCATTTTCATATTGTATTTTCGCAACAAAAACACAATAATAATGATTCTTATTTAGAATTGATAAACTTAACGATAATGCTTCGTACTTTAACTATGGGAGTAGTAACCGCTTAGGTGGCGTGAATGCGAACGTATACAAACTTGAAAGATATCGAGATGAGTATGTTTGGGGCCATAAGTAAGTGACCACGGTTAACCTCTTTTCTAATTTAGGAGGCTTCATTTATTACTAACCAGTAAAGATGAACGCTTGTTTACTTATAAAAATAACAAAGTCATCGCACAAATATGAGTCTTTGTGCAGCCTTTTATTGATCAAGATTGAGAACAAAATGAAAACCGAAAAAGGAAGTTTCAAGCTTTCCACCGTTGCGCTAGCGATTGTCGCAGCAAGCACAGTGTTTACAGCCCAAGCACAAGAATACACAACCGAAGAAAACATGGTGGTTGTCGCTAGCCGAACGCCTAAAGCGATCAGCGATATCCCTGGAACCGTTTGGTACATCGACGCCGATAAAATCGAACAGGAATACCGTGGTGGTAAATCACTAGGCGAAATTCTATCGGCGAGCATCCCCTCTTTAGATGTAAGCAGCGGCGCCCGTACTAACTATGGTCAGAATCTACGTGGCCGTAAGATGCTCGTCATGATTGATGGTGTATCACTGCAATCCTCTCGCCAAATCAGCCGTCACTTAGATTCCATCGACCCATTTAATATTGATCGTATCGAAGTATTATCGGGCGCAACGTCTATCTACGGTGCCGGTGCTTCTGGTGGTGTCATCAACATCATCACCAAAAAAGCGCAAGGTGAAGAGTTAGAATTCGAATCTTATGTCGGTGGCTCATCGGGCTTTAATTCAGGTGAAGATTTCGATTACAAAGTCGGTCAATCTATCTCTGGCGGTAACGACAAAGTTCAAGCTCGCTCTTCTGTGGTTTACACCGAGACACAAGGTGTATTCGATGCAGATGGCGATATTGTTACTCCTGACATTTCACAAGGCTCACTGCAGTTCAACAAGACGGTAGATTTCCTGACAACTGTCGGCGTGAACCTGTCTGAGACCAAAAAGCTCAACTTCCTAGCACAATATTACGATAGCCAGCAGAACTCTCCTTACGGCCTATACATCACCGGGCGCGATTTTGTTGACGTACGCAAAGGGTTTTACTCGGATCGCGAACACGGAACTGAGCGCATCATGCTGAGTGCCTCTTACGTCGATGATCAATTCCTTGGGCATCAGTTTATTGCTGAAGCTTCGTACCGTAAAGAAGACCAAACTTACACGCCTTACTTCCAATCTTCTGGTCAACAAATTACCGATGTTATTTCATTAAAAACAGCACTGGCTAAGAGCTTCAATAAGTTCAATATTGTTTATGGTATCGATGCGTATCAAGATCAGCTTGATAGCAATCAAGCGCTTTACGATCGCACCATTGCGAACAATTCAGGCAACTTAATTAACAAGACCTATGCACAAGTGGGTCGCTATGCAGGTGTTAAAGTCAGCTCTATCGCGGGCTTTGTACAATCTGACTATGCGATCACCGATGATTGGACGGTGGAAGGTGGATTCCGCTACCAATACATCTCTAACAAGATTGATGATTTTGTCGGCTACAGCCAGCAGAAGAAAATTGCTGCAGGTAAAGGAAAAACAGCAGACGCAGTACCAGGTGGTGAAACGGATTACGGTGTTGGCTTATTTAACCTAGGTACGATCTACCACCTCACTAACGAGTCTCAAGTCTGGGCAAACTTCTCACAGGGCTTCGACCTTGCAGACCCAGCTAAATACTACGGACAAGGTAGCTACAAGCTCGTTGGCGATCACTGGAAACTCAACGACAGCATCAACGTTAATGACTCAAAAATGTCTGGTATCAAAACCAACAGTTTCGAGTTAGGTTACCGCCTTGATACTGGCGAGCTAAGCTTGCAAACCGCGGCTTATTACTCACAATCTGACAAATCAGTGAAGTACAACAGAAAGACACTGCTGATTGAAAACATCAATGACAAAAAGCGAGTATACGGGCTAGAGGCGATGGCTTCTTACTGGGTACATGACAACATTCAACTGGGTGCTTCTGGTCACTACGTCACCTCTGAAGTGAAAGGTAACGACAGTTGGAAAGATGTATCTGCAGGAAGTGCAAGTACTTCTAAAGCAAGTGCTTGGGCAGGTTGGTATGACACAGACCTATCTGTAAAAGTACAAAGCCAAACTATGTTTGATTACGAAGACGACAAAAACAAACTTGATGGCTACACCGTGTTTGATCTAGTGAGTACCTACCAGCTTCCTGTCGGTAGTCTAGGTTTTGGTATTCAAAACTTACTGAACAAAGACTACACCACAGTTTGGGGTCAACGTGCTCAAATCCTTTACTCGTCTCATTACGACTCAGCGGCGTATGACTACAAAGGCCGCGGCCGTACTTACACTCTGAACTACCAAGTTAAGTACTAATTAATCGGTCTGCATAAGCTGAATTAGTCGCCCACTCTGATGTGTGGGATGGCTAAAAGACAAAAAGGGTTGGCAAACATGCCAACCCTTTTCAATTGAGGGTTCATTCCGAACTCCTCTCTGTTTAATTCTACTTATGCTGTCTTTTCTTTCAAGTTTGATTCTTGTTTATCATCAAGAGCAAAGTAGATCTTCGATACAATCACTTCAGCAATCAGAATCGTAAATACCACGGCGAAGAACGCCACGACACCATTCCAAGGCCCTGTAAAGCTCACCTTCTCGCCGAACAATAAGTTAATCGCTTCTAGCATCACGAACTTTGAACCCACCAAGATGATGTAAGTAGTGATTGCTCGGTAAACCTTAGGTGCGGTCCCCGGTTTACTTTTGAAGTGCTCGGCAATCTTGTGCTCTAAGCCAATTGAGAGCTTCAACAATAACTGCAGCAGCAACGCCGCTATCAAAGAAATAGTGAAAGACTCAATGTTGACGAAGTCCCAGTACTCATCGAAAAAGTTAAGCACTACTAAGTCCACCAGCACGGCTAACGTGTAACCTACGAATAAACGTTGTGGAGTGTTGAACCCATAAACTTTGTCTGATTTAGTCATTCTGTCTCTCTCTCATTGGATAAGTAGCCTCGATTTGAAATACATCTTAGCGTTCGAATCGGAGCAAAACTTACCATTTGGTGACACCACAACCATTCCATTCGAAATTATTAGTTTTTATCGATTGATCATTTATCACACCAATAATTCGCTTCCCTCTATAAAGCAATTTTTCAAAATATAAAGAAGCACCAAAAGATAAGTCTCGTCATTATGTGTCACCAAATGGCCATTCTTCCACTACCGCTCCCCATATGATGACTCCATCAGCGACACGAACTCATATCCAAAAGGTGCAGACTATGAAAAAACTAATCACGAACGCGAACGTATTTAACGGTGTTGATAACAACCTAATCGAGAACGTATCACTTCTTATCGAAGATAACTTGATCACTCAGATTGGAGAGATTGACCCAACGATTGCCGATGAAACGATTGATGCTCAAGAAGGCAAGCTAGGTCAGATTGTTGAAGGCGCGTATGCCGACCTATTGATCATCGACGGCAACCCACTGGAAAGTGTTGCGTGTGTGGCGAACACAGAGACACAAAAATTGATCATGAAAGACGGTAAGGTGTACAAAAACACGCTTTAACTTCTAAAAGCTCTTGTTCCTTGACCACAAAAAACAAATCTAAGGCAAATAACCACGGTTACTAACTTGGTTGTTTGCTTTTGGGTTCAGGTAAAAGAACCAATAACTAAACGCTTCCTACATCAGTAATGAAACTACCGACGCGATCTAAAGACATGCTCAAGAACAACATATGATCTAACTCTCTGTTTTCTTGCTACTATAAAACTCATGCAGTTTGTTTATGTATAAAATTGTTGATTGAAGGACGAAGCTTATTGACATGGAGATTAGAATGAGGCAGTTCATTACTGGACGATTATTTTTCGTACTGTTATTTAGTGCTGTGCTATCAGGGTGTGGTAATTTTAGAAATCTATCTAATGAGATAGACGCAATTGATGCCTATACCGACCAGTACCAAATCATTTTGACCGAACCAGCGTCGGGCTCAGCCGTCGTTATTCAACAGATAAAAGATATCAATAAAAGCGAAGTTGATGGCTATGATGGCATAATAGATAGCGACAGTATTCAATTGCAGCTATCTAGAAAAATACACTACCTACTTGTCTTTGATGATAAAAACCAAGATTTAACCCTACAAGCTGACGAACCATTCAGTGTCGTTAATCTGCATGATCACCAAGACAATTCTACAGTAAGAGTTTCACTCACCATTGACGAAAATAACATGCCCAGTGCCTTTGTTAATCGCTCATTGTCTTCTTTACTGAAAGTGGAATTGGATCTTGTCGATATAGGCACCGTTGTGAGTTTAACGGATCCGCCCTTTAAGCGAGAAAACGCTAAGCTCGGCATGTGGCAGCCGGTAACATTCTTTTTTGAAGGCAATGCTGGACTCTACTTTTTGTCGGAATACGACCCAACTAAAATCCCTATATTATTTGTACATGGTATCAACGCAACCGCTTTAGATTTTGCTCCATTAATCGAAAAAATCGATCAATCTAAATACCAAATATGGGTATTCAACTACCCTTCTGGCTTATCTCTGGTTTTAAGTTCGAAAGGCTTGAATAACCTACTGCATACCATAGTGACGGAATACAAGATCCAACAATTACACGTGGTGGCGCACAGCATGGGTGGGCTTATCGTGACAAACAGTGTTCGTCAGTGCCAAATCGGGCAGTTGTGCAATTTTGTCAGTAGCATCACCACCATATCTTCCCCGTTTGGTGGTGTGGCATCCGCCAAGCAAGGGGTTGAATACTCCCCTATCGTGATGCCAGCCTGGGTAGATTTAAATCCAGACGGAAAATTTATCGCCGAGTTATTTGGTAGTAAGACTAAAAACCATACCCCGCACTTTTTAGCATTTGGATACAATTCGGGGGAGCTATTTAATACCAACAGTAATGATGGCGTAATTGACCTATCAAGCCAGCTTTGGCGCCCAGCTCAATTAAACGCCGACCAAATTTTCGGATACGACGAAAACCATTTAAGTATCTTAGACAACGACGACCTATTTGAAGATCTTTCTGAGTTTTGGTTGAGAACCGAACAAGGCTATAATTCTAATGGAAATAATTTTTAAGATTAATTGACTGTTGGTTGTCCACAATTGATATTGCTTATATTAGACACCACTACCACAGTAAATACTAACTCCTGTAGGAATGCAGACAGCACCGTTGGTTGCACAGCCAGATATATAAAGACAAAGAGCTGTTATTATTAGTTTTCTCATACAGAATAAAATCCTTTAGGTAGAAACATTGTGTGTTTTGGACAACAGAAAGTGCATTTCTACTCAAATAAAAAGAAATTTTTATTTATACACTTCATATAAACAACCAAACTCTACTTTTTACCATATTTATACAATGCGGGTATTAGTATTTTGCCAACGAAAACACTGGTGAATTTAGTCCTAAAGTCCAAGTTAATTAGCTTATCAAAAAAAAGGGGGTATCTCTAACAATCCCTTTTCCAAACTCTCTTAATACTTATAAGCTCTCAATTGCTTTTTGAACTTCAGGGCCAATCTGTCGCTTACGAGAAGTGACGCCTTCCAGAGTTAACATGTCGCTTGTTGGTTCAGCGTTGAAAGTCGATTTGATAATCTCCTTCATTCACTTATTTTTAGTCCTACTTCGAGGCAAATCATCCTATATGTAGATTTTCGACGGGGAAATATAGACATAGCGAATCAACTCACGCCTCCAACACACTTGTCAATTGCATTAAAACCGAAGCATATATGAACACTGAGTGATATTGCTAGGTAATGCTTGGTGGTGATATTGTAAATAAATAATATCTATTTTTCAGACAGTTATTCGATTCGCAAATTCAACTATTTATATTGAATCACGCAGGAGTATTAAAGTGATACTAAATCATAATTTAGACTGGAGTATTGTTGGCTCCATACCAACTGGCCCTGGAACATTTGTAAGAGATGCCTTTCAATTACAATATGGCCAACCCACTAGAGAACTCCTTCCAGCTGGGACATCAATATATAAATTCAATGGTTATCCAACTTTAGGGCGAGGCGAAATTACAGACGAGACCACACTCTCACCATGGTGGTCACCAACCGACCCTTTCCAACATGATGCAGGACTAGAACAAAAGAAAAAAATTGCGCAGCGAAATGGCGTATCTCTTAGAGAATGGGGACGTTTGACCTCAGTTATCAAAGAGAACTGGAGTTCATTGGATTACTTACTGGAAATGAGACTAAAATCTCCGGTTTATGCTTGGTTTGGCGGTTTTAAAGGGATGGACCGGATTGATGCAGGCTCACAATCCAAAAGAAATACAGCGCTTGAAATGAGAGGTAATTCGCAAGGCTTACCTGGCGGAGCAACTCAATTCTATATTCCCAACTTAACTGTAGGCCATTTTATGTCTCACAAGTTTAGTAAGATGTGAGCCTGTTTAACGAATACAACTTCACTTTTGATTACTAACCAGTTCCAGCCTAGCTCTTAGTACCGTTTATAGTTGTGGTTGACAATTCAAAAGAGTATTTGAAGGTGGTTAGTGCTTGTACCTAAAAGTATTGCTGTCATCAACAATCTCAATTTCGACAGGCACAGTGCCTTTCTTAACGTTACCTATTTGTGCAAATGCCTTGTGAGAAAGGTCGATAACTCGGCCTTTTACATAAGGACCTCGATCGTTAATCTTCACATCGACCGACTTGCTATTGCCTGTATTAGTCACTCTCACGATCGTCCCAAAGGGCAAGGTTTTATGAGCCGCTGTGTAGGCATTCATGTTGTATGTCTCACCACTTGCTGTGAGTTTTCCATGGAACTTATCGCCATACCAAGAAGCTTTACCCACTAGAGCATGTGACTTGGCATAGCCCTTTGTTTTAGAACTGCCGACAGCCGACGTTGAGGTGCATCCGGCTAATATCATAAGAATAAGAGCGGTAAAGATGATATGTCGTTTCTTCATGTGATTTGGGAACACTAATCTCTGCATGTTTCTCTATTTTCGTTGTTGTTGGTTAGTAATATTGTGCTGAGTATAGTCACAGCTCTATCAAGGCTACCATTCGGTATGAGCCCGCAATATTTCCATAAACTACGCTTTCTTCCGTCATGCTCATGAAAGGTTTTATCCTTAAAACGTAAACTTTAACAACGTCTTAAATATTTTTGTTTATTAGTCATTCAACACAAACAAACCGCGGTTCAAAGAACACCCGAAGACAGATTGATTTATGCCCTACTCTAATATTAAGTGCCCCTTCTCCTCTCCCATCAAAGAAACGCAAAAAAGGATTGGTATCTCTACCAATCCTTTTTAGGGGGAGTTTCGGTTTCTACCTTACGACAGGTAGGTAGCGCGATTACTCGTAATCAGTCGCGTACGTGTCTTCGTATGTGTGCGAGTAGAATTCAAATAGGTTGCCAAACGGGTCTTCTAAGTAAACCATTTGTGCTTGTTTTAGTTCGTCTTCTGGGTGGTAACGCATGATGTCCATACGAACCTTGCCGCCATACTCTTCAACGCGCTTAATAGCTGAATGAAACTGCTCTTTTGGAAGCTGCAGACAGAAGTGGAAGATGCCTAGACGAGAGAAATCAACTTCGTGACGCTCTTGGCGTTCTTTCATTTCGAACAACTCAACACCGATGCCATCAGATGTTACTAGGTGTGCAATGTTGAAGCCTTTGAAGCCTTCGCCAAATACTGCGATACACATACGGCCGATTGCTGATTCGCGCTCTTCCATAACCTTAGTGTTGTTCATTACGATTCTTAGCCCCAGAGCCTTAGTGTAAAACTCGACTGCTTTGTCCATGTCACCAACCATGATGCCTACGTGATTCATTTTCATAACTTGCTCCAAATTCGTTTTTAATTCTGTGCTTTCCGAAGATTAGCTTCGGTGTTTCGTTTCGATAAAGAGAGTATAGATAGACAGGTTAATCAAATGAAATTATCATAAATTATATTAATGATAATTTTTTGTTATTTATCAATTTGAAGATGAAAGATACCGAAGATATGTGTTGTTGATTAGGTTATTAGTTGAATCGATTTGTAAGAAGTACGAAATGAAACTGAGAGAGTCGTCATTCACCAGGGAAACTCGAGCCACCAGCCGGTGACTCGAACTCTAGTGCAGCAATCTTGTAAAGCTGTGGCCTATACCGGTTGATAAAGCATAAAGGCAACCACAAGTGCGAGACTGCCGCCTAAGCAACGGTTCACAAACATCATCTGCTTTGGCGATTGCAGTAACTTTTTAAGCATGGTTCCACAGTACGCCCACACCAACATGCAAGGCACTCCGGTAATAACCATACCCGCGATAATAGTCACTACTTGGATCAAGTAATCTGCATTCGGGGTGATGAACTGCGAAAACACGGTTAATGAAGCAATCCAACCTTTAGGGTTTAACACCTGCACCAAAACGCCTGACATAAAGCCCGAGCGATTATCAGTCGTGCTTTCTTCGATTTGCATGTTCGCAATCGACCACGCCATAAACAGCAAGTAAGCCGCACCCGCGTATTTCAAAATGTTATAAAGATCTGGGTAAAGGGTAAATAGACTCACCAATCCGACACTGGCCCCCGCCAGTACGATTATGATGCCAACAGCATTCCCAGAGATAAAAGGTAAAGTCGCTGCAAACCCATAACGACTTGAAATCCCAAGTAATGCGATATTGCCTGCTCCAGGTGTAATTGCAATTGAAGTTGAAAATAGCAAGAACGCCAGCATTAATTGAGAGCTCATTTCCTCTCACTCCTAATAAGTAAAGTATTTATACGGAGAGAGTTTACAGATTCGACTAGGAATTAAATTGCTATATAGGCTAATATTAATGCAAATTTGAGCAATATTTTCCCGAAAAAATCATGAAACAGAAAGAATCCACCAAAGAAGTGTTAGATGACACTGATATCGCTATCTTAGAACATATCCAACTAGACGGACGCATGAGCAACAGTAAGCTCGCAGAAAAGGTTAACCTCAGTGAAACTCCATGCTGGCGACGTTGGAAGCGTATGGAAGAGACCGGCTATATTGATGGTTACGCCGCAAAGTTAAACCGCAAAAAGCTTGGTTTTCATGTGGCTGGTTTTACTCTTGTGACCTTGGGTAACCATGAAGTAGAAAACACAGAACCGTTTGAAGAGTTTGTCGAAGTCACCGATTGGATTCCTATGTGTCACTGTATTGCAGGCGGCGCTGATTATATGATTCAAGTGCTAGCGAAAGATTTGGAAGAGTACTTTGAGCGTATTAGCTCGATCAGGCGAGTGAAAGGTGTAAGTGCGATTCAGTCCAATATCTCGGTTAAAGAGTTGAAAAACAGCTATCAACTACCACTTGGTGATTAACTCAGATACTTACATGCATCCAAAGATAATGATCGATGACTAAAAAGCACCATTGACTCGCCACGTGTATGGCAACTTAAAGTAGATCTACGTAAACGGAAGTAAGCCTCATAGAACACGAGGCTTATTTCGTTACACATTTTGATTCCGCGACACACTCTTTCTTCATAATAGTTAAGCCAGCTTCGAGCGTTTCTGTCCAAGCTTGTTCAACTTGCTCGTTATAATGCGGGTCGTATTTTTTAACGGTATTGAGCAACGAATTGAACCAGTCGTTAAGTTCTTGTTCAGAGATGTCCATCCCTAAATCTTTGTGCCGCTTACCCAGTTTTTTCACCGAGTTTCGCACACTGGATAGGCCAGAAGAGTTATGGATGAGGATGATTGAAGCTTTAAGCATCTTGGTTTGTTGCTCTAGCCCTATGTTTTCAAATCGCTCAGAAAACCTAGGGTTGTGTTCGCAGAAGTCCGCCAAAAACGTTTCTAGAAATTCTTCATCTATCCTGCAACGCTCAAAGCTTTCATAAAACCGTTCATTAGGTGTCATTTTGTTGGTTCTTCGCATTCGCCAGCGATCCTTAACAGTCCATGTTACCTAAGTATACGCCACTATGGCATAAAGTGAGTTGCACAGATCTTGTTTCCGTCAGGATCTCGCAAATAGGCCATGTAAAGACGACGTTCGTCAGAGCCTCTCGCTCCGGGGCCGTTTTCAACACTGGCACGATGCCATTCATACCGGTTGCAACCCATTGAGTAAACAATTGAAACTTAGTTCGTTGCCCCATGCCTTTCGGGCACTCAGTTAATGCTAGTCAACAATGCGTTGTGCACCCTGTCCTTGGTCATGCAGGATATCTTCAGGGTTCAACAGTTGGCACTTCTGCATACTCAGACAACCACAACCGATACAACCTGTTAGGTTCTCTTGGAGCGATTTAATCTGCGCCATCTTACTGTCGAGTTGCCCCTGCCATTTCTTCGCAACGCGTTCCCAATCTCTCTTAGTCGCGGTATGGTTCATCGGCAGTGTGGATAACTCTTCGGTGATCTCTTCCAGCGTGAAGCCTATCGACTGCGCCACTTGTATCAACGCAATTCGACGCAACATCGCTGACTGATAACGACGCTGATTGCCGTTAGTACGAATCGAAGCAATCAACCCCTTAGTTTCGTAAAAGCGTAACGCTGAAGGGGCAACACCACTGCGCTCTGCCAACTGGCCTATGGTGAGGTATACAATGTTTCTCATTACGACACTATCCTTGAGATCATAAATATTTAAAGTTTACTTTAACTTTATAATAACGACCAATTCTCATCTTAACTAATTAATGCCCTTAAACTTTGACAACAGGCTCAACGAAAATCAGCTGCGAATATGGCTGCTTTGTCTAATTTAAGGTCATTCGATTTCTAGATCTGAGTCATGATGGATTTCAAGTTCTCTGCCATTTTAGGATTCGTGATTTCTCCTGTTTCTACATTAAAATTATCGTAGAAACTCGGCACCGACATCGAACCCTTCACATCAGCATCAAAGTAAGGTGCAGAATTTAACGCAGACGACAACACAGAGCTTGCGCCGCCTGGGCCTGGTGATGTGGAGAGCATAACAACTGGTTTGCCTTGATATACTTTCATATCAATACGCGATGCCCAATCAAATACGTTTTTAAAGGCGGCTGTGTATGAGCCGTTGTATTCAGCAAAGGAGATCACGACCGCGTCTGCTTCGCCAATCTTGCTAAAAAAGCGCTGCGCATGTTGATGAACGCCAGACTCTTTTTCTCTGCCTTCACTGTAAATGGGCATCTCGAAATCATTAAGATCGAGCACCTCTACGTGTGCGCCCTCAACTAAGCTTGCGGTGTACGCTGCCAATTGTTGGTTAATCGATGCTTTGCTGTTGGTCGCGCCAATCGCTAATACTTTCATTATTTATCCTCGAATTCGGTTAGAAACATTTCTTTAAAAATGACAAGGTGATGCTTGATACTTTTGGATTGGAGAAGATGATAAAACCTCAAGTTAACTTGAGGTAAAGTGATATTTTCAAGAAATAGGAAATAATTTAAAAACGGCAATAAAGCAGTGCATTACAGCAGATGGAATATGGATTTGTATTGCATGGCAAAAATAAGCACACCCAAAAATTCAGTGGGTGTGCTTTAGTGAGGTGTTAATTACTTAGATTGATTTAAAGGACTGACACCAGAATAAACAACGCCCGATAACTCGGCCATTTCGCGATTCCATGTTGCCAAATCGTGAGGATTAAACTGATTCAAGTGATCATGCCCACACGCTCTCGCCATCACTTGCATTAATTCTGTCGACGCCTCGAAGAAGTTTTTAAGCTGATTCGATGCCTTCTCGACATTTAAACGCTGGCGTAAGTCGGCCTTTTGAGTCGCAATACCCGCCGGGCAATTATTGGTGTTACACATTCTCGCCGCCACACACCCTATCGACTGCATGGCACTGTTCGAGATAGCGACACCATCTGCGCCAAGCGCCATCGCTTTCACAAAGTCCATCGGAACACGAAGTCCGCCAGTAATGATTAAGGTGACTCTGTCACTTACACCTTGCTTGTCTAAATAAGCTCTGGCACGAGCAAGCGCTGGAATGGTGGGAACACTGATATGGTCTCGGAACATTTCAGGCGCAGCGCCTGTACCACCTCCGCGACCGTCTAAAATGATGTAATCGGCACTGGCATCCAATGCGAACTGAATATCCTCTTCAATATGATTGGCACTTAACTTGAAGCCAATTGGGATTCCGCCTGTCACTTCTCGAACTCGGTCGGCGAACTTTTTGAAATCCTCGACCGTTTTTAGATCAACAAAGGTAGGTGGAGAAATCGCAGCAGTGCCCGCTTCAATGCCACGCACCTCAGCGATTTTTCCGATATTCTTCGCCCCCGGTAGATGACCGCCCGTTCCGGTTTTAGCCCCCTGTCCACCTTTAAAGTGGAAGGCTTGGACATTTTTTAGCTTAGATTCATCGTAACCAAACTGAGCACTGGCCAGTTCATAAAAGTAACGAGAGTTCGCAGCTTTCTCTTCGGGCAACATACCGCCCTCTCCAGAGCAGATCCCTGTCCCTGCGAGTTCGGCACCTGTCGCCAACGAGACTTTCGCTTCTTCAGACAAAGAGCCAAAACTCATATCAGACACAAACAAGGAGATGTTCAATTTGAGCGGCTTTTTCGCCTTCGGCCCAATAACAAGTTCAGTACCGACGGGCACATTTTCCAACAAAGGCTTAGTCGCCATTTGTGCAACCATCACTTGAATATCATCCCAGTGAGGCAGTAGATATCTTGGTACACCCATTGAGGTCATTGGCCCATGATGCCCAACCTTAGATAAGCCATCTCGTGCTAATTGATGAATGAACTCAACCGTGGGTTCTTCTTTGGTTGCAGAAGCCGCTGGCGAGAGATCTGGCGTTGCCGCTTGGATATGAACATCGGGGCCTTCTTTGCCCACTTGCTCAGCCGTAAACTGTTTATGGGTACCATCACAAAAAGGAAGATTGTTCGAATACTTACAGCGACACAGATAGGCGTCGCCGTTTTCCTCGGCCACGAAACTCTTTGGCTTAAAGCCCGTTCCGGCATGAGAACCATCACAAAACGGTTGGTTTTTCGATTTCCCACAGGTACAGAAGTAATACTCCTCCCCTTCGGTTAGCTCCACTTTGATTGGCTTGGTATCCGCTATCACTGGACTCTTCATAGTTCGTTCACCTTTTCTTTCTTATGATTTGATGACTGAAGCGATGACTTGCTCACAAGAGTAGAGTAAAGGTGAGATGCGCAGCGAATTCAATAAATAGGCCTGAGAAAACAAGCTTAATAGACAGCAAAAAAACAGAAGCATTGCTTATTCAACACAAACAAAAATGGCCCCCAAACTGGCAGCCATTGTGTTTTAAATCTTAGTCTAAGCTAAACGTTAAAGGTTAATCGAATAACTCGATGACCAGCTTGTTGTCTTTAATCACAAGGTTAGGTTCCGAAGACTTAATCAATGACTCTTGAACCTTATTGCCGTCGAGTTTGTAAACTGGCGACTGAGACAACGCAAAACCAATCATAGAAACGGCAGGCTTAAGTAGTTTCGCAATCTCTGGCGAAAGCTGTTTATCTTTTTCGTCAAAGCGCTCTAAACGCAGTGATTTCAAATAAATCTCGCCACTCTCTTTGTCGTATTCCGGAATCGCACTAAACTCGATATCAAGATCCAATCCCATATTCGGCATATTGAACACCTGAACTTTTGCATTGGTGTTCGCTAAAACAGACACGCGCCCGGTATCAGCTCGGCCAATTTTCACCGCTAAGTCATCAACAGCCACTTGCGCATACATAACGTTTTGTACACCCACTTCCTGCTCTAACATCACTGAATCTTGAAGGTAGTTCGTCATTTCTTGCTCAGTAACGCTGTAACTAACACAACCACCTAGAACCAGTGCAGAAGCTGCTAAAATAAACTTTTTTGCTACGTTAATTATCATCAATATCAGCTCTTTATCGTTAGTGGTTAGCGCGGCGTTTACTGTGTGATCATCAATAAACAAAACAGTAAAAACACGATATTCGTGAATACTTTTATTAATAAGCATAAATATCAGTAAGTAAAGCACCAGATTGGCTTTCCCGCTTGAGAGAATGACACTTGTCAGCCAAACGCCATCAGATTGGTGTACTCGAATTAATTGAATTTTGCTTCTAAGCTTATGGGATATTTAGGGGGCTTACTGAAGGTTTCATCATGGAGTCGAAACATGAAGAGTGAGCACAATGCCATCAAAAAGAGTATCACCTGAGCCAATAACTCGTTCTGTGATTTTGTTATGCAACACCGCATGCCTGCACCATAGTCAGTGGGCAGGAGAACTGCGTCTCCATAACTGGGAAGCTCAAGTTGCAGAAACGACCGAACAGGCCATTCACTTACTCGATACACGCAGCGAAAGCTACACACCAATTTTGATGTCTTGTCTAACATCATCCTCAATCGACAAGCAATGTGAGCAAATATCAACGCTGAAGGCTCACTATCCAAATTTAAAAGCAATCGCTATCTGCAACCAACCACCAAGCCGCAACTTATCGCTCATTAAGCAAACCTTTTGGGACTATTACCATCTACCTATTGATACAGAATGGCTTTGTCGAAACTTAGGGCATGCATATGGCATGGTAGACACCAAACAAAACAAACCTAAGCCTGTCTCGTGCCATCAATATCAATTGGTGGGGCAATCCAGAACCATTCAGCAACTTAAAAAGAAGATAGCTAAGATCGCTAACAACGATTTTCCAGTACTGATTCAAGGAGAAACTGGAACCGGAAAAAGCCTATGTGCGCGTTTAATACATGAGGCCTCAGCCCGCAGTCAAAAACCTTTCATCGCTGTAAATTGTGGCGCAATTCCCGAATCCTTGATTCACTCAGAGTTATTTGGTTTTGAAAAAGGCTCGTTCACGGGCGCAACCAAACGCTACGTAGGACATGTCGAAAGAGCGAATGGTGGCACACTATTTTTAGATGAGATCGGCGATCTTGAACTGTCACTACAAACCTACTTACTCCATTTTCTAGAAAATAACTTGATAGAGCGATTGGGCAGTAACAACCAATTACCCGTAGATTGCCGTGTAATTTTCGCCACCAACGTCAACATAGAGCAAGCCGTTGCGGCGGGTAAATTTCGAAAGGACCTCTTTCATCGGATCAATGTACTTCCATTAGACCTAGTACCACTCAATGATCACAAGGAAGACATTGAAGATTTGGTTCGATTTGAACTGAAGCACAATTACGCATCCAAAACAAAACTGCCTAGTGACACCCTTGAGCAAATGAAACAGTACCATTGGCCGGGCAATGTTAGAGAGTTATTCAACTGCATAAAAAGGGCGATTGTTCTTTCTAATTCAAGCGCCCTCTCTACTCGTCATATGGGGATTCAATTGAAAGACGCGTCGCCCGACGCAGAAAATGATACTCGACTTTCTTCAAAAAATGTTCGTCGAGTGATTCAGCAACACCACTATAATATTTCCCAATCTGCCAAAGCGTTGTCTATTTCTCGGACAACCTTATACAAGCTGATCAAAAAACATCAGATAGTAATTTAAGTATCCTAGTTAATTAAAAAGCAGCCTAACGAACTAGGCTGCTTTTGAGTTTAGTTGTACTCAATTAATGAAAGTGCTTATGGCTCAGGTACAGTAAATGGACAAACATCACAGGTTGCAATGTTCGATGTTTCCATAAATGCCTCTTGCAAGAACAACGAGTCAAACGTTGCTGTCACTTGATTAGATAGCATTCCGTCTACTCCAGTTGGTAACACATTTGGCGCATAGGTTTTGCTTACTTGTGTACACACTTGACCAATCGCATCACCAAAGTTCGGTATCCACTCTCCTTCACCCGTTTTACAAGCAAACAGCTCAGGGTCGGCACTTAATGCACTACACATATTGCCAGCACCACATGTGGTCACATCCTCAAGATCATCGCAAGGTAAAGCAAAGTCTAGGTAGTAACTGCTGTTGACTACTTCAGTAGGTAAGTCAGAACGGCTCAAAGAATCATCCTTAGAGTCCATCAGCGATTCAATGGCCAATGGAATATCACCGGTATTACATATTTCAACATCATAGGTTTTCTTAAGCACAACTTGACCGCTATCAACCTCTAAGAAGCTATTACATACCTTAGAAATCTCAACCATCGGGCTCAAATCTATTGGCGGACAATTGTAAGCCACGGGAGCTTGAGCATTCACGATAAGCCCATCAAGATCCACTGAACCATCTATCACGCCGACGGCACCATTATTTACAGACAAGTAATTACCCATGAATGAGAATGACTCACCGACACTCCACACTTCATCGCCATTACCCACCACTGGAAGCGCACCTAAGATTGGTGACTCCGATAAAAAGGCCACTTCGTAATCACCATTGGTGCCTAACGAACCAGGACCGGTGTTGGTGACCGTCACGGTGTAATCGATGTTAAACATGCCATCAACCGTAAAGCTGGTTGTGTTACAAGTCGCCGCTATACTGATGCTACATAAACTGAATGAACCGACAACGAAGTCAGCCAAAGATGCATCAATCGAACGTGAAGCTCGTGACTCCACTAAGAAGCTACTGAAACAAGGAATGTCGCTGATACCAAACTCATCATTCAATAGCGCTGACAAGTTTAATCGACCTTCCACAAAGCTCTCCGTCGGAATAGACGTAGTTTCACCTGTTTTAGCTAGATAGTCCCAACCTTGTACATTCGGTAGCGGTATAGCTCCGATAGAGTCATCATTTGAAATTGCACAGATCTTATCGACACCGACAGCACCACTGCCACATCTTGCTCCCACGAAATCATTCGATTTAGGGTCACCGTCTGTTTGGAAAATTCTCGTCATATTATCCGTGACATCACCATTATTTAAATCCCACTGCAACACTTCTATATACGGATTGCCGCCACTCGCTTGTGGGAATGAAATCAGCACGAGGATGTCTCCATTGATATGCTGCCCAACAAAGTCGCCTTTGGTTTTCCCATCCGGCAATCCAACCTGGTCTTGTAAGAACCAGAAGCCAATGTACATATCACCATTGTTCGCATATCGGTCTGCACCAAAGTAGATCAGTAAGTCACCTTCGCTTTCAAAGGCAGCAGCATACGCATTGGTAAAGTCATCTTTTGGTTGTGGTGACGCAGTACGGAAAGCCCAATCCGTAATATCGGAATCATCTTTTGATCCACCCTTCCAAAAGATTTGGTCGATACCGTTACGGTCTTTTTGGAAAAATTCCGCAATCCCGACCATGCTGTTGGGATCATTGACGTCGTCCCAATCAATACCACTATTATCACTGGTCGCATTACCATCAAGTTCCATCACATCAATAGTAGCCCACGCCAACTGAGGGCTACTAAACAACAAAAGTACACTAAGTAAATAATTTATAACCTTCATGTTCTCTCTCCATTTATCCATACTTATGCTCTTGGGGTTTTCTGCCATGCCCAAACTGGAGAAATCCTTTAGCAATTCGTAAGTTCGATAGAGCATATTCCAAGCCAAGTTCAACTAATTGATTTGGTTGATTTTTGTATATTGAAGGCTCAGCTTTATTGGACGCTTTGTTATCATTTTGTCCATAAACCAGAGATTTGACCAAATGATCAAGGGCTTAGAAGGGTGAACAAAGTGTCTAAGTCAGATACCTTTAGAGCTTTGATACGGCGCGAGTGATCTTTAAAAGGTGCAATAATGTAGCCAATACTAGATTATTGAATAACAAGCGATTGAATTGGCTTGTAACGGCTTAATGGGTAACAGAAGGTTCAGGTAGTGAGATGATAGGCGAACAGACGATGACACAACTTACGATATTTTATGATGGAACATGTCCATTGTGTGCGAAAGAGATGGCTGCGCTTGCCAAGCATGATACCAAGAATAAGATCCAAACCATCGATATCTACAGTGAGGCGTTTTCAAACTACCCGCAAATAGATGCAGAGGCAGCCAATACGATTTTGCATGCACTGGATGAGAACGGAAAACTGCTACTCGGTTTAGACGTGACATACCAAGCGTGGAACTTAGTAGGGAAAGGTTGGCTGTATGCTCCTTTGCGTTGGGCTATATTCAAGCCAATCGCAGACTGGTGCTACCTAAGGTTTGCCAATAATAGATATAAGATCTCATTCTGGCTAACCGGAAAATCACGTTGCAACGGAAACAACTGCACAAAATAGTACTTGATTAAGATATACCACTTGCGACTTTGTAATAAACGATGCCGAACAGTGCAGCGAATACCAATACTGTAACGGCTACTTTCAACCAAATAAACTTCATGCTTTGTCCTTTTCAATCGAGTTACTGATTCAGGCGACAAGTTATCACAACAAAACACGAGGTTGTGTAATGATTGACAGAACTTTGTACTGAACCTTGATTCCCAGAGAGAACCTTTATGTCGGCAAAAAAGCGAGAAACCTTCCTACCCATCGAATTTCACGATTCAGTAAGTTTGCGTCTTTGGCGACCAGAGCTGCAGGCAACGTGATAACGGAAGGCACTAAGCAGATTGCACAAGGCAACTTCGTAAATACTTAATCAATAAACGAATGCAGAAAACTCTGTATTTAACCGCTTCACATGCCGCAATTTTAATTAATCATTACTCGACAACATGATGCTCATAATCGGGTTCGGACAAGTTATCGGCAACGCCAATTTCACCGACAATGTAAATGGCACTTGCTAGCGTTTCTATTGTTTTATTTGGCTCTCGGTCAGGTACCTCGCCCACTTCAGGAACGGGCTGCGATCGCGAGATTGAATTACAAACGACGCTTTCACAAACGATATTGTTTTGTTCCTGTCGAGAAACCTCAGGCGGCTTGAAATCCGGTGCATTGAAGTCGGGAGTATCAACACCCTCGGCTAAAAAATTAGAGGCGCTGTATGAGGCAGCTGAAAACAGAGAAAGGAGCAGCATCCACTTATTCATATATCTTTCCATTGTTAGCATTCACTAGATTTATAAATACTATCTAATTAGAACAATTATGAACAGTGTTTCATTGTCATTAATTCATATTCCCCTAGACGCTTATCAGAATACCAGTGCTCTGGATGCAGTCAGTTCAATTTACGTGGGAATGCTTACCTAGCATAAGTTTATCAAGTAATACCTGCGGAACAGGGAGGACAGAGTAGCGGACAAAAGCGACTAGCGTGACGATTGCAACAAAGCTTCCTAAAACAAAATCATGCACGTCAACCAGCACCCAACCAAGAAGCCTGTCACTGATAAACGCAAGTAGACCGATACTCACCGCGACCATCCATTTACGGTGTTCATAAGGTAAATATTCCATCTTTTGGCTCACGATATAAAGCAGTGACAGCCTCACGGTGTAAGTACCACAAAGCACCGCCACCACGCCCCACACTCCATAGATAGGCGTTACAACAAAATAACCGATAGCAGCTAAAGTCGCACAACCACCTTGTATCCACATTTGCGATTGGCTTGAGTCACCGCTATAACAACCAAGATTCAGGTAATCCCCTGCACTCTTAATAACACCAATAGCCAACAGAGCGACGACAATAGTACCCGCATACTGGTAACTGCTTGGTAGAATCAAAGCAATAAGTCCAGGCACAGTGAGGATCATCAAACATCCCAAAACAATCGCTAGATTTACGCCGACGAGCGCTCTGTCCGCACATACTTTACTACCGCCAGGCTGTTGCAGCATGGCAACACGGTTTGGAAACCACCAAAGCGCATAAGGTTGAATCAGTAAACCCAGTAACAACGCAAATTTGCCACTGACCGCATAAATCGCTAGCTCCTCTACGCCAACGAAGCTTGCCATTACCCAGCGATCTAACCCTGTAATCATATATATCGAAGCTCCACCAACTAAAGTGGGCAATCCAAATTTGAGGATCTTAGCGGAGTACTTGAGGCTGCCAAATGAGCCCATCTCCTGCCATTGATAACGCAGCAAACACAGCATCAGCAACACACTTGAAACAGCAGAAGATATTAGTACACCATCGATGCCATAACCCGCTTCCAGCAGCACAAACGTCATTGCAGCTTGCACAATCGCCTTCAATACATTGAGCATGCAAAAACGTTTAGCCATCGCATTCATTCGCATCAATGTTAACGGGATAGAAATCGCACCATCGAGCATGGTCGGTATCAACAGAAGTAGGATTTGATAGGGTTGGAACTCTACGGGCAGCATCAATAACAGTAGCGGCATGCTAAGTGCAATTAAGCTCCCCCCTAACACACATACTAAGACACTCAATGTGAAACAGTTTGAGACCAGCTTCCTCTTTTCTTCGCCCTCAGCAACGCCGACATATCGGTACATTGCCTCAACGATACCGAAACTAAATAGAATTGTACCGATATCGGCCAACAAGACGATGGCTTCTAAAGAACCGTATTCTGCCAGCGTCATTTTGTGGGTGATATAGGGGATCATCACGAGAGAGATCCCTTTCATCATCACAATGCCGATGGCGTAATAGGCGGACTGTTTTAGTGAACCCATAGGAGACACCTATTCTTTACAATGCAGGCATTAGGAAACTCTTACAGTCCCCGAGAAGATGCCGTAGCGTTCGTTTTTGCGGAGCCAAAATCAACGAGCGGATACTGTATGAGATGGCCTGTCGGTTTTTTTGTAAGCCTCGATAATAGTCAGCATAACCTTCCAGGATTCTCGCCTTTGCGATGTTGAAACTCGAAGTAGGTAGATTCCATCGTTGACGGTCATTTTGGTAACGTTGAAGAATGGTCTCTATAGATTGCAAATTCCTCAGCTTGAGACTTTCCGTTTGGGTAACGGAACTCGCTCTCATCAAGTAGCCAACTTGCACCGAGTTCAACGCACCAACTTGATGCTTTTCACTCATTCGAAGCCACAACTCCCAATCTTCTGCATATTTGATATCAGGATTAAAACTGTCTGTTTGAGAAAACACATCGGCTTTCACCATTACCGTCGATGTTCCAATAACATTGTTTTCAATAATAAACTCTAAAGGGTTTTCGATATTGATGAACGGTTCATCTTGGTCTTGAAACTGTGACCAATAACTAAAGCAATCAACTATCACTTGATAGTCTTCAGTAAGGTGTTCGTAGTTCGTAAAGCTCATCGCAAGGTCTGGGTATCGTTGATGAAATTCGACCTGACGTTCGAGTTTTTCGGGAAACCAAAAATCATCAGCATCTAAAAAAGCAATGTATTCACCCGTCGCATTTTCTATCCCAAGATTTCTCGCTTGAGGTGCTCCCACCCCCAAAGTGGATATAGTAACAATGCGTTCATCGTCTATCGATGCGAGATACGTCGACGTTCCATCATTACTGTTGTCGTCAATAATAATGAGCTCAACATCTTGATGAGTCTGCTTAAGCACGCTACCAATTGCCTTCGGCAGATAATCCAAACAGTTGTAGGTTGGAATGATAATACTCACTTTAGCCATAATGACGCCCTCTGATTTCTACGTTATAAGCTAACTTTGCACGTTCTATGCCGAGAGCTCCTTGCTACTAAATTACCTTCATATCAGTCACCTACGCAGACATTCCCAAAATGACAATAAAACACCGTCAGCCATAGAGTCCGCAATTCCAATTTGATTATCAATTTGAAAAACGGTTCGCATCCAATGGGATAACCATAGGAAAGCAATCGAAAACGCCCCCCAAAGCACCATCTGATCTTGGTTCGCATCTTGCTTTATTGGTTATTACCTTGGCTTGATAGCTTTAATCTCATGGATTTGAGGAGCAAAGAATGAAGAAAGTAGCATTTGTGGCGCCAACTTACCCTGTACTCAGTGAAACCTTCATTCAAACAGAAGTCGACTCTTTGGTAGCTTGTGGACACGATGTTTGTGTGATGACGTTTGGGATAGAAGAGAGCGAAAAGTCATTTGACTACGACGTTATAGAAATTGGTAGAAATGTTCGTGTTGGTGAAATCATAAACATCAATTGGCTCGGCTTTATCAAAGCCGTAACCTTTATTTCCAAACAAACCAGCATGCCCAAAAAGTCATTATTCGCTTATGGGTACAAATTAGCGCTGCAACTCGCGGAAAACGACGTCGAACACGTTCATGCGCATTTCTGTCAGCACACCACAGCTCACGCCATCGTCGCGGCAAAACTGCTGAATATCACCTGTTCGTTCGTTGCTCACGGTCATGATGTTTACGAGTTCGCTTATGATATTGAACATAAGATTTCATCGAGTGACTTTGTCGTTGCAGTATGTAAAGACATGCTCTCTGACTTCAATAACATGGCTAAGGGAAACATTAAGCTCCTGCATTGCGGGGTGAATACCAAACAATTTCAACTAACTCCAAAAACTGAAATGAAACAACTTCGCTTTGTTTTTCTTGGTCGATTAGTTGAACAAAAAGGTATCCACCATCTTATTGAAGCATTAGCACCGATTGCCGAACCGCTCGACATTCATCTTGATATCATCGGCACTGGCAATTTAGAACAACAATTGAAATTACAAGTAAACGAGCAAGGGCTCACTCAAAACGTGACCTTTCTTGGCGCCAAACCTCATGAATGGGTCCAAGATAAGTTGCCGAACTATGACTGCCTAATCGCGCCATTTTGCTTCTCCGAAACCGGATGTGTGGATACGGGACCACTTGTTTTAAAAGAAGCGATGGCCGTTGGCACACCTGTCATTACGACCAACATCATGGGATGCAAAGAGATTGTCTCACCAGAGACAGGTTTTATGGTTAGCGAAAAAAACGTTGAGGAATTAAGAGAAGCCATTGAGCATTTTGCCCAACTTAGCAGTGACGATAAAGCGTCGATGGGATTAAAGGCTCGTCAGAGAGTGAAAGACAGTTTTAATTCATTCAAACAAGCCCAGCAGTTGTCACAATGGATTGAAAACCCAACCTAGAAATAGGCGTAAAAACAAAGAAATGAGCGAAACACCTACCGATGAATATCAAGGTCACCGATAGGTTTTCGGTTTAGCCTGATCTCAGTGCTAAAATAGATTCGATATCTTCAATATCACGATATTGAGCTAGCTCTTGCTCTTTCGATGAAATAGCCACAATCGACATTCTATCGGCCAATTCATTGCCTTCAATACCTACGTGACCGTTCACATGGTGGATGGTAATTTTTGATGCCAATTCTTGGTAGAGTGCATACGCAGGTTTAATTATATCGAGGTTCTTGATCTCGCCACCCGACTTGGTCCAACCCTTTTTCTCCCAACCTGTTGCCCACTTAGTAATGCAATCTATCGAGTACTTAGAATCACAATAAATTGCAACAGACAGACCCGCGTTTAGCTTTTCTTTCGCGAGAATAAACGCTTGTTTAAGCCCATGTAACTCGGCGGTATTATTGGTACCAACAGGCTGATACAAGCCATACCACAATTCTGTTAACTGGTTGTTTTGGTAGACCGCTAAACCCGTCCCTGCTTCACCAGGGTTTGGCTCACATGCACCATCGGTAAAGATCTTTATATCAAAAGGCATATCAGTGATTTGTTGCTCCGAAAGAGGCGGAGCCTTTGCTTTTGTCACTTTACCCGCAGAGCTTGGCTTTGTAGCCGAAGAGCCTGACGCAAACGATGATTTACCACCAAAAGCAGACTCGGCCTCGCCTAGTGTTGGAAACGATTTGTATCTCGCACCAGCAAAACCATCAACTTGCGACTTACACTCATTCCAAGTAGTAAAAATACCCGGTGTGCGACCTTTCCAAACCACATAATACTTCTTAGCCAAACTAACTCCTTACCTAAACACACAAACAGTGAATCAGTACATTAGATGCCACCACGCTATACGTTGCAAGATCAATCAGTTAAAAAGGTAATCAACCACAACAAGGTTATAGAACAAAAACACCCCCATACTGACGCCGATCGTTAGCAGCACATTACCTGTTTTCCAAATCAGAAAACCTGTCACCAGTGCGCCTATCAAGTAAGGGTTTTCAAAGCTTGGCCAAAATGTTTGTTCAGGAGCAAATACAATTGGCCCCCAAATTGCAGTCAGCACTGCTGGGCTTGAATAGCGTAATAGGCGCCTTGCGGTTTGATTGAGTCGTAACGGGATAGCAGGCTCAAGAAACAGATACCGGCTAAAGAACACAATCGCTGTCATAAGTAATATCGTTAACCAAATCATCTCTATTTCCCTTCCACGATTGGCTTGTTGCCGTTATTTCGATCTTGAAACGATTCGCTGAAAAAGCCCGCTAACATACCGGCAATCGCTGCAATCATTAGCCCCCCCTCAATATTGTTGACCGACATGGCAACCGAAGTGACCAGTGAAACGACAACACACACCACGACAGGCAAAGTACTAATTAATGGAAACACCAAAGCGATAAAGGTCGCTGCAACCGCGAAGTCGAGCCCAATCTCGTTTAGTGATGGGATTTGACTACCTGCAACAATGCCAACAAAGCTCGCGATATTCCAAACGAGGTAAAAACCGCCGCCTACACCCGCTGCGTACCAACGGTTAAACTCTTGCTGAGATTGGCCACTACAAATCGCGAACAGTTCATCCGTCAGCCAAAAGCCAAGCAATAAACGCCAACGAGCAGAAAGGTGGCTGATTTTGTCACGCATCGATACGCTGTATAAAAAGTGTCTTGAAGTAATAAAGAACGTGGTCAACAACATAGTCCCTAACCCAATACCCGATTTGAACATCCCTGCGGCGACAAGTTGCGCCGAGCCCGCAAATAAAATAGCCGACATAGCTTGCGCTTGAAGTTGATTCAATCCGGCATCTATCGCATATGATCCAGCTAATATACCCCACGGTATTACCGCAATACTCAAGGGCATCGCAGCCAAAACACCTTTCCATAACTGTGTTCGTCTATCCATTTTTTCACTATCCATATCATTCTTTTCTCTCTTCACATTGGCGATTCAATGTAAGAAGAGTTAAGTCGGTTCGATTGTACAAACTTGCTCGATTTCATGACCCTCTGTTCGCCACACTTAACCGCACTTAACACAAGTTAGCCATGTCTTAACCACGCAAGTTTAGAGCATTTTGATGTATTGCCCCGGCGTGTAACCATTGGCCTTTTTGAAATGTCGATGAAAATGGCTTTGATCATGAAAGCCACACTCTTGCGCGGTATCTGAAATCGTATGTCCTTGTTTCAATAACTTACGCGATAACCTCAATCTAGATTGGATCTGATACGCATGCGGCGGAAGACCAAACTCTTTTTGAAAAGAACGTACCAAATGAAACGGGCTCAAAGCCGCCAGTTTAGACAGAGCCTCTAAGGACACATCGGCTTGTGGAAAGTCATCTAAGAACTCTTTCACCAACACAAGCTGGCGCTGAGTTTTTCCATCAAGTTGAGGGGTAAGTGGCGACTTTCCGTGTCGGCTAATCAGCTTAACCAACATCCCGTACATCAATGTTTCTCTTAACAAGCGATTGTCGGATTCATCAATCGTGTTGAAGACCAATCTCAATTGATTGGCGAGTTCAGGGTCTTCAACAACCGCTCTTGGGAAGTAAGGCGCACCGTAGTTCGGTAGGTTTAGCTCTTGAGTGATCTTGGCAAGTTGCTCTGGGAGTGGGTACATGGCTCGATACGCCCAACCGCCTTCAGTGGCAGAGTGGCCGCTATGAACTTCATCGGCATTGACCAGAATAATCGCATTTTGTGGTGCAATATGATGCCCGCCCGTTCGATAAAAACGCTGAGCGCCCTGCTCGATAACCCCAAGCGTATAGCCCTCATGGCTGTGGCGCGAGAAGTTCTGCTTTTCGTATTTAGCATTAAGGATTTCAAGGCCACCGAGCTCTTCCGTTACCTTATATTCGGCCTTTTCTTTAGAGCGTTTCTTGTTCTCTATAACCATCCCCAAGCCTGTTAATTATCGAGCGACTTATCAGTCTACTCTATAGGCTCTTTCAGCTTTTGTACAAAATTGCGCATTTGTTTGTTAATACTGTTTTTGGGTCGAGGAGTTAAACTGCTCAATAACACCTTTTAACTGAGAGCAAGATCTGAATCTATAAGCAGTTAGCGAAGAATTGACAAATCAGTGGCTTAATCATGTCCATAATTCGCGCCAACCATTAGCAACCGTTCAGAAATATGATGAAGAAAACCTTAGCATTGTTCTTTTTCTTAAGCCTCACTGGCTGTACTCACAACCAATCGAAAGCACTAAGCATGAACTCCTCATCAGCTAATTCATACCCACAATCGATGTCGAACCTGCAACTGTGTGACACCTTGTATTACGGAAGACCAAGCAACCAAACACAGGCTGCAATTGGTAGTGAGTTTAATCGAAGAGGATTATCAAAGCGTTGGTGTGATACCGAAACCAACAAGCTTTATCTAACAAAGACTATTGATTGGGTTGCTGACCAAGTAGAAGACAAAGAAGATTCAGACGAAGAAGCATCTGCTGTAGTGCTACCTGCGAATTGAGAAAGATGAAACGTTCTTGAACAAGAAAAAGGGAAACTGCAGATAGCAAAAAGCCGCTCATTAAGAGCGGCTTTTTTAATGGGTGGAAGCCCCAGCCACATCCCGGCACACACGTCGCCTGCTGCGGCTGCTCCCTTCCAGGCCTGACCGAGTTCACAAGTTAGTGTTGCGGGAGGACCAGAGCCTCCATAGATTCTTTTTCTAAGAGGCTTGCCTCAAAGAGTGATTGGATTATTAAGCATCGCAGCAACCATTGCAAGCCCTTCGACCCTATTTTTGAATAATTGCGTTCTAAGTGCTTATCCTTTATTCAACCCATTCGCAAATCGCAGGTAAATTCGCCATTTACCTGCAGGTGGAAGGTTTGGTTACAGAAGAGCTAAATATCGATGTCTTCATTATCTTCGGTGCGAAGGATATAGTCTGTCATCCAAGCGGTGCCCAACAAACATAACCACACCACAAAAACGGGACTAGGCACTTCGATACTTGGGGTGATCACCAAAGCCGCAAAACCGACTGTTGGCAATGTCCAACACAACAGTTTATTCCAACGGAAAGTTTTCAAGCGCGTCAGTGTTTCCATCGATGCCATAATACCTGTAACACACAAAGCAACCAAAGCGGCATAAGGTAAATCGGCTATCCATAATGGAAGTATCAAACCTAATGACCACCAGCTGTGTCGGCTAGCTGGCTTAAGATGATTTGCTGCCCACCAAATCACGATGATTGACAAGGTTTGTAGTGTGGTAACCCAAGGAACGCCTTCAAGCTTACCTGCTGATTGCGTGACCATAATCCCGACTTGTAGCGTTGCGACGATCAAGCCAGAAATAATCACGACCGACAAACTGCTGCGTTTTGAAAAGACCACCATCAATAGTGGGAATAATACCCATACACTGACTGAGAGCGTGATGGGTTGTAGCGGTAGCGTTAATCCATAAGTGGTCATGGAGACAAGCAAAGCTAATCCTGCGATGCCTCCTTGCGGCAAAATCCATAAAGCAGGAATGACCATTGCAAGTACTGGGATATCTCCCTCACTTAAACTGATTGCTCTCGCGCAGACAACCGCTAATAATGTGGTTATCAAGAACTGAAACGTTGAAAATACCATAGCCCTCTCCTTCTACCGATCCGTGGTACCATACCAATCGTAGTAATTAACTGGTCACCCTAGCTTGTTAAAAAACTCGATAACCTCGTTAGATTTTTTGATTGTAGAATAACTACTTATCGAAAAATCTGCCTTGCTCTCAAGCTTTTTCCCTGCGCTATTTTTGAACACTTACTTACTGTGATTGGTATTTATGAACTAGGAACATTTAGTATGGACCAATTTTTGCCCCAAATCTTTGCTGTGATTCACCAAATTCCATATGGGAAAGTAACAACTTATGGAGACATCGCACGTTTTTCAGGATTTCCGGGTTATGCGCGCCATGTGGGTAAAGCGCTGGGTAACCTACCAGAAGGAAGCAAACTGCCTTGGTATCGAGTGATTAATAGTAAGGGTGAAATATCTTTAAAGGGTGATTCGTTCGACCGACAAAAGCAGCATTTGGTTAAAGAAGGGGTTGAAGTGAGTGACGCAGGAAAAGTTAAACTCAGAATATACAAATGGCAGCCCTAAAGCTGCCACTAATCACCTAATTAGCGAGTCAACGAATCAACTAGCTAAGTCAAACTAATCAAGATGCCTTAACGCGGGCATCGATTTCTGATTAACGAACACCAACCAAACGTAGGTCTGCTTGCTGTGTGTTTTCTACATCAGTAATTACTGACTTAATGGTATCAGTCGTGAAGCGTAGTTTACCGTCAACATGAATCGCTGCGCGCATATTGTAACGATGGTTAGCTTTAATTTTGTCGTTGTCGTAGCTCAGCTCGAATGCAAACGGTACTTGCTTACCGTCTGTGGTGAACTCTTGAGTCGCGATAACCGTAGATGGTGCATCGGCCAGTGAAATATCTTCTAGCGTAACGGTAACCACTGCATTCTCTGGTAATGCAATTCTTTCACGGTAGCTTACTGTTCCTGAAATCACTTGAGTGTTCTCTGCAACCACTTCTTGAGAAGCGTTCGTTTCTGATGTTGCTTGGCAACCCACAAGTAGACCAAACGATACTAAGGACGTAATAAGAATTAGAGCCTTTTTCATATTCAATTTCTCTCAACATATTTGCCGGACTCGGCAAATCTACTCACCAATTATAAGAGAGCTTTCATATTCTGTCTTGAAACCCTATGATTTATTGACAGATATCTGACTAAGCTGAATGATTAACACCATAATCTGACACCTATTTTACCAAGAGGCATGCTGCCGATGAGTCAACCTTTAAATGAATTACTCAATTTACTTCAGCTAGAGAAACTAGAGGAAGGCCTGTTCCGCGGGCAAAGTGAGAACCTAGGTCTGCCACAGGTATACGGCGGTCAAGTATTGGGGCAAGCGCTATCTGCGGCTCGTTACACTGTTCAAGACGACCGCAGTGTTCACTCGTTCCACAGTTACTTTCTATTTCCCGGCGACCCTGAAAAACCCATTATTTACGATGTTGAAAACCTAAGAGATGGACGCAGCTTTAGTACACGCCGTGTTAAAGCGATTCAAAATGGCCGCCCTATTTTCTATCTCACGGCTTCTTACCATGGTGATGCTCCAGGTTTTGAACATCAGAATGAAATGCCAAACATCCCAGGCCCAGAGAACTTTGCATCTGAAACTGAGCTAGCGAGCCATATTGCTGAGTTCTTGCCTGAAAAACTGCGTAAGACTTTTTGTGGCGAAAAGCCGATTGAAATGCGCCCTGTTACTGTCGTTAACCCACTGAAGCCTAAAAAGGCCGAAGCAAAGCAATATCTGTGGGTGAGAGCGAATGGTGCGTTGCCAGATAACCAGCTCATTCACCAATATTTGCTTGCTTACGCGTCAGATTGGGGGTTCTTGGTTACTGCGCTTCACCCACATGAAGTTTCAATCATGACACCAAACTTCCAAGTCGCGACGATTGATCACTCAATCTGGTTCCACCGCCCATTCAAGATGGATGAGTGGTTGCTTTATGCGATTGAAAGCCCAACGGCTGCGAACACTCGTGGCCTAGTGCGCGGCGAAATTTTTAATCAGAAAGGTGAGCTCGTAGCGACAGCCGTTCAAGAAGGTGTGATGCGTTTTACTAAATAGCGATCAAGTAATACCAATCGTAGTAAATAACTGGTCATCCTAGCTTGTTAAAAACCTCGATAACTTCGTTAGAATTTTTGATTGTAGAATAACTACTTACCAAAAAATTCTGCCTTGTTCTCAAGTTTTTTCCCTGCGCTATTTCTGAACACTTACTTACTGTGATTGGTATAAATAGCGAATAAACGCTTTTTACAAGCCCCAAATATGTACGAGAAAACAAAAAGAGAGACTAGGTTTAATACCTAGCCTCTCTTTTTAATGATCCTAACGACAAGCTGTCACGTAACAGTCAGCAATCTCTATTCAGCCTCTAGCAAGGGGTCGAATTCACCTTGTACTCGAGTTTTAATTCCATCACCAGCGTCTCGCAGTAGATTAAATGGCGATAACACGACGCCTTTCACTGCGCCCTCTGCGGCACCTTGAGCTAACTCTTTACTTTTATCTGCCAGCAAATTCGCTTGTGCCAAAATACCCGGAACTTCCGCTCGTAGCATTTCAGATTCGGCAACAACAGTGGGGATAGTTTGCTGGCGGTAAGATTTACTTTCAGCGAATATCGGCGGCATCACATCGACACGGTATCGTTTTAATTCAGTCAATGTGGGCGGGATGACATCGGTTCTTACCTGCCCGACTTCCGTTCGGACATTTCTAACTTCATCTAATATCGCAGGGATTTTATTATCGACCGATGAAACGGTTTGATTCACGTCATCTATCGTCTTTCTGACCTCTTCGACTGTGTTCAAAACTTGAGGAGCAAGCTCGCTGGCATGTTCAGCAAACGCTAGCAGCTCTTCCACTTTTAGCCCTTTCGTAAGACCGGATAAATCTTCGATAACCTGCGGATAAGTATCGACGATCTCCCCGACTTTATTAGTAAACGAATAGATGGTGTAGCCCAAGTAAAAAATGGCAACCGCTAATACCAATTGGATAGCGGTAGATACTTTTGCAAACATGAATAATCCTTTTCTTTATCGCAAAGGCGAGCTCTAAACTGAGAAGATAGTTAAACTGAAACGATAGGTAGCCTAAGATTAGTTTGAGCTTAAAGCGGCAATGCTGTTGTGTACTTCAATGGTTCCATCGCAAATGTCGAGGTCACATTAGAGATACCATCAATGCTATTCACCAAGCGCTTGTAGAAATCATCAAAGCACTTCATGTCTTTCACCTGAACCTTCATCATATAATCATATTCGCCAGCCATGCGATAAAACTCCATCACTTCTGGAAATTCCGATACGGTGTTTACAAAACGACCATACCACTCATGAGAATGATCACTGGTTTTAACCAATACGAACGCGGTAAAAGCAAGCTCGAGCTTTTCAGGGTTCAATAACGCCACTTTTTTTTCAATAATGCCGTTTTCTTCGAGGCGTTTAAGCCTTTTCCAACAAGGTGTCGTGGTGAGATTGACCGCTTCTGAAATGTCATTCAATGACAATGTGCTGTCTTCTTGTAACAGCCTTAATATTTTTTTATCTACGGCATCTATCACACTTTCACCAAATCGAATTTAAAGAGAATAATTTTCTACAATTTAAGCAAAACAAAGCAAATATGGCAAAGTTTTTCTCTCAAATTCTAGCTAAATTGGAACCATACCAATTACAAAGAATTCCTACACTCGATCGGGAGAACGCTTATGTGCACTGACCATCAATGGATTAACAATGCGATTCGTAAAATTGAAGCCGACTACCAACGCTCAGCGGATACGCACCTTATCAAGCTCGATCTACCCAGTATCGAGGGCATTGATGTTTACCTAAAAGATGAAAGCACACACCCTACAGGCTCTTTGAAACACCGTTTAGCGCGTTCTCTATTCTTATACGCTATCTGTAACGGTTGGGTTGGCCCAGAAACAACGATCATTGAATCTTCATCAGGCAGTACTGCAGTATCTGAAGCGTACTTCGCTCGCCTACTTGGCCTGCCGTTTATTGCGGTAATGCCAAAATGCACAGCTAAGAAGAAGATTGAGCAGATTGAATTCTACGGCGGCCAAGCGCACCTCGTTGACCGCTCAGATGAAATTTACGATGAGTCTCGTCGTTTAGCAGAGGAGCTGAATGGTCACTACATGGACCAATTTACCTACGCTGAGCGCGCCACCGACTGGCGTGGTAACAACAACATCGCGAACTCCATTTTCAATCAAATGCAGATGGAAGATCACCCAGTTCCAGCTTGGGTAGTAATGAGCCCAGGTACTGGCGGTACTTCTGCAACTATCGGTCGCTTCATTCGCTACCAACAGCATGAAACTAAGCTTTGTGTTGTCGACCCTGAGAACTCGGTATTCCACGAATACTTCCAAACAGGCAATGTGAACGTGAAAGGCAATACATTCAGCAAGATTGAAGGCATTGGTCGCCCACGCGCAGAGCCAAGCTTCATTCCTGGTGTGGTTGACGAAATGCGTAAAATTCCTGATGCAGCAAGCATCGCAACGACGCATTGGTTGTCTGACATTCTTGGTCGTAAGGTGGGCGCATCAACCGGTACTAACATGTACGGTGTGCTTCAGTTAGCCAGTGAGATGAGAGCGCGTGGTGAGAAAGGCTCTATCGTGACTTTGCTATGTGACAGCGGCGAACGTTACCTAGATACTTACTTCAATGACGAGTGGGTTAATCTAAACATCGGCGACCTACAACCTTATGCAGCGAAGCTAGAAGCTTTCTCACAAACAGGTGAGTTGGCTTAGGTTTAAGTAAACCTGGCATATTCCAAATGAAAAAGAGCCCTGATGGGCTCTTTTTGTTTGTTCATTCTATTAATCACTAAAGAACAAATTACTCTGGCTTCTGCTTAGCTTCGAACGCCGCTAACTGCTCAGGTGTCGCTTTTGGCTGGTGGTTTTGTTTCCACTCATCGTAAGTCATGCCATATACGCGCTCACGAGCGTCATCGATATCCAAGTCTAAGCCTTGTTGCTCAGCTTCCGCTTTATACCACTTACTGAAACAGTTACGGCAGAAGCCCGCCAAGATCATCAGATCAATATTCTGCACATCTCTATTATCATCTAAGTGTGCTAACAAGCGACGGAAGGTTGCTGCATCTAGCTTGTCTTGTTCTTCTTGAGAAAGATCTTTGTATTTAAATTCAGCCACTTTACTTTCCTTTGGTATTTGTTTTCTTGTATTAATTCATTGAGCTCTGTGTGTTATACAAAAAAAGCCTGCAATTCGCTAGGAGCAAACGCAGGCTTTTCAATATTGTTACACTATTCCGTGCTCATTAACCGAGTGTGTTCATTAAGCGTGCACATTCATTAACCGTGAGAAGTTCTTCCCACATTGTCATGACTAAGCTCTTTATTCAGCTCGGCTTCCACATGACCCGGCGAACGCGTTGAGCCAGAAATCAGTCGGTACATCGCAGGAATTACGAACAGAGTTACCAGTGTCGCGAAGCCCATACCGAAGAAGATAACCGTACCCACAGCTACTCGGCTTTCATAGCCAGCGCCCGTTGAAGTAATCAATGGAATCGCACCGGCTAGCGTGGTAAATGCCGTCATTAAGATTGGACGTAAACGTCGAGCTGAAGCATCAATGATCGCCTTTTCAAATTCAATACCACGATCTCGAAGTTGGTTGGCAAATTCGACGATCAAGATGCCGTTTTTGGTCACCATACCTATCAACATGATCATACCGATCTGGCTGTAAACGTTGAGCCCTTGACTCATCAGCACCAAGCCTAAGAAGCCACCAAAGATACCCATAGGTACGGTGAACATCACCACTAGCGGGTTGATGAAGCTTTCAAATTGCGCAGCCAATACCAAATACGCGACCAACATCGCTAGCGCGAACACCACGAGGATGCTCGATTGGTTCTCTTTGAAGTCTTTTGACTCGCCAGAGTAGCTTACTGAAATATCCCCCGGTAACTGCTCAATCGCTTGTTCATCGAGGAAGTCTAGTGCATCACCCAGCGTGTAACCTTCCATTAGGTTCGCTTTGATGGTCACCGATTTCTGCTTGTTGTAGTGCGACAAACGAATCGAGGACGCTACTTCTTCAATATGCGTTAGCGTATCCAGTGTCACCAATTCACCAGATTGAGTTCGCATGTAGATTTGGCTTAAGTCATTGGCATTGTTAAAGCTGTTCTCATCGCCACGCAGGTAAACGTCGTACTCTTCACCACGTTCAACGAACGTCGTTTCACTCTTACCGCCCAGCATGATTTCTAACGTATCTGAAATATCCGAAACACTCACACCTAGCTCGGCTGCTCGTTGCTTATCTACGGTTACCAACAGCTCTGGTGTTTTCTCAGAGTAATCGATGTCCGCACCTTCCATCATTGGCGAGTCTTCAGCAGCTTGCTTTAACAGTTCGCCCCATTTTTGAAGCTCAGAGTAATCAGAGCCACCCAGTACAAATTGCACAGGCTCACTTGAACCACCACGGAAGCCAGGCATGAACGGGAACACACGCACATCAGGAATACCCGCTAAAGACTTACGTACCTCACCCAAGGCTTGTTGTGCTGTTTCTTCACGTTCGTCCCAATCTTCCAAGATCATGATAACGAAGCCCGTTTGGTCGCCCGCATTACCACCAAACGCTGGCGATTGAATGCTGAATGACTTTAAGAATCCTTGACCAAGCAGCGGCATTAGGCGCTCTTCAACGATGTCCATGTTGGCAGACATACGGTTGTAACTGGTTGCATCGGCACCACGAACAAAAGCAAAGATAACACCACGGTCTTCTTGTGGCGTCAGTTGTGACGGCACTTGTTGCATCAAACCATAACTACCGCCCATACACGCAATAATGATGATTGGAGCTGCCCAACGCCAGTTTAGAGCACGGCGCAATACCGATTTGTACCTAGCTTCTAACTTACCAAACACACGTTCAACAAATTGATTGAAGCGATTAGGTTTCACGTTCGCTTTTAAAATCTTGCTGCCCAGAACCGGCGTCAAGGTTAATGCTATGACAGATGAAAAGATCACCGACATCGCCAATAGCACTGAGAACTCAGTAAACAGAAGACCTACCATGCCGTCCATGAAGGAGATTGGCAGGAATACCATCACCAATACTAGCGTGGTTGCGATTACCGCAAAGCCAACTTCACGCGTCCCCTTATAAGCCGCAAGCAATGGTGATTCACCACGTTCAATGTGGTGGAAAATATTCTCAACCACCACAATCGCATCATCAACCACCAAACCGATAGACAGGATAAGTGCCATCAAGGTGATGAGGTTGATAGAGAAGCCAAAGTAGTACGCCGCAATAAACGACGAGATTAGCGACACAGGAACGGTCACGGCTGGAATCAGCGTTGCACGCGCTTGGCCAATGAAGACGTAAAGCACGAGGATAACCAAACCACCCGTAATAAAGAGTGTGCTGTAAACCTCTGAGATCGAACGGTCGATAAAGACAGTTGAGTCATAATCAATCGCCAAGCGAGTTCCGTCAGGCAAGAACTTTTGAATAGCTTCTACTTCTTTATGGACTAAGTCAGCCACCTCAAGTGGGTTGGCATCAGACTGAGGCACAATGCCCATACTTACGTTAACAACGCCGTCACTCTTAAAGGTCGAGTTCTCGTTTTCTGCGCCAATGTAAACATCCGCCACATCTTTCAAGTAGATAGGTGTGTTATCAGAGGCTCGTTTCACCGCTAAGTATTCGAAATCTTTGGCTTCAGTATATGAACGAGCAGTACGAACCGACATCACAATCGCATCGTTACGCACTTCACCACCCGGGCTTTCAATGTTCTCGTTACGTAGGGCTTGTGTAATATCAGAAGCGGTAACACCACGACCCGCCATTAACGCAGGTTTCAGCTTCACGTACATGACTTTGTACAAACCACCTGAGATATCTACCGAGCTCACACCTGAGATCAAACTAAAGCGGTCAATCAACACACGTTCGGTGTAGTCGGTTAACTGCGTTCGGTCCATCTCCGTCGAACTTAAGTTGATGTAGACCGAGGCTTCACCACTACCATTGTTTTTGTAAACAATTGGGTCGTCGGCTTCATCTGGCAACGAACGCTGAGCACGCGCTACCGCATCACGCACATCACTGACACCGGTATTGAGGTCATAACCAAGTTCAAAGGTGATGGTGATTCGTGACGATCCATTTCGTGTCGTAGATTCGATTTCATCGATACCACTGATGCCGGATAACTGATCTTCAAGGTTGGAGGTAATTTGGCTTTCAATGATGGTGGCAGATGCACCTTCATAACGAGTGCTGATCGATACCACCGGGCTTTCAATATCGGGCATTTCACGAACTGCGAGCTTATTGAAAGAGACAATACCAAACACAACCAAAAGCAGGCTCAATACAACAGCCGCTACTGGTCTCTTCACAGAAACATCAGATAACAACATTAGTTAGCGCCTTCTTGTGCTGCTGTATTTTCATCAAGTTTAGCTTTGTTGCCATCAAGATTAGCTGTATCGCCGTCAAGTTTAGCAGGGCGATTGACGGCAAGCTCTTGAACCAAAACACCGTCACGCATGTTCACGATACCTTGCACTACGATCTTCTGACCAATCTCGATACCTTTTTCGATCACGACTTCGTTATCAAGACGAGCCCCGAGGAATACTTCGGTACGAGTCGCTTTGTTATCTTCGCCAATAACATAAACGAAACGCTTAGTGCCTGAGTACTCAAGCGCTTGAACTGGAATGATTGGGGCTTCTACTGGTGGGAAGTCCATATCAGCCGCCACTAACATGCCCGGTTTTAGGTAATCATTATTGTTATCGAAGTGGATTCGAACTCGAAGGTTCAAAGTTTCAGCGTTAATACGAGAATCAATCCCCACCACAGTGCCCGTGAACTGAGTATCGCCCCACGCACTGGTGCGAGCCGTCACTGTCATACCTTTAGACAGTTTAGAAAGGTAGCGCTCAGGAATTTGAAGATCTAACTGCATCACAGACAAGTCATCTAACGTCACGAGCTCTGTACCCGATGTCACCATTTTGCCGCGGCTAAAGTCGATAAAACCGACCGTACCAGAGAAAGGAGCACTGATATGTAGATCTTTCAGGTTGGCGTTAGCGGCAGCTAGGCGAGCATTGGCGATCTCTACGTTAGTTTTCTGAGCGTCAATTTCAGTTTGAGTGATCGCGTTACGTTTCACTAGTCGTTGAAATTCCGCAAGCTTACGCTTTTCATCTTTTAAATATGCTTGCGCTTCTGCAACTGCAGCTTTTGCTTTGTCGTCATCGAGTTGAACCAACATCTGCCCTTTGGTGACATCTTGATTGGCTTTGATGTTAATAGAGTTCACTCTGCCAGCCACTTCAGAAGTGATCATTACAGATTGCTCGGCTTCTAACTTACCGACCAAAGAAAGAGACTGGCTAACTTGGTGAATATCAACTTGCTCGGTAACAACAGTGACCGTGCTAGGGCCCATACGTTTAGCTAGTGCGGCTGGAGACGCCATAATAATAGACAAGCTAAGCAGGGTTAAAACAGTTTTATGCTTCATAATAATGGTCTGCAAGTAAGGTTTATACCAAACACAGTAGGTAAGTGGTCAGAAATAGCGCAAGGAAAAGACTTGAGAACAAGGCAGAGGTTTTCGATAAGTAGTTATTCTACAATCAAAAATCTTAACGCAGTTATCGAGCGTTTTAACAAGCTAGGGTGACCAATTATTTACTACGATTGGTATTATTATCTATAAATGAAATTAACCGTATTCTATCAACTGATGAGTGCTGTAACGTCAAGAAGTGTAAATCTAAGTTAAATTCAATTGACGTTTCATGACGAATGACACGAACCAAACACGATACAGAAAGCTAACTACCTCAAGGTGTTACCTATCAGTACGTAAATCTTAATACAGATGTTCACTTCACGAGCAATATGCATACTTTTCGCCATCTTTGCCCAAAAAGGCAGCATTTAACACAAAACCATAAGAAAAACCCTTTACAGGTTTAACGTGTTTGCTATGATGCGCTCCGCACTTGAGAGATGCGTTGGGAAAAACATCTCTTTAGCCTATCCATTATGAGTTAGGAAAAACACCCTGGAGGGGTTCCCGAGTGGCCAAAGGGAGCAGACTGTAAATCTGCCGGCTCCGCCTTCGATGGTTCGAATCCGTCTCCCTCCACCATATTCTTCTTACCTCTTTCAAGAGTTAAGAGAACAACCTGATTGATGGGCTTATGGGAAAACATCAATTTAGGCTTACTTTGTGAAGAGTAAGACACACCCTGGAGGGGTTCCCGAGTGGCCAAAGGGAGCAGACTGTAAATCTGCCGGCACTGCCTTCGATGGTTCGAATCCGTCTCCCTCCACCATATTCTTCTTACCTCTTTCGAGAGTTAAGAGAACAACCTGATTGATGGGCTTATGGGAAAACATCAATTTAGGCTTACTTTGTGAAGAGTAAGACACACCCTGGAGGGGTTCCCGAGTGGCCAAAGGGAGCAGACTGTAAATCTGCCGGCACTGCCTTCGATGGTTCGAATCCGTCTCCCTCCACCATATTCTTCTTACCTCTTTTAAGAGTTAAGAGAACAACCTAATTGATGGGCTTATGGGAAAACATCAATTTAGGCTTACTTTGTGAAGAGTAAGACACACCCTGGAGGGGTTCCCGAGTGGCCAAAGGGAGCAGACTGTAAATCTGCCGGCACTGCCTTCGATGGTTCGAATCCGTCTCCCTCCACCATATTCTTCTTACCTCTTTTAAGAGTTAAGAGAACAACCTAGTTGATGGGCTTATGGGAAAACATCAATTTAGGCTTACTTTGTGAAGAGTAAGACACACCCTGGAGGGGTTCCCGAGTGGCCAAAGGGAGCAGACTGTAAATCTGCCGGCACTGCCTTCGATGGTTCGAATCCGTCTCCCTCCACCATATTCTTCTTACCTCTTTTAAGAGTTAAGAGAACAACCTAGTTGATGGGCTTATGGGAAAACATCAATTTAGGCTTACTTTGTGAAGAGTAAGACACACCCTGGAGGGGTTCCCGAGTGGCCAAAGGGAGCAGACTGTAAATCTGCCGGCACTGCCTTCGATGGTTCGAATCCGTCTCCCTCCACCATATTCTTCTTACCTCTTTCGAGAGTTAAGAGAACAACCTAGTTGATGGGCTTATGGGAAAACATCAATTTAGGCTTACTTTGTGAAGAGTAAGACACACCCTGGAGGGGTTCCCGAGTGGCCAAAGGGAGCAGACTGTAAATCTGCCGGCACTGCCTTCGATGGTTCGAATCCGTCTCCCTCCACCATATTCTCCTTAATTGGAAAATCGAAAAGCCAACTCATTGAGTTGGCTTTTTTCGTTTCTGCTTATCTAATAAAACTCGTCTAGCTATACCAAGGGAGTTGAGGTCCAGCTGGCACAATCCCTGTCGGGTTAATATTCCTGTGAGAATAATAGTAGTGAAGTTTGATGTAATCCATATCTATCGTTTCTCTAATACTTGATATAGACAGTAAATCAAGCATGTAGCGATATAGATTCTTATACTTATTCATTGACTTATAATTCACTTTAAAATGAATTTCATATACAGCTTCAAAACGCACTAGTGTGGGAATTAAAAATAAGTCAGATAATGTTATTTCACTCCCGAACAAGTATTTTCTCTTAGAAAGTCTATCATCAAGTGTATCGAGCGCTTTAAACAATGATGCACTTGCACTATCGTAAGATACTTGATCAGGTGCAAACCCTACCCTATATATGCCCGTATTTACGTGAGTGTGTAACCACTTATTTAATTCGTTAATTTTTTCTTCCTTCGACTTTGGATTTAACTGAACAGGGTTGTTTGCCAACGATAACCAATTAGTCGCAAAATCAATAGCCATAGATGCAGAGTCATTACCAACTATTTCCCCTTGTTTTTTATCCCAAAATACAGGCACCGTAACCCTTCCAGAATAAGTAGGATGTGAACGTTGATATAGCTCAACTAAACTTGACACACTATTTAAGGTGTCAGGGTAATCGTTATCAAACAACCAACCATCTTCATATCTTTTAGCTGCTACTGACGATATTGAAATCGCATTATTTAATCCTAAATAACTAATAACCAAATAAGGTCGATGAGCAAAAGGACAAGCTAGTGATATATACAAATGATAACGACCAGTTTCTATTTCCTCTGATAAATTAAAAGAATCAACTACTGATAAATCCTGTTCTTCTTTATTTTTATACCAAATACCTTTATCCAAAACAGCCATATTCCCACCTGTTTAGATTATTCTATTTAAAACGTCGTTTTCTTTACTTTCAAGAAAACGATGCTTCAGTGCGCCAGCTATATGTAACGCGACTAAAATCAAGATTAGTACACCCATCTTATCGTGTAAAGTGTGGAATAATTCAAACAGTTCATCACTTTTTGGTAATGCATCAGGTAACGTCAACCCGAAAAAATCAATCCCATGGCTATATTTATAGGTCGATGACATCAAGTAACCAGTAATCGGCATCGCTATCATCGATGTATATAGTGCAATGTGAATGAAATGAGAGAGTTTTGCTTCCCAACTTTTAATGCCTTTAGGTAATGCAGGTAGGGTGGATTTTCTTCTAATATATAAACGAACAAAAAATAACAACATAATCAATATTCCAAATGATTTGTGCCACGGGTACATCGTTAGCTTATTTGGTGCATCAACTGGCAAGTCATGCATATAAGCTCCTACAAAAATCAACGCAATCATCGTTACGCCCATAAACCAATGCAAAACTCTAATTGAAAGTGGGTACTTCATTTATATACTACCTAGTGTTATTAAAAATACAGCTTAACTCTTCTTACATTAGTAATTAACACGCTAAATTTTAAACTTCCTTTTCTTATATTGTTAACAATACCAAGGTAGAAGAAAGCGATTAATTAACCAAAATATACGATGAGATGAAATATCTTTTAGCATAAACTGCTCAGTGTAAAAGTATAAAAGGCATCAACCTTTGGGTTAATGCCTCTATTTGACACAGTATTTTTAGAAGTTGGTAAAATCTATTATCACCTTCCCGTGAGCTTTACCCTGCTCTACATAAGCCAATGCACCTTTCGCGTCATTTGCTGAATAAACAGTATCGATTTTAGTCGATAAAAGTCCCCCATCGACTTGTTGAGCTATCCATGCGAGTTGCTCCCCACTAGCTTGATGGAAAAGCAATGAGAGTGTCACGTTATTGGCTTTAGCCAGTTCATCAAACATAGCGCCTACTAATGTAATAACAGAGCCCCCTGCTTTAGTTACTTTAATAGATTTCTCTTGCACTTCACCGCCGATAGTATCAATAACGATATCGACATCTGAAACCAACTGACTAAAATCTTCAGTTCTAAAGTCAATAACTTGGTCGGCACCTTTTTGTTTTAACTGCTCAGCAACATCACTTACAGCTGTGGTAATAATTTCATTTGCTCCTAAAATTTTTGCGATCTGAATTGCTTGTGAGCCAACGCCTCCAGCACCACCATGAATAAGCACTTTCTTACCTTCAACATTCCCTCCCATCAGTAATGCTTGGTATGCAGTTAAAGAAACTTGGGGAATTGCAGCACTTTCCAATAACGATACTGAAGTAGGCTTCTTAGCAACTGCGTCAACACTCACTAATTGAAACTCAGCAAATGTTGCAGCTTCGCTGTAATCTGGTCTGAAGAATACTTGATCGCCAACTTTAAATTTATTTACATCATCAGCCACTTCAACAACAACACCCGCGCCATCACTACCTGTTACGTAAGGAAAGCTCATTGGCATCATATCTTTCATATAACCTGCACGTAGTACGTTGTCCAAAGGATTCACGCTAGCTGCATGCACTTTGACTAGTACTTTTCCCGCTTCAATGCTTGGTGTTGGAATTTCGTTAAACGCGACTACGTTGTTTATTTCACCATATGCTTTTACTTGAACTACTTTCATGATCTTGCCTCTTTAGAATTGAATCACTATTTGATGAGACAAATATTACATTATGCGCTACAGTTGATTAATAATATAAAAAAGAAATCATTATTCTCATATGGAGCACAAATGGATAAATTACGTGGCATGGAAGTTTTTCGAGAAGTCGCAAGAAAACACAGCTTTTCTAAAGCAGCAGAAAGCCTAGATTTGGCAAATTCAGCAGTGAGTCGTTATGTTACAGAGTTAGAGAGATGGCTTAACGTAAAACTGTTGTATAGAACAACCCGAAGTTTAACGCTTACGGAGGAAGGGAAGCTTTATTTGGAAAAAATTGACGACATATTAACTTCCGTGGCCACTCTTGAAAATATATCCGTTGCAAGTCAGCAGGAATTAAGAGGAACTCTTCGTATAACCGCTCCTAACTTTTGGGGTACATTCGTACTCAAACCTCTAATGGTTGAATTTATGGGGAAGCACCCAAACGTTAATATTAATTCTCTATTTTTATACCGAAAAGTAAATTTAATCGAGGAAGGTTATGATTTAGCCGTGCGCATAGGGCATTTACCTTCAAGTGGTTTAATTGCTCGACAAGTATCAACAATGCAATTAAAGCTTGTAGCTACGCCTGTGTATATTGAAAAAAATGGATTACCAACACACCCTAGAGATTTGGTTCAGCATCAGTGCTTAATAGATACCGTCCCGGACTATCATAGTAAGTGGCCATTCATAGAAAACAAAAAGAATTTTTCTGTTGCTGTTGATGGAAAAATGCTATCCAATGAACCAGAATTATTACGTGATTTGGCACTTGATAGTCAAGGAATAACTTATTTACCGGAGTTCTTCGTTGACCCATACATTAAATCCGGTGAATTTATAGAGTTATTACCTGAATATTGTATTTCTAATTTACCCGTGAACATTGTTTACCCCCAAAATAAACAGATGAATCCTGCACTGAGAGTGTTTATAAATACTATCGTAGAAAATTTGAAATCCAGCTGTACAAAGCTAGGGGAGTCAAACACTAGAAAGATATGAGACATACACCGTTAGATAATTTCAATATTGACCTGTGTTAATAGTAAGTAATTCGATATCTTGCATGATTAAAAACACGAAACTATCATATTGGTATAATTATAGCCCCTCACATAAATTAAGGGGCTACATAAGGTAATCAATCACTTTCTAAATAAATCTCCAGAAATAGTCATTATAAAACATCACCAGTTGCATAATAATAAGCGGCCTTTAGTGTCATTTTTACAACTTCAAGCTCCTCCGCGTTCCTTGGTGCATATACTAATATTTCATTAACACCTAGATGTTTATATGGGTGAGGTTCCCCCCATTTTTTAGCATAAACTTCTTCGGCAAAACCTTGGGAGACACACAAGTGCATACTTCCATCTTTATGAACATGAGCGAACTCCCTGCTTCCTTTAGGTGGCATAAATGCATCGTGAGGTAATGTTTTAACACTTTCATCGAGCCACAATGCGCGTGATGCAGGTATGGAAATCATTGTTGCTTCTTCACGAGAAAGAGGGAACACTGAAAATGCCCAGTCACACAGTTCTTTCCAGATAACTTCCGGGCTTTGCTCAGAAAATTGTAGGTGCGGTGGCATATCGCCTGTTACAGGTTTCTTGCCTGATCTGATCGGTAATATATAAGGTTGGTTCATGGTTAGCTCCAATGCTGTTCTAAAGATTAAATACATGATAGATAATTCCAACCAAACGAAAAATAGAACGATATGGATATGTGTTTTCTCAATTAAAGAACAATTCTCATGGAAGATCACCGATGTGATTACCAATAATTCATGAGAGTTAACACTATTTTATTTATGACCAAAATGAAAAAGATAGAAATCACCAACAAGCTTGATCCGAAAGGTTCGATTCGTAAACAAAAATTACGTAGCCGATAACAAATGTAAATCCAAGAGCGACCTATCCCCACTAGAAAGAAAATTATGCGATATAAACACAAAAAAGCCTCTGCTGATTACTCAGCAGAGGCTTTCAATTATTTGATGTCATCCAAATAACTACATCATATTGATGTTTTCGTTAAACTATGGAATTAACCTTGAATACCAACGATTAGCCAAGGCGCATTGTCAACTGTTAGGTCGCGCTCTAGATGCCAGATATCAGTGATATCTTCTTCAATGCCGTCTGCGGTGTCACGGTAGCGACCGCTAAACTGAAGGCTTAGCTGTGCTTTACTACCATCGTGGTCTGCGCGAACGATTTCAGCATCAACGTACATTACGTCTGTGTGCTGATCACCGTCTAGCTTGTTACGCTCAGCTTTTAGGTCTTCAAATAGACTTGGAGATACGTATTCTTCAATCGTGTTTAGCTCGTTGTGATTCCATGCACCTTGCAGTGTACGGTAGTGCTCACGAGAACCGTTAATGAATGCCGCTTGATCAAAACCTGGTGGGTAGTTATGTGGAACATCGCTTTGTGCACCAAAACCGAAACCACCAGCGCTATTTTGCGAATGAGGTTGTGATTGAGGCTGTGCTTGCTCGAAGTTATGAACATTTGGTTGTTGCTTAGGTTGTTCAAACTTGTTCTGACCCATGCCGCCGAATGCTGGCTGTTGGCCACGTGCATTCTGCTGATTCATTGAGCCCTGCTTCGCGCCCAGCATTCCGCGTAGGAATTTAAACGCTAAGAAAGCAATCAGACCCATGATCAGAATATCCATGAACTGGATACCTTCAAATGCGCCACCAAAGAATGCAGCTAAAAGACCACCAGCAAGTAAACCACCTAGCAGACCGCCCATAAGACCTTTCTTGCTAGAGTTAGCTGCTGCTGTTTTCTTGCCCGTTTGATCTTGTCGGATCGAATTTGTGTTTTGTTGTTTTGGTGCTGGAGCCGTTTTAAAGCTTTTGCCAAATGACTTACCACCACCAAACTTTTTCGCTTCCGCGATTGGCGTCACCGCGACTGTTACCAACAGGATCGCGACTAGTGAGAAAAATCGTTTCATTATTATCCTTTATAGGTTTTTTTATCTTTCGACACCTTAATCATACTCGTTAACAAAGAACAATGAAATATTCACGACGTTTACACATGTATCATAATATTGCGGCTATTAATTGATTACTAAATTAGCGAAGGGATTGACGGCACTCTGGGGCAGCATTAAAATATTGAACGACGTTCATTTAATAGAAAGTACTCATGGCAAGACGAAACGATCATACTCGCGAACAATTAGTGCAATTAACCTTAAAGACGGTAACCGACTTCTTAGAAGAGCACTCTTATCACGAGCTAAGTCTACGTAAAATTGCCAATATGATTGGTTATGTCCCTAGCACCTTGGTGAATGTATTTGGTAACTACAACCTACTCCTTTTACACGTTGTTGCTCAAACATTAGATGAACTATCGTCCCAATCAGCTTCTGCGGTTGAACAATCGAGCAACCCTCAACAGGCTCTTTTCAATCTTGCATACTGCTATCACGATTTTGCACAAAAACACCCTCACCGTTGGCAGCTTATCTTTGAGCACAACATGAATGGTGAAAACCTTCCTGAATGGCAATCGAACCGTATTGATAGAATGACCGGTATGTTAGAGCAATTGTTGGTAGCTATTGCTCCTGAACACACAGAAAGCGAAGTCATTAAAGCCAGCCGTGTATTATGGTCTGGAGTACATGGAATTACTCTACTTAGCGTTGATGATAAATTTTTCGCCTCTGAACCTATCGATGGTAAAGAATTGATCAATAACCTAATCTCAAACTACTTAACCAACTGGTAATCATCCAAGGAAAGACAATGAACAACAGCAGCCAATCTTCGCTGTTAACGCAAAAAAGGTTCCTACCCTACTTTATTACTCAATTTCTAGGCGCCTTTAATGACAACATATTCAAAAATGTTCTGTTACTGTTTGTTGCTTTCGCAAGCGTAGATACGCTGCCTATTTCCAGCAATCTATTCATTAATTTGGCCGCTGGTCTTTTTATTCTGCCCTTCTTCCTGTTTTCTGCTTTGGCTGGTGTACTGGCTGACAAATACGAAAAATCTTGGTTTATACGTAAAGTTAAGCTCCTTGAAGTGGCGATCATGTCACTGGGTGCGATCGGGTTTATCTACGAAAGCTACGGGATACTACTTCTACTTCTGTTCCTAATGGGTACGCAAAGTGCCTTCTTTGGCCCGGTGAAATACGCGCTGCTTCCGCAACAGTTAGAAACAAAAGAACTGGTATCCGGCAACGCTTTAGTCGAAACCGGCACATTCTTAGCCATCCTTATTGGTACTCTAGGTGCAGGTATTATTGCATCTGAAGAAAGCGCGAAGCTCATTGCTGCGATATGTATTGTTTCTTTCGCCGTGCTCGGCTATGTATCAAGCTGCTTTATTCCACAAGCGCCAAGTAACGCACCAGATCTGAAAGTGAAGTGGCAGCCAGTAAAGCTAACCCGTGCGACACTGGCGATTGCCAAAAAAGATCGTCCAACGTTTCAAGCACTGATGTCTATCAGCTGGTTTTGGTTCCTTGGCGCTGCTTACCTAACTCAGTTTCCAAACTTCACAAAGCTCCACTTGAACGGCACTGAAAGCTCGGTTGCCTTTTTGTTAGCTCTTTTCTCGGTCGGTATTGCGATAGGTTCTTTGGCTTGCGATAAGTTGTCAAATCACAGAATTGAAATCGGCATCGTACCAATGGGTAGCCTAGGTATGTCGATTTTTGGGCTATTGATGGCGATATCCATTCCTGAGTCCTTGCCTGAATTTACCTCTTTCCATCAATTCGTGACGTATTCAGAGCTGTGGCCGCTGTTTGCTTATCTTCTGCTATTGGGTATCTCTGGCGGTATCTTCATTGTTCCTCTGTATTCTCTGATGCAGTTACGAGCGAAACCAGACGAACGCGCTCAAGTGATAGCCGGGCTCAACATTTACAATTCACTATTCATGGTGGGAAGCGCAGTTTTAGGTATTGTTTGCCTGAGTGTTCTCGACCTTTCTATTCCACAGCTGTTTGTGTTGCTCGCGATAGGGAACACTTTGGTTATGCTGTACCTGTTTTATCAGGTGCCTATCTACGCTTTCCGTTTCTTTACATGGGTAGTCACTCACACCATGTACCGAGTTAAGCACAAGAACTTACACCATCTTCCAGAGAATGGCGGCGCACTGATCGTTTGCAACCATGTGAGTTATATGGATGCACTGCTTTTAAGTGCGGTTTGCCCTCGCTTGATTCGGTTTGTGATGGAGGAGGATTACGCCAAACTGCCTCCACTACGTCGATTCTTAAAAAGAGCAGGGGTTATTCCAATCTCCGCAACCAACCGAAACTCGATTAGAAACGCTTTCAAAGAAGTTGAACGAGCCCTAGACGAAGGGCACATCGTGTGTATTTTCCCTGAAGGCAAGCTAACCGCTGATGGCGAAGTAGCCGAATTTATGCGTGGCATGGAGCTGATTATCAAACGATCTCCTGTGCCTGTGATTCCAATGGCACTTAAAGGGCTATGGGGCAGCTACTTCAGTCGTTATAAAGGTCAAGCTTTTAAGGGGCTCCCCACCCGTTTCAGGGCCAAGTTAGAGATAGAAGCTGCCGAACCTATACAAGCCAAAGAAGCTTCATGCGACACTCTTCGACAGTCAGTCTCTGATCTTCGCGGCTCACTCCGCTAAATAACCAAGCCTTTATTCGTATCAGCTGAACAAACGTTTAGTTTTACTTAACGTTTGTTCAATTCATTTAGACTTACTTACCACTTAATTAAACGTATAGTGGTCTCATTACAATAACGTCAAACAAGACTCTAAAAACAATGAACTTAAAAAAGTCTGTTCCATTTTATCTTGCTACTCTGTTTTGCTTAACGCCATGGGTAAGCTCACCGACCGCCCTCGTGATCGGTTTCCTACTTGCTAGTTTAGGTTTAGTTCCTGAACATTTAGAAGTCGGTAAACTGACGAAGAAGTTGCTGGCCTATTCGATTGTCGGCTTGGGCTTTGGTATTCAGTTTGAGAAAGCATTAGCGGTAACAGGTGATGGTATTGGCCTCATTGTAACGACGATTATTGGTACTTTAGTCATTGGTTGGTTCTTAGCGAAACGAATGGGATTAGATCGCACTACGGGCTACCTGATCTCTTCAGGCACCGCGATTTGTGGTGGTAGCGCCATTGCAGCAGTGGCACCCGCAATCAAAGCCGACGATGAGCAAATTGGCTTAGCATTAGCCACAGTATTCGTATTGAACTCAATCGCCCTTTTCTTGTTCCCGATGATTGGTCATGCGCTTGAGTTAAGCCAACAAACTTTCGGAACATGGGCTGCAATCGCGATTCACGATACATCTTCTGTAGTAGGCGCAGCATCAGCATATGGCGAAGAAGCACTGACGACAGCGACAACATTGAAGCTCGCTCGTGCACTTTGGATCATCCCAATCGCTTTAATCAGTGCGATGATCTTCAAGAACGACCAAAAGAAGATTACGATTCCTTACTTCATTTTCTTCTATTGCGCCGCTATCGCGGTTAGTGACTTACTGCCACAATTTGAGATGGTCTACCAAGGAATCTTTGATGTATCTAAGCGAGCACTGGTGGTGTGTTTGTTCTTAATTGGCTGTGGCATTTCAGTTGAGAAGTTAAAAGCGGCAGGGCCGAAACCATTGATGTTTGGTATTACGATGTGGGTCATGATCTCGACAGGTTCTTTGGCGTGGCTAACTCTCGCTTAATCCGCCTAATTACACCTAATACGTAAACAAATGCTTTAGGTGGCGTTTGGTTACCTAGACACTCAGATTAACGAGCAACAAAACAAAAAGGCAAAGCTCAAATGGGCTTTGCCTTTATCGTTTGTGGTAAAGATAATCTTTATTGCAACAATCACAAATCAAACAGGGGCTTATCACTCTTCTTGCTCTCTCTTTTCATTAAAACAAGTACCACAACCAGCACAAATGCGGTGAGTTCAGCTAATGAACGAGTCAGTCCTGACGAAACGAGCGCTTGGCCTATCTGCAGCAAAACCGCAATGATGAGGGCAATTTTCATAATAAGACCTTATTCTATAATCCGTTATTTATAGGTCTTATTATGATGGATGGTTATAAAGATAATAAATTCTGTTTTGAACTATCTAATTGCTAAATTAACTAACCTAGCCCAATTGCCCCTCTAGCCACTTAATAAACGTTCTTACCTTAGGCCGCTTTTCAGTGCCTAACGGACAGATCAAGTCGTACCCTTTATCAGTATCCATACTTGGATAAGGCGTTATGAGCTCACCAGTCTCAATGTACGGCTTAACAAAATGATAGCGCCCCATTGCCACGCCGATATTATGCAGAGCACTCTGCACGCCCATATCGCGATGACTCACACAATAAAACTGCTCAAACAGATTTACATCGAGTTGATTGTGCTTAATCCAACGCTGCCACACATCAGAGCCTAGCGCATGAATGAAATTAATCCGGTGTAACGACTCTAAACCATCATCAAAGATGTCGTGTTCAGCGGCATAACTCGGCGTACATACCGGAATGTACTTTTCACCGAACAGACGCTGTCGATGCATGTCTTTTAGATCTTCAGCACCATAGTAAATTGCGACATCGAGATGATTTTGATGAAAATCCTGCTCTTCTTGCGAGAAAATGTTGAGATTAAACTTAGGATATCGCTGTTTAAAATCAGCCAGTCTTGGCAGTAACCAACTGTTCGCAAATGCAGGACTGGTACCGATATTGATCTGTCCATACAAATCCGTGTTGGTAATGTCTTCGATCTCACCAAAAATAGAGCTTAACGACTTGGATAACGTTCGTTGAAAGCGCTGACCTTCTTCAGTCAGTTCCAGTTTGCGAGTCCCTCGCACAAACAAGTTAAACCCGAGTTCACCTTCTAACACTTTGATTCGATGGCTAACGGCTCCCTGAGTCAGATGCAACTTTTTCGCTGCTAGCGTAAAGCTCATTTTCTCGGCAGCAACATTAAAAGTATGAAGATTTCTAAGTAAAGATTGGTGGTTAGCCATACGAACTCATGCATTAAAAATTTTAATTCATACTACTACCCGTTTCGTTTGTTTGCATTAAGAAATAAGTTTTTAATAGCCACAGTTACTTTAAATCCTGTCTCGATCAATCTTTGACTCCATACGTTGACGAGCAGAAACATTAAAAAAATTAATTACAAACTTAGGGGCACATATGAATATACTCGGGTATATGCAAAAAGTAGGTAAGGCATTGATGGTTCCCGTAGCCACACTGCCAGCTGCAGCAATCCTTATGGGGATCGGCTATTGGTTGGATCCTGTTGGCTGGGGTTCAGAAAGTATCTTAGCCGCATTCTTGATCAAATCTGGTGGGGCGATCATTGACAACATGGCGGTTCTGTTCGCGGTGGGTGTCGCATTCGGTTTGAGCCGTGATAAGAATGGTTCTGCGGCACTGTCCGGTTTTGTGATGTTCCTCGTCGTCACCACGCTACTTGCTCCCGGCTCTGTTGCTCAGTTAATGGATGTTGAATTAAGTGAAGTGCCAGCGGCATTTGGCAAGATTAGCAACCAATTCGTAGGTATCATTGTGGGTATCATCTCTGCTGAGATCTACAATCGCTACTCAACCGTCGAACTTCCTCAGGCTTTAGCGTTCTTCAGCGGTAAGCGTTTGGTTCCTATACTGACTTCAATTGCTGGTATGGCACTGTCATTCGCTCTTCTTTACATCTGGCCTGCTGTTTATGATGCTCTGATCGTTCTAGGTATTAAACTAGAAAGCATGGGCGCGGTGGGTGCCGGTCTGTTTGGCTTCTTTAACCGTTTATTCCTATCAATAGGTATGCACCATGCGTTGTACCCTGTGTTCTGGTTCGACGTTGTTGGTATCAACGACATTCCAAACTTCTTAGGTGGTGCTCAATCTATCGCTAACGGTACGGGTATTCCGGGTAAAACAGGCATGTACCAAGCAGGCTTCTTCCCTATTATGATGTTTGGTCTACCAGCAGCAGCATTGGCGATGTACCACTGCTCTGATGCGAAAAATAAGAACCAAGTATTCGCAATCATGCTTGCGGCTGCAATGGCTTCATTCTTCACTGGCATTACTGAGCCTCTAGAGTTCAGTTTCATGTTCCTAGCACCTGTATTGTTCCTATTGCACGCAGTGTTAACAGGTTTGTCGCTTTACATTGCAGCAAGCATGGAATGGATGGCAGGCTTCGGCTTCTCTGCAGGCTTTGTTGACTTAGTGCTATCAAGCCAAAACCCGTTAGCGACTAACTGGTACATGTTATTAGTTCAAGGTGTGGTGTTCTTCGCTCTTTACTACGGTATTTTCCGTTTCGCTATCATCAAGTTCAATCTACGTACTCCGGGGCGTGGTGAAGAGATGGAAGCAGAAGGCGAAGCCGAATCTCCAGAAGCGTTAGTTAACCTAACCAACAACTACATCGAAGCTATTGGTGGTGCAGACAACATTCTAGAAGTGGACAACTGTATTACTCGCTTACGCTTAACAGTAAAAGACTCGTCAGCAGCAGACAGTGACAAACTGAAAAAACTAGGTGCTGCAGGCGTCGTTCCTATCGGAAAAGGTGGCCTACAAGTCATTATTGGTTTAGGTAAGGTAGATAAGGTTGCTGAACAAATGAAGAAGGCACTCGCTTAAGCTAAACAGCCAGATGCAAAGATAAAACCCTTAATGACCAGATAGAATATTAAGAATTTGTGATGGTTTCACCACCATCACAACCCCCTGAAGCGCAATTACGACTAGTCACCGTGTATTGCGCTTCATTTTATTGTTCTCAGTTCTATTTAGAACGTATCTGCTGTAACCACTGTGCCAACCCTGCGCGTGAAACCTTAATGCCTAGCTGTTCTTGATGAGGCATTTGATAATACTCGACAGGAAATTTGAACCGTTCAAGACAGCTATTTAATTGCTCGGCAAACCATTCTTTAGTTGGTAAATCCGTACAATCCACAATAGCGACAGGTCGAAACCCGAACTCATCATCTTCAATTGGAACGATAAACGCCTGATTGATTAAAGATAATTGATTCAGTACTCGCTCAATTTCCTCACAGTGAATATTCTCACCGCCAGAAATGAACTGATTATCAGCCCGACCAATAATCGATACTTGTTCGCCATCCCATTCGCCGAGGTCTTTACTGTCGAACCAACCGTTCTCATCAACCAATGACGTTACCTCACCCTGATAGTAATAACCAGAAGCAAGCGTATTGCCGCCAATAAAGATACGTTGATCTTCAATTTTCAACTGGCGTTGGTCGAGAACAAAACCTGCCGTTTTGGTGCCATCGACGGGCTTCGCGGTCACCGTCGAAGCGGCTTCTGTCATGCCGTATCCAAGCCAAGTTTCAATGCCCATTTGTTGAGCTTCAAGCCCTAGCGCTTCTGGGATATGGCTACCGCCTAAAAGCACATGAGTTAAAGTAAGTGCTTGCTTACTCTTTAGTAATCGATGAAGTTGAGTAGCCACTAAAGAGGCATGGCTGCAACCTTCAATGTCGGTTTCAAGCTTACCTGACCCTATTTTGATGCAGCCACCAGCCGCCAACCAACGATGAACTATCGCTAATCCCGACACATGGTACATAGGTAAGCTAAGCAACCAAGTGTCAGCTTGTTCAAAGTTGAAAACGTCTAGTAAACCCTGAGCTGAACATAAGTGTTGCTGCAACGTGTGAGCCACCACTTTCGGATTTCCGGTAGAGCCAGAAGTGAATACGATGCTTGCCAAATATTGAGGATTAAAGTTAGGATTTTCCGGTGTTGTTGGTTTGTCATCACCATCGACCTTAACTTCGTTCAAGCAAGGTAACGTCACCAATACAGTCTTGAGGTCAACAGCATCAGAATGATCTAACCCACAGCTATCTAATAGCCAAAGGTAACGTCTGTCTAGCTGACCATAGAGGGATTCAAGTTTTTGCGTTAAACGAGCTGCTGGTTGAGGCATTGTAAATGCACAAACCACACCTAAATTGAGTGCGGCAAGATAAGCCGGAATCACTTCAGCTTGATTCTTACCAACAATCGTCAGTACACCACCTTCAGATAGGCCTTGATGAGACAACTGTTGTTGGTACTCACTAACCAGCACAGACACTTGCTGCCAAGTGTAAGCGCGACTAGGAGTCACTAACGCTGTTTGATGTGGGTTCTGCTGCGCCCACTGTACCCAGAGTGGGTGATGATTAGATTGTGGGCGCATCATAAGATAACCGAGTTATAGATTGAGAGTAGTCTAAGCCAATCGAACGAGCTGCCTAAGAAGACCAAATCAATTGTTGCTGTTCAAGCGTTGAAACAGGAAGCTGACACCCCGGCCAAGAGACTTCTAGCTGTTGCTGATATAAGCCAATCGTATCAAGCCCTGGAACTTCATTAGGCAAGTACTGTTGTGCCAAACGAGCAATCTGAGTTAAGCCAAGGCTAGACTCTATACTTGAGCTTAGTACAGGTTTAATACCAAGTTGTTGCGCTCGTTCAATAATCGCAACACAACGCTCTACTGAGCCAATCAAGGTTGGTTTAATCACAACTGCCTTAACACCCGTTAAGTCACTAAGATTAAACTCTGGACTTCTTACCGCTTCTTGCAGTGTTTCATCCCATGCAATCGCAACACCGTGGTCAATAGCAAAAGCTAAGCTATCTTCAGGTTTCCGGCAAGGCTCTTCAATAAAGCTAATGCGCTGACGCAGTGACGGCGAAATGTATTTAATGAACTGTTTCGCTTTCTCTGGCTTCCACGCACGGTTAGCGTCAAGTCTTAGGGTCAAATCAGGGATCGACTCAAGGAATAAGCTCACCAGCATGCCATCACGGATCGCTTCGTAGAGGCCGACTTTGACTTTGGCGACCTTCTCGCCTTTCATCTCATTCAGCACAGGGATCAGTTCATCTGGGTCACCAGTACATAAAGGCGCAGCTTGATAGTTACCTTTCGCGTTAAGTTCGCCTCTTAGTTCCATCAATGCCATTGAAAAGCCAAACGCCACTGACGGATAAAGCTCATCGAATGGAGTATTAGGTTTGTTGTGACTCCAAAGCTCTAACTCATTTTGCAACTGAATGCCGGCTTGCTCGGCATTTTCTTGGCTAAAGCCCGGCAAAGGTGCGACCTCGCCAAAACCAGACTGCCCATCACACTCAAGTTGGATGATATAGCCAACGCGTTCGTTCAACTTATTGTCACGAAGAATCACACCACTATCCATAGGTAATTGATAACGGTAGAGTTTAGCGTGACGCTGAGAATTCACTAAGTTCATAAAGTTTCCTAAAAAACGGGGAACATCAAAACAAAACGAGCCGCTATTAGCGACTCATTTTGAAGAGGAGAAAGACTATGGATTACGCGGGAACTTGTCGAAGTCCGGTCGACGTTTCTCGTTGAATGCGTTACGGCCTTCTTGGCCTTCCTCTGTCATGTAGAACATCATGGTTGCGTTACCCGCCAACTCTTGTAGACCGGCTTGACCGTCACAGTCCGCGTTCAGTGCCGCTTTCAAGCAACGCAATGCCATTGGGCTGTGTTGAAGAACTTCACGACACCAGCGAACGGTCTCTTTTTCTAGGTCGGCAACTGGCACCACTGTGTTTACTAGCCCCATGTCCAATGCTTCTTGAGCATCGTAGAAACGACACAAGAACCAGATTTCACGCGCTTTCTTTTGACCAACGATACGAGCCATGTAAGAAGCACCCCAACCGCCATCGAATGAACCCACTTTAGGGCCCGTCTGACCGAACTGCGCATTTTCAGCGGCAATCGTAAGGTCTGCCATCATGTGAAGTACATGACCGCCACCGACAGCCCAACCCGATACCGCTGCGATAACTGGTTTTGGACAGGTACGAATTTGACGTTGGAAGTCAAGCACGTTCAGGTGGTGTGTACCTGAATCATCTTGATAGCCGCCGTAGTCACCACGAATACTTTGGTCACCACCAGAACAGAACGCCTTCTCACCAAGACCCGTCAAAATGATTACGCCAACCTTCTCGTCATAACGAGCATCAGCCAGTGCATTGATCATCTCTTTTACGGTTTGTGGACGGAACGCATTGTGAACTTGAGGACGAGCAATCGTGATTTTCGCAATACCGTCGTCAGACTTATGGTACTGAATATCTTCAAATTGACTGCTTTCATCGCGCCAGTTCACTGCTGCGTAAAGTTCTTCTTCTGTGATGCCTACTGTTTTAGCCATGGTGATTCCCATTGTTCTATTAGAGACCACGACTAACGAATAGTCGTGACGGTGTTGCTCTACTTCTGATAGTGCTTGGTACGAGAGAATTGCTCAGTCAGATTATCGACGACTGGCGATGCATTGAATAATTAGGTTTGAAAACAACTCTGGTTGCTCAAAGTGAACATTATGACCAGCGTAGTCGACCTGACTATATTCAAAGCCACTACTCTCAGCTAGCTCCATGAATTTATGATCTTTTTCACCACATACATAATGCAATAAATGCTCATGAGATTTTAGTGTGGCACGTAAATCTGGTTGCTTAGCCAACGAAGTAGATAACAACATATTTGCTACGGATACTCCAAGGTTACCACTACGTTTAATGACCAAAGTTTGTCTTTGCTCATGATTTAGTGAAGAAAAGACGCTTTGTTGATACCAGTCGTCTAAAACATCCTCAATCGACTGCTGCGCAAAGCGAACCGCCCATTGCGTATCATGTACTAACCTTTGTGCTCTTTCTTCATCACGTTCCAGACCAAAGTTGCCCCCTTCAATAATGACCTTCTCTAGATTGAGCGTCTCAAAACAAGGGCTGGTCACCCCATACATAGCGAGCCTTCCGCCCATAGAATACCCAATCATTACGATAGGATAATCGGCAGGAAGCTCGTTGAGAGCCAGTTGAGATGTGATGCACTGTACAATTTTCTTACAGCAATGATCAAAACCTACCGGATCAATAAAGCGACTCTGTCCGTGCCCGGGCAAATCTATGCAAAGACGAGGAAAATCCTCTAGATATGGATGACATGCACTCCAATCATCCCCGCTTCCGAGTAAACCATGTAGAAAAACAAGCAGAGGTTTGTCAGAAGATTCATGTTCCGCTGGGTAATAATTGGAATAAAGCATGTTAAGTCCTTAGGCTAATGCCTCGATGAGCATTGAACTGAATTGTTTCAACAAAGTAGCCGCTTGTTCGGGAGGCGTCTTAACTTCAACGAGCAAGGTGCCCTGACCCTGCTCGAAATGTTGTTCGATAATAGTTTGGTAGCCGTTCAAGGTTTCTGGCGCAGCATAAGCAAGCTGGAATTGCGCAGCTGCGTGTTCAAAACTGAAACCATGAGGCATTTGATAAAGCGACTGTTTTTGCTGCTCAGGTACAGGCAATAAATCAAAGATCGCACCACCGTCATTGTTGGTCACAACAATAACCATCGGCGTTAAATTATGAGTCAACAGAGCCAGTGAGTTGAGGTCGTAGAGTAAAGAGGTATCACCAATCAACATCAACAACGGATTCTGGTTGATTTTCAACACGCCCGCAGCCGTTGCCACTAAGCCATCAATGCCCGATGCGCCACGATTACTGTAAACTTGATTTGCAGATATTGATGACAACATATCCACCAGCCTTACCATCAAGCTGTTTCCCACAAACAACTCTCTGTCTTTAAGTCTAGTCGACAAGTCAACTGCAACGCTCAACTCGGTCAACTGGTCATTATTGGATACTTGCGCCAATGCCAATTGTTGAACCGTATTCGCGATGTCTGCCAAAGGTGCAGCCCAACCTGCATGTTGACCTAACAGGGTGGGGAAATGCTGCTCTGACACCCACGACTCGATATCAGCAACGATATGGGTTTGCGGCAGATGATCTTGGTTTATTCGGTGCGTATCTGGTGACACAACAATGTATTGTGATGAGCAGAATGATGAAGCTTGCGACTTTATCCAATGATTTAGGCGCTTAGAAACAATACGCTCACCGAACTGAAGGATGAAATCACACTGGTTTAGCTTCTCTTTGGCTGAGCTACTTTGTAACCAGAGATCATAATGCTTCCAATCACTACTCACGCCTGATTGAGGATCGCAAAAAACTGGCCAACCTAATGCAGTGGCAAACTGCTGAGCTTTTGTCGCTTGTTCAATATCGAGCGAACCGAGAATAACCACACCCTTGCGCCCAAGGTATTCTCCTGGAGCAATAGGTTGTGTGTTTACTTGATTAGGTAAAAACGTTTGGCTGTAACAACCTATTCCCGACTTCCACCCAGCGACACTAGCTGTGTACTGTGCATATATTTCAGCGCTACTCGTTGAATACAAAGGCTCAGGGAATGGACAATTAATATGAATCGCACCACCAACACTTTGTTGTTTCGCAAGTACGCTATCAACCGATGTTAGAAGCCAATTCAAAGAAGTCTGTGTTGTTGGGCTGGGTAGATTTAAAGAGCTTTCAACATGAGACGAAAAGATACCCTGTTGCTGAATTGCTTGATTCGCCCCACAACCAACCAAGTCTATTGGTCGATCAGACGTCAGTAAGATCAACTTCTCTCGTGTCAAACCCGATTCAGCTGTCGCTGGAAGAAGGTTCGCAACGGCTGTACCAGAGGTAACAATCACGGCAACTGGCTTATCACTCGCTTTAGCTAAACCTAGAGCAAAAAAACCGAGACCACGCTCGTCAAAGTGCGTGTGTAAAGTTAACTTTGGATTGGCTTCGGCTTCGAGTGTTAATGGTGTTGAGCGAGAACCCGGCGCAACACAAACATGTTCAATGCCGCTGCGTGCAAGCTCCTCCAGTAACGTCTTACACCAAACTCTATTTAATACGGCTTGGTCATGATTCATGATGCGACACCCAGTGATGGATGATCTGAAATTAAGCTAAGTAAAGTTGACATCTTCTTATTCAATTCTTGCCACTCATATTCGGCTACAGATCCCGGCACGATCCCCGCACCCGCAAACAGTTGTACCTGATCGTTTACAATCAAAGCACTTCGAATTGCTACACAGAATTCCGCTCTCTGATGGCTGATATAACCCACAGAACCGGCATACCACCCTCGAGCAAACGGTTCATGCTCTAGTATGAAGTCCATCGCTTCTTTACGCGGTAAACCCGCCACCGCTGCTGTAGGTTGTAATGCAGCAAGCAGCTGCACGCCATTAACACCATTATTGAGCTGAGCATGGATATTACGCTTCAAATGCTGCACCTTACGCAAACGTACAAGGCGCGCTTCCTTTTCAACGTGTACCGCTTGAGAGTGAGGAGTCAGACGTTCAATGATGTCGTCGACAACATACTGGTTCTCGTTGAGGTTTTTGCTGTCTTGAGAGAGCCAGTTAGACAGCTCCATATCTTCTGTCGCGTTCTCACCACGACCTATAGTGCCCGCAAGTGCTTCAGTATCAAGCTCACTACCATGTCGGCTATATAAGCGCTCAGGCGTCGAGCCAATGAAGCTGTGTTTAGAGTCCAGTACCAACATAAAGTGGAAACTGTGATGATTTTGCAAATAGCTGGCTTTAAGCAACTGAGCCGCGCAGATTGGCGCATCCAATTGCAATGTGGTTTTACGCGCTAATACGACTTTCTTATATTCTTCATCGCTGATGCCCTGAAGTACTTTATCAACAAGGTTACCCCACAGCTCTCTTTCTGGAACGTGATTGATCTGTTCGATATGAGCAGACAAAGGCGGCAATACCGCCGCTTCAACAGAGAGCTTATTTAGAGCATTAATGGATGCAACGCGATCAGGAGATAAGTTGACGGCCAATGACCAAGTCTCGTCGAAGCGGATCAATTCAATCTGAGGAAGAAAGAAAAACGACTCCATGCAACGACGGTTTTTTTCGGTGTGACCATCGAACGATCGTCCCCCCCAGATTCGTTGGTTTTCACCAAGAATCGCGTACGCGGGTGCAGGATCAGAAAAAGTATGTAATTGCCCGAGCGCAACAACCTCTTCACGAGTGTCGCGTGACTGCCAGTAAAACTTAGGAAAGAGTGGTTGAGCATGAAGCCATTCAATAAATGCAAACGATGGTTTTTGCGTTAGAACTTCAACACAACGCTCTTCGCTTGCTTGGGCACTTTGTACTCGCTCAATCAAAGCGGAAACAGTTTGCTGGAAATGTGACAAATCGACCTCGTTCACATCTAAATTATTATTATATTAGTTTGATACTTTATGGGCAGCACCAACTTAGATCAAGAATGTACGATATCTTTTGAACATTCCTGTGATTTTAAGCGATCCCGCCTCTTTATTCATCTTAGCCAACGACAAAGAAGCGAATAATTAAAATTTAGAAAAGAGTGACAACAAAAAGACCAAACGTGACAATGAAATACGACATTCATCAGATTTTTATTCTATCAAACCCCGTTTTGCGGTACTTTAATAAAGTATTTAAATTAATTTCAGGAAATCGGCAATGCAAAATATCGGGATGTCGTCAAAACTCAACAGCGTATGCTACGAAATCAGGGGGCCTGTACTCAAACATGCTAAGCGCATGGAAGAAGAAGGGCATAAAATACTGAAACTTAATATTGGTAACCCCGCCCCATTTGGTTTTGACGCCCCTGATGAAATCCTTGTTGATGTAATCCGTAACCTACCGACATCTCAAGGTTACTGTGACTCAAAAGGCATCTATTCTGCCCGCAAAGCGGTTGTTCAGCACTACCAGAAAAAAGGTCTACGTAACCTTGATGTAGAAGACGTTTACATTGGTAACGGCGCATCAGAGCTTATCGTTATGTCTATGCAGGCGCTACTGGATAATGGTGATGAAATCTTAGTTCCCGCTCCGGACTACCCACTATGGACAGCGTCTGTTGCGCTTTCTGGTGGTACACCGGTTCACTACATGTGTGATGAAGATGCTGATTGGTATCCAGACCTAGACGACATGCGTGCGAAGATCTCACCAAAGACTCGCGGCATCGTTCTTATCAACCCGAACAACCCAACGGGCGCGGTATATAGCCGTGATTTCCTGTTACAAGTTGTTGAAATTGCTCGTGAGCACGGTTTGATCATCTTCGCTGATGAAATCTACGACAAAGTGCTTTACGACGGTGCAGTACACACCTCAGTCGCAACGCTTGCTGAAGACGTACTGATGGTCACGTTCAATGGTCTATCTAAAGCTTACCGCGTGTGTGGTTTCCGTGGTGGCTGGATGTTCTTAACGGGTCCGAAACACATAGCGAAAGGCTATGTTGAAGGGCTAGAAATGCTGGCCTCGATGCGTTTGTGCGCTAACGTGCCAATGCAACACGCGATCCAAACCGCACTCGGCGGCTATCAAAGTATCAATGAGCTAATTCTTCCAGGTGGTCGTCTACTTGAGCAACGTGACCGTGCATGGGAACTGATCAACAAGATCCCTGGCGTTTCTTGTGTTAAACCGAAAGGCGCAATGTACCTGTTCCCTAAGATCGATACCAACATGTACAACATCAAAGACGATCAGAAGTTTGTGCTCGATTTCCTTAAGCAAGAGAAGGTGCTATTGGTTCAAGGTACTGGCTTCAACTGGCCAAAACCGGATCACTTCCGCATCGTGACTCTGCCGCACATCGAGGATCTAGAAATCGCGATTGGTCGCCTAGAGCGCTTCTTACAGACCTACAGCCAAGACGACCTCATCGAAGGTTAACTAGCACAAAGAAGGATGACTACAATTTGCTGTTTTAAAAGACTTTAACTTGTAATCAATCACTTCTATGCTTAAAGGGCTCCTGTTTGGGAGCCTTTTTTGTATCCGCTGTCTCGTATCCCTGCGCAAAAACAAGATACGAGTGGAGTATTGTTTATACCAATCACAGTAAGTAAGTGATCAGAAATAGCGCAGGAAAAAAGCTTGAGAACAAGGCAGCTCTTTTCGACAAACAGCTTCGATAAGTAGTTATTCTACAATCAAAAATTCTAACAAAGTTATCGAGTTTTTTAACAAGCTAGGATGATTAATTATTTACTACGATTGGTATTAAAAGGACTCTTATGAAACAAAGCCATTTCTTTGCCCATTTAGCTCGCATGAAACTCATCCAACGCTGGCCCCTGATGCGTTCAATCTCAAGCGAGAATATTTCAGAACATAGCCTGCAAGTTGCTTTCGTCGCACACGCCTTGGCATTGATTAAAAATAAGAAGTTTGATGGCCAGCTCAACCCCGAGCACATTGCGCTGCTTGGTATGTACCACGATACCAGTGAAGTGCTAACGGGTGATTTACCGACGCCAGTTAAATACTACAATCCAGACATCGCACAAGAGTATAAGAAGATAGAAGCGGCAGCAGAGCAAAGACTGCTTTCAATGCTGCCAGAAGAATTCCGAGACGACTTCTCCCCGTTTTTGATATCTGGAACAGCAAGCAAAGAAGAACAAAGCATCGTTAAGCAAGCCGACACCATCTGTGCTTACCTAAAATGCTTGGAAGAACTCAGCGCGGGCAATCATGAATACGAACAAGCTAAGCGCCGACTGGAAGAAACGCTCGAACACCGAAAAAGTCCGGAGATGGATTACTTTCTGACGACATTTGCACCCAGTTTTGAATTATCACTAGACGAAATAAGCTAGCTGGGTATAACTTGAGTGTAATTAGCTAAATAAATCCATTTGATAGGTGCTATTTTGAATTCTCCACTCGAACCACCATTTGAACTCGAACAAGAATGGCAACATCGAAATGACGATGAACATAAAATAAGGCGTGATGACCATCGTAGCCCGTATCAACGCGATCGTGCGCGTGTGCTTCACTCTGCTGCTTTTCGTCGCCTCCAAGCAAAAACCCAAGTTCATGGCACCACGGTAAACGATTTCCACAGAACTCGCCTTACCCATTCGCTAGAAGCCGCTCAGCTTGGTACTGGTATCGTTGCCCAACTGAAAAAAAAACAGCCCGAGTTTCGAGACCTATTACCCTCAGACAGTTTGATTGATTCACTGTGTTTGGCCCACGACATCGGCCACCCGCCTTATGGGCATGGCGGCGAAGTCGCACTCAACTACATGATGCGTGACCACGGCGGCTTTGAGGGCAATGCTCAAACGTTTCGCATTGTCACACAGCTAGAACCTTACACTGAACATCACGGGATGAACCTATCTCGACGCACTTTGTTAGGGCTGATTAAGTACCCTTCTCTGCTTAGTGAGGTTCAAGCTAAATTACAGTCTGAGCCTGTTAAGCATCAACGACAGCTCCGAGCCAAAGATTGGATGCCAGCAAAAGGCATCTACAATCATGATGAAGAACTTTTTAACTGGGTACTGGAGCCGCTTTCAAGCAGCGACCAACAGCTTCTAAAACAGAAAAGAAAAAAACACACCGAACCTCTTGAACATAATAAGACAAAATATAAGTCACTTGATTGTTCGATTATGGAGCTTGCTGATGACATCGCGTATGGCGTCCACGATTTAGAAGATGCGATTGTGCTTGGCTCTGTCACCAAATCTCAATGGGTCGAGTCGGCTTACCCTCAACTTAAAGAGATGGCCGACCCTTGGGTTTGTGAACACCTAGATTCAATCACAGAGATGCTTTTCTCTGGTGAACAGTATCGTCGAAAGGATGCGATTGGTGGGATAGTCAACGCTCTGTTGACCAGTATTTCGATTGAACGAGTGGATGCTAGCTTTGAGAATGTGCTGTTGGCTTACAATGCCGTGCTTGAACCGAGCATGGACGCCACACTCGACAAACTAAAACACTTTGTCAGCGAGTTCGTGATTCAAGTGCCACAGGTTCAAGTGATCGAATATAAAGGTCAGCAGATTATCATGGATATGTTTGAAGCATTCAGTGCGGATCCTGAACGCTTGCTGCCACTACCTATCAAGAAGCAATGGCTACAACATCAAGATGAGTCTCGAAAAATGCGCGTGATTACGGATTACATATCATCCATGACCGATGATCTTGCACAGAAAATGCACCAGCAACTGTTCTCAGCTCATACTGAGTTTTAATTTCTGACTCGTTCCAACGAAACTGGCTTAATCTAGGTAGTTTTTCTCAAACACGCCCGGCGGCATTTGATTGATTTGAAACTGAATCATTTGGTCAAATGCCGTTAGCAGAGGGCTAAAGTCTCTATCATTTTCTAACAAGCTCAACAGATGATAACCCGCCTCTACTGTCGACAGGCTATTTTCACTTGGCGCTTTGCGAATTCGGTAATTACCCTTGAGATCTTTCGGCAAGTGAACCGTATTCAGCGCATGCAAGTTACTCGATACTTGCCACATTTTGAACGCCTTCTTCCACGTGCCATCCAATAAAATCACACGCAGCTTCTTATTTGGAGATGTTGCCGACTCAACTGAAACAGAGTTTTCACTTGGGTATAAAATCACATGTTGATACTGTTCATCGGCCAGCAATATGTTCAGTTGCTCGTTATTAGAAAAGTCTTCACCCACAAACGTCACACTGTTATTTAGAGATAACGAGAGGATACGCGCAGTTCCCATCGGGCGATGCTCTTCTGATGGGTGCTGAAGAATGATAAGCTCAACGTTCGATTCTAGTGGCGTAACCCACTGACATATACAAGCTTTCAAAGCCTTGCTGCATTTGGGGCAATAACGAGACATGGATTTTATGTGTACCCTGTTTTAATTTTCACTTCACTTTTATGCGTCTTATTCCAATTTGAGCCAATACAAGCTTGGGTCGTATGGGATAGCAATGCGATTGCCGAAGGGCAATGGTGGCGGATCCTAACAGGAAACTTTTCACATACCAACTACTCGCACCTTCTGATGAATCTAGCAGGCTTATGGATCATCAGCTATCTGTTTCAACCGAGTAAAAAACAGCTTGTTGCTGCTCTGCTTGTGATTAGTTTAGTGACTGGGCTCGCTCTGTTGTTTTCGAGTATTCAGATCTATGTTGGCCTATCTGGCACTTTGCATGGGTTGTTTGGCTTATTCGCGCTCAGTGAGGCTTTAAACGGTAGGAGATCAAGTTGGCTGTTAGTATTGGGATTAATCGCTAAAATCGCTTGGGAGCAGCTTGTTGGCCCTTCTAGCGCGACCGGCGAACTGATTAATGCTCGTGTCGCGATTGAAGCCCACCTAGCAGGTACACTGGCCGGAGGCTTCATATCTATCGCTTCATTTATAACAAGTAGACAAACGGATTAAAGTTGAATTCTTTCGCGGTTCTTTTTAACCGTGGCTTCACCTATCCCTTTCACACTCACCAAATCATCAGCAGTCGTAAACACACCGTTTTGATCTCTGTAATCGACGATCTCTTGAGCTTTTTTATCCCCTACCCCAACTAATAGCGCTGAGAGTTCTTCTGCTGTTGCTGTATTAATGTTTACCGTAATTTCAATGCCATCGTAAAGCTCAGCTTTAGTTGGGCTATCAGCAAATACTGGTGAGCTGAGGGTCATAAGAAATGAAAGAAGTAATGTTGAATATATCGTGCGCATAAACCGTTCCTTTGTACAAAAAGTGTAACTTATGCATTTGCCGCACTAGATAACACAATCACCAGACAAAAATAAAGCGGGCCACCTAAGTGACCCGCTTCGTTATACATCTAATTTTCATCAACTTATTAGCTAGCTCGCAAACCGAGTTGCTGCACTACTCTCAAGTTGCATTCTCAAGTTGTATTACTCGGCAGAAGACTACCGAGTAAATTCAAAGCTTATTGAGTTTGACCAACGATGTAGTATTCAACGTCTGCATTTTTACGCAGTACGTTTAGTACATTAGTAAGGTCTTGTTGATTACCAACGCGCTCTAACTGTGCACCAAGTTGTGTGCTGTAAGCCGGGTTGATTTCAGCCGTTACTTTAGAAAGCTCAACAACAACGATGTTACCGTCTTGGTCTTTAGATTGACCGAACACAGCTTGGCCGGCTTCTGGTTTCACTAGAGCGAATACAGATGACGCTAATGGAGAGTTACGGTCAATGGTTTCCAGTTCAGTGAACTCAAGGTTGTTATCCGCTAGTACCGCTTCATTGCCTTGCTTAAGTTCGTTCACTAGAGAAACACCTAGCTCTACCGCTTGTTGCTCTGCTTTTACAGCAGATAATGCAGCTACAACTTGATCTTTCACTTCTGCTAAAGGAAGAACTGTTTCGTCGCGAGTCTCTTCTACACGAACAACAATCACGTGCTCAGGAGCCACTTCGATAACTTCAGAGTTCAGACCGTCTTCTTTCACTTCAGGGCTCAAGATAGCTTGCATCACTGCAGGCGTCATCAGAACTTCTGGAGCGTCAGCTTGAGAGATGAAATCAGTAGTCGTGATCTTCGCATTGATTGCTTCAGCAGAGTCGTCTAGAGAGTCTGGGAATTCAAACGCTACTTTTTCAAGTTCAGTTTGTTGCTCGTAGAACTGATCAACTGCGTGTTGGTCTAGAAGCTCTGTCTTAATTTCTGCCGTTACTTCAATATAAGGCTGAGCTTGAGATGCTTTTACTTCGTCTAGCTTGATGATGTGGTAGCCGAAATCAGATTTAACTAGGTCAGTCGTATCGCCAATATTCTCAAGAGCGAAAGCCGCGTCTTCGAATGCTGGGTCCATAACATCACGTTCAATCCAACCTAGGTCACCGCCAACGTCTGCACTACCGAAGTCGTCAGATTTTTCTTCTGCTAGCGTAGCAAAATCAGCGCCTGCATTTAGCTCGTCTAAGATTGACTGTGCTTTCGCTTCGTCATCACCTTGAACTAGGATGTGGCTAACTTTACGTTGCTCTTCAGTAGAGTACTTGTCTAGATGCTCTTGGTAGTATTTCTGTGCTTCCTCATCGCTAACTTCAAGCTGCGATTTAAGCGCTTCAGCAGAAAGTTCGATGTAAGACACCTTAGCCTGCTCTGGACGAGTGTAAGCCGCAGGGTTCTCTTGGTAGTACTGTTCGATTTGCTCGTCAGTTAACTCGATATTTTTCGCTAGGTCAGCGACAGACAGTGTCACTGTGCGAATGTCACGAGTTTGAGCAATAAGCTTGCTCTGAATATCAATTTCGCCTTGAAGAACAAATTCACTACCTTGAAGCGCAGTGACAAGCTGGTTACGCATTAGGTCACGACGCATGTATTCTGCGAAGCTTTCTGCGCTGAAACCTGCACGACGTAATGCTGATTGGTAAACTTCTTGGTCGAATTGACCTGCAGTTTGGAACTGAGGCATTTCCAAAATCATTGTACGGATTTGAGAATCACTGATTCGTAGGCCTAGAGATTCTGCTTGCTGCTCAAGTAGAACATCGTTGATCATGCGATCAAGTACTGATTTGCGGAAAGACTCTACGTATGCAGGGTCTGCAAGCATTTGAGCGAAGTAATCGCCAAGTTGAGATTGCATGCGATTACGTTCGTTTTGGTAAGCTTGTTCGAACTCACCACGAGCAATTTCTGTGTTGCCAACTTTAGCTGCTGCGTTGTTACCGCCACCGGTGATGTAGCTGCCTACACCTGCGAATACGAATGACAGGATAATCAACCCAAGGATAATTTTTACCGCGATGCTATTCACGCCTTCGCGTAATCGATCCATCATAATTTAAGTGCTCTCCGGATATGAAGCATTGGCTTCAAAATAAAAATCTATTCACGCGATATTATCAGAAAAAGAAATGCGCATCAGTAGGATGCGCATAATTTAAATAAGTTCAATGTGCTTTGCACATATACTGTCTAAGAATGAAACATCATTGTTCAAACAGTAAACGCATATTACTGCCTTCCCCTCACAAAAACCTGAGGTTTCAGCAACAAAAATTAGTTACATGCGTCTTTAAGTGCTTTACCCGCTTTGAAGCCAGGTACTTTAGCTTCTGCGATTTGGATCTCTTCACCAGTTTTTGGGTTACGACCTGTACGAGCAGCACGAGTACGAACACTGAAAGTACCAAAGCCAACAAGTGCAACTTGGTCGCCTGATTGTAGCGTTGTGCCAACTGCTTCGATGAAAGCGTCTAGAGCGCGACCAGCTGAAGCTTTAGAGATGTCTGCGTTTTCTGCGATTGATTCTACTAGTTGTGTTTTATTCACTGTTTTTCCCCTATGTGTCATCTGTGACTACTTCTCGATGACTGTACGTTCCATTTTGGTTTTAATTTAGCCGCAAGCCTTATTACAAAAGGGCTGCCGCTTTAGTCGAATAACTTAGCGTCCAAAAAAAACGCTGACAAGCCTTTTCGGGTCTATCAGCGTAATTCTTTACTTATTTTTGCTATGCATCACTATTTTTTCACGTCGAACTCAACCCCTGACGGATCTCGTTCTAGTGCGACTTTCAGTACTTCATCAATCCATTGAACCGGAATCACCTTCAAGTCAGCGATTACGTTGTCTGGAATCTCTTCCAAATCACGCTCATTATCTTTAGGAATCAAGACCGTTTTAATGCCACCGCGGTGCGCTGCAAGCAGCTTTTCTTTCAAGCCACCGATAGGTAAAACTTCACCACGAAGGGTAATTTCACCTGTCATACCAACCTCTGCTTTTACAGGGTTACCCGTTAAGCTAGAGACCAATGCAGTACACATTGCGATACCCGCACTCGGGCCATCTTTTGGCGTTGCACCTTCCGGTACGTGAACATGAATGTCACGTTTCTCGTAGAAATCAGTGTTAATACCCAGATTTTCAGCACGAGAGCGAACCACTGTCATTGCCGCTTGAATCGACTCTTTCATCACGTCGCCCAGCGAACCGGTTTGCGTTAGCTTACCTTTACCTGGCATTGATTCTGTTTCGATGGTCAGTAGATCGCCACCTACTTGCGTCCATGCTAAGCCAGTTACTTGGCCGATACGGTTGCTTTCATCCGCTTTACCGAAGTCATGACGTTGCACACCTAAGTACTCTTTCAGGTTATCAATGTTAACCGTTACAGATTTAAGGTCGCTGTCTAACAAGATATTCTTCACTGCTTTACGACAGATCTTAGAGATTTCACGCTCTAGGCTACGCACACCCGCTTCACGCGTGTAGTAACGAATGATACCGATGATTGCAGAGTCTTCAATCTCAATCTCATGAGGCTTAAGACCGTTGCGTTGAACTTGCTTGTCCAGTAGGTGGCTCTTCGCAATGTTCAGCTTTTCATCTTCTGTGTAACCAGACAGGCGAATCACTTCCATGCGGTCCAATAGTGGGCCCGGAATATCCATCGAGTTAGACGTTGCAACAAACATCACATCAGACAGATCGTAATCGACTTCTAGATAGTGATCGTTAAATGCGTTGTTTTGCTCAGGATCTAGTACTTCTAGAAGTGCAGAAGATGGGTCGCCACGCATATCAGAAGACATCTTATCGATTTCATCTAATAGGAACAGTGGGTTCTTAACACCAACTTTAGACATCTTCTGGATTAACTTGCCCGGAAGTGAACCAATATACGTACGACGGTGACCACGAATCTCAGCTTCATCACGAACGCCGCCGAGCGCCATACGTGTGTACTTACGACCCGTTGCCGCTGCAATCGAACGGCCTAGCGAAGTTTTACCGACACCAGGAGGACCAACAAGACAAAGGATTGGGCCTTTTAGTTTGTTGATACGGTTTTGTACTGCCAAGTATTCAAGAATACGTTCTTTAACACGCTCTAAGCCGTAGTGATCTTCGTTTAAGATCTCTTCCGCTTTCGCTAAATTTTTCTTAACTTTTGAACGCTTAGCCCAAGGAACGCCTACCATCCAATCAATGTAACTACGTACTACTGTTGCTTCAGCAGACATTGGCGACATCATTTTCAGTTTTTGCAGTTCTTGCTCAGTTTTTTCACGAGCTTCTTGAGGCATCTTAGAATCTTCGATCTTCTTCTTCAGAGTCTCGAATTCATCAGGCGCGTCGTCCATCTCGCCCAGTTCTTTCTGAATCGCTTTCATTTGCTCATTCAGATAGTACTCACGCTGAGATTTTTCCATCTGCTTCTTAACGCGGCCACGAATGCGTTTTTCAACTTGCAGGATGTCAATTTCTGACTCCATTTGGCCCATTAAGAATTCCAGACGTTCAGTCACATCTGCAATTTCTAGAACGTGCTGCTTATCGACCAGTTTAAGTGGCATGTGCGCAGCAATAGTATCAGCAAGGCGAGCAGCCTCATCAATACCGTTCAGCGATGTTAGAACTTCTGGTGGTATTTTTTTGTTTAGCTTAATAAAGCCTTCGAATTGATTGATCGCACTGCGGACAACCACTTCTTGTTCTTTTTCGTCAAGTTCTGAGGTTACAACGTATTCAGCATCCGCTAAGAAAAACTCACTCTCTTTGAACTGGTGAATTTTTGCACGCTGCTGACCTTCGACAAGTACTTTTACGGTACCATCTGGCAGCTTTAGCAACTGAAGAATAGTAGCGACTGTACCTACGTTAAATAGGTCGTCGATTGAAGGCTCATCAGTGTCCGCTTCTTTCTGCGCTACAAGTAGTACTTGTTTGTTAGCTTCCATTGCCGATTCAAGGCAAGTAATCGATTTTTCACGACCAACAAACAATGGAATAACCATGTGTGGGTAAACCACTACATCACGTAGAGGTAGCACGGGGATTTCGATACGCTCGGAACGTTCCAAGTTCATATATTTCTCTCTTCCGCTTTAACTTATAAAGCAGTATATGGGGCTTAAACGACTGGATTCAATGGAAGAATAAAAAAAAGGAGGTAATTGCTTACCTCCTTTTTCAATTTGAGTGTGTAGTCTTAAAAAGACCTACTCTGCAACAGCTGCTTGGTTATCTGAGTTACTGTAAATCAATAGTGGCTCTGACTCACCATTAATTACCGACTCATCAATCACAACCTTGCTTACATCAGTTGAAGATGGCAGTTCGTACATAGTTTCTAGTAGAACACCCTCCAAGATAGAGCGTAGACCACGAGCACCCGTTTTACGGTTCATTGCTTTCTTCGCAATTGCGCGTAGGGCGTCTTCACGGAATTCTAACTCTGTATCCTCAAGCTCAAATAATGCAGCGTACTGTTTTGTCAGTGCATTCTTTGGCTCACAAAGGATTTGGATTAGCGCTTCTTCATCAAGCTCTGTCAGTGTTGTTGTAACAGGTAGACGACCAATGAATTCTGGAATCAAACCATACTTCACTAGATCTTCAGGTTCTACCTGAGTGAACAGTTCACCGATAGTTTTAGTTTCGTCTTTTGAACGCACTTCTGCGCCAAAGCCGATACCTGAACCTGTTTCTACACGTTGCTCAATCACTTTATCTAGGCCGGCAAATGCACCACCACAGATAAATAGGATCTTAGACGTATCCACTTGCAAGAACTCTTGCTGTGGATGCTTACGACCACCTTGGGGTGGAACTGAAGCCACTGTACCTTCAACAAGTTTTAGTAGAGCTTGCTGTACACCTTCACCAGACACGTCACGCGTGATCGATGGGTTTTCAGCTTTACGAGAAATCTTATCGATTTCATCGATGTAAACAATGCCGCGTTCCGCTTTCGCTACGTCGTAATCACATTTCTGAAGCAACTTCTGAATGATGTTTTCAACATCTTCGCCCACATAACCCGCTTCGGTTAGTGTTGTTGCATCTGCCATTGTGAAAGGAACGTCTAGGAAACGAGCCAGTGTTTCAGCCAGTAGTGTTTTACCACTACCAGTAGGACCGATAAGAAGAATGTTACTCTTACCTAGCTCTACGCCTTCAGCCGTCGTATCACCATTACGTAAACGCTTGTAGTGGTTATATACCGCAACTGCTAGCACTTTTTTCGCGTATTCTTGACCGATTACATAGTCGTCAAGATGCTCACGAATCTCACGCGGCGTTGGCAGCGATTCCGATTCTTTCTTTGGAAGAACATCTTTAATTTCTTCACGAATAATGTCGTTACAAAGATCGACACATTCATCACAAATGTAAACAGAAGGACCTGCGATTAACTTGCGAACTTCGTGCTGGCTTTTGCCACAGAAAGAGCAGTAAAGCAATTTACCGCTACCACCCTCTTTGCTTTTATCTGTCATTCGCTAACCTCTTAGCCTTTACTCTCTATGTTTGAGTGTATATCAATTTGAATCACTTTGCGTTAAACAATTGCCCTGCAATTATTGACCGCGGTGATTAAGAACTGAATCCACCAAACCGTATTCTACAGCCTGATCAGCAGACATGAAATTGTCACGATCTGTATCACGCTCAACAACCTCTAGAGGCTGACCTGTGTGCTCTGCCAATAGTTTGTTTAGCTTTTGCTTGATCGTTAGGATCTCTTGCGCGTGAATTTGAATATCAGACGCTTGGCCTTGGAAGCCGCCAAGTGGCTGGTGAATCATTACACGTGAGTTTGGAAGCACGTGACGCTTACCCGGAGTACCACCCGCTAGTAAGAATGCACCCATAGAGCAAGCTTGACCCATACATACTGTGCTCACGTTTGGCTTGATGAACTGCATTGTGTCATAGATAGACATGCCCGCTGTTACGCTACCGCCAGGTGAGTTGATGTAAAGATAGATATCTTTGTCTGGGTTTTCTGATTCCAAGAAAAGCAGTTGAGCCACGACAAGATTTGCCATGTGGTCTTCCACTTGACCTGTTAAGAAAATGATACGTTCTTTTAATAGACGAGAATAAATATCGTAAGAACGTTCACCACGGGAAGTCTGTTCAACCACCATAGGAACTAGTGCGTCCATAATCGATGGCATTGTATTTTTTTCTTGGTAGCTCATATTCTTATGTCCCTAAAATAAATGGCCCGAATGATTAAATCATACGGACCATTGTTAGCAGAATTGTTGACCGTACGTCAACCTTCTACGTCAGATATTACTATATTAAGCAGGTTGCTGATTCATTAGCTCGTTGAAGCTAACTTCTTTATCAGAAACTTGAGCTTTAGCGATGATTGCATCAATAGCTTGCTCTTCTAGAGCAACATTGCGCATGTTGTTCATCATTTGCTCGTTTTGCTCGTAGTAAGCAATAACTTCTGTTGGATCTTCGTATGCTGTAGCCATCTCTTCGATGATAGCTTTAACTTTCTCGTCATCAGCTTTTAGCTCTTCAGTCTTGATTACTTCACCAAGAAGAAGACCTACAACTACGCGACGTTTAGCTTGCTCTTCGAACAGCTCACGTGGAAGTTGGTCAGCAGCTTCAGTGTTGCCACCGAAACGTTGAGCAGCTTGTTGACGTAGAACACCGATCTCTTGATCGATTAGAGCAGAAGGTACGTCGATGTTGTTTTCGTTAACTAGACCGTCGATTGCTTGCTCTTTGATGCGGTTCTTAACAGCTTGCTTAAGCTCACGCTCCATGTTCTTACGAACTTCAGCTTTAAGGCCTTCAACGCCTTCAGCTGCGCCGAACTTAGAAACGAATTCTTCGTTTAGTTCAGGAAGCTCACGAGCTTCAACTTTGTTCAGCTTGATAGAGAACTTAGCAGCTTTACCTTTTAGGTTTTCAGCGTGGTAATCTTCTGGGAAGTTTACTTCGATTTCGAATTCCATACCTGCTGTTTTACCAACGATGCCGTCTTCAAAACCAGGGATCATGCGACCAGCACCCATCTCTAGTGGGAAGTTCTCAGCTTTACCGCCTTCGAACTCTTCACCGTCGATAGAACCAACGAAGTCGATAGTTGCACGAGAACCAGCGTCAGCAGCAGCTTCAACTTCAGTCCAAGTTGCTTGTTGCTTACGTAGAGTTTCGATCATCTCTTCAACGTCAGCTTCTTTAACTTCTACTGCTGGTTTCTCAACAGTGATGTTTTCTAGACCTTTCAGCTCAACTTCTGGGTAAACTTCAAAAGTTGCGTTGAATACTAGGTCAGCGCCTTCGTTGTTTTCAACTGGTGCGAAAGTAGGTGCGCCAGCTGGGTTGATTTTCTCTTTAACGATCGCTTCGATGAAGTGACGTTGCATTACTTCGCCCATCACGTCTTGACGTACTGCTTTGCCGTACATTTTAGCAACCATCTTCATTGGCACTTTGCCTTTACGGAAGCCATCGAAACGACGGTTTTTCGCGATGTTGCGTAGTTCAGCTGTAACTGCATCTTCGATGTTAGCAGCAGGAACAGTAATATTAAGACGGCGCTCTAGGCCTTCTAGCGTTTCAACAGTAACTTGCATTATATAAACCTCAAAACTGGCTCAGTAATCTGAGCATATGAGCCGTAACTTAGCTTTAATTCAAAAGCCGACGTTGTTGGCTGCATCCTTGTGTAGTGCTCTATCCGAACACCTAATTTAAAATCGAGCATTGATGTCTGAATTGACTATTCAACCAAACACCAGACTAATCAGCGATATCTTCGTTCTTCACGCGTCGATTAAAACGCAATAAAGCTTGTTTTCGAAAACAAGAAAGGTATCTCCGATTAGCCTCAGGACAGAAATTTTAGACGCGACATTCTAGCGATCTGTTTAATCTCTGTCGAGCCGTTCACCTCTGCATGATGATGAATGCTCTAAATTCGTCCAACTAAATGATACAAAAACGATCAAATCATCACTTAGCACAACAGAAATGGGGACAATAGCGACTTTTTCAAGGGAATCGAGGGCTTTTTTTGCTAAAAACCTTAAAAAGAGATCTTGCTCTTGTTTTACCCCTCAGAGTCAATAACTTTTTCAACAATCCCCGTTACAAACCCTTAACCTACATCCATCTGGCGACTGTCTACTTTCAGCAAACACTACCGCTATTTGCTACCATAAACGAGAGAAGACAGGCTTGATTATTTACCAAAGAAATGAGCGGAGAGCCTTCATGTTTCAAGCTTTGAGAATCCCAATACTATTAATGGCCATATACAGTCTACTGATGGTCTTTGGAGGCCATTGGGTGTGGAACACAAGCCATGAAAGTTTGTTAAATGATCATCAATCTAAGCTAGACCGATTTTCGGTTCATATTTCAAGCCAACTCGACAAGTTCGCGCACATTCCCGAGCTGCTTTCAAAGGACAAAGAGTTGGTCGATGCTCTTCACTCTCCAAGTAACTCTGCGCAAATCGAACTCACCAATCGCTATCTAGAACACGTAAACTCGGTGATTCAAGCATCCGACACCTATCTGTTAGACAGCATTGGCACCACCATAGCAGCCAGTAACTGGAATCTACCGCGTTCTTTTATTCGTCGAAATTTCGCTTTCCGCCCCTACTTTCAAGAAGCGATTCTTGGCAATGAAAATCAATATTTTGCGCTAGGTTCAACCTCGGGAAAACGAGGCTATTATTATTCTTACCCCGTCTCCTATGCCGCCGAGATTATTGGCGTCATTGTCGTAAAGATGGATTTATCGCTAATTGAAGCAAGTTGGAAAGGCAAACAGAGTTTTTTTGTTGCTGACGATAAAGACCAGATCGTATTTATGTCGAGCAATCCTGAGTGGCTGTTCAAAAGCCTTCAACCACTAAGCGAAGAACAACACTCTCGAATTCAAGAAAGCAGGCAGTATCTCGATACAAAAATAGAAAGCCTGCACTTCTCCGGTGACTTAGAGAGCGCTACTAGCAATATTGAGTCTCCACACAAGCTTGTCCAAGAGCAGTTCTTTAGCTCCTCACGCTTCCTAGCCGAGCCGAAACTCACCATACGGGTATTTTCTCCAACTCACTTAGTTTGGTGGGATTTGGTTGCTTACCTTGTGGTTCTGAGCCTTATTTTTGCGATTATTTATCTAACAATGCAACTCAATCACCACCGACAACAAAGGCGTGCGCAGATAGATAGGCTGCAATCTGAGGCTAAGCAAAAGCTAGAATTTCAAGTGCTTGAGCGTACTTCAGAGCTGCATGTCGAGATTAACCACCGAATCGAAACCGAACATGTACTGAGGCAGACACAAGACGAACTCATCCAAGCCGCCAAACTGGCCGTGTTGGGGCAAATGTCAGCAAGCATCAGTCATGAGCTAAATAACCCATTAGCGGCTATTCGTAGTTATGCCGATAACGGCCGACTATTTCTTGCAAAAGAAAAGACCGATCGTGTCGATGACAATCTATCGCGAATCTCGGCGCTCACTAACCGTATGGCTAAGATAAGCCACCAGCTTCGTTCCTTTGCAAAGAAATCCACCGCGGAAGAACTGCACACGTTACAGATACTGCCGGTATTGCACTCGTCAAAAGAACTGATGAAGCCACAGCTCAAGAGTGAACGAGTTAAGGTCAACGAACTCCCTGAAACCTTTGATGCTTGCGTGCTCGCCAACGCCATTCAACTGGAGCAAGTAATCATTAACCTGCTGACTAACGCGATTCAGGCGATGGAACAACAAGATGACAAACAATTAGTTATTCTGTTAGAGATGAGGGAGTCCGACCATCAACAAGCCAAGACCTTGCTGATTCATGTCGATGATAATGGCCCAGGCTTCACCTCCCCTTCTAACGGCAATTTTTTTGAACCCTTCCATACCACCAAGAAAAATGGACTTGGACTTGGGCTATCGATTTCTCAACAAATAATCAGCGGAATAAATGGCAAGCTAGTTACAGATCACAGCCCACAAGGTGGTGCTCGATTTAGTATCGAGTTACCCATAGTTCCAACAAAAGAATCAGATTTGTCGCTAAGCAAACCAGTACACGTTCACCAACAATAAAAATAAAAGATTAAAGGAATAACTATGTGTCACGTCTATTTCATTGATGATGAAACCGATCTGAGAATGGCTATTGAACAGAGCTTTGAGCTCGCCGATATTGATGCCGAATTCTTTCCCGATGCGGAGTCTGCTCTGCTCGCGATTCAAGAGAACGGCTTACCTCACGTAATCATCACTGATATCTGTCTACCGGGCCTTTCCGGGCATGACCTGCTCAACACCGTGATGCACAAAGACAAAGAGATCCCCGTGATTATGATTACTGGTCACGGCGATATTTCGATGGCTGTACAAGCAATCCAAGATGGCGCCTATGACTTCATTGAGAAGCCATTCGCCAATGAACGTCTAATCGAAACCACCAAACGAGCAATAGAAAAGCGTCAACTCACACTCGAGAATCTTGAATTGAAGCGCTCTTTAAAGGCCAGTAAAGCACTTGGCCCGCGAATCATTGGTGACACACAATCAATGACCGACCTGCGTTCTATCATCACTCACGTCGCCGACACCAACGCCGATATATTATTATTTGGTGAAACAGGCACTGGCAAAGAGTTGGTCGCACGTTCTCTGCATGAACAAAGCAGCCGCCGAGAGCAAAACTTTGTCGCGGTCAACTGTGGGGCGGTGCCTGAAAACCTGATTGAAAGTGAACTCTATGGTCACGAGAAAGGTGCGTTTACTGGCGCCGAAAGCAAGCGAGTAGGTAAATTTGAATTTGCTCAGGGCGGTACCCTATTCTTAGATGAAATTGAATCCATGCCAATGCAGGCACAAATTCGCCTGTTGCGCGTCTTGCAAGAACGCGTCATTGAAAGAGTTGGTTCCAATGGTTTAGTTCCTCTAGATATCAGAGTGATTGCGGCAACTAAAGTCGACCTAAAGAAAGCTGCTGAAGAAGGTACTTTCCGCCAAGATCTCTATTATCGCCTCAATGTCGTGACACTAGATTTACCGCCGCTAAGAAGCCGCCAAGAAGATATCCCAGCACTCTTCCACCACTTTTTACTGGTCGCTGCAGCGCGTTATGGCAAGACAGCCCCGGCACTTCCACAAAAGGAACTGCACGCGCTTTTGGCTCATGATTGGCCAGGGAATGTTCGTGAACTACGTAACAGCGCTGAACGCTTCATCTTACTCGGAAAATTAGCTCAACTGGGGGATGGTGCGAGCTCAGACAGCCACTCAGATGCCAGCATTAGTCTATCGGACCAAGTAGCAGAGTTCGAAAAAGCAGTGATCGAGCGTGCGCTGATTGAGAATGAAGGGAGTATAAAATTAACCATGTCTCAATTAAATGTCCCAAGAAAAACGCTTTACGACAAAATGCAGCGCTATCAAATCGACAAAGAGAACTTTAAGTAAAACAATAGATGTCGAAGTAAGGAATTAAGCTGCGAAGTAAAAGAAACAAGCCACGAAACAAAGCACAAACTCCCGCTTGATCTGAATGTTTATCGAAACTGGCAGAGATGAGGTTCCTCTCCCATAATTCATATGTCGACTTTAAGGATAAGTTGCATATGAATGAAAAAACGACCATTCCGGTCATTGTAGATACAGTGCTGGTTGATGACCACTATGAAGTAGAAAGAAGGTCTGGGCGCGAGCGAAGAAAGAAAAGAGTACGATGGAAAGGCTACGACAGACGCTTAAGCGGCACAATAAGGCGCGGAAATAAGAAAGCGATAGATGAAAAGGTGTAACTCTTCATCTATCGCTGCTATTTACATTGAGAATAAAACCATTCACTACTTGGTTATAATCTCCGGCCCCATCAGAGTAGTTGGTAACCACGTTGAAACCCATGGTACGTAAGTCACGATGATTAGGAACAAGAACATCACGCCCACCCAAGGCAGTGCTGCTTTGACTACGTTCATCATCGACATCTTCGCGACCCCAGCGGTCACAAACAAGTTGAGCCCCACCGGCGGGGTTATCATCCCTATCTCCATGTTCACCACCATCATGATACCAAGGTGAATAGGGTCGATGCCCAGTGCAATTGCAATTGGGAATACCAACGGCGCAACGATGATCAGCAAGCCTGATGGCTCCATGAACTGCCCACCAATCAAGAGTAGAACGTTCACCACAATCAAGAAGGTAATCGGACCTAAGCCCGCAGAAAGCATAGACTCAGTGATCATCTGAGGAATACGTTCTTCTGTCAGTACATGCTTAAGAATCAGAGCATTGGCAATGATAAACAGCAACATGATGGTCAGCTTACCCGCATCATAGAGCGTGTCTTTGGTGTCTTTATGGAAAAACGTTTGGAACACTTTCACCAAAGCAGGCTTTGTATTCTTCTTGTCCGCAAACGGCCCCATATCTTTATAGATAAAGTTGGCAATGAAGAACGCGTAAACCGCTGCAACAGCAGCCGCTTCTGTCGGAGTAAAGATACCGCCGTAGATACCACCTAAAATGATAACAATCAGCAACAAGCCCCAGCTCGCATCCTTCGCAGCTGCGAACATCTCACCCCAGCCCACAAATGGCTGTGCAGGAATTTTCTTAATACGTGCTGCAATGTAGATAGCTATCATCAACATCACACCCGCCAACAGGCCAGGAATCACGCCGCCTAAGAACATACGACCTACAGATACATCCGTCGCCGCAGCGTAAACAACCATAACGATGGATGGTGGAATCAAGATACCCAAAGTACCCGCATTACAGATAACCCCTGCCGCGAACTCTTTTGTGTAGCCGTTTTTGATCATACCTGCGATAACAATACTACCGATCGCTACTACCGTTGCAGGAGACGAACCAGACAGTGCAGCGAACATCATACACGCCACAACCGATGCCATTGCTAAACCGCCGCGGAACCAACCCACCATTGCAATAGCAAAACGGATAATACGTTTCGCCACACCACCAGTGGACATGAAACTAGAGGCCAAAATAAAGAAAGGAATCGCTAAGAGTGTGTAGTGGCCTGCAAATGCATTAAACAGCGTTTGTGCAACCGAAGCTAATGACGCATCAGAGTGCATCAACAAAAAAATGATGCTCGATAAACCTAGGGAAATCGCAATTGGCACACCGACCAACATGAAAGCAATTACCATTAAAAATAGAAATAACATTGCCATTATTAGTCTTCCTTACCGTTAGATTTTGTACTCGACTCATTCGCTTTGTTCTGCGGAGTCGAATCCAATACTGCTGTCGCATCTTCATCAGAACCCGCTAATACATCAGCTTTCAATGCATCCAGCTCTTCTTCGGCCTCATGACCTGCAATCATGCGGTCAAGCTTGCCTGTGACTACTTGGTAAGCAACTTGGGCAAAACGGAACGTCAGCATTGCCATACCAATCGGCAGTGCCATGTAAGGAATAAAACGTGGCAGTTTCTCGTATCGCTCGCCTTCATTCATCCAGTTGGAAAGAAACTGAAGCATCTCAGGCATTGGAATATCATCGGTCTCGTACCAAGCGCGCTCAGTCGCGAATGGGTACCAGTAATTCCAAGAACCGATAAGGAGTAAGATTGAGAATGCTAGGCAGCTTGTGACGGCGATTAACGCATACACTTTACGTAGCTTTTCTGGGGCAAGGTTGATGATCACATCAACGCCAATGTGGAAGTGTTTTTTAACGCCATAAGATGCGCCCACTAACACCATCCAAGCGAACATGAACACCGTCAGTTCTAGTGCCCATAAGATATTGCCATTGAATGCGTATCGAAATACCACATTGGCAAAAGTAAGTAGCGTCATTGCGCCAAGGAAAAATGCGATTAATGACTCTTCAATCACATCCGTAACTCTTCCGACTTTGGAAAAAAAAGAGGTTTCCAGTGCTGATTCGCTAGAATTTGGCTGTTCCATTTGAGGATTATCCATAATTGACTCCGCTTATAGTTATTTTAATAAGGAGTGGCGAAATGCACGCCACTCCCTTAGCGGTGTTATTGGTTTGAAGCTAACGCTGCATCGATAAGATCTGAACCGATGTCTTTTTCAAACTTCTTCCATACTGGTTGAAGCGCAGTTACCCATGCTTCACGCTGTTCAGGCGTAAGCGCACGAACCTCACCACCAGCTTCGATGATATTGTTTTTGTTCGCTAGGTTAACTTTTGAAGATTCTGCGTTACGAGTCTCAGACACTTCTTGAACGATTGTGCCAAGTTGCGTACGTACATCTTCAGGTAGGTCTTTCCAGAAGTCGTTTGACGTTACAACTAGGTAATCCAAGATACCGTGATTGGTTTCAGTCACGCCGTCTTGTACTTCAAAGAACTTCTTACCGTAGATGTTTGACCATGTGTTCTCTTGGCCATCGATAACCTTAGTTTGCAGGCCACCGTATACTTCTTTGAAAGACATCTTCTGTGGGTTAGCGCCTAGCTGTTCAAACTGAGCAACCAAGACGTCTGATGCTTGAACACGGAATTTCAAACCTTCCGCGTCTTCAGGGTTGATAAGAGGTTTGTTCGCCGACATCTGTTTCATGCCATTGTGCCAAAACGCAAGGCCTTGTAGACCACGACGTTTCATTGCATTCTTCAGTTTTTCACCAGATTCTGAGTTTTGGAAACGGTCAACGGCGTCTACATCTTCAAATAGGAATGGAAGGTCAAAAATGCGGTATTTCTTAGTGAACTTCTCAAATTTAGACAGCGAAGGTGCCGCCATTTGAACATCACCATTTAACAGGGCTTCCAGTACCTTATTATCATCGTAAAGCGTCGAGTTAGGGAAAACTTGCATACAAGCTTTACCATTCATTTCAGTGTTTACTCGCTCTTCCAGTAAAGAAGCGGCAATGCCTTTCGGGTGCTTGTCGGTATTGGTCACATGACTGAATTTAATCACGATTTCACCAGGATCACAGTTTGCAGCAGCATTAAAACTTGTGAGCGCCAGAGCAGATACAGACAGCAGGGTAAGAGGCTTAAACATTATTATTCTCCTTAGTAAACAAAGCAGCCCTTCAATGGGAACTGCGTGCTTTCACTAAGGCAATTAGCGCGCCACATTAACACAAATCATTAACAACCCTTTAACCATAAGGCTTCATGATATCTGCCAGCAGTAGTTACCAACTCGCTGCAAAAATTAATGGGTGGGAAATGACACATAAAATATTTGTAAATGGGTGGAAGCTGGCCAATGTATTAGTAATGAATGAGGTCTGACCAAAAGCTCAAGAGTCGATGATGCCTTGAAGTAATTTCAACCTATCCTGTAGAGTGCTGCACAACTTAATCAGATTTATACCAATCACAGTGAATAAGTGATCAGAAATAGCGCAGGAAAAAGGCTTGAGAACAAGGCATGATTTTTTGATAAGTAGTTATTCTACAATCAAAAATTCTAACGCTGTTATCGAGTATTTTAACCAGCTAGAGCGAGCAGTTATTTACTACGATTGGTATTGTAACAACACTACTTAATAAGAGTTGATATCAATGAGCCAGGTCTACCATCACCCAGTACAAATTTACTATGAAGATACCGATCACTCAGGTGTGGTTTATCACCCCAACTTTCTAAAGTATTTCGAGCGTGCACGCGAGCATGTATTGGGCAGCGACAAACTGGCGGAGTTGTGGAATGAACATGGATTGGGTTTTGCGGTATATAAAGCCAACATGACTTTCCAAGATGGGGTTGAGTTCGCTGAGATTTGCGATATCAGAACCTCTTTTGAACTCGATGGAAAATACAAAACGCTATGGCGACAAGAAGTGTGGCGCAAAGATGCCACTAAGCCTGCGGTGATTGGTGATATTGAAATGGTCTGCCTTGATAAAGACAAGCAACTTCAGCCTGTACCCGCTGAAGTATTAAAAGCGATGCTTGGTGAGTCGAGCTAACCTCACCTCACCAAGTTAGCTTAAAAGAGATGAGATGATGCAAAGGTTCTCATCTCTATCTGCATCGGTAGCAAATTTCCGCCGAGCGTAACCGCAAAGCGATACTGCTCATCCAACCGCCCTAAGCAACATTGCCAATCTGTAGAAATATCAGTTTGCTCAGTAACATCCAACCCAACTCCACTGTATATGCTGATTTCACCATGAAATCTAATTTCATCCTGCAAGTTTGGTTGAAAATCCGAAGGGTGAATTGGCAATGTTTGCTCCGTCAGATTGGAGAAATCAAACGAAAAGCTTCGCAACGATGTGGCTAGCCCCCTGCCCGTCGCTTTGATATACGACTCCTTCAGCGCCCACAGATCGAAAAAGCGCTCTCTTTGTTCTTCTTTGCTGAGCTCAAGTAAATCCGTCAATTCCGTATCTGAAAAATAGTGCTTCATGATCGAGTCGATATTGGTCGAGCTTCTGGCATGTTCGATATCGACGCCTAATTGAAGTGACTTCCCTTCTCTCTGGCAAACTGCGATTAACAAATATTCTTTGCTATGACTGATATTGAAATTCAGGCCGGTTTCTATTTGTTGTTTCTCAATTAATCTTGGCTTTCCTTTCTCACCATAATCAAATCGCCACGCTTCAGGTGCTAAATCCGAATAGCAAGACAACACACCTCTTAAATAGTTACGAACATACAAGGCTTGAACTTGAGATGAGGGTATTCGATACCGCTCAACTTTCACTATTTCATCGTCCGTTAATGTCTGTTTTAAATATGACCTGCTATCGGAATCGTCACGCAAATCGCTCAGAGAACATAGCCATAGATCGACGACTGGTTTTTCCATTTTACTCATACTCACTGATTCAAACCACTCATCAAAAAAACATCAAAACGCACAAATTTAACTCACCTATAATTCGAGATAAACATAGAGAATCTGCGCAGGAAACACCCTTCATATACGGGCTTAAAACTAACTTTTCAAATAATAACAAATTAAAACACAGATCACACTTCACCTTACGGAATAGGCACCTATTAAATGTTAGTTACAAAAATCTGACATAGATCTCACAAAGCAAATAAATAGAGCATAAACACTAAAAAAATACACATACCTATTAATTATCAATAGGTTAATCCAATCAAAAATACAAAAAACAAAAGTTCCGTAAAATCATCTGGTCTGAACAGATCATAGTGGCCTCTGGGAGCATTGTATCAGCAACTCACCTCGGGTAGCCTGCTCAACCATTAAACAAATTCACACGTTTTCTTTGCGGATACCGACTTGTCATTTAGTCAGACTTTGAACAGGATTTTAATGGACATCGCCTCAACATTTGAATGCCACCGTCGCGCATGAAACACCTCCCCTACTCTCGTAAGTCAACGCACTTCGAAAGCCTAGTTTCTATCTGGTTGCCGCTACTCAGCAACCTGAATTTTCAGCTGTGCTTCCCTAAATCTGTTTCAGATTTTCTTTCTATAAATTTACAAGCGCAGCCTCAAAACACGACATCACTTTCTGTGATTTCTAGTGGAGACTCATAATGAGCCAACCCGAGACAAATACACCGGAATCAGTCGACGATTCTCGACTGAATAAACGCCTTAAAGACATGCCTGTGGCTATCGTTGGTATGGCGAGCATGTTTGCAAACTCTCGTTACCTGAATAAATTTTGGGACCTTATTAGCGAAAAGATCGATGCAATTACTGAAGTGCCAGATACGCACTGGCGTCCAGAAGATTACTACGATTCAGATCGTACTACGCCAGACAAGTCTTACTGTAAGCGCGGTGGTTTCATCCCTGAAGTGGACTTCAACCCAATGGAGTTCGGCCTTCCGCCAAATATCCTAGAACTGACTGATACGTCACAGCTGCTTTCTCTGATCGTTGCAAAAGAAGTACTTGAAGATGCCAAGCTACCTGAAGGCTACGACCGCGATAAGATCGGTATCACGCTAGGTGTTGGTGGTGGTCAGAAGATCGCTCAAAGCCTTAACGCTCGTCTTCAATACCCTGTTTTGAAAAAAGTATTCAAGAGCAGTGGCATCAACGACGAAGACAGCGAAATGCTGATCAAAAAGTTCCAAGACCAATACATCCACTGGGAGGAAAACTCATTCCCTGGTTCATTGGGTAACGTAATTTCAGGTCGTATCGCTAACCGCTTTGACCTTGGTGGCATCAACTGTGTAGTAGATGCTGCTTGTGCAGGCTCTCTAGCTGCAATGCGCATGGCACTGAGCGAGCTGGTTGAAGGCCGCAGTGAAATGATGATCACAGGTGGCGTGTGTACAGATAACTCGCCAACCATGTACATGAGCTTCTCTAAAACACCTGCATTTACCACCAATGAAACCATTCAACCTTTCGACATCGACTCAAAAGGCATGATGATTGGTGAAGGCATCGGCATGGTTGCTCTTAAGCGTCTTGAAGATGCAGAGCGCGACGGCGACAGAATCTACTCAGTGATTAAAGGTGTGGGTTCTTCGTCAGACGGTAAGTTCAAGAGTATTTACGCACCTCGTCCTGAAGGGCAAGCTAAAGCACTGAAACGCGCTTACGATGATGCAGGTTTTGCACCACACACGCTTGGCTTACTAGAAGCGCACGGTACTGGTACAGCAGCAGGTGATGTAGCTGAATTTGGTGGCTTAAACTCAGTATTCAGCGAGAACAACGAAGAGAAGCAACACATTGCGTTAGGTTCTGTGAAATCTCAAATAGGTCACACCAAATCAACTGCGGGTACTGCAGGTCTAATCAAAGCTGCATTAGCACTGCACCACAAAGTACTGCCGCCAACGATTAACGTATCGGCTCCGAATCCTAAGTTAGATATCGAGAACTCACCGTTCTACCTAAACACCCAAACGCGTCCTTGGATGAAACGTGTCGACGGCACACCGCGCCGTGCAGGTATCAGCTCATTTGGTTTTGGTGGCACTAACTTCCACGTTGTATTGGAAGAGTACACACCAGAACACGCTCGCGGTGACAAATACCGTCAGCGCCAAGTACCTCAAACTCTATTGTTCAGCGCAGAGTCTCGCCAAGCACTGATCAATGAGCTCAAGCAGGTTTCAACTCAAGCTACAGATGCTGCGTTCAAACTGGAAACGCTTGCTGAGCAACACGCTCTACGCGAAGTTGACGCTAAGCATGCACGTCTTGGTTTAGTCGTTACTGACCAAGCAGACCTTCAAGCGCAACTGACTCAAGCGGTTTCTATGCTTGAGAGCCAAACCAAAGCACATTGGCAGATGCCAAACGGTACTAGCTACCGTGAGTCGGCACTGATTGCAGAAAACGGCGCAGGTAAAGTGGCTGCGCTATTTGCAGGTCAAGGGTCGCAATACCTAAACATGGGTCGCGAGCTTGCTTGTCATTACCCTGAGATGCGCCAACAGCTTTCTCAAGCGGATCAAGTATTTGGTCAGCACAAGAAAACGGCTCTGTCGCAAATTCTGTTCCCAATTCCAACTTTCACACCAGAAGCAACCAAAGCTCAAGAAGCTGTACTAACCAACACCGCCAATGCGCAAAGTGCGATTGGTACTGTGTCTATGGGTCAGTTCGACATCATGACTCAAGCTGGCTTCAAAGCAGACATGGTCGCAGGCCACAGCTTTGGTGAGCTAAGTGCACTATGTGCATCGGGTGTTATCTCGCAAGACGATTACTACCAGCTAGCTTTCGCTCGTGGCGATGCGATGGCAGCGACACCTGAACAAGGCGACAGCGGTACTATGTTTGCGGTCATCCTAGACGCAGACAAACTTCCAGCCGTTGAAAGCTGCATCAGCCAATTCGAAGGCGTGAGTATTGCCAACTACAATGCTCCGACTCAACTGGTTATTGCAGGTCCAACTGCGACGGTTCAACAAGCAGCACAAGCGCTAACAGAACAAGGCTTCAAAGCAATTGCTCTGCCAGTATCTGGTGCTTTCCACACACCGCTTGTTGCTCACGCTCAAAAACCATTTGCTGCTGCAATTGATAAAGCTTCATTCAGCGCTCCGACGCTGCCGCTTTACTCAAACGCAACGGGCAAACTGCACAGCAAAGACGCGAAAGCTATTAAGAAAGCGTTCAAGCAACACATGCTGCAATCGGTTCGTTTCAGCGAGCAAATTGAAGCGATGTATGAAGCAGGTGCTCGTGTATTCGTTGAGTTCGGTCCGAAAAATATTCTTCAAAAGCTGGTTGAGAAAACATTGGCTGATAAGAACGAAGAGCTTTACGCAATCAGCATTAACCCAAGCCCTAAAGGCGACAGTGACCAACAGCTTCGCCTAGCTGCGGTTCAACTGTGCGTGGCAGGTGTTTCACTAGACAACATTGACCCTTACCAAGCTGACATTGCTGAACCTGCAAAGGCGTCACCAATGAACATCAAGCTGAATGCAACCAACTACATCAGCCCTGCTACTCGTAAGAAAATGGATCAATCATTGGCTTCGGGCAACGTCACCGAGAAGACTGAGATTGTGGAAGTGAAAGTTGAAGTCGAGAAAATCGTGGAAAAAGAAGTGATAAAAACAGAAATTGTTGAAGTACCTGTTGCAGCTCCTCAAGCTTCAAATGTACAACCGTCAGTTGCACCAGCATCAAGTACGCCAGTATCAGCAGCGCAGCAGCCTCTCGTCGCTCAAACAGCACCAGCGACTATTCAGCCAGCAGCCCAAGTAACGGTTGATGAATCTTCACTGCAGTCGTTCTTCAACGCTCAACAACAAGCAGCCGAAGTACATCAGCAATTCTTGGCTATTCCTCAGCAATACGGTGACACGTTCAACACCCTAATGTCTGAGCAAGCGAAAATGGCAACAGCAGGCGTAGCAATTCCTGAAAACCTACAACGTTCTATGGAGATGTTCCACCAGCACCAAGCTGAGACGCTAAAAGCTCACGCTCATTACCTAGAGATGCAATCGCACAGCAACAGCTCTGCACTTAATATGCTGACGCAAGGTTCAGTACAAACGGCACAACCAACTTTCGTTGCGCCAGTAAATGCCCAGCCAGCGATTCAAGCTCCATCGACTCAAGCAGCTGTCGTCCAACAGCCTGTAGCTCAAGTACAAGCGACTCCTGTTCAAGCTGCGCCAGTTCAAAATACAACAGCTCAACAAGCTCCAGTACAGGAAGCCGTTCCTACACCACAAGTAGCGGCTCAAGCGGCAGCGCCTGTTGCAGCTCAACCTGTACCAGTTAAAGCGCAACCTGCTCCTGTGGCTGCACCAGCAGCAGTACAATCAGCGGATGCTGAAAAAGTCATGCTCGAAGTGGTCGCCGAGAAAACGGGTTACCCAACGGAAATGCTTGATCTAGAAATGGACATGGAAGCAGACCTTGGTATCGACTCAATCAAGCGCGTAGAGATTCTTGGTACCGTTCAAGACGAAATGCCAAACCTACCTGAGCTGAACCCTGAAGATTTAGCTGAGTGTCGTACTCTTGGTGAAATCGTCGACTATATGAACAGTAAAAGCATGAACAGCAAGATGCCAGCATCAGCGCCTGTGGCAGCACAGCCAAGTGCAACGGCTCCTGTTCAAGCTGCTAATAGTCTTGATGCAAAAGTCGTTCAACAAACCATGCTAGAAGTGGTTGCTGAGAAGACAGGTTACCCAACAGAAATGCTTGATCTAGAAATGGATATGGAAGCAGACCTTGGTATCGACTCAATCAAGCGTGTTGAGATCCTTGGTACGGTTCAAGATGAACTGCCTACTCTTCCAGAGCTAAACCCTGAAGACTTAGCTGAGTGTCGTACTCTTGGCGAAATCGTTAGCTACATGAACAGCAAGCTTCCAGCTTCTGCGCCAGTGTCTTCACAAGCAACAGCAGTTGCTCCGGTCACATCTAACAACGGACTAGATGCCGCTGTCGTTCAAAAAACCATGTTAGAAGTGGTAGCAGAGAAGACGGGCTACCCGACTGAAATGCTAGACCTAGCAATGGACATGGAAGCAGATCTTGGTATCGACTCAATCAAGCGTGTTGAAATTCTAGGTACGGTTCAAGACGAGCTACCGACTCTTCCAGAACTGAACCCTGAAGACCTCGCTGAGTGTCGTACTCTAGGCGAGATCGTTGCTTACATGAATACTAAAAGCATGAACAGTAAGCTTCCAGCTTCTGCTCCAGTAGCAGCTCAAGTATCTGCACCAGTACAAGCAGTATCAAACGGTTTAAACGCAGAACAAGTTCAAGGCACAATGCTGAGCGTAGTGGCTGATAAAACTGGCTACCCAACAGAAATGCTAGACCTAGCAATGGACATGGAAGCAGACCTTGGCATCGACTCAATCAAACGTGTTGAGATCCTTGGTACGGTTCAAGACCAGCTACCAACATTGCCAGAGCTGAACCCTGAAGACCTAGCTGAGTGCCGCACTCTGGGTGAAATCGTTGCTTACATGAACAGCAAACTAGGTGCTAATGCAGCACCTGCTCCAGAAGCAACTGCAACCGCTACAGAAAGCGCAAGCAACGACCTAAACCCTGCTCATGTTCAATCGACAATGATGGAAGTGGTTGCCGACAAAACAGGCTACCCAGCAGAAATGCTCGACCTAGCGATGGACATGGAAGCTGACCTTGGCATCGACTCAATCAAACGTGTTGAGATCCTTGGTACGGTTCAAGACCAGCTACCAACGCTGCCAGAACTAAACCCTGAAGACCTAGCAGAGTGTCGTACACTTGGTGAAATCGTTACCTACATGCAAAGCAAGCTATCCGCTGCTGCACCCGCAGCGACTCCTCAAGCTCAACCTGTAACGCCTATCGCAGAAGCAGCGACAACAGAACTTCCTCCACACAATGAAGTAGCGCTAAAAAAGCTACCAGCGGCAGATAAACTCGTCGATTGTTTCTCAAAAGACGCTTGTGTCGTGATCACCGATGATGGTCACAACGCTGGTGTTCTAGCAGAAAAGTTGACCGCTAACGGCATTCAAGTTGCTGTAGTGCGTAGTGCTACTTCTGTCGCGTCACCTTTAAACAGTGAAATCGCAAGCTACACACTCAACAGCGTCGATGATGCTGGTGTAACTGCGGTTATTAACGACATCGAAGCAGACCTTAAAACGTCGAACAAAGTGATTGCTGGCTTCATTCATCTACAAGCTATCGTTGATGCGAAACAAAGCAACGAGCAAGCTGTTAACTTGAATGCAGACTCAAGAACTTCACTGACGACAGCGTTCTTATTCGCGAAGCACCTAAATGGCCAACTGAATGCGGTTTCTGGTCGCAGCGTGTTCTTCACCCTAAGCCGTATCGATGGTGGCTTTGGTTACCTAGATGCTAAGCAATTAGCGAATGCAGAACTTAACCAAGCAGCGCTGTCTGGTCTAACTAAGACACTGAGCCACGAATGGTCAAACGTGTTCTGCCGTGCATTGGATGCTGATGCTTCTATTGATGCTCGTCACCTTGCTGAAGCTATCACTGGCGAACTGTTCGATATCGACACCAACACGGTGGAAATCGGCCTTAGCCATGCGGAAAGTGGTGAATCTGGTCGTGCAACATTGATTGCGACAACACCAGGTGCTGCACAAACCAAAAACACAGGCGCTCAACTCACCAAGAGCGACAAAGTTCTCGTAACGGGTGGCGCTAAAGGCGTGACGTTTGAATGTGCACTGACGCTTGCTAAGCAATGTAAGTCTCACTTCATTCTTGCAGGTCGTAGTAAGCATATTACTTCAGCGGAGCTACCTCAGTGGGCACAAGGCAAGCAAGAGAAAGAGCTAAAACCAGCGGCTATCGCTCACCTACAAGCAACAGGTGACAAACCAACGCCGAAGAAAGTTGATGCCTTGCTAAAACCTGTATTGAGCAGCCTTGAAATCAACGCAGCACTTGCCGCTTTCAACGAGATTGGCGCGAGCGCTGAATACCTAAGCTTAGATGTGTCGAACCATGAGTCAGTAGCGAAAACGCTGGCAAACTTCGACGGCATTACGGGTCTTATCCACGGTGCAGGTGTACTGGCTGACAAACACATTCAAGATAAAACGCTTGATGAACTGAACATGGTTTACGGCACGAAAGTGGGTGGATTAGAAGCGGTTCTTGGTGGTCTTGATAGCAGCAAGCTAAAGCTGATTGCGATGTTCTCTTCGGCAGCGGGTTTCTACGGAAATACAGGCCAAAGTGATTACTCAATGTCTAACGAGATCCTAAACAAAGCGGCTCTGCAATTGTCTGCGCGTAACCCTCAAGCGAAAGTGATGAGCTTCAACTGGGGACCGTGGGACGGTGGCATGGTCAACGCAGCACTGAAACGTATGTTTACAGAGCGCGGTGTTTACGTGATCCCTCTTCAGGCGGGTGCAGAGCTATTTAGTTCTCAGCTACTGAACGAAACTGGCATTCAATTGCTGGTTGGTACGAGCATGCAAGGTTCTGACAACAAGGAAGCTGCTGTAAAAAAGCTTAATGCGGAGTCTATGCATCTTGCAAAGAGTCCGCTGAATACAAGCATCACTGTGACACGTCATCTTGATCCGAAGGCATTGCCTTTCATTCAAGATCACTGCATTGCCGGTAACCCAGTGTTACCGACAGTGTGTGCTATCCAATGGATGCGTGAAGTGGCTGAGCAACTGCTAGGGGTGAACGTCAGCGTTCACAACTACAAACTGCTGAAAGGTGTGATTTTTGATACTGATGAAGTGCAAGAGCTGAAACTGGTTCTTTCCTCTGACGCTAAATCAAAAGATCAGCTAAAAGCGGTGATCAGTTGCCAAGGGCGACCACAGTATCAAGCTCAGTTGCAAGTCGCCTCTGTACTAGTGTCTGAAGATGTTCAACAAGCGTCAGTAAAGCGTTTTGAAGCCAATACTTCAGCACCCGTAACAACAGCACAAGCTCTATACAGTGACGGCACTCTGTTTCATGGACCAAGATTGCAAGGTATTACCTCAGTTGAACGCTTTGACGACTTAGGCTTATTGGCTCAGTGCCAGTTGCCTCAGATTGAAAACAGCGACTGCGGATCATTTATTCCTAAGCAAGGCTTTGGTGATAGCCAACCATTTGCTGAAGATTATCTGTTGCAAGCAATGCTGGTATGGGCTCGATTGAAGTACGGCGCGGCAAGCCTACCGTCTGCAATTGGTGAGTTTATTTGTTACGCACCAATGCACAATGGTGACCAAGGTTGGCTAGAGCTCAGCGTGATAAAAAGCACGGCTCGTTCGCTGCAAGCTGATATCTCGCTTTACCACCAAGATGGTCGTTTAAGCGCGGTAATGAAAGGTGCCAAAGTCACCATCAGCAAGAGCTTAAATGACGCATTTTTGCCGAAGTCTAGCTCAGCAGTAGCGAGTAAGACTAAAACAGATAAGAAAACAGAAAAGGAGCAATTGTCATAGTGACTGTTCCTACTAATAAAGCGATGCCATTGCGCATCGCTCTTTTAGCTCAGCCAGTAAACGCGGCTGAGCTTTCTGCCGACTTATTACCTTTGTTTCCTGAGATGGTTACTGTTGTAGTTGACAGCAATTTTAATCAAGCACTTAGCCGTGCGGTTGAGACTATAAATCAAGGCGCTGCTGTTAAACTCTGTTTGGATTCTCACTCACCATCATTGTTGATGTTAAGTGCGCTGAATGCTGCTCAGAATAAGATTCACCCACACGCAAATTTGGCAGGCTTTGCCGAAGCTCTTGATCTAGATAATGGAGATAGCGTTCAGCTCGCTCTGGATATTGCACGCCGCCCAACTTCGGATTTAAGCCATCAACAGCAATATTCTGCTCTCTCTGCTTCGCAGCAGTTTGAGGAATTGTTGAATATGGTTAATGTAATATCGAGCCGTTCATTGCCGAACCATTCATTACCGAGCCATTATTGGTTCACTGAGCCGAACAAAGCTCGTGTTGCTTCATTGACCTTCAATGACGATAGCCCAAAATCCACCAGCCTGATATTGACTCAAGCGACCGGTTTGCAAGAACCAAAGCCCTTACTATCGAGCGAACGTTTGATGTTTGTGGTTTCAGGCAATGAACAAGCCGAATTGCTTTCTCAGTTAACCTCTTTAAAAGCAGAGCTTAAGTGCATTAGCGATTCGGCGGACAGCGAACTTGCTATCGCCACCCTGATGCATTCAAACCTAAATCACTTCCAAAGCGTTCAGCACAATGCTGACCTTGGCGCGAACATCGTGATTCAAGCGGCGTCAATTGATGCTGCACTACAAGAGATCACAGCGGTTGAAAATGCGTTGCCAAAAGTAATGGCTGACAATAGCCAATACAAGACTCCTGCGGGCAGTTGTTTCTCACCGAAACCTCAAAGCAAAGGTGGTGTTGCATTTGTTTACCCTGGTGTTGGCACGGTTTATCCCGGCATGTTGCGCGAGTTTCACCACTATTTCCCACAGTTATTTGCTCGCTTAGAGCGAGAAGGTAACTTGAATGAGATGCTACAGGCTGAAAAAACCTACGCTGAAGACTCGCAAGAAATGTCGCTCAGTGAATTGGCAATTGCAGGTGTGGGCAGTAGTTACTTACTAACGCAGCTATTGTGTGGCGAATTTAAAGTGCAGCCAGATTTCGCCTTGGGTTACTCCAAAGGTGAAGCCTCAATGTGGGCGAGCTTAAATGTTTGGAAAAAACCACATGCACTGATTGAGATGACTCAAACCAGTCCTATCTTCACCACGGCTATTTCGGGCGAACTCACCGCGGTGCGTCAAGATTGGCAGCTGAACGGCGACGAAAGCATCCAATGGAATAGCTTTGTGGTTCGCAGTGATGCGCAAGCGATTGAGGCTCTGTTACCGGAGTTTCCACGTGCTTACCTTGCTATTATCCAAGGTGACACCTGCGTACTGGCCGGTTGTGAAAGCACATGTCGTGCACTACTCAAAAAATTGGGTAAACGAGGCATTGCCGCGAATCGTGTTACCGCAATGCACACCACGCCAGCGTTGAGCCAACACAGCCAAGTGCGAGAGTTTTACACGCAACCACTGTTCGACGAGTTGCCAAGGCATATCCGCTTTATCAGCGCAGCTGGCTTGCCAACTGGCGCACCAATCAATATCGATAGCGGCAGCATCGCCCTTTCGATTGCCGACACTTTCTGTTCAACGCTGGATTTCACCGCGTTGATCCAGAGTGCGCGTCAGCAAGGTGCTCGCCTGTTTGTAGAAGTCGGTGCCGATCGTCAAACCAGCACATTGATCGACAAGATCAACCGCAGCGACAACGTAGCAGACCAAAACTGCACAATCGCTTCCAATGCCAAGGGTGGCGACGATGTTGTCACGCTCATCAAGTGCATTGGTCAGCTCATTACTCATCAAATCCCACTGTCTGTCGAGCCACTTATTCAAGGGCTAGAACAACAGATCACCGCCGCTAAGCAATTACGTGGTGTGTCTCAAGGCAGCGCAGTGAATCATCAAGGAGAGCTAGTATGAGTTCTCAATCGAATCAGGCTCAGAACAAACAGCAAGTGAAGTGCAATAAGATCGCGATTGTCGGTATTGCTAACCAATACCCTGAATCTGATACGCCAAAAGATTTTTGGCAAAACTTGCTAAACAAAAAAGATTCTCGAACCACATTAAGCGCTGAAAAGTTAGGCGCTAAGCCTGAAAGCTATCAGGGTGTACAAGGTGAATCAGACCGCTTTTACTGTGATAAAGGCGGCTACATCGAAAACTTCAATTTCGACAGCAATGGCTACCGCTTAACCGCGGAATCATTCAAAGGTGTCGACCAGAGTTTCCTTTGGGCTTTGGATACCAGCCGTAAGGCGTTAGTCGACGCAGGCGTTAATTTAAATGCCGATGTTTTAGAGCGCACTGGCGTGATCATGGGTGCCCTTTCGTTCCCAACGACACGTTCAAACGACTTGTTTCTGCCGATGTATCACTCGGTGGTCGAGAAAGCACTTAAAGATAAATTAGCTAATGACCAGTTTTCACTGCTACCAACCAATGAAACTGCTCAAGACCTCAACCCGATCAACGGTGCGGCAGCACACAACGCCTCTAAGTTAGTCGCTGATGCGCTAGGTTTAGGCAACGTGCAACTTAGCCTAGATGCGGCATGTGCAAGTTCAGTGTATTCATTGAAGTTAGCGTGTGATTACTTAAACACAGGCAAAGCCGACATGATGTTGGCAGGCGCGGTATCAGGAGCTGACCCATTCTTCATCAACATGGGTTTTTCCATCTTCCACGCTTACCCAGACCACGGCGTGTCGGTTCCGTTTGATAGCAACAGTAAAGGCTTGTTTGCTGGTGAAGGCGCTGGTGTATTAGTGCTAAAACGCTTAGCTGATGCCGAGCGTGATGGCGACAATATCTACGCAGTCGTCAACGGCATTGGTTTATCAAACGATGGTCGTGGTCAGTTCGTATTAAGCCCGAATAGCAAAGGACAAGTACAAGCCTTTGAACGCGCTTACGAGGCTTCAAACCTATCACCAGACAGCATTGAAGTGATTGAGTGTCACGCAACCGGCACACCATTAGGTGACAAGGTTGAGTTAACCTCAATGGAACGATTCTTTACTGAAAAATTGAATGGTTCTAACCCGCCATTGATTGGTTCTGCGAAATCAAACCTCGGTCACTTACTGACTGCGGCAGGTATGCCGGGGATCATGAAGATGATCTTTGCGATGAAAGAAGGCGTGCTGCCACCAAGTATTAACTTGGATAAGCCACTATCGTCGCCAGAAGGTTTATTTGGCTCGCAGACTCTACCAACGCAGGTTCAACCTTGGCCAAGTAAAGCGGGTAACTCAGAGCGCTGCGCAGGTGTGTCTGTATTTGGTTTCGGTGGTTGTAACGCTCACTTGCTGCTTGAAGCGTATTCTGACAAGAGTCATGCAAATCAGACTCTAGAGTCAGCTTCTCCAAGTCTACAATCGCCTAATTTAAGCATTACTGGCCTCGCATCGCACTTCGGCTCCCTGCAAAGTATCGATGCACTAAGTACTGCGATCGAGACCAACAACGATGCTTTCATTGCTTTGCCTAAGAAACGCTGGAAAGGCTTAGACCAACATCCAGAACTACTGAATCAATTTGGTTTACACGGCATTCCAAACGGAGCGTACATCGATCAATTCGATCTCGATTTCCTACGCTTCAAAGTGCCACCTAATGAAGATGACCGTTTGATCTCTCAGCAGTTGCTACTGATGAAAGTCGCAGACGAAGCGATCAAAGATGCCAAGCTCGTAGCAGGCCAAAAGGTTGCGGTTTTAGTCGCGATGGAAACTGAGCTTGAGATGCACCAATTCCGTGGACGCGTAAACCTGCATAGCCAATTGGCTGACAGCTTTGCCAACATGGGTATCGAACTAACTCAAGACGAATACCAAGCGCTAGAAACCATCGCGATGGACAGTGTGATGGACGCAGCCAAGCTGAACCAATACACCAGTTTCATCGGTAACATCATGGCTTCGCGTATCTCTTCATTGTGGGACTTTAACGGCCCTGCCTTTACGATTTCAGCCGCTGAACAATCAGTTGCACGTTGTATTGATGTCGCGCAAAACCTGATGTCGCAAGAATCGATGGACGCAGTTGTAATTGCAGCCGTCGACCTAAGCGGCAGTGCGGAACATGTGATTCTGAAGAACAGCATGAGCCCAGTGTCACTTTCTCCAAAATTCGGACAACCGCAAGACGGCAGTTGGAATGTCGGCGAAGGCGCGGGTGCAATCGTTCTTGTTAAAGAGAGTCGAGTAACAAGCAACCAAGATACGGCTTACGGCAGCATCAACGCATTAGCGTTTGGTTCAAGCGAGCGTAACAACGCCGTTGTTGATGAGTTACTGATTCAAGTCGGTATGAGCTCGAACGATGTTTCTCTGCTTGAACTTAACCATGCACCAGAGTCTTCATCTCATCAGTTCTCATCACATCAGTCTTCGCCTCTCAGCCTAGGGAACACAAAGACTACTCAAGCGAGTCAGCGTGTAGGTCACTGCTCTGCAGCCTCTGGTATGGCAAGCCTGCTACACGGTCTGCTCAATCTGAACCTTGAGTCTCTGAATCCAAATGTCAGCTCTAAGAGCGCGATTGTTGCCAACATCAGCGAAGGACAATGTTCACAGCTGCTACTAAGCCAATCGAGTGTTGAATCTCAATCACTTTCTGTTCGTTTAAGTAATGAACTGGCAAGTGATGCTAAACGTCAATTGGTTAAGCAAGTTACTCTTGGTGGTCGCGATATTTATCAACATATTGCCCAAACCCCAGTGACCAACTTGGCAACGATTCAACAGAAAGCTTCTGGTAAACAAGCAGCAAGAGTGGCGTCGATTCCAACGACAGCAAGCATTCAAGCAGCCCTTGCGCAAAAAGAGTTAGAGAAGAATGCATTAGCGCAGAAAGCGGTAGAGCCAGTCATCGAAACTCCTACATCAGTATCCCCTACTCTGGCGCCAACGCGCCACAGTCAGCTAACAGGTAACCACAGCAATATGACTCATGTCCTATCCGCTAAAAATGGCGTATCGAATATCGACGCTAATACGGATGCAGCATCACAGCCGTCTGTAACACCATACAACCAAGCTTTTGCTCAAAATCAGCAAGCAGCTCAGCAAGTACACAAAGCATTCCTGCACACTCGTGCCCAAGGCATGCAAATGGCTGATGCGCTATTAAAAGCACAGCTAAACGCAGTCACGTCTGGTTTAGATAGCAATGCCCTTATTCAACAAACAACTGGCCAACAAACGAATGGACAGCCTGTTCAAGCTCAAGCCCAGTCAGTGCCAGTCAACGTATTAGCGACTCCTGCACCTGTGAAGCCCGTTCGAAAGCCATGTATCTGGGATTACGATGATCTGGTTGAATACGCTGAAGGCGACATCGCTAACGTATTTGGTCCTGACTACGCGATCATTGATAGCTACTCGCGCCGCGTTCGTTTGCCAACCACCGACTACCTATTGGTATCCCGTGTGACTAAGCTGAACGCGACCGTTAACGAGTACAAGCCAAGCACAATGACCACAGAATACGACATCCCTGTTGATGCGCCGTATCTTGTTGATGGTCAGATCCCTTGGGCAGTAGCGGTTGAATCTGGCCAATGTGACCTGATGCTGATCAGCTACTTAGGCATTGATTTTGAAAACAAAGGCGAGCGCGTTTATCGCCTACTCGATTGTACGCTGACCTTCCTTGGCGACTTGCCTCGTGGTGGCGATACACTCCGTTACGACATCTCAATCAACAGCTTTGCTCGCAATGGCGACACACTACTTTTCTTCTTCTCGTACGAGTGTTTCGTTGGCGACAAGATGATCCTGAAAATGGATAACGGCTGTGCAGGCTTCTTCACTGATGAAGAGCTAGCAGACGGCAAAGGTGTGATTCACACTGAAGACGAGATCAAGGCTCGTAAGCTTGCCACTAAGCAACGCTTCGACCCGATTCTGCACTGCCCTAAAACGCAGTTTAACCACCAAGAGTTACGTCACCTGCTGACTGCGAACATTGCAGAGTGTTTTGGCCCAACTCACCAATCTGATCGCCACCAGCCTTCTCTATGCTTCAGCTCAGAGAAATTCATGATGATCGAAAAGGTCAGCCGTGTTGAACCACAAGGCGGCACATGGGGACTTGGTCTGATTGAAGGTCACAAACAGCTAGAGCCTGAGCACTGGTACTTCCCTTGTCACTTCAAAGATGACTCAGTAATGGCTGGCTCTTTGATGGCAGAAGGTTGTGGTCAACTGCTTCAGTTCTTCATGATGCACCTTGGCATGCACACGCTTGTTCAAAATGGTCGTTTCCAACCGCTTGAAAATGCCCCTCAACAAGTGCGTTGTCGTGGACAAGTGCTACCACAATCGGCAGAACTGACTTACCGCATGGAAGTGACTGAAATTGGTCTAAGCCCTCGCCCATACGCGAAGGCTAACATCGATATCTTGCTCAACGGCAAAGTGATTGTTGATTTCCAAAACTTAGGCGTGATGATAAAAGAAGACGACGAATGTACTCGTTACCTGCCTTCTTTAGAAACAGCTGTCGCGACCCCTGTTATTGAAAACTTGGGCCATACACCAGCAGTCAACCAACAAGCTTCAGCGAATGCGCCACTGATGGCACAAATTGAAGACCTAGAAACAACGCCAAATAAAGGCGTGATTCCTCTTCAACACGTTGAAGCGCCGGTAACGCCTGATTACCCGAACCGCACACCCGATACGGTTCCATTCACGCCTTATCACATGTTCGAATTCGCAACCGGCGATATCGAAAAATGTTTCGGCCCTGATTTCTCTATCTACCGTGGAATGATCCCACCACGTACTCCGTGTGGTGACTTACAGCTAACCACTCGTGTGGTTGAGATCGACGGTAAGCGTGGCGACTTCAAGAAACCTTCATCGTGTATCGCAGAATACGAAGTGCCAGAAAATGCATGGTACTTTGATGAAAACAGTCACCACACCTTGATGCCTTATTCGGTACTGATGGAGATTTCACTGCAGCCAAACGGCTTTATCTCTGGCTACATGGGTACAACACTGGGCTTCCCAGGTGAAGAACTGTTTTTCCGCAACCTAGATGGCAGTGGCAAAATGCTACGTAACGTCGACTTACGCGGTAAAACGATCACCAACGATTCTCGTCTACTTTCAACCGTAATGATGGGCACCAACATCGTACAGAGCTTCAGCTTCGAACTGAGCACTGACGGCGTACCTTTCTACCAAGGTACCGCGGTATTTGGTTACTTCAAAGGTGCAGCACTGAAAGATCAGCTTGGTTTGGACAACGGTAAAGTGACTCACCCTTGGCACGTTGATAACAACCGCACACCAGATGTAAACATCAACCTGCTAGACAAAACGACTCGTTACTTCAATGCACCTGTTTCTGCTACTGGTGAAGTGCAAGAGCACTACCAACTGGCTGGCGGTCGTTTGAACTTTATCGATACTGTGCAGATCACCAGCGATGGTGGTAAAGACGGTCTTGGTTACCTATATGCTGAGCGTACGATTGACCCAAGTGATTGGTTCTTCCAATTCCACTTCCATCAAGACCCAGTAATGCCAGGCTCTCTAGGTGTCGAAGCGATCATCGAGCTGATGCAAACCTACGCACTAAACAAAGATCTTGGCGCTGGCTTCCGCAATCCGAAGTTTGGTCAAATCCAATCTGAAGTGAAATGGAAATACCGTGGTCAGATTAATCCTCTGAACAAGCAGATGTCTCTGGATGTACACATCACTGCGATTAAAGACGAAGACGGTAAACGCATCATCGTTGGCGACGCAAACCTGAGCAAAGATGGTCTGCGTATTTACGAAGTGAAAGACATCGCGATTTGTATCGAAGAAGCTCCTGCTATCGATAAAGCATAAGCCGCCATTAGAGACAAAGAATTAGGAAATAATTTAGTATGACAACTCTAACTACAATCAATAACGAAAAGCTATCTCCGTGGCCTTGGCAGATCGAAGAGAACACAACTCACTTTGATAGCGCGGCAATGTCGACCATCTTAAAAGACTTGAGCCTTGCTTGTTACGTAGTAAACCATCCAGAAAAAGGCTTGGGCGTAAGCCAACAAGCGGAAATTACATCGGGTGATTCAGCAAGTGCAGCGAACAGCCAGCCTGTTAGCGCTTTTGCTCCTGCACTCGGTACACAAAGCTTGGGCGACGAAGAGTTTCGTCGCTGCCACGGCGTGAAATACGCTTACTATGCTGGCGCCATGGCAAACGGCATTTCATCTGAAGAGTTGGTGATTGCGCTTGGTCAGGCTGGCATTCTTTGTTCATTTGGCGCGGCGGGGTTAATCCCGTCTCGTGTTGAGCAAGCGATCAACCGCATTCAGGCTGCACTACCAAACGGTCCTTACGCGTTTAACCTGATTCACAGCCCAAGCGAACCCGCGCTAGAACGTGGCAGTGTTGAACTATTTTTGAAGCACAAAGTGAAAACGGTTGAGGCTTCTGCCTTCTTAGGTCTAACACCGCAAATCGTTCACTACCGTGCTGCTGGCCTTAGCCGCGATGCACAAGGTGAGGTTCAGATAGGCAACAAAGTTATTGCCAAGGTAAGCCGTACTGAAGTCGCAAGTAAATTCATGCAACCTGCTCCTGTGAAAATGCTGCAAGCTTTGGTTGATGAAGGCCGAATCACAGCAGAACAGATGGAACTGGCACAGTTGGTTCCTATGGCTGATGACATTACCGCAGAAGCCGACTCTGGTGGTCACACTGATAACCGTCCACTGGTTACCCTACTGCCAACGATTCTTGCCCTGAAAGAGCAAATCCAAGCACAGTACCAATTCAAAACTCCGCTACGTGTCGGTTGTGGTGGTGGCGTAGGTACGCCTGACGCTGCTCTAGCGACGTTTAACATGGGTGCTGCTTACATTGTTACGGGTTCAATCAACCAAGCGTGTGTTGAGGCTGGCGCGAGCGATCACACACGTAAGCTGCTTTCGACAACTGAAATGGCTGACGTGACTATGGCTCCGGCGGCCGACATGTTCGAAATGGGCGTGAAACTGCAAGTGGTTAAGCGCGGCACTCTATTCCCAATGCGTGCAAACAAACTGTATGAGCTATACACACGTTACGACTCGATTGAAGCGATTCCAGTTGAAGAACGCCTAAAGCTAGAGAAGCAGGTATTCCGTTCAACACTGGATGACATTTGGGCTGGCACTGTGGCTCACTTTAACGAGCGCGACCCTAAACAGATCGAACGTGTTGAAGGTAACCCGAAACGTAAGATGGCGTTGATCTTCCGTTGGTACTTGGGTCTTTCTAGTCGTTGGTCAAACACAGGTGAACAAGGTCGTGAAATGGATTACCAAGTATGGGCAGGCCCTGCACTTGGCGCATTCAACGCATGGGCAAAAGACAGCTATCTAGATGATTACCAACAGCGTAATGCCGTTGATCTTGCTAAGCATCTGATGCACGGTGCGGCTTACTTAGCACGTGTTAACCTGCTGACCTCTCAAGGCATCAAGCTTGCTCCAGAGCTAGCACGTTGGAAGCCAACTCAAAGGATGGCGTAAGTGCCGAGTAGCTAGCTAAATTTTACGAAATAAAAAAGCGACCTTAATTAGGTCGCTTTTCTTTGAATCATCGAAATTTCATTGCAGTCGTTGGTTATTTGATCGCTTTATTGAGCTTCTCGCCAACCACATCTAAACGCCAACCTTGCATAACATCTGGCAGCTTTTCAGGATTACGATCGTACTTCCAAATCCAGCTTAACACTTGGTTAAGTTGCTTCTTCGACGCCAAAAACTCAGTAGCTAAACCACTGTGTTGCGATGCTGTTTTCACTTCATCTTTCAAGACTTTGAATAGTTGTTTGTAACCTGGGTAGTCCATTAGACGTTCTACTGGCGCTGGATATTCTTCTTCTGGCGTATGCTCAGCTAACTTAACGATTGAACTGATTTTAGCACCATGGCGACGTACAGAGCGGTAATCAAAACCTTCTTGCTCCATATGTTTAGGATCTTTCATCGCGAAACGCGCTACTGCCCATAAGTCTTGCTCTTTAAAGACAAAGTTCAGCGCTAAGTCACGCTTAATCGCTTCTTTTAAACGCCAAGTTGCTAGCGGTCTTAAAATAGCTAGCTGCTGAGGCTTTAGCTGCCACGCGCCTTTAATATCAAGGTAAGCGTTATCTGGGTTTGCTTTACGGATGCGCTTAGCCACTTGTAAATCAGACTCTTGCTGTGCCGCTTCCCACCAGCCCGCTTCCATCACTTTTTCTAGCAGCTTATTGTACATTGGCAGTAGGTAATGAACGTCTGCCGCTGCATAGTCGAGTTGCTTTTGAGAAAGCGGACGCGCTAGCCAGTCGGTGCGAGATTCACTCTTATCTAGGTCAACGCCTACAAACTCTGAAACCAGCGCAGCAAAGCCAGTTGAAAGACCATGCCCTAAGAAGGCTGCCATGATCTGTGTATCAACCATTGGCGTTGGCGTACAACCAAATGCGTTCTGGAACACTTCTAGATCCTCGCCACACGCGTGTAACACTTTCAGTACTGAAGTGTCTTTCAACAGCCCAACAAACGGGGTCATTTCATCAAGAGCAATAGGATCAATCAGTGACAGCGTTTCACCATCAAATAACTGAATTAAGCCTAATTGAGGGTAATAGGTTCTTGTACGAACGAACTCTGTATCAAGCATAACAACATCGGCTTCACGTGCTTGTCGGCAAACTCGCTCAAGGTCTTTCACTTGGGTAATGATTTGATAATCCACAAAAACTCTCACTGATTTTACTTTGATCGCCGGATACAAAAATGCCGACATTAACTGTCGGCATTCTAACACCATTTTTCAGCGCTCGCTTAGATTAAGCGCTGCTATGGCTTATGGTGCAGCATCTTCTCGTAAATGAGCTCGTTACTCGCTTGCGCGTTTGGCAAGCTCTGCGTCGTTTTCTTCACGAAGCACTCGGCGCAAGATCTTACCTACATTGGTTTTTGGTAGTTCTTCACGGAACTCAATCAATTTAGGGATCTTGTAGCCCGTTAGGTGTTCACGACAGTGCGCGATAATGTCTTCTTTGGTTAGGCTCGGGTCACGTTTCACTACGTAAATCTTAACCAGTTCACCTGACACTTCATGAGGTTGGCCGATAGCCGCAACTTCTAACACTTTGCCGTGTAGAGCCACTACATCTTCAATCTCGTTCGGGTAAACGTTGAAGCCCGACACTAGAATCATGTCTTTCTTACGGTCAACGATGTACAACAAGCCTTCGTCATCAAACTTAACGATATCACCTGTCGATAACCAGCCGTCTTGATCGATCACTTCTTTGGTTGCTTCTGGACGCTGCCAGTAACCTTGCATCACTTGAGGACCACGAACCTGCAATTCACCCACTTGGTCATTGCCCACTACTTTCCCTTCATCATCAACAATACGAACTTCCGTCGATGGTACAGGTAGACCGATTGCGCCAGTGTAGTCTTTTAGATCGTATGGGTTACCCGTTACCAAAGGAGCACATTCGGTTAAACCATAGCCTTCCAGTAGATGAACACCTGTCGCTTTTTTCCATTGCTCAGCAACAGCGCGTTGAACGGCCATACCACCGCCAACAGATAAACGCATGTTACTGAAATCCAATTCGTGGAAATCTTCGTTGTTGACCAATGCATTGAACAAAGTGTTTACACCCGTAATAGCGGTAAACGGAACCTTTTGCAGTTCTTTAATAAAGCCAGGAATATCACGAGGGTTCGTGATCAGAAGGTTACGCCCCCCCATCTCAACAAACAGTAAACAGTTCACTGTCAGTGCAAATACATGGTAAAGCGGTAATGCCGTTACCACCAACTCACGACCTTCCTGCAGAACTGGGCCGTATGCCCCTTTCGCTTGAAGTACGTTCGCAATCATATTGCGGTGCGTTAAAATTGCGCCCTTCGCTACGCCCGTTGTACCACCAGTGTACTGAAGAAATGCGATATCATCGCCAGCCATAAATGGCTTCACGTACTGTAGACGACGGCCTTTATGCAGTGCTTTTCTAAATGAAATAGCGCCTGGCAGATCATACTTAGGCACCATACCTTTGACGTATTTCACTACGAAGTCGACAATCGTACCTTTCGCTCGTGGCAACATTTGCCCAAGGCTAGTGAGTACAACGTGTTTAACCGGTGTTTTATCAACGACTTTTTCTAGCGTGCTTGCAAAGTTAGAAACGATAACAATCGCTTTGGCGCCAGAGTCATTCAGTTGATGTTCAAGTTCACGAGGCGTGTACAGCGGATTGACGTTCACTGCAATCATACCAGCACGCAGCACACCAAAGAGTGCTATTGGGTATTGCAGCAAGTTTGGCATCATAAGCGCAACACGATCACCTTTCTTCAGTTTTAGATCATTTTGCAAGTAAGCGGCAAAAGCGCGGCTGCGCTCTTCAAGCTTACGGAACGTCATAATCGATCCCATGTTTTCAAATGCAGGTTGATCGGCGTACTTCTGTACCGACTGTTCAAACATTTCAACAAGAGATGGGTACTGATCTGGGTTGATCGTTTCTGGTACGTCACTTGGATAACGTGAAAGCCAAGGTTTATCCACGATGTTACTCCTCGTTTATCAGCTGACGACTACTTCGCCGCTTTTTATCATTGCGGTATTACAGCACAGCTTTAGTGCATGAGCACTAAAAGGCTCAAACACTTGTTTAAATTTTGTTAACTACACCAAGAATTAGCTCTGAAACTAGCTCTGGGCTCTCTAAATGACAATGATGTCCGCCAGGAATCGTCTCTATATTCAGAGGACTATGCGCTGATTTGTAGCGATTATGCTGCAAATGTCGAAATCCACCATTCCCTAATATTATTAATTGAGGGCATTCAATCGCCGCCATAATCGCTTCAGCATGCGCCTGTGACATTCGATATAGCGAGTCACATTTTAGATTAGGGTCGCATCGCCATTGCCAAGAGTTCTCGAACTCGGCAATACCTCGCTCAACAATAGGAGCAATAAGTTCTGCATTGATTTGGTTAGCGTAAGCTCTCAGCTTAATAGCATCCTCAAGACTTGCTAGAGGACGTGAAGGCTTTCTTCGCTGTCGAAGACGACTGAGTACCCCATCCCTCAAACGAGAAACTGTTGCGTGGGGAGCTTCAGAAAGAGGTCCGTGACCTTCAATTTGAATTAATCCTGACACCTTTTCAGGAAAGGCGGCACTATAGCAACTTGCTATCAATGCACCAAGAGAATGTCCTACCAGTACCAGTCTGTTTGGCGATAATTTGGTCACTAGCTGATGCAAATCATCAATATAGTCGTGAAATGGGTAGTAACTCCCCGCTTTATGCGACGAGAAACCGTGCCCGAAGAGATCGATAGCAATAAGGTGAGCATTAGGAGCTAGCTTGGCGACTTGCTGCATAACCTGAGTAAAGCTTGCGGAATTATCTAGCCAGCCATGAATAAAAACGACCGTCGTTGCGGTCGTTTTTGGGTTACCAGTTTGCTGTGTTGCAAGCATCCCGCTCGCAAGAGAATATGACTTTTCAATCATTGATAGTATGGTGTCCCTGTCATTGGGTATGTCGAGTTAAGGTTCGACTATTGCACATCTTGAATCACACGCCCTGACTTAGGCATGGTTTGAAAGCTGCGACAATGCAAACTACGGCAAGAGTAGTAAGTTGGCGCAAAGTCATTAATGACCACTCTTTCAGTGATCTGCCATAAACGTTGATTGTAGACATTCATGACTGGGAAAGTGTAAGGGTATTCACCAACCATACCGTCTTCAGTGCTATTTGATGTGCCAACTAAAGTAACTAAACGACCCTCTGCAAAGCTCAATGGTTCAACATAGCCATCAATGTAACCAACAAAACGTCCTTTTGGTTCTGCATCAATATCAGGCTTGCCACTACTTGAGATAGGTAAGTTCACCACTTCCACACGTGTTTTATCTTTCAGATTAGTGACTTTAGCAATCACGCCACCCAAACGAACATCACCGGCATCCGGTAGTGTGTTTACCCACTCTTGGTAGTCAGTTACCACCTGTTCTGAGTTTGCATTAAGTTCTTTAGGTAAAGAGGAGCATCCCATCACCATCGTAGAGAAAGCGACAAGGAAAAATAAGCGAGATTTAGATATGAGAGAATACATAATGCAGCTCCTTAGAGCAGGATAAATGAAAACACAAAACTAGATATAAATATCGACCCCAATTAGCTTTGCAAGTTCCTCTTTTTTAGCTTGATTCATCACATCCATATACTCTTCCATCGCACGTCGTCCGCGCCCTTCTGGAAGATCATATTGAACCTGAGCTTTGTGAATCTCAGATTCTTTGACCTGGCGAATAGAATGCGAGACAGCATTCGCAACCTTAGTTGGCTGACCAACAGAGGTCTTTGCATCGCCTTTTTTTACCTCATTCTTTTTGTTGGTTCGATTGGTTTTAGGTGTATTGCCTATCGAAGAAGGAGGTAAGCCGTTGATTGAAACCATGCTTAAAGAGTTTATTACCTAATTTTAATAACGGCTCTACAAAATAAACTGCAGAGCCAAGTAATACGTATTTACTCGCGACCAGGCAGTTTTTTCCAAGTCACTTTATCACGTAGGTAAACCGGCTCAGACTCTTCTGCTGCAACCGCTTTGCCTTCAGCGTAAACAAATTGAGCCAGAAACGCCATATCTTGAGCTTCTGGGAATAGTACTTCACACGCTTTGGTTTTGATCGCTAGTGTGTCCATGTGCTCAGCATATGCTTCCCAACCTGTGCCTACTTTCGCCCATGTCTCAGAATCTGCTTCTAACTGCGCAGCCAACTCGCTTGGTGGCGTCACACACTCCGCATCGACCGCCGTCCAACGACCATCGTCTTCACGGCTGTAACGAGCCCAGTAAACTTCACTCATGCGCGCATCAATCGCTGTCGCAACATGAGTTTCGCCAAATTTACGGTAGCTGCCTTGCGCCATCGCTGCCAGTGTAGACACACCGATCATCGGCAAATCAGCACCAAAAGCTAAGCCTTGAGCAATACCAATGCCAATACGTACACCCGTGAAACTGCCCGGGCCTTGGCCAAACGCGATCGCGTCGATATCGGTTAAAGCAACATTCGCTTCTTTCAGTACTTCATCAACCATAGGTAGAATTTTTTTCGTATGGTCTCGAGGTGCCTCTTCGCTACGTGCGAACACCTGGTCACCAATTACTAGTGCAACTGAACAGTTTTCAGTTGCGGTATCTACTGCAAGAATTTTCGCGCTCATTTGTGTCTCAAATATTCGTTATCTAATCTAAAAATAATGGCTAAGCTCAACAATGCTAATTACTCAGCAGCGGTTGAATGGTCTTTAGCTAAGAATTCTTTAATGACCCCTAAGTCACGAGTACGTGGGATAGGCGGTAAACTCGCCAAAAATATGCCACCGTAATCGCGAGTCACCAATCGGTTGTCGCAGATAATCAAAGCGCCATTATCGCGCTTATCACGTATCAATCGGCCGACACCTTGTTTCAAGGTAATCACTGCGTCTGGCAATTGTACTTGTGCAAAAGGATCACCCCCTTTCAACTTACAGTCTTCAATTCGAGCCTTAAGCAAAGGGTCATCAGGGGCTGTAAAGGGCAATTTGTCGATGATAACACAGCTTAATGCATCGCCCCTAACATCTATACCTTCCCAGAAAGCACCAGTGGCTACCAGCAATGCATTACCTAATTCCATGAATTCGGCTAAGGTTTTTTGCTTACTTGTCTCACCTTGCAGCAGAACGGGAACCGAGAGCGTTTCGCGGAACCGTTCACCCAATTCTTTCATCATGCTGTGTGAGGTACATAAGAAGAAACAGCGACCTTGGTTTTGCTCAATCACAGGGGTCAGCATTCTTACTAGCTTATCCGCTAAGCCCGGGCTATTCGGTTCTGGTAGATAACGAGGCACACACAAACGCGCCTGATTTGGGTAATCAAACGGGCTCGGTAGTGAAAACTGTGCCGATGGCGTTAGTCCTAATCGAGAAGTAAAATGGTCGAAATCATCCGAAACCGCTAAGGTTGCGGAGGTAAACACCCAAGCACCCGGTTTCAGCTCTATCTGCTCATGGAACTTGTCGGCGACTGAGAGTGGCGTGATGTGCAAAGCAAAGTGTCGTGGCGTAGTGTCATACCAATACGAATAGCCAGTAATCGATACATCACATACACGTTCAATGCGCGACTTGATCATAGTAGCGCGTTCAAAAGCCGTGTCTAACAGCTGGCTTCGACCCAATGCTAATTTCAATACATCAACGGCCAGTTGCAACGCATCTTGTAAGCGAACTAGCTCTCTCGCAATCGACTCTGACTTCAATGCTTCACGCCAGTTACCGCGAAAGCCCGTATCGCCAAGCACAATGCGTAGATCGGCTGACGATTGAACGAGCCTATCCCCTACTTTCTGCAGTTGGCGCATGTCTTTGGCTTCAGTTCGGTAAGCAATTTCAATGTCTTTGGCTAGCTCTTGGATCTGTCGGCTGGAAACCGATTGTCCGAAGTATTGGCTAGCGATATCGGGAAGTTGGTGCGCTTCATCGAAGATAAACACATCAGCTTCAGGTATCAGCTCACCAAACCCGGTTTCTTTGATCGCTAAATCCGCGAGGAACAAGTGATGGTTCACTACAACAACATCAGAATCCATCGCTTTTTTACGCGCCTTCAGCACAAAGCAATCGGTGTAGCTTGGGCACTCTTTGCCTAAGCAGTTGTCGTTAGTCGAGGTAATGGTTGGAATGACCGGGCTATCTTCAGCAATATCATCACAGTCACCTAAATCGCCAGTTTGAGTCGCTGACGACCAGCTGCGCACTTTCACCAACTGAGCTAACAGCGTTGGATCGGTGTGAGTGCCATGGCTCTCGATCATTTGACGACTGAGCCTGTCCAAGCACAAATAGTTTGAACGGCCTTTGAGTAACGCAACCTGACCATAAAAACCAAGCGCATCGACCATCAATGGTAAATCTCGGTGAAACAGCTGTTCTTGAAGGTTTTTAGACCCCGTACTGATAATCGTTTTCTTACCACTCAGCAGTGCTGGCACTAGATAAGCAAACGTCTTACCTGTTCCTGTTCCCGCTTCAACGACCAATTGGCTCTGTTGTTCAATAGCCTGTGCAACCGCTTCAGCCATGTCTAGCTGAGCTTGTCGAGGTTGGAACCCAGGGAGCGCTTTACCCAAAGCACCATCAGCAGAAAACGTTTTAGATATCATAGAGTACGAAATTTAGAAAAATAGAAGGCGAATTATGGCAGGTTTAGTGAGCCGGCGCGAATCAAGAATGACTTCGCACCGGAGGTATTTGGTTCGGGTTAAGCTATCTAGAAGGTAAGAATTGAAGAAATAAAAATCAAAGAGTCGTTATTATTTTCGGCTGAGATAACGCGACAACCAAGGGGCGCCTTCAAAATGATTATCGCAAGGCTGCATGGCTTTCACTGCATCGGTTGGTGAAGTTTTACGTTCCCACATTTCATCTAGAACATTACCATCTAACTCTGTACTTCCCGCTAATGAGTTCACTCGTTTGCAGTACAGTTTTTTTGCTAGTAACTCTTTATCCATAAGTATCACCTCTATTTTTGGCCAAAGCGTCAATGCCTCGGTTGAAGTTCAAATGCGTACTACGGTCAAAACTTGAAAAATGAAGCTTCTGCCTTTTTTTCTATCGAAAAACTGATATTTCTATATAAAACAATTTATCGATGCGATAAATGAGCAGCAGAATTTGTTGAAACCAACTTGATAATAGATTAATTATAACGGTGATACTGCGGCTCAGTTCACCGTTCGACGGCCTGCATTAAATTTGATGAATCCCGATTTCTTATAATAAGTGCAACATTTCATGGAAGTAAGACGCAAATGGAAAGAAAAACTTTATTAACACATTGTACTGACGCCCCAGGCCTCATCTCAAAGATCACCAACATTTGTTATAAGCACCAACTCAATATTATTCACAATAATGAGTTCGTTGATAACACAAGTGGCCACTTCTTTATGCGCACCGAGCTAGAGGGCTACTTCAATGACGAAACCTTACTCGCCGATTTAGACCAAGCCCTGCCAGAAAACACAAAACGTAAGCTTGTTGATTCATCTCGTAAGCGTGTTGTGATACTGGTAACTAAAGAAGCACACTGCCTTGGCGATATTCTGATGAAGAACTTCGATGGCAGTTTAGATGTCGATATTGCGGCAGTAGTTGGTAACTACGATACACTGCAAAGCCTAACCGAGCGTTTTGATATCCCTTACCACCATGTTTCTCACGAAGGGTTGAACCGTGAAGAGCATGAGAAGAAGATGTTGGAAGTGATTGACCTGTATGAGGCAGACTACCTGGTGCTTGCTAAATACATGCGAGTGCTGACGCCGGGGTTTGTTGAGAAGTACAACCACAAAATCATCAACATTCACCACAGTTTCTTGCCAGCATTCATTGGTGCTAAGCCATACCAGCAAGCTTACGAGCGCGGTGTGAAGATCATTGGTGCAACGGCGCACTTTGTGACAAACGATCTCGATGAAGGCCCTATCATCAAGCAAGATGTTATCCCAGTGGATCACAACTTCAGCGCAAAAGACATGGCGCAAGCGGGTCGTGACGTAGAGAAGAACGTGTTGAGTAAGGCTCTGAACAAAGTGATCAATGATCACGTGTTTGTTTACGGCAACAAAACTGTAATTCTGTAATTCTGTAATTCGATTTACAGTAAGACTTCCAGTTAGACCCCAATAAAAAACGCGTAATAGGATTTCTCCATTACGCGTTTTTGTATCTGGTTATCAGACTAGCTTTTAGAGATTCCCGACTACACTCCTTCGTCGCTATCGGGAATGACGAATTCGGCAAGAACCTTCTCTCTGACATACGCCCTCGAACGCTCAGACAGTCAGCATCCAAAAATAGACTCTGGCAAACACCATCAAACACCCCGTCATTCCGACGAGCCTAAGCGAGATCAGGAATCTCTTCCCAGCAACTCTCTAATCAAATTAGGCCTGTTCTAACTCAACAATCTTCTTCAAAGAGTGTGGATGCAGCTTAATGCAAATCCCTTGATGCTTGAATGCAACCGTTGGGTTATTCAAACGTTCACCCTCACCTTTCGGGCTAGAGAGTTTTATCTTAATGCCTTGATCTGCCAAATTTTCAAATTTAGCTGCGAACTGTGGATAAGTCTCTTTAAGATCCGCTAAGTACTCATCAGCCGTTTGAGCGTGAGACGGAATCACAAATTCTACATGCTCCCAATCTTGGCTCGGGTAAACCTTGCCTTCAGCTGGGTATGGAAGCTCTAAACATTCAATCTTCCAACCAAGGCTTTGCAATGGTTTATCGAAAGCCAACACCACAATGGGACGACCATTGATCATCGCTTCTGAAATCGTAGAGCCGTATTCAGACCATGCTTGATGTGCTGATTTCGCAAGCTCAGTTTCATTGATTCTTAATGCAATATGATCTGCTTGAGCAAAGCTTAAATCCAAACCCAGCACATTTCCGAGGTTCTCAATTTTCGTCATAAACGTATCAAGGCGTGCAATCATTTGTTGTGGTTCTAGTTCTGCTTGCTTCAGGCTCATCATCATTGTCTATGTTCTCCAAATAATGGCAGCATGGTATCAGTTTTACTTCCAGCAACAAGCGCTGCTTTTACAAAAAACACTCAAAAAGTACCGTGTCTTACTTTCCTAAATAGACAAACTTGGCTTGGTCAAAGTTGATTGTCGAAAACCCCTCAGGAAATGTTAATTTTCTATCAATTCGACCTATAAGAAAGCCCACAAAATTGGTATGATTAACGCCATTTTTGTGAACTTAAACAGAGTCTGTTGTTCATTTCAGCATTAAATCGTTAACTAGAAGCATAATTAGCCAAATTTAATGCCCACGAAATAACGGCTACTCTTATTCATCCTTGAATTGAAGGAAACGCGTGTGAATATCCAAGCACTGATTAATGACAAAGTATCTCAGGCTCTAGAAGCCGCTGGCGCACCTGCAGGCTCTCCTGCGGCTGTTCGCCAATCTGCAAAACCACAATTTGGTGACTACCAAGCAAACGGCATTATGGGTGTTGCTAAACGACTAGGCACTAACCCTCGAGAATTTGCTCAAAAAGTATTGGACGTTCTAAACCTAGACGGTATCGCTTCTAAAGTTGAAATCGCAGGTCCAGGTTTCCTAAACATCTTCCTAGATGAAGCGTTCCTGGCACAACAAGCAGACGCAGCACTTGCTGACTCTCGCCTTGGTGTTTCAGCCGCTGAAGCACAAACGATTGTTGCTGACTACTCAGCTCCAAACGTTGCAAAAGAAATGCACGTAGGCCACTTACGTTCAACGATCATCGGTGATGCTGTTGTTCGTACACTTGAGTTCTTAGGTCACAAAGTTATCCGTGCTAACCACATTGGTGACTGGGGTACTCAATTCGGTATGCTTATCGCAAACCTTGAGCGCATCCAAGCTGAAACTGGTGAAGTTTCAATGGAACTTTCAGATCTTGAGCAGTTCTACCGTGAATCTAAAAAGCTTTACGACGAAGACGAAGAATTCGCTGTGAAAGCACGTGGCTACGTAGTGAAACTGCAAGGTGGCGACGCATACTGTGCTGAAATGTGGAAAAAGCTGGTTGACGTAACCATGGTTCAAAACCAACGTAATTACGATCGCCTAAATGTATCACTGACACGTGATGATGTGATGGGTGAAAGTATGTATAACCACATGCTTTCAAACATCGTTTCTGACCTACAAGCACAAGGCCTAGCAAAAGAGTCTGACGGCGCACAAGTTGTATTCTTAGACGAATACAAAAACAAAGACGGCGAACCTATGGGCGTTATCGTGCAAAAACGTGACGGTGGCTTCCTGTACACCACCACCGATATTGCATGTGCTAAATACCGTTTTGAAGAACTGGGCGCAGATCGCGTACTTTACTTCATCGACTCTCGTCAGCACCAACACCTAATGCAAGCTTGGACTATCGTTCGTAAAGCGGGTTATGTTCCTGAGTCTGTATCTCTTGAGCACCACGCATTCGGCATGATGCTAGGTAAAGATGGCAAGCCATTTAAAACTCGCGCAGGCGGTACAGTGCGTCTTGCTGACCTTCTAGACGAAGCGGAAGTACGTGCAACTCAGCTGATTGAATCTAAAAATCCTGAGCTAGCAGAAGACGAGAAGAAAACCATCGCGAACACAGTAGCAATGGCGGCGGTTAAATACGCAGACCTTTCTAAGCACCGTACAACTGATTACGTGTTCGACTGGGAAAACATGCTGGCATTTGAAGGCAACACAGCACCGTACATGCAGTATGCATACACTCGTGTAGCTTCAATCTTTGCTAAAGCAGGCATTTCTATGGACTCGCTAGAAGGTGAAATCAAAATCACTGAAGAGAAAGAGAAAGCCCTTATCGCGAAACTTCTACAATTTGAAGAAGCGGTACAGTCTGTTGCTCGCGAAGGTCAACCACACATCATGTGTAGCTACCTGTTCGAACTTGCTGGTCAATTCTCTAGCTTCTACGAAGCGTGCCCTATACTTGTGGCTGAAGATGAAACCGTTAAACAGAGCCGCCTGAAGCTTGCTGCACTAACAGCGAAGACTATCAAGCAAGGTCTGTCTCTTCTAGGTATCGAAACTCTAGAGCGCATGTAATGCCCTTCGGGTTACAATGAATAAATACAAAGGTTGATGTGAGAGCATCAACCTTTTGTTTTATCTAACGTATACTGATACCAATCGTAGTAAATAACTAATCATCCTAGCTGGTTAAAACGCTCGATAACTGCGTTAGAATTTTTGATTGTAGAGTAACTACTTATCAAAAGAATCTGCCTTGTTCTCAAACCTTTTTCCTACGCTATTTCTGATCATTTACTTACTGTGATTGGTATGACTTCAAGAAATCGAAATGGATAATAATAATGAGCTTTGAACTTCACCCACAGTTAGCAAAAGACACCACGCTTATCGGCGAATTTCCACTAAGCTTGGCGCTGCTAAGCAAAGACAGTGCCGTGCCTTGGGTTATCTTGGTACCCAAACGCGCCAACCTAAAAGAGTTGCACCATCTGCCAATGAAAGAACAACAGCAGTTCTTACTTGAGTCTCAAGCGGTAAGCCAAGCATTAGAAGCTACGTTCCAACCAGACAAATTAAACCTAGGCGCGCTGGGTAACATGGTGCCACAGCTGCACATTCACCATATTGCTCGTTTCAAAGACGACATCGCATGGCCAGGGCCAGTATGGGGCAACACCAAAGGTGAACAGCGTAGCGAAGAAGAGCAAGCTACAATCCATACTCGTATTCAGAATGTTCTATCATTGAGCTCTATCTTCAAGAAGTCTTAAGTATTCTTTAATACCGGTAATGCCCAGCCGCTAGGCATTACCACTATTACCAATATGTAATAATAATTCACAAAAACACACCATTATCACAACAAGAATTCCTGCGTATACTCTCTCATACACAACATAGAGAGAACATCATGAAACAAACCTTCAACCTATTTCGTCACATCAGCTGGATCGCTATCGTATGCTCTATGCTTGCTTCGCTACTTTTGTTTTTCATGGGGGCAACTAAGACCTATTCTGCTTTTGCGATCTTCATGCTCAACCAGATACCACCAGAATCACTGGCACATTTGGATACAACAGACATCGCTATCTCATACTTAATTAAATCTCTAGATACGTTTCTGATTGCTTTTGTACTCTTCATATTTTCTCACGGCGTGTTCACTTTATTCATCTCAGACAAAAGTAACGCTGCAAAAATTGATGAGCAGATTAAAAAGAACAAAGTGCTTAACTGGATAAAAACGCCAAACATTGGCCATCTAAAAAATATTTTGGCCGAAGTTATCATCATCATTCTATTTGTGAAATTTTTGGAGCTCGTACTCGTCAACTTCGACAGTATAGGATGGGACATACTCGTCTTGCCTATCTCAATACTCTTACTGAGTATTGGCCTTAAAGTTCTCGGCCTAGGCGGAGCCAAAGAATCCTCCTAAGCAGAGACTGCACAATAAAAAACCGCAGCTAAAAAGCTGCGGTTTTTTATTTAAGCTATCTGAACTACATCATTACATTAAGCGACAAACCATCTTGTTTGCTGATGGTGTAACGAATACGTGTTGTATGGCCATGTTTATTCGTATCGACCAAGCGAGAAATTTTCCCTTTCTTAACCCACACATTCAGCATCGCATCGACACCGTCTTCACTCATTCCAAACTTAGACGCGAGTTCACTACGAGCTGAGACCCCCTCGTTATCAATATGTTGATGAAGTTCAGTTAAAATCATACTACTTGCACCTCTAGCGCTTTTTGCTTGCTGCCGATTTTCTTGAAGACGCGATACGTCACAACAAAACCACCAGCAATTGCCACCATCCACACAGCGCTGCTGACTGGGTGTTCCGCAAAGTTAGCCGCTTGGTAGTAGAAAGTCGCACCAAAGTAACCAAGAGCCATCGTCCACACCGCAATGAAGCGTGCAAACATCTGACCAAATTCACGAACATAAGCACCCATCGCAGCAACACAAGGGGTGTAAAGCAGGATTAGAATCAAGTAAGCGAATGCAGCATGCCCTGATACAAATTTGTCTTTCAAGTTACCAAAGATAGAGGTATCGACTTCTTGATCAGCAGCCACAGAGCTTGAGTCCGATAAGTCGCCAACTTCAATACCTAATGGATCGGAATAGCTCAAACCAGCTAGGTTTTCAGGGATAGTCATTACTGCTTCTTCTAAACTTGCCGCTAGATCAAACTCAGCAGCTTCTTCATCAGAAGGCGTGGTGTATAAGCTGTTTAGCGTACCAACAACAGCCTCTTTAGCAAAAATTCCCGTAATAATACCAACCGTTGCAGGCCAGTTTTCTTCAGTGATACCAATCGGTTGGAACACTGGAGTCACGACTTGAGCTGCTTTAGATAGCACAGAGCTTTCGCTGTCTTCATTACCAAAACTGCCGTCCATACCTAATGAGTTCAAGAAGCTAAGAATAGCCACAACCATCACGATTGTTTTACCCGCACCAAGCACGAAACGCTTCAGCTTTTGCCAAGTTTTAAGCATCACGTTTTGCACAGTCGGCAGTTCATAATCCGGCATTTCCATAACTAAGCTATCACTGCTACCAGGATAAATAGTCTTTTTAAGAAATAAACCAGTAAACACTGAAGCAACGATACCCATAATATACAGAGCAAATACTACATTTTGACCAGCCTCAGGGAAGAACGCAGCTGCGAACAATGCGTATACCGGTAAACGAGCACCACATGACATAAACGGCGCCATTGATGCTGCCAATTTACGTTCACGCTCTTGATCAAGAGTACGTGTAGCCATAATAGAAGGTACATTACAGCCAAAACCAAGTACCAAAGGGACAAAAGCTTTGCCCGGTAAGCCGATTTTCTGCATCACTTTATCAAGTACAAATGCGGCACGAGCCATGTAACCCGAACTTTCTAATACTGCCAAAAACAAATAAAGCGCGGCGATAACCGGAATAAAGGTTGCAACGGTCTGAATACCTCCACCGAGGCCATCAGCAAGTATAGTGACTAGCCAAACCGGCAAGTGACCATCTAGTAAGTAATGTCCACCATCAACTAATATTGCACCAACACCAATATCAAAGAAGTCGATAAATGCACCACCGACATTGATAGAAAACATGAACATTAGGTACATGATGACAAAGAAGAAAGGGATACCGACCCATTTGTTAAGAATGAATTGATCTGCTTTTTCAGTGAAATTACGACTGAGTTTACCTTCGCTGCGACGAACACGTTTACAAAGATCATGCAAGAAAGTGTACTTCGCATCAGCCACTGCAAGGTCAATATCAAAATCAGCACCAAGGCGCACACTATCAATTTGCGTGCGAATCTGCGGAGACAAACCGCTTAATACTAAGTAATCATTCTCCAAAGCACGAATAGATAAAGCTCGATGAGAAACATCAGCATCATCAAATTGTGCAGCAACTGACGGAATAAGAGCTTCTAACCCTGCATCATAATCAATAGACATAGGCTCAAGGTTAACCCCTTGAACAAGGAGTTTATGAAGACGCTCTTTAAAGCGAACCACTTGACCTTTGTCGTTTGCAGATAAACTTATAACTGGACAACCTAGCTCTTTCTCTAGCGCTTTAAGGTTAATTACCTGACGTTCACGCTGTAATACATCCATTTTGTTCAACACAACGATCATTGGGCGTCCCAACTCTCGTAATTGTAATGTCATATATAAGCTTCGTTCTAGACAGCTTGCGTCCACAACATTGATGATGACATCGGCTGGGTGAGTTAGAACGGCACGAGACGCGATAGATTCATCGATACTGTTCGCATCATTGCCACTGTCTAGTGCATATATGCCTGGTAAATCCGTCAGTTGAAACTGATCACCGGCGTGCGAATACAAACCCGTTTTCTTTTCTACTGTTACACCAACCCAGTTACCAACGTGCTGTTTGGCGCCTGTCAGTGCATTGAACAATGTTGTTTTACCACTATTAGGGTTACCAACGGTAAGAACTTGATAATCCATTTAGATAACCTCAATTTGTTCTGCGATACTTTCACGAATGGCGATTGAAACGCCTCTCACCTCAACTTGAAGCGGATCGCCCATAGGTGCACGACGAATTAACGTCACCTCGGTTTTTGGCAACATCCCCATGACCATCAGTTTTTTTCTAACGTCTGGAGTTAAACCTGTTAGTGCAACAATAGAAGCCGCTTTTCCTTGCTCTAATTGTGAGAGTTTCATAAGTACCTAGTTTGTGATTGATAATGAGAAATATTGTTATTAGCGACATGATACACATGCATACCCACAATAATATTGTGTGAAATCAATGTTTTCGAAAATACACTCTCGTAAGTTTCGTTAAAAACGTATACGTCAAAAACGTCACTTTCAATAATTAGTGAGAACCACCTCACTAGCACACGTCAACCAGAAAACAATAAACCAATAATAATCAACAACTTATAATGATGTCGGTTTTCTCACAGTGATCTGTCGTTAATTTTATAAGCAAAACAAGTCGCTACCCGTATAGTTAATCCATCGAAGAGAAACTCTTTCTCTTTAATTTTATTCCAGAGGTGATGTGGCTTGCCATATCACTCCGGCAGCAAGCGAAGGTGTCATTGGCACCCGTGGTATAGTCCCCCCGGCTATGCCACGATATTTTTTTTCTTCCTTTTGTTTTACCCCATAAACCTTTTTGAACTCCCCAACTATCGTTATATCTCGTATCTCGTATCTCGTATCTCGTATCTCGTATCTCGTATCTCGTATCTCGTATCTCGTATCTCGTAGAAGCATAAAAAAGCCCCAACACGAATGTCGAGGCTCAAAGTATCTTTATCTATGTTGTTACTGGACGTCCCTAGCTCACTGCTCTTCGTTGTTTTCAGCAAACTTAGATGGTGACATGCCAAAGTGATGTTTAAACCTTTGACTGAAATAGGAAGGGTCATTGAAACCAGAATCAAACGCGACGTCTGAAATCCTCTCTCCCGCAAGTAACCGCTCGCACGCATGCTCTAAACGCACTTCACTCAAATGCTCTTTAAAGGTCTTGTTATAAGCCGATTTAAAACGTCTCTGTAAGCTTCTCTCTGACATGAACAAGTACTTAGCAGCATTTGCAGTACTAAACTCTGCATCGGCGTAGTTTTCACTCACAAGCTGCGACACTCTGTTTTTCCACTCTTGCTCAGCACTTAACCTTTGTTGCTCCGTCGCTGAAACTGTAAGTTTAATGGTCTCAATCTCTTCAATTGTGCTAGCTTCCAAATTATCTAACACTTGATATTCAATTGGCCACGAAAGCTGCACCTTATTTTGAGAGTCCGAGACAAAGGCATTCAGTTCACCACCGCTCTGGTTCATCAATAATGGCAACTTTTCGATGTTTAGGTCGGTCGACTTTCCAGTATTGTCATTAATACTTGAAGTCAATTTAGGGAAAGGCATTCCATGGTCTCGAATCGTCACAACAAGGTGCTCTTTAACCTCTTCAACCAATACCACCATACTCTGTGACTTAAAATTTCTCTTAACGATGCTCGCGACTAAACTGTTGAAAATAATATCAAGATTAAAATACAGTAAGGATACATGTCGTTGTTTAGTTTCAACTTTAATATCCAGTTCAATACCGGCTTTGGCTAAATCGTCCTGCCAAGCTTTGAGTACAGCTTCTAAGATTAAAATTATATCGTAACAAACCTTTCCCTTCCCTTGTGGCGTATTACTCAACTGAGCCAAGCCATTTTTCAATGTCAATATTGGCGACTTACCTTGCTCGTCGTTCCAATTCGGGATCATCGCTGCGATATGATTAACTTCAGAAAAAAGTTCGTTTGCGGTGTGAGACACAAGAGCACTCTTAACTGATAACTGTTTTTTAAGCTGTTGATTGGTCGTAAGTAGTATTCGGCTTTGATGCCTCAATTGATCTGTCTTTAATGCGACTTGCGCCTTTAAGTGCCGGTTGGCAAAAGTGACATAACGCGAGCGCCAAAAAACCAAAGCTGTAACAAAACAGATAAGTAATATAAGAGAACTTGCTGCTGCCCAATTACTCAAGTACCAAGGCTCCGCAATGGAAAAGCTTTGGTTCGTTGACGTAAAGCGATAATGGGAGTCCTTAACGGGCTTTACTTCCAGCGTGTAATCCCCAGGAAGAAGGTGATCGAGCGCGAGTAAGCCGCCTTCAAACTCACTCCAAGGTTCATTGTCGCTTAGTCGATACTCCATTGCAGGTGTGTATGTCGCTGGTAAAATTCCAATCTTAAAACCCATTGATGAGCCATAAGGAATTTCATCTAAATCAGCTTTCTTGCCACCAAGTGATACTATCTGCTGGTCAACACTTATCTTGCTCAGCAATGCACGGCTATGAGGTGTTGTTGACACTAATAGCTCATTAGATAATGCACTCACCACGCCATATCTTGAGCCGAAGATAAGCCTAGTAGACGGGCTACCTTCGCTGTAAAACAGAGCACATGCACCAGCAGCTAATTCATTGGTGATCAAGCCAAATGGTGAACCGATGTGTTTATGCAGTTGCCCATTCAATCCGTAATAGCTAATCCCTTTCGAAGAACCTAACCACACCCCATTATCATCGCTAATTAAACATTTAGGACTGATATTTTCTTCAACAAGAGTGACCTCTTGAATAATAGAACTGTTATGAGGGATTCGATACACACCATAGCTACTCGCAAACCACTGGGATCCATCTTTCGCTTTTTCAATATCGACCACTTTGCCAAACCGCTCGCTTGAACGACTAAAGCTAATTCTCTCATCAAGAAATGAGTAGAATCCGTGATCAGTACCAACATAAATACGGCCTTGTAAACCTATGTTGAGAGCGGTGATCTTTGCTGGCAAGAACTTATCAACTAACCAGTCGGTGCCATAACTTGTCAACTTATTGGTTTCGATAGATAACGAATAAAGGTTTTGTCCCGAGGTCATCCAAAGCATGTTATCCGCTTCAAGTGCAAAGTTTTCAACGGGTACACCTTCAATCGCTCTTGGTAGATCGACCTCTTCAGCCTCTAACGTATCAGTGTTGAAACTAATAATACCTTCTGCTGTCGCCAACCAAATAGAAGAACCAAAGAGCTCAAAGTCCTGTACTGGGTTAGAGTAAACACGAACGGGGTTATCTTCACTTTGAGAATCAACCAAATAGAGACCTCTGGAAGAAGCAACCCAAGACAGTTGATCGCGAACAAGCTGTACTTTGTTTATCACCACACTACTCGAGTGCATACCCATTCCCGTTAATGGCGTTCTTGAGAATGTCCTGCTGAACAGTGAAAAGTATCGAATGCCGTTGTTGGTCGCGACCCACATTCCACCAGCATGGTCGTTAATTAACGAGTATATTTTTTCACCCGGTAACGAAAAGTCTTGATTGTCGGCTTGTTCAAATCGTGTAATTTTTCCTGTAATAAAGTTGTAGCTGATAAGACCATGCTCCGTCCCAATCCAGTATTGATCGGTCGTTTCTGCGAGAGAAAGAACATGTGAACCATGTACCCACGTTTCTCTCTTTGGGTTCGCAAGGTCGATAATCACCGCACCATTCAATGTGCCGATAACTAGCTCACGTCTCGCCATCGAAAAATACAGCGTCTCTATATAATTCTTCTCTGATGCGCCGATATGAGTAAATTCTTGGCTATCAGAAAGGTACACTCCGGAACTAGTCGCTAGCACCCATTTGGACAGTACCCGCTCAGCATCGTTAATCGTAATATCGCTGCTATTGTTGTGTCGATACAATTTTAGAAGTGAGTAAGTAGTAAATTCTAAAGATCGAGTGTTGTATGTATAGAAATTACTGCCATCAGTAACCCAAATATAATCACCTGACGCACCAATATTCGCGATCTCAGCACCAGGGCTTAGACTAAATGCGAGTTCGTTGCCGATTCCTGGGCTATGTCGGTACACCTCATTATCAAAGAAAGTCCAAAACTCATCGTTAAGAAACGCGACTTTCTCTGAAGAAAATTGCAAAAGGCTACCTTTTCGAGGGAATATGGTTCTGCCATCATAAAAAAGTATTTTTCCATGCACATCATGAACCCAGAGTCCACCACCTTCACCTAAGTACAGATTTTTTGCCGCAAGGAAGTTCCCTTGTGCTTGAACGGGCAAAGGGTAGAAAACGGAGGGTGATGTATTTACCGCAAGAACGCTAAATGAAATGCTCATTAAAATGAACATTTTGAAAATAATTCGATGCAACCTTTAATCCTGAACAGCAACAACACATGAAATATTGGTTCTCACAACGCTTGTTGCTGATTAACCAAAAAGTGAGTTTTTTTGTGATTATTATTATCTTTCTATTTTAGCTGAAATTGACAAAGGAGAAAGGGGGTTTGATATTTGTTGGAAGGTTTTATCTTAGCGGTCACGAAAATGCCGCAAAAAGCGGCATTATTCATCAATTAACGAGAGCAAAGTGTCGTAAAGAATACTCGGTATTGATTACATTCCACTCAAGCAGCTTGTGTAACTATCTGTAAGCTGCTGAAGAAAATAAAAATAGCTTCCACTCTTCACTTCAACCTGCGAACCAACAGGATCAAGTTGTCCTTGTTTAGCGTTACTTCCACGAGTCACCGATTCAATCACCGCCGGTGTAAATTGAGGCTCTGAAAATACGCATTGAACATTTTCACGCACCAAAGTCTTCTTGATAGTTATCAGACTTTTTGCGCCAGGTTTACGTTCAGGGCTAACCGTAAAGTGACCTAGATTATTCAACTTAAATTCTTGTTCGAAGTAGCCATACGCGTCATGGAATACGTAGTAGCCTTTGTCTTTCACTGGCGCGAGTTGTTCATGAATCGCCTGCTGTTTCTCTTTCAAAGCAATCAAAAATGAATCTAGGTTCTCTTGATACGCCATTGCGTTATCAGGGTCTGATTCAATTAGCTGAGCTGAGATATATTTTGCCGCTACCTCAACTTGATCGATGCCCAACCAAAAATGCGGGTCATGACTACCATGGTTGTGCCCTTCATGAGCATCGTGGTCTTCATGTCCAAACTCTCTCAAGTTAATCCCCGGAATCTCACTGATCTTGATAACGTTTTCTCTAGAACCAATCACCTTGGTCAAAAAAGCTTCTAGGTCAGGGCCAAACCAGATCACCATATCGGCACTATGAACTTTTTTGACATCCGATGGCTTAAGCGCATAATCGTGCGGCGAAGCATTGCTGTTCATCAACACATCCGGCTCACTAACGCCCTGCGTTAATTCTGTCACAATCATTTGAATTGGTTTGAAGCTTGTTAGAATAGTATTGGCACTTGCAACACTTGGCGCTAAAAGCAAAGTAGCAAGTATAAAAGATGAACGTGACATAATTCCTCGTTAATAGAAAAGTAGCTTAGGCTTGAGGTAAATGTTACATTATAACATTAGCGAATTGCAAATGAGTTCTATTCATGGATAATTTAATCCAACTAGATTCTGTGAGCGTCGAATTTGACGGTCGAAAAGTTCTAGATAACATCTCTCTAAATTTAGAGCGCGGCAGAATCACCACCTTGATTGGGCCAAACGGTGCAGGAAAGTCGACATTAGTAAAAGTGGTATTGGGTTTACAGACCAAATTTTCAGGCAAAATAAAAAAAGCCAATAAGCTAAAGATTGGGTATGTACCGCAGAAATTAAAGCTCAATGATTCACTACCGCTCAATGTAGAACGTTTTCTAAAGCTCACTGGTAAATTCAGTCAGCAAGAGATCCTTGAAGCATTGAAGCTCGTTGGTGCTGAACATCTACAAAAGAGCAACATGCATCAACTATCTGGCGGTGAAAACCAACGTGTGCTCATTGCTCGTTCATTGCTAAGAAGACCCGATCTACTGGTTCTTGATGAACCCGCACAAGGTGTTGATGTACAAGGCCAAATAGACCTGTATGACCTCATAGATACCATTCGCCACCGTTTTGGTTGTGCCGTATTTATGGTTTCACACGATCTGCATTTAGTGATGGCAAAAACAGATGACGTTATCTGTTTGCACCACCATATCTGCTGTTCAGGCGCACCTGCAGACATCAAACACCACCCCTCTTATATCGCACTTTTTGGTACCGCGACCCAAGAGACCTTAGCCTTTTATCACCACCAACACGAACATCACCATCATGATCTCGCAGGACAGACTGTCGAAGGCGACGTGCATGAATGTTCAAACCACAAACACGGACACCACTAATGCTTGAGTTTCTTCTTCCCTCTATTTTAGCTGGCTTGGGCATTGCTCTAATCGCGGGGCCACTAGGTTCATTCGTGGTGTGGCGTAAGATGGCTTACTTTGGTGACACGCTTGCTCACGCTTCTTTGATGGGCTTAGCACTTGGCTTTCTGTTCAACATTAACTTGTATTTCGCGCTGCTGATTTGTTGTTTGATGCTGGCTGTGTTGCTAGTGACTTTACAAAAACAAAAGCTGGTCGCGACCGATACCCTACTCGGTATTTTGGCGCACAGCGCTCTGTCTTTGGGTCTCGTCGCCGTGAGTTTCTTAGATAACGTTCGTGTTGACCTAATGAGTTACCTATTTGGTGACTTGCTTGCAGTGTCTCCGACCGACTTAGTATTTATCTATGCGGGTGCAGCCGTGATTGGACTGGTACTTGCTACCTTTTGGCGACCACTATTGTCGACGACCGTTAACGAAGATCTCGCAGCGGTTGACGGCATCAACATTGATTTAATGCGTCTTATTTTGATGCTATTGGTTGGGATCGTGATTGCGGTAGGTATGAAGTTTGTTGGTGCGTTAATCATGACCTCACTACTCATCATTCCGGCAGCAACGGCAAGAAAGTTCGCCAATACACCCGAACAAATGGCATTCCTCGCCTCTGTAATTGGTTCTATCGCTGTGTTCGGAGGATTGAGCTTGTCTTGGTTCTATGACACACCGGCCGGCCCTTCTGTTGTTATCAGTGCTGCGGCAATGTTCATGCTATCTCAAATGTATAAAACCCGCGCCTAATGTGAAAGGTCGGGATTCATTCTGGCTTTTCACAACACAACACAACACAACAGTTGATGCGGCAGTCGTTTATAAAAGAATCGTTTACAAAAGAAAAAGGCTTGGTCAATGACCAAGCCTTTCTTATATCGTTCAGTTAGCTTCTATCTCGTTAGACAAAAGCCAGCTGATTACCAACCCGTGATTTCACGTAGGCCTTTACCTATGTCAGCAAGAGATTTAACAGTCTTAACGCCTGCTGCTTCTAGTGCTGCGAATTTATCTTCAGCAGTACCTTTACCACCAGAGATGATTGCGCCTGCGTGGCCCATACGTTTACCCGGAGGAGCTGTAACACCAGCGATGTAAGAAACAACTGGCTTAGTTACGTTCGCTTTGATGAACTCAGCCGCTTCTTCTTCCGCAGTACCACCGATTTCACCAATCATTACGATTGCTTCAGTCTCTGGGTCTTCTTGGAACAGTTTTAGGATATCAATGAAGTTTGAACCTGGGATTGGGTCACCACCGATACCAACACATGTAGACTGACCAAAGCCTTCATCTGTTGTTTGTTTAACTGCTTCGTACGTCAGAGTACCTGAACGAGATACAATACCTACTTTACCCTTCTTGTGGATATGGCCAGGCATGATACCAATCTTACACTCGTCTGGAGTAATAAGACCTGGACAGTTAGGACCGATCATGCGAACGCCAGTTTCTTCTAGCTTCACCTTAACGTCGATCATATCTGTAGTAGGGATACCTTCAGTGATCGTTACGATCAGTTCGATACCTGCATCAATCGCTTCTAGGATTGCATCTTTACAGAAAGGTGCTGGTACGTAGATAACTGTTGCTGTTGCGCCAGTCGCTTCTACTGCTTCACGTACTGTGTTGAATACTGGAAGGCCTAGGTGAGTTTGACCACCTTTACCAGGTGAAACACCACCAACCATTTGCGTACCGTATGCGATAGCTTGATCTGAGTGGAATGTACCTTGACCGCCAGTGAAACCCTGACAGATTACTTTAGTGTCTTTGTTAATTAATACAGACATTATTTAGCCTCCGCAGCAGCAACAACTTTCTGAGCAGCATCTGTTAGAGATACAGCAGCAATGATATCAACATCAGAATTAGCAAGTACTTCGCGACCTAGGTCTGCGTTTGTACCTTCTAGACGGACAACGACAGGAACTGTTACGCCAACTTCTTTAACTGCACCAATAATACCTTCAGCGATCATGTCACAACGAACGATGCCACCGAAGATGTTTACTAGTACTGCTTTAACATTGTCATCAGAAAGGATGATCTTGAATGCTTCAGCTACACGCTCTTTTGTTGCGCCGCCGCCTACATCAAGGAAGTTTGCTGGCTTGCCGCCGTGTAGGTTTACGATATCCATCGTACCCATAGCAAGGCCTGCACCGTTGACCATACAGCCAACGTTGCCATCAAGAGCTACGTAGTTCAGTTCCCACTGAGCTGCGTGCGCTTCGCGCTCGTCTTCTTGTGAAGGATCGTGCATTTCACGAAGCTTTGGCTGACGGTACATTGCGTTTGAGTCAATGTTGATCTTGCCGTCTAGACAAAGAAGGTTACCTTCATTTGTAATAACAAGCGGATTAATTTCTAGTAGAGCTAGGTCGTACTGAGCGAACATTTTACCAAGACCCATGAAGATCTTAACGAACTGTTTAATTTGATCGCCAGCTAGGCCAAGTTTGAATGCCAGTTCACGGCCTTGGTAAGCTTGAGGGCCAACTAGAGGGTCGATCGCTGATTGATGAATCAACTCTGGAGTTTCTTCAGCGATTTTCTCAATGTCCACACCGCCTTCAGTTGACGCCATGAATACAATTTTGCGCGTTGCACGGTCAACAACAGCGCCTAGGTAAAGCTCGTTAGCAATGTTAGATGCTTCTTCAACTAGGATCTTTGTTACAGGCTGACCATTAGCGTCTGTTTGGTAAGTCACTAGGTTTTTACCTAGCCACTTTTGTGCAAACTCTTTAACGCCTTCTTTAGTGTCATGTAGCTCTACGCCGCCCGCTTTACCGCGACCACCAGCGTGTACTTGACACTTAACGACTTTCTTGGCTGTACTGATACGACCTGCAGCTTCGAAAGCTTCTTGTGCTGTATCACATGCGAAACCTTCTGGTACAGGCAAACCGAATTCTGCAAACAGCTGTTTGGCTTGGTATTCATGCAAATTCATTTTGATATTCCGTTTATTTTCCCCTTAAGGGATTATTATTTCCATAACGACACAGTTTCCTGTGGTACGTCTGTAGGGTCTTCTCAAATCAACTGCTGTCCATTTTCTAATGGCTTTACAGTTCAAGTGAAGGCCAGACGTTGAGCAGCCTAGCCTTTGAAACTTTTTACGTCTAGCTAACGGGGTTAACTAGACGTTTTAGAGATACTAAACGTCTAATAGCAGACGTGCAGGATCTTCTAGAAGCTCTTTGATTGTCACTAGGAAGCCAACTGATTCTCGGCCGTCGATTAGACGGTGATCGTAAGAAAGCGCTAGGTACATCATTGGTAAGATCTCAACCTTGCCATCAACAGCCATTGGACGATCTTGGATTTTGTGCATACCCAAAATTGCCGCTTGAGGCGGGTTGATGATTGGCGTAGACATTAGAGAGCCAAATACACCACCGTTCGTGATAGTGAAGTTACCGCCCATCAGCTCATCAACAGTTAGCTTGCCGTCACGGCCTTTGATTGCTAGCTCTTTGATGCCTTTCTCGATGTCAGCGAAACCTAGTGTGTCACAGTCTTTCAGTACTGGAGTCACTAGACCACGTGGCGTTGATACTGCCATGCTGATGTCGAAATAGTTGTGGTAAACGATATCTGTACCATCAATAGAAGCGTTAACTTCAGGGAAACGTTTCAGTGCTTCTGTTACTGCTTTCACGTAGAAAGACATGAAACCAAGACGCGTATCGTGACGCTTCTCGAATTGGTCTTTGTACTGCTTACGAAGGTCCATGATTGGCTTCATGTTCACTTCGTTGAAAGTAGTCAGCATCGCTGTGCTGTTCTTCGCTTCTAGAAGACGATTTGCAACTGTCTTACGTAGGCGAGTCATTGGCACGCGTTTTTGGCTGCGAGCTGCTGCTGGCGCTTCAACTGCTGGTGCAGATGCTGCTGCCGGAGCCGCTTTCGCTGCTGCTAGGTGTGCGTCAATGTCTTCACGAGTAATACGACCACCAACACCAGTGCCTTTAACGTCAGCTGGTTGTAGGTTGTGCTCAGCAAGCAGACGACGAACAGCAGGGCTTAGTGCGTCGTTGCTTTCTTCTGTAAGTGCCGCTTTGTGGCGCTTATCAGGAGAAGCTTCTGTATCTTCAGTAGTGTCTTTCGTTGGTTCACCAGCGACAGCACCAGGCTTGATTTTCGCAAGAAGCTGCTTAGAAAGTACCGTAGCACCCTCTTCTTCAATGATAGCTTCCAGAACACCCGCTTCAGGAGCCGGTACTTCTAGAACTACTTTATCTGTTTCGATGTCTACAATGACTTCATCACGTGCAACGGCTTCGCCTGGTTTTTTGTGCCAAGTCGCTACTGTTGCATCAGCCACAGATTCAGGTAAATCTGGAACCAGAATTTCAATTGTCATGTCTGTATTTTCCTTTTACTTCTAGTTCTTAAGTAGGGTCAAAGCGTCGTCTACTAACGCTTTTTGTTGTTTCAAGTGTACCGACATATAGCCAACAGCTGGTGACGCTGATGCAGGACGACCTGCGTATTGAATATCAGCACCCACTGGGATAGCAGCTCGGAAATTATGTTGGCTACTGTACCAAGCACCTTGGTTTTGTGGCTCTTCTTGACACCAAACGTAATCGACTACATTTGTGTATTGAGCGATTGCAGCTCTCACGTCCTCGTAAGGGAACGGGTAAAGTTGCTCAATACGCACAATAGCGACATCGTCTTGCTCGTTCTTACGTCTTTGGTCAAGAAGGTCAAAGTAAACCTTGCCTGAACAGAACACGACGCGTTTTACGTTCTCAGGAGCCAGATCATCAATTTCTGCGATGGCTGGTTGGAACGTACCGTCTGCAAGATCTTCAAGAGAAGACGTACACAGAGGGTGGCGAAGCAATGACTTAGGTGACATTACAATCAGTGGACGACGCATTGGTCTAACGACCTGACGACGAATCATGTGGTAAACCTGTGCTGGCGTTGAAGGAACAACAACCTGCATGTTTTGTTCAGCACATAACTGAAGGTAACGCTCAAGACGAGCAGAAGAGTGCTCAGGGCCTTGACCTTCATAACCGTGAGGAAGCAACATAGTTAGGCCACATAGACGTGCCCATTTTTGCTCACCTGACGAGATAAATTGGTCAATAACAACTTGTGCACCGTTTGCGAAGTCACCAAATTGTGCTTCCCAAAGGGTTAGACCGCTCGGCTCTGCTGTTGCATAGCCGTACTCAAATGCCAACACAGCTTCTTCTGACAATACAGAGTCAAACACTTGGAATGGCCCTTGTTTGTCATGAATGTTCGCAAGAGGAACATACGTGCTGGCATCTGATTGATTGTGTAGTACAGAGTGACGGTGGAAGAACGTACCACGGCCAGAATCTTGGCCAGAAATACGAATACGCTTACCGTCGTCAACAAGTGTTGCGTAAGCCAGAGTTTCAGCCATACCCCAATCAACTTGTTTCTCACCATTCACCATGGCAGTTCGATCGTTGTACAGTTTATTTACTCGGCTTTGCAGCTTGTGGCTGTCTGGGTATTGGCAAAGTTTAGTACCAAGCTCTTTCAGGCGCTCGATATCAATCTTATTGTCCCACTCGATGTTCCAGTCGTGACCTAGGTAAGGAGACCAGTCGACAGAGTGAAGTGCCATTGGGCGCCACTCTTTAACCACAACTTCACCGTGATCAAGTGCATCACGATATTCGTTAACGAGTTGAGTTGCCGTATCAATACCAAACTCACCGCGCTCCATTAACACATCGGCATAAAGCTTACGTGGTGTTGGATGCTTCTTGATTTTTTGGTACATCAAAGGCTGTGTTGCATTCGGCTCATCGGCTTCGTTGTGACCGTGGCGACGGTAACAAACCAAATCAATAACAACATCACGCTTAAAAGTATTACGGTAATCCAATGCAAGACGCGCTACGAACGCAACCGCTTCTGGATCATCAGAATTAACGTGGAAAATCGGAGCCTGAACCATCTTCGCGATATCTGTACAATACATCGTAGAACGTGTATCGCGAGGGTTAGACGTTGTAAAACCAACTTGGTTGTTTACAACGATACGAACCGTACCACCGACACAGAAACCACGCGCTTGAGACATGTTAAACGTCTCTTGCACTACGCCCTGACCAGCGATAGCTGAATCACCGTGGATCGTAATTGGAAGTACACGACTGCCGTCTTTATCGTCTAGACGATCTTGTCGAGCACGTACTGAACCGATAACTACCGGGTTTACGATTTCTAAGTGAGATGGGTTAAATGCAAGTGCTAAGTGAACGTTGCCGCCTGGGGTTGCGAAATCCGCAGAGAAACCTTGGTGGTATTTCACATCACCCGTACCCCATGAATCATCGCTGTGCTTGCCCGCAAATTCGTCAAACAGGTCTTGTGGCTTTTTACCAAGCACATTGACCAGCATGTTTAGACGACCACGGTGAGCCATACCAACAACAACTTCACGCATGCCTTGTCCACCTGCATGACGAATGATTTCTTTCGTCATTGGGATAAGAGCATCACCACCTTCCAAAGAGAAGCGTTTTGCACCAGGGAATTTCGCACCAAGATAGCGCTCAAGACCTTCAGCAGCCGTTAGCTCTTCTAGGAAAGCTTGCTTTTCTTCTTTATTGAAAGACGGTTGACCAGATACAGACTCTAAACGCTGTTGGATCCAACGCTTTTGTTCTGTATTAGTCATGTGCATGTATTCAGCACCAATAGAACCACAATAAGTTTGCTTTAGAGATTTGTAGAGATCTTTAAGCACCATCGTCTCTTGGCCAATGGCGTAAGAGCCGACGTTAAACGTCTCGTTGAGGTCTTCTTCGGTAAGAGTGTGGAAAGAAGGATCCAGTTCAGCGACTGTATCTCTTTCCCATAAACCTAGAGGGTCTAGATTTGCTGATTGATGCCCTCGGAATCGATAGGCATTAATAAGTTGCAGAACCTTTACTTGTTTCGCATCGACATCTGGATCACTAACTTGGACACTGTAATGCTTTGTTTCTTGAGCGAGTCGACGGAAGTATTCACGAACACGAGAGTGTGGTTGTTCCACCGCTTCTGAAGCTTGCACAGGCAGTTCTTCAAAAACGCTTCTCCATTCGTCACTTACCGAATCGGGGTCACTAAGATACAGTTCATAGAGTTCTTCTACGTACGTTGCATTGGCGCCAGCCAAGTGTGAAGACTCGAGCCATGCCTTCATCACGCCGTTGTGCATATTTTCCCTTAACCAGTAGTTTTCACGTTTGCTGCGGTCTATGCCGAGCTATTAAAAGGCCGCCCCAAAACTTCTAGGGCGGCAATTTTTATATAACTTAAACCGAACGATTCACTAGCATGGTCTTGATATGACCAATCGCTTTCGTCGGATTTAATCCCTTAGGACAAACACTTACACAATTCATGATGCCATGGCAACGAAAAACGCTAAATGCATCATCAAGATCGGACAGACGTTCGTCTGTCGCCGTATCTCGGCTATCTATTAGCCAACGGTATGCTGCAAGTAGGCCAGCTGGTCCGATGAACTTATCTGGATTCCACCAGAATGATGGGCACGAAGTCGTACAACATGCACACATAATACATTCATACAAACCATCTAAATGAGCACGCTCATCAGGGCTTTGTAGGTTTTCACGAGCCGGTGGCACATTGCCATCAGACACCAAGAACGGCTTAACTTTTTCGTAGTTATCGTAGAACTGAGTCATGTCTACGATCAAATCGCGTACGACAGGCAAACCTGGAAGTGGGCGAATTACGATTTTATCTTGGCCAGAAAGTGCAGACAGTGGCGTAATACACGCCAATCCGTTTTTACCATTCATGTTCAAACCATCAGAACCACATACACCTTCACGGCATGAGCGACGGAATGAAATCGTTGGATCTTGCTCTTTCAAAAGAATAAGCGCGTCCAAAAGCATCATGTCAGAACCTTCTTCCACCTCTAGGGTGTACTCTTTCATGTAAGGTTTCTGGTCCACATCAGGGTTGTAACGGTATAAAGAGAAATTCAGTTTCATGGTCATATCTCCTTAGTACGTACGTGCTTTCGGCGGGAATGCTTCACGATGGATAGGTTCCATGTTCACGCCACGCTTAGTCATACTTTCTGATTCAGGGTTGTACAGTGAATGGCATAGCCATTGCTCATCATCACGATCTGGGAAGTCAAAACGAGCATGTGCTCCACGACTCTCTGTACGGAAGTTTGCTGCAACCGCGGTTGCGAATGCAGTTTCCATCAAGTTTTCTAGCTCTAAACACTCAATACGTTGCGTGTTGAACTCAGTCGACTTGTCTGAAAGGTGTGCATTTTTAAGACGCTCACGAATCACTTTCAGCTCTTCTAAGCCGTCAGCCATCGCTTTACCTTCACGGAATACAGAGAAGTTGTTCTGCATACATTGCTGAAGGTCTTTACGAATTACCGCAGGATCTTCACCGTCAGTACTGTTTTCCCAACGATTGTAGCGCTCTAGTGAACGTTCAATGTCGGCTTCAGTTGCAGGTTTTGCTTCAGCTTGTTTGTTCAAAGTCTCACCAAGGTGAAGACCTGTCGCACGACCGAACACAACCAAATCAAGTAGCGAGTTGCCACCTAGACGGTTTGCACCGTGTACGGATACTGAAGCGATTTCGCCACAAGCGAATAGACCTTGAATTTCAACGTCTGTGCCGTCTTCAGTCTGTTTAATTGCTTGACCAGAAACCTGTGTTGGAACGCCGCCCATCATGTAGTGACACGTTGGGATTACAGGGATTGGCTCTTTAACAGGATCAACGTGAGCGAAGGTACGAGAAAGCTCACATACACCCGGTAGACGAGATTCAAGCGTCTCTTTACCTAGGTGATCAAGTTTCAGCTTGATGTGTGGACCCCATGGACCATCACAACCACGACCTTCACGAATCTCAACCATCATCGAACGAGCTACCACATCACGACCTGCTAAGTCTTTAGCATTCGGAGCATAACGTTCCATGAAGCGCTCGCCGTCTTTATTGAGAAGGTAACCACCTTCACCGCGACAACCTTCTGTTACCAAAACACCTGCGCCAGCGATACCCGTTGGGTGGAACTGCCACATTTCGATGTCTTGCATTGGAACGCCAGCACGAATCGCCATACCAACACCGTCACCAGTATTAATATGTGCATTCGTTGTTGATGCGTAGATACGACCAGCACCACCAGTAGCGAGGATTGTTGCCTTCGCTTTGAAGTAGCAAACCTCGCCCGTCTCCATACAAAGCGCAGTAGTACCTAGGATTGCACCATCTTCGTTTTTAACAAGATCCAGTGCATACCACTCAGAGAAAACCGTCGTTTTGTGTTTAATGTTTTGTTGGTAAAGCGTGTGTAGCAGTGCGTGACCAGTACGGTCGGCTGCCGCTGCGGTACGAGCCGCTTGCTCACCACCAAAATTCTTAGATTGGCCACCAAACGGACGTTGGTAAATACTGCCGTTATCAAAACGAGAAAATGGAAGACCCATTTTTTCTAATTCGATAACCGACTCAGGGCCATTTTTACACATGTATTCGATAGCATCTTGGTCGCCGATGTAATCGGAACCTTTAACCGTATCGTACATGTGTTGTTCCCAGTGATCTTCATGCGCATTACCAAGAGCAACAGTGATACCACCTTGCGCAGATACAGTATGAGAACGAGTTGGGAAAACTTTAGAAAGCAACGCACAAGATAGGCCTTGCTCAGAAATTTGTAGCGCGGCGCGCATACCAGCACCACCAGCACCGATTACTACAGCATCAAACTCACGAACAGGAATAGTCACTTACGCACCCCACAAAATAAACAGACCAGAGAAGAAATATCCTAGAAGAACCGCAACAACACCGACTTGAAGACCAACGCGCAATTTTGCACATTTGATGTAGTCAGTTAGTACTTGCCACAAGCCGATCCACGCGTGAACCAAAATTGAAGTAAGCGCTAACATGGTGAAGACTTTAGTGAAAGTTCCACCAAAGAATTGTGTCCAAGATGCGTAAGAAATATCACCTGAGAAAGCACAGAAGCTCACTAGGTAGATAGTGTAAAGCGTCATAATGATGGCTGTTGCACGAATCAATAGATAATCATGCACGCCATTACGACCAAAAGTAGAAACGTTGTTTACCATACTAAGATCCCCGCTAGTAGAGACAATACCGCTGTTGCTGCGAATGCAACCTTCGCGCTCTTAGCGCCAGATTCCAGCTCTTCAAAGTGACCAAGGTCCATAAGAAGGTGACGAATACCACCAGCAATGTGGTAAGCCAAAGCGGTTAAAATGCCCCACAGAATAAACTTCACGAAGAAACCGTCGACAATGTCGCTAGCTTCCATAAAGCCTACAGGGGAAGAGAGGGAAATGGATAGTAACCAAAGCAGAATTCCGATCGCAACAAAAGTAATCACCCCAGACACACGGTGTAGGATGGAAGCTATTGCTGTGATAGGAAAGTGGATGGTCTGTAAATCTAAATTAACAGGTCTTGTCTTTCTTTCTTTCACGGGCTCGCTCACTCAGCTCCATTGAGCATGATGGTCATTAAATAACCTTATGATATTGTTATGGGCAAAAATCAATCACAAACCATCAAAAATTAACATTAACTTAACAAATAACCACGCTTGAGCCTTAGTAAATTGTAAAGTATATGTTAATTACAAGATTAAAAAAGAAACCTCACATTTCTTTCTAGCCTTGAATTTATAAGGTTCCGACTGACATTTTCAGCGCCACTATACGGTCGGCAACATTCTAATACAATTGACGTAACAAATAATGCTACACAGACCAGACTTTTAACGATTTTAATGTAAAAAACACTAACAAGTGCACACAAAGCTCCAGAAAAATTGACTTTCTCACGTAAGACCAGTAAAAAAATGGCACATAAACATCCTGGACGGATTAATAATAACAAAGGAGATTGTTATGGCGGATAAGAAAGCTACCCTTCATATTGAAGGTCAAGCGCCGATCGAATTGCCGATTACAGAAGGTGTACTTGGTACTCCAGTCATCGACGTTCGTACACTAGGTTCTAATGGTTTTTTCACTTTTGATCCTGGTTTTCTTGCCACTGCATCTTGTGAATCGCAAATCACTTATATTGACGGTGGAAAAGGTATCCTTCTACACCGTGGTTATCCAATTGATCAACTGGCCAATAACGCTGATTACTTAGAAGTTTGTTACATTCTTTTATACGGCGAAGCTCCTTCTCGAGCTCAATACGAAGAGTTCAAGACGACTGTCACACGTCACACCATGGTTCATGAGCAAATTGCTAGTTTCTTCCACGGCTTCCGTCGTGATGCTCACCCAATGGCTGTTATGTGTGGTGTGGTAGGTGCGCTTGCTGCGTTCTATCATGATTCATTAGATGTTAATAACGACACACACCGTGAAATTGCGGCATACCGACTAATTTCAAAAATGCCTACACTGGCGGCAATGTGTTACAAATATTCTATCGGTCAACCGTTTATCTACCCACGCAATGACCTAGGCTACGCAGAAAACTTCCTGCACATGATGTATGCGAATCCATGTGAAGAATATGAAGTAAACCCTGTTGTTGCTCGCGCAATGGACAAAATCTTTACGTTACACGCAGATCACGAACAAAATGCTTCAACGTCAACGGTTCGTTTAGCAGGTTCTTCGGGCGCAAACCCATTTGCTTGTATTGCTGCTGGTATCGCTTCTTTGTGGGGTCCGGCTCACGGCGGTGCTAACGAAGCTTGTCTAATGATGCTTGAAGAGATCGGTAGCGTAGACAACATTGAAGAGTACGTAGCAAAAGCAAAAGACAAAGATGACCCATTCCGTTTAATGGGCTTCGGTCACCGTGTCTACAAGAACTACGATCCACGAGCAACGGTAATGCGCGAAGCGTGCCACGAAGTACTTAAAGAACTGAACATTCAAGATCCACTACTAGACGTAGCAATGGAACTTGAGCGCATCGCTCTTTCTGATGAGTACTTTGTATCGAAGAAACTATACCCGAACGTAGATTTCTACTCAGGTATCATTCTGAAAGCGATCGGCATTCCTGTATCAATGTTCACAGTAATCTTCGCGATGTCTCGTACCATCGGTTGGATTGCACACTGGAACGAAATGCACAGCGATCCGACGAACCGTATCGGTCGTCCTCGTCAGTTGTACACTGGTGAAGAACAGCGTGATTTCCAAGCTCTACACGAGCGCGAATAGTAAGGTTTATACTTTTCTAATCGATTAAATTCAAAAAGGGTTGATGTATTAACATCAACCCTTTTCTTTTATATGCTCTCAACTCCGTCATCACTCAATAGTGAAGGACGAGCGAGTTGGGGAACTCTTATCCCCCAATCACATATTTGTTTTTACACTGGGTTGTCTATATCAATAAACTCAACATCTAAGTCATGCTCTTTCGCTAGCCACTCACCTAATGCCTTCACGCCATAACGTTCTGTTGCATGGTGGCCTGCCGCAAAGTAGTGGATATCTTGCTCACGTGCTGAGTACGTTGTGCGCTCTGAGATCTCACCAGAGATAAACGCATCAATACCTTGAGAAGCCGCTAATTCAATGTAGTCTTGACCACCACCAGTACACCAACCGACAGTCGTAATCATTTTGTCTTGGTTTTCAGGGGCAATGTGTAATGGCTTGCGATTCAAAGCTTGGCCAATCTTTTCTGCGAATTCTGCACCTGTCATTGGTGCATTCAACTTTCCGAACATCGCAACAGATTGTGGGTGCCCTTCTAAACCGCCTTCGACTTCGATATCAAGCAACTCAGCAAGCTTGGCGTTATTACCAAGCTCAGGGTGGATATCAAGAGGAAGGTGGTAACCTAACAGATTGATATCGTTTTTGATCAATGTGCGAATACGCTTACCTTTCATCCCGCGAATGGCTTCTGACTCACCTTTCCAAAAGAAGCCGTGATGGACTAATAAAGCGTCTGCATTCAGTTCTACCGCTTTATCAATCAGCGCTTGAGATGCTGTGACACCAGTAACGATACGCTTTACTTCTGATGCACCTTCAACCTGTAAACCATTCGGGCAGTAATCTTTAATCTGCTGTGGCTGCAGTTTTTCGTTAAGAAGCTTTTCTAATTGTAAGTTATTCATTTTTATTTCCAGCTTACTTTATAATAACGTCGTTATATCAATTTACGGGTAGAATGTCGAAAGCCTCAGGGCTATGTTTATAAAGAGCTAGTTTATGAGGAACAGATGACAACACTGCAACGTTTTTACCAATGGGTTATCGACTCGCCACCATTACTGGAAATCAAACCACCCGTTTCTGGTCTCAGAGCCTTCTCAAGCCCTCATACCATAGATGCATCACATACATACAATGGTAATCCTAGGTTAGGTTTCCTCTACCAGCACCTATGTGAACAAGTCATCGAAGCTTCACCTGATTATTCGATCAAGTACGATGAAATTCAGATTAATGTGGATGGCAGAACGCTAGGTGCAATCGACTTTATTCTTGAAGAGGAGAGCAGCCAAAAGCTGCAACATTGGGAAGTGGCGATTAAGTTTTATCTGCTTCATGAACAAACATGGTTTGGACCCAACTCTCATGATCAATTGGATAAGAAGCTCGATAGGATGCTCAGCCACCAGCTTGGTATGTCATCTTCAGCCGCCTTTGTTGAGCAATATCCCGAGATCGATGTCGACTCAAAACATCTCCTCATGCAAGGTCGTCTATATACAAACCCTTTCTTTGAGCAAAGCGTACCGACAAGATGCTTGGGCTACGATATTAACCCGAGCCAAGTAAACGGTTATTGGTGCTACCAAAATCAGGCTCACTTAATTACTGAAGCTCTCTACCCTCTAACCAAAGAACAATGGGCAGCTGGGACAGATGATTTCAGCGGTAAACCCATCACCGAGTTAGGTGATCGCTTTGTTCATGGACAAACCAAATCAGGACAGTTTTGGTTTGTGATGCCACAAAGTTGGCCACACGGTTAATCCATTCAGCCATTGAGTTGACTTAGCCTTAGTCACTTACTCACAGACAAATAAAAAGGGCTGATGCTTTCACATCAACCCTTCTTCAATCTACGTAGCGACTCTAGTAATCAAGATTTCGATTATAGACCAGCGGCTGCAAATACTTGGTTAACTATCTCTTGAGCTTCTGCTTCGATTGCTTTCAGGTGCTCTTCACCTTTAAAGCTTTCACAGTAGATCTTGTAGATGTCTTCTGTACCTGATGGACGAGCAGCAAACCAACCATTTTCAGTCGTCACTTTTAGGCCACCAATCGCAGCACCATTACCTGGAGCGTGCGTTAAGCGTGCAGTAATTGCATCACCAGCAAGCGTCTCAGCTGAAACCATCTCTGGAGATAGCTTCTTAAGCACGTCTTTTTGTGCGCCGTTAGCTACTGCTTGAATACGATTGTACTTAGATTCGCCATGTTTAGCGGCAAGTTCTTCGTAGTATTCTTGTGGGTTCTTACCCGTTACTGCTGTGATCTCAGCCGCAAGTAGGCAAAGAATCAGGCCATCTTTATCTGTTGACCAAGGCGTACCGTCTTTACGTAAGAAAGATGCACCCGCACTCTCTTCACCACCGAAACCAAACTGACCGTTATAAAGACCATCAACGAACCATTTGAATCCCACTGGTACTTCGCAAAGCTCGCGACCTAAGTCAGCAACAACACGGTCAATCAATGCACTTGATACCAAGGTTTTACCCACTGCAACGTCTTTACCCCAACCTTCACGGTTGCGATATAGATAATCAATACACACTGCTAGGAAGTGGTTTGGATTCATCAAGCCTTTTGGCGTAACAATGCCGTGGCGATCGTAATCAGGGTCGTTACCAAACGCTAGTTGATAGTCGTCTTTAAGCGCCAGTAAGCCTGCCATTGCGTATGGAGAAGAGCAATCCATACGAACAACACCATCTTTGTCTAGAGACATAAATTGGAACGAAGGATCAACTGCTTCACTGACCAGAGTAAGATCTAAGTTGTACGCTTTGCCAATTTGACGCCAGTAATCAATACCGCTACCACCCAGTGGATCAACGCCAATCTTGATGTTTGCTTTCTGGATCGCTTCCATATCAACCACATTAACCAAGTCAGCAACGTAAGGAGCAACTAAATCAACTTCATTCACTAGCTCAGACTGTTTAGCCTGTGCGATAGGAGTACGCTTAACGCCTTGCATTTGCTCAGCAATGATCACATTCGCACGATCTTCAATCGCTTGAGTCAGTTCAGCTTCAGCAGGGCCACCGTGTGTCGGGTTGTATTTAATGCCCCCGTCTTGAGGTGGGTTATGTGAAGGCGTGATAACAATGCCGTCGGCTTTTTTATCATTCACTAGGTTGTGCGTAAGAATCGCGTGCGAGATACCTGGAGTTGGAGTAAAGCCATTGTTTTCTTGAACGATAACTTCAACGCCGTTTGCAACTAGCACTTCAATAACCGTAGAAAAAGCAGGCTCAGATAGAGCGTGAGTATCTTTACCTAGAAAAAGTGGACCTGTTGTACCTTGATCGGCACGAACTTCAGCCACCGCTTGTGCGATCGCTAGAATGTGGTTTTCATTAAATGTTGATTTGTCTGCTGTGCCGCGGTGACCTGAAGTACCGAACAGTACTTTGTGATCTGGGTTAGTAGCATCCGGTTGCTGTAAGAAATAGTTTGCAACTAAAGCCGGGATATTATGAAGATCTTCCTGCAGAGCTTTCTGCCCGGCACGAGGGTGCATAGCCATTATCGACATCCTTATATATAAAATTTAAAAACAAAAAAACCTCATAATATCTTCTTAGCCATGGATATTATGAGGTTTAAATCAGATTTCGTTAAATTGAACCTGTTACTTTTTCTATCAATTCTGCTTGGAAACTCATGCGGCTCATAAGCTGTTCAACCATCTGTCTTTTTCGGCTTGTATTATTATTCGTAATAACCCAAAAAGGACTTTGTGGAATAGCTTTAGGCTTAGTTGTGTTGCCGTTTGCTAACAACGTCGCTTCGTTGTCTGCAAAGTAAACACGCTTACGGCCTTTTACTTGAGTTGCTTCTGAAAAGCTTAAAGGGTCGATTTTATGCAGTGTTGATAACACAAGCATGAAACGATCAATGGCTTTCTTTAGTGATGCAAACTCATCTGATATTAGTAGTGAGCGCATTTCTTTAACGCCATCGAACTTCTCTGGAGTAAAGCCTACCTCTTTGCTAACAACGATACCTTTTGGCTCAACGATCTCTTCGATCGGAACCGTGCCTTGGTTATCAACCAGTAACAAGCGGCGCAGAATATCTGAAGCGCTTTCGCCAATACGTTCTGTCTGACCCGCAATAAAACGGTATAGGTCCTCATCAACCTCAATTGTTTTCATTCGCTTTTCACAATCTCAATGTTTAAACTCTGAGGGATTATAGCGAGATCCGCGCGGATACTCTACGTCAAACCCACCATGAATAAGATAAAAATGTCAGTACAGCTCAACTATAAAATTGAAGGTGAGGGTCACACCATTGTTTTGATCCATGGATTATTCGGAAATTTGGACAACCTTGGCTTGCTCGCTAGGGATCTAAAAGCCGATCATCAGGTACTTAGCATCGATCTACGTAACCACGGCCAATCTTTCCATAATGACACTCATAATTATCAAGCTATGGCACAAGATGTGGCTCAACTGCTGAATGATCTTGAGCTAGAAGATGTCATTGTGATTGGTCACTCGATGGGTGGCAAGGTAGCAATGGCATTGACACAACATCTGACGCTGCATAAATTGATTGTCTTAGATATGGCACCAGTCGCGTACACCCAAAGTCGTCACGACAACGTATTCGCAGGCCTACAAGCTGTGATAGAAGAAAAACCGACATCACGCTCAGAGGCGCTTAAGGTCCTCGCAAAACATATCGAAATTGATGGGGTTCGCCAGTTCTTAACGAAATCTTTGTTTAAATCAGAACAAGGCATCATGGAATGGCGTTTCAACGTTGCCTCGCTATTAAACAACTACCCACAGATTATTGGTTGGGAACCGATTGACAAAACCTCAGTCAAAACCTTGCTAATAAAGGGTGGTGACTCAGATTATCTGACGGCTGAGCACCAAACCGCCGTTCAACAGCAGTTTTCCAACGCAAAGGCACATGTTATCGCCAATACTGGACATTGGCTACACGCGGAAAAGCCCGCTGAAGTGCTCCGTGCAATAAGAAAATTCATCACTTAGATAGGTTGATTAGTCGATATAAATGAGAGCTGTGTAATCACAGCAGATTAACTTTATCTCACAACAGTGATATAGTGCGCCCAAGCAAATTTGGTATATAAGGTTCCCATGCTTTACGACTACATGAACATCATTGAATCTGTTGGTTTAGATCTTCTGTTTGCCGCGATTTTCTTTCTAATCGGAATGGCAATTAAAGACGTTCTAAAGCAGGGAAATGTTCCTGCATTTGGTCGTCGTATCGTATGGTTAGTACTTTTCCTTGGCTGTGCGGGTTTTATCGCCAAAGGGATAATCCAACTAAGCTGGGAAGGAACTGGAATCTAACGATTTCCTCCGAACTTTATTACACCGACAACAGACAAAATGAAAGGTAATGATTCTATGGCAAGTGTAGGTCTCTTCTTTGGTAGCGATACAGGTAACACTGAAGCTGTTGCTAAGATGATTCAAAAGCAATTGGGCAAGCAGCTCGTTCAAGTTCAAGACATTGCAAAAAGCAGCAAAGAAGATATCGATAACTTCGATCTGCTGCTGCTTGGTATCCCTACGTGGTACTACGGTGAAGCACAATGTGATTGGGATGACTTTTTCCCTGAACTAGAAGCTATTGATTTCTCAACTAAGCTTGTTGCTATCTTTGGTTGTGGCGACCAAGAAGATTACGCAGAATACTTCTGCGATGCTATGGGCACTATCCGTGACATCGTTGAAGCAAAAGGCGGTACTATCCTAGGTTACACATCAACTGAAGGCTACGAATTCGAAGCATCGAAGGGGTTAGTTGAAGGCGATGACAGCCAGTTCGTTGGTCTATGTATCGATGAAGACCGCCAGCCTGAGCTAACTGATGAGCGTGTATCTAACTGGGTTAAACAAATCCACGAAGAGATGTGCCTAGCAGAGCTAGAAGACTAATTCTCTAGCGGCTGTTAATTGTTACAATTAATAACTGCTATGTAGATATGAAAAAACCTCCTTATAGGAGGTTTTTTACTCTTTAATGTAATCAATCAACACTCAGCTTCAAATACTTCGTCATCATCTCTAAATTGTGGCTTCTTTCTTACATAAAGAGTTCGCTGGATTTCTGACACCACATTTCCCTGCTTATCTTTTACGTAGATAATAAATTCGGGAAAACACTTCTCACCAAGTTGTGTCTGACGATAGATCTCCTCAAGTTGCCCTTGACTTATCTCAAAATCTGCGTACAAGTCGGATTGACCCGGTTTGATAAAGTTAATGCTCGCCTCTTTATCCCAAACATAGTACCGCTCACCTAAAATTCCCATTAGCATCAAAGAGTAAACCGGATCGGTGAGAGAAAAGATACTACCACCATATTGAGTACGATTGGCATTCTTATTCCACCAGCGCAACTTAAGTATCGTCTTAACAACCCTAAAATCAGAGCTAATATGGGCTATCCTAATCCCTGCCCCCCAGAAAGGCGGCCAAATATTAAGAGCAAATTTTACAATGTTAGGTTTATATATTTTTGCGAGTTGCTTATTCATAACAACAATCCATGTTCATATCAAAAAATACCGTCACCTTGACTGGTCGTACCTCCACTATAAGTGAGATACTTCCAATTTACAAAACAGATTGTGATGTCAGTGAGTAACCCTTTGAAGTTCGTGGTTTATTGTTATGCCTGACTAAACTATAATGGTATTAATATTGAATTCTGTTAATTGCTGCAGATCATCAACAGGAAAGTATATGTCAGACAATAATCAAGCGCTAAAAGATGCTGGTCTTAAAGTGACCCTCCCACGGCTCAAAATTTTAGAAGTATTACAACAACCAGACTGCCAACATATTAGTGCTGAAGATTTATATAAAAAGCTGATCGACTTAGGTGAAGAGATTGGTCTTGCGACCGTTTATCGCGTACTAAACCAATTCGATGATGCAGGCATTGTAACTCGTCACCACTTTGAAGGTGGTAAGTCTGTATTCGAACTTTCAACACAGCATCACCACGATCACCTAGTATGTTTAGACTGCGGTGAAGTTATCGAGTTCTCTGATGATCTTATCGAAGAAAGACAAAAAGAAATCGCTCAACGCTACAACGTACAGCTAACTAACCACAGTTTATATCTGTATGGTAAAAGCATCACTGGGGATTGCAAAGGCAACCCAGACGCACATAAAGCGAAGAAGTAACACAGAACGCTGGCTTAGGCCGGCGTTTTTTATTTGGGCTGATACTGTATTAAGAATCACAATAGCTTGGCCCACAATTTGGTTATTTCCCTGACACAAAAAAACCGGCTCTAAGCCGGTTTTTTATTAAGCGTCTCTTGAAAAACTAAGCTCTGAGAAACAGAGCTTAGAAAACAGAGTAGAGAAAAACAAAGCCATTAAGCCTCTGATTTACCCCAAGTATCGCGTAGACCAACCGTGCGGTTGAAGACTAATGCGTCTGCTTTAGAATCTTTCGAATCCACACAGAAGTAACCTGTACGTTCAAACTGGTATGCTTGCTCTACCACACCTTCTGCTAGGCTAGGTTCAACAAAACCATTTAGCGTAACAAGTGATTCAGGGTTTAGCGTTGCAGCGAAATCATCAGCAGCGGCAGGGTTTGCTACTGTGAATAGACGATCGTACAAACGAATCTCAGCAGGCAGCGCTTTATCAGCAGATACCCAGTGAATAACGCCTTTCACTTTACGGCCATCTGCAGGGTTCTTACCCAATGTTTCACTGTCGTAAGAACAGAAGATAGTCGTAATGTTGCCTTCTGCATCTTTTTCGATACGTTCAGCTTTGATCACGTAAGCGCCACGTAGACGAACTTCTTTACCTAGAACCAAACGCTTGTACTTTTTGTTTGCTTCTTCACGGAAGTCATCACGCTCAATCCAAACTTCACGTGTAAATGGTACTTCACGAGTACCCATTTCTGGCTTGTTCGGGTGGTTTGCAACGGTTAGCGTTTCCACTGCACCTGTTTCGTAGTTTTCAATAACGATCTTAACTGGATCCAGAACAGCCATTGCACGAGGTGCATTTTCGTTCAGATCATCACGAATGCAAGATTCTAGTGAACCGAACTCAATCATGTTCTCTTGCTTAGTCACGCCAATACGCTTACAAAACTCACGAATCGAGCTTGAAGTAAAACCACGACGACGTAGACCGGAAATAGTAGGCATGCGCGGATCATCCCAACCTTGAACTAGGTTTTCAACCACAAGTTGGTTCAGCTTACGCTTAGACATCACTGTGTATTCAAGATTCAGGCGGCTAAACTCGTACTGACGAGGTTGGCAATCAATCGTGATGTTATCTAGAACCCAATCGTACAAACGACGGTTATCTTGGAATTCAAGCGTACAGATAGAGTGCGTAATACCTTCCAGCGCATCAGAGATACAGTGAGTAAAGTCGTACATTGGGTAAATGCACCACTTATCAGCAGTTTGATGGTGATGAGCAAAACGAACACGGTAGATAACAGGATCGCGCATAACCATGAATGAAGAGCTCATGTCGATCTTAGCACGTAGACACGCTTTACCTTCTTCAAAGCCACCGTCACGCATTTTTTCGAACAACGCTAGGTTCTCTTCAGGGCTACGATCACGGAATGGGCTCGCTTTACCTGGCTCTTTTAGCGTGCCACGGTACTCACGGATTTGATCAGGACTTAGCTCGTCAACATACGCTAAGCCTTTATTAATTAATTCCACAGCATAAGCGTAAAGCGTATCGAAATAGTTTGATGAGTAACAAATATCACCAGACCATTCAAAGCCTAACCAGCTTACATCATTCTTAATTGACTCAACGTATTCAACGTCTTCTTTTTCAGGGTTTGTATCATCGAAACGAAGATTACATTGTCCCTGGTAGTCCTGAGCAATACCAAAGTTCAAGCAAATAGATTTAGCGTGACCAATGTGCAGGTAACCATTTGGCTCCGGCGGGAAACGAGTATGCACGCTACTGTGTGTACCATCCGCTAAATCTTTATCGATAATTTGGCGAATGAAATTCGATGGACGAGCCTCAGCTTCACTCATCTATAGCACCTCTATGTATTTAGTATTGTCAGAGAAAGTTATCTTTCGTACCAATGAAAATGGTCGCTTACAGCGCCAGTCAAAGATAGAAAGATCATTGTTGCTAATCATCCACAATTCTTCGCCTTTGCACAATAAGAACCGTCCGTTAATTGCGATTATTTCTGCTATTCGATGAAGAATAGAACGAACCGTGTTCATTGACCTTAAACAGCAGGCACAAAAAAGCCTCCCGTTTGGGAGGCTTTCAATTGGAAACTTACTTAAGAGTAACTTTACTTCTTAATTAAGCACTTCCGTCACTATGGAAGTTTAACATCAGATAGGTCTTCACCTGCACCGATAGCTTTCATTTCGCCGGCTACGATTTCAGCTAGTGGGCCTAGGATAACCTGTAGGTTGTTCTCACCTAGTTTAACCACACCTTTAGCGCCAAGCTTCTTAAGAACAGCTTCATCTGCGATAGAGCGGTCTTTAAGAGTTAGACGTAGACGAGTGATACAAGCGTCAATTGAAGTTAGGTTGTCGTGACCACCTAGAGCTTTCAGGTATTGACGTGCAACTTCACCTTTTGGTGCATCGCCAGCAGGAGCAGCTACAGCTTCGTCATCATCTTCACGACCTGGCGATTTCAAGTTGAAAGCGCGGATTGCGAAAGAGAAAGTGAAGAAGTATAGAGCACCGAAGCCAAGACCGATTAGTAGTAGTACGAATGGTTTAGTTGCTAGACCCCAGTTCAATACGAAGTCGATAAGACCAGCAGAGAAACCGAAACCATGCAGAGTACCAAACATGTTTGCAACTACTAGAGACAGACCTGTAAACACAGCGTGCATTGCGTATAGAGCAGGAGCTAGGAATACGAACATGAATTCTAGCGGCTCTGTGATACCTGTTAGGAATGAACAGAATGCAACTGAGAACAGTGCGCCACCAACTTGGCTGCGTTTTTCAGCAGGAGCAGCTAGGTACATTGCAAGTGCAGCACCTGGTAGACCGAACATCATTACAGGGAAGAAACCGTTCATGAATACGCCAGCGCCTTTATCGCCACCGAAGAAACGGTGTAGGTCGCCAGATTTAACAGTTTCAGTCACTTCTTTAACTACAGTAGTGATTTCTGGAGTTACAGAGTTAGCGAATGTAAATGTGTGCTCTTGGCCAACAACTAGAGTTTTAGCTAGTGATGGGTCAACACAAAGTTGAGTGATGTTAGCGAATGCGCCTTGACCAGCAACAATGATTTCTTGACATGTACCCATACCGAACCAGAAGTATGAGTTCAATACATGGTGTAGACCTACAGGGATAAGTGCACGGTTAAGAGTACCGTAAACGAATTGACCGATAGCGCCAGACGTTGATACTGCGTGAGCCAGTGCGTCTAGACCAGATTGAACACCAGGCCAAACCACACCAGACACAGCACCTGCAACAAGTGCAAATAGACCAGCCATGATAGGTACTAAACGTTTACCTGCAAAGAAAGCCAGCCACTCAGGAAGGCGTGTAGCATGGAAAGCGTTGTAAGAGTGACCTGCGATGATACCAGCGAAGATACCGCCGAAGAATGACATGTTAACGTCAGCGTTAATTGTTGTTGCTGTCGCTGTTAGTACGAAGTAAGCAACTGCACCAGCAAGACCCGCTGCGCCGTTACCGTCTTTAGAAAGACCAATCGCGATACCTAGACCAAATAGCAGTGGTAGGTTGCCGAAGATAGCTCCACCAGCTTGCGCCATAAATGGAATATCAAGTAGGTCGCCTTGACCTAAACGTAGTAGAAGCGCCGCAATCGGAAGTGTTGCGATAGGTAGCATTAATGCCTTACCTAGCTTCTGTGCATATCCTAGAATATTCACCAGTTGTTTCCCCCTATAGGATTTTTTAGAATTCATTTGAGAAACTTATTTTAGTCGCTCAATTTAGTCCTATTCAGTGTATTCAATTAATTTTGCCCCGCAAATTAAAACCTTACCATTTGTGATCCTAATCACCAGTTTTTACCAAATCCAGAGGTTTTTGCTAGCGAGATCATAAAACTTATTTTATCATTCAAAAAAATGAACATTTATAGATAAAATCCAAATCTAATCATTAGGCAAAAAGATGATATTTCTGGGCAGATATTACCCTATGAATAATCATTAACAATGAACCTAAACGTATAATAATGATCAATTGTTCATTGATTTTTCAACAACTTAAACAGCTCACCATTTTGAAGCCGTTTGCCCATAAAAGATAAATCGTTACGTAAATGATGCTCGCAAACTAAGTCCACATTTAGGTAACGAACAAATTTTAAAGATCTCACGAAATAAGGATTAGCTGACTATGTACGCGCTAAGTAACTGTAAAATTTACACTGGTAGTGATGTTCTAACCGATCATGCTGTTGTAATCGAAAATGAACTGATCAAAAAAGTCTGTCCTACCTCTGAATTGCCAGAAGGAATCGAGGTTCGCGATCTAAACGGAGCAAACCTAAGCCCAGGTTTTATTGATCTACAACTGAATGGTTGTGGCGGTGTAATGCTGAATGATGAGATCACGGCAGAAACAATGCAGATCATGCACGAAGCAAACCTTAAGTCTGGCTGTACTAGCTTCTTGCCAACGCTAATCACCTCTTCAGACGAAGATATGCGTGCAGTTATTACTGCAGCTCGTGAATATCACAACCAATACCAAAACCAATCTCTAGGTCTGCACCTTGAAGGTCCATATCTAAACGTGGCTAAAAAAGGCATCCATAGCGTCGATCACATTCGTAAATCAGACAGCGAAATGATTGAACTGATTTGCGAGAACAGCGACCTAGTTTCAAAAGTAACATTGGCACCAGAGCTTAATGATCCAGAACATATCGAGCGCCTACACAAAGCAGGCGTTGTCGTTTCTATCGGCCACACAAACGCGACTTACGCAGAAGCTCGACAAAGTTTCGAATCCGGTATCACTTTCGCTACCCACCTATTCAATGCAATGACCCCTATGGTCGGTCGTGAACCTGGCGTTGTTGGCGCGATTTACGACACGCCAGAAGTTTATGCAGGTATCATCGCCGACGGCTTCCACGTTGATTACGCAAACATCAGAATTGCGCACAAAATCAAGGGAGAAAAGTTAGTATTAGTGACGGATGCCACAGCTCCTGCAGGTGCTGACATGGAATACTTTATTTTTGTCGGTAAGAAAGTATATTACCGAGATGGTAAGTGTGTTGATGAAAACGGCACACTGGGCGGCTCAGCTCTGACTATGATTGAAGCAGTTCAGAATACAGTTGAGCACGCTGGTATCGCTTTAGACGAAGCTCTTCGCATGGCTACGCTATACCCAGCTACGGCTATCGGTGTAGAAAGCAAGCTAGGTCGAATCAAAAAAGGCATGGTTGCAAACCTAGCTGTATTTGACCGAGACTTTAACGTTAAAGCGACTGTTGTTAATGGACAATACGAGCACAATTAAGTATGAATGGCGGACAAATAGGTAACGTAGACTTAGTTAAACAACTAAACAGTGCGGCGGTATACCGACTAATAGACCAGCAAGGGCCTATCAGTCGTATACAAGTGGCTGATGTAAGCCAACTCGCACCGGCAAGTGTTACAAAAATTACCCGCCAACTTTTGGAGCGCGGCCTCATTAAAGAGGTTGCGCAACAAGCGTCTACTGGCGGTAGACGCGCGATCTCCCTAACCACAGAAGTCGACCCTTTTCATTCTGTTGCTGTACGCTTAGGTAGAGACTATATTCAAATAAGCCTTCATGACCTTGGCGGTCGTGAGTTGGCTTTCCAACAACAAGACCTAGATTATTCAGACCAATCAGACCTTACACAAGGCTTGGTCAATAACCTCAAGGCTTTCATTGCTGAGCATCAGCCAAAGATCGACCAACTGATTGCCATTGGTGTCACCCTTCCAGGCTTGGTTAACCCAACAACCGGTGTTGTTGAGTACATGCCAAATACGGACATCGATAACCTCGCATTGAGCGACATTATTCGCGATACTTTCCATGTGGCTTGTTTTGTTGGTAATGACGTTAGAGGAATGGCGCTTGCTGAGCACTACTTCGGTGCAAGTAAAGATAGTCAAGATTCTATTTTGGTCAGTGTGCACCGTGGTACGGGTGCTGGTATTATCGTTAATGGCCAGGTTTTCTTAGGCCATAACCGTAACGTGGGTGAAATTGGTCATATCCAAATTGATCCGCTAGGAGAACAGTGCCAGTGTGGTAACTTCGGTTGTCTTGAAACCGTAGCGGCAAACCCTGCCATTGTTGATCGAGTACAGAAGCTCATTAAGCAAGGCTATGAATCTTCTTTAACGGAACTTGAACATATTACGATTCAAGATGTTTGTGACCACGCAATCAATGGCGATGAACTCGCGAAACAAAGCTTAGTTCGAGTAGGAAACCAGTTAGGTAAGGCTATCGCGATGACGATTAACCTGTTTAACCCTCAGAAAGTTATCATTGCTGGTGATATTACGAAGGCACAAGAGATTGTTTTCCCTGCAATTAAGCGCAATGTAGAGAATCAGTCGTTAACGACTTTCCATAGCGGCCTGCCTATTGTAGCATCACAGATCGATAAACATCCTACGATGGGAGCCTTTGCCATGATTAAGCGTGCCATGCTCAACGGTGTGTTACTGCAAAAGCTTCTTGAAGACTAAAGAAAACAATTCTGATTTTCCGCGGGCCGTGTTTGTATAAACACGGCCCGTTTTTTTAAGCTAGGGAACTACAACAACAAGTTATGGAACTTATATTAATATCCACTGCGTTTATCGCAGGATTTATTGCTTTAAAATGTCACCTTCCCCCATTAGTTGGTTTTTTGGTCGCGGGTTTCGGGCTTTATGCCCTTGGTTTTGAAACCAATGACACCATCATTATTTTGGCTGACCTTGGTGTCACCCTTCTCTTATTTACTATTGGCTTAAAGCTGGACATCAAAACCCTACTCTCTAAAGAGATCTGGGCTGGCGCAACAATCCACAATCTTTTATCCACTCTGTTTTTTGCAGCCGCTCTATTTGGTTTTAAGTTCCTAGGTATTTCATCTCTAGCAGCCATGTCAATAGAACAGATCGTTCTACTCGGTTTTGCTCTTTCATTTTCTAGTACTGTATTCGCGGTCAAGTCTCTGCAAGAGAAAGGGGAAATGAATGCTACCTATGGCACACTAGCGATTGGCATTCTGGTCATGCAAGATATCTTTGCTGTCGTATTCTTGACTGCATCAACAGGCAAAATTCCAGAGTGGTATGCTATCGCACTGTTCGCTTTGCCTTTCTTTCGCCCATTGTTCTACAAAGTCCTCGATTGGGTTGGGCACGGTGAAATGTTGGTGCTCTTCGGCATCTTCTTCGCATTAGTTGTTGGCGCTGGTTTGTTCCAGTTTGTGGGGGTAAAACCAGACTTAGGTGCCCTTATCCTAGGTATGCTGTTAGCCGGTCACCCAAAAGCTTCAGAGCTATCGAAGTCGCTGTTTAACCTCAAAGAGCTTTTCCTCGTCTGCTTCTTCTTGAATATTGGCTTGTCAGAACAGCCAACTATTCAGGGTTTTATGCTTGCAGTCTTGTTCTTATTGTTACTGCCAGTGAAAGGCGTCCTGTACTTCTTGGTACTAAACCGATTCAAGTTCCGTGTTCGAACCTCCCTACTCACTTCTTTGTCTCTGTTTAACTACAGCGAATTTGGTCTCATCGTCGGTGGCCTTGCTTTTAAGATGGGCTGGATGTCTGGCGACATCTTGGTGGCAGTGGCGATTGCCGTTTCATTGTCGTTCTTAATCGCTGCACCTCTCAACAAAGCGGGTCACAAACTTTATCAACAATCAGGTCGCTGGTTAAAAGAGCACGCTGCTGAGAAGCTCCACCAACGTGACAAACGAATTGACCCAGGTCGGGCTCAGGTACTTATTCTTGGTATGGGACGCATTGGTACTGGTGCCTACGACGAATTACGTTCACGCTACGGCAAAGTAAGTTTAGGTGTCGAAGTTCGTGAAGACGCGGCACATAACCACAGAAGCCATGGCAGAAACGTTATTTCTGGTGACGCAACTGACCCGGATTTCTGGGAACGAATCTTAGACACAGCAAACGTAAAACTGGTGATCTTGGCTATGCCTCACCACCAAGGTAATCAAACCGCCTTAGAACAATTAAAATCACGAAACTTTAAAGGTCAAATAGCGGCAATTGCCGAATATCCAGATCAGCTCGAAACACTGAAAGAGAATGGCGTCGATGCGGCATTTAACATTTACAGCGAAGCTGGCAGCGGTTTTGCCCGACATGTTTGTGAACAATTGAATCCGAACATCAATAAAATTTAATATTCAACATGTTCCATTCAACCTCTCAGAATTGCGTTTTTTTGCACTTTTGAGAGGTTTTTGTTCAAAAAGCCAACCGCAATTAGACATCACTCACCAAAATCACCTTAAAATTAGATATTTTCTAACATAAACCCCTTTATATTATTTTTTTGCTCACATTCGGTTGCTTTTTTTAGCCAGAATGGCAAATTGAATGCAGTTGATTTAGAAATTATTTAAAAGGAAGTTCTATGTGTTCAGTATTTGGCATTCTCGACATTAAAAGTGATGCCGCAGCACTTCGCCCTATTGCTTTAGAAATGTCTAAAAAGCTTCGTCACCGTGGCCCAGACTGGTCTGGTATCTATGCCGGTGAAAAAGCTATCCTTGCTCACGAGCGTCTCGCTATCGTCGGCCTAAACAGTGGTGCTCAACCACTATACAGCCAAGACAAAAAGCACATTCTTGCAGTTAATGGCGAAATCTATAACCACAAAGAACTTCGCGCTCGCTATGAAGATAAATACCAGTTCCAAACTGACTCTGATTGTGAAGTCATTCTTGCGCTTTACCAAGAGATGGGGGCCGACCTTTTAGAAGAACTTAACGGTATTTTCGCTTTCGTTTTATATGACGAAGAGAAAGACGAATACCTAGTTGGCCGCGACCATATTGGCATCATCCCGCTTTACCAAGGCTACGATGAGCACGGCAACTATTACGTAGCTTCAGAGATGAAAGCACTTGTTCCAGTTTGTAAGACGATCAGTGAGTTCCCTCCTGGTAGCTTCTACTCTTCGAAAGATGCAGAACCTCAACGCTACTACATCCGCGATTGGAACGAATACGCAGCCGTTCAAGGTAACAGCACAAGCAAAGAAGAGCTAACTGAAGCGCTAGAAGCTGCTGTTAAGCGTCAACTAATGACTGACGTTCCTTACGGTGTACTTCTATCTGGTGGCCTTGATTCATCAATCACTTCTGCAGTCGCTAAGCGTTTTGCAGCAATGCGTATCGAAGATGACGAGCAATCAGAAGCTTGGTGGCCGCAACTGCACTCATTTGCTGTTGGTCTAGAAAACGCGCCGGATCTTATCGCGGCTCGTGAAGTTGCGGACAAAATCGGCACTGTGCACCACGAGATGACGTACACCATTCAGGAAGGCTTAGATGCCATCCGTGATGTTATCTACCACATTGAAACTTACGATGTAACGACCATCCGCGCATCGACGCCAATGTACTTGCTTGCTCGTAAGATCAAGGCAATGGGTATCAAAATGGTACTTTCTGGCGAAGGTGCTGATGAAATCTTTGGTGGCTACCTGTACTTCCATAAAGCGCCAAACGCAAAAGAGTTCCACGAAGAGACAGTACGTAAACTTCTTGCTCTAAGCATGTTTGACTGTGCTCGTGCAAACAAATCACTTGCAGCATGGGGAGTCGAAGGTCGTGTACCATTCTTGGATAAAGAGTTCATCGATGTGGCTATGCGTTTAAACCCTGAAGACAAAATGTGCGGTAACGGTAAAATGGAGAAACACATCCTACGTGAGTGTTTTGAAGACTACCTGCCAGATTCAATCGCATGGCGCCAAAAAGAGCAGTTCTCTGATGGTGTTGGCTACGACTGGATTGACACATTGAAAGCAACGGCTGAAGAAAAAGTAACGGATCAACAAATGGAAGCTGCTCAGTTCCGTTTCCCTTACAACACACCAACAACCAAAGAAGGTTATGCTTACCGTGAAATCTTTGAGGAGCTATTCCCTCTAGAATCGGCGGCAGAGTGTGTACCTGGCGGCCCTTCAGTTGCCTGTTCATCAGCGAAAGCGATCGAGTGGGATGAGTCATTCAAAAACTGTGTAGACCCATCAGGCCGTGCGGTACAAGCCGTTCACAACGACGCCTACAACGCTTAAGCGTTTGAAAAATAAAATACTAAAAAAGGCGCATTATGCGCCTTTTTGTTTTAAGCCTAGTTTTTACTTTTTAATATTTCACTTATACGTGAGCTTGTAGTGCTTCGTTTTCAATACTGATCGGAACCACTTGACTGATCATTTTTACGAGCATAATGGATCGAGCTTCGCCATCTTTCTGATGGTAAATAGCTTCAACACCCGCAAACTGGCCACTATTAATTTTGACAACTTGCCCTGTCTCAAATTCAACACAGCAATCTTCAACTTCGCTACTGCAACACTTCTCGAACTCTTTTAGCTCAAAAACCAAATCACCTTGGACTTCATACGGCCTTGCACCGAACTTAATAAAGTCGACAACACCACGAGTTGAACGAACGGTAGTAAAGCTTGGGCCTTGCTCATAATCAAAACGGACAAAGATATATGATGGGAACAGCGGTTCTTGGACCAGCTTCTCTTTCCCTCTCACTACCTTTTCGACTTCTATTTGAGGGTAAAAGCACTCTACCCCCTGATTTTCTAGGTGCTGTTGAGCGCGTTTTTGATCACCACGCTTACAGTAAAGTAAATACCAACGTTTCATTTAACTAGCCATTTATATTTTTAGATATTTTACCACAGCCTAAAACAGTTTAATCGCCGTTAATAAATGATTTCTGATAAGCGAGAAATGACGCGTCACAGACAAACTTATCAACCAAAAAGTCATAGGCAAAAAATTTGGTCAGTCATTGTACAAGGAACATTTAGAAATCAAAAGACTCATTGCTGTAAGCATATGTATATCGCAGATAGTATGAATAACATTCCCTATAAGATCATAATGATAGACTAGGCCAATAAATCTAAACATTTTTATTGGGTAGGGTTTAAAAAAAGGTTACTAACCAACCAGGTCAAATATGGAAAGTTAGTTTGCAGCACAAACAGAATGGGCCACATTAAAAGTAAATATATTTAATATCAACACCTTAGTAAAACTAAGTTATCGTGACCACAAAATACGCCTATTGCAGACTTTTACCCTACTGTGTATACATGAATGACTATAAAATCTTTTAATACCTAAAATTAGTAAAACTTATGCCAAGCAATCACAACATCTTTGGCCACCCTAGAGGCCTATTTTTATTATTTAGCACAGAGCTATGGGAACGTTTCTCCTACTACGCGATGCGTGCCATCCTTGTTTTATTTTTGACTGACACGACCCTCAACGGTGGGCTTGGTTGGTCAACGAAAGACGCACTTGATCTCTACGGTATTTACACTGGCTTAGTCTACATCACGCCATTGATCGGGGGCTGGATTGCCGATAACTACTTAGGGCAACGTAAATCGATACTGGTTGGCGGTGTATTAATGGCACTCGGCCAATTTACACTCGCTCTTCCTAACGGCGCTATTGGCTTAGACCAAGTAAATGCTCTTTATCTAGGTTTAGCACTACTTATCAGTGGTAACGGTATGTTTAAGCCAAACATCTCGACCATGGTTGGCGACCTATACCAAGAAGGTGATAACCGCCGTGACGGTGCATTCACCATTTTCTACATGGGCATCAACTTAGGTGCATTATTAGGTGGCTTGATTTCAGGCGCTGCTGTCGACTCTTTCGGCTGGAAAGCAGGTTTCTTAGCCGCTGGTATTGGTATGGTTATTAGCTTAATCATGCAAATGACAATGGCTCAATCTTGGTTAGGTAACATTGGTTCAGTGCCAGCAGCTGCGCGAGCAAAAGCACTGAACAAATCTAAAGAAAAAACGCCACTCACCAAAGAAGAGTTCGATCGATTAAAAGTTATTCTGGTTATGGGTCTATTCGTCATAGTTTTCTGGGCGGGCTTTGAACAAGCTGGCGGCCTGATGAATATCTATACTCAGCAATATACTGACCGCATGATTGGTGGCTTTGAAGTCCCAGCGGCGTGGTTCCAATCTCTGAACCCATTCTTCATCATTACACTTGCTCCAATTATTGCCGCGTTTTGGGTGAAGTTGGGTAAGCGTGAACCCAACTCTCCTGTTAAGTTTGCAATGGCATTGTTCTTCTTAGCACTTGGCTTTGTGTGCATGATGGGCGCGGTAATGGAGCAAGGCGGCGACCTAACAGTGAAAACATCAATGCTGTGGCTAGTCGGTGCTTTCTTCTTCCATACCCTTGGCGAGCTTTGTCTATCTCCTATTGGCCTGTCGTTGGTCACTAAGTTAGCTCCGCTTCGTCTCGCATCGCTAATGATGGGTGCATGGTTTGGCTTCAATGCTGTCGCAAACTACGTAGCTGGTCTTGTGGGTTCTCACGTTGGTGAGCTTGGCGCAATGTCTATCTTCGGTGGTATCGCAATTACAGCGACAATAAGTGGCGTCTTACTACTTCTTTGTGCTGGCAAGCTTGTATCATGGATGCATGGCGTAGAAAGCAACATGATGCTTGAAGCAGAGCCAAAAGCAGAAACTTCGGTTGCTTAATATCTAGATCGATTTCAAGAAGAAACATCCAGTTCAAAAAGGGCTGCTCAATGAGCAGCCCTTTTGTTATTTTTAGATATGCATGACAGTTTGGGCGAAGTCGTATTTAACGATACAGCGCCACTAACTCCGCCATCATATCGATGTGCGAGTCTCTGTCGTTAAGACACATAATATAACTAAAGTCTGAGCCACCAGCGTCAATAAAGGTCTCTTTACACTGATCAGAAATCTCTTCTAACGTTTCTAAACAATCCACAGAAAATGCAGGCGCCATAATATCGATTTTTTTGATGCCTTTGCTCGGCAATGATTCAAGTGTGTCGTCAGTGTATGGCTTCAACCACTCTTCTCGACCAAATCGAGATTGGTATGTCATGGTGATATCGTCCGCTGATAAGCCTAACTCAGCAGCAAGGAGCTTTGTTGTCGCTTCACAATGCTGTGGGTAGATGTCGCCTTCATCAGCCAATCGCTTCGGAATACCGTGGAAAGAACAAACTAAATGATCGGCTCTGCCATTTTTATCCCAATGGCTACGCACGCTTTCAGCCAATGCTTTTGTGTAGCTTGGGTGCGCGTAGTAGTCGCGAATAAAGCGATAGCTCGGAATCACTGGCATCTGCTTAAAGGCTTTGGTTAATCCATCAGATACGGCCGCTGTGGTCGTGCCTGAGTATTGAGGATATAAAGGCAATACGATGATGTCTTCAACGCCCTGCTCCATTAATTGCTCAACGCCCGTTTTAAGGCTTGGGTTGCCATAGGTCATACCTAGCGCTACGGGCATCTGTAATTTTTTCTGGAGCTTTTCGGCTTGTCTTTGAGAGTACACAAGCAGTGGTGAGCCTTCATCCATCCAAACGGATTGATAAAGTTTGGCTACTTTAGGGGAGCGAACCGGTAAAATCACCCCATGTAAGATAGGGAACCAAAGCCAGCGAGTTAAGCTGACTACTCTCTTGTCGTGTAAGAATTCACTCAAAAATCGACGAACGCCAGCTGGGGTCGCCGAGTCTGGGGTTCCTAAGTTCACCAGTAAAACGCCCTGCTTTTTATTATTTTTCATAGATACCTGAGACCAATATGTGATTTTCTGGAACGTAATATACTAATCTACATAAGTTTAAGATCATTGTTGTGCCACTAAATTTAAGAATAATCGTTCTTAACCTAGGTGATCACAACATCACATTGATCGTTAGCCGCGCGAATCTAAGCCGCACCACGGAAACAGTGCACAATCGAGTTTATCTAGATTGGTATATGACTAAAAATTGAAACAAAAAAAGCGACCTTAAGGTCGCTTCCAATATATCAAATTCTAAAACTGGCTGTTAGCCAATTATGCTAGTGCTTTCTCAAGTTCTGCACTAACTTCAGCAACTTGCTTAGTTCCATCAAATTTAAGGTACTTAGTGTTGCCTGCTTCTGCTTCCTTACCGTAGTAAGAGATAAGCGGAGCTGTTTGATCGTGGTATACGCCTAGACGTGCACGAACTGTTTCTTCTTTGTCGTCATCACGAACCACTAGCTCTTCGCCAGTGATGTCATCTTTACCTTCTTCTTTAGGCGGGTTGTACACATTGTGGTATGTACGGCCAGAAGGAAGGTGAGCACGACGACCAGCCATACGCTCAACAATCACATCGTCAGCTACGTCGAATTCAACAACGTAGTCTACTGCGATACCCATTTCTTTTAGGCCATCAGCTTGAGGGATTGTGCGTGGGAAACCGTCTAGTAGGAAACCTTTCTCACAGTCATCTTGAGCGATACGCTCTTTGATAAGACCAAGGATAATTTCATCAGAAACTAGCTGACCAGCGTCGATTACTGATTTTGCTTGCTTACCAAGCTCAGTACCCGCTTTGATAGCAGCACGTAGCATGTCACCAGTTGAAATTTGAGGGATACCAAATTTGTTCATGATGAAGTTAGCTTGAGTACCTTTACCCGCGCCAGGAGCACCTAGAAGAATGATGCGCATGTTTAATCCTCTTATAAAAATTATGATTTATACCGAAGCTCACTATCCCGCCTTTCTGGTTTAATTTAGGTCAAACAAGAGAGGTTAGGTAACAACTGAGGCTAAGCACAACTGTAAACAGAAGCAAAACGGTAAGTTTCGGTATAACGTTTAAAAATCATACAACTGGAGATGATAGGTTCATAATACCAGCTGATTAGGTCGAGCATTCTATCACATTAATATTCAATTTTGCTTAAATTAAGACTAAAGAATGTATCGACAGCGTTTGTGTTCGTCTAGTTAGTAATTTTAGCGACATTTCGATGAAGTTAAGCGACGTTCACAAAAAAAGCCCGCATTAGCGAGCTTTTATTTATAATTATGAGCTTAGCCCAAAGTCGAAAGACTAACGTTTTGTCAGTAGTTCGTTGATTGCACCTAAGAATTGTGACGGATCTTCCATTGAGCCCTTTTCAGCCAGCATAGCTTGACCAAGTAGTAGCTCAACCCAACGACCAAACGCTTGTTCGTCCGCTTCATCTGCCATCTGTTTAACTAGCGCATGCTCAGGGTTAATCTCAAAGATGTACTTAACTTCAGGAGCAGCTTGACCTGCAGCTTCAAGAAGTTTAGCCATTTGAGTGCCCATCTCGAAATCATCGGTAACAACAACAGCAGGCGTAGTTGCTAACTTGAATGTCGTGCGAACCTCTTTAACACGAGCACCTAGGTAAGATTGAGTGCGCTCAACTACAGATTTGAACTCTTCTTCTGTCTCTTTTTGCTTCTCTTTCTCTTCTTCACCTTCAAACTTGCTTAGGTCTAAGCCCGCTTTAGTGATCGATTGGAACTGTTTACCGTCGAAGTCAGTCAGGTAATTCATTACGTACTCATCAATACGATCGTACATTAGGACCACTTCGATACCTTTTGCTTTGAACTGCTCCAAGTGTGGGCTGTTCTTAGCGGCAGCGTAACTATCTGCTGTTAGGTAATAGATCTTGTCTTGGCCTTCTTTCATGCGTTCAACGTAAGATGCTAGGCGGATAGTTTGTTCAGCAGAATCCACTTCCGTTGATGAGAAGCGAAGCAAACCAGCGATTTTTTCTTTGTTCGCCATGTCTTCCGCTGGACCTTCTTTCAGTACAAGGCCAAACTCTTTCCAAAATTCTAGGTACTTGTCGTTGTCATTCTTCGCCATGCGCTCAAGCATAGTCAGCACACGCTTGGTACATGCGCCACGAAGAGACTGAGTAACCTTGTTGTCTTGTAGAATTTCACGAGACACGTTCAGTGGCAGATCGTTTGAGTCAATCAAACCACGAACGAAACGCATATAAGATGGCATGAACTGCTCTGCGTCATCCATAATAAACACACGTTGCACGTATAGTTTCAAGCCGCTCTTATGATCACGGTTCATCATATCCCAAGGTGCTTTCGCAGGAATATAAAGCAGACTTGTGTAGTCGTTCTTACCTTCAACTTTGTTGTGACTCCAGGTTAGTGGATCAGCAAAATCGTGAGATACGTGCTTGTAAAACTCTTGGTACTCTTCTTTCTCAATATCAGACTTGTTACGAGTCCAAAGCGCTTGAGCCTTGTTAATCTGTTCCCAATGCTTCTCTTCGGTGTCTTTACCTTCGTCATCTTTCACCGCTGTGAAGATAGAGACAGGGATACCAATGTGATCAGAATACTTACCAATCACTTCACGTAGACGCCACTCATTTAAGAACTCTTTGCCGTCTTCACGCATATGAAGAATGATGTCTGTACCACGAGATTCTTTCGTGATGTCTTCGATAGTGTAATCACCTTCACCCGCAGAGTGCCATTGCACGGCTTGGTCATTAGCAAGTCCAGCAGCTCGAGTGCGAACAGTCACTGCGTCTGCAACGATAAATGCAGAATAGAAACCCACACCAAATTGACCAATCAATTGAGAATCTTTGCTTTGGTCTTCAGACAACTTTGAGAAAAAGTCTGCGGTGCCTGACTTAGCAATAGTACCTAAATGCTCAATAACGTTGTCGCGGCTCATACCGATGCCATTATCAGAGATCGTTAAAGTATTCGCTTCAGCGTTAAACGAAAGTTTTACACCTAAATCAGCATCGCCTTGGTAAAGGTCGCCATTTGATAGCGCTTGGAAACGAAGCTTATCAGCCGCGTCAGATGCGTTAGAGATCAGCTCACGTAGAAAGATTTCTTTATTTGAATACAGTGAGTGAATCATTAGATGAAGTAGTTGTTTTACTTCAGATTGAAAGCCACGAGTCTCTTTATTTTGCGTTGCCGTTTCGCTCATTTTTACTCCAAAACATCTATACTTTATGTTGAATAATCATAGGGGCGTTACACATTATGCCACTCTTCTGTTCATTAACATGAGGATGACAAATGTAAATTCAAGGTCAAAAAGCATAAAAACACTGTTTTTTTGATCTGTTTTTATTATCCTTGAGTGTTATAAATATAAAAGAACATAAAAGAAGCCATGATTTGGTGAAGAATTAACAGAACTTCACCTGAGATTTGTCTATTTCGCACCCCAAATCATCCAAAATAGAAGAGTTCAATGAGCAATATCGGCACAAAGTTTATTCTCGCACAGCGGTTCGTATTTGACCCAAATAGCAACTCACTTGTTGATCAGATGAGCGACGGTGAAGTCGTACGCCTTGGCAGCAATGAAAGCCGCATTCTCCTGATGCTGTCAGAAAGACCCAATGAAGTTATCACTCGTAACGAATTACACGAATATGTTTGGCGAGACCAAGGCTTTGAGGTGGACGACTCTAGCTTAACGCAAGCGGTATCGACACTCAGAAAAATGCTCAAAGACTCAACCAAATCTCCAGCATTCGTAAAGACTGTTCCTAAACGCGGTTACCAATTTATCGCGACGGTTGAACGCTCAGCACCACTGTCATCAAATGATCAGCCAGTAACAACTGAAATTTCAGAAAGTGACGTAGAGCCGATCTTAACGTTTGCTAATACCACATTAGCTGACGAGGTCATCACTGAAACTATCGACCCAGAGCCGATTGCAAAGGCTCAAGAGCCCCATGTCGAATCGGAACCGGTGACCAATCAGGCTGAACCTAAAACTGAAAGCCCTAATAAATGGTTAGCGTTTGGAATACTGCTTGTCGCTTTCATCATGCCAGTACTCGTTTTAACGTTAACGAACCCAGCAGAGTCAGAGTTTCGAACATTAGCAGAGGTTAATGGTGTCAAAGTTCAAACACCAATTAACCACCCGAGTCTGACTAGTTGGCTACCAGCGATAGAGAAATGTGTATTGCGTTACAACACTAACCACACAGGCATGCTAAAGCCAACTGAAGTGATTGCAACAGGGGGGCAAGGTAACAATCTAGCTCTAAACTATATTCACCCTCAAGATTACTCGAGCGAGAATATAACTCTAAGAATTTACGCAAACCAGTCGGATGTAAACGACATTTGTAACGGTGGTCAGTAACATGAAATTAAAAGTATCCATTATTTTACTGGTTATCTCTGCTTTCTTTAGCGGTTGGTTGTACTGGGGTAGCGATGCAAAAGTAGAGCGCTTGCTGACACAACACGAATGGCAATCGAAAATGGTCACGCTGATTAGCGATATCAAGCAAGAGGATTCAATCGGACCACTGCGCAAAGTTGAATTGTCATCGAATGCGAAATACCTGCCAAATGGTACGTATCTGAGAATGGCTGTGGTTAAATTGTATGGCACTCAGACTGCACCCGCAAACGTCATCAATATTTCCGAAACCGGTCAGTGGGATATTAACGATAATTACTTACTGATCTCACCAACGGAGTTTAAAGATGTCACTTCTGCTGAGCGACAAGACTTTTCGGAAGAGCAACTCGAACTGATCACTCAAGTGATTAAAATGGATGCAGAACAAAGCCGACGCATTGATATTATTAATCAGAAGGCACTGCTGCTCACTAGCCTAAATCATGGCTCTAGAGTATTGTTCTCAAACTAAAGCTGGCTCAAACTAAAACTCGACAGTTATTTAATATCAAAAACTTTATATCATTAAACAATATACCAATAGAAAGGGGCATGATGCCCCTTTTTTATTAACTGTTGACATCAAACTACTGTATAGAATTTTCAAGGATACCTATGAATGCAGAACCAAACTCGGTAGGTACATCAATCTCCAAAGCGACCATCGCAATACACTATTGCCGTCAATGCAATTGGATGCTTCGTTCTAGTTGGTTATGCCAAGAGTTACTGCATACTTTCAGTGAAGAGATAGAGCAAGTGAGTTTACACCCAGATACCGGAGGTCGATTTGAGGTTTTTTGTAATGGAATACAGATTTGGGAAAGAAAAGCGGACGGCGGTTTTCCTGAGGCTAAAGTTCTGAAGCAAAGAGTACGAAACATCATTGCTCCAGACAGAGACCTCGGCCACGTGGACTCAAAGTAAGCCTTTGCACAGAAGTCAGCAATTCTGTTCCGCCACTCGATGTAATGTTGATGGAACTAACTCGAAATCTTATAGCTGACCACTCACGAGAACATCACCGTCAAGGCTGATGATTTTGAAGACATTGTTTTCATAGACGCCGTAGCTTGCTGCGTGGCCATCTCGCGGGAATGTCACAGAGCTAGGGTTAAAGATAAAGATTTCTTCTTGGTATTCAGCAACTGGAATATGGGTATGACCGTGGGCAATAATGTCACCCGCTTTCAGCGCAGGCCTTTTATTGGTATTGTACAAATGGCCATGGGTTAAAAAGATACGCTGACCTGATTCTAATAGTACCCACGAGTAATCCATCATCATTGGAAAAGACAACAGCATCTGATCCACTTCGCTATCGCAGTTGCCACGAACAGCAATAATTTCTTGAGAAAACGCATTCAACTTCTCTGCAACCGCCGGCGGGTTATATCCTTCTGGGATCGGGTTTCTTGGACCATGATTCAGAATGTCACCCAATAGCACTAAATATTGCGCACCAGACGCTTGGTAGAGTTCTAATACCTTTTCTGTTGCTGGCAGCGAACCGTGTAGGTCTGAAGCAAAAAATAATTTCACACGTACTTCTCCATAAAATTTATGAGCCTATTGTACGTATCTAACAGCTACACGTCATCTCTCGCCATACCGTTGATCACGATATTATTGTAACTAACCATACCGACTATCTTGTTATCACTAACGACTGGCGCACGACTGATACCAAAACGCTCAAACAAGCGTGCACAGTACTTCACATTCATGTCAGCAGACACGCTTAACGCTGGTTTAGTCATGATCTCATAAACGTTAGTTCGCTTTGGAGACCGATTTTTAGCTAATACTTTTTTGGCAATGTCATTCATCAATACGATGCCGTATTCATCATCTTCGTGGCGCTTATCGACAATAATGGCTTTCACTTTGTGCTTTTTCGCCATCTCTATCGCTTCCAACACAGTGGTTAGCCCATCGATAATCACATACGTATTAGCCATTACATCGCTTACTCGGATTTTTTCACTGACACTCATAACTCGTCCTCCACAACCTTAGTTAATGTTTCAACTTGGTGCGCGACCCCGACCGCATCTTCGACATCGATCTGCACTGCTATCCCTTGCCCTGACTCTTGGTCGAATTCCCCCACTTCACCGATAGTTTCAAGAATATGCCTAGCTAGGTGCTCCTCAACCACAAACAGCAACACATCTTTTTGCACCTCTAACGTTAACCCAAAGAAGGTGCGTTTTTGGTTTAGCCCCTGCCCTCTGGCATTGTTAATCACGGTTGCCCCTGTTGCGCCCGCATCACGCGCGGCGTCGAGCACGACATCGGTCTTGCTCTCTTCTACAAACGCTAAGATAAGTTTAAAGCGCATCTTTGCTCTCCTTAGAGGATTGTGATCGGTTTAGCCATTGCGTTATTTGGGCATACCCCATCACGGATATAATTGGAAATAAGCTCGCGAAAGCAATCAACCCAAAGCCATCAATTACCGGATTTCTTCCTGGCACCGTTGACGCGAGTCCCAACCCAAGTGCCGTTACTAAAGGAACCGTCACCGTTGATGTCGTAACCCCGCCAGAATCGTAAGCCAATGGAATAATCAATTTGGGTGCATAAAAGGTCTGAATTACCACAATGACATAGCCAACAATGATGTAGTAATGAATAGGGTCACCAGCCACGATGCGATAACTACCTAGCGATATGCCAATCGCTACGCCTAACGCCACGGAGATCCTCAGCCCATTAACGCTGATACTACCACCAGAGACTTGATTCGCCTTGATCGCTACCGCAATCAAAGAGGGCTCAGCTATCGTGGTACTAAAACCAATACAAAACGCGAAAAGGTAAACCCAGTAATAATCAAACCAAACTAAGGCAAGGCCTGAACTGATCTTAAATTCAGTCAGAAAACTGGGCTCGGTCAATTGCATTGCCATTGTCTCCCCCAAAGGAAACAACGCGAGCTCTAACCCCATCAAAAAGAGCGATAAACCAAGAATGACGTAAAAGAAACCTACCAACACTTTGGCTAGGTTATTAACTGGCTTGCGCAGCACCGCCAATTGAAAACCAAAGATGATCACCGCAATTGGAATCACATCCATCACAGTGCCTAAAAAGGTGTCGATAAATTGTTGGACACTGATCATGTCACCACCATCCCATACACCATGACAAACATCATCGGCAGCAGTGAAGCAAAGGCGATCAATCCAAAGCCATCAATCATCGGGTTTCTTCCTTTAATCGCAGACGCTAACCCCACCCCCAATGCGGTCACTAACGGAACGGTGATCGTCGATGTTGTCACTCCACCGGAGTCATACGCAATCCCAATGATATTTTCAGGGGCGAAAGCGGTGAGCACCACCACACCAATATAACCACCGATGATCATGTACTGAATTGGCCAGCCTTTTAATATTCGCAGCACGCCAAGTAAAATAGCGATACCAACCGACAATGCCACTGTCAAGCGCAAGCCATCGGCGTACTGTTCCATTTCATCTAAAGAGTTGGGAATAACACCACCTTCAGCGGCCACTTCTGCTGCTTCGGCGGCCACTGCGGTTAACGCAGGTTCGGCAATGGTGGTACCAAAGCCTAAACAGAAAGCGAAGGTCAATAACCAAAACACGCTCCCCTTACGAGCAAAAGCTTGAGCCATCGACTCGCCGATTGGGAAGAGACCCATTTCAAGGCCAAAGATAAAAAAAGTCAGTCCCAAAACCACCAGCACTAAGCCAATTAGAATAGACAAAAGATGAGGGAGTGGCTCTTGCAAAACAGCAAGCTGGAAGAAAGTAATCACCGCCACGATCGGCAAGAGATCCCTTAGACTACCTAACATGGCTCGAAACAAAGCAAGCACTGCTGTCATCGCAACTCCTAGTCATTGAAATTGTGCCTGGTTATTAATTACCAATAATCATGGCAAATCCTTATCATTCCTTATGTGACAAATATTACGCAGTTGGTAACATATCCGAGTAAAATCCATAAGTGTGATAACGGTACACATCCTGACCAAATGAATTTAATTTCTCGCCAGAGTAAATTAAATCAGGCGTAATTCAGGTATCACACGATTGAAACCAACTGATCGTTATAGTGATTTTTTCGTATTGATTGGCGATTAAAAACAAGCCATGTCTATAATTATGTGTAATAGGGAGATTGGTATGAAGATATTGTTAACTGGTGGTACTGGATTTATTGGCTCTGAATTGGTCAAAAGTTGGAACACTGACGACGTGACACTGCTGACGCGGAGTCCTGAAAAAGCGAAGCAAAACCTAAATCACCTCAACCAGAACAACCTTCATTACATTCAATCCCTTGATGAACTCAGTGATCTCAATGATTTTGATGTTGTCGTCAACCTCGCAGGTGAACCGATTGCAGATAAGCGTTGGAGTACAGAGCAAAAAGAGAGGATCTGTCACAGTCGCTGGCACATCACTGAAAAACTGGTCGAATTAATTCATGCCAGTAGCCCCCCACCGGAGGTTTTTATTAGCGGTTCGGCTGTAGGTTACTATGGCGATCAACAGCAACACCCATTTGATGAATCACTACAAGTAGAAGACGAAAGTTTTCCCCATAAAGTCTGTGCGCACTGGGAAGAGATAGCCAAGAGAGCCCAATCCGATGAGACGCGTGTGATACTACTAAGAACGGGGATTGTGTTAGGTGAAAATGGCGGCGCGTTGAAGAAGATGCTAATGCCCTACAAGCTCGGGGTAGGCGGACCGTTAGGTTCAGGCCAGCAATACATGCCTTGGATCCACATGCTTGATATGGTGAGAGCTATCAACCACTTATTGTCGATTCCTCACGCTCAAGGGGAATTTAATATGTGTGCCCCTCATCCTGTAACCAACAAACTGTTCAGCAGCACACTCGCCAAGCAACTACGCCGACCTCATTTCTTATTCACGCCGAAATGGGCAATGTCGCTTCTGATGGGGGAATCTTCTTGTCTGCTCTTTGACAGCATTCGTTCCAAACCAAAGAAACTCACTGAAATGGGATTTATCTTTAGTTATTCACGAATCGAACCAGCCTTAAAAAACTTGTTACAACATCAAGACTAATTCTTTACCCTAGAGCGATAAAGACTCTAATGAAGGATTAAGCGTGAACAAGTCGATTCTTATCACCGGTTGCTCAACGGGTATTGGCTACACATGTGCACATGCACTACAGAAGCGTGGCTTCCACGTCATTGCGTCGTGTCGTCATCCGCAAGATGTACAGCGTCTGCAAGATGAAGGACTGACCTGCATACAGCTCGACCTTTCTAATCAAGAAAGCATTGAACAAGCTGCACAGCTTGCTATTGAGCTGGCACCTAACGGATTGTATGGCTTATTCAACAACGGCGCTTATGGTCAAGCAGGAGCCTTAGAAGACTTGCCGACACAAGGGCTCAAAGAACAGTTCGAAACGAATTTCTTTGGTTGGCACCATCTTGTTTGTCAAATCCTTCCGCACATGCGCGAGCGCGGCGAAGGTCGGATCGTTCAAAACAGTTCAGTCCTAGGCTTTGCTGCAATGAAATATCGTGGCGCTTACAACGCTTCGAAGTTCGCGCTTGAGGGGTGGACAGATACGTTACGTTTAGAGCTGTATGGTAGCGGTATACATATCTCGTTATTACAACCCGGTCCAATTGAAACCCAGTTTAGAAACAACGCCCTGACAGCCTTCAATAAATGGATTACCATTACTGGTAGCGCTCATCAAGAAGCTTATCAACAGCAAAAAAACCGACTCGAAAAAGAATCATCGAACAACGCTTTTGTTCTGCCGCCTGAAAGTTGTATTGAACCGGTTTATCACGCACTCACCGCAGATAAACCCAAGCTCAGATACCGAGTTACAACCCCAACTAAAGTGTTCGCGGTATTGAAAAGGATTCTACCGAGTCGCTGGCTAGACCCTATTTTGAGAAAAGCTGCATAAATTTCTAACTTTGAATGCATCGTCGCAAACTTTAATGTAACGATGTAATTTTTCCGTAACAATAAGATGTCATGATTTATCCTATCTCATCGATTATCCCCAATTGATGAATCGACTTCTGGATATTTCATGACTTTAAACCGCCTCAATTGGGTAGGTGTGAGTCTGGCGATTACGTTGTTTATTCTGTTTTGAGTATCTCACGCAATGCCTCACTGACCACCTCAATGATAACGCTATGCCTCCCCTGTTGAGATAACCACGTTATCAACACAGAAGCATAGCGTTTTTCTATTTTGGCTCTTTTTATTTGAGATAACCGAGTTAGATCTTGAAGTTACCGACTTATCCCCCCATATTTGCAACGTATCCACAAAACAAACATCAAGGAACGTAAATGCAATCTCCGCATATTGTTGAACTAAATGAGCAGAACTTTCGTCAAGTATTAGAAGGTTCGATGCAGACCCCTGTACTCATCCATTTTTGGGCACCAATGAGCCAAGAGAGCGCCCAAGTCATTCCTGAACTTCAAACATTAACTCAACAATACAACGGCGCTTTTACTTTAGCTCTGTTGAATTGTGAACAAGAGCAGGCAATTGCTAGCCAATTCGGCGTACAAGCACTCCCTACTATTGCACTGTTTGTTAACGGTCAGCCTGTTGATGGTTTGGGTGGTCCACAAAGCATAGAAGCGATTATTGAAATGTTAGGAAAACATCTTCCTAGCCAAGACGAGCTCGCACTGCGTCAGGCTCTCGAGCAAATGCAAGCAGGCGAGCACACACAAGCTCTCGCTGCAATGCAACAATTGCCACTAGAGCTAACGGGTAAAGGCGAGGTAAAACTGGCGATCGCAGAGTGTTTGTTAGAAACGCAACAGTTTGATCTAGCTGAAACTCAGCTAGCCACCATCCCTCTAGAGTACCAAGATAATTACTATAAAGGCTTAGTCGCAAAGCTTGAGCTTCACAAGCAAGCAGCAGACAGCCCTGAAATACAAGCATTAGAAACCGCTCTTCAGCAAGACCCAAATGACGCTAAGACCGCATCTGAATTAGCATTGCAATATCACCAAGTGAATCGCAACGAAGAAGCGATGGAACTGTTATGGTCTTTCCTAGCAAAAGATCTAAATGCTTGCGATGGCGATATGAAAAAAGAGTTCATGGATATCTTAAGTGCGCTTGGACAAGGTAACCCAGTTGCCAGTAAGTACCGCCGACAACTGTACTCTCTGCTCTACTAACTAAACCCTAAAAGCACTAAAGATAAGCATCGTATATCTCATCGAAAACTGACAATTCAATCAATTAGTTTATCGAATAATAGAATGTAAAATGGGCCATAAAATCAATATTTTATGGCCCATTTCTCATTTATAAATTTGCTCAGAATTTAAATATGAGCCAGTATCAATACTGAACTATCAAAAACTTAAACTTGCAAAGGATTTTGTATGGCTATTGATACATTGATTACTATCGGCGTCTTTACTGCCGTCGCAATATTGTTTATTTTCGCCGGAGTAAAAACGGTTCCGCAAGGCAATAACTGGACCGTAGAACGCTTCGGCCGTTATACACAAACCCTCCAACCAGGTCTGAACCTGATCATTCCATTTATCGATAAAATCGGACAACGCATCAGTATGATGGAACGTGTTCTCGACATCCCGGCACAAGAAGTCATCTCCAAAGATAATGCAAATGTGGTTATTGATGCGGTGTGTTTCGTTCAAGTGATCGACGCGCCTAAAGCGGCTTATGAGGTGAATGATCTTGAGCACGCGATTCGTAATTTAACTCTCACCAATATCCGTACTGTACTGGGCTCGATGGAACTGGATGAAATGCTCAGCCAGCGAGACATGATTAACACCAAATTATTGAATATCGTTGATGAAGCGACAAACCCTTGGGGTGTCAAAGTTACGCGTATCGAAATCAAAGACGTACAGCCACCAGCAGACCTTACCGCTGCGATGAATGCTCAGATGAAAGCCGAGCGTAACAAACGTGCAGATATCCTAGAGGCAGAGGGTGTACGACAAGCTGAGATATTGAAAGCAGAAGGTCACAAACAATCAGAAATCTTAAAAGCGGAAGGTCAAAAGCAAGCAGCTATCCTGCAAGCTGAAGCTCGTGAACGGGCTGCCGAAGCTGAAGCTAAAGCGACAGAAATGGTATCAACAGCGATTGCTCAAGGCGACATGCAAGCGGTCAATTACTTTATTGCACAAGGTTACACCGACGCACTGAAGTCTATTGGTCAAGCAGAAAACGGTAAGATCATCATGCTACCGCTCGAAGCGACTGGACTAATGGGTTCTGTTGCGGGTATTGCAGAGATATTTGCACATAAGAATGACAAGGGTAGTAAGGACTAACTTATGGTCGAATTACTCGAACAAGTAAACTACTGGCATTGGTTAGCGTTTGGGCTAGCGTTGTTAGCACTTGAGCTGATTGGAACCGCTGGTTACTTTTTGTGGATAGGTATATCTGCCATGCTTGTCGGAGCGCTATTGGGCGCACTACCAATCGGTTGGCAGATGCAATGGCTATCCTTTGCGAGCTTCTCGCTTATCACCACTTGGCTGTGGTGGAGAAGACAGCTATCGAGTGACAAGCAATCTGACTCTACTCGAGATCTTAATCAACGAGAGAAACAACTAATTGGAAGAAAGACTCGTCTCTTAGAATCAGTACAAAAAGGTAACTGTAGGATAAAGCTAGGGGATAGCTCATGGTCTGCGATGAGTACACATGATATTGATGCGGGAGAGGAAGTCGTGATTACTGCTGTCGATGGCATTGTTCTCACGATAAGCCCTACTAAACAATAATCAAGAAAACCCTCCTTCAAAGCCATAAGTAACCAACTTATGGCTTTTTCTCTACAAGTGAATCGATAATTGGGCAATGGCTATTTGAGTCACCAGGGCACAGTTCAACCCACTCTTTCAATGTCTTCTGAATGATCAATAAGTCTTCAATTTTTTTATTCACTTCTTCCAATTTACTTAGCGCTTTTGCTTTAACATCGGCACTTTCGCGACATGGGTTGTCGGCTAATTCAACAAGCGCACGACACTCATCAAGCGAAAAACCAGCGCTTCTCGCTTTCGCTACGATTCCGAGCTCCTTGATCTGCTTCTCACCATAAGACCGATAACCATTTTCAGAACGTAACGGTGCAGATATCACCCCTTTGTCTTCATACAAACGAATAGACTTAGGTGATAACTGCGTGAGGCTTGCAACTTCGCTTATGTTCATAATATTACTCAAGTAAATATCGCTTAAAAACTATTTAGAAACCTAAGACTATTCTTCAAACATCTAGGAATGCTAGCTACCGAAACAAAAATATTGAAGCAATATAATGTTCGAAAATAAAGTCTGCTGTTTATGGCTATTTTACATCAAATGATGAAAGTAGCTTAGTTTTTCCAACAAACCCAAACACCAACTATCAACAAGTTACTGATTGAAATAGCAAAATAGGCATTCGTTATTTTTCATAGGAAATTTTTGATTTTTTTGATCTTTGAGAAATACCTCACATACTAATGGATATCTCTTGTTTGAAGAGATTTTTAGTGAGGTGTCATTATGAAATGTTATCTAGCGTTAATTTTTAGCTTAGTTTTAAGCTTCTCTGTATTCGCCCAAAATGTAGGAAGCACTGCATCTGGACCGATCATAAAATGTGACTTAGGAAGTAGTGTTGTAGAATATATGCCTATCGTTATATGCAAACATAGTAATGGTAAGGTTCTACACTAACAAAAAAGGAGCCTAGGCTCCTTTCCTTTAAAACTCGATTAGTTGTTTGATTATCGCTTTACGTTCTTCTTTCGAAGCTTTGTTAAACCAATATTCGAACATTTCAATCTCTTTGACATTATCACCCAAAGAATCAACAACACCATTTCGATTTGCTACGGACCAGTTAATAACAGAGTCTCTTTGTTCCGTTGGAATTTGTTCAAACCAATATTTTGACATCTCTTGAGCTTGGCTTACCGGCTCTTGCTGTATCGCGGGCACTGCAGCTACAGGTGTTGCTGCGACTACAGGTACTGCTGCAACCATTGGTTTAGCTGTAGCGTTTTTATTACCAGTATTTACGATTGCTTCAATGTAGCCAGCAGGGATAGAAAATGAAATGCTGTTCGCATTTGAAACTTGGACATCAAAAATTAGATCTTTAAAAGGCGCTTCGTTGAAGATTTCATTGGACACCGGAAATTTTACATACTGTGTTTGAGTACATATATCACTACATGTTTCAGCTGAAGCTGCATAAGGTTTTAATGGTACTTTACCTTCAGCCCCCTTAACTAAGACAGAGCGGTACTCATTATAATTTTTAAAGTACTGAAGCTCCATCGTTATATATGAATCAGGTACCGTTACAGTACTGTTCGGGGTAACGTAATTTAGCTCTAAAGACGAGTTCACTAGCTGACCTTGTCTAACTTCAAGCACATCAGGAGACAACGACTCACCAACGACGATTTGATAATTTTGCTTACTCTCTATTCTTTTAACGGAATCTGTAAAATCACTATTAGAATCTAATGTTGTACATCCAATTAAGAATAAAGGAATCGATGCTAAAACTATTTTTTTCATATTAACTACCTCGAGGGTTTCCCCATAATATTATTTCGATGCCTTTTCTTTCTTAGGCTGGACCAGAAATGAATATGCGCCGACTAACAAGCCAGCGCATCTCTTTACTTAAAGCATGGTTTCAATTAGAAGCCGTACTCTAAACCAATACGTGTAACGAACGTATCTGTGTTAGCAATAGAACCTTTATCGTCAGCTTTAATATCACGCTGTGCAATACGAATGTAAGGAACAAAGCCGTTATGAACGTACATTAGCTGACCTGAGATTACGCTATCTTCATCAGCGTTTTTAACACCATCAGTTTCAGACTCTAGGTTAGCCGCGTAGCCTAGTTTGAAGCCCCAAGGGCCGTTCCAGTACTGACCGATTACAGAGTATGAAGCCTGTTCTGATTTAGCGCCGCCTTGAACATCTGACTCACCCGCTTTGTAGGCTGCAGAAATACCGAAACCAGCAGGAAGTGACGCTTCAAAACCGATTAGGTAACCGAAAGTGTCAGCCATTTCAGCAGACGTCGCTGCAACCGCTGCAGTCGCATCGCCAAACTTAACACCATCACAGCCAGAACTTACTAAACATGTACCAGCAGCAGTTCCAGCTGTTGCAGCTGTTAGTTGACGATCTGATTCTGATTCAACAGCAGCGTGGAAAGTAACCGTATCAGCTAAACGGTAGTGAGCAGCCGCGCCGTAGAAGTAGTTATCTTTAACGCTTGAGTCACCACGACCTGTTGCTAGGTTGAATGTAAAACCATTCAAGTCAGCAGAATCGTATCGAGCCATATCACCATGACGGTCACGGTTATATTTAACATCGCCGCCCCAGTCCCATACTGCGCCCAAACCTGGGTTAGCATAAGGCCAGTCAATTACTTCATACATTGGCGTTAACATACGACCAAAACGTACTTTACCCCAGTCACCTTGCAGACCTAAGAACGTATCACGGTTACCTAGTGTCGCACCGTCACCGTTTTCACCAACGTAGCCAGATTCAATTTGCATGAATACGTTCACGTTATCGAACATGTCTTTACTTGCACGGAAACCAATACGAGATTCATTCTCGTAATCGTAACCCGTACCTGTGTCAGTTTTTACGCCATTTTTTGTTTTTTCTGAATCATAGTTAACAACAGAGATTGCTGCTACACCGTAAGCCTGAACGTTAAAATCTGAGATAACACCAACTTGAGAAGATTCAGATGCGAATGCACCACTTGAAATCATCGCAACTGCAGCACCAAGTAAAGTACGTTTGAAAATTTTGTTTTCCATGGAATAAAACTCCTAAAAATGGATATAGCTGTTTGAATATTTCCCGCCTAAAGTTGGCCGCCGTAGAGAGAAATACCTTTTCTTGTTTGAGAACCCTGAAACACCGAATTCTCGATTTCCTTTCTGGTTATACACAATGTGCATCCATGCCAATAAGACTAACTTCACCCCAAAAAAGATCAACGAGAACTTAATTTTCATCTAAAAAAATATGAGTTGGTGCAAATTTATCATGTACTTAGTGATCCAGGTCTACTAATTGAAAAGATCGAGATAACAAAAGGAAAAATAATTAAAAAACAAAAACTTAGCCTCACCTCAACCTCTTAAAAATTGATATCACTCGCATTTAATAAACAACTAAAGCAACATTTCATTAATGTTGAGCGTCATCACTGTCCTGATTTCATAGTTCGTATAGGAACAAATTTCTCAACAATTAAAAAGCCATCATTTTTATATCAGAAACAAAAAAGGCACTCCCTTAAAAGGAGTGCCTTTGAGCTTTTTTTATCTGTATTTACTTACGAAATAAGGGCTATTAGATCTTCTTCGGTTCTTATTTCGATACCTAAATCTTGTGCTTTGGTCAGTTTAGAACCTGCCGCTTCACCAGCGAATAAAATATCCGTTTTCTTGGAGACGCTACCGGTTACTTTTGCACCTAAAACCTGCAAAGCGGCTTTCGCTTCACTGCGACCTAATTTAGAGAGTGAGCCAGTCAACACTACTACCTTGCCTTCTAACGGTAGCTCTTGATCATCCGCAACAGCTTCAATTGCAGGCCAGTTAACTCCAAGCTCGATGAGTTGGTCGACTACTGCTCTATTTTTCTCTTGTGAGAAAAAGCTCGTGAGGTGACTTGCTACGATGTCACCAATATCTGACACTTCAACCAACTGTTCATGAGTTGCAGCTTGAACCAACTCCAACGTTTTAAAGTGCTGGGCTAAGTTCATAGCCGTCGCTTCACCTACTTCTCGAATTCCTAAAGAATAAAGGAAGCGCGCCAATGTCGTATCTTTCGCTTTGTTAAGCGCACTCACTACATTCTGTGCCGATTTAGGCCCCATTCGATCAAGAACCGTAATCACACCCGCGCTTAGCTTGAACAGATCCGCTGGCGTTTCGACCATTTCGCGATCCACAAGCTGTTCTATCACCTTTACGCCAAGACCATCGACATCTAGCGCCTTTCTAGACACAAAGTGCTTAAGTGCCTCTTTACGCTGCGCCTGACACACTAAACCGCCAGTACAACGTGCTACAGCTTCGCCCTCAACGCGCTCCACTGCAGAATTACATACAGGGCAGGCGTCCGGGAACACAATGTCTTTAGCAGTCTCAGGACGACGATCTTGTACAACAGCTACAATTTGTGGAATAACGTCACCAGCACGGCGGATAATCACGCTATCTCCGACCTTGACACCTAAACGAGCGATCTCATCAGCATTGTGCAGCGTTGCATTGCTTACCGTTACGCCGCCAACAAAAATAGGTTCAAGCTTAGCAACCGGCGTAATAGCGCCTGTACGACCGACCTGAAACTCAACATCATTGAGCAGAGTAATTTCTTCTTGAGCTGGGAACTTATAAGCAATAGCCCAGCGAGGTGCGCGTGCAACAAAACCTAGAGTTTCTTGTGCGGCAATGTCATCAACCTTAATCACCACCCCATCAATTTCATAAGCCAGAGCATCACGACGAGTCATGATATCTTGGTAATAGGCTTTTACATCCTCAATCGAGCTCAGTTGCTTTGTCTCTGGGCACATAGGCAAGCCCCAAGCTTTCAGCTGCAGGAAACGTTGATAGTGGCTATTTGAAAGCTCAGCGCCTTGTACAACACCGACACTGTATGCGTAGAAAGCCAAGGGGCGTTTTGCTGTAATACGAGAATCAAGCTGACGTAAGCTACCTGCGGCGGCATTACGTGGATTCACAAAGACCTTCTCGCCCTTCTTCAATGCCATCTCATTCAATTTGTCGAAGCCCGCTTTTGGCATAAACACTTCGCCACGAACTTCAATACGTTCTGGCCAGCCTTCACCTTGTAACTTAAGCGGAATCGAGCTGATGGTTCGCACGTTTTCGGTAATATTTTCACCCGTCGCACCATCACCACGCGTCGCTGCCTGTACTAAGGTGCCTTTTACATAGAGTAGGCTTACCGCTAAACCATCAAGCTTAGGTTCACAACAGAAGGTCTTTAGGTTCGCTGTTGGCGCTCTATCAGACATGCGCTTATTGAACGCATCTAAATCGTCATCAGAGAAAGCATTATCTAAAGAAAGCATCGGGATCTCATGGGTCACTTGAGTGAAGCCGTCTAGAGGCTGACCGCCGACACGCTGACTCGGCGAATCTACCGTCACAAGCTCTGGGTTCTCTTCTTCGATCTTTAGCAGTTGTTGCATCAATCGATCGTACTCGACATCAGGGATCTCAGGGCTATCTTCTACGTAATAACGAACGGCATGATAGTGCAGAGTTTCTCTTAACTGCTCTAAGGTAACTTGAATCGATTCTTTCATATCATTCTCTGTCGTGATTGAAATATCAAAAAGGGCTCCCTTAGGAGCCCTCTTCTATAAATATAGATTATTTACAAGGCTAAACAATACGGCTAGGCGTTAGCTGCCGTCATAAAGTCTCGGATTTGCTTACGGTAATCAGACAAACGGTTTGGCGTCATCAAGTTACGTGACTCATCCAATACGTTTCCGCCCATATCGTCGGCAATTTTCTGTGCAGCACTCAGCATCAGATTGAAGTTTTGATCAGCTTGACCATAACAAGGCAGCGTCATAAAGAACGAAATACCTTTGGTGGTAAAGTCAGCAGGATCGTCATGTTCTAGTGTTCCTGGCTGCATCATATTTGCTACGCTGAAAATAACTTTTGGCTCATCGCTCGCTTGTGCAAAGCAGTGGTAGATCGACATTTCACCATAAGCTAGGCCGTTGTTCTCCATGCTACGGAAAAGTTCAGTACCCACAAATGGGATCTCCCCGGCACAGTGAACATTAAGAACAATAACTTCAAGGCCAAGATCTTCATTTGAATGAGCTTTTTCATCTAACTTACTTTCGTCAGCTAAATTAACTTCGTCACCCAACTGAGCTTCTTCTGCTAAATTGGCGTCTTTATCTAACTTAGTTTCTTCAACCGAAGTAACACTTTGTGCAGCAACCACTTCTTTCCCAATAAACGGTTCGCTTAGCGTTAAGCCTTCGTTAGAAAGCAGTGGATCAGCGTCCGCATCAAAGGCTTCTTCAAACGAACCGTGCTGCTCTTTAAAGCCTGCGTGATTTTCTTTTTGCTCGTCAGTCAATTCAAAGCTAGGAACTTCAGGTTCAACAACCTTCTCTTCCTCAACCTCTTCAAGCTCACCTTTAACTTCGATCGGGGCTTCAACACTGAAAGAAGGAAGATCATTCAATTCTATTTCGTCTTCGTGAGCTTCTTTTACTTGTGGTGCTGACAATGGATCTGAGTCAATCAGCGGATCAGTTGCAGACGGTGAGACAGCAAAATCCGGTTCTTTACGCTCTTTTCGGATTATCTCAAAATCATCCTCAGGAGCGAATGAACGGTTTGGAATAGATTCAGCTTCATCTAAGCTGTCGTTATCAAGCTTACCAAGCGGCTTATCTCCAAACTTTGCTTTCCCTTCTTTCTTACTCGTCCATAGACCATGGAACAATAATGCGGCGATAGCTAATGCGCCAACAATAATGAGTACAAATCGCAATTCCTGCATTTTTCGCTCTCAGCTTTCTTAGTCAACTAGCTATAAACACGCTGTCACTAAGTTAGGTTAATTTGGCTAATCTCACTACTCTATCAAAAGTAGCCACTGTTTTAGAACCACTTAATACAATTAGTTCATTAGTTGGTGTGATTTTCACCACGCTTTTTTTCTTAATTTCGGTCGAGTACACTAGAGATGTTTGCTATTTAACCAAATTCACATGTGACCCAATTTAAATATGACTATTGAATCTGTTCCTCGCTCTGGCTTTGGCTATTTTATTTTCGGAATAAAAATTGCCTTATCGCCGAGTATCCGTAAGTTTGTACTGCTCCCTCTTATCGCTAACGTGCTACTCGTGGGCGGTGCTTTATTTTATATTTTCTCCAACTTAAACACTTGGATTGAAGGCTGGATTGGTGCATTGCCAAGTTTCTTGTCGTGGTTGTCATATATCCTATGGCCGCTACTTGTGTTAACCGTTTTGGCCACATTTTCGTATTTCTTCAGTACACTCGCTAACTTTATTGCTGCACCGTTCAACGGATTGCTCGCGGAAAAAGTCGAAGAACTACTCAGTGGTAAAAAAGTCAATGACGATGGCTTACTCGATGCACTCAAAGACACCCCACGTATTTTAGCGAGAGAATGGCGCAAACTGGTCTATATTCTGCCAAAAGCGATCGGCTTATTCTTACTTTTGTTAATTCCAGCGCTAGGACAAACTGTTGCACCGTTTTTATGGTTCATTTTCACTGCATGGATGTTAGCTATTCAGTACGCTGACTACCCATTCGACAACCATAAAATCAAGTTTGACGATATGAGAAATAATTTGAAACAAAAACAAGGTAAGAGCTACAGCTTCGGCGCACTTGTTTCTGTGTTTACTACCATTCCAGTTTTAAACCTGATTGTGATGCCAGTTGCCGTCTGCGGCGCTACTGCAATGTGGGTTGCAGAGTTTAAAGACCAAGCCCTACGCTCTCGTCTATAGTTTTACAGCCTGCTCTAACAACGCCTATCTTTTTGACGTTCTGATTTCAATAAAGATAGGCGTGAATCCTGCTACATCTCTATATGATATAACTTTTTAATCCTTTTACCTTTTTTTCAACTTGTTTAATCTAAATTCAAGCTAAACAAACATCGAAAGACACTAGACGGTAAATTGGTAGATATACTACGTTTAGTTCTGTCATTAAATGAAGGAATATCGCATGAGCAAGATCTACGAAGACAACACCCTAACGATTGGTAACACACCTCTAGTCCGCCTAAACAAAGTAAGCAAAGGTAACGTCCTAGCTAAGATCGAAGCTCGTAACCCAAGCTTCAGCGTTAAGTGTCGTATCGGTTCAAACATGATTTGGGAAGCAGAAAAAGCAGGTACGCTTAAGCCAGGTATCGAGCTTGTTGAGCCTACCAGTGGTAACACAGGTGTTGCTCTTGCATTCGTTGCTGCAGCGCGCGGCTACAAGCTAACACTAACAATGCCTGAATCAATGAGCCTAGAACGTCGTAAGCTGCTTAAAGCTCTTGGCGCAAACCTAGTGCTAACTGAAGCACCAAAAGGTATGAACGGCGCGATTGCTAAAGCTGAAGAGATTGTTGCTTCAGACCCAGACAAGTACCTACTACTACAGCAATTCAATAACCCAGCAAATCCACAGATTCACGAACAGACAACTGGCCCTGAAATTTGGGAAGCAACAGATGGCGAGATCGATGTGTTTGTAGCCGGTGTAGGTACTGGTGGCACCATCACTGGAACAAGTCGTTACATTAAAGGTGAAAAAGGCAAAGCCATCACTTCTGTAGCCGTTGAACCAGCAGAATCTCCAGTGATTGCGCAGGCACTTGCAGGTGAAGAAATTAAACCCGCTCCACATAAAATCCAAGGTATTGGTGCAGGTTTCATTCCTGGTAACCTAGATTTAGACATTATTGACCGCGTAGAGTCCGTAACTTCTGAAGAAGCGATTGAGATGGCTCAACGCCTAATGAAAGAAGAAGGTATCCTCGCGGGCATCTCATCTGGCGCAGCAGTCGTAGCAGCAAACCGAATTTCGGAACTGCCTGAATTTGAAGGAAAAACTATCGTCACAGTGCTACCAAGCTCGGGCGAACGTTACCTTAGCACTGCCCTCTTTGCTGGTCTCTTTACGGAAAAAGAGAACCAACAGTAATATGTGGTCAAATCAATTTTTCGTCCAAAAAAGCCCCATATAGGGGCTTTTTTGTTGATCCCTGCCTCACCTTTGGTAATATCGGGTCTGTTTTATTTTTCGCTTCAAAATAAAAGAAGCAATAAACAAATTCTGAAAGTCGTGAGTACTCAAAAAAGAAGACCATGGCCGGATAAAATTTATAACCAGTCTAAGTTCTAACATGAACATGGCATACTCGGCTCTAGCGCATTTAGGCTAAAGCAGTTAAGCTAAATCTGGTTACAAACTTACAAAAAATAAATTAATTGGGGTATATAAAATGTACGAGAAGCAAGTAGAAATCACAGCAGAAAACGGTCTTCACACTCGTCCAGCTGCACAGTTTGTTAAAGAAGCAAAATCTTTCGACGCTGACATCACAGTGACTTCTAACGGCAAAAGCGCTAGCGCAAAAAGCCTGTTCAAACTACAAACTTTAGGCCTAGTAAAAGGTACTAACGTTACTATTTCAGCTGAAGGCCCTCAAGCTCAGCAAGCTGTAGACCACCTAGTTGCTCTTATGGATCAACTACACTAATACGGTCTCCTTCTTTCAAAGCCATTTTGCACAGCAAAGTGGCTTTGTTCGAAATAGATAGCAATTCGAATTAGATAGCAATAAGCGCGACATTAGTCGACGACTTAAAGTCACACATTCTCCCGTTTACAGTTGAACAACTAAGGTAAGGCTATGATTTCAGGCATCCTAGCATCTCCTGGTATTGCTTTCGGTAAAGCACTACTACTTCAAGAAGATGAAATTGTCCTAAACACTCAATCTATCTCAGACGATCAAGTTGAAGCTGAAGTTCAGCGTTTTTTTGACGCTCGTAATAAATCTTCTCAACAACTTGAAGTTGTAAAGCAAAAAGCACTTGAAACTTTTGGCGAAGAAAAAGAAGCAATCTTTGAAGGCCACATCATGCTGCTTGAAGATGAAGAGCTAGAAGAAGAGATTTTAGCACTCATCAAGAAAGACAAAATGCACGCAGACAACGCGATCTACACAGTGATCGAAGAGCAAGCTGTTGCACTTGAGTCGCTTGATGATGAGTACCTAAAAGAACGTGCGACTGATATCCGTGATATCGGTACTCGCTTCGTTAAAAATGCACTAGGCATCAACATTGTATCTTTAGCAGATATCAATGAAGAAGTTATCCTAGTTGCTTACGATTTAACGCCATCTGAAACGGCACAAATCAACCTAGACTACGTTCTTGGTTTTGCTTGTGACATCGGCGGTCGTACATCTCATACTTCAATCATGGCACGTTCACTTGAGCTTCCAGCTATCGTTGGTACTAACGATATCACTAAGCAAGTTAAAAACGGCGACATGCTTGTGCTAGATGCGATGAACAACAAGATCATCATCAACCCTTCTGACGCTGAATTAGCAGAAGCTAAGAAAATCAAATCTGATTTCGAAGCAGAAGCAGTTGAACTAGCAAAACTAAAAGATTTACATGCTGAAACTCTAGACGGTCACCGTGTAGAAGTTTGTGGCAACATCGGTACAGTAAAAGACTGTGACGGTATTCTGCGTAACGGCGGTGAAGGCGTTGGTCTGTACCGTACTGAATTCCTATTCATGGACCGTACAGCACTTCCTACTGAAGAAGAGCAATACGTTGCTTACAAAGAAGTAGCGGAAGCAATGGAAGGCGAGTCAGTGATTATCCGTACTATGGATATCGGTGGCGATAAAGACCTACCATACATGGATCTTCCACAAGAGATGAACCCATTCCTAGGCTGGCGTGCAGTACGTATCAGCTTGGATCGTCGTGAAATTCTACGTGACCAACTACGTGGTATCCTACGTGCATCTGCACACGGTAAACTACGCATCATGTTCCCAATGATCATTTCTGTTGAAGAGATCCGTGAACTTAAAAAAGCAATCGAAGAGTACAAAGTTGAACTTCGCGCTGAAGGCCTAGCTTTCGATGAAGAAATCGAAATCGGCGTAATGGTTGAGACTCCAGCAGCTGCTGCAATCGCACATCACCTAGCGAAAGAAGTATCTTTCTTCTCTATCGGTACTAACGACCTAACGCAATATACTCTTGCGGTAGACCGTGGTAACGAAATGATTTCTCACCTATACAACCCACTATCTCCAGCGGTTCTTCTTGTTATCAAGCAAGTAATCGATGCTTCTCACAAAGAAGGTAAATGGACAGGTATGTGTGGCGAACTAGCAGGTGATGAGCGTGCAACTCTACTTCTTCTTGGTATGGGTCTAGATGAGTTCTCTATGAGCGGTATCTCTATCCCTAAAGTTAAGAAAGTAATCCGTAACTCTAACTTTGCTGAAGTTAAAGCTATGGCTGACGAAGCACTATCTCTACCTACAGCTGCAGAAATTGAAGCTTGTGTAGAAAAATTCATCGCTGAGAAAACTCAGTAATCACCAAGAGCTTAATGAAGTTAGACGGCTAAAAATAGTCGTCTAATTTGTTAGATTGGTATAGTATATTCTACAGAATAAAACTAAACGTTAGGAGCATGACACAATGGGTCTGTTTGACAAACTGAAAAAGCTTGTATCTGATGACAGCGCTGATGCTGGTGCAATCGAAATCATCGCACCTCTTTCTGGTGAAATCGTAAACATCGAAGACGTGCCAGATGTAGTTTTCGCTGAAAAAATCGTTGGTGATGGCATTGCTATCAAACCAGCTGGCGATAAAATGGTAGCTCCTGTTAACGGTACTATCGGTAAAATCTTCGAAACTAACCACGCATTCTCTATCGAGTCTGACGACGGTATTGAGCTTTTTGTTCACTTCGGTATCGATACTGTTGAACTTAAAGGCGAAGGCTTCACTCGTGTAGCTGAAGAAGGTCAATCTGTTAAAGCTGGTGACACAATCATCACTTTCGACCTTGCGCTTCTAGAAGAGAAAGCAAAATCTACGCTTACTCCAGTTGTTATCTCTAACATGGACGAAATCAAGGAGCTGAACAAGCTTTCTGGTTCTGTAACTGTTGGCGAAACTCCAGTTCTTAAAGTAACTAAGTAATCCCGATTACTTATCTGCTTTAATTAAAACGCTACCTAAGGGTGGCGTTTTTTGTGCCTGTTATATTTGTTTTAACATCTCAGATAGGATTACTGACTATCACACTGAAACCCTTCTCCAAGCTCCCTAAACCAACCACAACCACACTGACCGTTTGTACCCTGCTATCCGGCCTAGTTTCTTATTAAACGCTGTTATACCAATCGTAGTAAAGAACTGGTCACCCTAGCTTGTTAAAAACCTCGATAACTTCGTTAGAATTTTTGATTGTAGAATAACTACTTATCGAAAAATTCTGCCTTGTTCTCAAGCTTTTTTCCTATGCTATGTTTGATCACTTACTTACTATGATTGGTATTAATCACGATTCAAGGCATTTCGCCTATACATTAAATTACGCCTGTTGTTTTTAACAAACAGGAGATCTCTGATATCTCGTTCTACTTGATTCTAAGATGACAACTAAAGACTTCGATTAAGGTAATAAGAATAGATTCAATACTGCCCTATATTCATTATTCCCTAGAGTGAGGAACGAACGTGATAGAGAATCTCGTTTTTGCTCCTGCTTACCAACACTGCACTTTCTCCAACTACACCCTTTCCAAATAACAGACAATAAAAAACCCAGCCGAAGCTGGGTTTATTTAGCGCTCATCTCTCACCACGAGCTAATTTGTGGAAGCCTAACGTTAACGCTTGCGATCAACAACGCTTATAGTCAACGTGGCCTTTCAACCGATTAACCTAGTAGGCTAAGTGCGGAGTTCGGAGCTTGCTTCGCTTGTGCAAGAATCGAGCTTGAAGCTTGTGAAAGAATTTGAGACTTAGTCATATTAGTCGTTTCTTTCGCGAAATCAGTATCTTTAATGCGGCTCTTAGATGCATTAACGTTTTCATTAATGTTATCTAAGTTGTTGATTGCGTGGTCGAAACGGTTTTGGAAAGCACCAAGCTCAGAACGGTGGCTATCTACATATTTAAGTGCCGCATCGATAACAGCTACAGATTCTTGAGCACCACCAACAGACGTTACGTCGATAGTATCAACCGTTACTTGCTTACCCTCTAGAGTTTTTGGGTCTTCAGGGTTCTTACCTGCTTGCATGCCTAGTTCATCGGATAAAGCACCAGAAAATGCAATTTCTCCATCAACTTTATTATTGCCAGCGAAGATTTGCAGTTTACCTTCTTCATCGATTGATGCTTTTACTAGGTCTTGTTGACCGTTAATGTAAGTCGCTAGCTCTTCGATATCGTCGCCAGCTTTAGCAGAGATGTTGATTTCTCGTTGGTCACCGAAGCTGTCTTTTAATGACATGGTTAAGTCATTCGCACCAGCTTTCACGCCCCAATCTTTACCTTTAGCTTCTGTAAATTGGTAGCTGCTGCCGCCCATTTGGTCGTTATCAGAACGCATGTCTTTCAGTTGAAGCATTACTGCCTCACCATTGTCTGCACCAATTTGGAATGACTTAGTACCGTGAGTACCGTTAAGCAGCTTGTTGCCACCAAAAGATGTGGTTTCAGCGATACGATTTAGTTCATCATTAAGCGCCGTTACTTCTTCTTGGATTGCTACACGGTCAGATTTGGTATTTGAACCGTTTGTTGATTGCAAAGACAAATCACGCATACGTTGTAGAATGTTTGATGTTTCATTCATCGCACCTTCTGCTGTTTGAGCGATAGAGATACCATCGTTCGCGTTACGTACAGCAACATCAAGGCCGCGGCTCTGAACGTTCAAACGGTTCGAGATTTGTAGGCCAGCAGCATCATCTTTTGCGCTGTTGATTTTAGAGCCTGAAGATAGGCGTTCCATTGATGTTTGTTGAGCGCTGTTTGCACTGTTTAGGTAACGTTGTGCTGTCATTGCTGATACGTTGGTATTTACATTCACTGCCATGGTGATTTCTCCAATTGATTTTCCGGTATAGCGGCTTCCGACGTCTCGGAAAACCAAGTAGTTATCTCTAAGTTACTTTTAATAACGGCGTGAATGCTGAAACCTTTAGAAAAAAAACAACAAAATTAAAGAAATAGCGAGAAAGGATAAGAAAGCGTGACTGGCAGTGAAATTATCAAAAAAAGATGAGAAAAAGGCTAAAGTTGTCACAAAGTCAGCCGGGGGACATGTTGTATTTTAATTAACCAAAGGGCTTTAGTTAACCGAGAATACCTTTATAAGAATTGACCTAATTTATTAGCCTAACAGCGTTAAAGCTAAGTTCGGCGCTTGCTTAGCTTGAGCTAAAATAGTGGTACTGACTTGCTGCAGTATTTGTTGTTTGAGCATTTGAGTGGTTTCTTTGGCGTAGTCTGTATCTTTGATTCGACTGTTTGATGCCCCCAAGTTCTCATGAACATTTTCAAGGTTATTAATCGCATGGTCAAAGCGGTTTTGCATCGCCCCGAGTTCAGAACGGTGACTATCAACATACTTCATCGCGGTATCCAAAATAGACACGGCGCGCTGCGCTCCACCAACATCAGTGACATTAATATCATCGACTGACTCGTAATAACCCGCCGACATCGAAAGCTCACTGGCTAACGAGCCTGAGAAAGAGATCGTGCCTGCCGTATCTTCGCCTGACATATAGATCTGAAGCTGCCCGTCATCATTGACGGAAGCCGAAACCAGATCCGTTTGACCATTGATATAAGTCGCTAGCTCTTCAATGTCATCGCCCGCTTTGGCATTAATGTTGATCTCTTGAGGCTGACCAAAACGATCGGTAAACGCCATCGTCATATCTGTCTGGTTAGATTTAACTTCCCACGAGTCACTTGCCATGCCATTGGCAACATAGCTAAAGCCGCCCATGTTGATATCATCGGTGCGCATGTTTTTCAAACCTATCTGCACCGCTTCACCAGAGCTGCCACCAATTTGAAATGACGAACTACCAAAACTGCCGTTAAGGAGCTTTTTCCCACCAAATGAAGTGGTTTCCGCAATTCGGTTCAACTCATCATTTAAGGCGGTTACTTCTTCTTGAATAGCCATCCTTTCCGATTGGCTATTCGAACCATTAGTCGCTTGCAGTGACAGGTCTCGCATGCGTTGCATGATATTGGTGGTTTCATTCATCGCCCCTTCTGCTGTCTGCATAATGGAGATACCGTCGTTAGCATTTCGAACCGCAACATCGATGCCGCTCATCTGTGCTTCTAATCGATTAGAGATTTGTAAGCCAGCAGCATCGTCTTTTGCACTATTAATACGACTCCCTGAAGCCAAGCGCTCCAAAGATTGGTTCAGCATGTTATTGGCATTAGAGAGATTCCTCTGAGCCACTAATGCTGAAACATTCGTATTAACAGTTATAGCCATAGACCTTCACTTACAAAAAGATGAATAAAACTTACGATTGCTCTTGTATCGACCTATTTATATATAACTTTAAAAAAAAGGAGCCATGAGGCTCCCTTTGTTTATTCTATTTGAGACGACTTACTTAATCGTTAATGCACTCAACATCTCAGCTGATGGAGCAAAGTAGTAAGCGCCAGTAACGGCTTTAGTAAAGCGAAGAAGTTGGTCTGTTTTGCCATCTGTTTCGCCGTACATACTCTCTAGCATCGCATCAAAGTTATGACGAACGTTACAGTAAGCAATGAACAGCAAGCCGTGGTCGCCCGTTGCTGTACCGTAAGGCAGGCTGTGACGAACAATTTTAAGACCCTTGCCTTCTTCTTTGATATCCACACGGCCAACGTGAGACGCCGCTGGAACATCGTCTAGCTCGATCGAATCTGGCTTAGTACGGCCAACCACTTTCTCTTGTGCCGATACGTTTAATCTATTCCAAGCAGGTAGGTTATGCACAAAACGTTGCACCATCACGTAGCTACCACCTGCGAATTCACCTTCAGGAACAATCGCCACTTCAGCGCGCTGCGCGTCTTTCGGGTTTTCAGTACCATCAACGAAATCAGTCATGTCACGTGAGTCTAGGAAACGGTAACCGTAAGTTTCATCTACTACTTCAACGTCTGCCGCTACTTCAGATAGCAATTTACGTAGGATGAAGAAGTGTAGGTCATGTCGGTTTGAATGACAGTGAATCAGAACATCAGACAGCGTGCTCGGTGCTGTGATATCACCTTCACCAAGCGTAGGAAAATCAATTAGATCAGAGGGAGCAGCTTGCTCGAACTTATCCCAAAAAACTTTTGAGAACGCTACCGACGCCGTTAGGTTAGCATCAGGTTGAGTTTGGTTCAGCTCGTCGATTAGAGTCGGAAGCTTTTGAATTTCTGCTAGTACATTAGCAGTATTAGCGTTCACTTTAAGTTGAACGTAAAGAGCGAAAGGCCCAGCTTCAGGCAAAATAGCACTTTGAACGTTAGGCTGCTCATTTGAAACATTAAGCATAGATTATTCCTTCCAGTTTTAGCTTCTAAGTATAATTGTGAATGGTACAAATGTTTTGATGAGAATCAGTCTTCGTGCTCAACCACTTTAAAGCAATCCCTAGCGGCATGGCTATTGGTTAAATAAAGCGCTAACCAGAGGAGCAATAATAGGGTAATAGCATTTGACCAACGGAACCATCCGTTATCCAAATAGATTAAATAAATTGTGTGGGAGCCCTGTGCCAAGATAGCCATCATGGTAACCCAACGTCCCCATGACACAACTTTGTTAAGGCGCTTTCTCTCTGGAGATCTTAGTCCAAACAACCACATCAATAACAAACTAGGGACGCTCAACGTAATCCCGACATAAAACATCTGGTGATCTGGATAGATGGTCTCAAGAATCTCCGTTCCCGACTCTCGGCTTGCGCCCGCAACAATGAAAACGACCAAAGCTTTCGCAAGAAACAGCCAACCTAACCATAATAAGATTGGGGCTTTCAAAAAGCCGTGTTTATCGTATTGTTCTATGGAGTACCGCACAACTCTCACTTTCACTTGTTTTCAAACCAACACTTTAACGCAAATCATTCATACTTAACTAGGTTTGCGTTATCTTATTGGTTAATCCGTTTTAATTGTCGAACTCAGTATGAAAAAGAAAACTAATACACCGTCTGTTGAATCTCAACAAGAAGCACTGAAGATAGCCAAAGCGACGCAAAAGCCAGCTCAAACCAAAGAACAAACAAAATTAATTGCTCAAGGTATCGAAAAAGGCATCGCACTTTACAAGAAACAGCAAAAAGAACGCAGCCGCCAAGCCGATAAAGCAAGAAAACGCGTACAGAAAGAGAAGCAAACTCAACAAACTAATCTAGACGAAGAGAGTAATGTAGACACGATTGTTGAAACAACATCAAATCACGCCAGCAAATTGCCGTGGTTACTATTGATCGCAAGCTGGGTAGGTTTCGCGGTTTATTTGATGAAATAGCAGGATAAATGTATGAAAAAGGAATTAGTCACTTTAGCTATGACTGGCATATTAGTAGGGTGCACGACACCTACATCAATACCGCATAGCGAATCTGACCAAGTACAAATGGATTACCACGGACTGATTGATATCAACAAGTGCGAATATAAAGGGGAAGTCACCGGCAGCGAAGGCCACTGGTATAGTTACCTGTTTTACCCGAACGATACTCTGATTCAAGGCGCAATGAATGAGTTAAAGTCCAACGCTATTAGATTAGGTTCGGACACCGTGATTTTCACACTTCCCCAAGATTTTGCGACTTCCGTAACCATGTTGGGCACCGCTTATCGGTGTCGCTAATTCGACTTACCGCTGATCGGTAGAGAGAAGATAGAAGAAAGCCAGCTTTCGCTGGCTTATGCACTAAATCCAAGGCTTGTTGCTATATCGCCTTTACGCTGGATAACCCATTGACTGTCAAATGGCCCCCAGTCGGATAATTGGTAATAGCCATCATTATGACGTCGCCCATCTTGAACAAACATAAGTTCAATACCGATCCCCGGTAACGCCTTGAGTACATCTTGAATAGTACGACGAGGCCACCCCGTTTTTTCGATGAGTTTAGGCACATTTGGCCTATCAAGGCTTTCCACTAACAATGCTAAATATAGCCGCCTTGCAAAAACAGGACTCAACTCCATTGACACCTCCTATATATGTGCAACTCAATTATTTCTTTTTTTGCTGACAACATGTTGAGGCTGATCAATAAGTCTCCAATAGTGACATTTTCTTACTGTTTTTTTTCACTCTATGAAATATTCCTCACTCTATTTTGTCTGAATTGCAGCTTCCTGATAGGATTCAACTCATAACAACGAAATAAAATCACCCAAAGGAAGAATAATGACTATCACTATGTTTGGCATTCCGAACTGCGACACCATCAAAAAAGCAAAAAAATGGCTAGAAGCTGAAGGTATCGAGTTCGAATTTCACGATTATCGTAAACAAGGTATCACTGAAGAGTTAGTAACAAGCTTCTGTTCAGAGCTTGGTTGGGAGTTAGTGCTAAACAAACGTGGTACGACTTATCGCCAACTGACTCAAGAACAAAAAGACACGCTAACGGAAGAAAAAGCCGTGGCTCTGCTTGTTGAACAACCAGCAATGATTAAGCGCCCAATTTTGAAAGTTGAAGGTAAGCTTCACATCGGATTTAAAGCCGACCAATACTCGGCTATTTTTGCTTAGAGCGTATTATTTACATAGACAGACAACTGGACGTTGATCATTGAATCTTCGCCCTAAAAATTAATGACTAGACGTTTAATTTAAACAAGGAACTCAAGGATGACAGATAGCCCAACTTTGGCTCTGGCAAAAGACCTCATTAGCCGTCAATCGGTAACCCCTGAAGATGCAGGTTGCCAAGACCTGATGATTGAACGCTTAAAAGCATTAGGCTTTGAAATCGAAGTGATGGTATTTGAAGATACGACGAACTTCTGGGCTCGCCGTGGTACAGAAGCGCCTCTATTTGCCTTTGCTGGCCACACAGATGTTGTACCTGCAGGCCCAATTGAGCAGTGGAACACTAAGCCATTCGAACCGACTATCGTAGATGGTTTCCTACATGGTCGCGGCGCGGCAGATATGAAAGGTTCTCTAGCTTCAATGATCGTTGCAGTAGAACAGTTCATTGCTAAACACCCGGACCACACAGGCTCAATCGGTTTCCTTATCACGTCAGATGAAGAAGGCCCGTTCATCAACGGGACAGTACGTGTTGTTGAAGCATTGATGGCTCGTGGCGAGAACATCGACATGTGTATTGTTGGCGAACCATCAAGTACTGAGTACGTAGGTGATGTCGTGAAGAACGGCCGTCGTGGTTCTATCACTGGCGATCTAACGGTTAAAGGCACACAAGGTCATGTTGCTTACCCTCACCTAGCGAACAACCCGGTACACAGCTCTCTGCTAGCGATCAACGAACTAGCAACGACCGAGTGGGACAAAGGTAATGACTACTTCCCACCAACCAGCTTCCAGATCCCAAATGTGAGTGCGGGCACGGGCGCGTCAAACGTGATCCCTGGTGAATTTAATGTTCAGTTTAACCTTCGCTTTAGCACAGAGTTAAACAACGACATCATCGTTGAACGAATCACAAATACACTCGACAAGTACGATTTCGAATACGATTTGAAATGGACATTCAATGGCGACCCGTTCTTAACCGACGCAGGCTCGTTGCTTGATGCTATTGTGGATGCCGTTGGTCACGTTAACGACGTAAAACCAGCACTACTGACCACAGGTGGTACATCTGATGGACGTTTTATTGCGCGCATGAAAGGGCAAGTGGTAGAACTAGGTCCGGTTAATGCAACCATTCACAAGGTTAACGAATGCGTGAAAGTAGCTGACTTAGAGAAGCTAACCGACATGTACGAAAGAACACTAGTGAACCTGTTCGCTAAATAGTTCTTTCATCAGCGATTGATAGCATCCAATTATTGAGAGACGCGTTATGACACCAGAGCAGCTTACCGGACAATCAGATTCTCATCTGGAACCTAGCCTGATTGGCACCAAGACCTTCTTGGTCCACAGTGACGTCAAAGATGATCTGAACAACTTGATTGAAGCTGCTCAACTTGCTGGTTTTAAAATGGAGATTGCCAGTGGCTTTCGCGACTATGAAAGGCAATCTCTGATTTGGAATCGTAAGTTTTCTGGTGAAGCACCGATATTAGACTCAGAAAGCCAACCACTAGATGCTTCAACACTCAGTGAACATCAAAAGTTGTCGGCGATCCTAAGGTGGTCTGCGCTTCCCGGAGCGAGTCGTCACCATTGGGGTTGTGACTTTGATGTCTTTGCTCGGAATCACTTACCGGAAGGCGCGCAGCTACAACTGGAACCATGGGAATACCTCACAGGCCACCAGCAAGTGTTTTACCAATGGCTGTCTACCAATGCATCTCAGTTTGGATTCTTCTTTCCTTACAGCCAAGACCTTGGTGGCGTGGCGATAGAACCTTGGCATATAAGCCACCGTAAAGTTTCACAGTTGTGTTTATCACAGTTATCTCCCACTTTACTTGGCAAGCAACTCCAATCTAAGCCAATATTAGGGTATGAAATTATTGCGGAGCAGCTAGACGAGATCTATGCGCGCTTCGTGGCGAATATCAGTCATTAGGAGCGCTTATGTTAGAGTGGCTTACAAACCCTTGGGTTATCATCATCATCGTGGTTAGCGTTGTGGTGGGTAATATTGCTGCGCTCAAACAGACCGCTAATATGGATCTGACAGGTCGTAACAAAACAGAAAAAGACTTAGACAAGCTCAATCAATTGGATAAACAGAACCAAGAGAAAGCTCAAAAAGATGAGTCTACTGACAGCAAAAATACTTAGCCTAACGCCCTTGATGCGCTAGCCCCAACAAGCAGGCGCGTGTTATCCCTTGTTAGCGAATTGACAACAGGCACATAAAACACTGACCAACATAAAAAAAGAGGACACTGTATGTCCTCTTTTTATTTTTCAAAATCAGCTCAGTGCTTATTCAGCTTTTGCTTCTTTCTTGTCTTTGGTTTGATCAGCAACGTGTGCCAATACCGGAACCATTGACTTCAATAGCTCTTCTTCTACTGGCTTACCTGATGCATCCGTTACGTTAATTGACGTACGGTTACCAAGATCACCAAACAAGAAGGTGTAAGTACCTGGCGCTAGATCAATAGGTTGTAGGCCAATTGTTTCCCAGAACTCATCATCAGGCGCTGCGTATTTCGCTTTTACGGTACCTTGAGACTGGTTACGCTCTTCAAGTTCGAAGCCCATCGTCGGTAGCAAGGTAGGTAGACGTTGCCACAATACATTGTATGGTGTGCGAGCAATGATCACAGGGAAACCACTGCGGTCCGAACCCATTGAAATAGGAATACGTTTCACCAACTCTTGTGCTTTCAGTGCCGCTTCAGCACGAAGGTCTGCATCGTATCTCGCCATCACTAGGTTCGTTAGGAACGCGTTGTAGCGTTCTTTATTGGTTGCCGATACTGGCTTTTCTTCAGAACCTTCACGCCAATCAATCAGATTAATCTTGAAGCCATGGCGATTGTTCGCCTGAAAACGTGAGATAGAGTAGCGGCTACCAATCTCGACTTCTTCATCTTCAGAAACCCACGTAACCCAATCAGTCTCAATGTCATTTTCTGACTGTTCACGAATGCCGATATTACGCTGGGTCAGCATATCTACAGCCGTTTGCCATACTCGGTCAGCCTCTTCAGCACGAAGGAGCCATAACGTCACTTCACCATTTTGACGCTCAGTACGAGCACCTGGGATCAGTTCAAGAACTTGTTGAGGAGGACGAATATCCACTTGACGACCGGTACCACCACTGAATTCACCGCTTGGGATATCAAAGTTTGGGTAAAACTGAGGCTGAGCATCTTCAGGCAATTGCCATTGTGAAAACTCAGGTGTTTCTAAGTATTCAAAATCATCTTTGGCTTGGCGACGTTGAGTCGGGCTGCCAGAACATGCTGTAAGAACGAAAACAGCCAGTGAACCGATCACTAGCTGGTGAGAATACTTCATTTATACTCCTAAATGCCGAAGGTTCGCTTCGGCATTGCTTTATACGTTTTTAGTAAATGCACGCTTCAGTCATTGCTTGAGCAACAACAGGTTGAGCTGGTTTTGACAGTTCAGTCAGTGGTAGGCGTAAGCCACCTTCAGCAATCAGACCCATTTTGTGAACCGCCCATTTTACGGGAATAGGGTTAGACTCAACGAACAAATTTTTATGTAGAGGCATCAAACGCTCATTGATCGCTTCAGCTTCCTCAAACTTGCCTTCCTTCGCTAGCTTGAACATGGTCGCCATATCAGCAGCTGCAACATTGTTCGTTACAGAGATCACACCATCGCCACCACGCTTAACAAATTCAAGGCCAGTTAAGTCATCACCACTTAGTAAGATAAAGTCTTCGCCACAAAGTTCACGGTGAATTGCAATTCTTTCGAGATCACCAGTCGCATCTTTCAGTGCAACGATGTTTTCGATCTCGGCAAGACGAGCAACCGTTTCTGGCAACAAGTCTACCGCAGTGCGACCAGGTACATTGTAAAGGATCTGTGGAACGTCACTGACTTCAGCAATTGCTTTGTAATGTTGGTACAAACCTTCTTGAGTCGGTTTGTTGTAGTAAGGCGTGACACTCAGGCAACCAGCAATACCAGAACCATTGAGCAAACGGCTGAAAAGTACAGATTCGTGAGTTGCGTTTGCACCCGTACCAGCGATAACAGGAATACGGCCATCAGCAAATTCAACGACCTTATTGACGACTTTGACATGCTCTTCAATAGTGAGTGTTGAAGACTCACCAGTTGTGCCAACCGCAACCAGACCATCACTACCTGCTGCAACATGGTGATCAACTAACTTTTTAAGGCTGTCGAAATCCACTTCACCATCTGTATTAAATGGTGTAACTAGCGCAACGATACTTCCTGAAAACATGTCTATCTCCCTTAATTTATTCTTTTTGCATGTTACTGTAAGCCAATCAATAAACACAAGACATTAAAGTGGCTTACCAGCAACATCTGCAGTAAATATTGTCGTATGTTTGAGGTAAAACGACTTATAACGGCGTTCGACCTCGAATTTGGATAACCTACACTCAATCTAGCGAATAGCTCAGCACTCGATGTCAGTAACAAGTAAGCAATGCTCTCACACCACTCTTTGAATTTTGAACACTCTAAATATTCCTATTACTTGTTACATATTTGAAGCAAAGTGCCTCATAAAAGCCCCAAGCGCACACTTATTCCTCTAGCTAACTGTGCTAACATGCATGAATCAATGGAATATAAGAGACGTGATTTTATGACTCAACATCTAGTAATCACAGCTGTGGGCACAGATCGCCCAGGTGTATGCAACCAAGTGGTTCATTTAGTCACCCAATCAGGCTGTAACATTATTGATAGCCGTATCGCTCAATTTGGCGAAGAATTTACGCTTATCATGCTACTGTCTGGAAAGGCAAACAACATCACCCGCGTTGAAACCACCCTGCCCTTGCTTGGACAAGAGCACGACTTGATTACGATTATGAAGCGAACCTCAACTCATGATGTTATTGAGAACTCTTACACAGTAGAGGTGTTCGTTGAGTCAGACGATAAAATAGGCCTTACCGAGCAGTTTACCCAGTTCTTCGCAGACCGAAACATCGGCCTCGATTCGTTAAGTGCACGAACCATCAATAAGTCTAAGGTTCAGCTCGACAACGACCAATTCCATATCTCTATTACCGCTTCTGTGCAATCAGAATGTAATTTGATGCAGCTACAAGAAGAATTCGACGCGCTGTGTCAGAGCCTATCCGTACAAGGCTCGCTCAACTTTATCAAAAACAGTTTTTAAAAAGGAAATATCATGAATACGCTAACGGCTGGTGTTCCAGCACCTGCTTTTTCTCTTCCAGATCAAGATGGCAATATCGTATCTCTTGGTGACTTCAAAGGTAAAAAAGTCCTTTTCTATTTTTACCCAAAAGCAATGACTCCGGGTTGTATTGTGCAAGCGGAAGGCCTGCGTGATATCAAAGCACAGCTTGATGACCTGAATGTGGTTGTTTTAGGTGTAAGTGTTGACCCAGTAAAACGTCTACCAAATTTCGTTGCGAAGAAATCTCTGAACTTCACACTGCTATCTGATGAAGACCACAGTGTTGCTGAACAGTTTGGTGTTTGGGGCGAGAAGAAATTTATGGGCAAAGTGTACGACGGCCTGCACCGTATTAGCTTCCTAATTGATGAAGAAGGTCAGATTGAACATGTCTTCAACAAGTTCAAAACCAAAACTCACCACGAAGTGGTTCTAGATTACTTCAACCCAGAAGCTTAATGTCGATTTTAGTGAGTTGATTCTCTAAATTCGCACCTAGCGAATCTAAATACACTACTCACTAAGCCAAATGCAAAAAGGCCGAATATCATGGGTATTCGGCCTTTTTAATATTTCATCAATATGACAAGCGCGACTATACTCACCTGAGCAATATAGAACTTGATATTGAAAAATTATGTTGAAGAAATAAATATGCTATTGGCAACTCAAAGTTTTTATTCCTAAGCCTAACAAATGCCTTTCTACATCAAAACAAACATTGAATCAGGTAAGAAAGAAATTATTGGTTGTCTTTTAATTGCTTCATGCTTTGAATATACAATTCATAGGTATATACATCATCTTCGTCACCAGTTTCAGCAAACCTTCTAAAGAGATCTCCTGCCAATTCTAAATCTTCTGAATTTTCATCTTCGATTAGGATAAAGGCTAGCTCTCTTGACGCATAGTTTTCATCCAATTTATAAGATTTTTTAAGATATTTTTTGGCTTTTATATGCCAATCTAAAGGCGGTTCTTTTGATTTTGTAAACTTCCAATAATAACTCTTGCCAAGGATAATCATCTGGTCAGGATCATTTTCACTATAAAAAGGACTTGACTCAATAATATCTATTGATTGTTCTAAATCTTGAACAAAACCTTCCCCATGGTAATAAATACTTGCTTCGATCAAAAAAGCATAGTTCTCGTTTTTTTTAGAGATAGTTGCTAACCTCTCGAGGAACTTAGTTTTGCTATAATAATGACTTAGATAATCGATATTATCCAAGTATAAAAATATCCCATCAACAACCTTAGAGTCTTCTTCTGAAGTAAAATCATCCATGAAGCAGCTCTCTAACTCCTTCGCACAGGAATATTTGTTCTGAGCGTTGACCCAGCTTATATCTCCATCAGCGAAAACTTGTGGTGAAATAAATAGTGCTAATAAAAAAACTAACATTTGTAAGTCATTTCGTTACGATTGATGTTCAGGGTCATCATCGAGAGCATGGCTCGGTAAGGCATTCCAAACCGCTTTCACCAGCGTGGCTAGAGGGATAGCAAAGAACACGCCCCAGAACCCCCACAGCCCACCAAACACCAATACCGCTACAATAATCGCTACTGGGTGTAGGTTCACGGCTTCAGAGAACAAAACCGGAACGAGCACGTTGCCATCTAGAGCTTGGATAATACCGTAAGCAAGTAACAGCCAATAAAACTGAGGCTCTAATCCCCACTGGAACAAACCAACAATCGCGACTGGAACGGTCACAGCCGCCGCACCGATGTAAGGAATCAATACCGAGAAACCAACCGCGACAGCCAGCAGTGCTGAATAACGTAAATCCAGAATCGCAAAAGTTACATAGCTCACACCACCAACAATCAGGATCTCAAGCACCTTACCGCGAATGTAGTTTGAGATTTGTTGGTTCATCTCAACCCAAACCTTGGTCGCTAGACGACGGTTCTTAGGTAGAACACCACTGGCCATACTGATCATCTCTTCTTTGTCTTTTAGTAAGAAGAAAATCAGCAGCGGTACAAGAATCAGGTAAACCGCAAGCGTTGCCAAACTAACAAGAGAAGCTAAAGAGCCCTTCACAACGCTTTCGCCAAAGCCTAATGCTTTGTTTTTCGCATTCGACACAATCGACTCAACGATCTGCAGGTTTGCTAGTTCAGGGTAACGCTCAGGAATGGTTGCGATGAACTTCTGTAAGCCACCATACATGCTTGGTATATCATTGATAAGGTTACCTACCTGTTCCCAAATCGTTGGTACTAGACCAAACAGCGCAAGTAACATCACGCTAAAGAACATTAAGATCACCAACATCACTGATGGGGTTCTTGGAACACCGAGTCTTTGAAGTTGAGTAACAGGCCACTCAAGCAGGTAAGCCAACACAATAGCCACTAAAAGTGGGGCAATGAGGTGACCAAAGAAGTAGATCGTAATAAAGCCGAAGAGAATGATGGCAACCAAGCTGACAGCATGGGGATCTGAGAAACGTCGTTTATACCAACGATTGACCATTTCAAGCATTTGACTGCAATTCCTTTTTAGTGACGAGGAGATGATGGTAATTAGAGCAAACCTCTACGGTGACGTCATAGGCTTGCTTAGACAAAAAAGTAACAATATCTTTCATCGAGCTGTTATCAGAGACATAAATTGACAATGATTGCCCTACTTCCAACTTTACACTGTGACGCTTGGCTAATAATAGTGCCATTGGACAGCGCTCTTGGCGTAAATCTAGAATATTAGGTGTCATTCTTTAGCTCGATGCTTATTATAAGGGTCGTATTGTAATCTGTTTTTGAAAACGCGCCATCATTCATTCATCTTCCTTCATGATAGCGCACGCACTTGGTAAAGATTACATCAGATAGAGAACCAATTTGCATTGCACTTGTCTTACTGTCAGAAGAAACGGAGTATTACTGACTAATATGTTTAAACGCGCTCGCTCAATTGCTTGCTTATGCATCGCAGCTACATTAAGCCCCCCAACGTTGGCAAATACCAATGGTTTGGAGCTACCCGATATCGGCACCGCTGCTGGCGGCACACTCACTATCGACCAAGAGCTTATCTATGGTGATGCTTACATGCGCATCATCAGAAGCAGCCAGCCTATCGTAAACGACCCGGTTCTAAACCAATACATTGACACGCTTGGTCATCGCCTTGTCGCGAACGCAAATGATGTAAAGACACCTTTTCAGTTCTTTATGATCCGCGACCGCAACATCAACGCTTTTGCTTTTTTTGGTGGTTATGTTGCTTTGCACTCAGGTTTGTTCCTGCATGCACAGTCTGAAAGTGAACTGGCTTCCGTATTAGCGCACGAAATCGCGCACGTTACTCAGCGTCACTTAGCACGTAGTATGGAAGATCAAGCTCGCCGTTCACCTGCAACTATTGCAGCGCTCGCAGCTTCTGTATTATTGGCCATAGCTGCACCTGAAGCTGGTATCGCAGCCATCACTGCAACAACGGCAGGCAACATGCAAAGCCAAATCAACTACACCCGCAGTAATGAAAAAGAAGCTGACCGCTTTGGCATCAACACGCTTGCGAAAGCTGGGTTCGATGTAAACGCTATGCCACGCTTCTTTGGCCGATTAGCTGATGAATACCGCTATGCAAGCACACCGCCACCAATGCTATTAACCCACCCATTACCAGAAGACCGAATCACAGATTCACGTGCTCGCGCTCGTAGCTATACACCACTAAAATTGGCTCCGTCACTGGATTACCATCTAGCAAGAGCTCGCATTGTCGCGCGCTATGCTGGCATCAATAATGATGCTGCCCTAGATTGGTTTGAGCGTAAGCTGAAGACAGCACCTAAAGCCATGGTTCCATCATTAGAATATGGCCAAGCACTGGTATACCTTGATTCTAAAAAATTAGATAAAGCAGAGCTGATTCTGACCAAACTCATCAACAGCGATCCAACCAACCTGTTTTATCTAGATGCCATTTCAGATCTGCATATTGAACAAAAACAACCTGAAATTGCGATTAAAGAACTAGAGTCAGCACTGGTTCGTCAACCAAACAACCCAGTTCTAACCATTAACTACGCCAATGCGCTGATCGAAAATGAAGACCTACAGGAAGCCGTTCGCGTATTGCAACGTTACACACATGATAATCCGAACGACACCAATGGCTGGTACCTGCTTTCAAAGGCAAATACAAGCCTTGGTAATAGCGATGAAGAACTTGCTGCTAGAGCAGAGATCTTGGCACTGCAAGCCAACTGGAACAAAGCGATTCAGTACTACACGCAGGCGAGCCAAATCGCGGAACTAGGCAGCCTAAAACAAGCACGTTATGACGCTCGAATTGATCAACTAATGATACAGCGCGAACGCTTCTTGTCGTTGCAATAGGTATATGACTGGCAGCGAAGCACGTTGCCAAAATACAAAGAAAGCTCAACGTTACACAATAAGAAGCCACTCAGTTGGCTTCGACTGAACTATTAAATCAAAAATAATAATGAGGAAGAACCATGTCTGTCGTGATTTATCATAACCCACGCTGCTCAAAGAGTCGTCAAACTCTCGAACTGCTTAAAACAAACGGCGTACAACCAGAGGTGATCAAATACCTAGATACGCCTTTGACTGTTGAACAGCTGAAAGTGCTTTTCACTCAGCTTGGTTTTGAGAGTGTTCGCGACATGATGCGTACCAAAGAAGCGGATTACAAAGAAGCGAACCTTGGTGACGCATCAGTGACTGATGAAAATCTTTTCGCTGCGATGGCAACGAATCCAAAACTGTTTGAACGCCCAGTGGTTGTCGCGAACAACAAAGCAAAAATTGGTCGTCCACCAGAACAAGTACTAGAGATTCTGTAATTCAATATGAGCATCAACATTCTTGTTCTCTACTATAGTCGACACGGCAACACCCAAGCGCTAGCAAGGCAAATCGCTCGCGGGGTGGAGTCCATTCCTCATTGTGAAGCCATGCTAAGAACAGTGAACGACGTGTACACGGTAGAAGAGCAGCCGGATTCGCGTTATCAACCAACAGATCCTATTGCGACATCACAAGAGCTCTGTTCTTGCGATGGCTTAGCACTAGGCAGCCCAGTTTGGTTTGGCAACATGGCAGGGCCAATGAAGCACTTTTGGGATAGCACGACATCACTGTGGATCAATGGCGATCTGATCGACAAGCCTGCTTGTGTATTTACCTCATCTTCATCGCTGCATGGCGGACAAGAGACCACACAACAAAGCATGATGTTGCCCCTCCTTCATCATGGCATGTTAGTTGTGGGGATCCCCTACTCAGAACCTGCGCTGCACACCACTCAAACTGGTGGTACACCTTACGGTGCAAGTAGTACCGGAGAGCGAGCTTCATTAAGCAAAGAAGAAATTGAGTTGGCACAAAAGCTAGGTCAACGCCTAGCGCGTATCGCAATAAAGCAAAAGGGAATACCTCAATGATGTATATGTCAGAAAGACCGATGTCTCCCAAAACCAAGTTATTGCGTTACCTTGCTTTAACGGGCAACTTGTCGCTTTTATTTTGGGTGGTTGCTTGGCAGATGACGCTTTCACCGCACCCGCATCTCAGTAATGTCACACTGGCCATTGCTTGGGCTGTACCGCTGTTACTACCATTACCGGGCATTCTAGCAGGTAAACCTTATACGCATGCTTGGGCAAATTTCGTCTTGATGCTCTACTTTCTGCATGCTCTCACCATCTTATATATCGATGGTGGTGAACGCCTTCTGGCAGCAGTAGAGCTGCTTCTGACTACGCTAGGCTTTACGGGTAATATCTTATTTACTCGTTTTCGTGCCAAGGAATTAGGCATCAAGCTTAAGCGCCTTTCTGAAGTAGAAAAGAAAGAGAAAGCGAAGTTCGAGCAATAATATTGATTCGATGCTCTAGATCTGACATGACAACAAATAAACAAAAAGCCCTGCGAGATTTCTCTTGCAGGGCTTTTTTCATGATTTCGTATCAATCAGTCATGTCGGTAAACGATCACGAGCGAACCCATTCGTATATTAAGCTTGGCTTCGCATGTACAGGCGCTGTGACAGGTAGCTCTTCCGCGACAGATTCCTCTCGCGTCACGTCAGTCGTATTTGTTAGCTCAGTATCCACTGATAGGTCGCTGCCTTTAATCACTTGAATACTTGGGGTTGTTTCATCACCCTTCGCACCAGCAATAACGGCAGTGTCATCGCCTACAGACATAGTGTTATCTTGCGCTTCGAACTCAGGGCTCACTTCAGGTTCAATATAAGACGCTTCAACCTTCGCGACTTGGCGAATACTTCCAACTTCTTGCTCAAACTCTTGTTGGGTCGATAACAAATGAATTCGGAACGTCACTTCATTGTTTTGAATTTGTAGAATATCTAAGCTTGCAACCGAGTTTAGACGCTTAAGCGCATTCTCCAATTGGAAAAAGTCTTGAGCATTATTCAAACTGATAAACTGCGTTAAAATCGACTCTGATGATTCACTTGCTACAACAACAGCACTCTTCCCTGCGTAATAATTACTGATTTGATCAACCAGTTTCTTAGACGTCGCCGCACTGTTACCCGATACCGAGCCGATTACCGGTGATGTTGGTGCGCTCGTTAACTGGTTTGGGGTTTGATCATATAAAGTCCAACGTAATCCAGAAGGTTGTGCCTTAATCACCAAAACAGCATCAACCGGATAACGTTGACTCGCATTGCTAATCGGTGTGACAAAGTTGCCCCATAAATCCGAGGTAGCGATTCCCGTAACATCGTCAAAATCACCAACAGGAAACATCAAAGGCAAACCTCGCTCTTTTGCATTGGCTTGTAAGCCTGCAACTAACAGTGAGTTGGAGTGTTCCCAGACAATGTTCTTGTCGTAGTTATTCTCTTCCACCAGCCAAACAAGAATATTTGAGCGTGTATCAGGCCAGTACGGTAATTGCGCTTGAGTCAGTAGTGAACGAATTTGGGCGCCGTTAAAACGCATGCGCAATGTTGATTGGTCATTGCTTTCGCCAAAACTCATTTGAGACATGTACTGCGCACTCTTACGCATCGCCTTTTGAATCGTCTCATTCGACGCGACATCAGTTTGGCCAGTCGCACGTATCAATACCTGCTCCATGCCAGTATTTCTTGCCACTTGTTCTGGTTGTTTGTCTTCGGCGTTAATCGCAACTTCAGCACTAAAGATATCTACTTGAGTTAAGGCATAACTCGGAGAGGCTAATAGTCCCATCAACAACAATGCTATGTAGCGCATATTGATCCTAATATTCAAAGCTTGTGCCTTGATGATAAGCAACTATGGATTGAGGGGCAAGGTCGATAGCGCACACTGCGTTTAATAACCACAAAATATCACCTAACCATGATAAATCGTTCACTTGTAAACTAAATTTTTCTTATTTTGATAGAGATAAACATCACTAATATAAATAAATTTGATCTACCCGACATAGCAACCGATTGCCAAGTGATAGAATCCCGCGAATTTTTATTTTCACTTTTCATATAAAGACCATTTAAGGACATAACATGAAAAATGCTTTGCAAGGTGCGCAAATGCTATTTGTTGCTTTTGGCGCACTTGTATTGGTGCCCCTGCTGACAGGCCTTGACCCAAACGTAGCGCTCTTTGGTGCAGGTATCGGTACCCTTCTATTCCAACTTATTACACGCCGTTCAGTGCCAATCTTCTTAGCGTCTTCTTTTGCATTCATCGCACCTATCATGTTCGGCATTCAAACTTGGGGTGTTGGTGCAACCATGGGCGGCCTTATGGCTGCAGGTGTTGTGTATGTATTAATGGGTGCATTGATTAAAGTACGTGGTGTCGCCTTCATCCATAAACTGCTTCCCCCAGTCGTGGTTGGCCCTGTAATCATGGTTATCGGTTTAGGTCTTGCACCTGTTGCGGTAAACATGGCTCTAGGTAAAACAGGCGATGGTGCGGTTCAACTGATTGAAGCAGACGCCGCGTTATGGATTTCTTCTATCTCATTACTGGTAACGATTGTCATCAGTGTTTTCTCGAAAGGCTTTCTTAAGCTGCTGCCGATCTTCGGCGGTATTGTTGCTGGTTATGTGACGAGCTTAGTATACGGCGTCGTTGATTTTACCCCTGTAGCTCAAGCTGCTTGGTTAGCTCTACCAAACTTCACAGCACCAGAGTTCAACATCAACGCTATCTTTTTTATGGTATTTGTAGCGATTGCACCTGCTGTTGAACACGTAGGCGACATGCTTGCTATCTCTAATGTAACCGGTAAAGACTACCTTAAGAAGCCAGGTTTACACCGCACAATTACTGGTGACGGTGTGGCAACGATTGCAGCTTCTA